>JOFO01000004.1 GCA_000721275.1 Microtetraspora glauca | reverse complement strand
CCTCGCCTACTACCAGGGGCTGACCTACCGTGAAGTCGCCGAAACCCTGCGCACGCCCCTGCCCACCGTCAAGACACGCATGCGCGACGGGCTCATCCGGCTCCGCGACTGCATGGGGGTGACCACATGAACCACCACTCCACCGACGCCCACACCCTCGTCGCCGCGTACGCCCTCGGCGCCCTCGACGACACCGAGCGCGGGGACTTCGACGCGCACCTGCGGTCCTGCGAGGCGTGCCGGCGGGAGGCCGCCGAGTTCCGGGCCACGACGGCGCGTCTCGCCGCCGCCGTCTCCCAGCCGCCGCCCGCCGCGGTCAAGACGCGGGTCATGGCGGCCGTCGACGGCGTGCGCCAACTGCCGCCGCGGGGCCGGGCGACCGGTACGGCGCCCGCGCTCGGAGGCGCCCTCCGCCGGCGCGCGGTGCCCCTGGCGCTGGCCGCGAGCGTGGCCGCCGCCACGCTCGGCGGAGTGGCGGTGTGGCAGACGCGGGCCGGGGACGACCTCGCCGAGCAGGCCCGGCAGGCCCAGCGCCAGCTCGACGAGGTGGGCGCAGTGCTGGCGGCCCCCGACGCGCGCACCGTGCACGGCCGGGCGGCGAACGGGGCCCTGACCACCGTCGTCTCCTCCGAGGCGCGGAACAAGGCGGTCTTCAGCGCCGCGAACCTGCCCGCTCCCGGTGCCGGGCGGACGTACCAGGTGTGGCTCGACCACGACGGCACGATGCTGCCGGCCGGTCTGCTGGACCGCGACGGCACCGTGGTGCTGACCGGAGACCCGGCGGACGCGGGCGCCGTCGGCCTCACGCTCGAACCCGCCGGAGGCTCCCCCCGGCCCACCACCGCTCCCCTGCTGGTGATGGCCCTGCCCGCCTGACCCCGCCGCCGGCCCGTCCCCGTCCCTCCTCGTGTCAGTCCCGGGCGTGCCGTCCGGCGGGGAGCCGGCGGGGGTCGGCGGCGCGGGTGATGGCGGCCTCCACGGCGGTGATCCGGTCCGCGAGGAGGCCGAGGGCGGCGACGGCGCGGGCGGCCGGGTCGTCGCCCGCGCCGGCGAGGGTCCGCGCGCGGGTGTAGGCGGTGGTGATCTCGGTCCAGCGGCGGGCCTGTTCCGGGGTGAGGGTGCCGCGCAGGGCGGCGAGCTTGAGGAGGTTGGCCTCGGCGTCGGTGGTGAGGGTCTGGGCCTCCGCCGTGTAGTGGTCGTCGATCAGGGCGGCGAGTTCGGCGTCGTCCATGGCGGCCGAGATGCGGGCCGCCAGCTTGTTCATGTCGCGGTACGAGCCCTGGAGGCGGAACGGCGGCTCGGTGCGGGCGTCGTCGGCCTGCGCGGCGGAGGCGATGTACGCCTCGTTGACGGCGAGCACGGTGGTGCGGGCGGTCAGCAGGTGCCGCAGGACGGCGAGGATCCGGTCGAGTTCGGCCGGGGCGTACGGGTGGGTGAGGCGGTCGCGGAGCGCGGTGGGGTCGCCGGCGGCGAGTCTGGCCAGCAGGTCGACGTCCGCGCGGTCGCGGCCGGCGAGGGGGGCGAGGTCCGGGTGGGAGGTGAGGGCGTTCTCCACGAAGCTGAAGGCGAAGGCGTCCTCCTTGCCGGTGAGGACGTCGCCGAGGTTCCACACGTCGGCGCGGTTGGCGAGCATGTCGGGGACGCGGAAGCGCCGCCCCGACTCGGTGTAGGGGTTGCCGGCCATGCAGACGGCGAAGCGCTTGCCGCGCAGGTCGTGCCCGGCGAGGCCGCGGGTGGCGTCGCAGAGGGGGATGAACTTCTGCAGGAACTCGGGCGAGCAGTGCTGGATGTCGTCCAGGTACAGCAGGACGTTGTTGCCGGCCGCGAGCGCGAAAGCGATCTTCTCCAGTTCGCGGCGGGCACCGGTGTCCGGTGCCTCCGCCGGATCGAGGGTGACGGTGTCCGGGCCGAGCGAGGGGCCGTCGACCTTGACGAGGAGCAGGCCGAGGCGTTCGGCGACGTACTCCACGAGGGTCGTCTTGCCGTAGCCGGGCGGGGACAGCAGCAGGAGCAGGCCGTGGTGGTCGGCGCGGCCGTCGCCGGCCGCGCCGAGCTGCTTGGCGAGGTTGTCGCCGACGAGCGGCAGATAGACCTCGTCGACGAGCCGGTTGCGGACGAACGAGGCCATGACGCGCGGACGGTACGCGTCCAGCCGCAGCCGGGCGCGTTCGGCCGCGACCAGTTCCGCCCTGCGCTCCTGGTAGGCCCGGAAGGCGGGGACGTCGCGGGCGGCGAACTCGGCGGTGCGGTGCAGGAATTCGTCGACGCGCAGCTCCAGGGAGCCGTCGGTCAGGCGCGGATGACGGCCGAGCAGGCCGGTGACCGTGGTGCGGGTGGGGCCGTCGGCGTCGTACCGGTCGAGCGCGGGGCACAGTTCGACGGCGACGGCCTCCGCCAGGACGCCCGTCCCGGCCTGCTCTCCGGAGGCGGCGGCGTAGGCGTGCAGCCACCCCTCGACGAGCCGGCGGCGGGCCGTGACGTCCGGGAGGGCGGCGAGGTCGTCGTCGTACGCGTGACTCCCCACGGTCCTGCGGAACTTCTCCAGCAGCGTGCGGGCCTCCGCGGACACCGCGAACCCGGCCGGGGCGGAGGTCAGTTCGTCCACGAGGTACGCGGCGGCGGCCGGGTCGCCCGTCTCCTCGGCCAGTTCGCGGCGGAGCGCGTCGAGGCCGGGTGCGGCGCCGAAGAGGTCGCGGGCCCGGGCGAGGGAGGCGGCGCGGCGGTGCCAGGCGGTGCGGGCCTCGGCGGTCGCCGTGTGCGCCCAGAACAGCTGGGCGCGCGCCCGGGCCTCGGCGGGGTGGCGCAGCGGTCCGGCGCCGTCGCGCAGCCGGAGCACGGCGGCGAGGACGGCCGTCGCGTCGTGGTCGTGGACCCCGCGCTCGTACCCCTCGTCGTACGCGGCTTCCGCGGCGCGCCGGACGAGCGCGGGCAGGTCGGCGGCGGCCAGGGCGTCGGCGCCGTGCTCGGCGAGCAGGCGGGCGGCCAGGTATTCGGCGCGGTAGACGTCCGGGGACTCGGAGGGGAGGGTCCGGGTCCAGTACGGGCGGGTGGCCTGAAAGGCGGGATCGGTGACGGGGCGGCGGTAGTCGGTGCCGGTGACGACGAAGGCGAGGGCGTCGCCGTCCGGGACCAGGGTGAGCTCGGGCCGCTGCCGCTGGACGGCGAACCGGTGCCGGCCGAGGCGGAGGGTGTCGCCGCCGTCGACGTACAGCTCGGTGCGGTCGCGCAGGGCCCGGCCGGCCTCCTGGCGGGCGGCGGCGAGCCGGCCCTCCAGTTCCCCGGCCCGCACCCGGTCGCCGAGGTCGCGCAGTTCGTCTGCGGTGCGGCGGAGCGCGGCGACCATGGGGTCGGAGGCGAAGTACGCGTGGACGTCGTCGGCGCCGTCGAGCCGGGCGGCCCGCCGTGCGACGGCGTCGAGGGTCCGGGCTGCGGACTCGGCGAGGCGTTCGGCCCGGCGGGCGCGGGCGTCGGCGAGGGTCTGGCGGCGTGCGGTGAAGGCGTCGTGGACCTCGGTCCGCTTGTCGGCGAGGTCGCGGAGGAAGCCGTCGTGGTCGGCGAACCGGGCTTCCAGGTTCTCCAGCTGGAGCAGGAGCCCGCCGAGCCGGGCGTCGCAGTCCTCGGGGGTGGCGGCGGCGGCGAGCGCGCCGGTGACCGCCTCGGCGAGCAGGGCGAACCGCGCCGTGAACTCGGCCCGTCCCTCGCGGTCGAGGAGTTCGGCGCGGCGGGCGGTCAGGACGGCCCGGGCCCGGTTGAGGCCGGCGAGGACGTCGGCGACGCGCGCGAGGACGGAGGTGCGGACGGTGGCGTCGGCGATGTCCAGGCCGGCGACGACCTCGCTGAGCGTGCGCAGCCCGAGGCCCTGCTCGTCGAGGCGTGCGGCGAGGTCGTCGGTGGCGGTGACGCTGTCGGCGCCGGCCGCGGCGGCGGCGAGCCGTTCGGCTTCCGCGGCGTGGGCGGTGAAGGCGTCCGGGCGGTGGAGGAAGGCGACCGCCCGCTGGGCGGCGGAGGCGATGTCGTCCTCGGTCCGGCGGGCCAGGGCGTCGACGGCGTCGGTGTCGGCGTACCGCAGCTCCTTGACGGTGAGGAGGCGGCCCTGGGCCCGGCGGAGGTCGGTGAGGCGGGAGATCCACTCGTCGGCGGTGGCGGGGGACTCGCCGCGGACCTGGCGGACGAGCCGGGTGAGGGTCCGCTCGGCGTCCGCGAGGGCGTCGGCGGCGCGGCCGGTGAGGGCGGCGACGGTCTCGAACTCGGCGAGGACCTGCTCGGCGGTCGTGCGCAGCGCGGCGAGCGGGGTGCCGAGGTCGCCGGTGTCCGGGTCGTGGAGCCAGTGGTGGGTGTCGGTGGCGCGGTCGCAGGCGGCGAGCAGGGCCGCGTACACGGGGCCGGTCGGGGTGGTCTCGGTGGCCTGGCGGGCGACGGCGAGGCAGTCGGAGATGCCGCGGACGAGGTCGGCGTCGCCGATCCGGGCCAGGGGTCCGGTGCCGGCCGGCGGGAGGTGGGTGTCGGCGGTGAAGGGGGTGCGCCAGAGCTGCACGGGGTGGACGCGGCCCGGCTCGGAGCCGGTCCCGCGCAGCACGGCGAGGGTCCCGTCGTCGAGCAGCGCGTGCGCGCGGCCGGTGACGGGGCGGGTGATCTCCTCGCGGACCCGGTGGTACGGGAGGAGGACGGTCCGTCCGTCGTGGGGGGCGCGGAAGACGTACAGGACGTCCTCGCCGTGCGGGGAGGTGACGGAGCCGTCGTGGGCGAGGCCGGTGGTGTCGGTGTCGAAGGTCCGGACGGTGCCGTCGGCGAGGCAGTATCCGCCGGGGAAGACGACGCCGCGGTCGTCGGGGAGCCGCAGGCATGCCTGGCCGAGGGCGTCGAGGCGGACGACGGTGCCGGTGAGGGTGTGGAAGACCAGGTGGCGGACGGTCGTCTCGCGGTAGGGCAGGACGCGGACGAGGACGAGCGGGCCGACGACGGCGTGGGCGACCTCGGCGTCGGCGAGGGACTGCAGGGGGTCGTCGACGGGCTCGGTGTGGACGCCGTCGGCGGTCTCGGTGTCGTTCTCGGTCTTGACGGTGAGGGTGCCGCCGACCGTGGAGACGTACAGCCGTCCGCCGAGGTCGAGGTGGGGGTGGCGGCCGGGCACGTGGTCGTCGCGGCCGGCGGCGGTCCAGGTGACGTCCTGGCCGGCCGGCGCGGGGAGGGCGCGGTCGCCGCGGGCGTCCAGGAACCGGCACTCCCCCGACGGTGTGACCGTCCAGCGCAGGACGCGCAGGTCGTCGGCCTTGTCGCCGGTGCGGAAGACGGCGAGGAGGCGTCCTTCGGCGCGGCGGAGGCGGACGAGGCGCGCGCCGCGGAAGTAGCGGTGGAGGGCGGTGAACTCGCGGACGAAGTCCGGGTCGTCGAGCAGGCCGGGGAGCGCGTCCTCGGGCTGGGCGGTGAACTCGCGGTCGTACAGGGCGAAGACGTCGGCGACGCGGGGTTCCCCGGTGTCGGCGCCGGGCGGGCGGGTGCGGCCGAAGAACAGGAGGCCGCCGACGGCCACCGCGTCGGTGAGGACGCAGGGCGTCTCGGTCCGCAGCTGCGCGGTGCCGGTGAGTTCCAGCTCGCCGGAGCCGAAGACGCGGGTCCGCTCGTCGTTCAACGCCTGGGCGCGGGCGGCCAGTTCGGCTGCCAGCTGTGTGAGCCGGTCGCGCAGGACCGCGTACGCGTCCTCGTCGACGCCGCCGTGCGTCCCGGTGGGCGCCTGCTTCGTGTCCATCGTGTGGTGCCTCTCCCCGTGTCTCCTGCGGAGGAGGGCCGGTGCCGGAACCCCCGTGTCCGGCACCGGCCCTCCTGGTCCCGTGTGTGTCAGTGCGCCGTCGTGCCGTTGAGCGCCTGGCCGGCCGGGCCGGGCGCCGGGGCCGCCGGGTCGAGGGCGCCGGACTTCATGACCTTGGCGAGCAGCGCGGAGACGCTGAGGTTCTGGACGTCGGCCGTGGAGAGGGAGCCGAGCACCTTGGTCAGGTCCTCGGTGAAGGAGCCGTCGCCGTTCAGCCACGGTCCGGCGAGGGCCCGGGCGGTCTGCGAGTGGTCCATGAAGCCGTCGACGGACTTGCCGAGCGCGATCGACTGGACGAGCCGGTCGAGGAAGACGGACTCCCCGCCGACGATGTTGATGTCGGCGTTCTCCAGCCCGGTGGCCAGCACCGTGGCCTGGGCTTCGGCGACCTGCCGCTGGACGTCGAGGCCGGCGAGCCGGATGTCCTTCTCAGCCTCCAGGCGGAGCCGGTACTCCTCGTGGGTGCGGGACGCCTCGTCGAAGGCGGCGACGGCGACGGCCTTCTGGTTGAGGCCCTCGGCCTCGGCCTTCAGCTTCTCGCCGATCGCGGCGGCCTCCGCGAGCGCCTTCGCCCGCAGGCCCTCGGCCTCCGCCCGGAGGCGGGCCTCGGTGGCCCCGGCCTCGGCGCGGCCGGCCTTCTCGATGGCGTCGGCCTCCTTCTCCCGGACCTGGACGGCGGCCAGTCCCTCGGCGGCGGCCTCGGCCTGGGCGCCCTCGGCGAGCCGGAGCCTGGCGCGGGCGTCGAGGTCGGCGGCCTTGTGGCGGGCCTCGGCGAGGGTCAGTTCCTCCGCGGCCCGGTGGACCGCGGCCTGTTCGGCGGCCTCGGCGGCCTTGATGTCCTTGACCAGTTTCTCCTGGGCCTCCGCCTCGGCGGCGATGACCAGGGCCTGCCGCTCGCGCTCGGCCTCCTCCACGGCGCGGAGCCGCTTGATGGACTCCTCCTGCTCGGCGACGGTCCGGTCGACGGCGACCCGCTCGCGGATGACCTCGGCGATCTCGCGGCGCTCGGCCTCGACCTCCTTCTCGGCGGCGATCCGGGTGAGTTCGGTCTCGCGGTCGCGGGCGATGACCTCCAGGAGCCGGTCCTTCTCGATCCGCTCGTTCTCGACGGCGATGACCCGCTCGCGGTTCTTCTGCGCGACGGCCACCTCGCGGGCCTGGTTCTCCCGCTGGACGCCGAGCTGTTCCTCGGTGCGGAGGAAGGCGCTCTGGGCCCGCAGCCGCTCCTCCTCGACGACCTTCGCCGTCTCGGCCTCCTCCTTGGCGCGTACGGTCTCGATCTCGCGCCGCTGCTTGATCTCGGCGTCGGCCTGGCGCCGTTCCAGCTCCAGGATGGCCTCGCGGGCGTCGACGTTCTGGCGGGTGATCTCCTTCTGCTCGTTCTGGCGGAGCTCGTTGGTGCGGACGTTCTCGGCGGCGGTGAGTTCGGTGATCTTGCGGATGCCCTGGGCGTCGAGGATGTTGCCGGCGTCGAGCTGGGTGAGCGGGGTCTGCTCCAGGTGGTCGATGGCCGCGTCCTCCAGGCTGTAGCCGTTGAGGTCGATGCCGATCAGCTCGATGATGCGGAAGCGGAGTTCCTCGCGCTTGGTGTAGAGGTCGGTGAAGTCCATCTGCTTGCCGACGGACTTGAGCGCCTCGGAGAACTTCGCGTTGAACAGCTCCTGGAGGGTGGCCTGGTCGCTCGCCCGGGCGGTGCCGATGGCCTGGGCGACCTTGATGACGTCCTCGACCGTCTTGTTGACGCGGACGAAGAACGAGATGCGGATGTCGGCGCGGATGTTGTCCCGGCAGATCAGTCCGTCGCGGCCGGTCCGGGAGATCTCGATGGTCTTCACCGAGATGTCCATGATCTCGGCCTTGTGCAGCACGGGCAGGACGACCTGGCCGGTGAAGGTGACGTCGACCTTGCGCATCTTGGAGACGATCAGCGCCTTGCCCTGCTCGACCTTGCGGAAGAGCCGGCTGAGCGTGAGGGCGACGGCGACGGCGAGGAGCAGGGCGACAGCGACGAGCGCGCCGATGCCCGCGGTGATGGCATCCATGAGAGAAGTACCCCGTGTCGGTAGGGAGTCGATGGGCGCGGCGGCTCAGGCCGGGGGCCGCGCGGGGTGCGGGCCGGGGGCGGCGCCGGGGCGCCGGGTCCGGCGGGCGGCGGCCGGACGTTTCCTCACCCGGCCGGCCAGCCACCGCGTCAGCCGCCACGAGGCGGCGAGCGCCCCGGCGAGCAGTGCGACGGAGAGCGGGAGGGACCACGGCGCGGGCAGGCCCGACCGGCCCAGCAGCAGCATGCCGGCGAGGTCGAGCAGCCATCCGGCGGCGACGAAGACCGAACCGGCCACGGCGACGGGGACGGCACCGAGGCCCAGCGCCTCCCTGTCCACGTCCGCGTCGAAGGCGTCGAGCGGCACCATCCGGCAGAGCACGAGCAGCCAGAAACCGGCCACCACGGCGAGCGCGGACGTCAGGATCAAACCGGGGAAGCCGAAGGCCGCGCCGAAGAGCTCCGCCATGCCCGCCCTCCCCCGTGCTCGCCGCTTCCGGTGCCCGGCAGCGACCCTCGCGGTGCGCCGCCGGCAGGGCCATTCTGACGCTCCGGCGCCGGCACGCGCATTGCCGGTGTCCGGCAGTCTTGACGCGTTCTTGATGCCGACGCCGCGCTCTTCGGCGCGGTGACGGGCCGTCAGAGGGGCTTTCCGGGCCAGCCGAGGAGACGGGCGCCGATGACGGCGGTCTGGAGGGTGTAGCGGCTGACCGGATCGGCGGGGTCCGCTCCGGTGAGGCGGTGGATCCGGTCGAGGCGGTAGGTGACGGCGCGCACCGAGAGGTTGAGCAGTCGTGCGGCCTGGGTGGTGACGCAGCCGCTGTCGAAGAACGCGGTCAGGGTGTCCAGGAGGGGTTCCGCGCCGCCGCGGGCGGTCTGGAGCGGGCCGAGGACGCTGCCGACGAGGTCTTCCATGGCCTGCCGGTCCCGGGTGAGGACCGGGTAGACGAGCAGGTCGGCGGCGTGCAGGACGGGGGCGTCGAGGTCGAGGCGGTCGGCGAGGTCGAGGGCGCCGAGCGCTTCCTCGTACGAGTGGACGACACCGCGCGGGCCGGGCTGGGGCCGGCCGATCGCCGCCTGCCCGCCGCCGGTGGCCGCGAACGCCTGCTTCGCGAAGTAGGTGAGGACGTCGGCCTGGTCGCCGGGGGCGACGCACACGATCCGGCCGCCCTTGGTGGTGAGCAGGATGTGCCGGTCGCCGAACCTGCCGATGAGGGCCCGTTCGACCTGCTGCGGGACCGCGTCGGCCTCGCTGTACGCACGGGGGCCCCGGGCGACGGCGACCGCGTGCGCCTGCGAGAGGCGGAGCCCGAAGCGTTCCGCGCGCTCGGCGATGCGCCCGACGTCGCTGCGGCCGTACAGCAGGTCGTCGACGAACTCGCGGCGCTCGGCCTCCTCCTGACGTACCGCCAGGCGCTGGGCACGCTCGTACCCGCCGGCGAAGGCGTCGACGGACTGCTCGACGACGGCGAGCAGGTCGAGGGTCGTCCGCCGGGACAGCGGGCGCTCGGGCCAGGCGTCGCGGACGGCCGCGAGGTGCCGGCCGATGAGGGCGCGCAGGGCCAGGCCCTCGCCGGCGGCGCGCTCCCCCGCCTCCCGGCGGCGTTCCAGCTCGTCCCGGTTCAGCCGCCGGCCGGTGGCCGCGACGTCCGCGAGCAGCCGCTCGTACTCCTCCACGTCCCCGTCCTTCATCTCCCCGCCCCTGGTGCTCGCCGCGGACGGCCGCGAACGCATGATCCTACTGGTCAGGGCGGTGGCGCGCCGACCCCGGCGGTGCCCGGACCCGGCGGGCCGCGGCCGGCCACCCGCACCGGCGCGCACCCCGGCGCTCGCTCCCGCGGCATCAAGAACGCGTCAAGACTGCCGTCCTCCGGCAGTGAACGCCTCCGCCCCGGCCTGCCACGATGGCGGGGGCGGCGGGAACGGGACGGTGGCCGGACGGGCGGTCACGGCGCGCGCCACGGGGGTGGGGACATGGTCGCGGTACCGGGTCAGGGGCGGACTCCGCAGGAGGCCGGCGGGCACATGGTGGTGTGCGGGGACGACGGGCTGTCGCGGCGGCTCGCGGTGGAGCTGCGGGAGGTGTACCGCCGGCGGGTGGTGCTCGTCGTCCCCGCCGACGAGGCGGAGGAGCAGGCGGCCGGTCCGCCCGCCACCGACCGGCCCGACTCCTCCGGCGGGGTGCTGCCCGTGCGCGTGGAGACGGCGGAGAGGCCGACGGCGTCGGTGCTGCTCCGGGCCGGAGTGGACCGGGCCGCCGCGCTCGCGCTGCTGTACGAGGACGACGAGACGAACCTGCGGGCCGCGCTCGCCGCGCGCCGGCTCAACCCGGGGCTGCGGCTCGTCGTCCGCATGTACAACCGGAAGCTCGGCCACCATCTGGAGGAGCTGCTCGACCAGGCCGCCCTGGTGGCCGCGCCGGGCGGCGACCGCGCCGTCCTCGACGCGTCCACCACCGTGCTCTCCGACGCGGACACCGCCGCGCCGGCGCTGGTGGCGACCGCCGTCGCCGACACCAACAAGGTCCTCCAGGCCGACGGTCTGCTGCTGCGCGCGGCCGAACGCCCGCCGTCCGCCCGGGGCGAGGTGCCCGACCCGGGCCTGTGCACCCTGGCCCTGCTGTCGTCCACCCCGGCCGACCCGTCCGGCAGCGAGGGCTCGGAGGCGAGCGGCGCGCAGGGGCCGGAGCTGCTGCCGGACGACCGGGCCGTGCGGGGCTCGGCCGGGCGCGGCACCGTCGTCCTCGAAACGGTCCGGCGTACGGGCCCGGTGCCGCCGCCGCGGCGGCTCGCCCGGCGCGGCGCCCCGCTCGGCGAGGTGTTCTCCGCGCGGCTGCGCTGGTCGCTCGCCGGCATCGTCGCGGCGGTGGTGGGCCTCACCGCCACCACCGCGGCGCTGACCGACGCCGACCCCGTCCACGCGGCGTACCTGACCCTGCTGGACCTGTTCTCGATCAACGACCCGGCGCTGGACGAGTCGCGGACCCGGCAGGTCCTCCAGCTCCTGTCCGGTCTGCTGGGTCTCGCCCTGCTGCCGCTGCTCGTCGCGGGCGCCCTGGAGGCGCTCGGCGTGTTCCGTACGACCGGAGCGCTGCGCCGCCCGCCGCGCGTCCTGTCCGGGCACGTCGTGCTGCTGGGTCTCGGCAAGATCGGCGCCCGGGTCCTGGCCCGGCTGCGGGAGCTGGACGTCCCGGTGGTGTGCGTGGAGCAGGACCCGGACGCGCGCGGCATCGCGCTGGCCCGCGACCTGGGCGTGCCGGTGGTCCTGGGGGACGTCACCGAGGACGGCGTCCTCGACGCGGCCCGGATCCGGCGGGCCGACGCGCTGCTGGCCCTGACCAGCTCGGACACCACCAATCTGGAGGCGACGCTCGCGGCCCGGGCGCTCCGCGGCGACCTGCGGGTGGCGCTGCGCCTGTACGACGACGACTTCGCCGCTGCCGTCTACCGCACGCTGCGGGCCGCGCACCCGGACGCGGTCACCCGCAGCCGCAGCGTCACGCACCTCGCCGCCCCGGCGTTCGCGGGGGCCATGATGGGCCGTCAGATCCTGGGTGCGGTCTCCGTCGAGCGGAAGGTGCTGCTGGTCGCGGCGCTCGTCGTCGCGGGGCATCCGCAGCTGGAGGGCCGGACCGTCGCGGAGGCGTTCCGGCCGGGTGCGTGGCGGGTCATCGCGCTGGACATCACCCGCCCGGAGCTCCGCTCGCCGGACCTCGCGCACACCGGTCACGACACCCGCCACCCTTCCCTCCTCTGGGACCTGCACCCGGGCCACGTCCTCCACCCCACGGACCGCGTCGTGATCGCGACCACCCGGCGCGGCCTGGCGGAACTCCTCGGCGACGCGCCGGAGGGCAGTCCACCGGTCCGGCACAGGTGAGATCCAGCCACGAGCGAACACATGGCCGATTGCTGACGCAATCGATCTGACACACCCTGCGAACAACTGCCCTCAATGGCCCGACGGCCCCCAACTCGCCTCTACAGCACCGATTTAGGACACTATCTCCCATTCATCGTCACGTGATGTTGTTGAATCATCACCGAGAATGAGATCGAACGTGTGACCTCGTTCACACGGGATCGACTTCCGGCGAGGGTGATTTGCCTGCGCGAAGGGACTGCCGGTGAGTGCGCCGCACCGGCCGGCCCCCACCCGCTCCCGTCGGCCGCGCGGACCGCGCCCAGGCGCCGCGAGAGCGGCATCATTGCCGGTCACGGCGGCATCACTGCCGGTAGTGGCGGCATCGGCGGACACGCTCCCGCACCTCCGCGCCACCGGCCGCCCGCCGTCGCTCGCGGCAAGACCCGGAGCGGCGAGGACCGTCAGCGCCGGGACGCCGCGGAAGCGGCGCGCCGCGCGGTCAACTTGCCTGGTCCGGGGCCTTGTTCGCGTCATGCGCCCAGTGTTGGGCCGGGGCCGGTTCCGCCACATGAGTACGCGTACTCAAACCCCGTCCCCCGCACGGCACTTCTTCACTGCTGCAAGGAACCAGAACCAAGTTCGTTTCCCTACAGACCACTTGTCGCCATGATCAGCGCGGGTCTACGTTCCGCAGCGATCAAGCAACACACCTACGACACGAGGGGGGACTCGTGCGCAAGACAGCCCTGCCTGTCATGGCCGCGCTCTCCATGGCGCTCATGCTTCCGCAGCCGAGCGCCGGAGCCGCCGTCTTCCAGCAGCCGCAGGCCGCGGCCACCACCGTCGACCCGCCGCTGGCCGACGGGGAGATCCAGCAGGTCGGTCCCGGCCTGTACTCCACCGCGGAGAAGTCCTTCGAGCTGTACGAGACCGATGTGGCCGAGGGCCTCATGGGCCGTACCCACACGGTGACCGAGGGCGCGGACGGCGTCGCCCGGCCCGAGTCGGCGCCCGCCACCCGCCCGGACCAGGGCGTCTTCGGCCCCGGCTGGGAGGCCGGCTTCCTCGGCGGCCAGATCAACCGCAAGCTGGAGCAGAAGGCCGACTCCGTCGTCGTCACCGACCTCGACGCCAAGGTCTCCGTCTCGTACGCGCTGAAGAGCAGCGTCGACTACCCGAGCGGCGGCGGCGTCAAGAAGTACGAGACGGCCGGCGGCGACAAGCTGACCGAGACCACGACGTACAACGAGGCCACCGGCACCCTGGTGACCACCGCGGTCGAGACCCTCGCCGCGGCCACCGGCACTCCGGACACCGACGTGACCGGCGACGCGGACGCCGGTTCGCCCGTCGGGGTCGCCGGCCTCACCGCCACGTACAACTGGAAGCAGGTGGCGCCCGGCACCGACAAGTGGCGGGTCACCAGCCTCGGCAACCTCGCCGACGGCGCCACCGCCACCATCACGTACGACACCAAGGGCCGGGTCTCCACGGTCAGCGAGCCCGCCACCGCCGACGCCCCCGCGCAGTCGGTGACGGTCCGCTACTCGACCGCGACCACGGCCACCTCCACCGCGCTCGGCGAGTACACGGGCCGCGCCAAGGAGATCGTCCTCACGTCCGGCGCCACCACCCAGACCCTGGCGCGCTACGCGTACGACGCCTCGGGCCTGCTGCGCAACGTGACCAACCCGGTCGAGGGCACCGACCCGGTCGCCTCGTACGCCTACGACACCACGGGCCGTGTCTCCGACATCGCCTCGCCGTCCGGCGGTGAATGGGACCTGACCTTCCCGGCCGACTCGGCCGCCCCGAACGCCGCGCCCGTCGGCACCGACCTGCCGTCCTCCACCGAGCCGCTGCAGGGCCCGGCCGGCGACGGCACCGCGACCGCGCCCCCGGCCGGCGACTTCACCACCGGTGAGATCACCGACCCGCAGGCGTACCCGCGCTACTGCAACCGCGCCACCGAGTGGATGTGGTACCTCAACCGCGGCTGCGTCGCCTGGGCCGCGCACTACGGCTGGCACTGGCCGGTCTTCCGGTACACGCCGACCAACTTCCGCGTGGCGGGCATCCGCAACGACGGCTGCAGCACCCCCGGCCCGAACATCAGCCGCCCGGGCGGCTTCAACTTCCGCGCCGCGTGTGACACCCACGACTACGGCTACGGCCTGATCGGCAACACGTACAAGGGCTACAAGTACTACCTCGACCGCAGCAAGAAGTCGAACGTCGACAACGCCTTCTACACCACGATGAAGACGCACAGCTGCAAGGCGTACAACATCTTCGTGCGCTGGCGCTGCAACTCCTACGCCTACGTCTACCTGAAGGCCGTGGCGTGGAAGGGCAACCCGAAGAACGGCGCCAACGCGACCTGATCGCACTCGCCCTAACGGGCCGGGCGGCGGACCCCTTCCGCCGCCCGGCCCGCTCCACCAGGGGCCCTCGCCGCCCCCGCAATCCTCCCGCTCCCCGGGCTGCGCCCTGACGCGCCCCCTGCGCTCACCGAGGCACGATGAAGAGAACGATCTGGGCGACGGTCGTCACCGCGATGACGGCCGTGACCCTCGGCGTCGCCGCGATACCGGCCCACGCCACGACCCCGCAGACCGCCGCCGCGGCGGCCGGCGCCACGACCGACCCGGTCGACCCGCCGCTCTACGACCGGACGGCGACCGGCGGCACGGTCCGCGTCAACGTCGTCACGGAGAGCCTGGCGGACGTCGCCGACGCGGCCACCGCCGGCGAGAAGAAGCAGGAGTTCGAGACCGTCCCCGTGGTCACCCTCACGGTGGACCGGGCCGGACTCGACTCGCTCGCCGCCAAGCCGGGCGTCGTCAGCGTCACCGAGGACAAGGTCGAGCCGCCGACCCTCGACCAGAGCGTCCCGCTGATCGGCGGCGACGACGCCATCGCGGCGGGCAAGACCGGCACCGGCCAGGCGATCGCCGTCCTGGACACCGGAGTCGAGACCGGCCACCCGTTCCTGAAGGGCCGGGTCGTGGCCGAGGCGTGCTTCTCGCCGAGCGACCCCGAGAGCGGCATCGCGAGCCTCTGCCCCAACGGCACCGACGCCCAGGTGGGCACCGGCGCCGCCGACACCTCGGCCGGGCCCTGCGCGACCATGGCCGCCTGCGACCACGGCACCCACGTGGCCGGCATCGCCGCGGGCAACGGCACCGGCCTCGCCGGCGCGCCCAAGACCGGCGTGGCGCCCGCCGCCCAGATCGTCGCCGTCCAGGTCTTCAGCCAGTTCACCACCGAGGAGTTCTGCGGTGGTGCCGCCCCCTGCGTGGGCAGCTTCCAGAGCGCCCAGCTGAAGGGCCTGGAGCACGTGCTGAAGCTCAAGCAGGCCGGCACGCCGATCGTGGCCGCCAACCTCAGCCTCGGCAACGGGCGTTACACCACCCCCTGCGACACCGACCTGCGCAAGCAGCTCGTGGACAACCTGCTGACCGCCGGCGTGGCCACCGTGATCGCGGCCGGCAACAACGGGCACACCGACGCGGTGAGCATGCCCGGCTGCATCTCCTCCGCCGTCACGGTCGGCTCGACCACCGACGACGACGAGCTGTCCGCGTTCACCAACCGGGGCCCGCTGCTCGACGTGTTCGCGCCCGGCACCGGCATCGTCTCGTCCGTCCCCGGCGGCGCGTACGCCGCCAAGAACGGCACCTCCATGGCCACGCCGCACGTCGCCGGCGCGTACGCGGTGCTGAAGCAGGCCTTCCCGACCAAGAGCGTCGCCGACCTGACGGCCCTGCTGAAGAGCAGCGGCCGGGGCATCGTCTACACCGGCGCCACCACCCCGCGGCTCGACCTCGGCACCGCCGTCACCGGCGGCGGCACTCCCCCGAAGCCGGCCGGGATGACCGACTTCAACGGCGACGGCGCGGAGGACATCGCGATCTCCGACCCGCAGGCCACCGTCGGCACCGACGCCAAGGCCGGCCTGATCCGGGTCGTGTACGGCGCCGGCAAGGGCACCGCGGAGATCAGCCAGGACCTGGACTGGGTGCCCGGCGGCTCCGAGGCGGAGGACTACTTCGGCGAGACGCTCGCCACCGTCGACTGGAACAAGGACGGCTTCACCGACCTGGTCGCCGGCACCCCGAGCGAGACCGTCGGCACCGCCGACAACGCGGGCTTCGTCGACATCCTGTACGGCGCGGCCGGCGGCCTCGGCGCGGGCACGCTGAAGGCCACGCACCTGGAGCAGGGCCTCGGGACCAGCGGTCTCCTGGCCTCGACGTCCGAGGCGGGCGACCGCATGGGCCACCGGATCGCCGCCGCGGTGAACGACGCCGGCCGGCCGTACCTGATCATCGGCGTACCCGGCGAGACCATCGGCACCGCCACCCAGGCGGGCGCGGTGTTCTACGTGCACGGCACCACCAGCCTCGCCGTGAACCAGGGGTCGCCGGCCGTGCCGGGCGAGCCCGAGACCGGCGACCTGTTCGGCTGGTCCGTGGCCGCCGACCAGAACTACATCGCCATCGGCTCCCCGAACGAGGCCCTGGGCACCACGGCGAAGGCCGGCGGCGTCGCCATCCTCGACGCCAACCGCTTCGACTCCGGCGGCCGGCCGCTGCCGCTCGCCGGGCTCGACCAGGACAACGCCGCGATCTCCGGCGGCTCCGAGGCCGGCGACCAGTTCGGCTACGCGGTTGCCATGGCCCCCTTCCGGGCCAGCGGCACCACGTCCGCCGCCGAGTCGATCCTGGCGATCGGCTCGCCCGGCGAGAGCGTGACGGTCGGCACCGAGGACCGCGCCAACGCGGGCCGCGTGGTGCAGATCCGCATCAAGCCCGACGGCACCTGGAGCTACCTGCGCGAGCTCAAGCAGGGCACCGCGGAGGACGACGTGTCGGGCACCTCGGAGGTCGGCGACCGGATGGGCGAGGCCCTCACCGCCGTCAACACCGCGCCCGGCTCGGTGAGCACCGTGGCGTCCATGCGGCTCGCCGTCGGCACGCCCGGCGAGGACCTGGGCACCGCCGCGAACGCGGGTGCGGTCCACACGTTCTCGCTCGCCGGATCGGCCGGCCCGAACGACCGCTGGATCGAGGCCGGTGACGGCGACGGCATCCCCGGCCCGCCGGGCGCCAACCAGTACGTGGGCCGGTCGATCCACTTCACGGCGACCAAGCTGTACGTGGGCATGCCCTCCGGACCGCTGGCCACCGGCGCGCTCTACGCGCTGCCGATGTCCAACGTGACGCAGGGCGGCACGGTCGCCCCGACCACCGCGTACAAGCCCGGTTCCGGCGGCCTCCCGGCCAACGGCGTGGCGTTCGGCTACTCGGCGCGCTAGCCGGCGCACGCACGGCGCGGCCCCGGAGGCACCTGCCTCCGGGGCCGTCCCGTTCCGTCCGCACCATGGCCGGACGGCACGGGTCCGCTAGGCGCCGGCCACCAGCATCCCGCCCATGGTCAGCATGGTCGCCGCGACCAGGCCGTCCAGGACCCGCCACGCCTTCGGGCGGGACAGGATGCCGCTGAGCAGCCGGGCGCCGAAGCCGAGCGCGAAGAACCAGGTGAGGCTGGCGAGCGCGGCGCCGACGCCGAACGCCCAGCGCAGGTCGCCGCGGTCGGAGGCGAGGGTGCCGAGCAGCAGCACGGTGTCCAGGTAGACGTGCGGATTGAGCCAGGTCATCGCGAGGCAGGTCAGCACGGCCCGGCGGGCCGAGCCGGCGTCAGGGCCGGCGGCGGTCAGGGCGGCGGCCGGGTCGGGGCGCAGGACGCGCCGGGCGGCGAGGAGTCCGTAGCCGAGCAGGAACGCGCCACCCGCCAGGCCCACGGCGGTCAGCGCCGCCGGCCACGCCGTGACGACCGCCCCGACCCCGGCCACGCCCAGCGCGATCAGCACCGCGTCCGACACCGCGCAGATGGCGACCACCGCGAGCACCGCGTGCCTGCGCGCGCCCTGGCGCAGGACGAAGGCGTTCTGGGCGCCGATGGCGACGATGAGGGAGAGGCCGGTGCCGAATCCGGCGACGACGGCGGCGAGGAGGCTGCTGGTCATGGCCTCGACCGTAGGAAAATCGGCGGGATGAGTACAGCTAAAGATTCTTAGGTAGCCTTAGCTGTGCTTATGCGGGTAGCGTGGCCGGACTTATGGACGAGCTTCCCCTGGACCAGGTCCGGACGCTGCTGGCGGTGGTCGACGAGGGCACCTTCGAGGCCGCCGCGGCGACCCTGCACGTGACGCCCTCCGCCGTCAGCCAGCGCGTCAAGGCGCTGGAGCAGCGCACCGGCCGGGTGCTGCTGATGCGCACCAAGCCGGTGCGACCCACCGAGTCGGGCGAGGTGGTGGTGCGGTTCGCCCGGCAGCTGGCGCGGCTGGAGCGGGACGCCCGCACCGAACTGGGCATGGCGGCCGAGCCGGGTCCGGTCCGGGTCCCCGTCGCGGTCAACGCGGACTCCCTCGCCACCTGGTTCCTGCCGGCGCTCACCCGGATCCCGCAGGACCCGCCGATCTGCTTCGAGCTGTACCGCGAGGACGAGTCCCACACGACGGCCCTGCTGCGCGAGGGCCAGGTCATGGCGGCCGTCACGTCCTCGCCCGACCCGGTGGCCGGCTGTACGGTGCGCCGCCTCGGCCTGGCCCGCTACCGCGCGGTGGCCGCGCCCGCCTTCGCCGCCGCGCACTTCTCCGGACCGCTGGCGGACGGGCTCCGCGAGGCACCGACGGTGGTCTTCGACCGGCGCGACGGACTCCAGGACGCCTTCGTCCGCTCGCTCACCCGGGGCCGGTCGGGCGCGGGGCCGGTCCGTCACCTGGTGCCGACGTCCGACGGCTTCCGCGACGCGGTGGCCTACGGCCTCGGCTGGGGGATGGTGCCCGAACCCCAGGCGCTGCCGCTGCTGCACGCGGGCCGCCTGGTGGAACTGGCCCCGGGCCACCCCATGGACGTGCCCCTGTACTGGCAGCAGTGGAAGCTCGACTCGCCGGCCCTGTCCACCGTGGCGGAGATCGTGGCGCGGGCCGCCGCCGAGGCGCTGCTGCCCGGCCGGGGCGGCGCGCCGTCCCCCCGGTGACCGGTTCCGCCGCGCCCGGCGCCGCGTTTCCCCGGGTCACTCCTCCCTCCGCCGGGGCGGCGGACCATACTGGTCTCGCCCTGATCGCCCACCGAACGGTTCCATGGCCAAGAACACGATTCCATCGACCACCGTCCCCGACACCGCCTGGTTCGGACGCGGGCGTCATCTCGGGCCCGAGCCCGAGCGGGACGTCCGGCGCAATCTGATCGCCCTCAAGGCGGCCCGGGTGATCGACGACTTCCTGGACCTCGACCCCGTCGAGGCGGCGCGCTCCAGCGACCTGTACCCGCGGGACGAGTCCGCCGATCCGGGGCCGTCGGCCCGCCGGCTCTTCGAGGCCCGCTGGAGCGCGGCCGACGGGGTCACGGTGCGGGCCCAACTGACCACGTACGAGCCGGAGTCCCGGTCCGCGAAGCGCGGGGGCGTGCGCTGGGTCCTCGCCGCCGAGGCGGAGCGGGCGTGGGAGGCGGGCTGGCTCTCGCCGGCCACCGTCTTCTGGCCCGACACCGACCAGGTCGCCTGGGACCACGACGTGGTGGACGGGGTGCGCCTGCGGACGGCCAACCACCTGCCGAAGGACGACGACGAGCTGCGCCGGCTGCTGCGCGCGTGCGCCCGTGAGAGCTGGTTCGTCCACGTGGTGGTGCACGAGGCGATGACGCCGGACGCGCTGGGGCGCCGGCCGGTCACGGCGTTCCTGCCGCCGGGGCTGCGCCACCGCGTGGTCGAGCACCGGGCGACGCCCGAACAGGCTCTGATCGCCGACTTCGTGATGAAGCGTGAGCTGGGTGTGGGACTGCCGCGCGGCGGCGCCGCCGTGCTGCCGCCGAACCCGCCGCCCGCCGGGTACGACGCCGAGCGCTTCACGGTCCGCAACGTGTTCCTGGACGGTACGGAGCCGACCGAACTCCTCGGCAGGATCATGGAGTTCGCCGCGCTCCCGCAGCCCCTGCCGGCCGACGCCGAACAGGCGCTGACCCGGCTGCGCCAGGGCTGGCACCTCCTCACCCCGGACGAGGAGCTGGCGCACGCGCGGGCCATGGTCACCCACTACGCCAAGGCCCTCGAAGCCATGACGACCTCCTGCGACCTGTACCGGGAGGCCGCGGAGGCGGCGCTGGAGGCGCTCGCGGAGGCGACCGGCGGCGAGGCCCCGCCCCGGACGGCACCGGCGGCGCCCCGGACGGACGCGTCGCCGTGGAAGTCCCTGGGGAAGGCGCTCGGCCGCTTCCGGGGGCCGGGCCCGCAGGCGGCGGACCCCGAGGCCGGGCCGGGGGCGGCCGGGCGGTAGCGCTTCGGGGCCCCCGGGACGGATGGGCGGCGGGGCGGCGGGTACGCGCGGGGTGGGCGCGGACGCCCGCGCGCGGCCCCGCCCACGTCCCGTACCGTCCCCTCGCCTCGGGAGGCCCCCATGAACAGCCCGGCGGACGTCCGCCCCCGCACCGCCGTCGTCACCGGCGCCGACTCCGGGATCGGCCGCGCGACGGCCGTCCGGCTCGCCGCGGCCGGCCTGGACGTCGGCATCACCTGGCACACGGACCGGAGCGGCGCCGAGGAGACCGCGGAGGAGGTGCGGGCCCAGGGGCGGCGCGCGTTCGTCGAGCGCCTGGACCTGACCGTGCTCCCGGACGCCGCCGACGTCGTCGACGGACTGGCGGACCGGCTCGGCGGGATCGACGTCCTGGTCAACAACGCCGGCACGGGCACGAAGACGCCGTTCGTGGACCTCGACCTCGCCACCGTGCGCCAGGTCCTGGACGTCGACCTCGTCGGCCCGCTGCTCTGCGGCCAGCGCGCCGCGCGCCGCATGATCCGCCAGGGGCGCGGCGGCCGGATCGTCAACGTCACCTCCGTCCACGAGCACCAGCCCCGGGTGGGCGCCGCGCCCTACTGCGCGGCCAAGGGCGGGCTCGGCCTCCTCACCCAGGTGATGGCCCTGGAGCTGGCGGCCCACGGCATCACGGTGAACGCGGTCGCGCCCGGCGAGATCGCCACCCCGATGACGGGCCAGGAGGACACCGACGTCACCACGGAGCACCGCGCGGGCGTCCCGCTGGGCCGTCCGGGGGACGCGCGCGAGGTGGCTGCGGTGATCGCCTTCCTCGCCGGACCGGACGCGTCGTACGTGACCGGGGCGTCCTGGTCGGTGGACGGCGGGATGCTGCGGATGGGCCCGATGGCCGGATCGCATCTGCGCGAGGACGCCTGGCGGGAGGGCTGAGGCGCCCGGCGCCACCTCCCCTCCCCCTTGACGGTCCCGTACGCCCTCCATATATTTCGTTCGGCCGAACGAAATATATGGAGGGAAGGGGCAGGGGCATGGACACCCATGAGCGGGAGGTCCGCGACCTCTTCGCGGAGTTCTGCAGGACCTGGACCGAGGGCGACGCCGACGGCTTCGGCCGGCTCTTCACCGAGGACGCCGACTACATCTCGTACGACGGCAGCTGGGCCGCCGGCGTCACACGCCTCCGGGACAACCACGACAAGCTGTTCCGCGGCGTGATCGCCGGCTCCGCGATGGTCGGCGGGATCGAGTCGCTGCGCTTCCTCACCGACTCCGTCGCCGTCCTGGTGGCCGACGGCTCGGTCCTCATGCCCTGGCGCAGCACGCTCCCGAAGCGCCGCCTGTCGCGGCAGACCGTCGTCTGCGTGCGCACCCCGGCGGGCTGGCGGATCGCGGCGATCCAGAACGGGCGGCAGCGGCCGGTGACCGTTCCGGAGCCGGACGCGATGCCGTCGCGGATGTCGCACGCCCTGACCCGGCTGGCCCGGCGCGCCGGCGTCGGCCGCGCCCGCGCGGTCACCCTGCCCTGAGGCACGGGGACCACCCCGCGTCAGGCGACGGTCCCGTTCCCTGGCCCGTTCCCGACCTCGACCCCGACCCCGTTCCCGTTCGCCGTCTCGTTCTCGTTCTCGGTCTCGGTCTCGAAGGTGCGCAGCAGGTCGGCGGCGACGCTGACCGCGATGGTCGCCGGGTCCTTGCCGGTGATGTCGGGCAGGCCGATCGGGGTCTTGATCCGGTCGATCACGGCCTCGTCGTGACCGCCCTCCGTGCGCAGCCGGGCCCGGAACCGCGCCCATTTGGCCGCCGAGCCGATCAGACCGACGGAGCCGAGGTGCGGGAGGCGCAGGGCCGCGTCGCACAGCGCGGCGTCCTCCGCGTGGTCGTGCGTCATGATCAGGACGTGGGTGCCGGGCGGCAGTTGCTCCAGAACCTCCTCCGGCAGCAGGGGCGTGTGGTGCACCCGGATCCGCGCGACCGCGTCCGCCAGGACGGCGAGCCGGTCCTCGGCGAGGAGGTCGGCGCGGCTGTCGATCAGATGGAGGTCCAGGTCCTGCCGCGCGAGGATCCGCGCCAGCTCCATCCCGACGTGCCCGACACCGAAGACGGCCACCGCCCGTACCACCGGGAGCGGTTCGAGCAGCACCGAGACCGTGCCGCCGCAGCACTGGACGCCGTGCCGGTTGGTCACCTTGTCGTTCAGCGCGAAGTCGATCATCTCCGGCTCGGTGGCGGACGCGGCGATCAGCTCCCGCGCCCGGTCGACGGCGACGGCCTCGACGTTGCCGCCGCCGATCGAGCCCCACGTCGCGGCCGGCCCGACGACGAGCTTCGCGCCGGCGTTGCGGGGGGCGTGGCCGCGCACGGTCGCGACGGTCACGAGCACGCCGGGTTCCCGGCGTGCCCGCAGCCGCGCGACCGCGGTGACCCAGGTCATGTCAGGCACGGTACGACACTTCTGGCGCGGCGTCCGGGGCGGTGGCGCGGCGGGCCTCCTGGAGCGCCCAGTACACCGCTTCGGGCGTGGCGGGCGAGGCGAGTTCGACGCTCACCCCGGCGGGCCCGAACGCCGCCGCGGCCTGCCGGAGCGCCTCGCGCACCGAGAACGCCAGCATCAGCGGCGGCTCGCCCACGGCCTTGGAGCCGTACACCGCGCCCTCCTCCGTGGCGTTCTCCAGGAGCCGGACGTGGAACTCCTCCGGCATCTCCGAGAAGCTGGGCAGCTTGTACGTGCTCGCCGCCTGCGTGAGGAGCCGGCCGCGGTGCGGCCCGTCCCCGGTGTCCCAGCGCAGGTCCTCCAGGGTCAGCCAGCCCGCGCCCTGCACGAAGCCGCCCTCGACCTGGCCGATGTCGATCAGCGGGGAGAGGCTGTCGCCGACGTCGTGCACGATGTCCACGCGCCGGACGCGGTACGCGCCGGTGAAGCCGTCGACCTCGACCTCGGTGGCCGCGGCGCCGTACGAGAAGTACTTGAACGGCGAGCCCCGGAAGGCCGCCGCGTCCCAGTGCAGCCCCTCGGTGCGGTAGAAGCCGGCCGCCGACAGCTGCACCCGCTGGAGGTACGCGGTGCGCACCAGGTCGTCCCAGGCCAGCTCCTCGTCCCGGCCGAGGACGCGCGCGACGCCCTCCACGATGCGCACGTCGGAGGCGTTCGCCCCGAGGCGGGTGGCGGCCACCCGGGTGAGCCGGTCGCGCAGCTGCTCGCAGGCGTTCTTCACCGCCGCGCCGTTGAGGTCCGCGCCGGCGCTGGCGGCGGTGGCGGAGGTGTTGGGCACCTTGTCGGTGCGGGTGGGGGCGAGGCGCACCTTGCGGAGCGGGATGCCGAGGGTGGTCGCGGCCACCTGGAGCATCTTGGTGTGCAGGCCCTGGCCCATCTCGGTGCCGCCGTGGTTGATCAGGACGGAGCCGTCCTTGTAGACGAGGACGAGGGCGCCGCCCTGGTTGAAGGCGGTGAGGTTGAACGAGATGCCGAACTTGATGCCGGTGACGGCGAGTCCGCGCTTGGTGTGCGGGTGGGCGGCGTTGAACGCGGCGATCTCGCGCCGGCGGTGTTCGACGTCGCCGTCCTCCTGGACCTGCCGCCAGACGGCGGTGATCCGCTCGGGGTGGGTGACGGGCTGCCCGTACGGGGTCGTCTGGCCCTGCCCGGGCCGGTAGAAGTTGCGTTCCCGCAGCTCCATCGGGTCGAGGCCGAGCAGCGGGGCGCACCGGCCCATGATGTCCTCGATGACCAGCATGCCCTGGGGGCCGCCGAAGCCGCGGAAGGCGGTGTTGGAGACCTTGTGGGTCCGGGCGACGCGGCCGGCGACGCGGGCGTGCGGGATCCAGTAGGTGTTGTCGATGTGGCAGAGGGCGCGGGCGACCACCGGCTCGGAGAGGTCCAGGCTCCAGCCGCCGTCGGCGGTGAGGGTGGCGTCGAGGGCCTGGAGGCGCCCCTCGGCGTCGAAGCCGACCTTCCACGCGGCGTGGAAGCCGTGGCGCTTGCCGGACATGGTCAGGTCCTGGGTCCGGGTGAGGCGGACCCGGACCGGTCGTCCGGTGAGCCGGGCGCCGAGGGCCGCGACGGCCGCGAAGCCGTGCGGCTGCATCTCCTTGCCGCCGAAGCCGCCGCCCATCCGCAGGCACTGCACGGTCACCTCGTGGCTGGCCACGCCGAGGACGTGCGCGACGATCTCCTGCGTCTCCGACGGGTGCTGGGTGCTGCTCTGGACGAAGATCTGCCCGTTCTCGTCGACGAGCGCCAGCGCGGCGTGCGTCTCCAGGTAGAAGTGCTCCTGGTCGGAGAAGTGGAGTTCGCCCGTGAACACGTGCGCGGACTCGGCGAAGCCGGCGTCGACGTCGCCGGTGGTCATCACCGGGCGGGCGCCGTGGAAGCTGCCGGCTTCGATCGCGTCCCGCAGGGAGATCAGGGAGGGCAGTTCGTCGAGTTCCACCTCGACGGCCTCCGCGCCGAGCCGCGCCGCCTCCAGGGTCTCGCCGAGCACCCAGGCGACCGCGTGACCGTGGAACATGACCTCGTCGGGGAAGAGCGGTTCGTCGTGCTTCATGCCGGCGTCGTTGACGCCGGGCACGTCGGCACCGGTCAGCACGCGGACCACGCCGGGCACGGCGAGCGCGGGCTCGGTGCGCAGCGCGGTGATCCTGCCGTGGGCCTTCATGACCTGCACGGGATACGCGTGCAGCACGTCCTTGGTGCGGTGCACCAGGTCGTCGGTGTAGAGGGCGGCACCCGTGACGTGCAGGTGGGCGCTCTCGTGCGGCATCGAGACGCCGACGACGGGCTTCTCGGGACGCTCGGACAACTGGCTCATGCCGACACCGCCTCGGTGGTTCGCGCGTACAGCTTCCTCAGGCTCTGGCCGAGCATCTCGGCCCGGTAGGCGGCGCTGGCCCGGTGGTCGTCCAGCGGAGTGCCCTCGGTCCGCAGCACCCCGGCCGCCGCTTCGGCGGTCTCCGCCGTCCACGGCCGGTCCTCCAGGGCCGCCTCGGTCGCGAGGGCGCGGATCGGGGTGGCGGCCACGCCGCCGAGGCCGATGCGGGCCTTGCGCACGGTGCCGTCCTCGATGTCGAGCGCGAAGGCGACGGCGACGCTGGAGATGTCGTCGAAGCGCCGCTTGGCGATCTTGTGGAAGGCGGTGACGGGTGACAGCGGCAGCGGGACGCGCACCGCGCGGATCAGCTCGCCGGGCCGGCGCACGCTCTGCCGGTAGCCGGTGAAGTACTCCGCGAGCGGCACCTCGCGCTCGCCGTCGGCGTCGGCGAGGATCACCGACGCCTCCAGCGCGAGCAGCGCCGGCGGGCTGTCGCCGATGGGCGACCCGGTGCCCAGGTTGCCGCCGAGGGTGGCGCCGTTGCGGATGAGCCGGGACGCGAATTGCGGGAAGAGCGCGGCGAGCAGGGGCACGGAGCCGTCGAGGCGGCGCTCGATCTCGGTGAGCGTCAGCGCCGCCCCGATCTCGATGTGGTCGGACGCGGTCCGCAGTTCGCGGAGTTCGGGCAGGCGGTCGACGGCGACGACGCAACCGGCGCGCCGGGCACGGATGTTGACCTCGACGCCCCAGTCGGTGGATCCGGCGACGACCACTGCGTCGGGGCGCTCGCGCAGCAGCCGCAGGGTCTCGTCCAGGGTGTTCTTCCGCAGGAACGCGCTGCCGTCGCGCGTGTACGCGGTGGCCACCGGCTCCGGCGCGGGCCGGGCGCGCCGCCGGGCCAGCGGGTCGTCCTCGGCGGGCGTCCCGACGGCGAACGCCGCGTCGCGGATGGGCCGGTAGCCGGTGCAGCGGCAGAGGTTGCCGCTGAGCGCGTGGAGGTCGAAGCCGTTCGGGCCGTGCTCGGGGTCGGTGCCCGCGCCCGGCTCCGTGGCGGGCCGGCGGTCGGGCCGGTAGTACTCGGCGGCCATGCTGCAGACGAACCCCGGGGTGCAGTATCCGCACTGGGAGCCGCCGCGGACGGCCATCTCCTCCTGCACGGGGTGCAGGGCGGCCGGGGCTCCGTCGCCGCACGAGGCGGTGGCGCAGGGGGCGGTGGAGCGGGGGGCGGTGGAGCGGGGGGCGGTGGAGCAGGGGGCCAGTCCCTCGGCGGTGACGACCTCCTGTCCGTCGAGCGACGCGGCCGGGAGCAGGCAGGCGTTGACCGCCACCCAGTCGGTCGGCTCGTGCGTCCCCGGCCGGGCGACGAGGACCGCGCAGGCCCCGCACTCGCCTTCGGCGCAGCCCTCCTTGGTGCCGGTGAGGCCGCGGTCGCGCAGGAGGTCCAGCAGGGTGGTGTGCGGGGCTGCCGGTGCCACCGGCGTGTCCTGCCCGTTGACCGTGATCCGTGCCGTTGTCACGTCAGGCCCTCGTTTCGGTGCTCGGTCGACACGTACGTCATATGCATCATCTTGGGGCGGCTTTCTGTACTCGGACGCGCCACGCGGGAGGAACGGACGCGGGACGGCACACGGCGGCGCAGTGCCGGGGCAACGGAAAGGGGGAGAGAAAGAGGGGAGGGCGCGGAGGGACCGCGCGGTGCCCGCGGGAGGGCACCTGAGGGGTACGGCGCTCAGCAGCCGTGGGCGATGCGGCCCGGAACCCAGGCGGTGCACGCGGCGAGGCGACCGAGGTCAGAGTGGGTGAGCATCTGCGGATCGCCTCCTTCCGGGCGCAGCGGGGTGATGTCGACGCAAGGTAGTGGCCGGTACGGGCGGGGGTCAAGGGTCGCCGGACCGGTCAAGGGCCCCGCACGGAAGAGGTCCCCGGTCTCGCATCGATTGCGCATCGTAGACTCGGGGGCATGGACGACACGGAGCACGGCATCACCACCGGGGCCGTGGCCCGGCGCCTCGGGGTCTCCCCCACCACCGTGCGCTCCTGGGACCGCCGGTACGGGATCGGCCCGGCGGCCCGCGCGGACGGGCGGCACCGGCGCTGGGGCCGCGCGGACGTCGCGATGCTGGAGGAGATGTGCCGGCTCACCGCTTCCGGTGTGCCGCCCGCCGAGGCCGCTCGGGCCGCCCGGGAGGTGCGGTCCTCCGCGGCACCGGACGGCCGGCGCGCGCCCGTGGCCCCCGCGCCCGGCGCCACCGCCGCGCCTCCGCCCCGCCCCGTACCGCCGGCCGCCCCTGACCGGCCCGAGCCGGGCCGGACCAGGACGGCCGGCAGCGGCCTGCCGCTCGGTGACGTGCGCCAGGAGTGCCGGGGGCTCGCCCGCGCGGCCGTGCGCCTCGACGGGCCGGCCATGGAGGCGGTGCTGCGGGACGCGCTGGCCACGCACGGCCTGGTCGCCGCCTGGGAGGAGATCATGGCCCCGACGCTGCACGCGGTGGGCCGGAAGTGGGAGACGTCGGGCGACCGGTACGTCGAGGTCGAGCACCTGCTCTCGTGGCACATCTCCACCGCGCTGCGGCGGGCCGCCGTCACCGGGCCGCCGACCGCCGCCCCCGCGCCGCCGACCGTCCTGGCCTGCGTCCCGTCCGAGCAGCACACGCTCCCGCTGGAGGCGCTGGCCGCCGGGCTCGCCGAACGGGCCCTGCCGACCCGGGTGTTCGGCGCGGCCGTCCCCGCCGAAGCGCTCGACGCCGCGGTCCGGCGGACCGGTCCTGCCGCCGTCGTCCTCTGGTCGCAGGCGCGCTCCACCGCCCACCACGCGCTGGCCCGGCACATCGCCGGAACGGCCTTCGGCGTCCGGGGCGCGCGCACCGCCCCCCTGGTGCTGCTGGCGGGCCCCGGCTGGCTCGGCCGCGTCCCCGCCCCCGGCACGGCCCGGCCCACCGGCCTGCGGGAGGCGATCGACCTGATCGCCCGGCTGTACGAGGAACCGGCCGGACCCCGGCGGGAGGCCCGGGCCGGGGGCGACGGGGCCTGAGGCGGGGCGCGCGAGGCGGCGCGGTCAGCGGCCGGCGCGGACGCCGGCGTCTTCGAGGCCGTGCCGCATGCGCAGCAGGCCGCGGCGGGCGTGGCTCTTGACGGTGCCGAGCGGCATGCCGGTGCGGTCGGCGATCTGGGTCTGGGTCAGGTCGGCGAAGTACGCGAGTTCCAGGACGTCCCGCTGGACGCGGGGCAGCCGCGACAACTGCTCGGTGACGACGAGCCGTTCGAGGACCCGCTCGGGTTCGACGTCCCCGCGGTCCTGGTGTTCGAGGGCGGCGCCGAGCGACGCGACGAGGTCGGTGCGCCGGGTGCGGGCGTTCAGGGCGTCGGCGATCTTGCGGCGGGTGATGCCCGTGAGCCAGGCCGGCAGCGCGCCGCGCTCGGGGCGGAAGTTCGCCCGGCCGCGCCAGGCGGCGGCGAAGACCTGCTGGGTGACGTCCTCCGCCTCCCGGGCGTCGCCCAGGGCCCGGGCCGCCAGAGTGTGCACCAGGCGGCCCCAGAGCCGGTACGCGTCGGCCAGGCACCGTTCGTCGCCCAGGACCAGGCCCCGGGCGATCCGGTCCTCGTCGGCGGCGTCGCGCGCGGCGGCGGCCTCGGCGGGCGTGAAGGGCCGGGTCGTCGTTTCTGCGGTCATGGCGCTCCTCCTCGGCGTGACCCCCTCACGGTCCGCCGGGAACACTTGCCGCCACAACACGCATCGTTTGCGCATCGGATCCGCGCTGAGGGCGGGCGCGCCCGTTCAGGCGGCGCCCCGGAGCCTCCGGAACCGCTCCAGCCCCTCCGAGAGCCCGATCAGCGGGTCCGGATACTCGACGGCCGCCCGGTCGAGCCCGGTGAGCCGCCAGGGCTCGTGGACGTACCGGCCGTCGACGCCCGCCAGTTCCGGCAGCCAGCGGCGGACGTAGGCGCCGTCGGGGTCGTACCGCTTGGCCTGGGCGACGGGGTTGAGGACGCGGTTCGGCCGGGTGTCCGTGCCGGTGCCGGCCACCCACTGCCAGTTGAGCTGGTTGTTCGCGACGTCGCCGTCGACCAGCAGGCCGAGGAAGTGCCGGGCCCCCTCGCGCCAGTCGACGCAGAGCGTCTTCGCCAGGAAGGACGCCGTGACCAGCCGCCCGCGGTTGTGCATCCACCCCTCATGGGCGAGCTGCCGCATCGCCGCGTCGACGAGCGGATAGCCGGTGCGTCCCTCGCGCCAGGCCGCGAGGTCGGCCTCCGCGTCCGGTCCCGCGCGCCAGCCGCCGGGCCGGGAGCGGTAGTCGGCGTGCGCGGCCGCGGGGCGCGCCGCCAGCACCTGGTGGTGGAAGTCCCGCCAGCAGAGCTGCCGCACGAACGCGTCGGCGCCCGCCCCGCCGCGCCCGGCCGCCCGGTGCAGCGCCTCGGTGGCGGACAGCGCGCCGAAGTGGAGGTAGGGCGAGAGCCGGGAGGTGGCGTCGCCCGCCAGGTCGTCGTGGCGCTCCTCGTACGCGTCGAGCCGGCGGCCCACCCAGGAGGCGAGCCTTCTGCGGCCCTCGCTCTCCCCTCCCGCGGGGAGCCCTGGCGACACGTCCGGGACGTCGGAGCGGCGCGGAACGGGCTCGGAGCGCAGGTCGGACGGCACCCGCAGCCGCCGCGGGGCGGCGAAGGGGGTGCGCCGCGGCTCGGCGGCCCAGCGGCGGTGGTAGGGCGTGAAGACGGCGAAGTGGTCCGAGCCCTGCGGGACGACGTCGCCGGGCGGTACGACGGTGACGACGCCGTCGTGGACGTACAGCCGGCAGCCGTCCTCCTCCAGGGCCTCGCGGAGCCGGGTCTCCCGCTGCCGGGCGAAGGCCGTCACACCGGCCGCGACGTGGACCTCGTCGGCGCCGGTGCGCCGCACCACGGCCCGCACCTCGGCGACCGTGTCGCCCTCCCGCACCACGAGCCGGCCGCCCCGCTCCCGCAGGTTCCGGTCGAGGTCCTCCAGGCAGTCCGCGAGGAACGCCAGCCGGTTGGGCGCGGCGAAGCCCGCGCGGTTCACCGCCGGGTCGCGGACGAACAGCGGCACCACCTCGTCGGCGCCTTGGGCCGCCGCCCGCAGCGGCGGATGGTCGTGGACCCTCAGGTCGGAGGTGTACAGCACGACGGAGACGGTCATCACGCTCTCCCTGCTCGGGCCGCCGGTCACGGGCGCGCGGCGCCGCGCCGGGGTACTGGTGGGGCACTCCTGCGTCCGCGTTTCGGCCGGGGCCGCCGCCCCGGATGCACCCGGACGCGGCCGTACCGGTGTGCGACGGGGGCCTCGGGGCGGGCGGGTTCACGTCCGGCCGGGGGGCGGTGCCGCCGTCCGGCCGCCGCCCCGCTCGGCGGTCCGGGCGATGTTCCTGGCCATGCCGCCGAAGACCACGGCGTGGAAGGGGGACACGCCCCACCAGTACGCCTGGCCCGCGAGGCCCCGGGGGTGGAACAGCGCCCGCTGCCGGTACACCGTCCTCCCCCGCTCGTCCCGGTCCACGGCCATCTCCAGCCAGGCCAGTCCGGGCAGGCGCATCTCGGCGCGCAGGCGCAGCAGGCGGCCCCGGTCGATGGCCTCGACGCGCCAGAAGTCCAGGGCGTCGCCGACCCGGAGCCGGTCCGCGTCCCGGCGGCCCCGGCGCAGCCCCACCCCGCCGGCGAGCCGGTCGGCCCAGCCCCGGACGGCCCAGGCGAGCGGGAAGGAGTACCAGCCGTTTTCGCCGCCCACGCCCTCGACGACCCGCCACAGCGCCTCGGGGGTCGCGCCGACGACGCGGGAGCGCTCGTCCGTGTAGAGGCTGCCGCCCGCCCAGTCCGGGTCGGTCGGCAGCGGATCGCTGGGGGCGCCGGGCGGTGAGGCGGAGGACCAGCGGGTGGTGACGCGCGCCTCGCGCACCCGGCGCAGGGCCAGCCGGAGCGCTTCGGTGAAGGGCAGGGGCCGGCCGGGGAGGTCGGGGACGTGGCGCGCGATGTCGTGCTCGGTGCAGACGACCTCGTGCCGCAGCGATTCGGTGAGGGGCCGGGCGAGCGCGGCCGGTACGGGGGTGACGAGGCCGATCCACTGGCTGGAGAGCCGGGGGGTGAGCACCGGCACGGGGATGATGAGGCGCCGGCGGAGCCCCGCGACCTGCGCGTACCGCTCCATCATCCGCCGGTAGGTGAGCACGTCGGGCCCTCCGATGTCGAAGGTCCGGTTCACGTCGGCGGGCAGTGCGGCGCTCTCCGCCAGGTAGCGGAGCACGTCGCGGACCGCGATGGGCTGGACGCGGGTGTCGACCCAGGTGGGGGTGACCATGGCGGGCAGGCGTTCGGTGAGGTAGCGGAGCATCTCGAACGAGGCCGATCCGGAGCCGATGACGACGGCGGCGCGCAGCACGGCGGTGGGGACGCCCGAGTCGAGCAGGATGCGGCCCACCTCGGTGCGCGAACGCAGGTGCGGCGAGAGCTCGCCCTCGGGCACGCCGTCCGGGACCAGCCCGCCCAGGTAGACGATCCGCCGCACCCCGGCGGAGCGGGCCTCGGCGGCGAACGTCCGGGCGGCGCGCCGGTCGGCGTCCTCGAAGCGGGCCGTCGAGCTCATGGAGTGCACGAGGTAGTAGGCGATGTCGACGTCCGCGAACGCGTCGCGGAGGCTCGGCGCGTCGGTGACGTCGCCGCGTACCGTCTCCACCCGGCCGGCCCAGGGGAAGTCGCCCAGCTTCTCGGGGTGCCGGGCGAGGCAGCGCACCCGGTACCCCCGGTCGAGCAGTTCCGGCACGAGGCGGCCACCGATGTAGCCGCTGGCGCCGGTGACCAGGCAGCGGGCTCGGTCGGGCGGGGTGGGAAGGTCCATGCGCTGATCCGTTTCACCGACTCCGGAGGCGTACACGCTCCACGGGGTTCTTTCGCCGTCACGGGGCAGCCGGATGCGGCGCCGAGGACACAGACGCGGGTGCGGAGGCCGCGGGCCGGTTACGCGGGAGGTTCCGGGCGGGCCGGGATCACCGGGTCCGTGAGGCGGAGCAGCAGGGCCGCGGCGATGTACCGCATCTTCCCGAGGGTGCCGCGCGGGTCGTAGCCGAGGGTCTGCGTCAGCGCTTCGTGGCGGGCCTGCACGGTGGAGTGGTGCATGCCCAGTTCGGCGGCGGCCGACCGGATGCTGTCGGCCTCCACCAGGGTGCGGAGGATGTCCGCGGAGCGCGCATCGAGCCCGGCGAGGGCGCGGACGTCCTCGTGCGGGTGCTGCGGGTCGTACGCCTGCGCGAGCAGGAGCATCGCTCCGAGTTCTGCGGCGTCGACGGTCGGCGTGGCGGCGTCCGTCAGCCGGAGCGCGACGACCGCCGCCTCCCAGGACTCGGGGGCGCGGTCGGCGCGCGTCCAGGTGCCGAGTCCGGCCGGTTCCGGAGGGCTGAGCCGGCCGGACACGTCGAGGGTGGCGCGCAGCAGCCCGTACCGCGTCGGCACGATCGCCGAGGGGGCGCCGGTGTCGGCGGCGTCGGCGGGCGTCGCCAGGACGCGGACCGGCGTGGCCGGGGCGATGCGGCGCTTCGCGAGGAGGGTGACGCGCTCGGCGACCGGACGGGACGGGTCGAGGAGCGCGTCGAGACCGGCCTCGGGCCGGCGGCGCGCCTCCAGGAGTTCGACGCCGAGCGCGAGGCGCTCCACGATGATCTCGTCGAGGGGTTCCGGTTCCCCGTCCCGCTCCAGCCACACCGCCCACGCGCCGTGCGCCCTGCGGGAGGAGCGCCGGCGGGCGCCGTCCGCGTCCGGGGACCGCCCGTCCGGGTCGCGCCGGCTGGTCCGCCCCCGGATCTCGGCCCCGGCGACGGTCCCGGACAGGACCGCCGCACCGCGCAGCAGGCCGTCGAGCCCGGCTCTGCGGGCGATGAGGACGTCGAAGTACAGGACCTGGGACAGGCCGGAGAACCGGTCGCCGGAGACCATGCCGCCGCCGTGCGTGTGGTAGATGCCGGGGCCGAGGCCCTGGTGGTCGCGCCGGGTGGTCACCGAGACGGTGATCTCGTCGCCCAGGTACCCGGGGATCGCGACGTCGCGCCGGGTCAGGCCGGCCTCCGCGATCATCTCGTCGGTGACCTCCGACGGGGACGACCGGCGCATGTCCGGGATCATCTCCGCGGTGAGGGTCGGCGGGATCTGGTCGGCGAGCGCCGCGAGGACGGCTTCGAGCTCGGGGTCGAACGGCGGTCGGCGCATGGGGGTGGACATAGGTCTCCTCGGGTCTGTGGGGGATGCGGTGCGGACTCAGGGTCGCGGAGGGGGATCGCGCCCTGGAATCGATCCTTCCGCGAGGGGTGCCGGCGGCGGAACCGCCGGACGTCGCGGTCTCGGGCGGACTCCCCCGCCGTTCGCGCGCTCGGCGGGTACGGCGGGTACGGGGCACGGGCGGCGGTACGGAGGCCGCGGCGGGGCCGTACCGCCGCCCGTGACCGCTCGCACAGGTCAGCTCAGGCGCAGCAGGATCTTCCCGCCGACGCCGCCGCGCAGGGCGTGGAGCGCGTCGACGATGTCGTCCAGGGACCGCTCCTGCACCCAGCCGGTGAAGTCGTACACGCCGTCGGCCATCGCCGCGATCACGGCGTCGAACTCCTCGGGCCGGTACCCCACCGCTCCGGCGATCTCGGTCTCGCCCATCATGAGCCCCGTCGGCTGGAACTGCGTCGCGTGCTCGTGGAGCGCGGCGACCACGAGCCGGCCGCCGGGGGCCAGACCGGCCACGGCGGAGGCGAACGCCGCGCCCGCGCCGGCCGCGTCCACCGCGACGTCCACGCCGTCGCCGTCGGTGAGCGCGGCGACGGCCTCCGCGAGGTCGTCGTGCACGGGATCCACGACACGCGCGCCCAGTCCGGCCATGAGGGCGCGGCGGTCCGCGCTCGGCTCGGACACCAGGACCCGCTCCACACCGCGGGCCTTGAGCGCGAACCAGGCGCCGATGCCGATGGGCCCGGCGCCGGCGACGAGCGCGCTGCCGCCCGGTGCGACGCCGCTGCGCGCCACGGCGTGCCGGCCGACCGCCATCGGCTCGACGAGCGCGCCCATCCGCAGGCCCACGCCGTCCGGCAGCACGTGCGCCTTCGACGCGTCGCACACCGTGTACTCGGCGAGGCCGCCGCCCGCCACGTTCGACCCGAGGGAGCCCATCTGCGGGCAGGAGAACGGCAGTCGACGCCGGCAGGCCGCGCACCGGCCGCAGGAGACGGCCAGCGGGTAGACGGCGGCGAGGTCGCCGACCTTGACGTCGGTGACGCCCTCGCCCGCCTCGACGACGGTGCCGGAGAACTCGTGGCCGAGGATCTGCGGCAGGGTGTCGCCGGTCAGCGGATGCGGCTGGTCCAGGTCGAAGGGCAGCGACTCCGGGTAGAAGTAGAAGTGCAGGTCGGAGCCGCAGATGCCGGCGAAGGCGTTGCGCAGCTTCACCTGGCCGGGGCCGGGGTTCGGCTCCGGCACCTCCTCGATCCGCAGGTCCTCCTTGCCGTGGAACCGTACCGCCCTCATCGCTCCTCCTCCGCGGTGTTCCGGCCGCACGGACCGCGGCCACGGATCATCCTCGGCGGGGGGCGTTCGCGCGGACCACCGCCGAACGCGGCGGTTTCGGAGGACCTGATCCGCCAGACGCGCGCCCCCGTGCCCCGTGCGGCGCGGGAACCGCCCGGAACCGGAATCCCCCGCTCGCCTGTCGGCGCCCGCGCGATCCCGGTACAACCGTCGGACGAGCATCGGTGCACCACTCCGCAGAGGAGAGACGCGCATGTCCGAGTCCGCTACCCTTCCCCCGCTGCCCGGCCGCTCGTTACCGGCGCCGGGTGCCGCCGCGGCCCCGCGCGCGGTGAGCGGCCGGCGTGGCCCGACATGACGACCGAGCCGGCCCGTGCGGGCCGGCTCGGTGGCTGCTATCGGCTCTCGGCAGGGGTCAGTTGGCGTTCACGAGGTCGTGGGCGGGGACGGTGACGGTCCGCCGGCCGGGCGTGCCGCCCAGGACGACCTTGCGCAGCGCGCTGTTGTTGTCGAGGTTGGTCTCCTTGAGCCGCTTCGCCGGGTTGGCGAGGACCTGGATGTAGTAGGTGCCGTTCGGCAGGTCCGTGATGTCGAAGGACTGGCCGGGCAGGTCCTGGGTGTAGGTGTCGCCGGAGCCGACGTCCAGCACCTCGCGGACGGAGATGGAGTTCTCCTGGCCGCAGGCGGTGGCCAGGTCGGTGTTGTTCGGGTGCCAGTTGGCGTTCTTCACCGTGTAGTCGACGGCGTCGGTGTTGGCGAGGCAGAACGCCTCCTTGCCGCTGCGGACCGCCTCCTTCTTGTCGGCCTTCAGCAGCCGGTAGCTGGCGAAGTCGGTGAAGTGCCAGTGGACGTGGCCGGGGCGCGGGTCCCACTCCATGGTGCCGGTCGGGGTGTAGCCGACCTGCTTGCCCTTGGCGTCGTAGAAGTACTGGTAGGCGTCCATCTTGGCCTTGCCGGGCGTGCGGAAGCCGTCCACGACGAGCTGGGCGGGGCCGGCGTTCCAGACGTTGGCGCTGAAGGCGAGGTAGTCCTTGCCGGGCGCGCCCTGGCCGGCGCCGTCGCTGATGGTGATGCCGTACGCCGGCAGGGACCGCAGGTCCGGCTTGGGGACGTTCGGGACGGACGGGGTGCCGGTCGGGCGCGCGGCCCGGGGCGCCAGGGCGGGCGCCTTGCGGGAGCCGTCGGTCTGCCCGGTGGCGTCGCCGGCGGACTGGACGCCGGCGCGTCCGGCCTGCTGCACCTTCACCGCCCACGGCAGCGCCGGGGGCGCCGCCTTCAGCGGCCCGTGGCCCACGTTGTACGAGGGGGTGGCGCCGCTCGTCTGCGGCGCGCCGGCCTCGGCGGGGCTCGGGGCGGCGTGCCCCGGTCCGTGCCCGGCGTGGGCGGAGGGCGCCTGGTGCGCGGCGCCGTGCCCGGCGTGCTCGCCGGCGGCGGCCGCGCGGCCGTTCTCCCAGCTGCGCTCCTCGACGGTGAGCTTCACCGTGGCGGGCTTGTCGGCGATGCCGAAGAGGTCCCGGTACTTCTTGGTGACCGCGACCTTGGCGGTGTACGTGCCCGCGGGAAGCTTCACGGAGTCGGTGTAGGAACCGGCGTAGGTGTTCGCGGCCCACCCCTTCTCGATGCCCCACACGGAGCCGAGGGTGAACGGGTTGGTGGGGCAGCTCTCCGGATACTTGGAGGTGGCGGGCGCGTCGGGCCGGATCCGTCCGCTGGCGTTGTTCGGGCAGAAGCTTTCCGTGCGCTTGACGACGACCTTGCCCTTCTTGTCCGTGACGGTGATCTCGGCGAAGCCCGGCAGTCCGGAGAAGTCCTTCACGGTGCCCTGCGGCAGCGTCTTGGCCTTGGTCTTGCCGCCCTCGACCACGGTCTGGGTGATGACCACCGGGTCCTTGTAGGACTTCCGGGTCACCTTCAGCTCCAGGGGGCGGCCCTCCGCGGTGAGGTACGTGCCCAGGTCCAGGTAGACGCCGGGGTCCTCCTTCCAGGAGGTGAGGGTGACCGCGTTCGTCGCCGCGACGAGGCTCAGCTTCGGAGCCGTCGCGGCGGCGGTCGCCCGCTCGGGGGCGGCGGTCATGAAACCGACCGTCACGGCCATGGCGGCGACAGCCGTCGTCCCCGCGAGCAACGGCCGTCGAAGCCGGTGGGTGCGTGTCGTGCTCATCGTTCTCTCGTCCTCCGGATGCTGAGGGGAAGCACTTCGGACCGCGGCCGCGCGGGGTGGTCGGGCCCCGGGGCTCACGCGGTGCGGGGTGCGCGGTGCACCCGTGCTAGGAGAGGAGGGCGCCGGGCGGTCGGTTGTCCGGAGAGCGGAAACATCCCGATGTTGGCCGGAAGACGCCGCCGCGGCGCCGGTGGGCCACTCCTGCCGAAACGGCTTCCCACCACGGAAAACGAGGGCCGACAGAGGGACGTCCGGGCCTCCGCCCGATGGCCATATAGCGCCGGTAGCCGCTCCATTGAAAGCCCGTCGTACCACCGCACACCCTTGCGCCACGTACACCGCGCGAGCCCCGGGATGGCCCCGTATGAGCCGCTGGATCGCCGCAGAGGGGGCTTCCGATGGGCCCGGCCGGCCATGATCAAGTTCCGGGGATGCGACGGTGGGGGATGTGGCGTGAAGGACTGGCGTACCGATCCGACGTTCGAGGTGTGCCGGAAAGTGACGGACGGGGCGGACCTGGCCGCGTTCTCAGGGGGTCCGTTCGACGTGCGGGCAGCGGTGGCCGGCGTCCTGCCCGAGCCCGGACAGAGCTTGGACATCGATGCCGTCCCGTGGGGCAACTTCCCCCACGGGCACGACGTCCGGGAGGCGGTTTCCCTCCTGCGTGCCGGCGGCGAACCGGCGGTGAACGCGACGGGGCTGCTGCGGGGCATGTGCGCCGACGACAGCCGGGCCGCCGCCGCCCTCGCCGTACCGTTCCTCATCCCCCTCGCCATAGACGCCCACCACCCACACCGCACCGCCGCCCTCGCCGTCCTCTCCGGCCCTGCCCGTGCCAGGCACCACGGCGTCGCCTCTCGCGAGGAATTCCTTCTCCACCGCAACGATCCCCGGCGCCACGCCCCCGATACCCACGACGACTACGGCTACGAGGTCACCGGCTACCCGGCCGGCTGGTCGGTGGCTGCCGCCCGAGCCGCGATCACCGCGGCCACCACCGCGCTCCTGCCCCTCCTCGGAGACTCCGATCCCACGGTCCGCGTCGACACCGCCTACGCCCTGGCGACCGCCGCCGACCCCGCCCGCACCATCCGGACTGCTTTGGCCAAGGGATTCGCCACCGAAGGCGACGCCATGGTCCGCGCCGCCCTGCTCCTGGCCACCGCCGAGATCACTCGGGCCGACCCGCACCCACCGTCTGTCCGGTGGCTGCGCCAACGGTGGGACGACCGGGCGGAGGCCCCCGAAGCCCGCCTGTCCGCGGCGATCGGCTGGCTCTGCCTCACCGGCCGATCCGCACCGGACGAGCTCCGCCGGACCGTCGACACCCTCGCCGACGACGAGCGCGCACACGCCATGGAGGCCCTGCCGTGGATGAGCGCCGCCTCGGGCACCAACGAACCCGGACTCCTGCGCTGCAGACGCTGCATGCTCCACCCAGAAGAACCTGACCCGGAAGAGGCCTTCTGGGACGCCTTGTTCTGAGCAACCCGCCTGTGGTCGGGCATCGGAGTTGTCCAGCGGGGCCAACTGCGGTGCTCGGTCACACCTCCCGACTCGGGCCCACAGCGCCCCGGCTCATGGGGTTCCCGAGCGGGCCGTTAGCCTCAGCGGATGATCCCTGAGCCGCCACCGAAAGCCATCACGCGTCTCCGCGACGGTCGGATCCACGCCTACGTCGTGGGGGCCGGCGTCTACGGGACGCTGGAGCCCGCAGCGGTCTTCCAGCCGCGGGACGGCGAGGAGGTCGTAGCGTCGGTGGTCCGGCAGGACGTGGAGCGGGTCGTGTACACGACGCTGAACGGAGTCGTCTGCCTGACGCGTGCCGGCGACCTCATATGGGCCGCGGACTTCGAACCCCACTCTGCCGTACGCCATGGCCACCGGCCCGGCTGTGCGCTGTCCCTGGACGGCCGGACGGTGTGGGTCTACCGGCCGGACACGATGGCGGGCCGCGGGGGCGGAGACCAGTGGGTCGTGCACGACGCCGACAGCGGTGTGGTTCTCGGCCGCCGCGAGCTGGAGACGGCCGGGCACGGCGCCTTCCACCACGTGCATCCCGTGGACGGCAGCATCTACCTCGACATCGGTGAGGGCCAGGACGGCTCCGTCATTCTCCGGGGCACGGTCGGGGCGGACGGCGAACCGGAGTTCGTGACGTACCCGTGGCACGACCGCTGCCTGATCGACCTGGCTCCGTCCGGGAAACAGTTCATGACCGTGGACCACGGGCAGGCGGACGTCGCCTTCCACGACCACCCCAACGGGGACGTGCTCTTCACCCTCCCCGTCGAAGCCTTCGGGTACGACCCGGAGGAATACTTCGTGGAGTGGAGCGGCGGCTACCTCACCGAGGACACGGCCATCGTCACCCTGGGCGGCGAGAGCCAGGACGAGGAGGAGTGGTTCCGTCACCACCTGGTCGACGTACGCACGGGCACCCTCAGCGGTGAGTTCCCCGTCGAGGCGAGCAACCCGTACGAGCTGGTGCCCCTGGGCGACGGTTCCTGGCTCACCGGCGGCGCCGGCGGCGACCCCGTCCGTTGGTCGAGCGCTCCACAGCCCTCGGCGCTGCCGTCCCCGGCCGCACCGACCTCTCCGTGCGAGAGGCAGCAGCCGTGACGGCAGGCCCCCGAGTGCCGCTGATCCCTCAGGCGCCTGAAGGCTTGAGCCGACGAGCTCGGTCCTACGTCGAGGGACACGGGCTGCGTGTTCCCCACCGCGATCTCGAGCCTTTTCGGGAGACATGGCTCAAGCAAGGGATTCCGGATGCCGAGATCGACCGGGCTGTCGCCTTCCAAGAGCGCTGGGGCGGTCTCGCCCTGCCCCCCGCCCCCGCATACGAGGGCGGCCCGCGCGTCCTGGAGGCCGATGCCCCCGAGGGCTCGGCCGCGGACGGATGGCGGTTCCCTGCCGGCGGCTGTCGCGTCTCCATGGCCCACGGGTTCATGATCGGGCCGGAAGGTGAGTTCGGCATCGACGCCGACCGCTGGACGCCGCTGCACGCCAGCACCGAGGGGTGGGTGGAAGCCCTGGCACTGGCCGACCACGCGGGCTACTGGGCCACGACCATCACGAAGATCGAAGGCAATGCCGTCGAGGACCTGAACCTCGATGGCTTCGAGCCGGTACCCGAAGTCCGGGGACTCGCAGACACCTGGTGGTGGGGCAAGGACTCGCTCATCGCCATCTACCGCGGCGAAGCCTCGGGTTTCAGCGCCCCCCATTGCCTGAGGGCCCACATCTACAGCGGGCTCGATGCATGGGGCTTGGCCGGGATCCGGTCGGACTCGAGTCGCCTCGACGAGCTTGTCGTGGGGCCCAGCGGGGATGCCACAGTTCTGCCCCCGCCATGAGGAAGGGGCGCCCGGCCGGAGGCTTCGTCCGGGCGGGCGCCCCTTGCGTGGCCGGAGGGCCGGGTGGGTCAGCGGATGCCGAGGGCGACGAGCTGGGTGATCGCCTCCTCGGCGAAGTTGTCGTCGCTGACGAGGATCAGCAGCCGCTCACCGGAGGGCAGGTCCGGGCCCCACGTCATGCCCTCGGTGTTGTCGACCGCGGACAGGCCCAGCGTGTCGAAGTCCGCGACGAGCCGCTTGCGCATCGGCGTGACGGGCTGTCCGGCCAGCGACTCCATTGCCTGCACGTCGGTCGCCCCGCGCGTGGTGGCGTCGAAGAGGCGGATCTTGTAGCCGGCGCCGGCGACCCAGGTGCGCTCCAGGACCAGGTAGCGGTTCGGCTGGTCGGGGAAGGCGAGGATGGACGGGACGCCGGTGTCCGGGCCCCAGGGGCTGTCGGGGTCGTTCTCCGCGAAGATCTTCTCCAGCGGGTACGCGAACTGCCCGATGACCTTCCCGTCGCGGTTCTGCTGCGTGACGCGGACCAGGGCGCCGTTCTTCGTGGTGGGCTCCGGGCCGTCCTGGAGGAGCGGGCCCTCGATCGCGCTCGTCACCACCTTGCCCTTGGAGCCGAAGGTGAACGCCTCGATCGCCTGGTTCCGGCGCGGGCCGCGCTCGTCCATCGTGATCGTGTAGTTCGCCGGCAGCCGCAGCTGCCCCTGGTAGGCGCCGGTGGGCGAGGCGTACTGGATCGACGGCTGGACGACGGGCGGTCCGACGGTCTTGGGCCGGTCGCCCTCCTGTCCCCACCAGTAGGAGCAGCTGCGCGGGTCGACGCGGATCTCCTCCGGGTCGACCGCCTTGCCGTCGCCGAGGGTCGGGGCCGGGTAGAAGGTGCCATCGGGCTGGCGGAAGGGGTGGGTGCCGGTGAAGTCGACCGCGTGGACGCCGCCGGCGTCCACGTCCAGCTTCGCGGTGTAGAAGCGGGCGGGCTGGAGGTACGAGCGGTCGTCGCTGATGAAGACGTACTCGCCGGTGCACGGGTTGCGGTCGATGCCGGAGAGGCCGCCGACGGTGGTGTCCTGGAAGGGCAGCTTGTGCGGAACGGTCTTTTCGCCGAGCAGGCGGGCCTGGACGGCGCGCCCCAACCCCTTGCCGGGGTCGCCCGGTTGGGCGGCGGCGGCCACGGCGGGGGCCAGGGCGGTGGTCAGGAGCAGGGCTACGGCGCACGCGCGGCGCGTCAGAGAAGAACTCACCCGATGATCTTGCCCGGCGGCGGGCCGGAGCACAGTCGCCCGATCGGGTAGGGCTGCCACCCGCCCAACTCTTGGCCGATTAGCCCTAAATGACACACCATAAGCTTGAGGTAAATTCCTCCCTCGTCACCAACAGGTGATCATTCAAAGGGAGAACAGATGAGACGACGGACGTCCGCTCCGCGTGAGCGTGAGCGGCATCCGCTGCCGTCGCCCGGCCGGATGAGGCGCATAGCCCTGGCCACGGCGCTGGTGATGACCTTCGGGTTGATGGAGGGCATGGCGTCCGCGGCGGCACCCGACCGGGTCGCCGCCGAGGAGCCGCGGGACGTCAAGGGGCCGGCGGAGGCGCAGGACGCCGCCTCGGCACTGCTGATGGCCCGCTTGCAGGACCGGCGGATCGAGGTCACTGGGGAGCGCACCGAGTCCACGACGAGCTGGGCCAACCCGGACGGCTCGATGTCGCTGGAGTCGTACACGGGTCCGGTCCGGTTCAAGGACGACTCCGGCACCTGGCGGCCGGTCGACCCGAGTCTGGTCGAGGCGCCCGGCGGTGGGGTCCGGGCGGCGGGCCACCCGCTGGACCTGTCCCTGGCGGGCGAGTCGACGCCCGAGCAGGTCGCGCGCGTCGAGGCGTCGGGCGGCGAGCCGGGCGAGAAGCGGACGCCGGCCGTCCCGCTGGTGTCGCTCGACAGCGGCGAGGGCCACGAGATGACCCTGTCGTGGCGCGGCGCCCTGCCCGATCCGACGGTGCACGGCACCGAGGCCCGGTACGCGGGGGTGACGACCGGCACCGACATGGTGATCGAGTCGACCCGGACCGGCTTCGAGCAGTTCCTGGAGCTGAAGGACCGCAGCGCCGTCGACGCCACCGGTTCGGTGACGCTGTCGCTGAAGGCCAAGGGCCTGACGGTCCGGGCGAACGCCGACCGCTCGGTCACCTTCCTGGACAAGGAGACCGGCAAGCAGGCGGGCGTGCTGCCCGCGCCGGTGATGTGGGACGCCGCCGTCGACCCGCGTACCGGCGAGCACGAGAACCGGGCCGACGTCGGCCTGAAGGTCACGCAGAACGGCGACGCCGTCGACCTCACGCTCACCCCGGACGCGGCGTTCCTCGCCGACCCGGCGACGACGTTCCCGGTGACGGTCGACCCGGCCGTGAACATCGGCGCGAGCTTCGACGCCTTCGTCCAGCAGGGGTTCACCTCCGACCAGTCGGCCTCGACCGAGCTCAAGCTCGGCAACAACGGCGCAGGCCAGATCGCCCGCTCGTTCCTGGCCTTCCCGATGGCGAAGATCTCCGGCAAGGTGATCAAGTCGTCGAGCCTGAACCTGTGGAACTTCCACTCCTGGTCGTGCACCGCGCGCAGCTGGGAGATCTGGGACACCAGCTCCGCCTCCACGGCCACGCGCTGGACGGCGCAGCCCAACTGGAACCGGAAGTGGGCCACCACCACCGCCACCAAGGGCTACTCGTCCTCGTGCGCCGACGGCTGGGTGAGCACGGACATCACCAGTCTGGCCGCCGCGTGGGCGGGCAACGGCAACGGCACGAACACGCTCGGCATCCGGGCCACGGACGAGACCGACGAGTTCGCCTGGAAGAAGTTCAACTCCGGCAACGCGGCCTCCAACACCCCGTACATCTCCGTCACGTACAACACCAAGCCGGGCGCGGCGACGCCGCTGTCCCCGCTGACCGGCGCGGCGACGAACGACACGACGCCGACCCTGTCGGCGAAGGCCGTGGACGCCGACGGCAACACCGTCCGGCTGACGTTCGAGGTCTGGTCGTCGTCCGGCACGGCCGCCCTGCAGTCCGGCACCTCGGCGTACGTCGCCTCCGGCGCGACCGCGACCTGGACGCCGGGCACGGCCCTGGCACCGGGCTCGTACAAGTGGCGGGCGGCGGTCTACGACGGGCAGGACTGGAACGGCACCTGGTCCGCCTGGCAGACCTTCACGGTCGACACCGCCAAGCCCGGCGCGCCGTTCGTCTCCTCGGCGGACTACCCGCAGGACGGGCAGTGGCACGGCGGCGGCGGGGTGCCGGGCACCTTCGCCTTCACCCCGGCGTCCGGCTCGACGGACCTGGCCGGGTACGTGTACGCGCTGGACGGCGCCGCGGCGGTGACCGTCGCGGCGACCGGGACGGCGTCGGTGACGGTGACGCCGGCCGCCGACGGCCACCGCACGCTGCGGGTCCAGGCGAAGGACCGGGCCGGCAACCTGTCGACGGCGGTCGTCTACGACTTCCTGGTCGGGCAGGGCGCGATGCTGCGGCCCGCGGAGGGCGCGGTGACCGCGCGGCGCGTGCAGATCGCGGTCGACGCCCAGCCGAAGTACACGCGCGTCACGTACCAGTGGCGGCGCGGACCCGGTGCGTCCGTCTACGACGTGCCGCTCGCGCACCTGACGAAGCAGGACAACACCCCGGTCACCGCGGCGAAGACGCCGCTCGCGGAGATCGGCGCGTACGCGAACTGGTCGGTGCTGGAGACCCTCGGCCAGGTCGGCGGTGTCGTCCAGGTCCGCGCGACGCTGTACACCAGCAGCGACGCGGACCCCGCGTACATCAGCGAGTGGCGCGGCTTCACCGTCGACCCGAACGCCGACGGCGCCGCCACCGACGAGGTCGGCCCGGGTTCGGTGAACCTGCTGACCGGTGACTACTCGGTCAACGTGACGGACGCCGACGAGTTCGGCCTCGCCTCGACCCGTACCGCCTCCTCCCGGGGCACGGACCGCGGCTGGATGCCGCAGGGCCAGCGGCTGACCGCCAACCAGCAGGACGTGTCCACCGACCTGACGGGCTTCTCGGCGACCACGGCGACCCTCACCCGGGACACCACGCTGGGCCAGGACGGCTCCACCGACTCGCTGAAGGTCGTCCCCACGACCAACGCGAACGGCGACGCGTTCGCCATGGTCGGCGGCGACCAGAACGCCCTGCAGCTGGGCATGAAGCCCGGCCGGACCTACCGGTTCTCCGCCTGGGCGTACGTGCCCTCGGCGACCGGGCTCGCCCCGCAGCACGCGCGCGGCCTGCGCCTGTACGCGGGCTTCGCCACGCCGGGCGGCTACGTCGAGCCGACCTCCCGGAAGGTGCCGTACACCGACGCGTGGGCCGAGCTGACGCTCGACTTCACGGTGCCGAAGGACGCCACGACGGCCTTCCTGCGGCTGTACAACGGCTTCCCGGCGGGTTCGGGCAAGGCCGTGTACTTCGACCACCTGTCGCTGCGCGAGCTGGTCGCCCCGTTCGGTCCGGAGTGGGCCGGCGGCGCGGCGGGCGGTGTCACCGACAACGAGCTGCACGCGCTGACCTTCCCCGGCAAGGACGTCGCGGTCATCACCGGCTACGACGACTCCACGATCACCTTCGCCAAGAGCTCGGACGGCACGTTCAGCCCCGAGCCCGGCTCGGAGGGGCTGGTCCTGGCCGCGTCCGGCGCCGACTACGTCCTCACCGACGACGACGGCACGATCACCCGGTTCCGGAAGCAGCCCGGCTCGGACGTCCACGTGGTGGACTCCGTGTCGGGTACGGACGAGGCGTCGACCAGCCGGTACACGTACGACACGACCGACGGCCGGACCCTCGTCAAGCGGGTCATCGGCGAGGCCGAGCCGGGCGTGGACGACACCGGCCAGTGCACGGGCGCCGTTCCCGCGCGCGGCTGCGAGGTGCTGGAGTACGTCTACGCCGGCGCCACCACGGCCACGGCCACGGCGCCGGGTGACGTCGTCGACCGCGTGAAGGCCGTGCGGATCTGGTCGTGGGACCCGGCCGCGAACGCCGTGAACTCCGTGGACGTCGCCGCGTACCGCTACGACGTCCAGGGTCGGCTCGTCGAGGCGTGGGACCCGCGCAAGGCGTCGGCCGAGGACACGACGGTCTTCAAGACGGTCTACTCGTACGACTCCGGCAACCGCCTGTCGAAGATCGACACGGCGGGCGAGCTGCCCTGGATGTTCGACTACGGCAAGGCGGGGGCCGACCAGGACCCGGGCCGGCTGCTCAAGGTCCGCCGCCCGGCGCTGAAGCCGGGCAGCAAGGACGTGGTCGAGGGCGAGACCGCCTCGGCGGTCGTCTACGAGGTCCCGCTGACCAAGGCGGCGGGCGGTCCGTACGACCTCGACGGGGCGAGCGCCGCGACGTGGGGCCAGGCGGACGTGCCGACGGACGCGACGGCCGTCTTCGACGTCGAGTCCACCCCCGCCGTGCACACGGCCACCGCGACCGCCCCCGGCACGGACGGCTACCAGCAGGCCACGGTCCACTACCTGAACGCCTCGGCGCAGGAGGTGAACACCGCGACCTGGTCGCCGACCGGGGCGGGTGACATCGACACCACCGAGTACGACCGCTTCGGCAACACCGTCCGCACCCTCGACGCCACCGGCCGCCTGCTGGCGCTCGGCCTCGGCGACCAGGTGGACGAGAAGGTCGTCGAGCTCCAGCTGCCCGACGGGTCCGCGGCCCGCGCCGCGCTGCTCGACTCCCGCAACGTCTACAGCCGGGACGGGCAGGACCTGCTGGAGGAGACCGGACCGGTCTTCCGCGCGCTGCTGGACGAGGCGGTGCCGGCCCAGGCCGACCCGCCGATGCCGGCGATCGCGGCCGGTGCCTCGGTGGTGGCGCGCGAGCACACCGTGCACCGGTACGACGAGGGCAAGCCGGACGGCGCCGCGTACCACCTGGAGACCACCACCCTCGACGGCGCCCGCATCGAGGGCTACACGAACGACGTCGAGGTCCGGGTCACCAAGACCGGCTACGGCACCCCGATCGGCGGCACCTCCGGCTGGGCGCTGCGCGCCGAGACGTCGGTGACGACGGACGCCGTGCCCGGGGGCGCGAACTTGACCGCGACGATCCGGTACGACGCGGCGGGCCGCGCGGTCGAGTCCCGCAGGCCCGGCTCGAACGGCGCCGACACCGGCACCGTGCGGACCGTGTTCTACACGGCCGGCGCCAACCCGGACGACGCCGCCTGCGGCAACCGCCCGGAGTGGGCCGGCGAGCCGTGCGTCACGCTGCCCGGCGGCAAGGTCACCGGCGCGGACACCACCCGCATGCCGGACACCCTGCCGGTGAAGCGGATCACCCGCTACTCCCGGTTCGGCGACGTCGAGGAGACCACCGAGACCAACGCGGGCCGCACCCGCGTGTCGACCACCGTGTACGACGCGGCCGACCGGATCGTCTCCACGAAGATCACCGGCGACCTCGGCCAGGACCTCCCGGAGGTCACCACCGCGTACGACCCGGTGACGGGCAACGCGGTGACGACCACGGCCGGCGGCAAGACCATCACCCGGGTCTTCGACGCGCTGGACCGCCTGCTGTCCTACACCGACGCCGACGGCGGCACGACCACCACCGAGTTCGACCGCTTCGGCAAGCCGGTCAAGGTCACCGACGACACCGGCTCCACCACCTACACCTACGACCGCGCCCGGGAACCGCGCGGCATGGTCACCTCGGTGACCGACAGCGTCGCGGGCACCTTCACCGCGAAGTACGGCCCCGACGGGCAGCTGGTCGAGCAGACCTACCCCGGCGGGTACGTCCGCAAGGACACCTTCAACGCGAGCGGCGCCGCCACCGGCCGCACGTACACCCGCGCCTCGGACGGCGAGGTCGTCTACGGCCAGCACCTGGACATGACGACCCAGGGCGCCGTCGCGGCCGACACCAACTCCACCGACAGCAAGGAGTACACCTACGACCGTCTCGGCCGCCTGACGAGGACCGCCCAGACGACCGTCGCCGGCTGCACCACCCGCGCCTACGCCTTCGACGAGGCCGGCCGGAGCGTCACCGGCCGCATGAACCGCACCTCGAAGACGGTGTACGCGCCGGCCGAGGACGGCTCCTGCACGACGGCGGACGGCACGGTCACCACCAGCGCGTACGACAGCGCCGACCGGCTGCTGACCGACGGGTACACGTACGACGCCTTCGGCCGCACCACGGCCACCGGCACCGGCTCGGTGAACACCTACTGGGACAACGACCTGGTCGCCTCCCAGACGAAGGGCGACACGCGCCAGTCCTGGACCCTCGACCCGGCCCACCGGTTCACGGCCTTCACCACGGAGGCCCGGCAGCCGGACGGCACCTGGGCCAACGCGACCAGCAAGCTCAACCACTACGGCGACGACTCCGACGAGCCGCGCTGGATCGTCGAGGACACCACCCAGGGCACCCTCACCCGCAACGTCTCCGGGCCGGACGGCGACCTGACCGCCACCACGTCCGCGACCGGCGACGTGGAGCTGCAGTTCGCCAACCTCCACGGCGACGTGGCCGTCACCCTCGACACCGCGACGACGGCGCCGAAGGTCCTCGTCTTCGACGAGTTCGGCGTCCCCGCCGAGGGCCAGGCCACGCAGCGGTACGGCTGGCTCGGCGCCGAACAGCGGTCCTCCGAGGCGCTGGACGACGTCATCCTCATGGGGGCCCGCCTCTACGCGCCCGCGCTCGGCCGCTTCCTCCAGGTCGACCCGGAGCCCGGCGGCAACGCCAACCCGTACGACTACTGCAGCGGCGACCCCGTCAACTGCACGGACCTCGACGGGAAGTGGGGCTTCAGCTTCAAGAAGATGTTCAAGCGCGTGGCCCGCGTCGCGGAGATCGCCTCGTACATCCCCGGCCCCATCGGCAACATCGCCTCCGCCGTCGGCGCCCTCTCCTACGCCGCCACCGGCAACTGGCGCAAGGCGGCCGAGATGAGCGTGGGCGTCGCCTTCGGCTCGGCGGGCCGCCTCGCCGTCAGGGGCTTCAAGGCGGCGCGGGCGCTCCGCAAGGCCGGCCGCGTCAAGCGCGCGGCGTCCCGGGCGAAGCGGACCTTCCGGCGCTCCCGGTGCAACTCGTTCGCCCCGGACACGCCCGTGCTGATGGCCGACGGCCGCTACCTGCCGATCGGCGACGTCCGTCCCGGTGACCTGGTGGCGGCGACGGACCCGGCGACGGGCCTCACCACCGCGCAGCCGGTCCTGGAGGTCTACAGCGGCGCCGGCACCAAGCACATGGTGGCGATCGACACGGACCTCGACCTGGCGACCCCGCCGCTCACGGCGACCGCGGACCACCCGCTGTGGGTCGAGGACAAGGGCTGGACGAAGGCCGTCGACGTCAGGGCCGGCGACGCGCTGCGGTCGGCGGACGGCTCGGCGCACCCGGTGCGGGCCGTCCGGAACCTCGGCGAGCTCGCCGACCGGATCGTCTTCAACCTGAACGTCGGCGGCGTCCACACGTACCTCGTCTTCGACGGGACCGCGGACGCCCTTGTCCACAACGCCAGCTGCAACCTCAACCGGCACGCCCGGAAGGCTCCCCGCAAGCGGGGCGTCTACGTCATCAAGTACAAGAACGGCTCGTACTACGTCGGCAAGTCGAAGAACATGCACCGTCGCATGCACCAGCACGACAAGAAGGGGAAGCTGAACAACGTCCAGTCCATCCGCTACCACGAGCGGAGCAAGGGCAGCCTCCGCAAGCTCGAACAGGGCTTGTACAATCGCTACAAGTGCTACGGCGGCGCGCGGCTGACCAACAAGATCCGCCCGTCCAGGAAGTACGCTCACTGCTGACGGAGCGGGGGGTGGGGACGGTCCGTCCCCACCCCCCGTCCCGCTTTCCGCCCCCGTCCTTCCCCGAGCAGTCCGCGAGGAGCCCGCATGAAGATCGCCCGACGGCGCGACGGGTGGTCCGAGATGTTCGTGACCGACGAGCCGTGGGATCCCGCGTACGCCGAACGGTTCGCGGACGGCACGTGCGACGGGCTCGTCGTCGGGGCGCCCGCGGCCCGGAAGAAGGGTCCCGCGGCCGACCTCGGGTTCCTGCCCGGCGTCCCCGGACTGCGCAGCCTGCGCGTCCTGGACGGCATCCCGGACCTCTCCCCCGTGGCGCGCTGCACCGCGCTCGTACGGCTCCGGCTGCCGGCGTCGGCCGGTCAGGAGCTGGACGTGTCGGCGCTGACGGAACTCCGCGAGCTGGAGGCCCCGTGGCCGGTCGTCGCCCGGTCCCTTCCGCTGCTCGCCTCCCCCGACGACCTGGTGCTGCCGGAGTGGACGGGCGCGTCCCTCGCCGCGCTCGGACCCAAGCCGGCGCTGCACAAGCTCCGCCTGGAGACGCGCCGCAGGCACGTCACCGACATGGACGGCGCCGCCCTCCTCGCGGACCTGCGCGAACTCCGCCTCTACGACGGGCGGATCGCCCGCCCCGAACTGCTGGCGGGTGCCTCGGCGCTGGAGGACGTGTCGTTGCTCGGCGCGAAGACCGACACGATCGGCTTCGCCGCCGCGCTCCCCCGGCTGCGGCGCCTGGAGCTGGAGAACTGCGGCGACATCGCCTCCCTCGCCCCGCTCGCCGGCCATCCTTCGCTGCGCGAGGTGATGCTCTCCGGTTCGACGCGGGTGGCCGACGGTGACCTGTCCCCGCTTCTCTCCGGCCCGGAACTGGCCTTCGTCGCGGTCGAACGCGGCCACGCCCACTACAGCCACGCGCCGCGCGAGGTGCGCAGGGGCTGACGGGCCGCCGGTGTCGGTGTCCTGAACTAGTCTTCACGCGATCAGACACCGACCGTGAGGACCACGAGAGTTGACCCGCCCGTCCGCGTTCCCGCTGCCCTTCCGCGCCGCCCGCACCCTGTCCCTGGCCAGTCCGCGGACGCTCCGCGAACTGGAGATGATGCGGTGCAGCGCCCATCTCCGGTCGAAGCCGGGGTGGTTCGAGAAGATGAACGACCCCGAGATCGCCGCCCGGTGGGCGAGGGAGGCGGTCGAGCAGGGCCTCACCGAGGCCCAGGTCCGCTACGTCCTCGCCGAACTCGCCCATTACGCCGCACTGCGGGACGGGGCGACCGGTGTGGAGGTGTCGGCGGTCGACGGCGTGTGGCAGTCGGACGCGCTCGTCGACGACGCCCTCCGGTCCCGGCTGCGCGAGGCGGTGCGGGTCCTGGAGGAGATACCGGAGGCGGAGAAGGACTGGCACCCGGGGTCCGGCGGGCAGGTGCTGGACCTGGTGCACCCGTCGCTGTTCTGCCTGGTGCGGGAGGTGAGCGGCGGGCCCGAGGAGGCGTGGCACAACCCGACGGACCGCTACTCGAAGCACGAGTTCTCGGAGCGGTTCCAGTGGCTGCCGTCCGAGGTGGACGTGGACGAGGACGGGACCGTCGCCTTCCGGTCGTACGTCAACAACGTCCATCCGGAGCGGCACCGGGAGCTGGCGTCCGTCCTGCCGGAGCTGTTCGGGCGGATGCTCCCGCTGCTGGAGAACGTGCTCACGGACCTGCGCCATCCGCGTCCGCTGCGGATCCAGGCGGACCCGTACGGCTGGTACGCGCACGAGCCGGAGTACCCGGCCTACCCGAACGCCTCCGACTACGCCGACGACGAGGCCTACGAGAAGGCGTACGACGCGTGGGAGGAGGCGCAGGACTCCTGGTACGACAACCGCACGCCCGCCGTTCCCGACGCCCCGGAGTTCACCGCGCCGGAGGTGCCGGACGCGTCCGCCCGGGTCGGTCTGCGCGGCCGGCGCCTCCAGGTCATCGTGAAGCTGGCCACGATCCACCTCACGCCGGAGCGGCCCGAATACGCCGGGGGCTCCTGGCACGTGGAGGGGATGCTGAACGAGCGGATCGTGTCGACGGCCCTCTTCTACTGGGACAGCGAGAACATCACCGAGAGCCGGCTGGCCTTCCGGGCGGGGATCGACGACCCGGAGTACGAGCAGAACGACGAGGCCGGCATGCGCGAGGTCTACGGCCTGGAGGACGAGAACGCGCTGAACCAGGTCCTGGGGTCGGCGTCGACGCCGGAGGGCCGCTGCCTGGCCTTCCCGAACGTCCTCCAGCACCGCGTCGAGCCGTTCCGCCTCGCGGACCCCACCCGCCCGGGCCACCGCAAGATCCTCGCGTTCTTCCTGGTCGACCCGGAGCGGCGGATCGTGTCGACGGCCGACGTGCCGCCGCAGCAGCCGTGGGCGGAGACATCGACGATGACGCGCGAGCAGGCCGAGGCGTACCGCGAGGAGCTGATGCGGGAGCGCAAGTTCTTCGTCGACGAGCACAACGAGCAGCTGTACGAGCGGGAGTTCTCGCTCTGCGAGCACTGACGCACGCGGGGTGACGGGCCGCGCGCCGGTTCCGGGGGTCGCCTCGGGGCCGGCGCGATCCCGGTCCCGGTTTTATTTGCAGCCGCCGCCTATCGGCCTTAGCCGGTATTTTCTCTCATGCCGTATCCTGGAGGCAGTCGCCGCACGGAAGGAGACACGGACCCCATGACCGCCACGGATCCCGCGCTCACGGCCCTCGCCAGCGGATGGGGCGCCCTGTCCCTCCTGCACGGCAGGATCGAGGCGCACATCGAACGGGCCCTCCAATCCCGGCACGACCTGAGCGTGCGGGAGTACTCGCTGCTCGACGTGCTGAGCCGGCAGCACGACGGCGAGGGCGGCCACCTCCAGATGAAGCAGGTCGCCGACGCGGTGGTGCTCAGCCAGAGCGCGACCACCCGCCTGGTCAGCCGGCTGGAGGACCGCGGACTGCTGTCCCGCTACCTCTGCCCGACCGACCGCCGCGGCATCTACACCGACGTCACCGAGAGCGGCCTGAAGCTCCTGGAGGAGGCCCGGCCGACGAACGACGCCGCGCTGCGGGAGGCACTGGACCAGGCCGCCGCCCATCCGGAGCTGGCGTCGCTGGTCGAGGCGGTGGAGGCGGTGAAGCCCCCGCGCCGCGCCACGGACGCGTAGCCGCTCACCGCTTGCCTTCCCGTCCATGATCCCCCATGATTGTTGAAAGTAGAACTAACTCTTCGGGAAAGGGATCGGCGATGAGCGGCGACACGGAGATCGAGGTCCTGACCGCGCGGGACGTCCCGCTGGGCGGGCCGCGGGCCATGACCGTACGGCGCACGCTGCCGCAGCGGGCCCGCACCTTCATCGGCGCCTGGTGCTTCGCCGACCACTACGGCCCCGACCCGGTCGCCGAGTCCGGCGGCATGGACGTCGCCCCGCACCCGCACACCGGGCTCCAGACCGTCAGCTGGCTGTTCAGCGGCGAGATCGAGCACCGCGACAGCCTCGGCACCCACGCCTACGTCCGCCCCGGCGAGATCAACCTCATGACCGGCGGCCACGGCATCAGCCACAGCGAGGTCTCCACGCCCGGCACCCCCGTCCTGCACGGCGTGCAGCTGTGGGTCGCGCTGCCCGACGCGCACCGCCACGCCCCGCGCGCCTTCCAGCACCACGCCCCGCGGGCGTTCCGGGTGGACGGGGCGGAGCTGCGGGTCTTCCTCGGCACCCTCGCCGGCGCCACCTCGCCCGTCACCACCTTCACCCCGCTGCTCGGCGCCGAGATCCTGATCGACGCGGGGGCGACCGTCACCCTGGACGTCGACCCCGCCTACGAGCACGGGCTGCTCGTCGACGAGGGCGACGTCAGCCTCGACGGCACCGTCCTCAAGCCCGCCGAGCTCGGGTACGCCGCGCCCGGCCGCACCGCGCTCACCCTCGCCAACGCCTCCGACCGCCCCGCCCGCACGGTCCTCCTGGGCGGCCCCCCGTTCGAGGAGGAGATCGTCATGTGGTGGAACTTCATCGGCCGCAGCCACCAGGACATCGTGGAGGCGCGGGAGGAGTGGGAGCGTGCCTCCGAGCGCTTCGGCGCGGTGACCGGCTACCCCGGCGACCGCCTCCCCGCGCCCGCCCTGCCGAACGCCGTCATCATGCCCCGCCGAAACCCCGCCCCCCGCTGAGCCCCGCACGACCCCGACCCCCGGAAGGACCCCCATGAGCGAGCAGAACGCCCCCGCCCCCGTCGTCCGCCGCGTCGACGCCCGCCACCGCTACGAGATCCTCGTCGGCGACCAGCGCGCGGGCCTCACCGCGTACCGCGACCGCGACGACCGGCGGGTCTTCTTCCACACCGAGGTCGACGACGCCTTCGCCGGCCAGGGGCTGGCGGGGATCCTGGTCGAGCAGGCGCTGAACGACGTGCGGGCCGCGGGCCTGCGGATCGTGCCGGTGTGCCCGTACGTCGCCAAGTTCCTGAAGAAGCACGAGGAGTTCGCGGACATCACCGACCCCGTCACCCCCGACGTCCTCACCTGGCTCGACGGACAGCTCGGGCGCTGACGGCCGCCGCCACCGGGAGCCGGCCGGCTCGCGGTCAGCGGGCCAGCCGGTCGATCGCCGCGAGGACCGGCGCGACGCCGTCCTCCGCCGCCAGCCGGCCGGCGAGCGCGCGGGCGCGCGCCCGGTGGGAACCGTCCTCCGTCGCCCTGCGCAGGCCCTCGGCCAGGGCCGGGGCGGTGAGACGGCGCAGTGGCACCGCCCCCGGGGCGATGCCGAGGGCGGTGAGACGGGACGCCCAGAACGCCGCGTCGAACTGGACCGGCACCGGTACCGACGGCACGCCGGCCCGCAGGGCGGCGCCGGTCGTGCCCGCCCCCGCGTGGTGGACGACCGCCGCCGTACGGGGGAACAGCAGGGAGTGCGGCACCTCGCCGACCGTCAGCACGTCGTCGCCGTCGCGGACGCCGAGCCCCGCCCAGCCGCGCTGGACGACGCCGCGCACCTTCGCCGCCCGCAGCGCGGCGACGATCTCCCCGCTGACCCGCTCCGGATCGGGGACGGTGGCGCTCCCCAGGCCCACGAAGACCGGCGGAGGCCCGGCGTCGAGGAAGTCCTCCAGCTCCGGGGAGAGCCGCCCGGTCTCGTGCGGCCACCAGTATCCGGCCACCTCCAGCTCGGCGGGCCAGTCCGCGGGCCGGGGCACGACGAGCTCGCTGAAGCCGTGCAGCACCGGCCTCGGGCGCCGGGACCGGCGCGCCGCCGCGAGACCGTGCCGCCGCCGCAGCGACCGGACGGTGTCGAAGAACATCAGGTCGACCGACGCCATGACGGCCCGCCCGCTGAGCCGGTTCCCCAGCGGGCCGAGCGGACGGGTGCCGAGGACCGGGGCGGGGAACGCACGGGTCGGGTGCAGCGGCTGGAGGTGCAGCCCCAGCGCCGGCACCCTCAGCCCCTCGGCGAGGGCGTAGCCGAGCGGCCCCAGCGACCCGCCGACCAGCAGGACGTCGGCGTCCCGCGCCGCCGCCACGACGGCCGCCGTCATCTCCTCGGCCGCGCCCCGCGCCATCGCGGCCAGCCGTACGAGCTTCCCGGCGCCGGTGCGCGCGTCGTGCAGGCGCCGTCCGCGCGCCGAGTGCAGTTCGGCGCGCGGGTCCACCGGCAGGGGCCGGAACCGTACCCCCGACCCCGCGACCAGCGGCGCGAACACGCCGTGCGTCGCCAGCGTCACCTCGTGCCCGGCCCGCACCAGCCCGGCCCCCAGACCCGTGTACGGCGCCACGTCGCCCCGCGACCCCGCCGTCATCATCACGATGCGCACACCGCCAGTGTCCCACCGCGACCGGGGCGCGGGACACCGGCGCGGCGGGCCGTCCCCGTGCGGGCCGGCCTCCGGCCGCGCATGCTCGAAACATGCCGGAACCGCCGGGGAGCGGGTCCGCAGGGACGGGAGGGGTGCCGGAATGGCCTGGATCGTGACGCCGCTCGGGGCGCTGCTGGTGCTGTTCGTCCTCCGGGACGTGTTCCACACGCTGTGGCACCCGACCCGGCACGGCGGGCTGAGCCGGCTGGTGATGCGGGCGGTGTGGCGCCTGTCGGCCCACCGGGGCGCGCGCTGGCGGCCCGCCGGTCTGGCCGGGCCGCTCGGGATGATCGCGGTGCTGGCCGCGTGGGCGCTGACGGTCGCGGTCGGGTGGGCGCTCGTCTACTGGCCCCACATGCCGGACGCCTTCTCGTACGCGACCGGGCTCAGGCCGCGGGACCACGCCGGCCCGGTGGACGCCCTGTACGTCTCCCTGGTCAATCTGGCGACCCTGGGTCTCGGGGACATCGCGCCGAAGGCGGGGTGGCTGCGGGTGTTCGCCCCGCTGGAGGCGGTGGTGGGTTTCGTGCTGCTGTCGGCCACCGTCGCGTGGCTGCTCGGCGTGTACCCGGCGCTGGCCCGACGCCGGGCGCTGGCGCTGCGGCTGTCGCACGTGCGCGGCAGCCGGATCGGCGAGGGGGCGCTGGACTCCGCCGGCGGGGCGGCGCTCCTCGACGGGCTCGCCGCCGCCCTGGCCACGACGACGGTGGACTTCATGCAGTACGCCGAGTCGTACTACTTCCACGACGCCGACGAGGACACGTCGCTCGCCCGTCAGCTCGGCTACGTCCTCCGCCTCGCCGACCGCGCCGGCGAGGCCGGCCACCCGGACGTCCGGCTCTCCGCCTCCGTGCTGCGCCGGGCCCTGGACGACCTGGCGGCCGTCCTGGACGCACGCTTCCTGCGTACCGGCGGGGGCACGGAGCGGGTGTTCGCCGCGTACGCCGAGGACCACGGGCACCCGGCGGACGGCGGGCGGGGGTAGGCGGGGCCGGGCGAGGCTGGGCTGGGTCTGGCGGGAGTCAGTCGCAGCAGTCGCAGCACTTGCAGGGGTTGCAGCAGCCGTCGCCCGAGCCCCATCCGTCGGAGCCTCCCGAGCCTCCCGACCTGCCGGATCCTCCCGAGCCGCCGAAGCCGCCGCCACCGGAACCGCCCGAGCCGCCGGAGCCTCCCGAACCGCCGGAGCCGCTTCCGCCGCCGAACCAGCCGTCGCCGCCCGAGCCGCCCTCGCCGCTGCCGCCGCCGGTGTCGAGGGGCTCGTCCTCGCCCAGGTCGTCGTCGCAGCGGCAGCAGTCGTGGCACAGCCGGCAGTCGGGGCAGAGCCGGCGCCAGTGGCGACAGCGCCGGCACTCCTCCTCCGGCGGCCGGCCGGACCGGTCCGCGCCCTCCGGCGCCGCGCCCGTGAGCGCGCCGACGCCGCAGGCCGCGTCGGCGCCGGCCTCCGTGGGTGCCGGTGCCGCCGGGCGGCGTCCCAGCCAGGGCAGCATGCGCGGGCCGGGGGCGGGGCGGCGGTGCTGGTGGTGGCGGTGCCCGGGGTCGAAAGCGCGGTCGACGGCGCGCTCCAGTTCGACGCCGAGCAGGGCCCGGACGAGCCGGTCGTCGACGAAGTCGGCGTCCGCCAGGGCGAGCCGGATGCCGTGGACGGCGTCGTCGCACAGCCGGCGCACCTCGGCCCGGCTCGCGCCGGTCACCGTGATCGGGTTCCACGCGCCGGCCGCCCGGTCGGCGTCCAGGTCCTCGACGGCGTCGAGGAGATGGGCGAGGCGGCCGAAGAGGCGGCCGGCCTCCGCGAGCGGTTCGGCGTTGCCGGGGCGGGCGGTGAGGACGGCGGTGTGGGCGAAGGCCGCCGCCGTCGCGGTCTCCGTGGGTTCGGTGACCGCGAGCAGCGAGCCGCCCGGGCCGGTCGCCCGCTCGATCTCCGGCTGGCGGCCGACCGCGTCCAGGAGCACCGCGGTGTCGAAGCCGAGCCGTTCGCCGCCGGCCGCGCCCGCGCGGTCCCAGCCGCGGGCGATGCGGCGGGCGGCCAGCGCCACCGGGCGGCGCGCCACCAGGCCGTCGCCGTCGGCGACGTGGTCGCGTATCTTCGCGGCGGCCAGCACGAGCGACACCGTCGCGGCGAGCCGCGCGCCCTCGCCCTGCGCCACGTCGGCGGACCGCATCCCGCGCAGCGGGCACGGCCCGGCGCCGCGGCGCCAGTCGCCGGTCCGCTCGGACTGGGCCTCGGTCAGCACGGACACGATGAGGCCGTCATAGTTGGTGGCCACCCGGGCGAACTGCCCGTACTCGCCGCGCAGGGCGAGGCAGAGTCCGCAGAGGTGCGCCATCCACTCGGTCCGCAGCCCCTCGCCGAGCCGATGACGGCACGGCCTGATGATTCCGAACACCGAAGTTCCCCCCGTGGGACGTGAGTCGCGACCGCGCGTGGCGTCGACCCGATGTGACGTCCCCCGCGCGGCCGACATCCTAGACGCGGGGACGGGCCGCGACGGTTGCCCCGGTCAGGGCCCGTCCGGCGGCGGGGCGGTGCTCTTGCGGACGACGAGGCTGGTCGCGAGTTCCAGGCGGGTGACGGCGGGTTCGCCGGCGCGCAGCCGGAGCAGCATCTGCACGGCCTCCTCGCCCATCGCGCGCAGCGGCTGGTGGATCGTGGTGAGGGGCGGGCTGGACCAGCGGGCGATCATCACGTCGTCGTAGCCGACGACGGACAGGTCCTCGGGCACGCGCAGTCCGCAGACGCGGGCGGCCTCCATGACGCCGAGGGCCTGGAGGTCGCTGCCGGCGAAGACGGCGGTGGGGCGGTCGGGCAGCCGCAGCAGCTCCATGGCCCGCTCGTAGCCGCCCTCGACGTGGAAGTCGCCGAAGCGGACGAGGGCGTCGTCGTGGGCGAGGCCGGCCATGTTGAGGGCGGAGCGGTAGCCGTCGAGGCGCGCGAGGGAGCAGAGCATGTCCTCGGGGCCGGTGACGATGCCGATGCGGCGGTGTCCGAGGTCGATGAGGTGGCGGGTGGCGGCGACGCCGCCGGACCAGTTCGCGGAGCCGACGGACGGCACGTCCGGTTCGGGGTCGCCCGCCGGGTCGACGATGACGAAGGGGATGGACCGGGCGTCGAGCTGGCGTTTGACGGCGTCGGGGAGGGAGGAGAAGACGAGGACGACGCCGATGGGGCGGCGCTGGAGGACGCCTTCGATCCAGTCCGGGGCGGGGGCGTGCCGGGTGCCGCTCTCGGTGAGGACGACGCTCGCCTGGTGGGCCTTGGCGAGGTTCTCCACGCCGCGGATCAGCTCCATCGCCCACACGCTGTCGAGCTCGTGGAAGACGAGTTCGATGAGGGGCGCCTCGCGGGCGGCGCGGGTGGTCCGCCGGTAGGAGTGCGCTTCGAGGAGCCGTTCGACCCTGCCGCGGGTGGTCGCGGAGACGTCCTGCCGGCCGTTGAGGACTTTCGAAACTGTCGAAAGGGACACGCCGGCCTGCTCCGCCACCTCCGCCAGCGTGATGCGCCGGTTCTCCTCATCGTTTCGCATCCCCGCAGCATAAGGCACCTCTCCAGGCCTCCGGATGGTCACGTTTCGATAACGGGCGACCGGAGGGTTGACCCGTACGCCGGGCCCACCTAGCGTCCCGCCACATGAAGTTTCGGAAACAGTTCCGAAAATCTTTCGAAAGGTGGAGCGATGAAGCGGCCCGTACGGCTCCTCAGAACCGCCGTCGTCGGCGGGGCCTCGCTGGCGATGACCGTCTCCCTGGCGGCCTGCGGCGGATCCGGCGACTCCGCCGGCGGCGGCGAGGGCACGATCCGCGTCCTGGTGTACGGCGACGCCACCAACAAGGTGGAGAAGCAGCTCGTCGACACCTTCAACAAGACCTCGAAGGTCAAGGCGGTCCTGGACACCATCCCCGGCGCCGACTACCAGTCCAAGCTCCAGACGATCATCAGCGGCGACCGGGCCCCGGACGTCTTCTTCAACTGGGGCGGCGGCAGCATCAAGCCGTTCGTCGACGCCGGCCTCCTCATGCCGCTCGACGACTTCATCGCCAAGGACCCCGGCCTGAAGGCGAACTTCCTGCCGTCGGTCTTCAACACCGCGGTCGTCGACGGCAAGCCGTACGGCGTCCCCATGCGCGGCACCCAGCCCGTCCTGCTGTTCAGCAACAAGAAGGTCCTGGCCGACGCGGGCGTGACCGCGCCGCGCACCTGGGACGAGCTCCTGGCCGCCGTCAAGACCCTCAAGGCCAAGGGCGTCACGCCGATCGCGCTGGGCGGCGGCGACCGGTGGCCGACCCAGATGTGGTTCCAGTACCTCTACGACCGGGTCGCCGGACCCGAGCACTTCCAGAAGGCGGTGAGCGGCGACACGAGCGTCTGGGCGAGCGAGGACAGCCGGAAGGCCCTCGGCATGCTGCGCGAGCTGATCGACGCCGGCGCCTTCGGCACCAACTACGACTCGGTGAAGTTCACCGACGGCGGTTCGCCCGCCCTCCTCGCCACCGGCAAGGCCGCCTTCGAACTCATGGGCTCCTGGGAGTACTCGACCCTCCAGGACGCCTACCCGGACTTCGTGAAGAGCGACCTCGGCTACGGCACCTTCCCGACCGTCGAAGGCGGCAAGGGCGACCCGGCCAACCTCGCCGGCAACACCAACAACTACTACTCGGTCCTGAAGAAGACCGCACACCCCGAGGCCGTGGCGGAGTTCCTGAAGCTCATGTACTCGGACGAGTTCGTGAAGGGCCAGCTGGGCATCGGCAACCTGCCCACGACCACCAACACCCCGAAGTTCCTGGACACGTCGGCGAACCCGGCCTACTCGGCGTACCAGTACGACCTGGTGAAGAAGGCGCCCGCCTTCCAGCTCTCCTGGGACCAGGCGTACCCCCCGGCCGCCACCACCACCATCCACCAGGCCGTCCAGCAGTTCTTCAACGGCCGGACCGACGCCGACGCCTTCATCGCCGCCATGCAGAGCCTGCCCGCGGCGTGACCCGCGGCCCGACCTCCGGAACGCCTGCCATGACCACTGCCACCGCCTCCGCGGCGGAGCCGGCCGCGACGACCGCCCGGCGCGGCCGGCGCGACCGCCCCGCGACCGGCGCGGGCCGCCCGGGCTTCGCCTGGGCGGCGCCCGCCGCCGTCTTCTTCGGCCTGTTCGCCCTCGTCCCGCTCGCCCTGGTCGTCGTCCTCTCCTTCACCCGCTGGAACGGCCTCGGCTCACCCGCCTTCGCCGGCCTGGACAACTGGAGCGCGCTGCTCGACGACCCCGTCCTGGTGCAGAGCCTCTGGCTGAGCCTGCTCCTCACCGTCCTCGGCGTCGTCGTCCAGACGCCGCTCAGCATCCTGCTCGGCGTCTGGGCCGCCGGGCGCCAGCGCAACCGGGCCGTCCTCTCCGCCGTCTACTTCGTCCCGCTGCTGCTCTCCGTCACCGCTGTCTCCGTCCTGTGGCGCGCCGTCCTCGACCCCAACTTCGGCGTCCCGTCGCAGGCGGCCTGGCTCTTCGGCGACGGCAACCTGCTCGGCTCCCGGACCGGCGCCCTCGGCGTCCTCGTCCTCGTCAGCACCTGGCAGTTCACCCCCCTGCACACGCTGATCTACCAGGGCGCCGCGCGCGCCATCCCCCCGGTGCTCTACCAGGCGGCGGAGATCGACGGCGCCGGCCGGGTCCGCCAGTTCTTCCACATCACCCTGCCGCAGCTGCGCAACACCACCGTCACCTCGATGATCCTCATGGTCGTCGGCGGGCTCACCACCTTCGACACCATCCTGATCCTCACCCAGGGCGGCCCCGGCACCGACACCACGAACAGCGCCTACTACATGTACCAGAAGGCGTTCAAGAGCTTCGACTTCGGCGCCGCGTCCGCGATCGCGCTGCTCCTGGTCCTCGTCGCCACCCTGGTGTCCCTCGTCATGGTGCGCCTGAGCGGCTACGACAAGATGCGCAGCACCATGGAGGGCGTGTGATGCGCAAGCGCCCCAACTACCTCGCCGGATTCGGCTCGCTGGTCTGGCTGTTCGTCGTCGGCCTGCCGCTGTACGTGATGCTGGTCGCCACCTTCCAGACCCGCGCCGACTACGCGCGCAACGGACCGCTCGCCTTCCCGGACCACTTCACCCTCGACAACTACGCCGACGACCTCGGCGACGGCTTCGGGCAGTACTTCCTCAACACGGTGGTCGTCACCGGGTGCGTGGTCGGCCTCGTGCTGCTGCTCGTCCCGCCCCTCGCGTACGCCATCGTGCGCGCCGACGGCAAGGCCACCAGGCGGGTGTTCCGGCTCTTCCTCCTCGGTCTGGCCATCCCGTCCCAGGCCGTGATCGTCCCGATGTTCTACCTGATCGACGCGGCCGGGCTCTACGACAACCTGCTCGGCGTCATCCTGCCGACGGCCGCCTTCGCGATGCCCGTCAGCGCGCTGATCCTCACCGGCGTCATGCGGGACATCACGCCCGAGCTGTACGAGGCCATGACCGTCGACGGGGCCTCGCCCCGGCGGATCTTCCTGCGGCTGGTGCTGCCCCTGTCGAAGGGCGGCATCTCGACCGTCGTGGTGTTCTCCGCGCTCCAGGCGTGGAACGGCTTCCTGTTCCCGCTCGTGCTCACCCAGTCGTCGGAGAACAAGGTCATCACCATGGGCCTCTACGACTTCCAGACGGAGCACGGCGTCGACATCCCCGGCCTCCTCGCCGCCGTCGTCCTGTCCATGCTCCCCATCCTGATCGTCTATCTGTTCGCCCGTCGCGCCCTGGTCCAGGGTCTGATGGGAGTCGGAGGAAAGTGACCGGAACCGTGGCCACCCAGCCCCCCGCCCCGCTCCCCGCCTGGCGCGACCCCGCGCTGAGCGCGGAGGACCGCGTCGACGCGCTGCTCCGCGCGATGACCCTGAAGGAGAAGACGGCCCAGCTCTACGGGGTGTGGGTCGGCGCCTCCGACGAGGGCGCCGAGGTCGCGCCGCACCAGCACGACATGGAGGAGCCGGCCGACCTCGACGCCCTGCTCCCCGACGGACTCGGGCAGCTCACCCGGCCGTTCGGCACCGTCCCCGTCGACCCCGCGCTCGGCGCCCTCTCGCTGATGCGGACCCAGGCGCGGATCGCCGCCGCGAACCGCTTCGGCATCCCGGCCGTCGCCCACGAGGAGTGCCTGGCCGGCTTCGCCGCCTGGGGCGCGACCGCGTATCCCGTGCCGCTGTCGTGGGGGGCCGCCTTCGACCCCGCGCTGGTACGGGAGATGGCCGCCGCCATCGGCCGCGACCTGCGCGCGGTCGGCGTCCACCAGGGCCTCGCGCCGGTCCTCGACGTCGTCCGGGACGCCCGCTGGGGCCGGGTCGAGGAGACCATCGGCGAGGACCCGTACCTCGTCGGGACGATCGCCACCGCGTACGTCCAGGGCCTGGAGTCGGCCGGGGTCGTCGCCACCCTCAAGCACTTCGCCGGCTACTCGGCCTCCCGCGCGGGCCGCAACCTCGCGCCGGTCGGCATGGGCCCCCGGGAACGCGCGGACGTGATCCTGCCGCCGTTCGAGATGGCGGTGCGGGAGAGCGGCGTCCGGTCGGTGATGCACGCCTACACCGACACCGACGGGGTGCCGTCGGCCGCCGACGACCGGCTGCTCACGGGGCTGCTCCGGGACACCTGGGGCTTCACCGGCACCGTTGTCGCCGACTACTTCGGCATCGCGTTCCTGAAGACGCTGCACGGCGTTGCCGGCACGTTCGGGGAGGCCGCGGGCGCGGCGCTCGCCGCCGGCGTCGACGTCGAGCTCCCCACGGTCAAGACGTTCGGCGCGCCCCTCACCGAGGCGGTCCGGCAGGGGAAGGTCGCCGAGGAGCTCGTCGACCGGGCGGTGCGGCGGGTCCTCCTGCAGAAGGTGCGGCTCGGGCTGCTCGACCCCGACTGGAGTCCCGTCCCCCCGGTGCTCCGCGACGCGGACACCACGGCGGACCCGGAGAGGCTGCGCGGCACGGTGGAGCTGGACCCGCCGGCCAACCGCGCGCTGGCCCGCCGGATCGCCGAGCGGGCCGTCGTCCTGCTCCGCAACGACGGCGTCCTGCCCCTCGACCCGGCCGTCCCCCGCCGGATCGCCCTCGTCGGCCCTAACGCCGAGGCACCCACGGCGGTGCTCGGCTGCTACTCCTTCCCCGTGCACGTCGGCGGTCAGCACCCCGGCACCCCGCCCGGGATCGAGCTGCCGACGCTGCGCGAGGCGCTGGCGGCCGAGTTCCCCGCCGCCGAGATCGTCGTGGCGCGCGGGACGGGCGTCGACGACGGCGACACGAGCGGGTTCGCCACCGCCGTCGCGCTCGCCCGGGGCGCCGACCTCGTCGTGGCGGCGCTCGGCGACCGCGCCGGCCTCTTCGGGCGCGGGACCAGCGGCGAGGGCTGCGACGCCGGGTCGCTCGCCCTCCCCGGGGCACAGCAGGCGCTGCTCGACGCGCTGCTGGACAGCGGCACCCCGGTCGTGACGGCCCTGCTGGCGGGGCGGCCGTACGCGCTCGGCCGGGCGGCGGACGAGTCCGCGGCGGTCCTCCAGGCGTTCTTCCCCGGCGAGGCCGGGACGGCGGCGCTCGCGTCGATCCTCAGCGGGCGGACCGAGCCGAGCGGCCGGCTGCCGGTGAGCGTGCCGCGGCACCCGGACGCCCAGCCGTCGACGTACCTCGCGGCCCGGCTGGGGCACCGCAGCGAGGTGTCCAGCATCGACCCGGCCCCGGCGTTCGGCTTCGGGCACGGGCTCACCTACACCGCCTTCCGGTGGAGCGACCTGGCGGTGGCGGAGGACGAGGTCCCCACGGACGGCGTCGTCCGGCTCGCCCTCACCGTGACGAACACGGGCGCGCGCCCGGGCACCGAGCTGGTCCAGCTGTACCTCCACGACCCGGTGGCGTCCGTGGTGCAGCCGGTGCAGCGGCTCGCCGGGTACGTACGGGTGGACCTGGCGCCCGGCGAAGCCCGGCGGATCGCGGCGGAGGTCCCGGCGGACCTGGCGTCGTTCACGGGGCGGGCGGGGACGCGGATCGTGGAGCCGGGCGAACTGGAGCTGCGGTTCGCGGCCTCCAGCACGGATCCCCGGCTGACCGCGCGGGTGACGCTCACCGGTCCGGTCCGTCAGGTGGACCACCGGCGGCGCCTTCACGCGGACTTCGACGTCCGCTGACGGTCCGTGCCGGGCTCGGGGCGGCGGTGCAGCCTGCCGCGGGCGGCGAGTTCGAGGGTGAGGGCGACGGCGACCGCCTCGACCGCGAGGAGCGCGATCAGGACGAAGACCTGGACCGCGCCGGCGGTGAGCGGCGACGCCCCGCCGAGGAGCATGCCGACGAAGGCGCCCGGCAGGGTCACCAGGCCGACGGTCCGGGTCTGGTCCAGGGCCGGCAGCAGCGCGTCCGAGGCCGCCGCGCGGGCCACTTCGAGGCGGGCGTCGCGCTCGGGCAGTCCGAGCGCGAGGCCCGCCTCGACCTCGCCGTGCCGCTGGTCCAGCTCGTCGAGGGCCCGCCGTCCGGCCAGGGCCGTCGCGGTCATGGCGCCGCCGATGAGGATGCCGCTCACCGGGACGACGGCGATCCCGGGCACGGTCAGCAGCCCGGCCGCGACGAGCGCGGCCACGGTGGGCACGACCGGGACGGCGATCGGCAGCGCCGCCCACCACCAGGTGCGGTTGCCGGTGACGCGGCGGCCGACGGTCCGGGCCGCGACGGCGAGCATGAGGAGCAGGAAACCGAGCAGGGCCGCGGTGTGGTGGACGGCCCAGCCGATCAGCGCCGAGACCGCGGCCAGCTGGACGACGGCCCGCAGCCCGGCGGTGACGATCTGCCCGGCGCGCCGGGCCGACCCGTCCGGCGACAGCCGGAAGCCGGCGGTGACGCCGGCGGCGACCAGCAGCAGCACCACGAGGGCCACGGCGAGCGGGGTGTCGACGGGCAGCAGGGTCTCGGCGGCGAAGTACATGGGACATCGCTACCGCGCGGGGCGGGCCCTCCGCCAGGAGCGACCCGCACCGGTCCGCGGACCTTGCCGGCACGGGCGCGGCACGTCGAGCGGCGGGACGCCTTCGGCGGGTGCGGCCGCGGCGTCCGCCGGGTGGCCGGGCCGGACCTCGCCGCGAACCCCTGGCTGTCCGACCACATGGCCGTGGTGGCGGACTTCGCCCTGCGCCGCCGGCCGTCAGCCGCCCTCCGCCGCCCGCTCGCGCCGTTCGCCCGTCGCGGGCGCCGGGTGGCGGAGGCAGGAGGCGACGACCACGAGCGGCCAGCCCGACTGGACGCAGGTCACCAGGCGTTCCGCGAGGCCCGCCGGGCCCTGCCGGGTGGTCTCGACGAGGAACCAGAGCGCGCCCGCGCCCATCAGCGCGGTGGCGGTGAGCGCGGGGGCGAGGCGCAGCCCCCAGGGGGCGGTGCGGTCCCTGCGGGCGGCGAGGACCGGCCACAGGGCGAGGAGGGTGAAGCCGACGGCGGCGAGCGAGCCGTGGCGGAGCGAGCCGCCGCTGGCGGGGGTGGGGACGAGGGAGACGAGCACCGCCGCCACGCCTCCGCCGGCCAGCCCGAGCCGGCCGGCGCGGACGGCGGCGCGCAGCCCGCACGCGGTCACCAGGTGGCAGACGCCGAGGCCGAAGAGGGCCGAGGTCATCACCCAGAAGCCGGGGGCGCCGTAGGCGGCGAGGACGCTGATGCTCTGGGTGACGGGGTCGTAGGCGGAGCCTTCGAGGTGCCCGGCGACGGCCCAGCCGGCGATGAGCAGGACGGGGGCGCACCCCGACGAGACCAGGGCCCAGAGCGGTACGGATCGCATCGCCCCACCGTAGGACCGGTGCCGGGCGCCCGGCGGCAGCGGCGCGGCGTGGCCGCGCGGCGCCGTCGGGCCCCCGGGGCGGCGCTGCCGTCCCGGGGGCCCGTGGCGCGCGCGGCGGAGGTCAGTCGGCCGGGGTCAGGGCCACCTCCGCACTGCCCGAGAGGGACGGGAGTCCCGCCGGGGGCGTGTCCTTGTACGAGGCGTTGAAGACGGCCTTCAGGTTGTCGGCGCCGGCGTGGCCGCCGTCCACGAAGGTCCGGAAGGAGCCCGAGCAGCCGGTGCTCGTGGAGAGCGGGTGGCCGTGGGAGTCGTGGCCGAGGATGAAGGAGACGGTGACCTTGGCGCAGTCGACCGGCTGGTCGTCGGTGACGTCGACCCGCCAGGTGACCGTGTCGCCCCAGTGGAAGGCGGTGCCTCCGTGCGGGGCGGGGTCGGTGGTGAGGGAGACGACCGGTGCCTTGTTGCCGACGACCACCTGGACGGCGGTGGCGGCGGAGCGGCCGGTGCTGTCGGTGACGTTGAGGGTGGCCTCGAAGACGCCGTTCGTGGTGTAGGTGTGGGTGGGGTCGGCCTGGGTGGAGTCCACGGTGCCGTCGGCGTCGAAGTCCCAGGCGTAGCGGAGGGCGTCCCCGTCGGCGTCCTTGGTGCCGGCGGCGGAGAAGCGGACCGTCAGCGGGTTGACGCCGTTGACGACGTCGGCGGCGGCCTTGGGCTCGGGGGTGCTGTTGCCCCGGAGGTAGTCGATGCGGGAGAGCTGGGCCTCGGGCAGTTCGGCGAAGTAGCCGGTGCCGTACTCCAGGACGTAGAGCGCGCCGTCGGGGCCGAACTCGGCGTCGATGGGTCCGTCGGTGCGGATGCCGGGCACGGCGTCGTCGATGGCCAGCACCTCGTTGCGCTTGCCGAGGGTGAGGGCCTTCATCTGGTCGCGGGTCCACTCGTAGAAGAGCGGCTTGCCGGCGAGGGAGGCGGGCCAGCGGTTCTCGGCGGTGTTGTGCTTGTCGTAGCGGTAGGCGGGGCCGCCCATGGGGCCGATGCCGCCGGTGCCGAGCTGCGGGAACTGCGCGGAGGCGCCGTAGCCGTAGATGATCTCGGCGTCCTCGACGGGCGGCAGCCGGTCGAGGCCGGTGTTGTGGCGCGAGTCGTTGACGGGGGCGGCGCAGTCGAAGGCGCCGCTCGACTTCTTGGTGGCGAAGTCGTAGTCCTGGTACGGCATGTCCTGGCTCACGCAGAACGGCCAGCCGTAGTTGGCGGGGCGGTCGATGACCATCCAGCGGCCGTGGCCGGCGGGGCCGCGGTCCGGGCTGGCCTTCTGGGCGTCGGGCGAGTAGTCGCCGACGTAGACCTCGCCGGTCCGCTTGTCGACGCCGAAGCGGAAGGGGTTGCGCAGGCCCATGGCGTAGATCTCGGGGCGGGTCTTCGGGGTGCCGGGGGCGAAGAGGTTGCCGTCGGGGATCACATAGCCGCCGTCGCGCTTGACCTTGATGCGGAGCACCTTGCCGCGCAGGTCGTTCGTGTTGCCGGAGGTGCGGCGGGCGTCGTAGGCGGGGTTGCGGTCGGGGCGGTCGTCGATCGGGGCGTAGCCGTCCGAGGAGAACGGGTTGGAGTCGTCGCCGGTCGACAGGAAGAGATTGCCCCGGTGGTCGAAGTCGATCTTGCCGCCGACGTGGCAGCAGAGGCCGCGGTCGGCGGGGATGTCGATGATCTTCTGCTCGGAGGCGTAGTCCAGCTTGTTCCCCGTGAGCTTGAAGCGGGAGAGGCGGGTGTAGCCCTCGTACGGGGCGAAGTCGGCCGGCGTGCCGGTCTGCGGGGCGTCGCCCTCGTTGACGCCGGGGGTGGCCGGGTCGTCCACGGGGGTGGAGAGGCGGGGCGAGTAGTAGAGGTAGACCCAGTGGTTCCGGGCGAAGTCGGGGTCGACGGCGATGCCCTGGACGCCCTCCTCGTCGTGCTGGTAGAGCCCGGCGGGGCTCTTCTTCATGTCGGCGGCGAGGAAGTTCACGCCGCTCTCCGGGTCGTGGATGCGGATCTCGCCGGTGCGGGCGGTGTGCAGGACGCGCCGGTCGGGCAGGACGGCGAGGGCCATGGGCTCGCCCGGCCGGTCGTTGAGGGTGACCTTCTGGAAGGCGGGGGCGGCGGACGAGGCTGCCGGGGCCGCCTCCGTCGGGGTGGTGGCCTGGACGGGGGCCAGCGGCAGCACCCCGAGGGCGGCGGCCAGGGCCGCCGTGCCCAGGAGGGTGACGATCCGTCGGTTGCGCACGCGGTACTCCTTCACTGCGGGTGCGGGGGTCGGTGCGTCGCGGTCAGCGGTGGGCACGGAGCGCGGCGAGGTTGTCGTAGCCGATGCGGGCGTACTCCAGCGACTGGCCGGGGACGGTGGCGCTCGGCGCGGTGTCCTGCTCGACCATCGGGTGGTGCCGGTTCTTCGCCCCGACGCGGGTGAAGAACCGCCGGTAGTCGATGTCGCCGGTACCGAAGGGCACCATGTCGTAGCCCATGCCGCTCTGCGGGTTGATCACGCCGTCCTTGGCGTGGAAGAGGGGGAAGCGGGGCGTGTGGCGGACCACGAGCCCGGCGGGGTCGAAGACGTTCTCCTGCCGGGAGCCGTCGTGGGCGGTGTAGGTGTGGAACTTGTACTGGGCGACGTGGGCCCAGAAGACGTCCAGCTCCAGGTAGACGCTTCTGGGGTCGCTGACCTCCAGGAAGTACTCCAGCTTGCGGATGCCGGAGCTGCGGGTCGGCCGGCCCTGGGCGTCGAGCGGCCCGCCGTCGAGGAGGAAGTCGTAGGCGCTGTCGTGGTTGTGGGTGTAGAGCTTGATCCCCTCGCGGGCGGCGAGGGCGCCCAGGGTGTTCCACTTCTCGGCGGCGACGTCCCAGTCGGCGCGGTAGGGGCTGTTGGTGGGGTCGCCGCCGGTGCCCATGTGCTCCATGCCGAGGATGTTGGCGATCTCCAGGGCGCGCCGGAAGGCGTCCAGGTCGGCGGGGGTGAGCGGCCAGGAGCCCGGGATGAAGCCGTGGCTGCCCTGGGCGCGGAGCCCGTACTCGTCGAGCCAGGAGCGCATCAGCCGCGCGCCCTCGACGGTGCCGAGGTCCGCGCCGCCGGGGGCGTTGGCGTGCTGGCGGTAGCCGGCGAACTCGACCTGCCGGTAGCCGTACCGGGCGAGCTGCCGGAACACCTCGCGGAAGCCGGACGGCAGGTCGGAGGCGAGCGGGTCGCGTGCCACCGCGTCCCGGACGGTGTAGAGGATCAGACCGCGCTTGTCCGGCGGGACGAGCGCCGAGCGGCCCCGGTCGCCGGCCGGCGCGGGCGGGGTCTGCGCCAGGGCGGGCGAGGCGCCGAAGACGGGGGCGGCGATCGCGACGGCCGCGGTGGCCGTGCAGGTGCTGAGGAAGCGGCGGCGGCTGACACCGAGGGTGCGGCGCAGCGCGTCGCCGGGGGTGGTGGTCTCGTCGGGGGACGCGGTCACGGCGTTCTCGCTTTCGTGGTGACGGGGGTACGGCATGCGGGTTTCCCGGATACGGGCGGGACGGGGGTGGCGGTACGGGGCCCGGGCGGCTCGGCGCACGGGCGGTACGGGGCCCGGGCGGTTCCGCGCTCGGGCGGTACGGGGCCCGGGCGGTTCGGCGCTCGGGCGGTGCGGGGCGCGGCGCGCCGGTTCAGGAGAGGCCGGCGAGCCGCAGCAGGAGCGGCTTCACCTCGGTGGCCTCGGTGCGGCCGGGCAGGGCGCCGGGGGCGGAGCAGAGGATGACCGGCCCGTCGTCGTCGCTCGCGGGCAGCCGGCCGTGGCTGCCGCGCACGGGTGACGGGTCCAGTGGCACGACGGCCATGCGGTAGCGCAGGCCGGCCTTCTTGCGGGCGACGGCCGCCGCGGCCCTGAGCCGTACGTAGGGGTCCTCGGGGTCCAGGAAGAGCTCGGCGGGGTCGTAGCCGGGCTTCCGGTGGATCTCCACGAGCCGCGCGAAGTCGGGGGCCCTCGCGTCGTCCAGCCAGTAGTAGTACGTGAACCAGGCGTCGGGTGCGGCGACGGCGACGAGTTCGCCGGAGCGGGGGTGGTCGAGGCCATGTGCCTTCTTTCCCTCGTCGTCGAGGAGGCGTTCGACGCCGGGCAGGTCCTGGAGGACGGCGCGGGTGGCCGCGAGGTCCTCGGGGCGGCGGACGTAGACGTGGGCGAGCTGGTGGTCGGCGACGGCGAACGCGCGGGAGACCGTCGGGTCGAGGTACTCCATGCCGTCCTGGGTGTGGACGTCGAGGAGTCCGGCGCGGCGCAGGGCCCGGTTGATGTCGACGGGCCGGCTGACGCGGGTGATCCCGTACTCGGACAGGGCGACGACCGTGCGGCCCTCGGCGCGCGCGTCGTCGAGCAGCGGTCCGATGACGGCGTCGAGTTCGGCGGCGGCGCGGAGCGAGCGCGGGTCGTCGGGGCCGTATCGCTGGAGGTCGTAGTCGAGGTGCGGGAGGTAGCAGAGCGTCAGGTCGGGGCGGCGGGTGCGCATGATGTGGCGGGTGGCGTCGGCGATCCACCGGCTGGAGGCGAGCGAGGCGCCCGGCCCCCAGTACTGGAACAGCGGGAACGTGCCGAGTTCGGCGGTGAGTTCGTCGTGGAGGGCGGGGGGCCGGGTGTAGCAGTCGGGTTCCTTGCGGCCGTCGGCGCGGTAGACGGGCCGGGGGGTGACGGTGATGTCGGTGTCGGCGCCCATCGCGTACCACCAGCAGATGTTGGCGACGGTGTAGCCGGGGTGGGCGCGGCGGGCGGCGTCCCAGATCTTGTCGCCGGCGACCAGTCCGTTGTGCTGGCGCCAGAGCAGGACCTCGCCGAGGTCGCGGAAGTACCAGCCGTTGCCGACGATCCCGTGCTCGGCGGGGAGGGTGCCGGTGAGGAAGGTGGACTGGGCGGAGCAGGTGACGGCGGGCAGCACGGTGGAGAGGGGTGCCCGAGAACCGGAGTCGGCGAGGGCGCGGAGGCGGGGCATGTGGTCGAGGAGCCGGGGGGTGAGGCCGACGACGTCGAGGACGAGGAGCGGCGTCGGGCGTCCGCCGGCCGGGGTCTTCGCGTCGGTCACGGGCGTTCCTTCACGGGAGTTCCTTCAGGCCGAGGTCGGTGAGCAGGTCGCGGGCGAGGGCGAGTTCGGCGGCGATCCCGTCCGCGAGGCGGCCCCGGGTGCGGGGCCGTGCTCCGGGCGGCAGCGCCGGCCAGGTGTACGTCTCCACCTCCAGGTGGCGGGTGCGGGGACGGTCGCCGCCGACCAGGCGGGCCAGGGCGTCCTTCAGGACGGGGAGCGTGGAGGTGAGCGGCGGGGCGGGCGGGGCGTGCAGCGGGACGTGGAAGTGGGCGCGCCAGGGGGCCGTGTCGGGCAGGGCGTCGCCCGCGAGCGCTTCGGGGAGGTCGTCGGTGCCGTGGAGTCCGGCGGCGGTGCGGGTGCGGGTCTGGTGCAGGAAGCGGGGTTCGGCGAAGGCGGCGAGCGCGGCGCGGACCTCGGGGCGGTCGGGGTGCTCGGCGTGCAGGGCGGTGGAGAGCTGGGCCTTGGGGACGGGGATGCCGGCGGCGTCGAGCGCGGCGAGCGCGGTGGCGGGGTCCTCGAAGGAGGTGGCGAGGTGGCACGTGTCGACGCAGACGCCGATGCGGTCGCCGGGCAGGGCGGCGAGCGGTGCGAGGGCGTCGGCGGTGGTCTCCACGACGCAGCCCGGTTCGGGTTCGAGGGCGACGCGCACGGACTTGCCGGTCAGCTCCTCCAGGGCGTCGAGCCGTTCGGTGAGGGTGGTGAGGGCGGTCCGGGCGGTGGCGGCGGCGCGTGCGTCGAAGCCGGTGCGCCAGGCGAGCGGCAGGGTGGAGACGCTGCCCTCGGTGACGTCGTCGGGGAGCAGGGCGGCGAGGAGGCGGGCGAGGTCGGTGGTGTGGGCGAGGCGCTGCGGTTCGGTCCAGTCGGGTCGGTAGACGCGGTGCTTGACCGCTTCGGCGCCGAACCCCTCGTAGGGGAAGCCGTTGAGGGTGACGACCTCGAGGCCGCGGCGTTCCAGTTCGTTCTGGAGTCCGCGCAGCGCCACCGGGTCGTCGACGAGGGCGTGGGCGGCGTCCTTGGCGAGCCAGAGGCCGATGCCGAGCCGGTCGCGGCCGAGGCGCCGGCGCACCGGTTCGCAGTGGTCGCGGAGCTGGGCGAGGACGCCGTCCAGGGTCTCGGCGGGGTGGACGTTGGTGCAGTAGGAGAGGTGGACGAGGGTGCCGTCCGGGTGGCGGAAGCGCACGGGGTCCCTCCTTCGTCATTCTCCGCCGCGCAGCACGGAGTTGCCCTCGTGCAGGGCCTCCGGGGCGGCGGGGACGTCGAGCTGGAGCCGGCCGCTGAGTCCGTAGAAGGCGACGGGGTTGCGCCACAGCACCTGGTCGACGTCGTCGTCGGTGAAGCCGGCGGCGAGCATGGCGTCGCCGACCTCGCGGGTCTTCAGCGGATCGCTTCTGCCCCAGTCGGCGGCCGAGTTGACGAGGACCTTGTCGGTGCCGTAGGTCCGCAGGACGGCGACCATGCGGTCGGGGTCCATCTTGGTGTCGGGGTAGACGGAGAAGCCGAGCCAGCAGCCGCTGTCCCTGGCGGCGGAGACGGTCGTCTCGTTGAGGTGGTCGAGGAGGGTCCGCTCGACGGGCAGCGCCGACTCGCGGACGACGTCCAGGGTGCGTCGGAGTCCGGCGAGCTTGTCCCGGTGCGGGGTGTGGACGAGGGCGGGCAGGCCGTGGTCGGCGGCGAGCTGGAGCTGGGCGGCGAGGGCGGTGTCCTCGGCGGGGGTCATGGCGTCGTAGCCGATCTCGCCGACGGCGACGACGGAGTCCTTGACGAGGTAGCGGGGCAGCTCGTCGAGGACGGGCGTGCAGCGCGGGTCGTTGGCCTCCTTGGGGTTGAGGGCGATCGCGCAGTGGTGGGCGATGCCGAACTGGGCGGCGCGGAACGGCTCCCAGCCGAGCAGCGCGTCGAAGTAGTCGAGGAAGCTGGCGGGCGAGGTGCGGGGCTGGCCGAGCCAGAAGGCCGGTTCGACCACGGCGCGGACGCCCGCCGCGTACATCGCCTCGTAGTCGTCGGTGGTGCGCGACGTCATGTGGATGTGGGGGTCGAAGATGCGCATCACGGCTCCTCGGTCGGTACGCCGGTCAGGGTCAGGGCGTGGCGGAGGTCGCGGGGGACGTCGCGGCCGGCCGCGGTGCGTTCGGCGGCGAGGGCCGCGAGCATGCGGGCGAGGTCCGCGTCGCCGGCCGCGCGCCGCGCCAGGTCCGCGACGGCGGTCAGCGGTACGCCGGTGAAGAGGCACTTCAGGAAGGCGTGCCGCCAGGCGTGCGGGTCCAGGTGGGCGGCGGCGTACGGGCCGACGGCGGCGGCGATCAGCCGGGTGTCGTGCGTCCGCAGGGCGTCCTCCACGAGCGGGACGGCCTCCGGGCCGGGGACGAGGGCGGGCAGGGCCTGCAGCACCGCGCGGCGCTCGGCGGCGCTGCCCTCCCGGTAGAGCCGGGCCAGCGTCTCCGTGCCGGCCCGGGCCTCGGTCAGCAGCAGCGCCCGTACGGCGTCGGCGTGGTCCTGGCCGCAGTGCCGGCCCGCGGTGACGAAGCGCAGCTCCCAGGCGGGGCGCGCGGACGGGGCCGGCGGGGTGCTCGCGGCCCGGGCGGCGTCGGCGAGGGCTTCGGCGAGCCAGGCGCGGGCGGGGTCGCCGGGCAGCCGGGCCGCGAGGGCGTCGACGGTGCGGGACGGCGGCGGCGTCAGCATGCGGGTGCTCCCTTCGCCGCGGTCTCGGCGGCGGCCCGCAGGAACGCGGCGGACTCGGCGGCGAGTCGCGGGCCGGCGTGCGCGTGGCGGGGCAGTTCGACGATGGTGAGGCCCCGGTAGCCGACGGCCGCGAGGGCGTCGAGGACGGGCGGGAAGTCGATCTCGCCCTCGCCGAACGGCAGGTGCTCGTGGACGCCGCGCCGCATGTCCTCGATCTGCACGTGCCGCAGCCAGGGTCCCGCCGCGCGGACGCACGCGGCGGGCGGCTCCGGCTCCAGGCACTGGCAGTGGCCGATGTCGAGGGTGAGGCCGAGCGGCGCGGGGTCGCCGAGCGCGGCGCGCAGCCGGTGGAAGTCGGCGAGGGTGGCGAGGAGGTGGCCCGGTTCGGGTTCGATCGCGAGCGGCACGCCCGCGGCGGCGGCCGTGTCGAGCACGGGCTCCAGCGCCTCGGTGAGCCGCCGCCAGGCCGTGGCGGGGTCGGTGCCGGGCGGGGTGACGCCGCTGAAGCAGTGCACGGCGTGCGCCCCGAGGTCGGCCGCGACGCCGACGGCCGTGCGCAGCAGCCGGATCCGGGCGGCCCGGTCCTCGGGGTCGGCGTCGAGCAGGGACGGGCCGTGCTTGCGGCGCGGGTCGAGCACGTACCGGGCGCCGGTCTCGACGGTCGCGGTGAGCCCGAGCGCGCCGAGCCGGCGGGCGACGGTCGCGGTGCGGGCGGCGAGGCCGGGCGCGAGCGGGTCGAGGTGCATGTGGTCGAGGGTGAGTCCGACGCCGTCGTAGCCGAGGTCGGCGAGGAGCGCGAGGGCGTCGTCGAGGCGGAGGTCGGTGAGTCCGTTGGTGCCGTATCCGAGGCGGAGCGGCGGCCGGTCGGTCATGTGGTGCTCACCTTCCGTGCGAGGGCGCGGGCGAGGGGGACGAGCCCCAGCAGGCCGATGCCGGTGCCGGTGGCTCCGGCGCGGGCGGCGAGCGCGGCCTGGAGCGGGATGAGGGCGCGGATGCCGCCGCCGACGGCGCGCCGGGTGAGCGGCGGCGACGGGTGGAGGGCGGCGTGCAGCAGGGGGACGGCGGCGGTGCCGGCGTACAGGGCGGCGGGCGCGAGCGGGGCGAGGGCCGCCGCGCCGCCGGGCCGCCGGAGCGCGCCCAGCGCGGTGGCGGCGCCGAGGGCGCCCGTCGCGGCGAGCGCCCCGAGCGGGGCGAGCGTCGATCCGCCCCGCTCCTCGTGCCGGGACACGGCGGTGACGGCGTACGTGTGGGCGGCGAGCGCGGCGGCGGGCGCCGCGACCCGGCGTACGGTACGGGCGTCCGCGCCGGGCCGCGCGGCCGTGGGCGGCGCGCCGGTGGCGGCGGCGCCGAGGACGAGGTCGAGGGCGCGGGCGGCGGCCATGGCGGCGGGCGCGGCGGGCGTGTGCTTGAGACGCAGGTCGTAGGCCCAGACGGTGCCGGCGAGGGCGGTGGCGACGGAGAGGGCCGGGCGGCCGGCGCGGGAGGCGAGGGCGAGCCCGGCGGCGGTGAGGAGGCCCGCGGCGCCGAGCGCGGCGGCCGGCGCGATCCGGCCGGAGGGCAGCGGGCGTTCGGGGCGGTCGACGGCGTCCTCCTTCCGGTCGGCCCAGTCGTTGAGGGCCATGCCCGCCTCGTACAGGCAGAGCGAGGCGCCGATCGCGTACGCCGTCCCCCGTCCGGGCCGCAGTCCGGTGGCGGCGGCGCCGGCGAGCGCGTCACCGGGGACGGTGAACAGCGCAGAGACGCGCAGCAGTTCGGCCCAGGCCCGGAGCTGCCGGGTGCGGTCCGGCCGACCGGGGCGCGTCACCGTGCCTCCCGCAGCCGGTCGGCGAAGGCGAGGAGCGCGGCGTACTGCTCCGCGAGGCCGGAGGGTCCGCCGTCGGGGTCCTTGAAGTAGAAGCCGAGCTGCGGGAGCGGTCCGGAGAGCCCGGCCTCGTGGGCGCGGGCGACGAGCCGGGCCAGGTCGAGCACGAGGGGCGCGGCGAGCGCGGAGTCGCAGCCCTGCCAGATGGTCTGGAGGACCATCCGGGTGCCGAGGAAGCCGTCGAAGGCGATGTGGTCCCAGGCGGTCTTCCAGTCGCCGAGCGCGGGGACGTCGTCGATGTGGACCTGTCCCTCCGGCCGGTGGCCGAGCGTGTCGGCGAGGACGCGCTCCTTGCCGGCGTTCTTCGCCGCCGCGGCGGCGGGGTCGGCGAGCGTCGCCCCGTCTCCCCCGCCGAGCAGGTTGGTGCCGGACCAGGCCCGCACGTCCAGGGCCCGCTGGACGAACATCGGGGCGAGCACGGCGCGCAGGAGCGTCTGGCCGGTCTTGCCGTCGCGGCCCGCGTGCGGAAGTCCGGCGTCGGCCGCGGCGGCCGTGAGACCGGGGGCGCGCAGCCCGGTGGACGGGGTGAAGTCGACGTACGGGCAGCCGGCCCGGAGGGCCGCGGAGGCGTAGAGGGAGCTGGGCGGCAGGCGCACGGCGCCGGGTGCGGGCGGGGGTTCGGTGGCGGAGACGTTGACGACGACCACGCGGGCCAGGTCGTGCCGGTCGCGGAAGGAGACGAGGTCGGCCGCGAGGTCCGCGACGAGCTCGGCGTCGGTGCGGGGGTCGTCCGGCAGGGGGCCGCCGGTGCGTATCTCGGCGTCGGCGGCGGCGAGTTCGTCATGGACGGCGGCAGCGAGACCGTGCGGGAGGACGCCGGCGCCGGTGAGCTGCTCGGCGCGCTTGGGGAGCGGGCAGGACACGATGTCGTGGCCGCCGAAGACGAGCGCGGCCAGGGACGGCAGCCCGGTGCCGGCGAAGGCGGGCGTCTCGGTGACCATGCCGGTCGTGGGGTGGAGTCCGGCGCGGACGGCGGCGCATCCGGCGACGGCCGTGGTCGCCACGGAGCCGCGCGCTCCGGCGAACCAGACTCCGGTGCGTACGTGGGTGTCAGTCACGGGCTGCCTCCTTGCCAGATCGTTCGGTGCGGGGGGTGGAGGGCTGGGGTGGGGAGCGGGGTCTTCGGCTGCGGCTTCAGCTTCGGCGCGCGGGGCCGTCTCGGCGGTCCGGGCGCCGGGTGGGGGCGGAGAACCCGGGGGCGTACGGGGAAGACGGGGCGTACGGGGAAGCGGGTCGTACGGGGTGCGGTGAGGGGACCGTATCCGCCTTCGTCCGCGACGGAAAGCCCTTGCGCGGCACATCGGTCGAACTTTCTCCTGCGTCAGGACAAAGCCGTGCGCGGGCAGGCCGGACCGCCCGGTGGCGCTTCCCGCGCCACCGGGTCCGACCGCCGGCTCCTACCGGTCGCCGCCGGAGAACGCCGCGTCGAACGAGGCGGCCGGCGGGTCGAAGTCGAACCGCTTCAGATGGGCCAGCGCCTCGGGCGCGCCGGTGAGCCGGTCCATGCCGGCGTCCTCCCATTCGACGGACACGGGGCCGGCGTAGCCGATGGACCGCAGCATGCGGAAGACGTCCTCCCAGGGCACGTCCCCGTGACCGACGGAGACGAAGTCCCAGCCGCGCCTGGGGTCGCCCCACGGCAAGTGGGAGCCGAGGCGCCCGTTGCGCCCGTCGAGGCGCTTGCGCGCCTCCTTGCAGTCGACGTGGTAGATCCGGTCGCGGAAGTCGTACAGGAAGCCGACCGGGTCGAGGTCCTGCCAGACGAAGTGACTGGGGTCGAAGTTGAGCCCGAAGGCCGGCCGGTGGTCGACGGCCTCCAGGGCGCGGCGGGTGGTCCAGTAGTCGTAGGCGATCTCCCCGGGGTGGACCTCGTGGGCGAAGCGGACCCCTTCGGCGTCGAAGACGTCGAGGACCGGGTTCCACCGCTCGGCGAAGTCCTCGTAGCCGCGCTCGATCATGCGCTCCGGCACGGGCGGGAACATGGCCACCAGGTGCCAGATGGAGGAGCCGGTGAAGCCGATGACGGTGTCGACGCCGAAGGCGGCGGCGGCGCGCGCGGTGTCCTTCATCTCGGCGGCGGCCCGCCGCCGCACGCCCTCGGGTTCGCCGTCGCCCCAGATCCGGGGCGGCAGGATGCCCTGGTGCCGCTCGTCGATCGGATGGTCGCAGACCCCCTGGCCCACGAGGTGGTTGGAGATCGCCCAGCACTTCAGGCCGTACTTGTCGAGCAGGGCATGCCGCCCCGCGAGGTACGCCGGGTCGGCGAGGGCCTTGTCGACCTCGAAGTGGTCTCCCCAGCAGGCGAGTTCGAGGCCGTCGTAGCCGAAGTCGCGGGCGAGCCGGCAGACCTCCTCCAGCGGCAGGTCGGCCCACTGGCCGGTGAAGAGCGTGAACGGGCGGGGCATGGGGCCTCCAGACGGCGGGCGGACGGACGGACGGTCACGCGGGCGGACGGACGGGGTGGCGCTCCCGGACGGCGGACGGACGGTCCCCGGGCGGCTAGCGGACGGCGGGCGGACGGTCGTGCGGCGGCCGGCGGACGGCGGCCGGCTCGTCCGGGACGGGGGTGTAGACGGCGTTCTTCCGGGCGCTCTCCTCGACCGCGTCGAGCACCCGCTGCACCCGCAGCCCGTCGGCGAACGACGGTGACGGTTCGGTGCCGGCGCCGATCGCGGCGACGAGGTCGCGGGCCTGGTGGGTGAAGGTGTGCTCGTAGCCGAGGGTGTGGCCGGGCGGCCACCACGCCTCCAGGTAGGGGTGGTCGGGCTCGGTGACGAGGATCCGGCGGAAGCCCGCGGTGGCGGCGGGTTCGCGGTGGTCGTGGAAGGAGAGCTCGTTGAGCCGTTCCAGGTCGAAGGCGAGCGAGCCCCGCTCCCCGTTGATCTCCAGTCGCAGCTGGTTCTTGCGGCCGGAGGCCATCCGGCTGGCCTCGAAGGCGGCGAGCGCCCCCGAGGCGAGCCGCCCGGTGAAGACGACCGCGTCGTCGACGGTCACCGGCCCGCGCGGGGCGGCGGCGGACTGCCCGGCGGGCGCGGCCAGGCCGGCCGCCGCGGCGGCGAGCCGGGGCCGTTCCCGTACGAAGGTCTCCGTCTGGGCCGACACCCCGACGACCGGCTCCCCCGCCAGGTACTGCGCGAGGTCGACGATGTGCGCGCCGAGGTCGCCCAGCGCCCCGGACCCGGCGTGCTCGCGCTCCAGCCGCCAGGTCAGCGGGAAGTCCGGGTCGACGAGCCAGTCCTGGAGGTAGCTCACCCGGACGTGCCGCAGGGCGCCGAGCCGTCCCTCGGCGATGAGCCGGCGGGCGTACGAGAGGGCGGGCACGCGACGGTAGTTGAAGCCGACCATCGCGACCTGGCCGCGGGCGCGGGCGGCCTCGGCGGCGGCGGTCATGGCCTCCGCCTCGGCCACCGAGTTCGCCAGCGGCTTCTCGCACAGGACGTGCTTGCCGGCCTCCAGGGCCGCGATCGCGATCTCCGCATGGCTGTCGCCCGGGGTGCAGATGTCGACGAGCTGCACGTCGTCCCGGGCGATCAGGGCGCGCCAGTCCGTCTCCGCCGCCGCCCAGCCGTGCCGCCGGGCGGCGGCCCGGACGGCGTCCGCGTCCCGGCCCGCGATCGCCGCGAGGACGGGCCGCAGCGGCAGGTCGAACACCCGGCTCACGTTGCGCCAGCCCTGGGAGTGCGCCGCGCCCATGAACGCGTACCCCACCATGCCGACGCCGAGTGCGGGCGGCGCGGTCGCGTCGCTGTCCCGCTGTTCCATACGGTTCCTCCTGGTCAGAGAGTCACTGACTCGTCGGTGTGCTGCGGAGCCGGGCATCCCCCCGGGAGCCCGGATCCGGTCAGTTGAAGCCGGTCGGCAGGTAGTCGTCGACGTTCTCCTTGGTGACGACGGCGGAGTAGAGCGTCAGCGAGGACGGGATCTCCAGCTCGGCGAGTCCGCCGACGCCCTTGCCCTGGCCGAGGGCGCGGGCGAGGTCGATCGCGGACGCGGCCATCGTCGGCGGGTAGAGGACGGTGGCCTTGAGGACGCCCGTGCCGGCCTTGATGGCGTCCATCGCGGACTTGGCGCCGGCGCCGCCGACCATCAGGAAGTCGTCGCGGCCGGCCTGGGCGATGGCGCGGAGCGCGCCGACGCCCTGGTCGTCGTCGTGGTTCCACAGCGCGTCGAACGCGGGCTGGGCCTGCAGCAGTTGGGCCATCTTGGCCTGGCCGGACTCGACGGTGAAGTCGGCGGCCTGGCGGGCGACCTTGGTGATGTTGGGGTAGTTCTTCAGGGCGTCGTCGAAGCCCTGGGTGCGCTGCCGGGTGAGTTCGAGGTTGTCGAGGCCGGCGAGTTCGACGACCTTGGCGTTCGGCTTGTCCTTGAGCTGCTCGCCGATGTAGGTGCCGGCGTTGAGCCCCATGCCGTAGTTGTCGCCGCCGATCCAGCAGCGGTACGCCTGCGGGGAGGCGAAGATCCGGTCCAGGTTGACGACCGGGATGCCGGCCCGCATCGCCTGGAGGCCGACCTGGGTGAGGGCCTTGCCGTCGGCGGGCAGGATGACGAGGACGTCGACCTTCTTGTTGATGAGGGTCTGCACCTGGCCGATCTGGGCGGCGGTGTCGTTCGAGCCCTCGGTGATCTCCAGGGTGACGTCGGAGTACGTCGCCGCGCGGGACTTGGCGTTCTGGTTGATGGCGTTGAGCCAGCCATGGTCGGCCTGGGGGCCGGCGAAGCCGATGGTGACGGGCTTGCCGGGCTTGTCGCCGGCGGCGGGGGCGTTGCCGCTGGGCTGGGCCTGCTGCTTGGGCTCGTTGCTGGTGCAGGCGGTCAGCAGGGCCCCGGCGGAGACGGCGGCGGTGCCGAACAGAAGTCCTCTGCGGCTGGGGGAGGTTCGGGACATGGCGGATCAACCCTTCGGCTGGGCGGGACGGATCGGCTCGGGTGTCGGGACGGGTGCCGGGCGGCGGGCGTCAGGCGTCGCCGCCGCGCAGGGTGCGGCGCTGGACGAGGACGGCGGCCACGATGATCGCGCCCTTGGCGATCTGCTGGACGGCCGTCTCCATGTTGTTGAGGGCGAAGATGTTGGTGATGGTCGTGAAGATCAGGACGCCGAGGACGGAGCCGACGATGGTGCCGCGTCCGCCGCTGAGGAGGGTGCCGCCGATGATGGCGGCGGCGATGGCGTCGAGCTCGTACAGGTTGCCGTTGGTGTTCTGGCCGGATCCGGCGAGGACGATCAGCATGAACGCGGCGATCCCGCAGCACAGCCCCGACAGCAGGTACAGGTAGAGGCGCTGCCGCCGCACGTCGATGCCGGCGAGCCGGGCGGCTTCCGCGTTGCCGCCGACGGCGACGGTGCGGCGGCCGAACGTGGTCCGGTTGAGCAGCAGCCAGCCGACGACGGTCACGGCGGCGAAGACGAGGACGAGCGGCGGGATCCCGAGCACGTAGGCGTCCTTGACGCCCAGGTCGAGGACGTCGGTCACGGTCACCATCTGGGTGCGGCCGTCGGTGATCTGGAGGGCGAGGCCCCGGGCGGAGGCGAGCATGGCCAGGGTGGCGATGAACGGCACCAGGCCGCCGTACGCGATCAGCACCCCGTTCACGAGGCCGCAGCCGAGGCCGACGAGCACGGCGGTGAAGAGGATGCCCGCGAAGCCGAACTCCTGGGTGGCCACGGTCGTCGCCCACACCGACGCGAGGGCGACGATCGCGCCGACCGACAGGTCGATGCCGCCGCTGGTGATGACGAACGTCATGCCGACGGTGACGACGCCGATGACCGACGCCTGGGTGAGGACGAGCTGGAGGTTGCTGGTGGCGAGGAAGGAGTCGGGCTGGGTGATGCCGCCGACGGCGACGAGCGCGACGAGGACGCCGAGCAGCGTCACGCTGCGGACGTCCCACCGCATGAACGCCGGCCGGTGCGGCGCCTTCCTGCCGGGGGCGGCGGTGGCGGGCGCGGGGGCGGACGTCGGCGCGTCCTTCCGCGCGGCGGGGGCGGGCTGCGTCATGGCGTCGGGTTCCCTTCCATCACGAGATCGAGTACGCGGTGCTCGTCCAGCTCCTGGGCCGGCGCCGTGTGCACGACGGACCCTTCGCGCAGCACCAGCACCCGGTCGGCGAGCCCGAGGACCTCGGGAACCTCGCTGGAGACGAGCAGCACGGCCAGTCCTTCGTCGGCCAGCCGGCGGATCACGGCGTAGAGCTCGGCCCGGGCGCCGATGTCGACGCCCCGGGTCGGTTCGTCGAGCAGCAGCACCTTGCAGCCGCGCAGCAGCCAGCGTGCGAGCACGGCCTTCTGCTGGTTGCCGCCGGACAGCGTCCTGACCGCCACGTCCGGGTCGTCGGGCCGCAGCGACAGCTCGCGCACGGCCTGGTGCGCGGCGGCCCGCTCTGCGCGCCGGTCGAGCCAGCCCGCCCGGGAGTAGCGGGAGAGCGTGGAGACCGAGACGTTGCTGCCGACGGACTCCAGCATCAGCAGGGCCTGCGCCTTGCGTTCCTCGGGGGCCAGTCCGATGCCGGCCCGGACGGCGGCGCGGACGCTGCCCGGGCGCAGCGGGACGCCGTCGACGAGGACCCGGCCCGCGTCGGGCTTGCGCGCCCCGTAGATCGTCTCCAGGATCTCGCTGCGGCCGGAGCCCACCAGCCCGGCGAGGCCGACGATCTCCCCGGGCCGCAGGGCGAGGTCGAGAGGGGCGAACTCGTGGGCGCGGGTGAGGCCTTCGACGGTGAGGACCGGGGCCCGGACGGCGGCGGCGCCGTCGTCGGGGGGTGCGGGGCGGGCGGGGAAGACGTGCTCGACGGTGCGGCCGGTCATGAGGGCGACGATGTCGCGGGTCGGGGTGGTGTCCGCCGGCAGGCCGCCGGCGACGGAACGGCCGTCCTTCAGCACGGTCACCCGGTCGCCGATGCGGCGGATCTCCTCCAGGCGGTGGGAGATGTACACGACGGCGACGCCGTCGGCGGTGAGTTCGGCGACGATCCGGAAGAGGTTGTCGACCTCGTCGGGGTCGAGCGCGGCGGACGGCTCGTCCATGACGATCAGCCGCACCTCGTGCGAGAGGGCGCGGGCCATGGAGACGATCTGCTGCTGGGCGGCGGACAGTTCGCCGACGAGCCGGCCCGGGTCGATCTCGGGGTGGCCGAGCCGTTCCAGCAGCCGCCCGGCGGCGGCCCGGGCCCGCGCCCCGCGCACGACGAACCCGGCGGAGGTCGGCTCGTTCCCGAGGAACACGTTCTCGGCGACGGACAGCCCGCCGACCAGGTCCAGCTCCTGGTAGATGGTGGCGATCCCCAGCCGCATGGCCGCGATCGGGGAGGTCAGGGCGACCGGCTCGCCGGCCCAGGTGATCTCGCCGTCGTCGGGCTGGTGGGCCCCGGCGAGGACCTTGATGAGGGTGGACTTGCCGGCGCCGTTCTGGCCGAGGAGGCAGTGGACCTCGCCGGCCTGGACGTCGAGGTCCACGCCGTCCAGGGCGCGGACGCCGGGGAACGACTTGGTGATGCGGGTCATCGTGAGCAGCGGTGGGGGTGATGAGGCCATGGGGTTCCCCTCGGCGGATGGGCCGTGTGCGGGCAGGGCGAAGCAGGCCGCGGCGCGCGGCGGGACGAGGCGAGGCGCGGTGAGGCGAGGTGAGGGAAGGGTGGGGCTCAGGGCCCTGCGGCGTGGTGGGTACCGGCGCGTGCAGGGGCGGTGAGCGGGCATGGCGGACAGCCACGGGACCGTTGCGTGGTGCGGGGTGCGGGGGTGCGGGTGGTGCCTGGGTGCGGTGGTGTGCCGGGGTGCGGGTGTGCCGGGGTCCGGCGTGCGGGTGGGACGCGGGTGCGATGAAGGTACGGATACGGGACGGGGTACGGGTGGTGCGCGGGTGCTTCGGCGGGCGGCGTACCGCTGCCGGAGGTACGGGGGACGGCGGGGCGGCCGTCCGGGGTCAGGCCGGGGAGAAGACGTGGTCGCTGATGAGCCGGGCCGCGCCGATCACTCCGGCGGTCGGGCCCAACTCGCCCAGCACGATGGGGAGGTTGCCGGTCGCGAGCGGCAGCGACTGGCGGTAGACCTGGGTGCGGACGCTGGCCAGCAGGGTGTGGCCGAGACCGGTGACACCGCCGCCGATGACGACGAGCCCCGGGTTGAAGAAGCTGACGAGCCCGGCGATGACCTGGCCCAGACGCCGTCCGCCCTCGCGGATCAGTTCCAGGGCCACGGTGTCGCCCGCCGCCGCGGCGGCCGAGACGTCGGCGGCGGTCAGCTCACCGGCCGCCTCCAGTCGCGCGGCCAGGTGCGGGGACCGGCCCGAGCGCGCCGCGTCCTCCGCGTCGCGGGCCAGCGCCGCGCCGCTGAAGTGCGCCTCCAGGCAGCCCTGGTTGCCGCAGGCGCAGGCGCGTCCGTCGGGCTGGACCTGGATGTGTCCGATGTCGCCGGCGCTGCCCGTCGTACCGCGGTAGACCTGGCCGCCGATCACGATGCCGCAGCCGATGCCGGTACCGATCTTGACGCACAGGTAGTCGCCGACGGAGCGGGCGACGCCCGCGTGCTGCTCCCCCATCGCCATGAGGTTCACGTCGTTGTCGACCATCACCGGGCAGCCGAGGTCCTGGCTCAGGGCCTCGCGGACGGGGAAGCCGTCCCAGCCGGGCATGATCGGCGGCGCGACGGGAACGCCCTCGGGGAAGCGGACGGGCCCGGGGACGCCGATGCCGGCGCCGTCGAATCCCTCCGCGACCCCGGACGCCTTCAGCTTGTCGGCCATGGCCAGCACGCGCTCGAAGACGGCGACGGGTCCCTCGCGGACGTCCACGGGCTGGTTCAGGTGCCCGAGGACCTCCAGTTCGGCGTTGGTGACGGCGACGTCGATCGAGGTGGCGCCGATGTCGACGCCCAGGAAGCGCAGGGACGGGGCGAGCCGGAGGTTGTGCGAGCGGCGACCGCCGCGCGAGGCGGCGAGTCCGTCCGCGGCCACCAGGCCCGTCTCCAGCAGCCGGTCCACCTCGACCGCCAGTTTGGAGCGGGACAGGTCGACGAGATCGCCCAGCTGCGCGCGGGAGTTGGGGCCTCCGTCGCGCAACAGGCGCAGCAGGCGCGCCTGGTGCACGTTCGCGGGTCGAGCGGTCATCCGTCTCACGAATCCCTCCCCTCCCCCGCCTCCGGCTGGGGGCCCGAATGCCTGTCCGCGGCGGTCGACCCGTCGGGCTTTCGAGAGGAACGTAGCAGCGCTCTCCCGCCCTGGGAACTACTTGCGCAGGAAACAAGCACGACTTCTTCCACTCCCGGGACAAAGACGGCCGGGCGGCGACCGCTCGGCGCCCGTACGGCGGTCAGGCGAAGGTGCGCCGGTAGGTCTGCGGACTGACGCCCGTGGTGCGCTTGAAGCGCTCGCGGAAGGCGGTCGGGGAACCGAATCCGACCTGCCCGCCGATGCGTTCGACGGAGTGCCCGGTGGTCTCCAGGAGGTGCTGCGCCTGCCGGATCCGCGCCCGGTTCAGCCACTGGAGCGGGGTCGTGCCCGTCTGGTCGCGGAAGCGCCGGATGAGGGTCCGGGTGCTGGTCCCGGCCCGTTCGGCGATGTCGGCGAGGGTGAGTTCCCGGGCCATGTTCGCGCGCAGCCAGTCGAGCAGCGCCTCCAGTTCGGAGCCCTGCGGCGTCGGCGTGTGGTCGTGCACGATGAACTGCGCCTGCCCGCCTTCCCGTTCGAGCGGCATCACCGACAGCCGGGCCGCGTCGGCGGCCACCGCGGAGCCGTAGTCGCGGCGGATCATGTGCAGGCAGAGGTCGAGCCCCGCCGCCGCGCCGGCCGAGGTGAGGAACTGTCCGTTGTCGACGTACAGGACGTCGGGGTCGACGTCGAGGGCCGGGTGGAGCGCGGCGAGCAGCCCGGCGGCCTGCCAGTGGGTGGTGACGCGCAGCCCGTCGAGGAGTCCGGTCGCGGCGAGCGGGAAGGTGCCGACGCAGAGGGAGGCGATCCGGGTGCCGTCGGCGGCGGCCGACCGGAGCGCGTCGCGGACGGCCGGCGCGAGCGGCGCCGCCGGATCGGCGACGCCCGGCACGATGACCGTGTCCGCCTCCCGCAGGCCCTCCAGCCCCCAGGGCGCGCGCAGCGTGAACGCGCCGGCGTCGACCTCGTCCCGCTCGGCGCACACCCGGACCTGGTAGCCGGGCCGCCCGTCGGGCAGCCGGGTCCGCGAGAAGGCTTCGATCGGCGTGGACAGGTCGAACGGGATCACCTGGTCCAGCGCGAGTACGGCGACGGTGTGCATGGCGGGAACCTACCGCGCCGCCCTCCGGTCGCGCGCTCGCCTGTTCCCATACCGGCGCAGTTCAGAGCCGTACGGCAGCGTCTGGCACTTTTCCGTTGAGACCTGGCGGCAGTGCCACTGGGCGATCACGGCGCCGACCGGTTGACTCGGAGCGTCCCGCCCGCACCCCTCGCTCTCCCGCCCGTACCCCTCCCTCTCCCACCCGCTTCCCACCCCCTCCTGACCGAAAGCAGAAAGCACCCGCCATGCCCCGCACCACCGCTGCCGTCACAGGCACCAGGAACCCGTCGCCCGCCGAACCCGCGCGGTCCGCCTCCCCGGCGATCCAGGAGGGGCGGGCATGACCAAGCTGCTCCTCTCCGTGCACGTCCTGGCCGCCATCGTCGCCATCGGGCCGGTGACCGTCGCGGCGAGCATGTTCCCCGCGACCCTCCGGCGCGCGTACGGCGACCCCGCCGACGGCGGCGCTTCCGGCCGGGGCGACGCCCTGGCGACCCTGCGGACGCTGCACCGCATCTGCCACGTCTACGCGTACGTCGGGGTCACGGTCCCCGTCTTCGGCATCGCCACGGCCCGTAGCCTCGGCGTCCTGGGCGACACCTGGCTGATCGTCTCGATGGCGCTGACCGCCGCCGCGGCCGGAGTCCTGGGCCTGCTCCTCCTGCCCGCCCAGAGCCGGGCCCTGGAGCAGACGGCGAGCGGGCCCGGTCTGCCGGTTCCCACAGCGGCGGCGGCCCGGCTCGCGATGCTCACCGGCGTCTTCAACCTGCTGTGGGCCACGGTCACCGTCCTGATGATCGTCCGCCCCGGCTCCACGACGGGGGCGTGACCGAGCCGGCAGCCCGTGGGCCCTCGCCACCCGCCTCGACGTTTGAGCCGCGCCCGCCGGGTGAGGCGCCCAGGTGACGGAGCCGCGACGACACCGGAGAGGACCACATCGTGTCGCACCACGAACACCACGACGGCAAGCACGACGGCGAGCTCGGCGGGCGCAGCGTGCTCGTCCTCACGACCAACTACGGCACCGAGCAGGACGAGCTGCGCGAGCCGGTGGCCGTGCTGCGGGAGAACGGAGCCCGGGTGACGGTCGCCGCGCAGAAGGACGAGCCGGTACGGACCCTGGTGAGCGACCGCGAGCCCGGCGCGGAGGTCACGCCGGACACGACGCTGGCGGAGGCCACCTCGGAGGGGTACGACGCCGTGATCGTGCCGGGCGGCACGATCAACGCCGACCACCTGCGGGCCGACGACGACGCCCGCCGCCTCGTGTCGGCCTTCGCCGAGGAGGGCAAGCCGGTGGCCGCGATCTGTCACGGACCGTGGCTCCTGGTCGACAGCGGGCTCGCCAAGGACCGCGAGCTCACGTCGTACCCCACCCTCCGTCCCGACCTGGAGAACGCCGGCGGCACCTGGCGGGACCAGGAGGTCGTCGTCGACACCTCCGGAGAGCACCCGCTGATCACCTCCCGCAAGCCGGACGACATCGACGCCTTCGCGGCGGCGATCGTCCGCACCCTCGCGGGCGCGGGAACGGCGGCGTGACGGAGCCCGACGAGAAAGGACGTGTCCGCCATGGCCAAGGGCGACATGCAGAAGGGCAAGGGCAAGATCAAGGACGCCGTGGGCAAGGCCACCGGCAACCGGCGGATGGAGGCGGAAGGCAAGGGCGACCGCGCGCAGGGCGCCGGCCGCGAGGCCGTCGAGAAGGTGCGGAACATGGCGGAGAAGGCCCGGGGCGCCCGCAAGCGCGGGACGTCGTGACCTGACCCGCCCCGCCCCGTGAGGGGTTTTCTCCGTGTCCACGCCGTCGTCGGCCGGTTCCGCGCGAGGGCGTGGACACGGACGTGCCTGCCCGGTCTCAGGGGTTCGGGAAGGACCCGACGAGGCCGCCGTCGATCACCAGGTCCTGGCCGGTGACGTAGGCGGCGTCGGCGGAGGCGAGGAACGCGACGGCGGCGGCCACGTCGGCGCCGCGGCCGATCGTGCCGAGCGGCACCTGTGCGGCGTTCCGGGCGTCCGCCTCGGCGTCGGCGTTGGCGTCCCGGTACATCTCGGTGTCGATGAAGCCGGGGCTGACCGAGTTGACGCGGATGCCGCGCGGTGCGAGGTCGGAGCCGAGGGTGCGGGCCAGGTTGTGGACGGCGGCCTTCGTCGCGGAGTAGACGGAGGCGACCGGCAGTCCGCGGTACAGGGTCCAGGAGGCGTTCAGGACGATCGCGCCGCCGTCCTTCAGCAGGGGCAGCGCCTTCTGGACGGTGAAGAAGACGCCCTTGAAGTTCACGTCGGTGGACCGGTCGAAGTCGGCTTCCGTGATCTCGGCGCCGGGCTTGAACACACCGGTGCCCGCGTTGGCGAAGAGGGCGTCGAGGCCGCCGCGCCACGCCCGGACCCGGCCCATCAGCGCGTCGAGGTCGGCCAGGTCGGCGACGTCCGCGCGGACGGTCAGCAGCCGCTCTCCGGCGCCGAGGCCGGCCGCCGCCTTGTCCAGGCGCTCCTCGTCGCGTCCGGTGATGACGACGTGGGCGCCCTCGTCGAGGAGGCGTCGGGCCGTGGCGTACCCGATGCCCGAGGTGCCGCCGGTGATCAGAACGGTGTGGTGGGTGAATCGCTCCATGCCGACGATCATGCGCGCCGGGCCGGGCCCCCGGCAGTGCGGGACGAACCTGGGTCTGCCACCACCACCTTCGCGTACGGGAGGCACTCCCGGCCCTCGGCTTACGCCGGCACCGCCGCGAGCAAGGCGGCGAGCCGTTCCCCGGTGTCCGTGCCGGGGGCGGGCGTGTGCAGCATCAGGCGGTGACCGGGCAGCTCCGGGACGGTCAGCGTGGTGTAGGTGAAGACGAGTTCGCCGCAAGCGGGGTGGTCGACCGTCTTGGTCCCGCCGGCCGCGCCGCGGAGCCCGTACTCCCGCCAGATCGCGGCGAACTCCGGGCTGACGGCGCACATGTCGGCGGCGAGCCGCCCGAATTCGGGGTCGTCCGGGTAGCGCGCGGCGTCCGCGCGGAACTGGCCGACGATGGTCCGCGCGGCGTCCTGCCCACCGACGAGGGACGAGCGGTAACGGGCGCTGGTGAAGAAGGTGACGAGGCAGTTGTGGTCGTCCTCGCCGTAGCCGAAGACCGCCTCGGCGGCCCGGTTGACGGCCACCAGGTTCCAGTGCCGGTCCAGCAGGTACGCGGGGCGCGGCAGCCAGGAGTCGATCACCTGCCGCAGCCCGTCCGGAACGACGCGCCCGGGGGCGGCGGCGGTCCGGGGCGGGTTCAACCCGGCGAGCAGGTAGAGGTGTTCGCGCTCCATGGGGTCGAGGCGGAGCACCCTCGCGACGGCGTCCAGCACGTCCGCGGAGACGTTGATCTCCCGGCCCTGCTCCAGCCACGTGTACCAGGAGACGCCGACGCCGGCGAGCACCGCGACCTCCTCCCGCCGCAGGCCGGGCGTCCGGCGGGCGCGCAGGTCGCCGACCGCGAGCCCGGCGTCGCCCGGCGACACCCGCGCCCGTCGCGTCCGCAGGAACTCCCGTATCTCGGCGGTCCGTCGGGCCCGTGCTTCGGCGGGAAGGCGGTGGAACTCCATCCGGGCATCCTAGGCGGCGCGGAACGCGCCGTCCGCGCGGAACGCAGGGCCGTGCGGCCGGCGGAGGCGCGACGGCGTCATGATCGACGGTCTCAGCCGTCGGCGTACGATGGGCGGCCGCTGACTTCAACCGACGGCACACGGGGGCGACATGAAGGACATCCAGCAGCTCAGGGCGGCGACGCGCCTCATCGGCCGGCGCACCACCCTCCGGTACCTGGCGATCGGCGCCGCCTCGGCGCTGGTCGCGGCCTGCACGGGCGAGACGAAGAAGGCGGGGACGGGCGGTAGTACGGCATCGGCGACGACGCCCACGCCCGCGACCTCGGCCACGGCCTCGGCCACGCCGTCGGCGAATCAGCCCACTTCGGCACCGAGTTCTCCGGAGGCGACGACGACTGGCGTCATGAGCCGCGCCTTCGACGCCTTCGTCCGGGGCGGCTGGACCGTCGAGTCCACTACTCCCGGCGGCGAGACGGTCAAGGGCAAGGCGACCGTGATGGCGGACGGCGGCGGCAACGGCGGCTTCACCCTCGTCTGGAAAGGCGGCGGCAAGCAGGTGACCTGGACCGGCAGTTGGCTGCTGCGCGGCGGACACCTGCGGATCGACGTGTTCGACGCGCCCGAGGACGTGGACAAGCTGACGGGCGGCCAGGCCCTCACGGTCCCCAAGGAGGTCGGCGAGGGCACGTCCCTGCTGCTCCCCTGGCAGCCCCCGGGCCACGACGGCACCACCGACGGCCAGTACCTCAAGGTCACGTACAAGAACGACGTCCTCCGCATCGTCCACTCCGAACGCGGCGGCAGCGAGTCGGTCCACGTCTGCACCCGCATGGTCTGACCCGACCGAGCCGGGGGCGGGGGCGGTGCCGACTGCTGTCTGCCGTCGGTGAACAGCGCCCCGTGCGGGCGCGGCGGTGACTACCGTCGCGTCGCATGACCACCACAGTCACCACCCACACGGTCACCTACCAGGCCGACGCCCTGACCATGTTCGGACACCTGGCGCTCCCGGCCGGCACCGGACGCCGGCCCGCCGTGCTGGTCGGCCCCGAGGGCATCGGCCTGAGCGACGTCGAGCGCCGGCGGGCCGAGGCGCTGGCCGAACTGGGGTACGTGGCGCTGGCCTTCGACCTGCACGGCGGGCGCTATCTGGCCGACCCGCAGGAGATGCTGGACCGCTGCCTGCCGCTGCTCGCCGACGCCGACCGCATGCGGGAGATCGGCCACGCCGCGCTCGACGTCCTGCGTTCCGAGCCCCGGACCGACCCGGGCCGGATCGCCGCCATCGGCTACGGCACCGGGGGCGCGATCGCCCTGGAACTCGGCCGGGCCGGCGTCGACCTGCGCGCGATCGGCACGGTCAACGCGGTGACCACGGGCCGGCCGGGCGAGGCGGCGCACATCCGCTGCCCGGTGTGGGCCGGGGTCGGATCGGAGGACCCGATCATGTCGCCCGCGCAACGGGAGGCGTTCACCGCGGAGATGCGCGCCGCGGGCGTCGACTGGCGCCTCACGGTCTACGGCGGCGCCCAGCACGCCTTCCACCACCCGCCGGTCGACCACACCACGGTCCCCGGCGTCGGCCACCACCCCCAGCACGCCCAGCGAGCCTGGCGCGACATCGTCGACCTGCTCACGGAGTGCGTACCGGTCACGGAGTGACCCGCGGACACTCCCCACACGCCCGTCAGAGCAGACCGGCGGCCTGCCGGAGGCTCGCCCGGCGGGCCGGATCGGCCACGTCCGCCGCGAGCGACGCCACGACGCCCGCGTGCGCGGCGAACACCGCTCGGCAGAGGGCGCGTTCGGGACGATCCTCGTCGGCGCCGTACCACAGCACCCATGCCTCGCTCTGCCCGGCAACCGACTCGGAGAGCTCAGCGGCCGTCACCACCACGTCGCGCAGCTCCGCACGCACCGGAACGCCCGGATCGCTCGCGAGCCGGAGCAGGAACGGCAGCGCGGCCGGCATGGCCGCGTTCATCGTGGCGACGTCGTCGAAGAGCACCCCGCTGAGCACTCCCTGAGCCTCCGGGGCGGCCGTCCGGTCGAAGAGCGCCCGGAGCACCAGCGGGAGCGCTGCCGGGCATCCCGCGAAGCCGGCCCAGGGCACGTCCTCGCAGCCCTGGAGCGACGGGCGGCCCCGTCCGGCGTCCGGCGCGCCCGGGTGCCGCCGGAGCAGGCCCTCGATCGCCGCCCCCTTGGCGGCCACGTCCTTTCCGAACCCGCACACCCCGTCCACCCCTTCCCGTCCGGTCGGCCGACCCGACGGCCCCCTTCAAGCCCGATGACCGCCGTGAGACGCTGGGCGGCATGAAGGCGACCCCTCATCATCACCGTACCGAAGGGCGCGCATTTCCCGCGGAGTTGCGGGAGTTCCTGGCGGCGCTCCGCGAGGGCGAAATCCTGTCCGGCACCGTCGCCGCGATCGAGTCGTTCGGCGTGTTCGTGGCGCTCGACGAGGGGCCGGAGCATCCGGTCTTCCCCGGCGTCGGCTTCATCTCCATGGCCGAGCTGTCCTGGCACCGCTTCGAGTCGGCGGCGGACGTCGTCCGGGTCGGGCAGCGCGTCTCGTGCGAGTTCCTGCAGTTCGACACCACGAACGGCGAGGCACGCCTGTCCCTCAAGGCGACCCGGCCGGACCCGTTCGACCGGCTCGCCGACGAAGGCGTCGCCGTCGGCGCGACGCTGCGCGGGACGGTCACGAAGCTCGTGCCCTTCGGTGCGTTCGTCGAGGTCGCCGACGGCGTCGAGGGGCTGATCCACCTCCGCGACCTCGCCACCCCTCCCGTGGCGGCCCCCGAGGAGGCCGTCGCGGTCGGTGACGCGCTGACGGTCGTCGTGACCGCCGTCGACCGGCCGTGCCGCAGGATCGGGCTGTCCCTGCCCTAGTCGGCTTCCGGCGGTCCGGGCAGGTCACGGCCGCTTCACAGCGTCCTCAGGGGCGTGCGGTCGTGAGCCGGTGGAGGCGGAGGGCGAGGTGGATCTCCAGGGCGCTGCCGGGGGTGTTCCAGTCGGGGCCGAGGAGCTGGGCGACGCGGTCGAGGCGCTGGACGACGGTGTTGACGTGCACGTGGAGGGCGTCCTTGGCGCGCGAGAGGCTGGCGCCGTGGTCGTAGTAGGCGTGCAGCGTGCGGACGAGTTCGGTGCCGCGGTCGGCGTCGTAGGCGAGGACGGGGCCGAGGACCCGCTCGACGTAGGTGCCGATGTCGGCGCGGTCGCCGAGGAGGACGCCGATGAAGCCGAGGTCGGCGGTGTGGGCGCCCTCTCCGGTGCGGCCGAGGGCGTGGAGGGCGGTGAGGCAGCGCACGGCCTCGGCGTGCAGGGCGGCGTACCGGCCGGGGCCGGTGGCGGGCCCGGCCGTGCCGGCGGTGACGGGCGTGCCGAGGATCCGGGCGAGGTCGGCGGCCAGGCCGTGGGCGAGGGGGCCGGGCCGGTCGGACGGCACGAGCAGGACGGTGTGTCCGTGGCGGGTGCCGGCGAGGCCGCCGAGCCCGCGCGCTACGCGGGCGGCCTCCGCGGCGAGCCGGATCCGCGCGGCGGGTTCGCAGTCGAGGACGGCGACGGCGTGCGGCCGGGCGAGGTCGAGTCCGAGGCGGCGGGCGCGCAGCGCGAGGCTGCCCGCGTCCCAGTGGGCGGAGGAGTCGGGGCCGGCAAGGAGGTCGTCCAGGAGTTCGCCGCGTACCCGGTCCTCGGTCTCGGCGACCGAGCGGCGGATCAGTAGGAGCATCGCGGTGACGAGGGCGGACCGTTCGAGGAGGCGGCGGTCCGCTTCGGTCAGTTCGCCGCGGCCCGTGAGAACGATGCTGCCGAGCGGTTCGGCTCCGGCGAGGACCGCGCAGGTCCAGACTCCGTCGGCGCGGACCGCGCGTCCCTCGGTCTGCGAGGCGGCCAGGCTCGCGGCGGAGGGGGCCACGGGCGGGGTGCCGACACGGGCGAGTTCGCTGCCGTCGGTGTCGTGGACGGCGACTCCCCCGCCGAGCAGCGCCGCGATCTCGGCGGCGACCTCGTCGGTGCCGGCCCCGCGCAGGACCAGCTGGGAGAGCCGGTCGTGGGCGTCGGACGCCTGGTGGAGGGCTTCGCTGTGGGCGCGGGCGGTCGCGTTGGCGGCTTCGAGGCGGGTGAGGGCGGTGCGGGTCTCGTCGAGGCGGCGGGCGCTGTCGATGGCGACGGCGGCGTGGTCGGCGAGCGACGCGAGGAGGGCGATGGCGTCCGGGGTGAACTCGCGCGGGGTGCGGTCCGCCGCGAACAGCACGCCGATGACGTCCTGGCCGAGCCGCAGCGGCACGCCGAGGATGCCCCGGAGGCCTTCCTCGGCGACGCCGTCGTCGATGGTGCCGGTGTGCCGGTAGCGGTGGTCGGTGCGGTAGTCGGTGCTGGCGTACGGGCGGGCGGTCTGCGCGACGAGCCCGCCGAGTCCTTCGCCCATGCCGAGCCGCAGCTGCTGGAAGGCGGCGGAGACGGACCCGTCGGTGACCCGCATGTACGTGTCGCGGGCGGCCGGGTCGTTGAGGGTGAGGTAGGCGACGTCCGAGCCGAGGAGCGTACGGGCCCTGCGGACGATGGCGCGCAGCACGGCGTCGAGGTCCCGCAGCCGGGCGAGGTCCCCGGCGGTGTCGTACAGCGCCACCAGTTCGGTCTCGCGGCGCCGGTACTGGTCGAGGACCCGCCGCACCGACAGCGCGACCTGGGTGCTCTCCTCGATCCACGCGACTTCGGCCGGGTCGGCGCCGTCGGCGCGGAACCGGGCGGGCTGGGCGGCGAGTTCGCCGGCGGGGGCGTCGGCGGCGAGCAGGTCCAGCATGCGCCGGGCGGCCTCGGCGGACGCGGGCACGGAGGCGGTCGCGCCCGTCGCGGGCGTCCGGGCGGCTGTGGGGCGGCCGGCGGTCATGGGGCCTCCTCGCGGGCGGGTCGGTGGGACGGACGTACGGGGGCGACCCGGTCCGCCGTCCCTCCCCACGGAAGCGGGGGGGGACGGCGGACCGGGCCGGGGGCTTGCGTCGCGCTCAGGCCCGGTCGCCGGCGGACGAGGCCACGGAGGGGACGGCGGTGCCGGCGGTGGCACCGGCGCTCCGCTCCTCGTCCTTCCCTCGGGAGAGGTCGCGGCCCAGGGTCTCGCGGGTGACCGCGACGGTGATCGTGGTGACGACGGCCGCCGCGCAGAGGTAGAGGGAGATCGGGACGGAGGAGTCGTAGTCCTTGAGGAGTTCGACCGCGATGATCGGGGCGAGCGCGCCGGCGACGATCGAGGCGAGCTGCGAGCCCATCGACGCGCCGGAGTAGCGGACCTTCGTGTCGAACATCTCGGAGATGAAGGCCGCCTGGGGGCCGTACATCGCGCCGTGCAGCAGCAGACCGGCGGTGACGGCGAGCGTGATCACCGCGAACGACTTCGAGTCGACGAGACCGAAGAAGGCGAACGCCCACCCGGCCATGCCCACCGAGCCGATCAGCGTGACCGGCCGCCGGCCGATGCGGTCGGACAGCGCGCCCCAGAGCGGGATGGTCACGAAGTGGATGGCCGAGCCGATGAGGACGGCGTTGAGGGCGGTGCTCTTCGGCAGGCCCAGGTGGGTGGTGACGTACACGAGGAGGAAGGAGGTGAGGATGTAGTACGAGATGTTCTCGCCGAAGCGGGTGCCGATGGCGGACAGCACCTCGCGCCAGCTGCGCCGGAAGACCTCGACGACCGGGGCCTCCTCCTTGACGCCCGCCGCCGCGGCGGCCTCCGCCTTCGCCTGGGCCTCCAGGAAGACCGGGGACTCGGACACCGAGACGCGGATCCACAGGCCGATCATGACGAGCAGACCGGACAGCAGGAACGGGATGCGCCAGCCCCAGGACTGGAAGGCGGCGTCCGACTGGACGGCGGCGAGCAGGGCCAGGACGCCGGTGGCGAGCAGGTTGCCGCCGGGCGCGCCGGCCTGCGGCCACGAGGCCCAGAAGCCGCGGTTCTTGTCGCCGCCGTGCTCGGAGACGATCAGCACGGCGCCGCCCCACTCGCCGCCGAGCGCGAAGCCCTGGACCAGGCGCAGCACGGTCAGCAGGATCGGCGCCCACACGCCGATGGTCCCGTACGTGGGCAGCAGCCCCATGGCGAAGGTGGCGCCGCCCATCATGAGCAGGCTGAGCACCAGCAGCTTCTTGCGTCCGATCTTGTCCCCGAAGTGACCGAAGACGATGCCGCCGAGCGGCCGGGCGGCGAACCCGATGGCGTACGTGATGAACGCGATCAGCGTGCCGACGAGCGGGTCGGCGCTGGGGAAGAACAGCGTGTTGAAGACGAGCGCGGCGGCCGATCCGTAGAGGAAGAAGTCGTACCACTCGATGGTGGTGCCGATGAGGCTCGCGGCGACGATGCGCTTGATGGATCCGGGGGACGTGGGGGCGGGTCTTGCGGCGGCCATGTGCACCACTTCCGAGCAGGTGACGGGGACGTGTTCGTGTCGCCACACCGTAGAAACCCGCTGGTCACGCGTGTATGTGGCTGCACACCATAGTTCGGCGGCCGAAGGTGCGGGCGGCCACCATGCGGAGGCCCTCCGAGGCGGTCGACCACCTTCCGGACAGCGGCTTGCACCAGCCGCGGGAGGGCGTCAGATATGGCTGCTTCTGCCCCGGTTCGACGACGGGGTTCTCACTCCAGTGCTGGTTCGGTGCTGACCTAAAGCCCCACGTCAGCACCCCTGCCCACCGCTCCCGTGCCGGCTCGGTGCTTACTACGGAGCGTTGGGCTCGGACCTTCGCGTACGGAGCGGATGGCGACCGCGGAGCGGACACGTGGGGCCGGCAGGGCCGGGGGCGGGAGCAGGGGACCGGTCGGCCCTCCCCGTCCGGCGCGCACCCGGGCAGAGTGGTGGGGACACACGAGGAGGTCTCTCATGTCGAAGCCTGCCGGGCCCAGCGTCGTCGGTGACGTCATGACCCACACCGCCGTGGCGATCGGCCGCGACGCGCCCTACAAGGAGATCGTGGCGCTCATGGACCAGTGGAAGGTGAGCGCCCTGCCCGTCCTGGAGGGGGAGGGAAGGGTCGTGGGGGTGGTCTCGGAGGCGGATCTGCTGCCCAAAGAGGCGTTCCGCGGCGCGGACCCGTGCTCGGGGGAGGTCGAAGAGGCGGCGAAGGCCGGTGCCGTGCGGGCGGGGGACCTCATGTCGAGCCCGGCGGTGACGGTGCACGCCGGCGCTTCTCTGGCCGAGGCGGCACGGATCATGGCCCGCCGGAAGGTGAAGAGGCTTCCGGTGGTGAACGGGATCGGGCTGCTGGAGGGGGTCGTCAGCCGGAGCGACCTGCTCAAGGTGTTCCTGCGGGAGGACGATGAGATCGAGGCGGAGATCCGGCGGACCGTGCTCGGCGCGGCGGCGCTCACCGGGCTGGACGTCACGGTGACCGAGGGTGTGGCCACGTTGCGGGGGACGCTCGCGAACCGTGCTCTCGTGCCGCTGCTGGCCCGTGCCGCCCGCGCTGTGGAGGGGGTCGTCGACGTCCGGATGGAGCTCGGGGCCGCGTGAAGGCGCTCTGTGACGGACAATTCTCCTGGGGGGCGGGCAGATGCCCACCGAGCACAGGGGTCGCCATGACCGAGCTTCCGGCAGCCGAGGAATCCGTCCGGGTCTTCCTGGTGGACGATCACGAGGTCGTCCGCCGGGGACTGCGGGACCTGATCGACGACGAACCCGACATGCGGGTCGTCGGGGAGGCGTCCACGGCGGGTCAGGCCCTGGCCCGGGGGCCCGCGCTGCGCCCGGACGTGGCCGTGCTCGACGTCCGGCTGCCCGACGGCGACGGCATCGCCGTGTGCCGGGAGCTGCGGTCGCGGATGCCGGAGCTGGCGTGCCTGATGCTGACGTCGTTCGACGACGAGGACGCGCTGCTCGACGCGATCATGGCAGGGGCGGCGGGGTACGTCCTCAAGCAGATCAAGGGGTCCGACCTCGTGTCGGCGGTGCGGACCGTGGCGACGGGGCAGTCGATGCTCGACCCGGCGACCACCGCCCGTCTGATGCGGTCGCTCCGCGCCCCGGAGACCGCCCGGCCGCCCGAGGACGAGCGGCTCGCGGCACTGTCCGAACGTGAGCGGTCCGTGTTGGAGCTGATCGGCGAGGGGCTCACCAACCGGCAGATCGCGAAGCGGCTCTATCTGTCGGAGAAGACGGTCAAGAACCACATCTCCCGGTTGCTCGGCAAGCTCGGCGTCGAACGGCGGGTGCAGGCGGCCGTGATAGCCGCGCAGACCCACGAGCACGAGGCGACGGGGAACGGTTAATTCTCCTGTGAGGTGTCGGGGGGCAGGGGGACGCGCCAGCTGAGGCGGGTTCCCCCATCGGGTCGCGTCGGGGAGTGGACGCTCAGTCGGCCGTCGAGGCGCTCGGCCCGTTCCGCGAGGTTGCGCAGCCCCCTGTCCACCCGGTCCGGTGGCAGGCCGGTGCCGTCGTCCGTGACCTCCACCTCCAGGACGCCGTCGTCCACGAGGACGGCGATCTCGGTCCTGTGGGCGTGGGCGTGCCGGGCGACGTTGGTGAGGGATTCGCCGATGACGGCGACGACGGCGTCCGCGATGTCGGGGGGCACGTCGGTGTCCAGCAGGCCCTCCATGCGGAGCGCGGGGGCGAAGCCGAGGGTCTCCGCGGCCGCGTCGACGGCCGTGACGATCCGGCTCCTGAGCCGGGGCGCGGTGCCGGGAGCGTCGTGTTCGCGGAGGCCGAAGATGGTCGAGCGGATGATCTTGATGGTGGCGTCGAGATCGTCGATCGCCCGGGTCAGGCGGTCCGTCGCCTCGGGATGCTCGACGAAGCGCCGGGCGCTCTGCAGCGTCATGCCGGTGGCGAAGAGGCGCTGGATGGCGAGGTCGTGGAGGTCGCGGGCGATCCGGTCTCGGTCCTCCAGGAGGGTCACCTGCTCGGCGTCGCGGCGGCGGTCGGCCAGTTCGAGCGCCAGGGCCGCCTGCCCGGCGAAGCCCGGGAGGGCGGCGGTCTCGGAGCTCAGGAATGGGCGGCGGCCGCTGCGCCGGGCGAGGATCAGGACGCCGCTGAGCCGTTCCTTGGTCCCCACGGTGACGGCCACGGCCGGGCCGAAGCCCTGCCAGCGTTCTGGCTGGACCGTCACCCGCGCGTCGCCGGACACGTCCGCGACGGTGACGAGCCCGTCGGTCTCGCCGAGGGCGGCGGCCGCCAGGGTGCCCTCGCTGCTGGGCAGGACGACTCCGCGATGGGTTTCGGCCCCGTCACCGTGGGCCAGTGAGCCCCGCAGCTCGCCCTCCGAGCCGACGAGGTAGAAGACCCCCATGTCCGCGTCGGCGATGTCCACGGCCTGCTCCAGCATCCCGCCCAGGACCTCCGCCTCCCCAGTGCCGGAGAGCAGGGCGCTGGTGAAGTCGGAGCTCGCGGCGAGCCAGCGCTGCCGGCGCCTGCCCTCCTCGTAGAGCCGTGCGTTCTCGATGGCGATGCCCGCGGCGACGGCAAGGGTGGTCACGACCGCCTCGTCCTCGGCGTCGAAGTCGGCACCCCCGCGCTTCTCGGTGAGGTAGAGGTTGCCGAAGACCTCGTCGCGGACCCGGATGGGGACGCCGAGGAAGGAGTGCATGGGCGGGTGGTGGGCCGGGAAGCCGTAGGAGGCGGGGTGCTCGGACAGCTCGGTCAGGCGCAGCGGCTCCGGATGGCGGATCAGCTCGCCGAGAATGCCGTGGCCGGACGGCAGGGCGCCGATCCGCGCGCGCAGGTCGTCGTCGATGCCGATGGGAAGGAACTCGGACAGCCGCTGGTCCTCGCCGATGACGCCCAGGGCACCGTACTCGGCGTCGACCAGGGAGACGGCTGCCTCTACGATGCCCCGCAGCACCTGGGGGAGGTCGAGTTCGCGGCCCACCGAGATGACGGCTTCGAGGAGGCCCGTGAGGCGGTCTCTCGTGCCGCGCACGTCGTCGATGCGCGCCTGCAGCTCGTCCAGCAGGTCGTCCAGCCGGAGCTTCGGCAGCCTGGTGTCCGCCGGCCCGGCTTCTTCCCGGTCCATCAGACCTCCGGTCGCGCCCGGGAGGCACGACGTCTGCCGTACCCGTCTTCACGGTAGCCCGGCGGGCCCGGTCGTTCCTGTCGAGCCCGTTCCCCGGAAGGCCGTGCGGACGGCTCGTGCCGCGAGGAACCCGGCGGGCGCGCAGGCCGCGGCCAGGCCCAGTCCGGCTCCTCCGAGCGGATCGGTGTCGAGGGCCGTACGGAGGAAGGGCACGTAGAGCGCCGCCAGGGCCAGCAGCGCGGAAGTGAGGACCGAGAGGGGAAGGAACGGGTTCTTCCGGGTCAGCGGCCGGGACCGCAGCCCGAGGACGACGCCGAGCTGGGCGGCGAGCAGGGCGAGGAAGAGCACGCTCTGCCACGCCAGGCCGAGCGACCGTGCGGCCAGGCCCGCGCCGAGGGACGCTGCGGTGACGACGGCAGCGAGGACGAGCAGGCGCTGCCAGGCGCCGCCGCCGAGGATGTGCTGGTCCGGAGGGCGCGGAGGGCGGCGCATCGTCCCCGGCGATGCCGGCTCGGCGCCCATGGCGACCCCGGTGAGGCCGTGGGTGAGGAGGTTGATCCAGAGGATCTGTCCCGCTCGCAGCGGCAGGGGCAGGCCGAGCAGCGGGCCGACGAGCATCACCAGGATCTCCGCGGCCCCGCCGGCCATCCCGTAGACGAGGAAGCGGCGGATGTTGTCGTAGACGCGCCTGCCTTCCTCCACGGCCGTCACGACGGTCGACAGCTCGTCGTCCGTGAGCACGAGATCCGCGGCCTGGCGTGCGACCTCGGTGCCGCGCGCGCCCATGGCGACGCCGATGTCGGCCCGGTGCAGAGCGGGGCCGTCGTTGACGCCGTCGCCGGTCATGGCGGTGACCGCGCCCTTCGACCGCCAGGCGGCCACGATGTCGAGCTTCTGCTGAGGATCGGTGCGGGCGAAGACCCGTACGGACGTGAGGTCGTCGATCAGGCCCTCGGTGACGTCCTCGCCGGTGGCGACGCGGAGTTCCCGTCCGTCGGTTTCGCCGGCGAGCCCGACGGAGTCCGCGACGGCCCGCGCGGTCGCCGGATGGTCGCCCGTGATGAGGACGGGGATGATGCCCGCCGCACGGCAGGCGGCCAGCGTCCCGGCCGCATGGGGCTTCGGCGGGTCGCTCAGCGCCACCAGGCCGAGGAACCTCAGCCCCGACTCGGCCGCCGCCACCGGGTCCGGGGCGTCATGGCGTACTCCGGAGGCGACAGCGAGCACCCGGTGGCCCCGTCCGGCGAGGCGCTTCGCGGCCTCCCCGGCCCGCGCGAGGGTCTCCGCGTCCGCCCGCAGCACCTCCGGGGTGAGGACTGCTTCGGGTGCTCCTTTCAGGCAGACGAGAACCCGTCCGCCAGCGGTCTCGTGCAGGGTGGTCATGCGCTTGCGGAGGCTGTCGAACGGTGCTTCGGCGATCCGGGGGCGCCGGGCGTCCGGTTCCTTCCCCGAGGGGCATCCCGCCTTGGCCGCCGCGGCGAGGAGGGCGGCTTCCATGGGGTCGCCCACCGCCGTCCAGCGGCCGTCCGGGTCCGTCTCGTCCGGCGGGCGCAGGGCGGCGTCGTTGCAGAGGGCGGTCACCGTCAGCAGTTCCCGCACCGGGGCGAGCTCCTCCGGCGCGGGGGGTCTCCCGCCTGCCAGGACCTCACCCACCGGCTCGTAGCCGACGCCCGTGAGCTGGACGCCCGCCTCGGGCGTCCAGACCTCCCGCACGACCATGCGTCCCTCCGTGAGGGTGCCCGTCTTGTCGGTGGCGAGGACGGACACCGAACCGAGCGTCTCCACCGCGGGCAGCCGGCGCACCAGCGCGTGCCGGGCGGCCATGCGCCGCGCCCCGAGGGCGAGGGCGAGGGTGACCACGGCCGGCAGGGACTCCGGGACCGCCGCCACCGCCAGGCTGATCGCGGTCACCGCCATCGTCCCGGGCGGAAGACCGCGTACGAGGCCCAGGGCGAAGACCAGCACGCACAGGGTCAGCGTCACCGCGGCGAGGACCCGGCCCAGTGCCGCGAGCCGACGCTGGAGCGGGGTCGCCTCGCGCCGGTCGTCGAGAAGGGCGGCGATGCGGCCGAGGGCGCTCCTCGGGCCGGTCGCGGTGACGGTGGCGACGGCCCGGCCCCGTACGACGACCGTGCCCGCGCTCAGGGTGCCGTCGGCGTCCTTGTCCACCGGCACGGATTCCCCGGTGAGCATGGATTCGTCCAGAAGGAGGGCGGACGCCTCGTCGAGGCGGGCGTCGGCGGCGACGATGTCGCCCTCTCCGAGCACCAGGACGTCCCCGGTGACGACCTCCGCGGCCGGGAGGTCGCGGACGGCACCCTCCCGCCGCACGCGCGCGTGCGGGGCACTGAGGGCCGAGAGGGCGGCGACGGCGTTGTCGGCGCGGACTTCCTGGACGACGCCGACGGTGGTGTTCACGATGATGACCAGGGCGATGACGATGCTGTCGGGATGGTCGCCGATGGCCAGGGTCAGCGCTACGGCGCCGAGCAGCACCATGATCAGCGGGTCGCGCAGCTGGGCGAGGACCCGGCTGTACAGCCGTACGGGTCGGCGGGCGGCCACCTCGTTGGGCCCGTCGGCGGCGAGGCGGCGGGCCGCCTCCGTCGCGGTGAGTCCTGCCGCCCGGGCGGTCGGGGCGGCCCGGACGTCGGTCGGTGTCGTCATGGGGCGTGCTCACCCCGTGGGGACGGTGATCACGGGGCAGTGGGCGCGGTGGAGGAGGCCGTGGACGACCGAGCCGACGCGCATGCCGGTGTAGCCGCCCCGGCCCCGGCGGCCGACGACGACGGCCAGGGCGTGCTCGGCGGCGTCCGCGAGCAGTTCGACGGGCGAGCCGATGAGCACTTCGTGGGTGAGGCGCACGTCCGGGTACTTCTCCGCCCAGCCCGCGGTGGTCTCCGAGAGCAGGCGGCGCTCGGCGTGGAACAGGGTGTCCCCGGTGTGGAGGGTGAAGACGGGGGGCTGCCAGACCGCGACGGCCCGCAGGGCGCAGTGCCTGAGGTCGGCCTCCTCGAAGGCGAAGGCGAGGGCCGCCCGGGAGGACTCGCTGCCGTCGACGCCGACGACGAGGTACGCCGGGTCCTGGGTGGTGTGCTCGGCGTCGCCGACCACGACGACGGGGCAGCGGGCCCGCGCGGTGACGGGCACGACGAGGGAGCCGGCGCTGAGGAACTCCTCGGTGCGGCTCAGGTGGCGGGAGCCGAGGACGGTCATGACGGCCTCCTGGGCGAGGCCGGCCATCACGGCGGCGGGGGGACCCTCGGCCAGGGCGGCGGTGACGGGCACGTCCGGCCGGCGGGTCCGGGCCCAGTCGGCCGCCGCGCGCAGGGCGTCCTTGCCCCGCTGCGTCCGGGCCTGGTGCCGGGGCGTGTCGTCGACGTGCTGGGTGTCGTGCGCGGGTGGTACGGCGACGACGAGGCGGAGGGCGAGCCCTCGGCGGTGGGCCTCGTCGGCCGCCCAGGCCAGGGCGAGGCGTCCTTCGCGGACGGGGTCGATGCCGACGACGAGTTCGCGCCGTCCCGGGGTGGTGGTCATGACGTACTCCCGTGTCCGGGTCCGTGCCGGGGGATGAGCTCCACCGGGCAGTGGGCGTGTTGCAGCAGGGCGAGCGTGGTCCGGCCCAGTGTCGGCCCCAGGTATCCGGGGCCCCGGTGGCCGCCGACGACCAGGAGACAGGCGTCGCGGCTCGCTTCGACGAGGGCTCCGGCCACGCTGGGATTCCTCACGCCCTCGATCTCGGTCTTCAGGTCCGGGAACTCGTCACGGAGGAGGCCCTCCATCCGGGACTGCGCGAGCACGTGGTCGGCGGCCTGGTCGCAGGGGTGGTCGCGCAAGGCGGCCCGTCCGCCCCGTGGCCAGGCGGTTCGCCACACGTGCAGGAGCCGGAGCGGCCGGTGTCGCAGCAGGGCCTCGCGGGCGGCCGCCCGCGCGCAGCCGAGGTCGTGATCGTCCCGTACGGCTGCGAGTACGGCGCCCGGGCGTCCGGTCGCGCTGTGCCCCCGCACCACGACCACGGGTCCGTCCACGGTCGCCGCGGTCCGCAGGCCGACCGATCCGAGGAGGAGCGAGGCGAATCCGCCGCGGCCCCGGTGGCCGACGACGATCGTGCCGCTCAGGGCGGCGGCGTGCCGCAGCGCCTCGGAGGGCGGCCGGTCGCTGAGCTCCTTGACGACGAGCACGTCGGGGTGGCGTGCGGAGACGGTCGCGGCCGTGACGTCGAGGAGTTCGCGACCGGTTCTGCGGCTTTCGTCGATCTCGGCCTGGAAGAGGTACCGGGCGAGGGCCTCCGTGTCCGTGGCGTGGACGAGGAAGAGCCCCGAGCCTCGCAGGAGCGCCTCTTCGGCGGCCCACAGGACGGCGGACAGCGCGCCTTCGGATCCGTCGACGCCGACGACGACGTCGCCGAGGCCCGAGGGGCGCTGGACTGCGGCCATGGTTCCTCCTTGCGGGGTTCCCCGAGGACTGCCCTTCGACCCTCGCACCCGGTCCCCGGAGAGCCCGAGGGCCTGAGGGGGCACAGGGTGGGGCCGAAGGTCCCATGAGGCGGGCGCCCGGAGCCGACGGAGGCCCGGTCGGGCCCGCGGGGTGGACCGTTCGGCCCCTCGCCGGCCCGCACCGGCGCGGTGGACGGTGGTGGCGTAGGCACCCCTCCGCCGACGAGCCGAACGGGAGGTCCGCCATGAGGCACCTGAAGGTCGGCGGCCTGATGACCGACGACGTGGTCACCGCCCTTCCCGACACGTCGTTCCGGGACGTGGCGAAGCTGCTCGCCGAACACGACATCAGCGGGCTGCCCGTCGTCGACGCCGACGACCACGTGGTCGGCGTGGTCTCCGAGAGCGACCTCCTCGCTCGCAGGGCCCTGACCGCCCGGGGTGTGATGAGCGCTCCCGCCGTCACCGTGCACGCCGAGGAGGCCGCAGCGGACGCGGCACGGCTCATGGTGCGCCGCGGGGTGGAACGCCTGCCCGTGGTCGACGAGGAGGAGCGGCTGGTGGGCATCGTCACCCGCCGTGACCTGCTTCGCGTCTTCCTCCGGCCGGACCCCGAGATCAGGCGGCGCGTCCGGGAGGAGGTCCTCTCGGACGCCATGGACCTGCCGCAGGACGCGGTCGACGTGCACGTGCTCGACGGCGTGGTCACCCTGGCGGGCCGACTGCGGCGGCGGAGCCAGGCCGCGACGCTCCTGGAGCTCGCCGAACGCGTGGACGGCGTCGTCGCCGTCGTCGACCGGCTGTCCGCCCCCGACGACGGCACCCGCCTCGCCCGCCCGCCCACGCGCACGGCCTACGACTTCTCCGAATGACCGCCCTCGCACAGACAGGACGCACCGTGGCCTCCAACCCCCTGCCCCGTCCCCTCGTCGCCTCGCTGGTCGAGGAAGCCGTCCTGGCTCCGTCGATGCACAACTCCCAGCCCTGGCGCTTCACTCACCGCGAGGCGTCCGGCACCGTCGAGCTGTACGGCGACCCGTCCCGTGGCATGCCCCGCCAGGACCCCGACCACCGGGCCCTCCACCTCGGCTGCGGCGCCGCCCTGTTCGGTCTGCGGGTGGCCGCCGTGCACAGGGGGCTGTGTCCGGCGGTCCGGCTGCTGCCGGACCCCGGTGATCCGTGGCATCTCGCCGACGTCCGGTTCGACGGGCCCGAGGGCGTCGACGACGGACTGGACGTGCTCCACCCCGCCCTGCCCCGCCGGCACACCAGCCGCTTCCCCTTCACCGAGGAGCGCATACCCCCCGAGCTGTTCGACGGCCTCCGTGCCGCCGCCCTGCTGGAAGGCTGCCGTCTGACCGTCCCCGGCGAGTGGCACACCGACACCGTGATGGGGCTCGTCCACGCCTCCGCGCTGTACGAGGCGGCGGACGACGCCGTACGGGCGGAGATCGCCTCCTGGACGCGTACGGGCGCGGCCGGAGAGGCGTCGCACCGCGACGGGGTGCCCGCCTACGCCTTCGGTCCGCGGCAGTACGACGTGACCTCGCCCGTCAGGGACTTCGGCGCCCCGGGCCGGGTGACCGGCCGTCCTTCGGCGCGCTTCGAGAAGACACCGCAGATCGCCCTGCTCGGCACCGGCGAGGACACGCCCGAGGCGTGGTTGCGGGCGGGGCAGGCAACGCACCGGGTGCTGCTCCAGGCCACCCTCGACGGGCTGGCCACCTCCCCCATGTCCCAGCCCCTCGAATGGCCGGAACTGCGCTTCGACGCGCGGGACCCGCTCTCGGCCGTCGGCTACGTCCAGATGGTGTTCCGTCTGGGGTACGGACCGGTGGGCCGGGCGACGCCCCGCCGGCCCGCCTGCGAGGTGCTCGCCTTCGGCTGAGCGCCCGCGCCCTCACAGCGGGAACCACCGTTCCTCGCCGGGCGGAACGGTGAACCTCCGGTCTCCGGGGAGGACCAGGGCAAGGGGGGCTCCGGGCCCGGCGGGGACCCGCACTCCCAGCCGGCCGGGCAGCACGCGCAGGCGTACGCCGCGGTGCCCGCCGCAGCAGAGGGTGAAGGCGAACCGGGGCAGCTGCCGCAGGGACACCGGCGCCACCCGCAGGCCGTCCGGGCCCGCCTCCAGGCCGGTGATCCCGCGTTCGACCAGGTCGATCGTGCCGGCCATCGCCCCGAGGTGGATGCCCTCACCGGTCGTGCCGCCCTGGACGTCCGCCACGTCGGAGAGCAGGGCCTCCTCGCAGTACCGCCAGGCTCCGGCGCCCTTCAGCCGGGCGAGCACCCAGCCGTGGACGAGGCTGCTGAGGGTCGAACCGTGGCTGGTACGGCGCAGGTAGTAGTCCACCGTGGCCCGCCAGGTCTCGTCGTCCAGCCGGTGCCCGAGCCGCGCGAACAGGGCCGACAGCTCCTCGGGCCGGAAGTGGTGGTAGCGCTCGACGCCGGTGTTGGCCACGTCGCCGTCGAGGACGGACTCGACCTCGATCTCGCCGCTCCAGCCGTAGGCGTGGAAGGTGGTGCGCTGGGCGGCGAGTCCGGGATCTCCCATGTGGACGAGGCGGGTGTGTCCGACGCGCAGTCCGCGTCCTCCGGCGTCCTGGAAGTAGAGGCTGCGGTGCAGGACGCCTCGCCGCAGGTCGAGCCGGACGGCGTAGTGCCGCAGCTCGTCGGAGTCGGGGGTGAGCCACTCCCCCGCCGGCTCGTCCTCCGGCAGGCGCCGGTAGCGCAGCAGGGTCCAGTTCGGCAGGTTGACGAGGTCCTCGTTCTCGACCTCCCGGCCGTCGACGAGCGAGGTGCGCCGGTCGTAGCAGCCCGCGAGGTAGGTGCCCGGGTAGTGCGTGGTGTCGGCGGCGCACTCGGGCGCGGAGCCCCGGGTGGCGAACCGGCCGTTTCCGAGGGTGCAGAGGGCCTCCACCCGACGCTCGCGCTCCGGCACGTAGGCGTCGTAGCCCCAGGTCCAGCCCGGCCCCGAGTTCACGGCTCCGCTCCCCATATCGCCTCCACGCACTCCATGAGGTCGGTGGTGACGAGGTGGGCGCCCTGTTCGCGGAGCGCGCCGGTGGTGTGCCGGTCCGGGGTGCGGTCGACACCGACGACGAGGCCGAAGCGTCCGCGGCGGCCCGCCAGGACGCCGGCGAGGGCGTCCTCGACGACCGCGCAGTCCCGGGGGCGGACGCCGAGGACGTGGGCCGCGTGGAGGAAGAGCGCGGGGTCCGGTTTGCCGGGCAGTCCGAGCCGGGCGGCTTCCTCGCCGTCCACGACGGTGCGGAGGAGCCGGTCGAATCCGCCGGCGGCGAGCAGTGCGCGGGCGTGCCGGGAGGCGGAGACCGCCGCACACGGTACGCGGAGGTCGCGCAGAGCGGTCAGCGCCCGTACGGCGTCGTCGAAGGCGACCACCGGCTCGGTGCGCAGGGCGCCCTGGAACGCCTGTTCCTTGCGCGCGGCCACGGCCCGGATCGTGCCGTGCCCGGGGCGGTCGTCGGGCGTTCCGGGCGGTAGGCGGATGCCTCGGGCGGTCAGGAACGCCTCCGCGCCGTCGTAGCGGGACCGGCCGTCGACATACGTGCGGTAGTCGGCGTCCGTGTCGAACGGCTCTTGCCGTACCGCCCCGTCCGCCCGCTCCGCGAGGCAGGCGTCGAAGGCCGTCTTCCACGCCGCCGCGTGGACGGCGGCGGAGTCGATCAGCACGCCGTCGGTGTCGAGGACGACGGCGCGTGGCGGTGCGGAGCCGGTGGGACGGTGGCGGTTCATCCGGCTCCTGCGGCCTGGACGGACGTGTGCTGCGGTCCGCCGAGCGCGACCTTGATCGCCCCGGTCTCGGCGGCACGGCCGAAGACGTCGTACGCCTCTTCCATCTGCCCCAGTTCGAAGCGGTGGGTGACCAGTCCGGAGACCGGGAGCCGGCCGGCGGCCATCATGCGCAGCAGCATCGGCGTCGAGGAGGTGTCGACGAGGCCGGTGGTGAGGGTGACGTCCTTGATCCACAGGTCTTCGAGGTGGAGGGCGGCGGGCTTTCCGTGGACTCCTATGTTGGCGACCCGCCCGCCGGGGCGGACCATGCGGGTGCACATCTCGAAGGTCTCCGGGACGCCCACCGCTTCCATGACGACGTCGGCGCCGAGGCCGTCGGTCAGGTCGGCGACGAGCTGTTCCGGTCCCTCGTCGGCCGTGGCGGTGGCGTCGGCGCCGAGGCGGCGGGCGGCGGCGAGGCGGGAGTCGGCCAGGTCGACGGCGATGATCCGGCCGGGGCTGTAGAGGCGTGCGGTGATGATCGCGGCGAGGCCGATGGGCCCCGCGCCGACCACGACGACCGTGTCGCCCGGCCGGACGCCGCCGTTGAGGACGCCGACCTCGTACGCCGTGGGGAAGATGTCGGCGAGGAGCACCGCGTCGAAGCTGTCGACCACGCTCGGCAGCGGGTGGACGGAGAGGTCGGCGAAGGGCACACGGACGTACTCGGCCTGCGTCCCGTCGATCAAGTGGCCCAGGACCCAGCCGCCGCCACCACCGCACTGCCCGTAGCGCCGATCGCGGCAGAAGGCGCAGCGGCCGCACGAGGAGATGCAGGAGACGAGGACGCGGTCCCCGGGCCGCACCGTGCGGACGTCGCCGCCCGTCTCGACCACCGTGCCCACCGCCTCGTGGCCGAGGACGCGGCCCGGTTCCACCTCGGGAACGTCCCCCTTGACGATGTGCAGGTCGGTCCCGCAGAGGGTGACGGCGTCGACGCGGACGATCGCGTCGGCGGCGTCCTCGACGGCGGGGTCGGCCACCTCCTGCCACGCCACCTCGCCCGTCCCCTGGAACACGAGAGCCTTCATGACGGCCGCCTCCTCGAAGGGCCCGCGGGTCTCGTCCCGCGGACGTCACCGTCAGGCTGGCCCGTCGGCGGGCCCGTGCGCATGGGCCGGTCGGTCCCCGCCCGGGGCCCTACGGGCCCATGCACCGCGGCCCCGGGCGGCGCGAGGGTGGACAGGGGCCGGCGAGGCCGGTCCCCGGGACGAAGGAGGACCCGCCCATGTCCGAGGCAGCCCCGCATTCCGCTCCCTCCTCCCCTCGCCCCGCCCTGCTCTCGTTCCTGGGCGGCGTGGGGACGGTCACCGGCAGCAAGTTCCTCGTCGAGAGCGACCACGCCCGGGTCCTCGTCGACTGCGGTCTCTTCCAGGGTTTCGCGAAACTGCGCCGCCGCAACTGGGACCGGTTCGCCCGTGACGCGGCCGATGTCCGCGCCGTGGTCGTCACCCACGCCCATCTGGACCACTGCGGATACTTGCCGCGCCTGGTCCGGCAGGGCTTCCGCGGGCCGATCCTCGCGACCCCGCACACGGCCCGCCTCGCCGGGATCGTCCTGCGCGACAGCGCACGCCTGCAGATGGAGGCGGCCCGGCACGCCGACGAGCACGGCTGGTCCAAGCACCGCCCGGCGAAGCCGCTGTACGACGACACCGACGTGGACAAGACGCTGTCGTTCTTCGACCCCGTCCCCATCGGGGAGGACGTGGAGCTCCTGCGCGGCACCCGGCTGACGCTCCACCACGGCGGCCACATCCTCGGCTCGACCTGGGCCCGCCTCACTCTGGAGGACGGGCACACGCTGGCCGTCTCCGGCGACCTGGGGCGCCCCGGCCACCCGCTGCTCCTGCCGCCGGAGCCGTTCTCCGGCGCGGACACCCTGCTGGTGGAGTCGACGTACGGCGACCGGTACCACGACCAGGACTCCGCCCGTTCGGAGTTCGCGGCGGTCGTCGCACGGACCCTCTCCCGGAACGGGACGGTGGTGATCCCCGCCTTCGCCATCGACCGGACCGAGGTCGTCCTGCACGAGCTGACCCGGCTGCGCGAGACGGGCGTGCTTCCCCCTTCGGTACCCGTCTTCGTGGACAGCCCGATGGCGCTGGCCGCCCTCGACGTCTACCGCGACGCCGTGCGCGAGCGCTCCCCCGAGCTGCGCCCCGAGATCCTGGCGCGGGGGGAGGCCGCGCTGAGCCCCGCCCCGTTCCTCGCCGCCCGGACCGTGCGGGAGTCCATCGACATCAACAGCGTGCACGGACCCGCCGTCATCGTGTCTTCGGCCGGCATGGCCACCGGTGGCCGCGTCCTGCACCACCTGCGCCGGCTCCTGCCCGACCCGCGCAACGCCGTCGTCGTGGTCGGCTTCGCCGCCGCCGGTACCCGGGCCCGGGACCTGGTGGACGGAGCCCGCGCGCTGAAGATGTTCGGCGAGTACGTGCCCGTACGGGCCGAGGTCGCCGACGTACCGCACTTCTCCGCCCATGCCGACGCGGCACAGGTCGTCGACTGGCTCCGGGGCGCGCCCGCCCCGCACACCACCTACGTCGTGCACGGCGAACCGGCCGCCTCCGAAGCGCTCCGCGACCGGCTCGACCGCGAACTGGGCTGGACGGCCGTCGTGCCCCGCTCCGGCGAGGCCGTCCTGGTCCGCTGAGACGGGCCCTTCGGGCCCCACCGTCGGACCCTCGCGGCCCTGCCGCCCGACGCGAGCCCCGCCGGACCCTGGGAGGGAAGGGCTGGAGGACACCATGACCACCACGCGGACCCTGCTGGACGAACTCCCCCCGAAGGCACGGGAACAGCTCCTGGAGCACTCCCGGCCGGTCCGCTTCGAGGCCGGCACCCGGATCTTCCGCGAGCGGCAGCGGGCCGACCGCTTCTGGATCGTCCGAACGGGCCGCGTCGAGCTCGACACCCATGTCCCCGGCCGCCGCGACGCCGTCGTGGACACCCTCGTCGGCGGCGCGCTCCTCGGCTGCTCCTGGATCGTCCCGCCCCACATCTGGCACCTCGGCGCCACCGCGGTCACCGAGGTCCGCGCCCTGGAGTTCGACGCCCGGGCGGTACGGGAGCTCTGCGCCCGGGACCCGTCCGTCGGCGAGGCCGTGTTCGCGTGCGTCGCCGCCACGATGGCGCGCCGGCTGCTGGCGGTGCGAAGCCGCCTCCTCGAAGACCTCGCGCCGCACGCCGGCGCGGAAGCCCTGGCCTACGCCCGCTGAAGGAGACCGCCATGACCTCCCGGCCGTTCACCGTCGCCGACGTGATGACCAAGAAGGTCGTCGCCGTCCGCCCCGACACCCCGTTCAAGGAGATCGCCGCCGCCATGGAGCGCTGGAAGGTGACCGCGCTCCCCGTCCTGGAGGGCGAGGGCCGCGTCGTCGGCGTGGTGTCCGAGGCGGACCTGCTCCTCAAGGAGGAGTTCCACGACCACCGCCTCGGCATGATCGAGCAGCTGCGGCGGCACGACGCCACCGCGAAGGCCGGTTCCGACCGGGCGGCGGAGCTGATGACCGCTCCGGCACTCACCATCGGCCCCGACGCGACCCTGTCGCGGGCCGCCCGGCTCATGGCCACCCACCGGGTGAAGCGGCTGCCGGTCGTGGACGGGAACGGCGTGATCCAGGGTGTCGTGAGCCGGTCCGATCTGCTCAAGGTGTTCCTCCGGCCGGACGAGGAGCTCGCCGACGAGATCCGCCGTGATGTGGTCGCGCACCTCTTCCCGCTCTCCCGGGACCGGATCGAGGTCCACGTCGAGGCCGGTGTCGTGACCCTGACCGGCGACGTGCACGACAGCACGCTCGTCCCGGTCGCGGAGCGCCTGGCCCGGGCCGTGGAGGGCGTGGTGGACGTACGGTGCGGCCTCACCCTCGCCGCCGGAGCGTGAGACCGGTGTCCCGTCCCCGTGCGGGGCGCCGTCCGGCCGCGCATGCTCGAAGCATGTCCGAGGTGACGAGCACCGACCTGTACGGGTTCGCCCGGGTCGTCCTGCACCTCCTCACGGGCCGGGCGGAAACGGGTTCGTAGGACATGCGCGGCGGAGCGGGCCCGGAACCGCGACGGAGATCACGGAGGGAGCACCTGCGCGGCAGGGCGAGCGGCCCGCGCGGCCGGGGCGGAGTGCTCCCGCCCCGGCCGGGAAGCGGTTCACCATGACGTGGCTCGTGACGCCGTTGGGCGTTCTCCTGGTGTTGCTCGTCCTCCGGGACGTCTTCCACACTCTCTGGCATCCGACCCGCCACGGCGGTCTCAGCAGAGTGGTGATGCGGACGGTGTGGCGTCTGTCAGCACACCGCGGCACGCGGTGGCGCCCGGCCGGGCTGGCCGGCCCGCTCGGCATGGTGGCGGTGGTCGCCGTCTGGGCGCTGACGGTGGCCGTGGGATGGGCGCTCGTCTACTGGCCCCGCATGCCGGAGGACTTCTCCTACGCGCCCGGGCTCACGCCGTCCGAGCACGCCGGCCCGCTGGACGCCCTGTACCTCTCCCTGGTCACCCTGGCCACGCTCGGCCTCGGCGACATCGCCCCGACCCCGGAGTGGCTGCGGGTGCTGGCGCCCCTGGAGGCCCTGGTGGGCTTCGTGCTCCTGTCGGCCACGGTCGCGTGGCTCCTCGGCATCTACCCCGCCCTCGCCCGCCGCAGGACGCTGGCCCTGCGGCTGTCCCACGTGCGCCGCGGCCGGGTCACCGTCCGGGCACTCGACTCCGACGGCGGGGCGGCGCTCCTCGACGGGCTCGCCGCCGGCCTGTCCACCGCCACCGTCGACTTCATGCAGTACGCCGAGTCGTACTACTTCCACGACGCCGACGAGAACACGTCCCTCCCCCGGCAGCTCGGATACGCCCTCGGCCTCGCCGACGGCGCCGACGAGGCGCGCCACCCGGACGTCCGGCTCTCCGCGTCGGTGCTGCGCAAGGCCCTCGACGACCTGGCGGCCGTGCTCGACGAACGTTTCCTGCTCACGGGCGAGGGGACCGACAGGGTCTTCGCGGCCTACGCGGAGGACCACGGGCACGCATGGGGGCCGGACGGCCCTCCCCCGGGCGGCGGGCACGGAGGACCCTGGGAAACGGGGACACCGCAGGAGAGGTGACCAGCCATGAGGCACCGAAACGCCGTCGACCGCATCCGATACCGGGACTGGGCCGGAGCGAGGAGGTGACGGTCATGGACGACATCAGCTCCTCGTACCCTCCCGTCCGAGTGACGGCCGTGCTCGACGCCCCCCTGTCCCGCTGGCTGTGGCTGGTGAAGTGGATCCTCGTGATCCCTCACTGGATCGTGCTGTTCTTCCTGTGGATCGCCTTCCTGGCCGTGACGGTGATCGCCTTCTTCTCGGTCCTGTTCACCGAGCGCTACCCACGAGGTCTCTTCGACTTCAACCTCGGCGTGCTCCGGTGGTCGTGGCGGGTCTCGTACTACTCCTACGGCGCGCTCGGCACCGACCGCTACCCGCCCTTCAGCCTCGGCCCCGAACCCGGCTACCCGGCCCGGCTCGACATCGCCTACCCGGAACGGCTCTCCCGCTCGCAGGTGCTGGTCAAGTGGTGGCTGCTCGCGATCCCGCACTACCTGGTCCTCGCGTTCTTCACCGGCGGCCTGCGCGCCGGATGGTGGAGCGGTGGCCTGATCACGCTGCTCGCGGTGTTCGCCGGCTTCGCCCTCGCGTTCACCTCGCGCTATCCCCGGGACCTGTTCGACCTGATCGCCGGCCTGAACCGCTGGGTCCTCCGCGTCGCCGCCTACGCGAGCCTCATGACGGACGCCTATCCGCCCTTCCGCCTCGACCAGGGCGGGAGCGAACCGGCGTCCCCCCAGCGGTCCCTCTGACGGCGCCGCCGGGCGCGACGTGCCTCGTCGACGCCCCAGACCACTAGTGGGAAGGTCCCGATGAGCAGGACGACGTCCCAGGGGAGCGCGGCCGTCCCGAAGACCCGCTGGAGCGGTGGCGCATAGACGAGCGCGGCGGTGAAGCAGAGTTCGAAGGCGATGCCCGCGAGCAGCAGCGGATTCGACAGGACGCCGATCTCGCGGAGCGCCGCGTGGTCGGTGCGGGCCGCGAAGGCGGTACCGATCTGGCAGGTGACGATGCCGGCGAACGTGGCCGTCGTCGCCGTCACGTACGCTCCGTACAGCGGGGACCCCTCGCCGGTGGGGTCTCCGGGCTGCCAGCCTGCGCGCCAGAGGACGTAGAGGAATCCGGCCATGACGAGGACGGCCGAGACCAGGCCCAGGTACCCCCAGCTACGGATGAGCATTTCACGGGAGATGACGCCCTGGTGTGCGGATCGGGGCGGCCGTCGCATGACACCGGGCTCGGAGCGTTCCCTGCCCAGCGCGAGGGCGGGAAGGGTCTCCGTGCCGAGGTCGACGGCGAGGATCTGGAGCACCGTGAGGGGGAGCGGAACTGCTCCCGCCGACAGGGCGAAGACGAGGAAGGGCACGATCTCCGGCGTCGCGTGGGCGAAGATGTAGACGATGAACTTGCGGACGTTGTCGTAGACGCGGCGCCCGGATTCGATCGCGGTGACGATGGTGGCGAAGTCGTCGTCGGTGAGGACCATGGCCGCCGCCTCGCGGGCCACGTCCGTGCCGGAGCGGCCCATGGCCACCCCGATGTGCGCGCGGTGGAGAGCGGGGGCGTCGTTGACGCCGTCCCCGGTCATGGCGACGATCCGGCCGTGGGCCCGCAGGGTGTCGGCGACCCTGAGCTTCGTCTCGGGCGAGGAACGGGCGAAGACGATCTCGGCGTCGTCCTTCACGAGCAGGCGGTCCAGTTCTGCGTCGCCCAGGGTCTCGGAGTCGTCGACGACCTCCAGCCGGGGCACCCCGATGCCGACCTCCCGCGCGATCGCGGCGGCCGTGGCGCCGTTGTCCCCCGTCACCACGTGCACGCGCACCCCGGCCCCGTGGCAGCGGCGGACGGCGGACGCCACCTCGGCCCGCGGCGGGTCGTAGAGCCCGACGAGTCCCAGCAGGGTCAGGCGGGTTTCGGCGTCCTGCCGCCGGGCGGGCGCCCCGCCGTCGGCCGGGAGGTCGCGGACGGCGACGGCCAGGACGCGGGTGCCGGCCCCTGCCAGTCGTTGCGCCGCGTCTCGGGCCGCATCCCGGTCCGGGCCGGGCAGGACGTGCTCGAGAACCGCTTCGGGGGCTCCCTTCGCCACGACCCGGGTGGGCCCGGAGGCCCCGCCGTCCTGCACGACGGTCATCATCCGAAGCCGTGGGTCGAACCGGAAGAGCGCCTGCCGCCGCTCGTCACGCCGGGCGAGGTCCACCGGGGCGCCCAGCTCGGCGGCTCCCTCGACGAGAGCGGTCTCGGTGGGGTCGCCGTGCAGCCCGTCCTCGGCGTCCCGGGTGACCGTGGTGCACTCGGCGGCAGCCCTTACCAGCTCCTGTGCCCAGGGCCCCGTTTCCCTCTCGTGACCGGGGGTCCAGCAGACACGCAGGTGCATGCGGTTCCGGGTGAGGGTGCCGGTCTTGTCCGTGCAGATGACGCTGGTGGACCCGAGGGTCTCCACCGCGCTGAGCCGCTTGACCAGGGCGCCCTGCCGGGCCAGGGCGCGGACGCCGACGGCGAGGGCGAGGGTGATCGTCGGCAGCAGCCCTTCGGGGACGTTGGCGACGAGGAGCCCGATGGCGAACATCAGGGAGTCGGTCACCGGCAGTCCGACCGCCACACCGACGACGAGGAAGACGGCTCCCATTCCGGTGGCGACGGCGGCGATGAGCCAGGCCACCTTCTTGACCTGTCGCTCCAGGGGGCTGGCCTCTCGCCGCGTCCGCTGGCTGAGGGCGGCGATCCGCCCCAGCTCGGTACGGTCCCCGGTGGCGAAGACGACGGCCCGGGCCTGTCCCTCGATACAGGTCGTCCCGCTGAAGACGAGATTGGGCTCCTCCAGGAGGGGCGCGCCGAGCAGCCCGGCCACCGCCACCCGTTCCGCCGGCACCGACTCCCCCGTCAGCATCGACAGGTCCACCTCCACACCGCCCTCGGTGACCCTGGCGTCCGCCGGGACCTTGTCCCCCTCCTCCAGGAGGACGACGTCCCCCGGCACGAGCTCGCGGGCCTCCACGGCCAGCGGGTGCCCGTCACGCACGACGAGGGCGTGCTCGGGCAGATAGCGGGCGAGGGTCTCCACCGCGCGCTCCGCCTGGCGCTCCTGGAGTAGCGCGAAACCCGCGTTGACGACGATGACCGCGAGGACGGCCCAGCCGAGCACGGCGAGATCGGCCACGAAGGCCAGAGCGGCCGCGGCCCACAGCAGCAGGGCCAGGGGGTGCGCCAGCTGCGTGGCCACCTCCCGCCAGACGGAGGGTCCGGCCTTGCGGCGCACCTCGTTCGGACCGTGCACCGCAAGGCGCCGGGCCGCCTCCCGAGCGGACAGCCCGTCCGGGCCTGTGTCCAGTTCCCGACGGAGGCGGGGCAGGGGCTCGCTGGGGTCAAAGGGGAGCGCCTCGGTCGGCCGTGCGGTGCCCGTACGGTGGCCCGCGCGACCGGTCGCGGTACGGTCGGCGCCGTCGTCAGACATCGTCCGTCCCGGAGCCGTTCTCTTTGCGGAGCCGGCCGGACCAGACGGGCTCGACCTGTTCCCACTCGCGTTCCAGGGCGGCGAGGGTGCGGCCGTCGGTCCTCCGTCGCAGGAGGACGAGGACGCCGGCTCCGGTCGCGGCGACCGCCCCGGCCGTCGCGGTACCGCCGACGACCGACGCCAGCAGGAGGTCCGACGTCCCGACGGCCCGGCGGACGGGAGCTCCCGAGTCGTCCACCGAGACCTTCACGGTCCGCCCCTGGGGGGTCCTGGCCGGTACCTCGACGGTGCCGGAGCGGCGCTCACCGTCCGGGTACTCCCAGACCGCGGGTGCGACGGCCCGGTTCGCCGCACCGCTCCGCGCGAGGGCGGACGGCTCCCGGGCCGGTCCCGTCGTGGTCGCCGTCACCTGGTGCAGACGGGCGGCGCGGTCGTGCTCGGTCCTGGCGCCGAAGCTCCACAGGTACCCGGCGGCGATCGCGCCGCCGACGAGCGCGAGGACCGCGATGACGACCACCGTCGCGCGGCGGCCGGGGGCGCCCCGCGGCAGCCGTGGTCCGGCGCGGGGTGTTTCGCGGTCGGACATGGCACGCCTCCGTACGCTCGTCCCCGTCGGAAGAGGAAGGCCGAAGCGGGTTCAGCCGGCTTCCCCGAGCGCGGCTCCGATCCGGTGGGCCCAGGCCCGGACGCGGGCCGGGTCCCGGAAGTCCCCGCCCTTGCCGTGGCGGACCATGGCGCGGGCGACGAGATCCGGATTGTCGGCGGTGAGCGCGCCTCCGAAGGTGACGTGCTCCTTCGCGCCGAGCTTCTTCATCCGGCGGGCGACGCCGGGCACGGGCGGGATGTCGTGCTGTTCGGCGGAGCTGTCGACGGGGCCGCTGCTGAAAAGCCAGAGGGGGCGGTGGCGGAGCTGCTCGGCGTTGCGCCGGGCGCACCGGCGAGCCTTGCCGTTCCAGCGTCCGGCGTAGAGGGCTCCGCCGAGGACGACGCCGTCGTAGTCGCTGACGTCGGTGACGGCGTCGGCCGGCCGGACGTCGGTGTCGAATCCGTCGTCCCGGAGGGCCCGGCCGATCTCGTCGGCGATGCCCGCAGTGGAGCCGTGCTTGCTGCCGTAGGCGACGAGGACGCGCTTCGGGGTCATGACCGGTCCTCGCCGTCGTCCGCGGGCCGCTTGACGCGGATGGTCCGTGTCGTGCGGGTGTCCTGGGCGGGCATCGGGATCCGGACGGTCAGGATGCCGTCCGCGTAGGAGGCGTCGACGTCGTCCGCGGGGATGGTGTCCGGGAGGCGGACGGTCCTGCGGAACGCTCCGTAGCGGAACTCCGAGTGGTCCTTGTCCTCGGTGTTCTCCCGGTGCTCGGCTCTCACGGTGAGGAGGTTGTCGTCGACCGTGAGGGTGATGTCGTCCGGGTCCATCCCGGGGAGCTCGGCCCGCAGCGTGCAGACGCCGTCGTCGCCGGTGGAGACCTCGACCGGGATGGAGTGGGCGGCCGTCGCGGGCCGCCATCCGGGGAGACCGGGAAACTCCCGGCCGAACCAGGTGTCGAGGTCGGGGAGGAAGCTGTGCCTGCGTTCGGGCTTGGCTCCGGTCATCGTCCTGCTCCTCTTCCACGTGCCGGGTGCCGTCCCGGCGGACTGTGTCGGGTGGCGGACACCGGTTTGGTTCCGTGGTTCCAGCCTTCCGCCCGTACGCCGCGCGGCGGAGTGTCGAAAGGGGTCGTCGGGGAGGGCCGAACGGTCCCGTTCCCGAGGGACCCGACCGGCCCCCGGAGCACCCTCCTTCTCACGGGCGGGTCATCGGGAGACGCCGCGGTGCCGCGGCGGGGCGTCCGTGGTGGGCGGACACGCCGTACCGGCGCGATCCGAGCACCACAAGGTCGGCGGCGGACGCGCGCGAGCAGGACGGCGGCCGGTGCCCCGTCCACCAGTTCCGAGCTCGTGCGAAGGTAGGCGTGGAGCCTCCGGCGAGCTCGCGGACGTCGGAGAGGGCGGACTCCGCCCGCGTCCGCAGGGCGGACCGGTGCCCCAGGGCGTCGTATCCCAGCCTGTCGTGGACGGGAGGGACGGCGACGACGAGCCGCAGCCGTCTGCGGGCCGCCTCGTCGGCGGCCCGGACCAGGGCGGTCACGGAGGGCTCCACGGGATCCACTCCGTGCAGGAGGTCGTTCACGTCGTGTCGCCGCCCCGCGTCCCGAAGCCGACGGGGACGATCTCCACGGGGCAGTGGGCGTGGTGGATGAGGGCGTGGGCGACGCGTCCGAGGGACGGTCCCACGCCGAGCGGCCGGTGCCCCCGGCCCATGACGACCAGATCGGTGTGGACGCTCGCGTCGACGAGGATCCCGGGCGTCGAGGTGCCGGTCTCCACGTGGTGGGTGACGGTCAGGTCCGGGTACCACTCGCGGACGCGGTCGGCGAGGGCCTTCACCTCACGGACGCGCCGGTGGGCGGCGGCGTCCAGGTCGTCGAGCATGGTCGCCACGTCGCCGACGTGCGTGAGGATGTTCCACACGCTGAGGAGACGCAGCGGGACCTTGCGGACGTCCGCCTCGGCGGCGGCGAGGAGGAGCCATCCCAGGTCCTCGGAGTCACGGACCGCCGCGGTCACGGAACCCGCCTCGGGACGGTCCGCGTCACCGCGCACGACGATGACGGGCACGTCCGCGCGGGCGGCGACTCCGAGTCCCACGGAGCCGAGCAGGAGGGCGGAGAAGCCTCCGAGACCCCTGCTGCCGACCACGATGGTCTTCTCGCCGCCCGCGGCCTCCCGGAGTCCGTCGAGCGGTTCCTGTCGGCCGAGCAACCGGGTGACGACGAGGTCGGGAAAGCGTTCCCCGACCGCCGCCTCGGTCGCGGTCAGCAGGTCGCGGCCGGTCTCCCGGACGGTCTGGATCGTCGCGGCGTCGCTCCAGTAGGCGCGCCGGTCGGTGTCGGCGGCGTGGACGAGGTGCAGGGGGCGGGACCGGCGGTCCGCCTCCGCGGCGGCCCACAGTGCGGCCGTCCGGGCCGAGGGGGATCCGTCGATCCCGACGACGACGTCGGCCAGCTCGGGCCGGACGGGCGTCTCGCTGCTCATGGTTCCTCCTCGGGTTCGGCCCGGGGCTCGTACGGCGCCCGGAGGGACGACACTGCTCACGCTCGCACCACGGAGCGCCGGCCGCGATGGGCCGTTCGGCCCCGATGGCGACCTGCCCGGCCCTCACCGCGCGGTGGTGCGCCGGGCGAGTCTGGTGTCATCGACGGCGACGGCCGGGGAGGCAGTGATGACAGCACAGGTCACCGTGGGGCTCGACGGCTCGGACGAAAGCCTCGCCGCGGCACGCTGGGCCGCGGTGGAGGCGGTTCTCCGTGAGGTTCCGCTCCGGCTGCTGCACGTGGAGGAGTGGCCGGACACTCCGGAGATCCCCGTCTCCCACGCCCGGACCCTGTACGAGCGGGCGGAGGCCCTCCTGCACGACGAGGCGGAGCGGGCGCGGAAGGAGCATCTCGGCCTGGAGGTCGTCACGGAACGGGTGCGTGGGCGGGCCGCGGACGAGCTGGTCGCCGCGGCGGACGCGGCCGACCTGCTGGTGCTGGGGTCCCGCGGCCTCGGCGGCGTCCTGGGTTTCGTCATGGGTTCGGTCTCCCTCGCGGTCGTGGGCACGGCCCGGCAGCCGGTCGTCCTCGTGCGGGCGGAACACCCGGACCCGACGTCCTCCGCCCGCGGGATCGTGGTGGGGGTCGACCTTCGTCACGCGTGCGAGCCGCTGCTGGCCTTCGCCTTCGGGGAAGCGGTCAGGCGGCACGCTCCCCTGCGGTTCCTCAGCACCTGGACGGTGCCCACCTCCTACGGCTACGCGGCCATCGTGGACCCCGGGATCAACGAGGAGCTGGGAGCCGGCGTACGCGCCGGCCTCGAAGAACTGCTGTCGCCGTGGCGCGCGCGGTATCCGGGTGCCGACGTCACGACCGAGGCGGTCGTGGGAGCGGCCGCGCCCCGGATGACCGACGCGTCGCGGGAGGCGGAACTCGTCGTCGTGGGGCGCCGCTCCCGCCGGCTGCCCGCCGGCCCGCACGTCGGCCACGTGGCGCACGCGGTCGTCCACCACAGCCCGGTGCCGGTGGCGGTCGTCCCCCTGGGATGAGTCTGGGATGAGTGGGCGGGTGCGGAAGTGGGCGGGTGCAGGGGCGGACCGGCCGGTCCGCCCCTGCACCCGCGTGTCCTGGCCCCGCCGGCTCAGGTCCCCGGCGCGGCGGGCGCGCCGGGGACGACGATCCGTCGTCCCGTGACACGTCGGGGGACGAGCCTCACGAGGGTGTCCCGCTCGTCTCCGGACCAGGGGCGCACCGTCACGGCCCGACTCATGTCCATGGCTTCGGCCGGATCGGAGAGCACGTGCACCGGGCCGACGACAAGGACGCTCCAGCCTCGCCGGAACGCCTCGTCCAGACGGTCTTCCTCGAAGGCGATCTCGGCGCCGGAGGCCGCCGCCCGACCGAGAGGGGAATCCGCCGCGGTCGAGATGACCATGCTTCCGTCGATCACCTGATAGTTGACCGGGAACACGGAGAGGCCGTCGGCCCCCTCGACGGCGACCCGGCCGACCCCTCGGTCGTCGAGCAGGGACCAGCACTCCGCCTCGTCCATCCCGACCAGCTCCGGCCGGTGCCCCGGCGGCGCCCCACCGGGGGCGAGGTCCGCGGTGAGGCCGGTCAGGTCCTGGATGGTCGTCTCCAGGGCGTGGGCGAGGCGGACCAGGAACTCGATTCCCGGCGTGGGCAGTTGCTCCTCCACGTGGGCGATGTATCCGGGCGCGGACCCGGCACGCTCCGCCACCTCCTCGCGGGACAGGCCGAGCTGCAGTCGTCGGGTCATGACGCGACGGCCGAGGTCGCTCCGGTACCGCCGGTCACCGTTGGTGTTCATCGCTCGTCCCCTTCCGTGACGGCGGGTGCGGGCTGCGGTACGACCGCGACCGGGCACCGGGCGTGGTGCAGGGCCCGGTGGGCCACTCTGCCCAGCTGGAGGCCGACGTGTCCGTCGCGGCGGCGCGCGCCGAGCACGAGGAGGTCGGCGGCGGCGGAGCGCTCGACCAGCACCCGGCGTGCGGCCCCCTCGACACTGCTCCGGCGCACCCGCACGTCGGGGTGTTCCCGTGTGCCCGCGGCGAGGACCTTGTCCAGGGCCTCCGACGCCTCCTCCGCGAGGTACACCCCGGTCTCGCCCCGGAGGAGGGAGTGGTCGAGCGGATCGTGGAGGGGTCGGCGCCAGGTGCGCACCGCGTCCAGTTCCGCGTCACGAACCGCGGCCTCGCGGAAGGCGAACGCGACGGACGGGGCGTCGACGTCGTGGTCGCCGACGCCCAGGAGAATGCGCTCGTGGCGCGCTCCCAGAGCCTGCCTGTCTCCCCGTACGACGACGACGGGACACGACGCCCGGGCGGCGACGACGAGACCGACCGATCCCAGCAGGAGGTCGCCGAGTTCGCTGCGCCCCCGCGCGCCGACGACCACGGCCCACGCTTCCCGGCCTTCGCCGAGCAGGGCGCCGGCGGCGTCCTCGGCGGCGACACGGGTGGTGAGGGAGAGCCCGGGCGCCCGTCGCCGGGCGCGTTCCGCGGCCTGGCCGATGATGGTGTCGGCGAGGGCCTGACCCCACGGCCGGTCGGTGCTCCAGGGAGGCACTGCCCCCTCGTACCGTTCCCACAGTGAGGCGTACACGATCCGCAGGGGGCGCCCCTGCCGTACGGCCTCGTCGACGGCCCAGTCCAGGGCCGTCAGAGCCGGATCGGAACCATCGACGCCGACTACCAGGGGGGTTTCCATCCTGCCCACCGCCTTTCGGTCACGTGAGGATCTGTCGCCACGTTCGCACCGGTGGAGGAGGGGGCGACAGGGCCGATCGGTCCACCCTGGTCCACCCGGTCGGACCGGAGGCTGGGGGCCCGTCTGCGTTCCGGCGCCGAACGCGGTGCCGGTCGCCGGCGTCCGTGCCCGCCGGTCCGCCAGGCCGACGGTGTACCGGCCTGGCCGTGCCCGGTGTCATGGACGCCTCTGTCGCTTTCACCGCCCTGGCGCGGCCGTGGGGCCGGGGCGCGAGAAATGCTGGACGCGCGCGTCCGGGCCGGGGAAGACGAGAGTGACCCTCCCCGTGTCGGACCATCGGACGTCGAAGGGCGGGCTGCCGTCCTCGTGGTGCAGTGCCACGATCTCGCCGTCCCGCCCCCCGTCCCCGACGGTGGCACCACCGACGATCAACCGGTCGCCGACGCGGGCCCACAGACCGGCACGGGACCTCTCCGGGCCGTGCCGTGCTCCGGTGCGGTTCATGGTTTCCTCCTCCGGGCTCTGCCGCCGCGGGAGAGGGTCCCGCGGCCTCGTCGCCTTCTCCCACCCTGCGAGCACACCGGCCGCAGTCCATAGGGGCCAACGGTCCCGGAAGGGCCCCGTTCGGCACCCCTGACGAATGCGCCGGCACAACAGGGTGGGACCGGTGGGGGACGGCCACCGGAGGGGCGGAAGAGAGCCGGCCGAAAACGGCCGCCCGCTGGGCCGCGGACGAAGCCGTCCTGCGCGACACGGGTGTCCGCCTTCTCCGTGCGCGGCAGCCGATGGACACCGTCCTGGCGCTCTCGTTCGAGACGGCGGCCCGTCGGCGCACCGGCGTGCACGCCCAGCAGCCCAGGATCGGTCGGCACCGTCCTCGGGCCGTCGCGGACGTCGAAGGGGACGAACCCTCCTTCTCCTGGCCGCGCCCTCGAAGGGACAGAACGAACCGCTCCCGTTCACACGGAGCCGCCCCGGCCGCTCGTGGTCTCCTGAGCACCTCGCCGGCTCGTCGGCCCGCGGGCGGCCGTCCCGCGCGAGAACGCCCGGTGCGCGATCACGCGAGGGTGAGGAAGAGTTTCTCCAGTTCCTCCTCGGACATGGGCGGAGTGTCGGAGTCCCCTGCGAGGCACTGCCGCATCCCACTGGCGACGATCTTGAATCCCGCCCGGTCCAGGGCGCGGGAGACGGCTGCCAGCTGCGTCACGACGTCCTTGCAGTCGCGTCCGGCCTCGATCATCGCGATCACGGCGGCCAGCTGCCCCTGTGCTCGCTTCAGACGGTTCAGGACAGGCCGCATCGACTCTTCGTCCACCTGCATGTGGTCCTCCTTCGCTGATCCCCTCCCGATCGAGGATACCCCGTGGGGTATGGGTCCGAGCCGTCACGCGACTCCGCCGACGGGGACCCCGGCGCCCTCGCCGCAGGCGACCGGCACTGCACCTCCGATACCCCCCCAGGTATTTGACAGCAAGGATCGCGACCCCTTACGGTCGAATGTGTCATACCCCCTGGGGTATCCCCAGCAATCCTCGCGGAGAGCCGGGCGGTCGCCCCGGACACCGACCCCGACCGGGGCCCGAAGTCCTGGGCGACACGAAGCCGGAGCACGTCGGCTCGCGCCCGATCACCCCCGCACACCCGTCCCCGCCGGGGCCGCCACTCGGCCCCAAAATACCCCCAGGGGTATACGGCCACTCTGTTTCGGAGGTTTCCGTGTTCTTTTCGCAGTACTACCTCGAGTGCCTCTCCCAGGCGTCGTACATGATCGCCGACGAGACCACCGGCCGGGCCGTGGTCGTGGACCCGCGCCGGGACGTGTCGGAGTACCTGAACGACGCGGAAGCCCGCGGCTTCACCGTCGTGGGCGTCATCAACACGCACTTCCACGCCGACTTCGTCGCCGGACACCTGGAGATGGCCGCTCGGACCGGCGCGTGGATCGGCTACGGACGCCGGGCCGAGACCGAGTACGAGATCCGCAAGCTGTCCGAGGGCGACACCATCAACCTCGGCGACGTGACGCTGAAGATCATGGAGACCCCTGGTCACACACCGGAGTCGATCAGCGTGCTGGTGTACGAGCGCGCCGAGGATCCCGTCCCGTACGGCGTGCTGACCGGTGACGCGCTGTTCATCGGCGACGTCGGCCGCCCGGACCTGCTGGCCTCGGTCGGGGTGACCGCCGACGAGCTGGGCGCGATGCTGCACGACAGTGTGCAGCACAAGCTGATGGGCCTGCCCGACGCGGTACGGGTCTTCCCCGCCCACGGCGCCGGTTCCTCCTGCGGCAAGAACCTGTCCACCGAACGGCAGTCGACGATCGGCGAGCAGCGCGCCGCCAACTACGCGTGCACGCCCATGAGCGAGAAGGACTTCGTCGCGCTCGTGACCGCCGGGCAGTCCGCGGCACCGGGGTACTTCGCCTACGACGCGGACCTCAACCGCCGGGAGCGGGAGCTGTTCGACCCGGCGACCGCGCCGCGGGCGCTGGACGCGGCGGACTTCCTGGCCCGGCGTGCGGCGGGCGCGGTGGTGGTCGACGCGCGCGATCCGCAGGAGTTCGCCTCCGGCCACCTGCGCGGCGCGGTCAACGTCCCGGCCGACGGCCGGTTCGCCGAGCAGGCCGGCACCGTCCTGCCGCTCGACGCGGAACTGCTGGTCGTGGCACCGGAGGACCGCGAGGAGGAGATCGCCACCCGGCTCGCCCGGATCGGTTTCGACCGGGTGGCCGGCCACCTGGACGCACCCGAGGAGGCCCTGGAGGTCATGGCCGACGAAGTCACCCCGGCCAGCCGTCTGACCGCCGGCCGGCTCCGCGCCGCGCTGGACGGAGACTACCCACCGGTCGTCATCGACGTCCGCAACTGCGGCGAGCGCAGCGAGAACGGATTCATCGAGGGCGCCCTGCACATCGCCCTGGGCGAGCTGCCCCGCCGTCTCGACGAGATCCCGCGCGACAGGCCGCTGGTGGTGCACTGCGCGGGCGGTCACCGCTCCTCCATCGCCGCCAGCCTGCTGCGCCACAAGGGCTTCGAGGACGTCTCGGACGTCCTCGGCGGCTGGGCCGCCTGGTCCCTGCTCAGCGCGCCCGCCACCGCCTGACCCGGCGAGTCCGCCACGCACACGTCCCGGTGCGGACTCGCCCCCTTCCCCCTTCCCGTTCATCTCGTCCCCACGGAGCAGTTCTCATGACGACCGACGCCTCTCGCGCCACCGCCTTCACCCCCGCGGCCCTCCAGCACCTGATCGAGACCGGCAGCGGCCCCCGCCTGCTGGACGTACGTACCCCCGGCGAGTTCCGGACGAGCCACATCCCCGGCGCCTACAACGTGCCCCTGGACACCCTGCGCGAGCACCGTACGGAACTGCGCGGGCACCTCGACGAGGACGTGGTGTTGGTCTGCCGCTCCGGCGCCCGCGCCATGCAGGCCGAGCAGGCGCTCGCCGAGGCGGGCCTGCCCAACCTGCGGGTCCTGGACGGCGGCATGACGGCCTGGGAGGCTTCCGGCGCCCCGGTCAACCGCGGCCCACAGCGCTGGGAGCTGGAGCGGCAGGTGCGCCTCATCGCCGGCTCGGTCGTCCTGGTCACCGGCATCACGGGCGTCTTCGTCCCCGGTGTGCACCTGATCGGCACCGCGATCGGCGCCGGACTGACCTTCGCCGCCCTCAGCAACACCTGTGCCATGGGCATGATGCTCTCCAAGCTGCCCTACAACCGCGGCCCGCGCACCGACATCCGCACCGTCGTCGCCTCCTTGCGGAACCCGTCGTGACCGCTCTCTCCCCCGCCGTCCCCACGCCCTGACCGGCGTCCACCGGGCGCCCGGCCGGCGGAAAGGTTCCGCATGTCCGGGCGCCCCGGCCCCGGGCGACCGACGGCCGCCCCACCCCCCGCACGACTACTTTCACGAGGTCCTGTGATGTCCCTGTTCTCCCGAGACCGCACACGCGTCACCGTCGAAGAGGCCCACCGGCGCACCCGGGGCACCCGCGCCTCTGCCGTCCTGCTGGACATACGCGAGCGGGGCGAGTGGGACGCCGGGCACGCGCCCGGCGCCGTGCACGCCCCGCTGTCCGGCCTGGTCGCGGGAGCGCCCCTGCCGCAGGCCGCCCAGGGGCGGCCGCTGGTGGTGATGTGCCGCAGCGGGAACCGCTCGCGGAAAGCCGTCGAGCTGCTCCGCGCCCGCGGCGCGGACGCGGTGGACGTGAAGGGCGGCATGCAGGAATGGGCTGCCGCCGGACACCCTGTCGTCGACGGCCACGGTGACGACGGTTCGGTGGCATGACCCCCGTGATCCTCGCACTCGCGGCCGGAGCCGTCGTCGGCCTGGCGCTCGGCGGACTCGGCGGTGGCGGCAGCGTCCTGGCGGTCCCCGCCCTGACCTACCTGATCGGCCTGCCCCCGGCGGACGCGATCACCACCAGTCTGATCATCGTCACCCTGACGTCGATCACCGCGCTGTCCGGGCACGCCCGGGAGGGCAACGTGGCCTGGCGGACCGGCCTGCTGTTCGCGGCGGCGGGCATCGTCCCCGCCATGTTCGCCGGGATGGCCGCCGGCCGTCTGCCCCAGGCGGGACTGACCGTCGCCTTCGCGGCCGTCGCGGGGCTCGCCGCCCTGCGCATGCTGCGCCCCGCACGCACCCCGGCCGTGGGCGAGGTGCGTCCCGCTAAGGCCGGCGCCGCCGGCGCCGGACTCGGCGCGGTGACCGGACTGCTGGGCGTGGGCGGTGGTTTCCTCGCCGTACCGGCCCTGGTACGGGTGCTGAACCTCCCGATGCGCCGGGCCGTCGGCACCAGCCTGCTGGTCATCACCGTCAACTCGCTCGCCGCCCTCGGTGCCCGGGCCGGCGCCGGAACGCACCTGGACTGGACGGTCATCGCGCCCTTCACCGCGGCCGCGATCCTCGGCGCCTGGGACGGCAAGCGGCATGCGCGTCGGCTCACCGGCGACGCCCTGCAACGCGTCTTCGCCTATGTGCTGCTCGCGGTCGCGGCCTTCATGCTCGTCGACGCGTTCGTCTGACCCTCGCGTCGGCCCCTTTCCCTCTCCTCCGCAAGGACGCGCGCATGACCACCACCCTCACGACGAAGCGGCCCGCCGAGCACGCCGTGCGGCTCGGGCTGCGGGAGAACCGGCTCCAGTTCGCGCTTCTCGTCGTCGTCAACGTCGCCGTCGGTGGTCTCGTGGGCCTGGAACGCACCACCGTGCCGCTCATCGGCACCGATGTCTTCGGCCTGACCAGCGACCTGGCGGTCTTCGCGTTCATCATCGCCTTCGGCCTCTCCAAGGCCCTGACCAACCTCGCCGCCGGGGCACTGACCGCCCGTTTCCGTCGCAGGCAGCTCCTCCTCATCGGCTGGCTGATCGGCGTCCCCGTCCCCTTCGTCCTGGCCTACGCGCCGTCCTGGGGCTGGATCGTCGCCGCCAACGTCCTGCTCGGCCTCAACCAGGGCCTGACCTGGTCCATGACCGTCAACATGAAGATCGACCTCGTCGGCCCCTCCCGCCGCGGACTGGCGACCGGTCTCAACGAGGCCGCCGGGTACACCGCCGTCGGCGTCACCGCACTGCTCACCGGCTACCTCGCCACCGGCCACGGCCTGCGCCCCGTTCCCGAACTCCTCGGCGTCGTCTTCGTCGCCACCGGGCTGGCCCTGTCCCTCGTCGTACGGGACACCGCCGCACACGTGGCCCTCGAACTGGCCCGGCACGCCGAGCCCCTGCCCACGGGCGAGAAGACCGGACTGAAGGCCGTCTTCGTCCGCACCTCCTGGCGTGACCGCTCCCTGCGCGGCGCCAGTCAGGCCGGCCTCGTCAACAACCTCAACGACGGTCTGACCTGGGGCGTCTTCCCCCTGCTGTTCACCGACCACGGCCTCGGACTCGCCGCCGTCGGCCTCATCAAGGGCCTCTATCCCGTCCTGTGGGGCATCGGCCAGATCCCCGCCGGCCACCTCGCCGACCGCGTCGGCCGCAAACCCCTCGTCGTCACCGGCATGCTCGTCCAAGCGGCCGGCTTCCTCCTCGCCCTCGCCCTCCTCGACGCTCCCCTGCTCGCCGGTGTCCTGTCCGCCGTGGCCCTCGGCCTCGGCACGGCCTTGGTCTATCCCGCCCTCATCGCCTCCGTGTCCGACCACGCCCATCCCGCCTGGCGCGCCAACGCCCTCGGCACCTACCGCTTCTGGCGGGACATCGGCTACGCCGCCGGCGCCCTCGTCGCTGGCGTCCTTGCCGACACCCTCGGCCTGAACGCCACCGTCGTGGCCGCCGCCGTCCTCACCGCCGCCTCCGGCCTCCTCGCCGCCCGCTGGATCACCGACCGCACCGAGCCCTGATCTCTGCCGATGCCCGGCCCCAGGCCAGAAGGCGCACGCGGCCACGGAACCCGCACAGAAACAGCGCCACCCGGCGCACCGGAAAGACGTCGGCTTCCGAGGGCCAGAGTCGGGACCCCGCGAGCACATCGGTCACAGCCCATAGGGCCAATGGCCCCGGGAAGGTCCCGTTCGGCACTCCTGACGCATGCGCCGGGTACCGCAGGGTGGGACCGACGGGGACATCGACCCTGCGAAGGAGGGACGTCATGCGGCACCGCACCGTCCTCGAGATGATGACGCACCGCGTGGTCACCGTCTCCCCCTCCACTCCGTTCAAGGAGGTCGCGCGCCTCCTCGTGGAACACGGCATCTCTGCGGTGCCGGTCGTCGACGAGGACCTGCGTGTCCTGGGGGTGGTCTCCGAGGCCGATCTGCTGCGGGACACCTCCGAACTGCCCTCTCTGCAGGGACGCTGGGCGGGCGTCCGGCTGCTGTCCCGGGAACGGGGTGTTCCCGGAGCGGAGACGGCGGCCGAGCTGATGACCTCGCCGGCCGTCTCGGCACGGCCCGGCTGGAACCTCGTCGAGACTGCCAGGACGATGCACCGCGAAGGCGTGAAGCGGCTCCCCGTGCTCGACGACACCGGCCGGCTGGCCGGGATCATCAGCCGCACCGATCTGCTGCGGCCGTTCCTCCGTGGTGACGCCGCCATTCGGGCCGAGATCGAGCACGACGTCCTGGCCGGCACCCTACGACTCGCCCCGGGCACGCTCCGCGCCACGGTCGACGACGGGGTCGTCACGCTGACCGGTCACGTCGACGAACGCGCCGACATACCCGTGATCGCCCGGTTGTGCCGCTCCGTCGACGGAGTCGTCGCCCTGCACGAATCGATCGACTACGCCTACGACAACCTGGCGCTCGACGTGGAGCAGCCGCGTCGAACTCCGCCCGCCGGTTCCCGTGACGGCGGACCGGCCGATCGCCCGACGGCCGAGGCGGAGACGCCTGTACACGGAAGGACCGGATGATGCGACACCGCAGGATCGAAGAGCTGATGACCCGCGAAGTGGTGAGCGTCCACGGCGACGCGCCGTTCAAGGAGATCGTGCGGGTGCTGACGCACCACCGCGTCACCGCCGTGCCGGTCGTGGACGAAGCGGACCGCGTGATCGGCGTCGTCTCGGAGGGCGACCTCCTGCGCAAGACGGTCGATCGGACCGCCGCCGGAGACGTTCCCGCCGTGCCGGGACTGGAGGCGTGGGAGCGGGCGAAGGCTGAGGGGACGCGCGCGGAGGAGCTGATGTCCGCCCCCGCGGTGTGCGCCCGCCCCGACTGGACGGTCGTGGAGGCCGCGCGTCTCATGGAAGTACAGGGCGTCAAGCGCCTGGTCGTCGTCGACGACCGGGACCGGCTCGTCGGCGTCGTGAGCCGCCGGGACCTGCTGGGCGTCTTCCTCCGCGACGACGACGGCATCCGCCGCGAGATCGCCGAGGACGTCCTCGGCGGCACGCTCGGCCTCGCGCCGGGCACCGTGACCGTGGAGGTGAAGGAAGGCCGGGTGGAGCTCTGCGGCACCGTGCCGTACCGGGGCCTGCTCCCCGTGATCGAGCGCATGTGCACGACGGTGGACGGTGTGGTCTCGGTCTCGCTCACCCGACTCTCCGAGGGAAACGGCGACATCACGACGCCATCAGGAGGTGGACGGTCATGACCGGCAGCATCGTGGTCGGGGTGGACGGCTCGGAGGAGGCGGAGACCGCCGCCCGGTGGGCCGCGGACGAAGCCGTCCTCCGCAGCGCGGGCGTTCACCTGCTGCACGCACGGCAACCCTGGCCGGACCCCGCCTCGCCCGTGGCGGCGCGGGAATCGGAGGAGCCGTGGGCAGAGGAGCTGCTGACGCGAACCGCCGCGGGACTGCGTGAGCGGCATCCGGGGCTGTCCGTGACGGCCCGGGTCGCGGCCGACGGCCCCGTCCAGGCCCTGGTCGCCGCGGCGGAGACGGGCGACCTCCTGGTCCTGGGTTCACGTGCGCTGGGCGGTGTGGCCGGTTACCTGGTCGGCTCGGTCGGCCTGGCCGTGGCCGGTGCCGTCGAACGGCCGGTCGTCCTCGTGCGCGCGGACGGCGGCGCTCGTCCGGAGAACTCCGTCCTGGTCGGGATCGACGCGCGACAGCCCGCGGACGCCGTCCTGGCGTTCTCGTTCGAGGAGGCTGCTCGCCGGCACGCCGAGGTACGCGTCGTCTACGCCCAGCAGCTCCCGCCCTACGCCTGGGGGCCGGCGATGGTGCCGGACGTGCGGTTCACGGTGCGACCGGAGATCGAGCACGCGCTGAAGGACATGCTGGAACCCTGGCGCGCCGAGTACCCCGCCGTGACCACCACGGCCTCCGTGGTGGTCGGATCGGCCGGCCTCGAACTGGTGCGCGCCGCCTCCGGCACCGGCCTGGTGGTCGTGGGGCGGCGCACCCGTCGTTCGGCGATGGGGACGCACATCGGCAGTGTCGCCCATGCCGTGCTGCACCACAGTCGGGCACCCGTCGCCCTCGTGCCCCACGACTGATCCCGTGGGGCCGCGGTCCCAGGGCCGGACGGACGCGGGACGGCTTCGGCCTTCATCCGCGCGGCGATACGGAACCGTACCGCCGCGACCTCGTCATCTGGACACCGAGACACGGTCTCGGCACACTCGGGGCAAGTGACTGGGACGACTCCCGTCGGCCGGGAAGCGGAAGGCGCGGAACACCTGCCCCGGGGGCGGCGTCTCTCCCCACCCACGCGATCAGCCGCGCCCTGCCGTTGCGTGTGCCGACGGGCCATGCTCCCAGAGTGACCGGGCGCACGGATCCCCTCCCCTGGGCGCTCCCGCGGCACGGTCTACGACGCGCCGCCCCGTAGGGCGCTCAGCCGCCTTCGGTACTCCTCCTCGTCGATCTCACCGCGGGCCAGCCGCTCGCCGAGGATCCGCTCCGGCCCCGTGGAGCCGTCCTGACGCGCGGGCCGTTCAGCGGATCGGTCCAGCGCGCGGAAGATCAACACGACCGCGGTGATCAGAAGGCCCCAGAAGAGGATCATCCCCGCCGACATGGCGAACCAGCCCCATCCGTTCATGCCGTCGCCGTACCAGAACATCATCGTCACTCACGCTCCCGAGGTCGGGCCGGTCCCCGCCGAACGCGTACGCGAGCGTTCCGGCCTCCTTTCCTCACGGTGCGCCGGCCGGCACGGAGGGCACAGGGCCGGTCGGTCCCTCGGACGGGCCCGGACGGCCGTCGCGGCGGGTCGCCTCCGGAAGTTCGTATGGAAGGCATGAACAGCGACCGCCCCCTTCTGGTCGCCACCGGGGTCCGCAAGATCTACCGGACCGGCTCGGTGGCGGTGACCGCCCTGGACGACCTGGATCTCGTCGTGCGCCACGGGGAACTCGTGGGGGTCATGGGTCCTTCCGGGTCCGGCAAGACGACCTTGCTGAACTGTCTGTCCGGGCTCGACGACATCGACGGCGGCCGGGTCGAGATCGAGGGCCAGGACCTCTTCGCCATGTCGGACGCCGTGCGCACGCAGCACCGGGCCCGCACCATGGGTTTCGTCTTCCAGTCGTTCAACCTCATCCCGGTGTTCTCCGCGGCCGAGAACGTCGAACTGCCCCTGCTGCTCGTCGGCACCCGGCCGCGCGAGGCGCGGCGGCGGGCGCTGGCCACGCTCGGACGGGTCGGCCTCGGCCACCGGGTCGAGCACCGGCCCAGTGAACTGTCCGGCGGCGAACAGCAGCGCGTGACCATCGCCCGCGCTCTCGTCGGACGGCCCGCCATCGTGTGGGCGGACGAACCGACCGGCAACCTCGACAGCGCGATGGCCGATCAGGTGATGGACCTGCTGGGCGAGCTCAACCGGGACGAGGGCCAGACGATCGTCCTGGTCACCCACGACAGCGCCATCGGGGCGCGCGTCCCGCGGTTGATCCGGATGCGCGACGGCCGGCTGGTCGCCGACGTGCGCCGGACCGAACGCCGCGACCTCGCCCTGGACTGATCATGTACCCGAACCTCCTGCTCCCCCTGCTCGTCGCGCTGACGCTCGCCCTCGCGGCCCTCGCCCTGATCGCCGTCCGCCAGCCGGTGTCGCGCCGGCTGGCCTTCCGGCAGGTAGCCCGGCGACGTACCGAGGCCGCTCTGGTGATCGGCGGATCGATGCTCGGCACGGCCATCGTGATCGGGGCTCTGGTCGTTGGCGACACCTTGGACTTCTCCGTGCGACAGGAGGCGTACCGGACCCTGGGGCCGGTGGACGAGCGGGTCGTCGCGCCGCCCGGCCCGGCCGGACGCGCCGCCGGCGAGCGGCTGGAAGCCCTGGCCGGTGATCCCGACGTGGACGGGGTGCTGAACGCCAGGACCGCCCAGGCGTCCGCGCTCGGCACCGACGGCGGCGGCACCGTCCCCGAACCGCGCGTGCTCGCCTGGCAGGTGGACTTCGCCGACGCGGCGCGCTTCGGCGCGGCGGGAGGCGACTCAGGTCTCGACGGACCGGCCCCGGGGCCCGGTCAGGTCGTGCTCAACGAGCCGTTGGCCCGGTCGCTGAGCGTGCGCTCCGGGGATTCGATCACGCTGTACCTGTTCGGGACGCCCGGGACCTACCGGGTGGAGCGCGTGGTGTCGGAGCGGGGTGTGGCCGGTGCGGGACTCGGAGGGCGCCTGAACCGCAACGCGTTCCTGGCGCCGGGGACTCTGGACGCCGCGGCCCGGGCCGCGGGGGCGGAACCCCGGTCGGTCACCTTCGTGTCGAACCGGGGCGGAGTGGAGGGCGGGGACGCGCTGACCTCTCGGGTCACGGCGGACATCCGGGACGCCTTGGGCCCGCTGGCCGGGCAGGCCACGATCGACACGCCGAAGCAGACGGTGCTGCGGGAGGCGCGGCAGGCCGGGGACTCGCTCGGCGCGCTGTTCCTGATGATCGGCAGCTTCAGCGTCATCGCGGGTGCCCTGCTCCTGGTGAACATCTTCGTGATGCTCGGCGAGGAGCGGAAAGCACAGATGGGCATGGTGCGGGCGCTCGGCATGAGGCGCTCGCGGCTCGTGGGTTCCTTCACCCTCGAAGGGGCCGCCTACGCGCTGATGTCCGCGCTGCCGGGTGTCGGCATCGGGATCGCCGTCGGCTGGGGCGTCGCCGTGGTGGCCGCGGAGATCTTCCAGGGGTGGTCGGTCGGCGGAAGCAGCATCCGCATCGCCTTCGACGTGACTCCCACGAGTGTCCTGAACGGACTCGCCATGGGGCTGCTCATCGCCTTCGCCGCGATCCTGGCGACGAGTGTGCGCATCAGCAGGTTCAACATCATCGCCGCCGTCCGCGACCTTCCCGCGCCGCTCGGCCGGGGACCGCACCGCGGGCGGCTGATCCTGTCGACCGGCCTGGCCGTGCTGTGCGCGGCCGCGGCCGTCCCGGCCCTGGCACGCAGTCAGCCGGACGCGACCTACCTCCTGCCGGCGCTCGCCCTCGCCTTCGCCGCCCCGGCGCTCCTGCTCGTCCTGCCGCGACACGCCGTCACCACCCTGGTCGCGGGCGGCCACCTGGTCGAGGAGCTGCGGAACAGCCCTTCGGCCCACGGAATCTCCGGGGTCGCCCCCCTGCTCAACGCCACCGGCCGGGCCACCGATCCCGGCCACCGCGATCCGCGGCCGCTGGACGTCGCGGCGGTCGGGGTGCCGGACGGCGCGATCACCGGCATCACCTTCCGCGAACGGCTGCCCGGTCTCGCGGACGATCCCGCGGTCTGGCAGGCACTCGCCGCCGATCCCCGCTACGTCGTCCTCGACGGCTTCTTCGGCAGCACGGGCGGCCCGGCCGGCGACTACTACGACCCCGGCGACACCCTCGTCGTCACCGACCCGCGGACCGGGCGCGCCGAGCAGAAGGTCATCGCCGGCGTCCTCAGCAACGGCAGGGTCTTCTACCCCGGCACCGGGGCCGGCTCGACCACGTACCCCGTGGTGATGAACGAGCGCGCGGCGCGCGAGCTCTTCGGCACCCAGGCGCAGAACTCCTCGGCGCTGGTGCGGACGGATCCCGGAACCTCGCCCGACGTCCTCGCGACCAGGCTGCAGGGCGAACAGCTGTCGTCCAGCCTGGTCGCCACCCCCATCGAGACGGACATCCGCCGACAGTTCGACTCCAGCACGGCCTTCTTCCGGCTCATGCAGGGCTTCCTCGCGCTGGGGCTGGGCGTGGGCATCACCGGGCTCGGCGTCGTCATGGTCCGCGCGGTCCGCGAACGCCGACGCACCATCGGCATCCTGCGGGCCCTCGGCTTCCGGGCCGCGACCGTGCGGCGGTCCTTCCTCTGGGAGAGCGCCTTCGTCGCGGTGGAGGGGATCGTACTCGGCAGTCTGCTGGGCGTGCTGACCACGTGGCTGATGTACCGGAACAGCGCCGCCTTCGAGGGCCTCGAAGGCGGGTTCCCCGTCGAATGGGCGAGCATCGGCGTCCTCGCGGCCGCCACCTTCGCCGCATCGCTCCTGGCCACGTGGGGTCCGGCCCGCCGTGCCGCCGCCATCCGCCCGGCCCGCGCGGTCCGCGTCACGGACTGAGCCCCCGCCGGCCTGAAGCCACAGGTCATGGGCGGCTGCCCCGTACGACGAGCAGCCCGAACCCTTTGCCACAGGCGGCGGCAGGTGCGCCTCCGTGCCGTCGGACCCGCCCCGTACAAGGGCGTCCGAACCCAGGATCATCACGTTGGACAACTCGTCCGGGCCCTCCATCCGCTCACGACGCACAGGCACCGACTCCGAGGACACTGCGGTCCGATGATCGGCACCACGTCGAGTGCGGGCCGTCGTACAGGCGTGCCAGATCGCCTGTACGACGGCCCGACGAGAAAGTCACTGCCTCCCGACAACCGACCTGATGCCCCATCAGCTAAATCGGTAAAAGGCCGGCATTCAGCTGACCGGATCGGCTCGCACACGAGCACACCGGAGAAGCGCACCGCACCGGCCGCGCCACTGGGAGGGGGTACGTGAGCAGCCCTCCCGGTGGCACGTCGCCATCCGGAGGCACAGCCGAGCGAACCTGCCTCAAGTCGCTCCGTCACGGCACCGGTCGTGGCGGCCCTCGCGACAGAAGCGATCGCCGACGGAGATGCGGAAGACCAGGACGCGGCCCTGTTCCGGGTCCACCCGCTCGGACCCGCGGCCAGGTCAGGACACCGCACGTGCCGACCGGCCCGGGGTAAGGGCCGATCGGACCCTCCGGCCGAGGAGGAAGCGGGTGCGACGGTGGAGCTGACACACACTCCAAGGAGGACGGCCATGTCCCGAACAGACCCGACCGCGGCTCCCCTCGCTCCCGCCGCCGGCCCGCGACCGGCCCTGCTCAGTTTCCTGGGCGGGGTGGGAACGGTCACCGGCAGCAAGTTCCTCGTCGAGAGCGACCATGCGCGCATCCTCCTGGACTGCGGTCTCTTCCAGGGTTTCGCGGACCTGCGCCGCCGCAACTGGGGCCGGTTCGCCCGTGACGCCGCCGACATCGACGCCGTCGTCGTCACCCACGCCCACCTGGACCACTGCGGCTATCTGCCGCGTCTCGTCCGGCAGGGTTTCCGGGGGCCGATCCTCATGAGCCCGCACACCGCCCGGCTCGCCGAAATCGTGCTGCGTGACAGCGCGCGGCTCCAGATGGAGGCCGCCCGGCACGCCAATGAGCACGGCTGGTCCAAGCACCGCCCGGCGAAGCCACTGTACGACGACTCCGACGTCGACAAGACGCTGGCGTTCTTCGATCCGGTACCGGTCGGCGGCGAGGTGGAGATCATGGCCGGCACCCGGCTGGCCCTCCACCAGGGCGGGCACATCCTCGGCTCGGCCTGGGCCCACCTGACACTGGAGGACGGGCACACTCTCGCCGTATCCGGTGACCTCGGCCGACCGGGGCACCCCCTGCTGCTGCCGGCGGAGCCGTTCTCGGGCGCCGACGTGCTGCTCCTGGAGTCGACCTACGGGGACCGCCGCCATGACCAGGACTCCGGTCGATCCGCCTTCGCATCGGTCATCGAGCGGACCATCGGCCGGGGCGGAACCGTGGTGATCCCCGCCTTCGCGATCGACCGCACGGAGGTCGTCCTGCACGAACTCACCCGGCTGCGCGAGACAGGGGTCCTGCCCGGCTCGGTGCCCGTGTACGTGGACAGCCCCATGGCCCTGGCAGCGCTCGACGTGTACCGGGACGCCGTGCGCGATGGGTCCCCCGAGCTGCGGCCGGAGATCCTCGCCAAGGGGGCCGACGCGCTGAGCCCGGCGCCGTTCCTCGCCGCACGCACGGTCCAGGAGTCCATCGACATCAACGGCTCCCGAGGCCCCGCGGTCATCGTCTCCTCGGCCGGTATGGCCACCGGCGGCCGGGTCCTGCACCACCTGCACCGTCTCCTGCCCGACCCGCGCAACGCCGTGGTCGTGGTCGGGTTCACCGCGGCCGGCACGCGGGCACGTGACCTGGTGGACGGCGCCCGGGCACTGAAGATGTTCGGCGAGTACGTGCCCGTACGGGCCGAGGTCGCCGACGTACCCCACTTCTCGGCGCACGCCGACGCCGAGCAGATCATCGAGTGGCTGCGTGACGCCCCTCCCCCTCACACCACCTATCTCGTGCACGGCGAAGCGGCCACTTCCGAAGCGCTGCGCGACCGCATCGACCGCGAACTCGGCTGGACGGCCGTCGTGCCCCGGTCCGGTGAGGCCGTCCTGGTCCGCTGACCCTGGCCCTTCCCACCTGACCATGTCCGCCGTCGCCGCACAGCCGGGTCTCCGCACGCGCAGATGACCGGTCACAGCCATCGGGTGACAGGCAAGGAGGTCCGCGGCTGCGCTCGGTCCAGCCGGCGACGGCGGGGTCCGAAGGCCGGCGGCGCGCCGCAGTGCGGTCCGGTGCCCCGCTGTCGACGCGGCCGGAATCCCCCGGGATCCCCTGCCCGGGCGGCCCGGTGCGGGCCGTCATGTCGTGCCTCCGGTCAGCCGAGCGCGCCGAGGAGATCGTTGCACGCCTGTTCGCACGAGCGGCAGGCTTCCGCGCACACACGGCAGTGTTCGTGCATGTCCGCGTGGGAAGCGCACTCGTCACCGCACGCCTTGCAGGCCGTCGCGCACGCCTGGAGGATCGCGCGGGTCACGTCGGCGTCGTACCCGGTGTGGCGGGAGAGGACGGACGCGGTGACGTTGCAGATGTCGGCGCAGTCCATGTCGGTACGGATGCACTTGGTCAGGTCACCCACCATGCCCTCGGACAGGCAGGCGTCCGCGCACGCCGTACAGGCCTGCGCGCAGGCGATGCACCGCTCGATGCAGTGGGTGAGCTTCTCGCGGTCGACGTCGCCGAGGTCGGCGGGGTAGGTGGCGAGCATGTCCTTCACGGTGCTGGCCATCGTTGCCTCCTTCGTCCTGGGGCCGGCGGACCGGGACGGGCCGCCTGACGGGTCTCAGGCCCACCTTCCAGCCAACACCCCTCGGCGCCATCTCGCCCGGCCGCGGCGCCGCCGTGCGACCGGGGCTGTTCCGTTCTGTCCGCGACACCGGGCGGACCGCCCGCGCCGGCCGGGATCAACCGGTGCCGAACATCTGCCGCAGGCGGGTGATCTCCGCCTTCCGGTCGGTGATGACGTCGCCGGCGAGGGCCTCGACGTCCCTGGACGCGACCGGGCCTCGGCCATGTCGGACATCATGACGGGCCTGGCGGCGGTGCGGGATCACGCCCTGCGCGAAGTCGACGGCCGCGCGGTTGTGCTCGCCTGCCGGAACGGACGGGGTGGGGCTGGGAGAGGGAGCGGCAGAACCATTGCCGTCGTCACCGCAGCCGGTCAGGAGGAGCGCCGGGGCGACGACGGCCGACAGGGCGGTGCGGGAATCGGGCTTCGCGCGAGACTCCTCGGGCCGAAGGGCATCAGGACTCACCTGTGCCCGCCTTCGTCCCGTCGGCGCGTACCACGCCGACGGGACGTCCGGCGGAACAGTGCCGTGACGGGAGGGCGCACCGACCATCGGCATCGTCAGGAAGACCGCCGGCGCCACCCGCCCCCGCCGCTCACTCCGGAGGCCCACGCCACTGCGGTACGACCGCCACAGAGCAGCCGGCGTAGTGGAGCAGCGCGTGGTTCACCCTGCCGAGATGCAGACCGGCGTGGTTCAGCCTCCGCCGGGCTCCCACGACCAGCAGGTCTGTCGCCTCCGAGTGTTTGAGGAGCACGTCGCGTGCGGGTCCCTCGATCACGACGCGTTGGACGTCGACCGACGGGAACTCGCCGGCGGACCGCTCGAGAGCTTCGTCCAGCACGGCCCTCGCCCGCCGTCCGCCCCGGTCGTCGCGGCACGGAAGACCGAGGAGCCGGCTGATGGAGGTGCGCGGGGGGTGCTCCCAAGCCACCATCGCGTCGAGGACGCAGCCACGTGCCGCCGCGAGTTCGAAGGCGAACCGCACCGCTTCCGAGCCGGACGTGGCATCCGCGACACCGAGCAGAATCCGTCCGTACCGGTCAGCGGGAGGTTTGTCACCGTCCCGGACGACCACCACGGGGCACTGGGCCCGGGCAGCCACGCCGAGGCTGACGGATCCGAGCAGCAGATCCTTCAGCTCGCCATGGCCGCGTGCGCCGATGACCAGCGCGGAGGCGTTACGGCCGGCGTTCAGCAAGGCCGCGACGGCGTCGCCGCAAAGGAGCTCCGTGCTCACCTTCGCGTCCGGGGCGCGCAGCCGAGCCCGCTCCCGAGCCACCTGGACCAGATGCCGGCCGACGTCGTGCCCGGGGGCGATCGCGGTGCCGGTCCCCGGGCCGCGGGAAGCTCCGCGATCCTCTTCCATGGTGGCGTGCACGATCTTCACGGGGAGGGCCAGCCGAGCTGCTTCGGCCACCGCCCAGTCGACCGCGCGGAGACTGGAGGCCGAACCGTCCACTCCGGCGACAAGGGGCAACCACACGGTCTCCACCGCCTTCTCACTGTGCGAACTCCTCCCCCACGACCACCGTCGCAGGGCTCGCTGACGATGACGAGAGGCGGATGGGGCAGCGCCGAGGGCCGTCCGGACCCGTCGATTCCGAGGCGGTCCCGAAGCCCGTGACGACGGACGCCGACGCGCCCCGTCAGCCGAGGGGAGGGCCGTTCGGCCCCGAGCTCTGCCTCGGTGGCCCTTCATTGTCCCGGTCGATCAGCGCACGCTCGGAAGTGGAACCACACGCAGACCGGACGGCGGCGCGGCCGGCGTCGGCCTCCGGGCTATCGGTAAGGGCGGTGGGAGCAGTGCCTGGGCGTGTACTGATCACCTACGGGACCAAGAACGGTTCGACGGCCGAGATCGCCCACGTCGTCGCTTCCGTTCTGAGGGACGAGGGGCTGGAGGCCGAAGTCCGGCCGCCGTCCGAAGTGGAGGACGTCGCTCCCTACGACGCGATCGTGATCGGCGGGGCTCTTTACATGGGCCGCTGGCACCGGGACGCCCGGCGCTTCACGCGGCAGCATCGTAAGGACCTCCGAGAACGCCCTGTGTGGCTGTTCAGCAGCGGCCCTCTCGACCCTTCGGCGTCCGAGCGGGACATCCCGCCCGTCGCGAGTGCCCGTCGGGCGCAGCGTCGTACGGACGCCCTCGGTCACGTCACCTTCGGCGGTCGGCTCGAGGCCGGAGCGAAGGGGCGCATGGCGAAGGCCATCCTGGACGAGGGCCGCGGCGGTGACTTCCGTGATCTGAACCGCATCGCGGAGTGGGCCACGGACGTGGCCCACGACATCGGGAAGCCGGAAAGCGCGTGAACCCGTGTGCGCGGCGGTGCGGTCGCACCCGCGGCGGGAGCTGAGTGGAGGCTTGCGATGAACGCATCACCACACACCGTGAGCGACGTCATGACCCACACCGCTGTGGCGGTGGGCGGTCGGGCGTCGTACAAGGAGATCGTCGAGCTGATGAACCAGTGGAAGGTGAGCGCCCTGCCCGTGCTCGCGGGCGAGGGCCGCGTCATCGGCGTGGTTTCCGAAGCGGACCTCCTGCCCAAGGAGGAGTACCGCGTGGACGACGCGGTCCCGAGGGACCGGCCGCGCGCCGACACGGCCAAGGCGGGGGCGGTGTACGCGGAGGACCTCATGTCGAGCCCGGCCGTCACCGTCCACGCGGACGCGACCATCGCCGAGGCCGCGAGGGTCATGGCGAGGCGGCGGGTCAAACGGTTGCCTGTCGTGGACGGCCACGGTCTGCTAGAGGGCGTGGTCAGCAGCAGCGACCTGCTGAAGGTGTTACTGCGAACGGACGAGGACATGGCAGCCGAGATCCGAACCTGTGTCCTGCCGGACCTGCCGGCCGCGGCCGGGGTTCGCGTCGCGGTCACGGACGGTGTGGTGACCTTGGGTGGCCGGCTACGGGACCGCGCTCTGGTTCCCCTTCTGGCGAGGGCCGTCCGCGCGGTCGAGGGAGTCGTGGACATCGGGCTCGATCTGCATGGCCCCGAGGTGGTCCCGCATTGACGGGGCGACTGACGGGAGGCGTGCGTCCGGGTCGGGGAAGAACAACGTGACCCTTCCGGTGTCGGACCGGCGCACGTCATAGGGCGGGCTGCCGTCGTCGTGGTGCAGACCGACCACTTCGCCGTCCCGCCCACCACTCCCTCGGTGGGGCTCTCCACGACGATCTGGTCGCCGAGCCGCGCACGCATGCCCGCGTTCGCGCTGCGTTCCAGCCCGGTCCTGCTCTCTGTGACCAGGTGCGGATGACTGTTGTGGATCACGGCCGTCTCCCTGCTGATGGCCCAGGCGACGCACTGGATCGCCGCTTCTTCGTCGTCCGGTGGTGCGGTCGGCGCCGGCATGGAGGCGGGTACCGCCCCCGTGCGAGCATCGATGCCGCGCGTATCTCGTCGCGGTGTGCTTCTGACCACGTCACCAAGTGTCCCGACCGTCTCCGCCGGTGGGAGGGGCCGCGACGATGTCGTTCTCGGTCGGGGTGGCGCATGCCCGGGCCGAACGTGCGCCGGAGGCGTAGACCACGAGCAGGTCCCCACGGCCGGCGGCGGCCTTGGTCGCGGGCGGGGCCGCGTCGAGGTGATCGAGGGGAACGTCGTGTGCGCCGGGCAAGTGGCCCGTGGCGCATTCGCCGGAGGTACGGACAGTCACCAGGGCGGCCTTGCGTTCCATCGCTTCATGACGACCTCCTCCGCATCGGTGAAGAACCCTTGTCCACGCTTCGGTCCTCACATGGGCAGGCCGCCCACCAGGGTATGAACGGCCCTCGACGTGGGCCGAGCGGGCACTGTGGGAGAACCGGCAGGTCGTGCGCCGCCGCCTGCCATGGGCGGTGCGAGACTGGACGGCACGAGGAGGTGTCATGGCGTCCGTGTGGATCGCCTTCGCGTCAGAGCACCACTCCACGCGGCAGATCGCGGCCCGGATCAGCGACCGGCTTGTGGAGCAGGGGCACGCCGTGGAGGTGCACGAACTTCCTGCCGGGCCGCTGTCCCCGCCGCCCGACGCCGTGGTGGTCGGCAGCGCCGTTCACGACGGGGCCTGGTTGCCAGCTGCCGAGACCTTCGTCCAAACCCGTGCCGAGCTTCTGGGCAGCCGACCGGTGTGGATGTTCAGCGTGGGCATGACCGCCGCCCTGCCCGGCCCGCTGCGGCTGCTCGCCGCGAGGGCCGAGCAGCCGCGCATCGCTCGGCTCGTCGGCCTCGTCCGCCCTCGCGAGCACCGGCGCTTCTCCGGCGTCATCAGGCGCGGACACCTGGACCGGAAGGGTGCCATGCTCTTCCGCCTGCTGGGATGCCGTTACGGGGACTACCGGGACTGGGCGGAGATCGACGCGTGGGCGGCCGGCATCGGGCGGGAACTGGACGGACGAGCGGACCGGACGGAGCATCCCGGCTTGGCGTAGACCGCCAGGGGCGCGCACCGTGGAGGAGCACCAGGCCCGGTGAGGGCTGAGACGGCCATGAACAGCAGTGATCCGGTTCCCCGCGTCGTCGTCGGGGTCGACGGTTCGGCATCGTCACAGGCAGCACTGCGCTGGGCGGCCGGGCAGGCCCGGCTCATCGGCGGCACGGTCGAAGCCGTCTGCGCGTGGGACACGCCCTCGGAGTCCGGTTGGGCGGGACCGGCCACGGAACCCGGCTTCGACCTGGAGGAGGCCCGCAGAGGCTTCGCCGAGGAGATCCGGACGGTCTTCGGCGAGGACAGGCCCGTCGAGGTACGGGAGATGCTGGTCCGGGGCGACCCGTCGGAAGTCCTGGTAAGGGCTTCCGAGGGAGCCGAACTGCTCGTGGTGGGCAGCAGGGGCCGGGGAGGCTTCGCCCGCGCGATGCTGGGGTCCGTGAGTCAGCGCTGTGCTCAGCACGCCGCATGCCCGGTGGTCGTCGTGCGTCCCACCGGCAAGGAGGAGTGAGCCTCCTGACTACTGAACACCCTCACCGTGAGCCCCGGGCGCCACGAGGTCGCAGCGCACGTCCACCACGCCTTCCACCGCCCGTGTGAGACGCTCCGCGGCAGGGACCGGCGTGGGGTCACGGACGGCCCCGGTCAGGGTCACGCGTCCTTTCCGGACGTCTATGTCAACCCCCATGCGGGAGACGGGGAAGAGGCGGTCGACCACTTCACGCCTCACCTCGGCGGCGAGGTCTTCGTCCGTCCGGAAGAAGACCTTGAGCAGGTCGGACCGGCTCACGATCCGCTTCAGGACCCCCTGTTCGTCGATGACCGGCAGGCGCTTCACCCGATGCTCCGCCATCAGGCGGGCGGCCCGGGGCAGCGTGGAGCCCGGGGAACCGTGACCGCGGGGCTCGACATCAGGTCCCGTGCGGTGACGGCACCGGCTTTGGCGTAGTCCGCGAGGCGCTCCCTCTGGGCGATCATCGTGGGTTCCACGTCGCGCAGCTCTTCCTTGGCCAGGAGATCCGCCTCCGATACGACTCCCACCACGCGTCCTTCTCCTTCCAGGACGGGCACCGCTGTGACCTGCCACTATCTCATGGCGGTCACGACCTCTTCGAACTGGGCGTCCAGCCCCACCGCGACGACGGTCGATGTCATCACGTCATTGACGGTGTGCGGCGATCGGCGGTTCACGACACGCCTCCTTTCGGGAGTGCATCGACGACCGGCCGGGCCACGGCCGGCTCCTCACTGCCGGCGTGATCCGGACGGACGACCCGCGGTAGGGCCGAGCGGCCCGTCGTTCGGCCCGGACCGTCTTCCGAGTCCTCCGGGCCGTCGCCCTCGTGTCACGCGGTCCGAGGAACGACCGCCACAGGACACGAGGCGTGGTGCAGAACGGTATGGGCGACTCGGCCCAGTTGCAGACCGAACTCGCTGTGGCGACGTCGTGCTCCGACGACCAGCAGGTCGGCTGCCGCCGACCGCGCGAGCAGGACCTTGCGCGCGGGCCCCTCGACCGTGACTCGCTTCACCCGGACGTCCGGATGGTCGCTCATGGCCGTCTTGAGGACCTTGTCCAGGAGTGCTGAGGCCTGGGCCTCGTGATAGTGGGCGGGGTCTCCCGCCAGCAGCGGGTGGTCCGTGGACTCGTGGGCCGGGCGGCGCCAGGCGCGTACGACCTCGAGCGTGCACCCCCTCAGCTCCGCCTCGCGGAAGGCGAACCGGACCGCCTCGGAGTCGACGTCGGCCTGACCGACACCGAGCATGATCCGCTGGTGCGTGCCGGCACGTCCCGCCTCGTCACCCCGCACGACGATGACGGGGCAGTGGGCCTTGGCGGCCACGGCGAGGCTCACCGACCCCAGCAGGAGACCGGCGATGTCACCCCGGCCACGGGAGCCGGTGACGAGTGCGAGGGCGTGCCGTCCTTCTCTCAGCAGAGCCGGCACCGTGTCCTCCCTCAGGACCTCGGCGGTGACCTCGACGTCCGGCGTACGGTGCCTGACGCGCCCGACCGTGGTTCGCACGATGTTCTCGGCGAACACCTGCCCGCCGGGACGGCCGAGACCGGCCGCGAGGGCAGCCCCTTCGTCAAGCGGCCAGAGGGACGCGTACACGATGCGCAGCGGCAGGCCGTGACGACGCGCCTCGTCCGCGGCCCAGTCGGCCGCCTCGAAGCTGGATTCCGAACCGTCCACACCTACCACCAGGGGCGACTGCATCGTCCCCACCGCCTTTCACCGAGCTCGTACGGCCTCGGGACCAGCCTCGCGCGCGTGAGCCACCACGCCCCAGGGCCGGTCGGCCCCCCCGATGACGCCCGCCTGGCCCGTGAACTCCTTTTCCCGGCCGGGCTCCGCCGGCACAGAAGCTGAGCCGGGACCCGGTTCCGCTCCGACGACGGGCGACAGGTCCGGGACAGCCCACGACAGTCACGTTCGGCGGCACTCCGACTACGCCGAGTGCCGCCAGGAGGCCACACCGACCTCGTCGTGCTTGGGGCGGCCCGGCACCGCCTTGAGCGCTCCGGTGCGGGACGCACCGGCGAAAATGTCTCGGGGACGCCGACAGCCCCTACCACGACGTCGGCGCCCAGGCCGTCCGTGAGGTCCCTGACCAGCTGCTCCGGGACTTCCGCGGCGCTGACGACGGCGTCGGCGCCCATGGAGCGCGCGGCGTCGAGCCGGGACTCGGCGAGATCGACCGCGATGATGCGGCCGGGGGTGTACAGCTGGGCGGTCGCGATGGTGGCGAGCCCGACTTTCCTCCTCGCCGTGGAACCACGGTCGCGCCACCGCGGCCCCGGGCGCCTGGGACCAGGCCGGTCTCCACGTGGGGAATGAACGGGCTCGTTCCTGACCGGGAGGGCATGGCCGCCGTGGAAGCGAGAGGCAGCAGCCGGCGGTGGCCCGGTCGCGGGTGAGGTCCTGCTCGGCCGCGGTTCTTTCCAGGGGCCCGCCGACCCGCGACGGCGCAACCGGCTGCCACGTGCCGCCGCCGGCTCGGCGGCGGTGGTCACCGGTCCGGCGAAGCGGTCCCGGTGCGATGCCCACCGCTCACGGCCGGCCCAGCGCGAGCACGGCCGAATCGCCCGGCTCCACCGAAACGGCACGGTCGGGCAGCCGGACATCGATCGGGGACATGTCCGAAGGCGGCACACTGATCTGCAGACTGCCGGGGCACATCCGGAGCTGGACGCCCCAGTGGCCCTGGTAACGGATGGAGAAGCCGTACTCGGTGAATCGCGGGGAGGGCACGGGATCCAGCCACAGGGCGCCGCTCCGGGTCTCCAGGCCGGTGAGCCCGCGCTGTACGAGGTCGATCGTGCCGGCCATCGCGCCCAGGTGGATTCCCTCTTCCGTGGTTCCGCCCTGGAGGTCGGCGACGTCGCCTTCCAGGGCCTCCTGGACGTAGGCCCACGCCTCCTCGCGGCGGACCCGGGACAGGACCCAGCCGTGGACCAGCCCGCTGAGGGTCGAGCCGTGGCTGGTGCGGTGCAGGTAGTGGTCGACGGTCCGGCTCCAGGTCGCGTCGTCCAGTTCGTATCCCAGGCGGCGGAACACACCGGTGAGTTCGGGCGGTGAGAAAAGATAACCGAGCATGAGGACGTCGGCCTGCTTCGACGCCTGGTAGCGGTTGACCGTGTCGCCCTCCGCCTCCAGGATCCGGTCGAGGCGGCGGATGTTGCCGTACCGGGCGCGGTAGCCCTCCCAGTCGAGTTCCGCCAGGTCGCCGTAGCCCTCGAACTGGCTGATCACGCCGGCGTGGAACGGTACGCGGAGCTTGCGCGACACCTCCTCCCACAGGGCGAGCTCCGCGTCGTCGAGGCCGGTCCGCTCGCACAGCTCCACGCGGCGCGGTGCGGGAAGTTCTCTCAACACGTGCAGGGCCCGGGTGAGCACCCAGGAGGCGCAGACGTTGGTGTAGGCGTTGTCGTCGAGTCCGGGTGTGGGCGAGCCGGGGTAGGAGTCGTGGTACTCGTCCGGTCCGAGCACGCCGAGGATCCGGTAGCGCCCGGTGTCCGTGTCGTAGGTGGCGGAGTCGGCCCAGAAGCGGGCGATCTGTGTCAGCATCTCGGCGCCCTTGGTGTGCAGGAACTCGCTGTCCCCGCTCGCCTCGTAGTACTTCCACACGTTGTACGCGATGGCCGAGCCCACATGGTGCTGGAGGTGCGTGTGGTCGGGGAGCCAGCGCCCGGAGCGGGGGTTGAGGTGGAGCTGCTGGGTCTCCTCCCGCCCGTCGCTGCCGCTCTGCCACGGATAGAGGGCGCCCCTCCTGCCCGCGTCGCGCGCCGCGTTCAGGGCCCGGGGCAGGCGCCGGTGGCGGTAGAGCAGCAGCGCGCGGGACACCTCCGGGAGGTGCAGGTTCAGGTACGGCAGGACGAACAGTTCGTCCCAGAAGACGTGTCCACGGTACGCCTCTCCGTGCAGGCCCCGGGCCGGGACGCCGACGTCCAGTTCGGCGGTGTGCGGCGACAGCGTCTGGAGCACGTGGAAGAGGTGCAGCCGCAGGATGCGGCCCGCCTCACCCGGCACGTCCAGGTCCGCCCTGCGCCAGAGCTGGCGCCAGGCGGTCCGGTGCGACTCCAGGAGCACCGGGAAGGAGGGCGCCCGCCCGACCGCGTCGATCGCCGCGTGCAGCGGATCGCTGATGGCTGGGTCCCGGGACGTGTACAGGGCGACGATCTTGTCGACCGTGCGGGCGCCCTCCGACGCGGACAGCCGCAGACGCATGCGCTGTACGGCGCGCAGGGGCTCGTGCGCCGTGCCGGCCTCGACCAGGCCCGTGTCGGCCGTCGTACGGGCGGCCAGGCCCACCCGGATGTCGGAGGTACTGGTCCTGCACCGCAGCCACATGGTGTCGGCCGTGCCGTCCCCGGCGTTGACGTGGACCAGGTGCCGGCCGTCGAGCTGCTGGTATCGGGCGACACCGCTGTTGGTCACGGAGCCGTCGAGGGCGGCCTCCACCTCGATGTCGCCGGACCAGCCGCCCTCGGCCGTGAACTCGGTGCGCAGTGCCGCGATGTGGGGGTCCCCCATGTGCACGAGGCGGACCTGGCGCACGGCGAGCACGCGCCCGTCGGCCTCGTACCTCGTCGTGCGTTCCAGGGTGCCGGTGCGCAGGTCGAGATGCTGGCGGTGCTCACGCAGGGCTCCGCCGTCGGGGGTGAACCACGGCGTGTCGCCCCGCGGGCTGTACATCCGGAAACGCAGCGGCAGCCAGTTGGGCAGGTTGACCATGTCCTCGTTCTCGACCTGACGGCCCGCGACGGTCGAGGTGAGCCGGTCGTAGCAGCCGGCGGCGTACGTGCCCGGGTAGTGCACCGCGTCGGCCGTGCACTCCGGGATCGCGCCCCGGGTCGCCATGTATCCGTTGCCGAGGGTGCACAGTGCCTCCCGCAGGCGCTCCCCGCCGGGCTCGTACCCCTCGTACTCCCAGGTGTGGTTCGTCTCCGGGGCGTGCTCCGTCATCATCGTTCCTCGGTGGAGTCGGCGGTGAGCAGTTCGGCGAGGTCGTTCACGACGATGTGCGCGCCCCGGTCGAGGAGCGCGGCGCGCGTGCCGGGGGCGGCGCTGCGGTCCACCCCCACCACCAGGCGGAACCCGCCGCGTGTGCCCGCCTCCACTCCGGCCCGGGAGTCCTCCACCACGGCCGTGCGTCCGGGCGGCAGTCCCAGCCGTCCGGCCGCTTCGAGGAAGAGGTCGGGGGCGGGTTTGCCCGGCAGGCCCAGGCGGGCCGCCTCGGCTCCGTCCACCAAGGCCGTGAAGTACGGCAGCACTCCGGAGCGGCCGAGCAGTTCTCCGGCGTGCCGGGAGGCGGACGCGGCCGCCATCGCCACCCCGCGCTCGCGCAGGCGACGCAACAGGAGCAGCGTCCCCGGGTACGCCTCGATCCCCTGGGCCAGCAGCCGTTCGGCGAAGAGCTGTTCCTTGTAGGCGGCCACCGCTGCGACGGAGTCCGTGCCCGGTGGGTCCGCGAGGGTCCCGGTGGGCAGTACGACGCTTCGCGACGCGAGGAAGGACGCGGCGCCGTCCAGACGCGACCTTCCGTCGACGTACCGCAGGTAGTCTTCCCTGTCGAACGGCCGCCGTGCGGGCGGATCAGCCGGAGGGTGCGCCTTCAGACAGGCGTCGAAAGCGGCCTTCCACGCGGCGGCGTGCACACGGGCCGAGTCGGTGATCACGCCGTCCGTGTCGAAGACGACGCCCTCTACGTGCTGCAGGCAGCCCACGAGCTTCCTCTCCTCCCCGGGGACCGGTCGGCGTTCGCCGACGACCGCAGCGGTGCCAGGGACTGGTGATACGCCCTGTGCTCACGCCCAGCCTCCGGGCCATCGCCGCCGGCAACCCGTCTCTCCCGCCAGGTTCTCGGTCCTCCATAGTGCCAAGACCGCACCGGTCGGCGAGCGAGGACACAACGCGGGAGCGGAAGTGGCGTGCCTGAAGAGGACGCCCGCGTGCCTCCCCTCACCGACGGCACGCGGTCGTCCCCGCCGGGCGCGGGCCCGTGCGGACCGCCGTGCAGGGCCGACCGGCCCTCTTCAAGAAGCGTCCGCTCACCGATGCTGAGTGCCGGAGGGCGGGCCTCAGGAGCCGTGCCCGTCGAACCGTACGGAGGCCATCATCATGAACCGCGCTATCGCCGTAGGAGTGGACGGATCGCCGGAAAGCCTGGCGGCGGCCGAGTGGGCGGCAGGAGAGGCCTCACTGCGTCGCGGTGTACCGCTGCGGATCGTTCACGCCTGGCTCTGGCAACCGCTGGACGTGCCCGTCGTCCAGCACCGCGAGACCGAGGCCGAGGCCGCCGGCGCTGTCCTGCGGGAAGCCGAGACACACGTGGCCGGTAGGTACCCGGGGCTCTCCGTGACCGCGGAAGTAGTGCCGGACACGGCGGTCTCCGCTCTCCTCGCCGAGGCCGAGAGGTCCGAGATGCTGGTGCTCGGTTCCCGTGGACACGGTGCCTTCGTCGGCTTCCTGCTCGGTTCGTACGGCCAGCAGGTGATCGCCACCGCCTCCCGGCCGGTCGTCTCGGTGCGTGCCCAGGGCGAGGACGCGCGGGGTCTGGAGGGCGGCGAGGTCGTCGTGGGTCAGCAAGGCACGCCGGAGGAGAGCGACGTGGTGCTGGGGTTCGCCTTCGAGGCGGCTGCCGCACGGGGCGCGGCGGTACGAGCGGTACGGGCCTGGAACCTGCCTCCCGTCTACGCCTACAGTCCCGGCTCGATGTACCTGGCCGACCGGGCGGGCGGGCTGGAGCCGTTCGAGAGGAAGGCGCTGCACGAGGCTCTCGCCCCTTGGCGCGAGCGGTTCCCGGATGTGCCGGTGATCGAGCACGTGGAGATGGGAAGTGCGGCGCAGGTACTGCTGTCGTCCGCCGGGCGGGCACGGCTGCTCGTGGTCGGTCGCCGGATGCGCCACTCCCCCGTCGGGACCCGCATCGGATCGGTGGCCCACGCCGCGCTGCACCACGCCGGCTGCCCGGTCGCGGTCGTACCGCACGCGTGAAGGCTGCCCGGCAGGTTTCCGACGAGGGACCTTCGTCCCCGTCCCGGGGCCTGCCGGACCTCGCCCCTCGGGGGCGCGCCGGAGTGGACTGTCGGCGTCGGCGGACGGACGAGACACCCTTCCCGCCGACGTCTGGACGGAGGCAGATTCTCATGATCATGACGCCGGTGAGCCTGGCGGTCACCGCACCGGGCCCCACCACGCTGACGGTCGCCCTGGCCGGGGAGCTCGACATGGACACCGCCGAGCGCGTCGAACCACAGCTGACCGGCCTCGCCGGCCGAGGGGAGCGGGAGCTGCAGCTCGATCTGTCGGGAGTCACGTTCTGTGACAGCTCCGGCACCGAGCTCTTCGTGCGGGTCCCTCGGCGCTGCCTGGCCGCCGGTGTGCGCCTGAGACTGTGCCGTGTCGGCCCTGTTCTCGTGTAGCTACGGCGAGGGGACGAGTAGCTCAGTGTGATTTCAGGGCCTCTGCTTGAGTGCGGGGCTCGGGACCGCTCCGTTGTTCATGGCGGGGAAGTCGGCGTGTGCGGCGTTGACGGCTTCGGGGTACGCCTCGCGCTTGGCGTGCTCGACCAGCGCCCGGTAGATGCTCGCCACCGAGGGACTCTGCCCCTTCCGCTTGCCGGTCGGGATGATCAGGTCCGGCTGGATCCGCTCGACCGACTCCCCGTTGGCCCTCCGCCGCAGCGCGGTGTGGAGCATGTCGTCGGTGATGACCGGCGGCCGGCCTCGTGCTTGCCCTTGCGGGCCGCGGTGTCGAGCCCCTCCAGCGTGGACTCGCGGATGTTCTCCCGCTCGGTCTCCGCTATCGCCGGCCTTGGGGAACATCGGTACAGCGGTTAGCGCTAAGCACTTGATCTTGGTTATTGGGCTGCGGGGATCCGGCTCGGCGGAGTTGCGTGACGGCACTTGTGAGAGTGGCACGGCCTCGGTACATCGGTATGGCGTCGGGGATCAATCGAACCGTGGTTATCGGTGAGCTTGATCATGGTGGGCCGCGGAGGTCTGCGGTCACCGGGTCGTGCTGGCTGTCGGGGCCACCGCGACGGGGCAGTGGGCGTGGTTGAGCATGGCCTGGCTGACTGATCCGAGGAGCAGTCCGGTGAATCCTCCTCGTCCACGGGCGCCGACGACGAGCAGCTGGGCGGTACGGCTGGCTTTGATGAGCGCCTCGCGGGTGTCCTGTCGCACCGCATGGCATTCGACGTGCACGTCCGGGTGCTTTTCCTGGTGGCCGGCGAGGGCTGCGGACAGCAGGGACGTTTCGCGTTCGGCCGGCGCGCCGGGCGCGCTCGCGTAGGGCAGGGCCGGGTCGGGTGGCGGGGGTGTCTGTGTGTTCCAGGGGGTGTAGGCGCGCAGGGCGAGCAGGTCGGCGTTACGCAATACCGCTTCGGCGAAGGCGAACTCGATTGCCCGTTCCCCGGCTGCCGACCCGTCGACCCCGAGCACGATGGGCCCCGCAGCGTCGCCGGGGCCGGACCACCAGGGTGGGGCAGTGGCCGCCAGCGGCCAGGTGTACCGCGGTCGAGCCCACCAGCAGGCCGATGACGCCGCCCGTGTTCCGGGAGCCGATCACCATGAGCTGCGCCGTGCGGGACTGCGCTTCGAGGACCGTCAGCGCGTCCCCGGTCACGACGGGCGGAGGTGACCGTCACGTCGGGGGCCACCGTCCTGGCGTGCTCCTCGGCCTCGGCCACCAGGCGCCGGGCCATGTTCCGCAGGCCGCCGTCGGGCGGGCCCAGTTCTGATGGGCCCAGCGGCACGTGCATGGTCGGCCAGATGAAGGCGTGCACCAGGTGCTGCCCGGCGCCGCGCCAGCGGGCTTCTCGTGCCGCGGCCTCGACGGCGGCCAGACTCGACGCCGAGCCGTCGACGCCGACCACGCCCCGGGCAGCCATCACGACCTCCTCGGTGGTGCGGAGTCGTCTTGCCGGGTGCCGCGGCGGCCCCGTCGCTGCGCGTCCGGGGTGGTGAGCGGGTCGGGTGCTGTTCGCTGAAGGTGTCGTGTGATGGGTGAGGTGTATCCGGTCAGGGGGACGGGGCTGACGGCGGCCTCGGTGCCGGTGCGCTCGGCGAGGCGCTCGATGCGGTCGGCGGGCAGGTCCCGGTAGGGGTTGATGCGGGCGGGCACGACCAGGGCGGTGACCTGGACCGGGCCGGCGCGGGCGATGGCCGGCATGACGGGTGTGAGGATGGCGTGGGTCTCGGCCTGGATCCGGCGGGAGCGGACGTGGTGCAGCAGGGCGTTGATGCTGAAGCCGGTGCTGCGCACGACCGCCGCGGCGATGACCCTGTGTCCGGTGCGGGCGGCCAGGTCGGCCGCGTGGGCGGCCACGGCCCGGTCGGCACCGGAGCGGGTGAACAGCGCCAGAACATGGCCGCTGGAGTGCAGGGAGAGATGGTAGATGTGGGCCTCCGGCGGGGCCGGGGAGGGGATGAACGGCCGGGGTGTCTGGGTGGTGGTCATGGCATGTTCTTTGGGTTCGGGCTGCGGCGGGCAGTGGGCTGCTGGCGGATGGGTTCGACGGGCGGTCGGTCGGCGATCGGCTCGTCCTCGCCGGTCTGGGCCGGGTGCTGTTCGCCGCTGCCGTCGGTGGGCTGGTTGCGGGTGGCGATCAGGGACCAGCCGATGGAGATGGTGATCGTTGCGACGATGACGCCGAGGGTGAGGGGGATGGGGAGCTTGCCGACGGGGGTCTCGGACAGGATGAGCTTGACGCCGGCGAAGACGAGCAGGACCGCCAGCCCGTAGTGCAGGTACTGGAAGCGGCGCAGGAGTCCGGCGAGGCAGAAGTACAGGCTCCTGAGGCCGAGAACGGCGAAGGCGTTGGCGGTCCACACCAGGAAGGTGTTGGTGGTGATCGCCAGGACGGCGGCGACGGAGTCGATCGCGAAGATCAGGTCGGTGGCCTCCACGGCGACCAGGACCACGAACAGCAGCGTCGCGATCCGCTTGCCGTTGCGGCGGATGAAGAACTTGTCGCCGTGGAACTTCGGATCGGTGGGGATGAGCTTCTTGACCAGGCGGACGATGGGGTTGCGGTCGGGGTGGACCTCTTCGTCTTTGGAGACGGCCATCTTCCAGCCGGTCCAGATCAGGAACGCGCCGAAGAGGTAAGCGGTCCAGAAGAACACCTGGAGCAGTTCGGCGCCGACGAAGATGAACACCAGCCGGGCCGCGAGGGCGCCCAGCACGCCCCAGAACAGGACCTTGTGCTGGTAGGCGTCGGGGACGGCGAAGAACGAGAAGACCAGCGCGAAGACGAAGACGTTGTCGATCGACAGGGCCTTTTCGATCAGGTAGCCGGCGTAGTAGGTGGAGGACACCTCCCCGCCCTGCCACGCCAGCAGGATCAAGCCGAAGCCCAGGCCGATGGCGATCCAGATGCCACTCCAGATCGCGGCTTCCTTGAAGCCGATGACGTGGTTGTCGCGGTGGGCGATCAGGTCGACGGCGAGCATCACGCAGATGCCGACGGTGACCGCGGCCCACACCCACAGCGGGACGGCGAACGACAGGTCATTCATCGCTAAACGTTTCCTCTCAAGGGGCCGGACGGCAGGTCACGCTGAGGAGGCGATCACGTCGAGGGCGATCGCAGCGGCACCCAGGCCGCAGGGGCGATCGCATGGACGAACGGGCCGCCGCGCAGGGCTGCGGCCTCGATCAGGGCGTGCGCGTCCAGCCCGTGCGGGCCGCGACGCGAGGCCACCACGTCCGGAGCCCGGTGGCGGCCGGCCAGGGCCAGCAGCTGCTTGGCCGCCGCGAGCCGTGATCCGTTGCCCGCCGGCAGGTGGAACACCTCGGGGATGCAGCCGGTGGCGTGGGGGCCGACTTTGGGCATGACCCGGGCCAGAACCGCCCGCACCGACGGGCAGGCCGCCGGGCCGAGAGGGGAACGGCCGACGTGCGGGGACACCACGGCAATCAGCAGCAGCGGCACCCGGCGGACCAGCGCCATCCGCGCGGCCGCCTCGGCCACCGCGACATCGTCGATGCGATCGGTCAGCACGGCCGCGATCGGCTGGACCAGACCCGCCCGCGCGGGGCGGTGGACGTGGTCGCGTACGGGGTGGGAGAGCAGTCGGGTCATGACTACGGCCCGCCTTCCTTAACGGGAGGAATCCCCTCAAGGGTCACCTGCGGCACCGACACCCGTCAACAGTTACGCGAAAACCTTTTCGCTAATAAAGGTTCGCACGAGGGGGCGAATACGCGAAGCCGGGTTCGTATGATGGAGGCCATGAGCAGCTCATCGGCACGCGGCGACCAGTGGACCTTCCTCACCAACCACGCACGGGTGCTGCTACGGATCGCCCGCGACCCCGAGGTACGGTTGCGCGACATCGCCGCCGGGATCGGGATCACCGAACGCGCGGTGCAGATCATCGTCGCCGACCTGGAGGTGGCCGGCTACCTGACCCGCACCCGGGTGGGGCGACGCAACCGCTACACCGTCGACGACAGCGTGGCCCTGCGTCACCCATCCGAGGCCGACCACCCGGTCGGCGACCTCCTGGGTGCCTTCCTGCACCGCGAGGACACCCCGGAGGCCGAGCCCGCTGAGGCGGAGGCGGCGACGCGGTGAGCGGGGGCTGCCGCCTGGAGCGCGCGAGATCATCGCGGGCATCGTGGACGCGGTGGGCGCGGGGGACGATGCCCGGCTCGACCGGCTGCTGGAGCAGGTGGTCCGTACCGGCAGCCCTGACGCCCTCCACGAGCTGCGCAGGCAGCTTTCCAAAGGCTCGGGCTCGCCGTAGAGGGCGACGTGCAGCGCTGCGGCCAGCTCGCGGGCCCGGCTCTCGCCTTCCACGTCGTGCAGCACGAAGTAGACCAGGCCGGCGGGGAGTCCGGGCGGATCTGCCGGTGCGGATCAGGCAAATAACCGTCTCGGCCCTGCTCCCCCGAAGCTACGGCGAAGTGACAAGCAGCTCTCTGTGATCAAAGTGACGCTCGGTCAGGGACAGCGAGGCGGGGTCCGGGGATGTCACCGACCTGGAGGGCGGTGAAGTCGGCGTGGGCCCGTTCGACGGCTTCGGGGTACACCTCGCGCTTGGCGTGCTCGGCGAGCGCCCGGTAGATGCTGGCCACCGAGGGGTTCTGTCCCTTGCGTTTGCCGGTGGGGATGATCAGGTCGGGCTGGATCTGCTCGACGGACTCGCCGTCCGCGCGGCGCCGCAGGACGGTGTGGAGCATGTCATCGGTGACGACCGGTGGCCGGTCGCCGTGCTCGCCCTTGCGAACCGCGGTGTCGAGCCCCTCCACCGTGGACTCGCGGATGTTCTCCCGCTCGGTCTCCGCCATCGCCGCGAAGAACGCGAACAGCGGCTTCCCCGGCCCGGTGGGGTCGTAGATCCCGGGCAGGGGCCCGGCGAGCATCTCCAGGACCAGGCCGTGAGCGGTGAGGTGGTCGGCGAGCGCGGTCAGCTCGGCGGCATCGCGGCCGAGCCGCTTCATCTCGTACACGGTGAAGATGACACGGCAGTACGGGGCGTGCGCCTTGACCTCCCGCGCAGCCCGAAGCGCTTCCTCGAACTTCGGGCGGACCCGGACGCGGGTGCTGATCTTCTCGCTGAAGATCTTCTCACTCGGGATGCCGCGCTTGCTGAGCGCGTCGAGCCGGTAGTCGAGTTCCTGAGAACGGGTTCTGCGAACGCATTCGGGTCCGGCGGAGGTCCGGCCGTCCGCTGTTGATCTTGCTCGCGCAAAGGATCGTTTGTGAGGTCCGCACGGGGGAAGAGTCCGTCGCCGTCTCTATTCCTTGGGTGGCTGTTGGACGAGAAGGGTGTCGTCGGGGCGGTGGGTGACGTGCAGGCCCGCTTTCCGGAAGATCTCGGTGAGGGCGATGTCCATCGCGTGGTGGATGCCCGCGATCTCCATATGGCCGGCCAGGCCTGGCTCGGCGGCATGCGTGATCGCGGTGGGGCGCAGGACGTCGCCGGCTTCCCACCACACCTCGACCGTCTCCTCGTCCTGTTTGCGGATCTGCAGGCCGCTGTCGCCGGCGGGGTGGGGGTCGAATCCTGCGCGCAGGAGCGCTTCGCGCACCCGCTGCAGAGTTTCGCTCATGCGGCGGCGGGCGGGGCGAGGGAGGCGGAGCTGACGACGCTCAGACCGACGCCAGGCTTTCGCACAGCCGGCGGGTGCGGGCCAGGGCGCTCAGGGATGCCGGTGAGGGGGTGGCGGTGGGCAGCTGGAGGCGCAGCGTCCGGGGGCGGTGTGTGATGAGAAGTTGCTCGATGTGTACGGCGGCCGCGGCGCGGTTGTGGACTTCGAGGTCCTGTACGAGGTGCACATGCAGGACGCCGTTCTCGAACGCGTGCTGGATGAGCATGATCCCTCCACGACGTGATACCTGAGCACTACACCCATCAGCATGCCCACGATCGGCCTGGACTGCGCGCCTGCGGAGACGGGAGCCGTGCGCACTGCGGCCGCCCTGGAGGAGAGCCTGCAGGGCACCGGTCTGATCCTGCCGTGCTTGGCCTTCGCGAAAGGAGGCTCGGCTCGGGTGGGGGTCATTCTTCGCCGGGGGTGCGGATGGCGAGGATGGCGATGTCGTCGCGGCCGTCGCTGGGGTGGTGGTCGGCGAGGGCGTGTACCAGGGCGTCCAGTGGCTGGGGGGCGTGCGCGGCGGCAAGATCGGCCAGGGCGTTCAGGCGGTCGTCGATGGGATGGTCCGGGTGTTCGACAAGGCCGTCGGAGAACAGCAGCACGATGGCGCCCGGCGGCAGCTCGTGGGTGTGGTCGGGGCGGTGGATGTCGGGGTCGACGCCCAGGGGGATGCCCGGCTCCGCATGCAGGTATCGGGCGGATCCATCGGGGGTCAGGATCAGCGGCGGGAGGTGGCCGGCGGTGCTCCAGTGGAGCGTCCAGCCATCGCCGGTGGGCTCGATCCTGACCAGGCATGCGGTGGTGACCGGCAGGTCGGTGATGGCGTGGACGGTGTGGTCGAGCTGGGTCAGCACCGAGCTGGGCGGGGTCTGGCGGTCGTAGAGCAGGGCGCGGAGCATGTTGCGGGCCTGGGCCATGGCGGCGGCCGCGTGCAGGTCGTGGCCGACGACGTCGCCGATGACGGCCGCGCAGGCGCGGTCGGGCAGGACGACGGCGTCGTACCAGTCGCCGCCGACGCTGGCCGGCTCGGCCGCGGCGCGGTAGACCGCTGCGCCGGAGAACGGCGTCAGGTCGGGCAGGGTCGGCAGCAGCAGCCGCTGGAACTGTTCGGCGCTGTCACGCATGTAACCGAACAGGCGGGCGTTCTCGATGGCGATCCCGGCGGCTCCCGCCAGAGCGCGCACGATGGCCTCGTCGTCCTCGTCGAACGGCCGGCCGTCCCCGCGCTCGGAGAGGTAGAGGTCTCCGTAGATCTCGCCGCGGACGGTGATCGCGACGCCCAGCAGCGTGCGCATGGGCGGGTGGCCGGGCGGGAATCCGACCGAGGCCGGGTGCGAGGGGATGTCCTCCACGCGCAGCGGTTCGGGATGGTGGATCAGGTGACCCAGGACGCCGCGGCCGTGCGGGAAGTCGATTCCCGCGAGCGCGGCCCGTTCCTCCTCGGTGAGGCCGGCAGTGATGAACTGCTCCAGGTGATCTCCGGAAGGGGCCAGGACGCCGAGGGCGCCGTAACGCGCCCCGGCCAGGTCCATGGCGGTGGTGACGATTCGGTGCAGCACCGTCGGCAGGTCCAGATCGCCGCCGATGGCCAGCACCGCCGACAGCAGTCCCTGCAACCGGTCCTTCGCCCGCGCCAGCGCCCGCAGCTGCTGTGCGATGCCCTCCAGCTGCTCGTCCAGCTTCAGCCCAAGCCCGGGCAGACGCGTCTCGCTCGGTGTGCCGCTCGGTTCCTCGTCGGAGTTCACGGCGCCCTCTCGCTCTCGTCCCTCACCGCCCACGTTACGCACGACACCGTCACCCCGCCGGGAGCACACACCGCACCGGCCGGCCGCCGCTTCACGCCCCTGGCGCCTACCCGAGAAGACAGTACACACCCAGCACCAGCCGGTACTTTGCCGCAGCCCCGGAGAAACAGGAACGTTTCTGCCGCCGCTCCGCTTTTTCTCGCCCTGCGCGTTTGAACCGGGCGTGTTCGGCAAGATGTGCACGGTCAAGGGCTCTTCCCTTGCGCCTCGCGCTCCTCAATCCCCCGTGGAGCGCGGGCGTGCCGGGCCCCTGTTGCATCGGCGCGGAGGGGACCCGGCTGTCTCCCCTCCCCGTCTTCGGCACTGAGGTTGCTCTTGGTTGTCTGCAGGCGTGTCTCCCCGATCGGGCTGCCGCGATCGTGAGGTCCGGGGCAGCTCGAACGTTCACGTCACGGCGGTTTGCGGTTACGCGCCCGGCATGGCACCTCTATGGCAGCGCAAGCGCGACGAACAGCGGCGCGAGGGACGACCTCGGGGACGCCGGTCGTGGAGGCAGCCTTGGGCCTCGGCTTAGCGGGCAGGGTCCGACTCCTCTGGCCCGGCGGCCGCCCGCGTCTAGAACAGCACCGCGGCGTCTCCTCCGGTCGGCACCGCCTCTCTCTGCGGGCTGCGCGGGGCGGGCACGGCCCGGGCCGGGGCGGTCAGGTCCAGGTCGAGGCTGCTGTTCATGTCCAGCTCGAACCGGCCGTAGGGGTTCACGTGCGTCCAGAACAGCGGGGACAGGGCCCGCCGGTCGGCGTCGGTAAGCATGTCGGCCCCCTTCTGGTCGGCGAGGACCTGCTGGATCAGCAGCGTGTTGACGTGCACGAGGGCGGACTGGAGCAGGTGCAGGGCGAGCATGGACACCTCCTGCGACTCCTTGTCCGACCCGGCCAGGTCGCCGTCCTTGCCGTAGAAGAGGTCCTTGTTCGCGCTGTTCCAGTTCTCCACCACCTGCGGACCCCCGTGGCTCTCCTGCCGGAGTTCGACGTCGGCGAGGTAGTCGCAGACGAACGCCGTGCGTACCGCCCGCCCGAGTTCCTCGATCGCCTGGTAGGTGGGGTGCTTGGGTCCGCCGCGGGCGAAGCGGCGCAGGACCTGCTCGGCCTCGGCGGTGCCCAGGCGCAGGGCGGTGTTGTACTTCACGATCTGGTCGTACTGCTTGCGGATCAGGTCCCAGTTGATCGTCTTGGTCGACAGCACCGGCGCGAGGTTCGGCCAGTTGTCGTCCTCACCGGCGGCGGGCCGGTACAGCCGCGCGGAGCCGACGTTCTTCAGCCGCGGCATCAGCTTGAAGTCGAGCATGTGGGCGAAGGCGAAGCCGACGATGGACGCGCCGTGGGTGTCGGTGTACTGCCGGTCGACCTCCATGTCGGTGCAGTGTCGCAGCACGCCCTTGATCATCGAGGCGACCTCGGAGGCGGAGCAGGACTTGAGCTGGGAGTAGATACACACCGACTTCCGCTCGACGTGCCAGTAGATCATCACGCCGGGGCCGCGGTAACGCTGGTGCCACTCGGTCATCAGGTTGCTGGACCAGGCGCCGAACTTGCGGCTGTCGGAGGCGCACGCGGTGCCGGTGCCCCACCACATCTCGTCCCGGGCGGCGAAGGTGGCGATCACCAGCTTGCGCAAGGCGGCGCGCATGTTGGCCCGGTTGACGAACAGGTGCCGCACCCGGCGCAGCGTCGCCTCGGACTCGCCGTGCTTGCCGGTGACCGTGACCCGCTTGACGCCCATGTTGGTGCCCAGACCGAACAGCACAGCAGCCGGCGCCGCAGTACGTCCCTGGACAGGTTCTCTCTGGTGGCGACCGAGGTGAACTCGACGATGAAGCCGGTGTCGAACTCGGCGTACTTCAGGACGTCCAGCAGGTCGATGGTGCCCCAGCGCCGCTCGATCTCCGCCTTGACGGCGACCAGGAACTCCGGCTCCTCCTGCTTGCCGCGCGGGGAGACCCTGATCCACGGCTCGCCGCGCTTCTTGACGATCGCGACCCCGCCCGTGGTGCCCGCGGACAGAGCCTGCTCGAAGCGGTCCAACGAGTGCGGAGCTTGGCCTTCAAGGCGGTGATGAACTCACCCGCGTCCCGCGGCTGGCCCAGGGCCGCGTAGTGGACGTCCCGGTTGTCCTCGAAGTCGGCGGGCAGGTCGTCCTCCGGATTACGCCACCGGCTCGCGCCCACCACCCAGATCTCCCGACGGCGCAGCGCGTCCGGCAGGGATACGAGCACGCACAGCTCATACGGGATGCACTCGACCCGGCCCTTGTCGTCCACCACTGTCGCCCGCCACTGCTCGGGCACCACCCCGTCCAGCGGCACCGTCTCCGCCGCATCGAAGAACGCGCCCTCCTTCAACGGCTGCCCCAGATACCGCCTCAGCAGGTCGATCGCGTCCATCACCGGCCGGTAGGCGGTGTTGTTGCACTTCAGCTCCAGCGCCTTCAGCAGCGGCGACGGCATCCGCCTCCAGTGCGCCGAGTACGAGGAGCGCAGCACGGTGCCGGACCCGGGCCTTGTACCGGGCCTCGTTCGCCGCGGCCTCCGCCGCCAGGGCCTTCAGCGTCTTCTCACCACCGACCACCGGGAAGATCACCCGCCGCACCGTGCCGGACGGCTCCGACAGGGCCGCCTCCGCGACCCGCAGCAGCATCGCCTCCTTGCCCCGGACCTTCTTCAGCTCCGCCCCCAGCTCCTTGTCGACCTTCCGCTCCGCCCGCGTGATGATCTTCAGCACGAGCTGGATGAACAGGTCCACCGGCGAGTCGGTGATCTCCGTCTGGCGCACGTGGCACAGCGTGGCCAGCAGTGTCAGGCGCCGTGGCGGCTTCATCCGCTCCAGGTTCGCCGGGTACTCCTTCGACGCCCGCGCCCGCCAGGCGTCCACGAGCTTCTCCGACACGTCCGCGAACAGGTCCGCGGGCAGCTCCAGGCGCCGTACCCGCTCCAGCTTGTTCACCTCGGCCAGCAGGCTCTCCAGACCCGGAGCGCCGGGGTCGGTCTTCAGCTCGGTGAAGTGCGACCGCCCGCCCCCGACCGCGGCGCCGTCGCCGTCGCCGTCGATGCCCTGCTCGGTTCCGTCGCCCGTGATCAGGTCCTCCAGCCGTCAGCGCGTCGCGTGGCTGAGCCGGTCCAGCGAGAGCCGCTTCTCGAAGTCCTTGACCGCCTTGCCGACCAGCCTCCGAACCTGACCGGGCGCCGGCGGCTCGACGTGGTCGTCGCGGCACCGGGCCACCACCGCGGCCGCCACCCGGTCCCGCGACAGCTCCACCGGACACAACTCGGTCGCCAGCCACGCGGCCAGCCGGTCCTGGTCCTCCTCGGTGTTCGCCCGGAACCCGTACGCCGCCCGGATCTCGCCCCGATGCCGCTGGATCGCCTTGCTCTGCCAGTCGTACCCCGCCCACGCCCCTGCCGGGACCTTCACCTGCTGCGCCACGTACTCCACCGCGGCGGACGGCACCTCCCTGGCCGACTCCGGAAACCGGGCCTCCGCCTCAAAAAACTTCAGCAACAGCGCGAACCCGAGCCGGGTCGCCCCGGACTTGTTCCGCACCCGCTTCATGTCGTCTTCCAGCAGCGTCCAGACCTCGATCAGGTCCTCCGGCTCCCAGTCCTGCTGCACCCGCACTCCTCTACCCCGACCGAGATCACTCATTCGGCTCAACGATGCGCCCAGCCAGGAGAAACGAGGACCGGGGCAATCACACAGCGCTACACGTCCGTTCGCCGTAGCTATACGAGAACAGGGCCGTGTCCCGCGGCTTCCGGCGACGGTGATCCGGACTCTGGGGCTGGATCGGACCATCCCGTGCTCCTTCGCCTGACTGGGCCCTTCCCGGAAACCGGCCCTCGGGAAAGTTCCGTCAGGTCCTGCCTGCGCAGCCGGGACGGCAAGGCGCTGAGACGGCAGGGCACTTCGGGCAGCCCCGGGTTCTCAGGCCGGAACAAGAAGGCAGGCACGCGGAACGACGCGGCCACGCACGGGACGACGGACGGCCACCACGAGGCGGTGGCGCCCCGGCGCCCAACCGGACCCGACCGCACCGAAGCGCTGCGGTGCCCGGCACCGTCTCGCTGGAGCACATCGTCTTCACCCCGACACGTCCTCCCGGCTGTGCAGCCGGTCCATCACCGTGTGGACGGCGTGGACACCGTCGTGCAGCTGCACGACGGTGTCCACCCACCTCTGTCCTGGTGAGATCGACGAGGACGAACACCTGCGCCTCGTGACCGCCCTGTCAGCCGCTCCGCCCGATGGTCCCTGATGCGGGTCCCCCTCGCCGCCGTCGGTCCGCTCTCCGACCGCGCCGACGGCCCGGGGGGCCTCGCTGTACCCCCGGGGGGAATCCGGCCGGGGCTCCTCGTGACGCCTCGGCCGGGAAGTCGGGTCGTGGCCCCGGCCCCGGGTGTCAGTCGTGCGGCACGACCGCCACGGGTGCGGAGGCATGGTGCAGGACGGCGTGGGTGACCGCTCCGAGGCGTCGCAGGCCCGCCTCGTGGGAGCGGCGACCGACGACGACCAGGCCGGCACGGACGCTGCTGTGCAGCAGCACTTCGGAGGGCGAGCCGATCTCGAAGTGCTCGATGACCTCCACCCCGGGGTACTTGTCGCGCCATGGCACGAGGACGTCGGCCAGGACCTCCCGGTTGATCCGCGCCAGAGCACCGGCCTGGTCGGCCAGGTACAGCGACCCGGGGCCCCAGGCAAGGGCTGTCGGGATGCTCCAGGCGTGCACGACACGCAGGGCCGCTCCTCGTTCGGCGGCGGCCGTGAAGGCGAACTCCAGGACGGAGTCGCCGCTCTCTCCGGGTTCCTGGACGCCGACCACCACCTCCTCCTCCCCGGGTTCGTGCCGGCGCGTGGAGACCTCGGGCATCCTGACCATGACGACGGGCCCTGTCGCCTGTCGAAGCACGTGGAGCGAGACGGAGCCGATCAGATAACCGGTGAGAGTGCCGTAGCCACGGGATCCCAGCACCAGCATCTCGGCGCGTGCGGCCTCGGTGAGAAGGGTGGGCACCGGGTCGCCGACGAGGAGTTCGGTGGTGACGTCCAGGGACGGGTGCTTCTTGGCGATGCGGGCCCGCGCCTCGTTGAGCGCGTCGCGTGCCCAGCGCTCCTCCGCCGCGCGGTCGCCGACGTACACCACGTCGGTGGGGCCCCAGACCCAGGCATGGACCAGCCGCACGCTCGCGCCGCGGCGCTCCGCCTCGTCCGCCGCCCAGTCCGCTGCCGCGAGGGCGTGGTCGGTTCCGTCGAGTCCTACGGTGATGGTGCCGGACATGGGTGCCTCCCGGGGCTGCCGGTGCGGGTGAAGGCGTCGGCGGAGCTGCTGACGCGGTGAGGCGAGCCTCGCAGGAACCCGGCGGCCGGCGCTGGGGCCGATCGTCCCTGACGTGGGCCTCGATGGCCCTGCTGTGCTGCCCGCCAGGGCCTTGAGCCGGTCTCAGGTGGCGGAGAGCGCGGGAGGGAGTCGTGGGCGGCACGAGGTCCGCGGCGTGTGCGAGAGGCCCCGCTCCCGCTCCGGGCCACTGGTCCCGGGCTCTTGCTCCGCACCGGACCGTGAGGCCCTGAACCCGGGACCTTGGTCCCGGGTCCTGCGCACACAGGAGGTCGGGCGGTCTTCAGCCTGCTAAACCAGGAGGTGCCTGCCGCTGTGCAGTGCGAAACCCCTCCGCTTCCCCCTCAGGAGTGTCATGCTGTCTGCCGAGTCGGCCGCGCTGATCCGGGCCACCCTGCCTGCCGTCGGCGGGGCACTGGACGAGATAACCACCCGGTTCTACGCCACGATGTTCGCCGAGCACCCCGAGCTGCTGGACGGCATGTTCAACCGGGGCAACCAGGCCAGTGGCGCGCAGCGCCGGGCCCTTGCCGGGTCGATCGCCGCCTTCGCCGGTTCGCTCCTGGCGGAGCCCGGCACCCGCCCGGACGCCCTGCTCGCCCGCATCGCCCACAAGCACGTGGCCGTGGGCGTCACCGACGATCAGTACACCCTCGTGCACAAGTACCTGTTCGCCGCCATCACCGACGTCCTGGGCGAAGCGGTCACCCCGGACGTCGCGGCCGCCTGGGACGAGGTCTACTGGCTGATGGCCGGCGCCCTCATCGCGCAGGAAGCCCGCCTCTGCCTCGAAGCCCAGGTGCGACCCGGGCACCCCTGGCGACAGTGGACCGTCGTCGAACGTCGCGACGAGACTGCCGACACCGTCTCCTTCCTGCTGCGGCCCTCCGACGGTGCCCCGGCTCCTCGCGCCCGGGCCGGACAGTACGTCAGCGTGCGCGTGCGGATGCCCGACGGCGTGCACCAACTGCGCCAGTACAGCCTCTCCTCGGCACCCGGCGACCAGGTGCGCCGGATCACCGTCAAGCGCGTGCGCGGGAACGGCGCTCCCGAGGGCGAAGTGTCGAACCTGTTGCACCGCACTCTCGAGGCCGGCGACGAACTCACCCTCTCCGTCCCGTTCGGTGACGTGGTGCTGGACGAGACGGACGCGCCGTTGGCACTCGTCTCCGCGGGCATCGGCTGCACACCGATGGTGTCCATGCTGGAGCACCTCGCCGGCGAGACGTCCACCCGCTCCGTCACGGTCCTGCACGCCGACCGTTCGCCCGCCGACCACGCGCTGCGGGCCGACACCAAGCGGCTGGTCGACGCGTTGCCCGAGGCACGCGCCCAGTTCTGGTACGAGCGGGACGCGGCGGAGGAGCCCGGCTCCCGGACGGGGCTGATGGAGCTCGACGCGCTGGAACTTCCGGCCGACGCGAGCGTGTACCTGTGCGGCCCGCTCTCCTTCATGCGCGAGGTCAGGTCGCAGCTGCTGCGCGGCGGCATCCCCGCCCGCAACGTCCGCTACGAGGTCTTCGGCCCGGACCTGTGGCTGGCCGACGCCACCGCCTGACCGACCGCCCTGCCGTTCCAGGCCATCGCTTCGTGCGAGGACCAACCCCCTCGCACATCCCTACGGTGCCCGGCTTCCTGCTCCGCGGAAGCCGGGCACCGGTCTTTCCCGGTGCCGCACGGGGCACGCGCCGTTCGCCCCGCCCGGTTCGTTCATTGCGCCCGCAGGCCGTGCGCTCGGAACTGCTCACGCACGCGTTCGGCCAGCGCGGCGTCGGGAACGGGACGGTCACGGAGGGGGAAGGGGATGCCGAGCGCGTCGTACTTGGCGGCACCGAGCTTGTGGAAGGGAAGGACGTCGACGCGGTCGACGTTGTCCAGATCGGCGAGGAAGCGGGCGAGGCCGTCGATGGCCTCCTCGTCGTCGGTCCAGCCGGGGACGAGGACGTAGCGGATCCAGGCCCGGACGCCGAGACGGTTCAGACGGGTGGCGAAGCCGAGGGTGGGTGCGAGCCGACCGCCGGTCAGGCGCCGGTAGACACCGGCGTCGAAGGACTTGATGTCGAGCAGGACGAGATCGGTGTCGGCCAGGAGCGCGTCGTCGGCCCGGGCGCCCAGGGCACCGGAGGTGTCGAGGGCGGTGTGCAGGCCCAGCTCCTTGCACCGCCGCAGGACCTCGGCCGTGAAGGCGGACTGAAGCAGAGGCTCACCTCCGGTGAGGGTCACTCCCCCGCCGGCCAGGTCGGTGAACCGCCGGTACCGCTCGATGCGGGCCAGCACGTCGTCCACGGTGGCCTGCTCCCCGTCGCGCATGTGCCAGGTGTCGGGGTTGGCGCAGTACAGGCAGCGCAGCGGGCAGCCGCTGAGGAAGAGGACGAAACGGGTCCCGGGCCCGTCCACGCCGGTGGACAGGTCCCAGGAGTGGATGCGGCCGGTGGTCATCGCGCACCGTGGAACGTGCGGCCGATGACGTCGAGTTGCTGTTCGCGGGTGAGCCGGACGAAGTTGACGGCGTAGCCGGAGACGCGGATGGTCAGCTCGGGGTAGTCGTCCGGGTGTTCCATGGCGTCCTCCAGTGTGGCGCGGTCGAGGACGTTGACGTTCATGTGGAAGCCGCCTTCGGCGGTGTAGGCGTCGAGGATTCCGACGAGGTGCCCCGCGCGTTCGGCCGGCTCGTGTCCCAGACCCTCCGGGGTGATGGTCGAGGTCAGGGAGATGCCGTCGCGGGCCTGGTCGTACGGGATCTTCGCGACCGACAGCGCCGAGGCCGCCATGCCGCGGTGGTCGCGGCCGTTCATCGGGTTCGCGCCCGGGGCGAACGGTGCTCCGGCGCGCCGGCCGTCGGGCGTATTGCCCGTGTGCTTGCCGTACACGACGTTGGAGGTGATGGTGAGAACCGACTGCGTGTGTTCGGCACCCCGGTAGGTGGGGTGCCGGCGCACCTTGGCCATGAAGGAGCGGACCAGGTCGACGGCGATCCGGTCCGCCCGGTCGTCGTCGTTGCCGTAGGCCGGGTAGTCGCCCTCGACCCGGTAGTCGACGGCGAGCCCGGTGGCATCCCGGATGACCCGCACCCGGGCGTGTTTGATGGCCGAGAGGCTGTCGGCGGCCACGGAGAGACCCGCGATGCCGCACGCCATCGTCCGGTGGACCGGGTGGTCGTGCAGGGCCATCTCGATGCGCTCGTAGGCGTACTTGTCGTGCATGTAGTGGATCACGTTGAGCGCGTTGACGTAGGTCGCGGCGAGCCAGTCCAGCATGCGGTCGTACGCGCCGGCCACCTCGGCGTGGTCGAGGTACTCGCCGGTCAGCGGGGTGGTCGCGGGGGCGACCTGCTCACCGGTCATCTCGTCGCGGCCGCCGTTGATCGCGTACAGGAGGGCCTTGGCGAGGTTGACGCGGGCGCCGAAGAACTGCATCTGCCTGCCCACCGCCATCGCGGAGACGCAGCAGGCGATCGCCGAGTCGTCACCCGTGCGGGGGCGGAGCAGGTCGTCGGACTCGTACTGGATCGAGCTGGTGTCGATGGAGACCTGGGCGCAGAACCGCTTGAACCCCTCGGGCAGTCGACGGGACCAGAGCACGGTCAGGTTGGGCTCCGGGGCGGGTCCGAGGTTGTAGAGGGTCTGGAGGAAGCGGAAGGAGGTGCGCGTGACCAGAGGGCGGTCGTCCTCTCCGATGCCGCCGATGGACTCGGTGACCCAGGTGGGGTCGCCGGAGAACAGTGCGTCGTACTCCGGGGTGCGCAGGAACCGCACGATCCGCAGCTTGATCACGAAGTCGTCGACGAGCTCCTGGGCGCGACTCTCGTCGATGCGCCCCTCGTCGAGGTCACGCTGGAGGTAGACGTCCAGGAAGGTGGAGGTGCGGCCGAGGGACATCGCCGCGCCGTTCTGCTCCTTCACCGCGGCCAGGAAGCCCAGGTACAGCCACTGGACGGCCTCCTGTGCGGTGGCCGCGGGACGGGAGACGTCGCAGCCGTAGGAGGCTGCCATGCGCTCCAGCTCGCCCAGCGCCCTGATCTGCTCGGCCAGTTCTTCCCGGTCGCGGATGACGTCGACCGCGGACGGGATGTGGTCGAGGCGCGACCGCTCGGCGCGCTTGGCCTCGATCAGCCGGCTGGTCCCGTACAGCGCGACGCGGCGGTAGTCGCCGATGATCCGGCCCCGCCCGTACGCGTCGGGCAGGCCCGTGACGATGCCGGCCTTGCGGGCGCGCAGCATCTCGGGGGTGTAGGCGTCGAAGACGCCGTCGTTGTGGGTCTTGCGGTAGGTGCCGAAGACCGTGGTGACGAACGGGTCGGGCTCGAAGCCGTAGGCGCGCAATCCGTTCTCGACCATGCGCAGTCCGCCGTTGGGCATGATGGCCCGCTTCAGCGGGGCGTCGGTCTGCAGACCGACGATCAGCTCCCGGTCGCGGTCGATGTAGCCGGGCGCGTGGGACGTGATGGTGGAGGGCGTCGCCGTGTCGACGTCGAGGACGCCCTTGCGGCGTTCCTCGGGGAAGAGAGCGGCGACGGCTCTCCACACGGCGAGCGTCCGGTCCGTGGGACCGGCCAGGAACGCGGCACCGCCTTCGTAAGGGGCGTAGTTGTCCTGGATGAAGGAACGGACGTCGATCTCCCGCTGCCACTCCTCACCGGTGAAGCCGCGCCACGGCGTGCTGGTGTCGGCGGGGGGCTGGACGGTCACGGTCATGTCGTCATCTCCAAGGGACGGCGGCCTGCGAGGCGGGCGAGACGGCCCGGCCTCACCTTCGATGCTCGTCGTCCGCCTGCCACCGGCCGAGGGCCGCAAGGGCCGCGCGAAGCCGCTGACCGGCCTTGTCGTTCCCGGTGGGCGGGGCCCGGTGGTCCCGGCGGCACGAGGGACCTTGCGCCCTCCCTCGCGGGCCGCGCGGAGCCGTCGCGGAGAGAGGGGAGGCAGCCGCCGGGCGGCACGGCTGCCCGAGCCGTCCGGGGCTGGTGCCGGACGGGCGGTGTCGGTGCGCCGCTCTGGGGGCCGGGTCCGTTCAGCCGTGGGGGACGACCGCGACCGGCGCCGGGCAGTGGTGCAGGACCGCGTGGGTGACGGCCCCGATGCGGGTGCCGATCCGTGCCCGGCGGGCCTTGCGGCCGACGACGACGAGCCGGGCGTCGTGCGACAGCTCCGTCAGGTCCTGCGCCGGCCGGCCCTGGCGGCAGTCGCGCACCACCGGCACGTCCGGGAACTTCTCGGTCCAGGGGGCCAGTGCCTCGTCGAGCGCCCGCCGCGTGTCTTCGGCGACCTCCGTCAGGAGCAGCGGCAGTGCGTCGAGCATGTCGGGTCCGTAGAGCGCCGGTACGGCCCACCGGTGCACCACGCGCAGCCCGCAGCCGTACCGGTCCGCGGCGGCGAAGGCGAAGGCGAGCGGCTCGTCGCAGGCGGCGGACACGTCCAGACCCACGACCACCTCCCCCGTGCGCTCCTCATCGGGCCCCAGGGGGTCGTGCGGGCGGACGAGAACGACCGGGCGCCGCGTGCGGGCGAGCACCGCCAGGGAGACCGACCCGGCGAGGAATCCGGCCAGGCCACCCAGACCACGGGAGCCGAGCACCAGCAGTTCCGCTTCCTCGGCGGCACCGCACAGCTCCTCCACGGGGTCGCCGGCCACCCACGCCGTCTCGACGTCCAGGCCCGGGTGGCGGCGCCGCAGCCGCCTTTCGGCGATGGCGAGCGTGCGCTCGCCCCATCCGCGTGCGGTCGCGGGATCGACCACTCGGGTACGGGGATCCTCGTCGACGTTCCAGACGCGGAGCAGCCGCAGCGGCACGGCACGTCGCGATGCCTCCTGGGCGGCCCACTGCGTGGCGGCGAGGCTCTCCGGGGATCCGTCGAGGCCGGCGGTGACGGTGCGGGACATGGGGACTCCGTGGGTCTGGCGGCCGGGCGGGCCGGACGCGGCGTGCGCGGGGTGACTTCAGGGGCCCGGTGATCGCCGTCCGGCACTCCGGGGCGGTGCTGGGCGGGCCTGCCCCTCCACGGTGATCGGCCGGAGCGGTGCGCGCAGGGGGCCCGAGGTCCCTGCTGGGGGCCGGGAGGCCTCACGCCGCACGCCCCGGGTGGACGGCCACGGCGGTGTGACCCGAACGGCCGGGAGACAGGGCCGATGGACCCTCGGCGGACCACCGCCTCCCCGTGGAGGCCGAGAGCGGGGGCGGAAGCTCCTCAGTCGGATGGAGACGAGAACCGTGGCGCGGCACCGGACCGTGGGCGAAGGGATGACGAACGAAGTGGTCCGGGCCCGCTCCAGCACTTCCTTCGAGCCGGCCCGCCCGCTTGCTTCCCGGCGGCTCCCGTCCTTGGTGGTTCCCGGGTCGGCTGAAGCCGCGCAGGGGTGTCGCGGCTGCCTGCCGAGGCGTTCGGCGTCACACGATGCGGACGGTGGGATCATGCCGACTGCCGGCCGCCGCTCCAGCTCCAGCTCCAGCTCCAGTCGGCGACCTCGGGCAGGTCGGCGCCGTGTTCGCGGATGAAGGCGTGATGACGGGTGCGGACATCGGCCATGGCCTGGCGCACGCCCACGGCTCGCACGGCAAGGCCGGGCACGCGGTCGATCACGTCCATGACGAGGCGGTAGCGGTCGAGGTCGTTGCGCACGACCATGTCGAAGGGGGTCGTGGTGGTGCCCACCTCCTTGTAGCCGCGCACGTGCAGGTTCGGGTGGCCGGTGCGGCGGTAGGCGAGGCGGTGCACGAGCCAGGGGTAACCGTGGTAAGCGAAGATCACCGGCTTGTCCCGGGTGAACAAGGCGTCGTATTCCGGGTCGGTCATGCCGTGGGGGTGTTCCTCGTGGGGCATGAGCCGGGTCATGTCGACGACGTTCACCACCCGTACGACGAGCTGGGGGAGATGGCGCCGCAGGAGGTCGGCCGCCGCGAGGATCTCCTGGGTGGGGACGTCACCGGCGCAGGCCAGGACGACGTCCGGGTCACGGGTCCCGTCCTCGGTACCCGCCCATTCCCACACGCCGGCGCCGCGGGCGCAGTGGGCGCGGGCGTCGTCGAGGGAGAGCCAGTCGAAGCAGGGCTGTTTGCCGGCGACGATCACGTTGACCTGGTCACGGCTGCGGAGCGCGTGGTCGGCGACGGTCAGCAGGGTGTTGGCGTCCGGCGGGAGGTAGACGCGGACGACCTCGGGGCTCTTGTTGAGGACGTGGTCGACGAACCCGGGGTCCTGGTGGGAGAAGCCGTTGTGGTCCTGGCGCCACACGTGGGAGGTGAGCAGGTAGTTGAGTGAGGCGACAGGGGCGCGCCAGTGCAGGGCTCGCGAGGTCTTGAGCCACTTGATGTGCTGGTTGACCATGGAGTCGACGATGTGGACGAAGGCTTCGTAGCAGGAGAACAGGCCGTGTCGGCCGGTCAGCAGGTAGCCCTCCAGCCAGCCCTGGCAGGTGTGTTCGGAGAGGATCTCCATGACCCGGCCGTGCCGGTCGAGGTGTTCGTCGGTGGCCAGGAGCGGTTCCTGCCAGGCCTTGCCACTCGCTCCGTACACGGCCTGGAGACGGTTGGAGGCGGTCTCGTCGGGGCCGACGAGCCGGAAGTCGCGGCGCTCGCCGGTGGCGGCCATGACGCCCTCCAGCAGGTCTCCGAGTACCCCGGTCGGCTCGTGGCGGGTCTGGCCGGGCCCGTCCACGGGGACGGCGAAGCGTGCGAGCGGAGGCAGGGGCAGGTCCCGCAGGAGCAGGCCGCCGTTGGCATGCCGGGTCGCACCCAGCCTCCGCTCGCCCTCCGGCACGCATTCCAGCACCTGGGGGCTCGGCCGGCCGGCGTCGTCGAAGAGCTCCTCGGGCCGGTACGAGCGCAGCCACGCTTCCAGTCGGGCCCGGTGGCCGTCGTCGTCGCGGACGCCCGTCAGGGGCACCTGGTGGGCACGCCAGGTGCCCTCGACGGGGACACCGTCGACCGTGGCGGGTCCGGTCCAGCCCTTCGGCGTGCGCAGGACGATCACCGGCCAGCGCGGCCGCCCGACGGGGGCGCCGGTCCGGGCTTGCCGCTGGATGTGCCGGATGTGGTCGAGGGCCGTGTCCATGGCCGCCGCCATGGCCCGGTGGACCTGGTGGGGGTCGTCTCCGGTGACGTGCAGGGGCTCGTGGCCGTAGCCGCGCAGCAACTGGTCGAGTTCCGCCTCCGGCAGCCGTGCGAGCACGGTGGGATTCGCGATCTTGTATCCGTTGAGGTGGAGGACGGGCAGGACCGCTCCGTCGTGGACGGGGTCGAGGAACTTGTTGGAGTGCCAGGAGGCGGCGAGCGGTCCCGTCTCCGCCTCACCGTCGCCGATGACGCACGCCACCAGCAGGTCGGGATTGTCCAGGGCGGCGCCGTAGGCGTGTGACAGGGAGTAGCCCAGTTCGCCGCCCTCGTGGATCGAGCCGGGGGTCTCGGGCGCCACGTGGCTCGGCACCCCGCCGGGGAAGGAGAACTGCCGGAACAGCCGGGCCATGCCGTGCTCGTCGCGGCTCACGTCGGGGTAGGTCTCGCTGTAACTGCCTTCCAGCCAGGAGTTGGCGAGGACGGCCGGCCCGCCGTGTCCGGGCCCCCAGACGCACAGCACGTCGACGCCGTACCGCTTGATGACGCGGTTGAGGTGGGTGTGCACGAGGTTGAGGCCCGGGGAGGTGCCCCAGTGTCCGAGCAGCCGCGGCTTGATGTGCGCCGGTTCCAGCGGCTTCCTCAGCAGCGGGTTGTCCATCAGGTAGATCTGGCCGGCCGACAGGTAGTTGGCGGCCCTCCAGTGCGCGTCGAGCGCACCGAGTTCCTCGTCGGTCAGCGGTACGCCTTCAGAGCGCTCGTCCTCACGCATGTTTCCTCCGTCGTGTGTGGTCGCGGGCGGCAAGCGGGGCGCCGGGCCTGCGGGGCCGAAGCGTGCGATGTCCCGCGTCGCGGGAACGCGAACCGCCTCGGGCCGCCCGGAGGCGCCGCCCCTCGCGATTCCACGGCTCCTGAGCCGCATGGCCGTAAGTGCACCCGCCCATCACGACGCTGACACAGCGAAAGCGTCGCGGTAAGGGCCGGACGGGGTACTTCGGCAGCCTCCTTGCGCTGTCCCGGCCGACCATGGCCACGTGCTTGTTCCTGGCTCCAGCCCCTTGCCTGGCCCTGGGCCGAACGGCCCTTTGCGGATGTCCGCACGTCCCGGATGGAGGGGCGGCGAGGGGACCGGTCGCCCCGCGGCGACGACCCCGTCGGCTCTGCCGGGAACAGTCGGCGCCGGACAGGCTGAGAGCGATCAAGGAGGAGTTCCCATGAGCCGTCTCAAGACCAGCCAGGCAGTCGACGTCCAGGTCCGCAGCCGAGGACAGGTGCCCCAAGGCGCGGCCGCCTACGCACGGGAGAAGGTGCTCGCGACCCTCGACCACGTGAGCGAGCCGGTACTGGCCGCCCAGGTGAAGCTCACCCAGGCGGTCCGTTGCTCGGCGGCCCGCCCCGCCATCGCCCAGGCCGTGGTCGATGTGAGCGGTCGGCCGGTACGTGCCCACGTCGCCGCGAGCACCATGTTCGAAGCGGTCGACCTCCTGCAGGAGCGTCTGACCGCGCGGCTGGCCAGGGCACGGCGGCACGGGCCGCGCGGGCTCTCCGACACCGCCCAGGAAGCGTGGTGGGACAGCGCGGGCCACGAGCACCGTCCGCACCGTCAGCACCTGCCTGCCGAGGAGCGCCGCGTCGAGCGGTACAAGTCGTTCAGCCGGACCCGGCAGACGCCCGAGGACGCCGTGATCGACCTGGAGGCCATGGACTACGACTTCTGGGTCTTCACGGACCTGGTCTCCGGGTACGACAGCGTGGTCTACCGCGACGTCCGTACCGGCCGCCACCGCCTGGCATCGCTGGGGCCCGTGGGCCAGGAGCGCGAGGCCGAAGGGCTGCTGGGCGTGAGCACGGTCCCCGTGCCTGCGAGCACGGTGCCCGAGGCCGTTCAGCGGCTGCACCTCACCGGACTGCCGTTCGTCTTCTTCGCCGACACGGCCACCGGTCGGGGCAGCGTGCTCTACCACCGCTACGACGGCCACTACGGGCTGATCGCCCCCGCCCGGTAAAGATCGTCCTCCGGCCGGAAGCGCCCCGCTTCCGGCCCGCCCCTCGCCTCCCGTCACCGGCCGTCGTGGGCGGCGGGCCCGTTCTCCGCCGACACGTGCCGCGCCTCTGCGAGGGGCCCGGCCTTCGCCTGGTCCGCGAACGCTTCCCGATCGAAACGCCCCCTCACACGGAGGATTCCATGTCACAACGTCCGGTCATCGCCGCTGTGGACGGCTCGATGGAGTCGCAGGCAGCCGCGCACTGGGCTGCCCGAGAGGCGCTGCTGCGGGATCTGCCCCTGCACATCGTCCATGCCTGGCAGGACTGGTCACCGGGGTTCACCCACGTCCCGTTCACGGGTGCGGACACCGCCTCCGGCGAAACGACCGTCACCCGGCACTGGGCCGAGCGCATCCCGCGTGAGACGGCCGAGCGGGTGCGGGAGAGTCATCCCGGTCTGCGCGTCGGCGTCGAGCAGATCCTCGGCCGTCCCGTCGAGGTGCTGCTCGCCGCGACGAACAAGGCGGAGGTCCTGGTTCTGGGCTCGCGGGGACTGGGAGCCCTGGGTGGCCTTCTGGCCGGATCGGTGTCCTTGCCCGTCATCGCGCACGCCGAGTGCCCGGTCGTCGTCGTGCGGGCCGGCGAGCAGGCCGAGGACGAGAAGCAGCCCCAGGGCGGCCCGACCGGCCGGGCACGGTACCTCGACGTGGTGCTGGGGCTCGACCTCACCCGGCCGTGCGACGAGCTGATCGAGTTCGCCTTCTCCGCCGCCGCCGCACGCGGGGCCGCCCTGAAGGTCGTCCACGGGTGGGACGTACCGATCGTGTTCGGACACGACCCCGAAGCCGTCGATCCCGGACATGGCGTCGCGATGGGACTGCGTGAGGCAAGCGTGCTCACCGACGCGCTGCGGCCGTGGCGGGGCAAGTTCCCGGAGGTCGACGTCAAGGAGCAATGTGTGGTGGGCGGGGCGGCCGACCACCTCGTGGACGCCTCGAAGGACGCCTCGCTGCTGGTCGTGGGACGGCGTGTGCGCCACTCGGCGATCGGCCCGCGCATCGGCCCGGTCACGCACGCGGTGCTGCACCGTGCTGCGGCGCCTGTGGCGGTGGTGCGGCATCCCTGACCGTCGCTCGCGGTCGGCATGAGCTCGCCGGAGTCTGCCGGGGCCCGGTGCGGCCGCTTCCCCTGAGGGGAAGCGGCCGCACCGGGCCCCGGTCGTTGCGAGGGTGCGGTATCGCGGTGGCCGAGGGCGAAGCGCTGGGGTCGACGCCTTCGGACCGGTCCTGCGCTGGACTGCTCGTCAGGTCCGGTCAGGACGCCCACCGACGACACCGGCGTCTCCCAGGCCGCGGGTGCCGCCCAGGTGCGGACCATGCGCAACGCGCTCCACCCCGTCGCAGGAACGAGAGCGCCGGCCCCGCCGGGCCCACCACGGCCGACCAGAACGGCATCACGACGACGACAGCCCTGACGCTGGGACTGTCACGCCCCGGTCCCGCCGTGGGACGTCGGAGCAAGTTCACCTGCCGTCAGGCGCCATGGGGCCCACCACGGGGACAAGGATGGTGCCGGTGTGGCCCCGCGGTCTCACGGCGTCTTCCCGGAACGGGAGTCATGGCCGTACATGTGCGTGACGGCGACCAGGGCGAGGCTTCCGACCGCCATCATGATGAGTCCCGCCAGGGGCCGGTCAGCGCCCTCCCCCTGCCAGTCGACGGCGAACACGAGTATCGCGCCGAGCCCTATCGACGTGATGGTTCCGACGGCCAGCAGTCCGGGCTCGGGGCCCACCTCCTTCGAAGTGCCGCGGAAGCAGCGCGCATGACGTGCTCCCGGCCTCCGGACACGGCGATCCACGACGCGGCACTCGCCGGGTTCCGCGACCGGCTCGTCCTCCAACTGGTCGGCGTACGTAGTGGCTGTACGCGTTTCGGGTGACGCCGCCCCTACCGCGCTCTGCCATCGTCTTCCAGATATGCCCCAGGTGCCGACGTGCCCGGGCACTGGTACCGGAGGAGTGGAAATGAGAGTGGACGGACTGCGACGGGTTCAGGCTGTCGCGGTGACGCTTGCCGCGGTGGCCCTGCTGGCCGGCTGCGGAAACGGCGACGAAGGGCCGGAAGACGGCAGAAGCGGCGCCGTGACCGAGGACTCGGCAGAGGGGACGGCCGCGGGAAGGACGAACGGAGGTCCGCTGGACGCCGCCGGCCTGGAGAGCGCGGCGGTCACCGAAGCGGACCTGCCCGAATACACCTTCACCGTCTTCAAGCAGGGCACCGTCCTCGGCAGCAAGGGGAAGCCGGCCGAACCGGCGGCCTGCCAGCCCGTGGAGGACATCCGGTTGCGCTCCCCCGAACCGGCACCGACCGCGGCGGCGGCCCGCTCCGTCCACCCGAAGAAGGACACAAAGGCCACCGACATCACGCTCTACGCCTACGCCGAGGCGGCCGACGCGGAGGAAGTCCTCGCCCGCGTCCGTGACGCGGCGAAGAGCTGCACCGGGTACGAGAACGACATGGGCCTCAACCCGACCGTCACGGGACTCCCCGTCCCCGACCCGGGTCCCGCCGACGAAGCGCTGGCCTTCAAAAGGGAGTTGTCGGGAACAGCGCACTGGTACCGGGTGGTCCGCAGCGGCTCCAACGTGGCCGTCTTCAGCTGGCAGGGCCTGGTCACGCACAAGAACGCGGGCGAGGCCCCGGACGAGGTGATCACCGCCCAACTCAAGAAGCTGACGGAGACAGCGGGCACGGGCTGAGCTTCTTCTTCGGTCAGAAGAGCCCGGAGTACGGCCTTTCTGCGATGTGCCGGATGACCGCGCCCGGCACGGGCCTTCAGCTTGGGCCCTTTGCCACTGCGGCGTCGACGGCGGGGAGTGCGGTGCAGATTTGCGCGAGGCGCATCCCGTATCCCTTCCAGAACGCGTCATCGCCTCCGCGCGTCACGGTCGTGGCGGGAGGAGGCCGGACGTCGGCCGGGCGGGACCATCGGCGCCACGGGAGCGATCCGTGCGCGGGTGGCAAATGTGGTGCTTCCACGTCCCTCAGCGGCAGATCGAGCGCGGCTCCTTGGGCGAGCTGATCACCGACTTCGTCGAGCCCAACGGCCCCGCCACCCCGGAGGAGGGGCCGCCAAGCGCGCCGAACTCACCGGCGGCCCCTCCTCCGGTGGTCGCCTCGGTCGCCGTCCTCGCCGGGGTGATCCGCCCAAGGACCGACGACATCCTCAAGGGATGGCCGTCCCGGCTGGGCGTCGAGCCGGTGATCCACGCCCTCGCCCATCCCGTCCGGTCTTCACCTGTCTCCAAGCGTCCGTTGCCGTACTGCTCGACGGCGGCCCGACCGCACCTGTGCGGCACGCCGGCAGTGCTCGGTCAGCAGCACGGTGGAGGCGGTGGCGAGGCAGATCGCCCACTGGACCGGGCTGAGGGGGACTGTGCCGAAGACTCCTTGGGCGACGGGCAGCTGTACGGCGATGATCTGGAGGGTGAGTACGGCGGCCAGGCACGTCCACAGGGTGCGGTTGTGGAACTGATGGCGTGCCAGGACGGGGCCCCCGTCGTTGCGCGAGGCCAGGGCGTTGCAGAGCTGGAAGAGGACGAACGTGGTGAAGGCCATGGTGGCGGCCGTCGCGGCGTCGGTGAGATGGCGGGCTCCGGCGAAGACCGCCAGGGTGCCGGCGGCCATGACGGCGCCTGATCGGGAGATGGCGGCCAGGCGGCGGGCGTCCAGGATCCGCTCCCGGGGCGGCCGGGGCGGGCGCCGCATGACGTCGTCCCGCGGAGGATCGACGGCCAGGGCCATGGCCGGCGGCCCGTCCATGATGATGTTGACCCACAGCAGCTGGATGGCGGACAGGGGCGCGGGAAGCCCGGCCAGCACAGTGGCGAGCAACGTGAAGATGGCGCCGATGTTGGTGGACAGCTGGAAGCGGACGAAGGTGACGATGTTGTCGTAGATGGTCCTGCCTTCGCGGACCGCGCGGACGATGGTGGAGAAGTCGTCGTCGGTGAGCACCATGTCCGCGGCCTCTTTGGCCACGTCCGTACCGGTGACGCCCATCGCGACGCCGATGTGGGCGGAGCGAAGGGCCGCCGCGTCGTTGACGCCGTCTCCGGTCATGGCCACGATGTGACCGCGCCGGGCCAGGGCTCGGACGATGGTCACCTTGTGCTCAGGGGCGACGCGGGCGAACACGCCGATGTCCTCGATGCGGTCCGTGAGCTCTTGGTCGCTCATCCGGGCGAGTTCGGTCCCGGAGACGATGTCTCCCGTGATGCCGAGTTCGCGGGCGATGGCGGTCGCGGTGTCGGCATGGTCCCCGGTGACCATCTTGACGGTCACACCGGCCGCCTGCGCCAGGGCGACCGCGTCACGGGCCTGGGGACGGGGCGGATCGGAGATCCCGGCGATGGCGGTGAAGGTCAGCCCTGTCACGTCTTTCCGGTGGGGCTGGTCGACGGTGGCGGTGGCGGCACCGAGGACACGCAGGCCCTGGCTGCCCAACCGCCGCGCGACATCGGTGACCTCCCGGCGGCGATCCGCGTCAAGGGGCATCGGCCCTTGCGCGGTCAGGACGTGGGCGCAGCGGTCCAACAGGACGTCGACGGCTCCTTTGGCGTGGACGCGGACGCGGTCATCGGCGTCAGCGTGGAAAGTGGCCATGTATCTGGCGGCCGGGTCGAAGGGCACCTCGTCCGTACGCGTCATGTGTGTGCGCGGGTCGGCGTCAAGGCCGGCTTTGGCCGCGAGGACCATCAGGGCGGCTTCGGTGGGGTCCCCGATGATTCCGTCCGGGGTGAGGCGGGCGTCGTTGCAGAGCGCGAACGGCAACAGCGCGTCGTGCAGGTCCACTCCGCCCTCACCGTCGGCCAGGAGCACGGTGCCGGTGGTGTCGTAGCCTTCGCCTGCCACGCTGTAGGTGCTTCCGGCGGCCCACAGGACCCGGGTGGTCATCTCGTTCAGGGTCAAGGTGCCGGTCTTGTCGCTGCACACCACGGTCGCGGATCCGAGCGCTTCGACGGAGGCCAGGCGCTTGACGACGGCACCGCGACGGGCCATGCGGTAGACGCCCAGGGCCAGGGTGAGCGCGAGAACGGCGGGCAGCCCCTCGGGGATCGCGGCGACAGCCAGAGCCACCGCCCGGAGGGCGAGGTCGGCCGGTTCTTCGCCTCGTAGGAGGGCCGCGAGCGCGTAGGCGGCCACGGCGATGCCGCTGACCACTGCGAGGCGTCGGCCCAGGCTGTCCATCTGGACCTGAAGCGGGCTGGGTGGTTCCGCTTCGGTGCGCAGCGCCTCCGCGATCGCGCCGACCTCGGTACGCATGCCGGTGGCCGTGACGATCATCTCGGCACGACCGCGGGTCAGAGCGGTGTTCATGAAGAGCATGCCGGTGCGCTCGGCCACGGGCACGTGTTCCTGGCCGTCGGCCGCGGTGGGCGCGGTCGTCTTGGCGACGGGGCGTGACTCGCCGGTCAGAGCGGCCTCGGCCGCCTCGACCGACTCGGCGACGATCAGGCGTCCGTCGGCCGGGACGCGGTCTCCGCCTTCCAGGAGGACGATGTCGCCGGGCACCAGGGAGCCCGCCGGGATCACCTGGACCCGGCCGTCGCGGCGCACCCGGGCCGTGGGGACGAGCATCCGGCGCAGCGCTTCGAGGCTGCGCTCGGCACGGTTTTCCTGCAGGTATCCGATGGTGGCGTTGATGAGCAGAACGGCGGTGATGACAAGGGCGTCCGTGACGTCGCCGACGACTCCGGCGATGACGGCGGCAGCGAGCAGGATACCGATCAGCCAGCTGCGGAACTGGTCCAGCAGACGCAGCCACCGCGGCCGGCGGACCGGTTCGGCCAGTTCGTTGGCTCCCCAGACGGCCGCCCGCCGTTCGGCGTCCGCCGTGGTCAAGCCGAGGTCCGGAACCACCGCGAGCGAGCCCGCGACGTCGTCGACGCCGCGTCGGTGGGCATCCGGCTGCGGGGACGCCGGTACGTGCGGGGCGCTGTTCCCGGTCCTGGTCTGCTGAGGCGTGGTCATCGCCGGCCTCGGACCACGGCGACGGGACAGTGGGCGTGATGCAGCAGGGCCTGGCTGACCGAGCCGAGCAGCAGCCCGGCGAAACCGCCGCGCCCCCGAGCGCCGACCACCATCAGCTGAGCGGACCGGCTCGCGTCGATCAACGCCTCCCGGGTGCGACCGTGCACCACCCTGTACTCCACCACCACCCCCGGATACCGTGCGCGGTAGCCCGCGAGCGCCTCGGACAGCAGGGCCTCCTCCGCCTCGGACAGAGCGCCCGGCGGGTTGGCGTACGGAGCCGACGCGTCCTGCGGAGGGGGCATCGGCGCGTTCCACGTCGTCCAGGCGTGGAACGCCACCAGAGGCGCCCTCCGCCGCTCTGCCGTCGCGAAGGCGAAGTCGACCGCCGCTGCGCCCGCGGCCGAACCGTCGACGCCCAGCACGACCGGGCCATCCACGCGCGGCTGCCCGCGGACCACCAGCACCGGGCACCCCCCGTGCGCCACCAGGTGCACCGCCGTCGACCCGGTCGGCAGCCCGACGAACCCGCCCGTCCCCCGGGGACCCACCACGACCAGCTCGGCGGCGCGGGACTGTGCCTCCAGGACCGTCACGGGGTCACCGGGCAGCACGGCTTGGCTGACCTCGACTTCCGGTGCCGCCGCCCGCGCCCGCCCGACCGCGTCGGCCACCAGCCCCCCGGCCATCTCCCGGAGCACGTCCTCCGAGACCAACGACGGCGGCCCCGACAACGACGGGCCAACCAGTGAAGAGCGCGGAAGCGCATACGGCACCGGCCAGGCGAACGCGTGCACCACCCGCAGCGCCGCCCCACGCGCCCGTGCCTCCCGGGCCGCCGTCTCCACCGCGACGGAACTCGATTCCGACCCGTCCACACCCACGACCACCAGACCGCTCATGACGCCTCCTCTGTCCGGACTCCGGCTCTCGTCTCCCAGCCCACCCCGGACGCGACCCCCCGGCCATGGGGCGTACGGACCACTTCCAGGGCCGACCGTCCCGAAGCCGTCGTCGGGAACGGCCCTGCCGACGCCCCGACCGGAGCAAGTCGTCACCTGAAGGACCGTCCGGCCTTCCGCGTGGGGCCGCTCAGCCCTGTCGGCCCATGCGCGACGGCAGGAAGAGTCCCCGGTGGGCCTTCCCGGCCGGGACCGGCGCTTGAGCTGCCGTCCGCGGATGCCGAATAACCAATGCGCAACAGTCGGGTGCCGAGTCGTATGACGCGGCTTCAAGACGGACGGGATGGGGTCGTGTGGACGTCAACGAGGTGCTGCTGCCCGGTGTGGGGCTGCTCTACGAGTTCGTCAACCGGGAGGGCGACAGGATCGGTGTGGTCGCGCAGCGCTCGGGTGACTTCGAGCTGGCGGTCTACGGAGAAGCCGACCCGGACCAGGCGCGGGCCGTCTTCCGGCTGACCGGCGAGGAGGCCGACGTCCTCTCCGAGATCCTCGGCGCACCGCGTATCGCCGAGCGGTTCGCGGATCTGACCAGGGAGGTGCCCGGCCTCAGCGCCGGGCAGGTCGAGGTGCCCGCCGGCACTCCGTTCGCCGGCCGCCCGCTGGGAGAATCCAGGGCACGGACACGGACGGGCGCGTCGATCGTGGCGATCGTCCGTGACGAGGAAGTCATTCCCTCGCCGGGTCCGGAGAAGGTTCTGAGTGCCGGGGACGTACTGGTGGTGATCGGGACCCGGGAGGGGATCGCCGCGGTGGAACAGCTCTTCCGGGGCTGAGCGGATGCGTATCTCGGTCGCCCTGCTGCTGGAGCTGGGCGTCATCCTCGCCTTCCTGGGTCTGCTCGGCGCTCTGGCGCGACGCTTCGCGCTGTCCCCTGTCCCTTTGTACCTCCTGGCGGGCCTGGCACTGGGCGAGGGAGGAATCGCCCCGGTCCCGGCAGCGGGTTCGTTCGTGGAGACCGGTGCGGGCATCGGGGTCGTGCTGTTGCTGCTGGTGCTCGGTCTCGAGTTCACGGTGCCGGAGTTCACGGTCAGTCTGCGCCGCCACCTGCCCTCGGCATGGGTCGACCTCGTGCTGAACGCGACCCCCGGTGCGGTGGCGGGATGGCTGCTCGGACTGGGCGCAGGAGGGATCCTCGCGCTCGCGGGGGTGACCTACGTCTCCTCGTCGGGCATCATCGCCCGGCTCCTGGGCGACCTGCGGAGGATGAGCAACCGGGAGACCCCGGCAGTGCTGTCCGTGCTGGTGCTGGAGGACTTCGCGATGGCGGCGTACCTTCCACTGCTGGCCGTCGTGGCGGCCGGCGGCACATGGCAGGAGGCCCTGCTGGGAGTGCTGCTGGCCCTGGGCGCGGTAGCGGCCGCGCTCACCATGTCCTACTGGTGGGGGCACCATCTGGGGCGGCTGTTGTCGCACCCGGACGCGGAGCAGCTGTTGCTGCGCCTCCTGGGCGTGACGCTGGTCGTCGCGGCCCTCGCGGAGGCCGTCCACGTCTCGGCGGCGGTCGGTGCCTTCCTGGTCGGCCTCTCCCTCACGGGCGAGGCGGCCGACCGGGCGCGGAAGGTACTGAGCCCGCTGCGGGACCTGTTCGCCGCGGTGTTCTTTCTCGCGATCGGCCTGTCCGTCCCGCCGGACTCGCTGCTGCCGGTCCTTCCGGTCGCCCTGCTCCTGGCCGTGGTCACCGCCGTGACGAAGGTGGGGTCCGGTTGGTACGCGGCGCGCCGCGAGGGCGCGGGACGCCGGGGGCGGCTGCGTGCGGGAACCGCGCTCATCGCCAGGGGCGAGTTCTCCCTCGTCATCGTCGGCCTCGTGGGCACCGGTGACGACCGGCTCGGCGCCCTCGTGGCAGCCTACGTCCTCCTGCTCGCCGTGGTCGGCCCCGTCATCACCCGCTTCACCGGACCACGCCCTTCCGACGCGAAGCGCTCGTCACGCCCCGGCACGACCGTGCCCTCATCAGGAAGTCGGCGTCGTGGCGGCAGCACGGCGGGGGAACCCGGTCGCCGTGAACGCCCTGTGGTGTGAGGCCGCGGCGGCGCCGGAAGCCGGGTGACCCGGTCGAGGCACGGGCACGGCGAAACGGACCGCCCACGAAGCGGAAGTCCGCATATTTCCCGTTCGCGCGGCACACGCTGGGGCCTGACAGCCGTGTCCTCAACCGTCGCGCTCCCGCCCCGCACGGATTCGACGAACTGTCGGTACGGGCCGTGGGCGCGGAGCCGGGGGGGAGTGATCGCCGTCCGGGGCTGCTCGGTGGTCGTCCCGCCGGCTGCAGGCGTCACGCAGCCGGCTTCACGACCTGTACCGGCCCTCGCACCGAGGAGGACCGGTCGTGAGCGCCCGCACCACATGGTCTGTCGGGGCGGGGGCACTACGTGCGGGGACACCCAGAAACCTCGCGTCGTTCGAGGCTCCCCCGCCAGGGCCGTCGAGAGCTCCGCGGCGTGGACCCGAGGGTGCCCGTCGCGCGACCCGGTGACGGCGGGTGGCCCGAGTGCGGCGCGTCGACCACCACGTCGGCCATCACCGTCCGAGGCCGGCGCAACCTTGCCGGGACGGCCCGAACGCGATGCGCCGGCCTGTCGGCCGGACATACGGAAACGTCCCGTCCGCGGCATCCTTGCCGGATGACGCGGACGGGACGCTCACGACCCCGTGGGACCGTACTCAGGTCTTCGGGCGGCCCTGGTCGTCCTGGGCGGCCAGGGCTTGGGTGGCGATGACCGCGGCCTGCACGCGGCGTTCGACGCCCAGCTTCGCCAGCAGCCGGGAGATGTTGTTCTTCACGGTCTTCTCGGCGAGGTAGAGCCGCTTGCCGATCTCCCGGTTGGTCAGTCCTTCCCCGACCAGGGCGAGAATCTCCCGCTCCCGATCCGTCAGACCCGGCAGGCCCTGCGGCTGCTCTTCCTTGGCGGCTCCGCCCCGCAGCCGGGCCATGACCCGTGCCGTGGCACCGGGGTCGAGCATGGACTGGCCGGATGCGACCGTACGCACGGCGTTGACCAGGTCGGTGCCGGTGATCTGCTTGAGGACGTAGCCGGACGCGCCGGCCATGATGGCGTCGAGCAGTGCCTCCTCGTCGTCGAAGGACGTCAGCATCAGGCAGGCCAGGTCCGGCATGCGTGAGCGCAGCTCGCGGCAGACGCTCACCCCGTCTCCGTCCGGCAGTCGCACGTCCAGGACGGCGACCTGCGGACGCAGCGCCGGCACCCGCACGAGCGCCTGCTCGGCCGTGCCCGCCTCTCCGACCACCGTCAGGTCCGGTTCGGCGTCCAGCAGGTCATGCACCCCACGGCGCACCACCTCGTGGTCGTCGAGCAGGAAGACCCTGACCGGCTCCTTCTCGGTGAGGCCGCTGCTGTCCGTCATGAAGCACTCCGTGTTCGCCTAGTCCATTTCCGCCGCAGGCGGATCCGTCTGCATCGTGCCGCGCGAACGGGACCTCCGGCCAGGGCCGGATGGCCCTCATTCCGCGTCGTCCTCTCCACACCGGTGCCCGGAGCGGCGGTGCCCATGCGATCGCCGGGGCTCGGCAACCGCACGGACGAGGAACACCGGGCGGAGGCGACTCGCATCCGATGGGCCCTTCGCGATCAGCCCGACCGGACAGGGACCTTCGGCCCCGCGCCGAGGGACCCACGGCAGATGCCGCCCGAGTCCGCGTTCCGGTGGACTGCCCCGTGCCGGCGCTGTCGGCGCAACGAGAGGCCACGGGCCCTGCCCGGTCACAGAGAGGCAGCCTCCACGACCATGACCCAGATCAGTCTGACCGAGACCCCAGCGGACCGGAGCACGGTGTCCGTCGCCCTGGCCGGAGAGCTCGATCTCTGCACCGTCGCGCGCATCGAGCCGGTTCTGACCCGTCTGACCAGGGAGGCGGAACGCGGAGTGACGCTCGACCTGACGGGCGTCACCTTCTGCGACAGCTCCGGCGTCGCGCTCTTCCTCCGCATGCACCAGCGCTGCCAGGCCTCCGGCGTGGGCTTGAGACTGTCCGGTATCCAGCGGCTTCCCGCTCGGGTCGTCCGGGCCCTGGGCGTGGACCGTGCCTTGCCCTGCTCCTTCGCCTGACAGCTGGGCAGGAGGCCGTGCCCTCCGGCAGGACGGCCTGAAACGCGTGTGGCGGGAAAGGTCCGTTCGGCCCTAGTGCCGGTGGTCGGCCGCAGGCACGCTGACGGAAGGCACGTAGCACGCGAGGACCGAACCGGAGCAGAAGGTGGGCACGATGGAGGAGGAAGCCACTCATCGAACGGTGGACGATCACCGCGAGGCGGTGGCGCCCCGGCGGATGGCACAGCTGGGACGGGCCGAGGCGCTGCGCCTGCTCGGCACCGTGTCCCTGGGACGCATCGTCTTCACCCAGCACGCCCTGCCGGCCGTCCGTCCCGTCAACCACCTCATGGACGGCGACGACGTCGTCGTCCAGCTCCACGACGGCGCCACGCTCGCCTCCATCGTGGCGCCCACCGACGCCACCGGTGTCGTCGTGGCCTACGAAGCGGACGTCATCGATCCCGAAACACACCTGGGCTGGAGCGTCGTGGTCACCGGATACGCCCGCCGCGTCACGGACGAGGGCGAGCTGGCGTCCATCGCCTCCCGCCTGCGCTCCTGGGTGGACCACCCCGCCATGAACGCCGCGCTGCGCATCCGACCGGACCTGGTGACGGGCCTGCGGCTCACCCCGTAGCGGGTCGGCCTTCCTCTCCGGGCGCGCGTGCGACCTGCACGCGAACGTTCCGGCTGCCAGGGGTGGTCCCGGCGCCCGAGCCCGCACGGCGCGTGTGATGACGCGTCCCGACGGCGATCACGAGCCGTCACGGCGGGGGGGGGGGGGGGCCCGCCACACGAGTCGGCTGCCGCCCTCCGTCGGCCGCTCGACCCGCAGCGTGCCGGCCACGCCCGTCGCCCGCTCCTCGAGGTTGCGAAGGCCGCTGCGCCTGCCTTCGGCGGGGATGCCCCGGCCGTTGTCCGTCACCGTGAGGACGACCTCGTCGTTGGTGGCCTGCAGCGAGACCTCGACCCGGCTCGCGTGGGCATGGCGGGCGGCGTTGCTCAGCGTTTCCGTGAGGGCCGCCACGACGTGCTCGGCCACCTGCGGCGGCACGTCCGTGTCGAGCAGTCCCTCCATGCTCAGGCGCGGCGGGAAGCCGAGGGTCGTCGCCGCCTCTCCCACCGCGCGGGCCACGCGTGCCCGCAGACTCGGTCCCGATTCCTCCTCACGGGCACGCAGGCCGAAGATCGTGGAACGGATGATCTTGATGGTCTCGTCGAGGTCCCCCACCGCGCGCGAGACGCGTTCGGCGGCGCCCTCGTGCTGTACGAGCCGTGCCGCGCTCTGCAGGGTCATCCCGGTCGCGAAGAGCCTCTGGATGGCGAGGTCGTGCAGGTCCCGGGCGATGCGGTCGCGGTCCTCCAGGAGGGCGAGCTGCTCGGCGTCACTGCGCCGCGCGGCGAGCTCCAGAGCGAGCGCGGCCTGCCCTGCGAAGGCGAGCAGCGGGTCGAGTTCCCCCTCCGTGAAGACCGGTTCGGCCTCGTGACGGGCGAGCAGCAGAACGCCTCGGGTGTCCTTGACGGCGGTGCCCAGCGGGACGGCGACCGCCGGGCCCAGCCCGTCGAAGCGACGGGGCCCGGCGGTGTACCGGTCGTCCTGCGCGAGGCCGGCGGTGGTCACGGGGGCGCCGGCCTGGTAGGCGGCGCCGGAAAGCGTGCCCGCGACCGGGACCACCAGGCCACGGCGGGTCTCGCCGTCGGCACCGATGGCCAGCTCGACGACGAGGTCGTCCGTCCCGGCGACGGGCACGGAGACGTCGGCGAGCGCCGCGCCGGTGATCTCCTGGGCGCGGCGGGCGATCAGCTCCAGGACCTCGAGTCGGGGGCTGCCTGAGAGGAGGCTGTTGGTGATCTCCGCGTTGGCCTGAAGCCACCGCTGCTGGCGCTGCGACCCCTCGTACAGCCGCGCGTTGTCGATGGCGACGCCGGCGGCGACGGACAGGGTGGAGATCACCGACTCGTCCTCGGCGTCGAAGTCCATGCCGCCGCGCTTGTCGGTCAGGTAGAGGTTGCCGAAGACCTCGTCGCGTACCCGGATGGGCACGCCGAGGAACGTGCGCATCGGCGGGTGATGGGCAGGGAAGCCGTAGGACGCCTCGTGGGCGCCGAGGTCCGTCAGGCGGAGCGGTTCCGGGTTGCGGATGAGCTCTCCCAGGATGCCGTGCCCGGCCGGCAGGGGGCCGATCTTCGCGATCTCCTCCTCCGTCAGCCCGACGGTGAGGAACTGCGACAGGGTCCGGCCGTCGGGCCCGATCACTCCGAGCGCCGCGTACTGGGCGTCGACGAGCAGGGCGGCGGCTTCCACGATGCGCCGCAGCACCTGCGAGAGGTCCAGTTCACGGCCTACCGAGACGACGGCCTCCAGGAGGCTGTGCACCCGGTCCCGGGTGCCGCGGGCGGCGTTGATGCGCGCCTGCAGTTCCTCCAGCAGCTCGTCGAGCCGCATCTGGGGCATCCGCGACAGCGGCTCCTCCACGCCCACCGGTCCTCCTCCGTCGATCACCCGCCCGTACCGTGACAGCCTATCGGCCGGGCGGGTGGCCCGGAGCGTCAGATCAAGGGCAGTGGCCGGGGTCCGGCGTAGTAGGCGGCTCGCATGATGTCCTCCATGTCGTCCAGCATCGGCGTGCGCGGGTTGGCGGGCGCGCACTGGTCCTCGTAGGCGTTCAGCGCCTGCCGCGGCAGGGCGCTGGTGAAGTCGGTCTCGTCGACGCCCAGGGCTCGGAAGGACGGTTCGATGCCGACGGCGTCGCGCAGGCGCTCCACGGCGGCGGCGTACGAGGCGACGCCTTCGGCGGCGGTGGAGGCCGGCAGTCCCAGGGCACGGGCGATGTCCTGGAAGCGCTCGGGCGCCCGGTAGCTCTCGTACTTGGGCCATCCCGTCGGTTTGGCGGGAACCGTGCCGTTGTAGCGGATCACGTGCGGGAGGAGGATCGCGTTGGTCCGCCCGTGGGCGAGGTGGAAGGTGGCGCCCAGGGTGTGGGACATGGCGTGGACGATGCCGAGGAAGGCGTTGCCGAAGGCCATGCCTGCGATGGTGCCCGCGTTGTGCATCTTCTCCCGGGCCAGGGTTCGCGGTGCGTCCCGGCCGGTGACGGCGGCTTCCAGGTTCTCGAAGATCAGCTTGATGGCGTGCAGCGCCAGGCCGTCGGTGAAGTCGTTGGCGTAGACCGAGACGTACGCCTCGGTGGCGTGCGTGAGGGCGTCGAAGCCGCTGTCGGCGGCGAGCGACGCCGGCAGGTCGGCGGTGAGTACCGGGTCGACGATCGCGACACTGGGGGTGAGGGCGTAGTCGGCCAGCGGATACTTCTTGCCGGTCGCCGGGTCGGAGATCACCGCGAAGGGGGTGACCTCGGCGCCGGTGCCCGAGGTGGTGGGGACGCAGACCAGGCGCGCGCGGTCACCGAGAACCGGGAAGCGGAAGGCGCGCTTGCGGATGTCGGAGAACTTCTGCCGCATGTCCGCGAAGTCGACATCCGGCTGTTCGTAGAGCAGCCACATCACCTTCGCCGCGTCCATGGGGGACCCGCCGCCGAGGGCGATGATGGTGTCCGGCCGGAAGTCGCGCATGAGGGCGGCGCCGCGTCTTACGGAGTCGATGCTCGGCTCCGGTTCGACGTCGTCGATGACCTGAAGGGTCACGGGCCGCTCCCGCTGCCGCAGGACCCGGCTGACGCGGTCGACGTACCCGAGCCGGGTCATGGTGGCGTCGGTGACCACGGTGACGCGGTGGACATCCGGCATCGCGGCCAGGTAGCGGATGGCCTGCGGCTCGAAGTAGATCTTCGGCGGCACCTTGAACCACTGCAGGTTGTTCTGCCGTGTGGTGACGTGCTTGATGTTGAGCAGCTGGGCGGCGGAGACGTTGTCGGAGACGGACGTGCTGCCCCAGGATCCGCAGCCCAGGGTCAGCGAGGGCAGGAGGCGGTTGTAGATGCCGCCGATGGCTCCCTGGGACGACGGTGAGTTGACGATGATCCGTACCGTCTTCATGCGGTGGCCGTATCGTTCCGCGAGGTCCGGGTCGCCGGTGTGGATCACAGCGCTGTGCCCCTGCCCGTGGAAGGCGACCATGTCGGCGGCGAGGTCGAACCCCTCCTCGGGCGTGCCGGCCCGTAGCACGGCGAGCACCGGGCAGAGCTTCTCCCGCGTCAGCGGCTCGCCCGGGCCGACGCGACCGGTCTCGGCCAGGATCAGCGAGGTGTCGGCGGGGACGGTGAACCCGGCCCGCTCGGCGATCCAGGCGGGGCTCTGGCCCACGGCCGCCGGATTGACGCGGCCCTGGCGCCCCGCCGGGTCCGGCGGGAAGAGGTAGGTCTCCAGCTGCCTCTTCTCCTCCGCCGTCGCGAGGTACGCGTGCAGGCGCCGGAACTCGGTGAGGGCCTCGTCGTACACCTCCGCGTCGAGGATGACCGCCTGTTCGGAGGCGCAGATCATGCCGTTGTCGAAGGACTTGGACAGGACGAGGTCGTTGACGGCCCTGCGCAGGTCAGCGCTGCGGTGCACATAGGCGGGTACGTTCCCCGCGCCGACGCCGACGGCCGGCTTGCCCGCCGAGTAGGCGGCCTTGACCATGCCGTTTCCGCCGGTCGCGAGGATCAGGGCCACGCCCGGGTGGCGCATGAGGAGACTGGTCGCCTCGATCGAGGGCTCCTCGACCCACTGGACGCAGTGCTCGGGGGCTCCGGCGGCGACGGCGGCGTCCCGCACGACGCGGGCGGCCTCGGCGCTGCACGCCTGTGCGGAGGGGTGGAAGGCGAACACCACCGGATTGCGCGTCTTCAGTGCCAGCAGCGCCTTGAAGACGGTCGTCGACGTCGGATTGGTGACCGGGGTGACCGCGCAGATCACGCCCACCGGTTCGGCGATCTCGATGATTCCCTCGATGTCGTCGCGGCCGACGACGCCGACCGTCTTCGCCCGGGCCATGCTGTGCGTGACGTGTTCGCAGGCGAACATGTTCTTCGCGGCCTTGTCCTCGAACACGCCGCGTCCGGTCTCCTCGACCGCCAGCCGTGCCAGGGTGGTGTGCTGGTCGAGGGCGGCCACGGAGGCCTTGGCGACGATGTGGTCGACCTGCTCCTGCGTGAAGGACTCGAAGTCGGTGAGTGCCTTGGCCGCGTTGTCGACCAGCAGGTTCACGGCCACGCGCGTGTCCGATGGGGCGCTGTCAGAGGTGGTGTGCGGGTCGCTGGTCGGCTGGTGCATGAAGGCTCCCTGAGTCTGGGTGGCCCAGCGGCCGTGCAAGGCCGACCACCGGGTCGGCTGCCCGTTCCGTCACCCACAGCCTTGCGCCGGACGAGCCCGTGGCGAAGGTCCCGAAGGTCCCGCGGAGGGGCCCGATGGTCTCCCGGCGGCAGCTCAGGCGGTTCGCGGGTCCCACGCGGGAGCCACTCGGGCCCATTCCCTCGCCCACCGCCGGCTGTGGCGACGCTCGTATCGCCGTCGCACGATCCGGTGGACGGCGAGGACCATGAAGCCGAGGCTCACCATGACGGCTGTTCCGGCCACGGAGGCGTCGAACCGTGCGGCGGCCAGGCCGGGCGGCGCCGAGGTCATCGCGCCGTCCTCATCCGTCCACACGGGGACACGCGCTCCGCGCTCCAGGTGGCCGGCGACCGGCACCCGGTCGGTGTGAGGGACGCCGTCGGCGTCGGTCCACCGCACCGCGACCGTGGTGCGTGCGCTGCCCCTGGCCGGCGGTGCGGCGTCCTCCACCAGCACGGCGTCGGTGAGGTGGCTCTCGGCCCGCTGCTGTGACCGTGCCTCCAGCACGGCCTCCCAGGCCGCCGCGCCGCCCAGCGGCGCGCCGACGCACCCGGTCACGCCCAGCACCAGCAGGAACCAGCCCTCCACGGCGTGGGAGCGGCGGCGCAGCGCGTTGCGCCGCCATCGCCACAGCCGCACCCGCCTGACGCCCGCCGTCCCGTCTCCGTTGCCGCCGCGTGCCCCGGGGTTCACCGGCCGTCCAGGAGGGCGGCGACGTACTGGGTCAGATCGACCAGACGGTTGGTGTAGCCCCACTCGTTGTCGTACCAGCCGAAGGCCTTGACCAGGTTCCCGTGGGCCTGGGTCAGGAGGGCGTCCACGATGCAGGACGCGGGGTCGCCGACGATGTCGCGCGAGACGATCGGGGCGTGACTCACGCGCAGGATGCCCTTCAGCGGTCCACCGGCGGCGTCGAGGAAGGCGTCGTTGACGTCCTCCGCGGACACCGGCTGCTCCAGGACGAGGGTGAGGTCCGTCAGCGAACCGTCCTCGACCGGCACGCGCACGGCGATGCCGTCCAGGGTGCCGGCGAGCTCCGGGAGCACGAGACCGACGGCGCGGGCGGCACCGGTGCCGGTCGGGATGATGTTCACGGCGGCCGTGCGCCCCCGGCGCAGATCCTTGTGCGGACCGTCGAGCACGACCTGGTCGTTGGTGTATCCGTGGATGGTGGTCATCAGTCCCTTGACGATCCCGAAGCGCTCGTCGAGGACCTTCGCCATCGGGGCCACGCAGTTGGTGGTGCAGGACGCGTTGGAGATCACGTGATGCGCGTACGGGTCGTACGCGTACTCGTTGACGCCCATGACGAAGGTGGCGTCCACGTCCTTGCCGGGCACCGAGAGCAGCACCTTGCGCGCACCCGCCCGCAGGTGCCGGCCGGCGTCCTCCCTGGTGCGGAAGCGGCCGGTGGCCTCGATGACCACGTCCACACCGAGGTCCCCCCAGCGCAGGTCGGCCGGGTCGCGCTCGGACGTGACGGCGATGCGGTGCCCGTCCACCGTGAGCGATTCGTCATCGTGCTCGACGGTGCGGCCGAGCCTGCCGTAGGTGGAGTCGTAGGCGAGCAGGTGGGCCAGCGCGGCCGGCGAGGCGAGGTCGTTGACGGCCACCACCTCCACCGGGATGCCGTTACCCGTCTCCATGCGTCCCATGACGCAGCGCAGGTAGTCGCGCCCTATGCGCCCGAAGCCGTTGATGCCTATGCGTACGGTCATCTCCGCCGCCCTCCCGACAGGTGATTCGAGTGGGGCCAGCCTGTGGGCTCCGCCTGGCCGGGGGCAGGGGCCGAACGGGGGGCGCCGCAGGGTCATTGGGCCCTCGTGCGCCGTGCCCCTCCCGGCCCGGTCCGCCACGGCCCTTCGGCCCGGCGAACGGGTCCTGACCGGTTCTGTTCCCTGCCCGTGCCGCGCAGCACGCTGGAAGCGACGACGAGCATGAGGAGCACGCCATGAAGGCAGCAGTGGTGAAGGCCCTGGGAGAACCGCTGGTGATCGAGGAGCGTCCCGATCCCGTGCCCGGTCCCGGACAGGTACGCATCCGCGTCGAAGCGTCCGGGCTGTGCCATACGGACATCCACGCGGCCCACGGCGACTGGCCGGTCAGGCCCACGCCCCCGTTCGTCCCCGGGCACGAGGGCGTCGGCATCGTCGAGGAACTCGGCGCGGGCGTCACGCACCTGTCGGTCGGGCAGCGCGTGGCCGTGCCCTGGCTGGGCTGGGCCTGCGGACGGTGCGAGCACTGTCTCTCCGGCTGGGAGACCCTGTGCCAACAGCAGGTCAACACCGGATACGGGGTCGACGGCGCCTACGCCGAGAAGATGCTCGCCCACGCCGACTTCGCGCAGCCCGTGCCCGACGGCGTCGACCCGCGCGAGGCGGCGCCTCTGACGTGCGCGGGAGTCACCACGTACAAGGCCCTGAAGGTGGCCGGCATCGGTCCGACAGACCTCGTGGCGATCTCCGGTATAGGCGGGCTGGGACACCTCGCCGTGCAGTACGCCAAGATCGCCGGTGCCACTGTGGCCGCGATCGACATCTCCGACGACAAGCTCCGGCTCGCCGCCGACCTCGGCGCCGACATCCTCATCGACGCCCGCAAGGAAGACCCGGCAACGGTCCTCCAGCGGTACGGAGGCGCGCACGCGGCCCTGGCCCTGGCGGTGAGCGAGGAAAGCTTCGCGACCGCCCTGGCCGGCCTGCGCCGGGGCGGCAGGCTGGTCATGGTGGCCCTTCCCGCCGACGGCGCGGTCCAGGTTCCGATCTTCTCCACCGTGCTCGGCGGAACGTCCGTCATCGGCTCGATCGTCGGTACCCGCCAGGACCTGGCCGAGGTGTTCCAGCTGCACGCCGCCGGACGTACCCGCGTGATCTACGAAACCCGCCCCCTCTCGTCCGTCAACGAGTGCGTCGACGAGGTGCTCAAGGGAACGGTGAAGGCTCGCGTGGTCTTCGAGATGTGAACTGTCCCGTACCCGCGCGCACGACAGGAGATGAGAACCGTGGTCGGAAACCGGATGGTGGGCGAGGTGATGACCGGTGAGGTGGTGCAGGCGCGCCCGGACACCTCAGTCGGCGAACTGGCCCGCATGCTCGCCTCCCACCGGATCAGCGGCGTGCCGGTGGTGGACGAGGACGACAAGGTCATGGGTGTGGTGTCCCAGACGGACCTCACCCGGCGACAGGCAGGTCTCGGCCGCGGTGGTGTCGGGCGACGCCGACTGGCGGGAGTTCTGAAGCGGCTCGTCCACGCCCGTCCGGCCGCGTCGGCGGCCATGGAACTGATGACCAGTCCAGCGGTCACGGTCCACCCCGAGCAGCGCGTCGTCGACGCCGCGCGCATCATGGAACGCCGTCACATCGACCGGCTGCCCGTGGTGGACGAGGAGGACCGCCTCATCGGCATCACCACGCGACGTGACCTCCTGCGCGTCTTCCTGAGAACGGACGAGGAGATCCGCAGGGAAGTCGCCGACGCCGTCACTGCCCGGAGGGCGGCCCCTCGCGGTGCCGAGAAGCTCCACGTCGATGTCCGGGACGGGATGGTCACCCTGGCCGGCTCGCCCGGGCCGGAGGCCGACGCGTCGGTACTGGTCCGAGCCGCGTGGCGGGTGGACGGCGTGGTCGGTGTGGTGAACCGGCTGACGGTCGAGCGGGTGAGCCCTCGCCCACCGCAGGACGGGGCACCATCGTCTTCCGCCGTCGACTGAGCGCCGGTGTGGCGGCGGGTGCAGGCCTCGGTCACGGCCCCGTACGTGGGCTGAACGCCCCTGACCTTGAAGCCGAGATCCCGGCGTACGCAAGGGACAGGGGCACCGCGCCCACCGGGCAGACCCGGCCGTGGCCTTCGAAGAGACCGTCGCCCCAGTTCCCGCCGACAAGTCGCTGGGCGGCGGCCCGCACAGCGTGGCCGCACTCCCGGCGGGCCGGGCCACGGGCATGGACACCCTGCACCAGGCCAGGCAGGTCCGGAACCGGATCGCCCACGAAGGCGCCTCGATCGGCGCCGTCCGGTCCGTGGACCGCGACCGCGTCCTTCGGCACATCGTCAAGCTGCGCCGCCGTGACGGATCCTGCGCTCGGCGACAACGTCCTCTCGCAGTGGTGCCACGGCCTGGCGGAATCGCGTGACCCGCCTCCGACGGGCTGGTTCAACGGCTATCCCGACGCCGCCGACGCACGGGTCTTCGGTCATCTTCGTGGCCTGCTGCCCCAGCAGTCTTCGAGCCTTGCCGGCGCGGAGTAGCGGCAAAGACCCGGTGGTCGCTCCTCGACGTCAGTCAGGTGCTCCGGAAGCCGCTCCAGAGCCTCCCTGAGAAAGCCGGAGCCCGTTGCAGCCAGTGATCAAATCGCCCTCCGTCCGTCATCGTGCCCGTTCATACGCTTTGCGCATCCTCGGACTTTCATCACACTCCGCACACGCCGCCTTCGGCGGCCACAAGCGGTCGGGCATCGGTCGGGAGACCCACAAGATGATGCCGGAGCACTACCAGCAGACGAAGAAGCTGCTGGCGAGCGACTCGCCGCATCGGCCGCTTCCGTTGCGGTTCGCCGACGTCAGGAGGCGCGATGCCGGTACGCGCTCCTCCAGGGCCGAGACCGGTGCGCGAGGTCCCTGTCGCGGACAGCGGGCATGGCTCCGAGGGCACCCGCGCGGCCCGTACGGCCGAGCAGGCGATCGGCCCACGGATGACGAGCGCCGCTCCTGCTCCGCCCCACGCGACCCACGCTGGACCACCCTGCGCCGCACCATCGAGAAAACTGACTTCCCGTCAGAAAAGTCGGCAAGAGGTCGGCATTCAGCCGACCGGACCCGCTCGTGCACGAGCACACCCTGGAAGCACACCAGCCGACTGCGCGGCTGCGGGAGGGGCTGCGATACGCCCTCCTCCCACAGCCGCGACAACGAACGACGGACAGGACCAGGCACCTCCGCCCCTGCATCGATTAGGAGCGGAAAACCCCCAACTCAGCGCACCCGACCCCGCGCCTTCGGCTGGGTCGCCGGGAGCTCGGAGGCGTCCAGACGGTCACCGTCGTAGCCCTTGACCTCGCCGAAGCGATCGCTCGCCATCCAGTCCTCCCTCGCCTTGCGGATCTCGTCGTCGGTGCGGCCGACAAAGTTCCACCACAACATGACCACCTATGTAGCGCCGCGAGAGAGATCACACCGAGTGACGCCGGCTCCGAGCAAAGAGCTTCCGGTTCAGGGTCGGAACTCGCCAACCTCCGGCCCGAACCAGCACACTCAACTCCCGTGCTGGTTCCGTGCTGGTTCTCACCGCTCACAGCGCGAAAAGACGCAGGTCCTAGCCCTGATCGGATGAGTTGTCGTACCACTCGATGGTGGTGCCTATGAGGCTCGCGGCGACGATGCGCTTGATGGATCCGGGAGACGTGGAGGCGGGTCTTGCGGCGGCCATGTGCACCACTTCCGAGCGAGTGACGGGGACGGTGTTCGTGTCGCCACACCGTAGAATCCCGCTGGTCACGCGTGTATGTGGTTGCACACCATAGTTCGGCGGCTGAGGGTGCGGGCGGCCACCATGTCATGCCCGCCCGGGCCGGTCGCCGGTGCCGGAGCACCCACCCACAGGCCGCGGCGGGACGGCGGACCGCCCTCCCGGCGTCCGTCCGCCCCGGCCGTGTTCCGCGGACGGTTCACCGCGGGAAGCAGCGGGCGATGAAGTCGTTGCGGAACGTCCCCGTGGGGTCGACGTCCGCCGTCAGGCGCTCGAAACGGTCGTACCGGGGATAGAGACCGCGCAGGGCCTCGGGCTCCGTGACGAAGAGCTTGCCCCAGTGCGGCCGGGCCGCGAAGGGGGCGAGGGCGTCCTCGATCACGTGCAGGGCCTTCGTCACGGCGGCCGTGTCGGGCAGCCAGGTGAAGTGGAAGGCCACGGAGTCCCGCCGATGGGCCGGACTGAGCCAGAGGCCGTCCGCGGCCACGCTCCGGATCTCCCCCACGCGCAGATGGGGGGCGAAGGCGTCCCGTACGGCGTGCAGGGCGTCGAAGGCCGCGACGGCGTCCTCACGGGCGACGAAGTACTCCGACTGCAGTTCGTCGCCGCTGCTCGGGGTGTGCTCCAGCCTGAAGTGCGGCAGCCGGAACGGGGACGGGCCCGGCAGGCCCAGCTGCGGGGTGCAGGCGTCGGCCGGCATGCCGGGGACGGGGTGTCGGGGACCGTCGGCCCGGACGGCACCGAGCCAGCGCGACGGCTCGGTCGCGGCTTCCGGGGCGTCCGCGCGCCGCTTCAACCACACCTGGTCGATCAGGTCCCCTCTCCAGCGGGTGAAGAGGCTGACGCTGTACGCGGCGGACATCACCTCGTCGAAGGCGCCGCGGAGGGCGGTGACGGGCAGGTCCTCGTAGACCCACTGCCGGACGTCGAAGGCCGGCACCAGGTCCAGGGTCAGCGTGGTGACCACGCCGAGCGCGCCGAGGGCGACCACGGAGCCCTCAAAGTGCTCGTCGCCCCGCCGCGTCGTGACGAGGTCGCCGGAGGCCGAGACGTAGGTGACGGCCCGTACGGCCGAGGCGAGGGTGCCGTTGCCGTCCCCCGACCCGTGCGTGCCGGTCGCGCAGGCTCCGGCGATCGAGATGTGGGGCAGCGAACCGAGGTTGTGGAGGGCGAGTCCGGCCTCGTGGAGGAGGCCGGTGATCTCCCCGAATCGGGATCCGCCGCTCACGGTGACGGTGCGGGCCCGCCCGTCGATGTCGAGCACGCGGGGCAGGCCGGCGGTGGTCACCAGATCCCCGGTGGTGTCGGCGATCGCGTTGAAGGAGTGGCCGGTTCCCAGGGCTCGTACGGCACGGGAGCCGGCCACCAGCTCCTGCAGTTCCTCGACCGAGGCGGGGGCCCGGAGGCGTTCCGCGCCGAAGGTGATGTTCCCCGCCCAGTTGGTGGTGTCGGTCATGTCCTTCCTCCCGGGGGGACCCGTGTCCCCCCGTCTCGTGGTTCCGCCACGCTTCACAGCGTCACGGCAAGATCTGGCGCGACCCCGCCCACGCCGTGGTCCACACGGACACGAAGGCCGCGGGGGGGGCGGGTCGGCGCATGGCCGTGGTGTCCCGCCGGGCTGCCGGCGGGGCACCACGGCGGGTTCACTGGCCGGCCAGGCCCGTGTGGGCGATGCCCCGCACGATCTGCCGCTGGAACAGGGCGAAGACGAGCAGCAGGGGCAGGCCCGCGATCACCAGGGAGGCCATGATCTGGGCGTACCGGACGCCGAAGCCGGACTGGACGTTGACCAGCCCCACCGGGAGCGTCATGGCCTGGGGGTCCGTGGTCACGAGGAACGGCCACAGGAAGTTGTTCCACGTGGAGATGAAGGTGAAGATCGCGACCGCCGCGAGGACCGGCCGGGACAGCGGCATGACGATCGTCCAGAAGACCCGCCAGCGTCCGGCGCCGTCGACGAAGGCGGCCTCTTCCAGTTCTCTGGGCACCCCTTCGAAGAACTTCACGAGGATGAACACCATGGCGGGCACGGCGACCTGGGGCAGGATCACTCCCCAGTAGGTGTCCACGAGCCCCATGCGGACCATCTGGGTGAACAGCGGTGCGATGAGGACCTGGGGCGGCACCATGATCCCGGCGAGGACGAGGCCGTACAGGAGCTTGCGTCCCCGGAACGCGGTCCGGGTGAAGCCGTAGGCGGCCATGGCGCACAGGACGACGGTGAGCAGGGTGGTGAGGCCGGAGACGACGAGGGAGTTCACCGTCCACCGCAGCAGGGTGCCCGACTCCCACACCTTGGCGTACGCCTCGAAGGTGATCCGCGAGCCGATCCACTCCAGCGGTGTCCGGGTCGTCTCCCCCTCCGGCTTGAGCGAGGTGGCGACGGCCCAGAGCAGGGGCAGCAGCCAGGCGACGGCCAGGACGAGCGCCACGGCGAGCAGCGAGATCCGGCCCGCGGTCCAGCGGGGCCGGCGGCTCCCGGCGCGCGTCGATCGGGCGGTGTGGTCACGGGCGGCGGCGAGGCTCACTTGCCGGCCTCCTCTTTGCGCCGGGCCAGCACGGGCTGGACCAGGGAGACGATCAGGATGAGGGCGAAGAAGATGTAGGAGACGGCGGACGCGTAGCCGATCCGGTAGCCGGTGAAGCCCTGCTGGTAGACGTACTGGAGGATCGGCCGGGTGGAGTCGTCGGGTCCTCCGCCGGTCATGAGGTAGACCTGGTCGAAGATCTTGAGCGAGGCGAGCACCTGGAGGACGAGCACGAGGCCGGTGGTGCGCCGCAGGAGCGGCAGGGTGATGTGGAGGAGCTGTCGCCACGCTCCGGCGCCGTCGAGCTCGGCCGCCTCGTACAGGTGCTGCGGCACGGCCTGGAGCGCCGCGAGGTACAGCAGGAAGTTGAACCCGACCGTCCACCACACCGTGGTCAGGACGATGGAGAGCATCGCGTAGCGTTCGTCGCTCAGCCAGCCGATGCCGGGTTCGAGTCCGGCGGAGGCGAGGAGCTGGTCGGCGAGCCCGAACCCCGGCGGGAAGATCATCTGTGCGAACAGCATGCAGACGACGCCGGAGGGCAGCAGGAAGGGCGCGAACCAGCTGATCCGCCAGAGCCACTGCACGACCCGCAGCTGGTGGGCGAGCAGGGCGAGCACGAGTCCGACCAGCACGAGCGGGAGGGTGGAGAGCACGGTGAACCAGACGGTGTTCCCCAGCGAGGACCACATCTGCGGGTCGGCCACCGCCTCCGCGTAGTTGTCCAGGCCGATGAACTCCGCCTCGGTGCCGGTGATGTTCTCGCTGGTCAGGCTCATCCCGAGGCCGCTGATGAGCGGCCAGACGAGGAAGAGGCCGTAGACGACCAGGAAGGGGGCCACGAAGACCAGGCCGTGCTCGGTCCATTTCCCGCGGACGGTCCGGGGGCGCGCCGTGACGGCGTCGCGGCCCGCTCCGGAGGCCGAGGGGGCCGGGGCGGCGGGGGTGAGCGTGGTCATGACGCGACTCCGGGAAGGGGGTTGCGGGTGTCGAGGAGGCGTCCGAGCCGGAGCTTCGCCTCGGAGAGCGCCTCGCGGGGGGTGCGGGAGCCGGTGAGCAGCGTCGAGAACACCTCGCCGAGTTCGATCCACATCCGGGAGGCGGAGCCGGCGAACCAGGCCGGTTCGTCGAGCACGACGTCGTCGATCACGTCGCGGTAGGCGGACTGGGGGTCGAGCGCGAGGTAGGCGGGATCCGAGAGGACGGGCCGGTACGCCGGTACGTGGCCGCCCGCCGCCCACTCGACGGAGTTCTTCAGCATCCAGGCGACGAAGGCGCAGGCGGCCCGGTCCGTCGCGGTGTCGCGGCGGCGCTGGTGCGGCAGGACGAAGGCGTGCGAGTCGGCCTGCGCCGTGGCCCGTCCGAACAGCGCGGGGACCCGCGCCATCGAGAAGGGGATTCCTCCCGTGCGGAAGGTGGTGACCTCCCAGTCGCCGTTGAGGTGGAACGCCGTCCGCCCCTGGTTGAAGATGCCCACGGAGGCGCCGTAGTCGGCGCGGCGCGTCCACAGCCCTTCGTCCACGAGGGTGGCCATGTACTCGAGCACCCGCAGGGCCTTGGCGTCGTCGAGGGCCAGCCCCTTGCCGTCGGGGGTGAGGACGGTGCCGCCGGTCTGGGAGTAGAAGGTGGAGAAGAGGCGCCAGGGGGTGATGCAGTCGGGGCCGAGGGTCTCGGTGACGAGGGCGGCCGCGCCGGTCACCTTCTTGGCGGCGCGCAGGGCCTCGGTGAACTCCGCGGCTCCTTCGATGGGCTTGAGGCGCTTCCCGTCCATCAGGCCGGCCTTGCGGCAGATGTCGGTCTGGTAGTAGAGCACGAGGGGGTGGGTGTCGAGGGGGACGGCGTACTGGCGGCCGTCGATCCGTCCGCGCCGCCACAGGTCCTCGGGGAAGTCCTCCGGGCGGACGCCGGCCTCGGCGAGCAGGTCGAGGTCGAAGGGGTCGACGAGCCGTCCGGGGCCGAAGCCGGCCAGCCGTGCCATGTGGAGCGCGGCGACCTCCGGTGCCCGGCCTCCGGCGCCCGCCATGCCGAGTTTGGTGTAGTAGGGGGCGCCCCACTGGAGGGTGGTGGCCTCCAGTGCGACGTCCGGGTGGGCGGCGCGGAAGGCGTCCAGCATCTTCTGCATGTTGACGCCGTCGCCGCCGCCGAAGAGGTGCCAGAACCGGAGTCCGGTCCGGCCGGACGCGGCGGCCGAGGGCGCCGCGCAGCTCGCGGTCGAGGCGAGGACGCCCGTGGTCGCGAGGGCGCTCAGGGAGCCGGCGAGGACCCGGCGCCGGCTGGGATGGGGTGAGGGCATTGCGGCTCGTCTTCCCGGGGTTCGGTGGAGGGCGGATGTCGGCCGCCCTCCGGTGGGGAACCGCCCGTGGGCGGCTTTGCTGCGGGGCGGCCCGTCAGGCCAGGCGGATCATGGTCCAGGACAGCGGTTCGAGCGTGACGCTCAGCGCGGAGCCGGCCAGGACGGCTCCCTCGCCCGGGTGGGGCGTGACGCGGTCCGGTTCGTCGAGGGTGTTGCGGGCTTCCGGGTCCGCGTCGGCGAGGACGGTGTGCTCGACGATCTCGCCGAGGTCCATGCCGTTCAGCGCGACGCGCAGCGGGAGGGGGCGGTCCTGCGAGCGGTTGACGGCGAAGACGGTGACCGCTCCGGTCCGCGGGTCCCGTACCGCGGTGGCCTGGAGCAGCGGCACGTCGCCGTGGACGGCGGTGGGGTACGTGGGCGAGTCGACGCGCACGTCGAGGACCTCGCCGCGGCCGTGGCGCGCGGCGTGGGCGAACGGGTAGAAGGTGGTCTGCCGCCAGGCCGGGCCGCCGGGCTCGGTCATGATCGGGGCGATGACGTTGACGAGCTGGGCGAGGCAGGCGACGGTGACCCGGTCGGCGTGCCGCAGCAGGGCGATGAGCAGCGAGCCGAAGACGACGGCGTCGGTGACAGAGTAGCTGTCCTCCAGGAGGCGGGGGGCCTCCGGCCAGTCGAGCGGGTTCTCGGCGGCCTCCGCCTCGAAGCGGCTCTGGTACCAGACGTTCCACTCGTCGAAGGAGAGATTGATCTTCTTCTTGGACTTCAGCCGGGCGCCGATGTGGTCGCAGGTGGCGACCACGTTCTCGATGAACGACTCCATGTCCACGGCGGAGGCGAGGAAGGAGTCGCGGTCGCCGTCCTTCTCCTCGTAGTAGGCGTGCAGGGAGATGTGGTCGACGAGGTCGTACGTCTCCTCCAGGACCTTCGCCTCCCAGGCCGCGAAGGTGGGCATCGCCTGGCTCGACGAACCGCACGCGACGAGTTCGAGGTCGGGGTCCATCTGGCGCATCGCACGCGCGGTCTCGGCCGCCAGCCGGCCGTACTCCTCCGCCGTCTTGTGGCCGGTCTGCCAGGGCCCGTCCATCTCGTTGCCGAGGCACCACAGGCGGATGCCGAACGGTTCCTTGTCGCCGTGGGCGACCCGCAGGTCGGAGAGGGCGGTGCCGCCGGGGTGGTTGGCGTACTCCTGCAGTTCGAGGGCCTCGGCCACGCCCCGGGTGCCGAGGTTCACGGCCATCATGGGCTCGGCCTCGGGGCCGACCTTCTTCAGGAACGCCATGAACTCGCTGAGCCCGAAGCGGTTGGTCTCGGTGGAGCGCCAGGCGAGGTCGAGGCGGCGGGGCCGGTCCTCGGCGGGGCCGACGGAGTCCTCCCACCGGTATCCGGAGACGAAGTTGCCTCCCGGGTAGCGGATGGCCGTGACGCCGAGCTCGCGGACGAGGCCGAGGACGTCGGTGCGCAGGCCGGCCTCGTCCGCCGAGGGGTGGTCGGGCTCGAAGACGCCGGTGTAGACGCAGCGGCCGAGGTGCTCGACGAACGAGCCGAAGAGACGGGGGTTCACCTCGCCGACGGTGAACGACGGATCGAGGGTGAACCGGGCGACGTGGTCAGGGGCGGGGGTCATGACTTCCTTTCGTGGGGCAGGGGCGCGAGGGGGCGGGCGGTCGCCGTCAGCGGGCGAGCACCGGCCAGCCGTCGGCGCTCCAGGAGAGCGGGGTGAGGCCGAGCTTGGGAGTGCCCTGGTCCTCGGCGTCGTAGTAGTGGTGGACGAGGACGTCCCCGCCGCGGTCGCGGAGCACCGACTGTCCGCCGGGTCCGAGGTACTTGCCGTGGGCGGCCAGCAGCAGGTCGCCGCCGCCCTGTGTCATCGGCCGGCCGTCGCGTCCGGTGTAGGGGCCGGTCGGCGAGGTGGAACGGCCGACGCGGATGTTGTAGGTCGACTCGACGCCCGCGCAGCAGCGGTCGTAGGAGACGAAGAGGTAGTAGTGGCCGCCCCGGCGCACGACGTACGGCGCCTCGACGGCGTAGGGGGCGTCGGGCCGGGTGGCCAGGTGGTGGACGGGGGCCCCGGGGAGGGGGCGCCCGGTGCGGTCGTCCAGCTCCACCATGCGGATGCCGGTCCAGTAGGAGCCGAAGGACATCCAGAGCCGGCCCCCGCCCTCGACGATGCCCGGGTCGATGGCGTTGTAGGGGTCCGCCGTACCGCTCGCGAAGATCGTTCCGTGGTCGGTCCAGGTGCCGGGCCGGCCGGTGGGCGAGGTGGCGAGCCCGATGGCGGAGTGGTTCGAGCCGAAGGAGGAGACTGCGTAGTAGAGCCAGTAGCGGCCCTTGCGGTGCACGATCTCCGGGGCCCAGGGGTCGCTCTCCGCGGAGTAGGAACGCCACCAGGCGGGGAGCGTGGTGAAGGCGGACCCCGCCCGCTCCCAGTGGCGTCCGTCCCGCGAGGTGCGCGCTTCGAGACCGCCGTGCGTGGAGTAGACGACGTAGGTTCCGTCCTTGAGCCGGATCGCCGCCGGATCGTGGACGACGACGTCCCCGGTGACGGGCAGCGGATCGGGGTAGGCGGCCGCCGGAGCGGCCGACGCCGTGGGGACCAGGCAGGCGAGGGCCGCGGCACCGGCGGCCAGGAGTGCCGCGGTCCGGTGGCGGACGGTGCGCCCGACGTTCATGGAAGATCTCCTTGGACAACCCGACGGCAAGGGCGAGTTCGGTGTGACGGACGGCTGTCGCGCGTGCGAACGGCGACAGTGGGCGGCCCGCGGTGTGGCGTCCACGGGGCCCGCGGAGCGTGCGGAGAGCACCGAAGCCCTCGAACGGGGCGTCGGTCCCCTCGCCGCGGGCCGCGTGGGCGGGCGGCCGGAGAGGACGGTCGTCCTCTCCGGCGGGGACGTCGGCACGGCGGTGCGCCGCGCCGCCGGCAGCTGCTACCTGCTCCTGACGCGCAGGAAGGTGACCGAGTGGGCGGGGAAGGTGTGGGTGAAGGTCCGCCCGATGCCCTCCAGGGTCGACTCGCGCGGCCGGATCGGCTGGGCGTCGGCGCTGTTCACCGCGTCCGGCGCGCCTTCCAGGGTGGTCAGCCGGGCCGTCGAGGCGACGCTGGAGGTGCCGAGGTCGATGGTCGTACGGGCCGCGGCCGCCTGGGCGTTGACGACCTTGACGATCAGATCGCCCTTGTCCCTGGTCACCACCTGGCGGAAGGGCTCGGCGGCCTTGTCGTCGGTGAAGGAACCCCACTTCTGCCCGTCGAGGTAGAGGGTGACCTGCCGGCCCCGCACCTGGACGCGGATGTCGTAGGTGCGGCCCGTCTCGATGGTGGTGGGGTTCTCCAGCAGCGTCTGCTTGCCCCCGTCGACGGCCTTCTCGACGGCGGACCGGGTGTTGCCCCAGCCGCCGAGGTTCCACCAGTAGTGGTTTCCGGTGCCGCGTACGCCGAAGGCGATCAGGAACCCTTCCTTGCCGGACTTCTTCGTGGCCTTGACCTTCAGGTCGTAGTCCTGCCAGCCCGGGTCGCCCGCCGTGACCAGGGTGTCCTCGGCGGCTTCGTCGGTCTGGACGTACGCCCCGTCCTGGACGGCCCAGGTGCCGCGGCCGGCCGCCGGCGTCCACCGGGAGGCACCGGCGGAGAAGTCGTCCTTCAGCAGGGTGGCGCCGTTCGCGGCGGTGACCTCGACGTCGTCGTAGGCGGCGCTGGTGGCCCAGGTCGACAGGCCGACCGCGCCGGTGATCGGCCCGGAGACGGACGGGGTGGCGGAGGCGCGGCTCGGCACGACCCGGTCGCCGGTGTTGTTCATGAACAGCTTCTGGACCTCGTAACTGGTGGACCCCCAGGAGCGGTTGTTGTCGAACCAGATCATGTCGGGCCGCCACTGGTTCTTGTCCACGTCGGCCAGCAGCGGAGCGTAGGAGGCGAGCTTGACGACGTCGGCATTGCGCTCCAGGCCGGTCATGAACGCCGCCTCGGACAGGGCGTTGGCGAAGCGGTTGTCGCGGGAGGCGTACTCGCCGAGGAAGACCTTGGGGCCGTTGCGGTCGTAGGAGTCGTAGCGGTGGTTGTTCTCCAGGAACCACTGCGGGGAGTTGTAGTAGTGCTCGTCGACCATGTCGACGCCGGCCTGGCGGTTGAGCTCCCACAGGCGGTCGAAGGTCGCGCCGGAGGAGGCGGGGCCCGAGTTGGAGACGATCGTGATCTCGGGGTGCTCGGCCTGGATGGCCTTGCGGAACTCGGTGAAGCGGGCGAAGAAGGCGTCGGGCAGGTTCTCCTCGTTGCCGACGCCGAGGTGGGTCAGGCCGAAGGGCTTGGGGTGGCCCATCTCGGCGCGCTTGCGTCCCCAGGTGGAGGTGACGGGGCCGTTGGCGAACTCGATGAGGTCCAGGGTGTCCTGGATGTGCCGCTCGAGGAGGGCCGGGTCGTCGGTGGCCTGGTTCTCCCCGCAGCCGGTGACGAGGGCGGGCACGACGGGCAGCGGCATAGCCCCGATGTCCTCGGCGAACTGGAAGTACTCGTAGTAGCCGAGGCCGTAACTCTGGTGGTATCCCCAGAAGTTGGCGTTGACGGCCCGTTGCTCGACCGGGCCGATGGTGTCCTTCCACTGGTAGGAGCGGCGGCGTTCCCAGTTCGGGGCCTCGTAGGCGTGGTGGCTGCCGGTGTTGACCAGGCATCCGCCGGGGAAGCGGAGGAATCCGGGGTTCAGCGCGGCGATCTTCTCGGCGAGGTCCTTGCGCAGCCCGTTCGCGCGGCCCTTGTAGGTGTCGCGGGGGAAGAGCGAGACCATGTCGAGGCGGAGGGCCCCGGAGCCGGAGGCCGTCACCGCGAGCCGTCCGGCGGTGGTGGTCACCCTGGGGACGAGCGTGCCGGTGTACTTGGTCCATCGGTCGCCCCGCACGGTGATGCCGAGCGGCGGGGTCACGACGGTGCCGTCGGCGGTGCGCAGTTCGGCCGTGAGGCGGGTGCCGGCCGCGTGGTCCGTGCGCGCCCAGACGGAGAAGTCGTACCGCCTGCCCTCCTTGAGGGCCATGCCCGCGCCGTAGCCGCTGTTGACGATTCCGAAGCGGCCGGTGGTACCGCCCGTACCGGTGAGGTCGACCCGCAGGTGGTTGCGGTTGCGCTCGTTCAGCCGCTCGGCGTCGTCGACGACGGTGAGGGAGCCGGTGGCGCCGCCGGACGCGGTCTGCTGCCAGGCGGTCAGCGGGGTGTAGGAGCGGTTGTCGACCGGGCCGAACTCGAAGGAGCGGTTCTGGACGAGCTCGGCGTAGAGACCGCCGTCGGCCGCGTTGTTGATGTCCTCGAAGAAGACGCCGTACAGGGTGGGGTCGATCGCCGGTCCCGTGCCGGCGGCGTCGACGGAGAGGGTGTAGTCGATGACGGCGGGGTCCGCCGCCGCCGGGGCCTGGGTGAGGAGGCCGGCCGCCAGCGAGGTGGCGAGCAGACCGCCGGTGACGACACCGGTCCTTCTGGTGGTGCGGTTGCGTGGGCGCAAGGCGGCTCTCCTTGAGGTGAACGGTGCTGGGGCGTCGTGCTCTCGGTCAGCGGTACGGGGCGGGGCCTGGCGGTCGTCGGCGCTCGGGCTCCCGCGGCCCGCGGGACAGCGGGCGGCTCCGCGGCCGCACCCCCGCGGTCAGGCGGAAGCCGGTCTGCCGTAGCGGGCATCCGGGCCGTGCGTGCGTGTGCGGTGGCGGTCCAGGAGGTGTCGCGGGGGTTCGACCGCCCTCAGGGCCGCGGTGCGCAGGACCGCCTCGGCCACCGCCTCGCGGACGACGGCGCGCTCCGGGGACGCGGTGGCGTCGGCGCCCGCCACGGGCACGGCGACGCGCAGCACGTGGCACCGGACCCCGGGGTGCCGCAGGGCCCTGCGCGGGGGCAGGGCGATCCCGGTGGAGGGAGCGCTGCCCCCGAGGACGGCGTGCCGGTACGCGCGGACCGACGCCCCGGGCTCGGCGCCGTCCGGCACCCTGACCACGACGGCCCGCCCGGAGAGGCCGCCGAAGCCGACGCCGACGGTGCGCGCCTCGGGGTGGTACCGGGTCTCGGTGCCGGACGGAACGTGTGGGCTCACGATGCGGTCTCTTTCGTCTCGCGCAGGGCCGGAATGCCTCCTGATTGTTAACGCTCACAATCGAGCTGGACAAGAGCTGTGCGCACTTCTGTCGAACATTCCGCGAGAAACTAGAGCTGCAAAGTGAGCGCTCACTTGAACACGCGCGGGCGGTCCGCAGCCCCCGGGGCTCTGTACCGCCGACCACACGGGAGACGGAGGAACCGGCGGGCACATACAAGGCGGCCGTTCCACGGAGGCGCTTCACGCGGACGGCCCGGCCGACGTCGGATCCCGGCACTGGCGGCCTCACGCGTTCGGCCCGGCACACATCGAGCCGGAACGCAGACAGACGCCGGGGCGGACGCGACCGCCGCGGGCAACAGCCTGCCCCCGACGACCGGAGGGCGTCGCCCGACGGCCGCCGCGTCCGCCGACGCCTGGGCGCGGACGGGCGGACGATGAACTGGACGCCAACCAGCGGGGCTTCGGGCGCACCGCGGCGCGACCTTCGCTGCGGTCCGCCTGGAGACGGATGCTCCAGCACCCTGTCGTGGCGCGGTCCTGCCGGACCGTCGCCAGCGGGTGCGGGAAGTACTCGGCTCCCCCGGGATGCCGCCGAAGCCGGCGACGGCCACCCGCCCGGGGGTCCGGGTTCCGGCCTCGCGCAGAGCCCGCCGGACGCCGGACGCCTTCTGGTCGTCGGCGAGGAAGACCGCCGTGAACGGCGCCGCTCCACGGCGGCCGGGGCGCGCCCCGCAAGCCCCTGCCCCGCCCGGCATCCGAACGGCGGGCTGCAGTCGCCTGCCGCAGCACGGGCCCGGATACCACTCCCCTCCAGGAGGGCACGCCGGCCCGCGCGCACGCCTCGCCCTCCAGCCGTCCCTCGGGGCCTGCCACGCGCCCGACGGTGCGTTGCCCGGCGGCGAACAGGCGCTACGTCACCACAAGGGCGCCGGGCCCCTGATGGAGGGAGACCGCGGGCAGGGTGAGCCAGCGACCGCCCTGGCGGCGTTGACCGCGACGGTCCCCAGGGTCCCCGTACGGCGCGTGAAACGCGCGGCAGAGTTGCGGCGGTAACGAGCGCCTGATGGCTGCGGCTATCCCGTTCACGGGCGGCCGCGCGCACGATGGGTGATCGCTCAGCACGGGACGGTCTGGCGAGAGACTCCCACCTCGGCGGACGTCTTGCGGGGGGTGCGCCGCGTTCGCCTCCCTTCTGTGATCACGGGCTGTCCAACGACACACAAGAAGTCCAACGCTTCCGATACCCCACCAATGTGAGCGCTAACAATGCGATCGGTCGCCCGTAGGACAGGACGATCAGGTGTCGAAGGTGATATCGAGGCTGGACGAGTAGCCCGGTCCCCCGGCGCTCCCGCGGTCTCCCGGCAGTGGCTCGGGCGCCGACGGCCAGATGCGCACAACCCTCCAGCGGAACCGGTCTTGGTCAGCCCCCTCCACCGAGAAGGTGACCGCCTCTCCAGCGGTCAGCGCGCGGAACCCCTCGGCCTCGACGGCCGAGTGGTGCGCCCACACGCCGCCCGGCAGGGTGGGGGTCACCAGGACACCCCACCCCTCCTCGCTGTGCCACTCACTCACGTGCCCGTCGAGCACGTCTCCGGACGTCACGTCGGACACGGCTCGCTCGGACACACTTCCCCCTGTTTCGTCGATCGTCGGCCCGGACATGGACGTACCGCTGGTCAGGCAGCACACGGCCGGTGATCGCAATCTACCAACGCGGCCGGTGGCACTCGCCGGCGTGAGAACGGCCACACCCTCACGGTATCGGCGGCCCCAGGCGTGCCGCCCTTGCGAACGGTGATGTCCTCGGCCTTGTCGGTGACGTGAGGTCGACAGCCTCCGCCGAGGCCTGACGGCCTCACGTCTCTCATCGACCGGCGTCAGGCAGCCACGCCGAACGTGTCGAACTCCGAGCCGTTCCCTGTCTCCCGCCGGACCCTGCCCGCCGGAGTGCGGCGCGTACGGGAGGTTCGACCCACCGATTCTCCCCGCACGAGCCGCGCCTCGGTTGACGAATACCGTACTCCGGTACACGTTGGCGCGCCGCAGCAGGACGATTGCCACCACGGCGGACTTGTCGCCACCGCGGAGCAGCGAGGAGGCCACGGCGTCCCGTCCGCGCCGCGGTCGGCTTGTTCCCAGTCCGCCGGCCGCGTCCGGCGATCAGGTGCTGGGGCGTGAGGCGGCCACCTGGGTACGACGGGGCAGCACAGCGGGGGCGAGCTCGCGCCATTCCCGCAGTGGCGGCCGCGTCGGCGTAGCGGTCAGTACTTGGAGGCAGACGTGGTCGGCTCCCGCTTGGAGGTGGTGCTGAACGCGTCGGCGGATCGCTTCCGCATCTCCATGGGCGACGATCGCGTCCACCAGCCTGCGGCTCGGGCCGCCGACGATGTCCTCGTCCCCGAAGCCGAGGCGGCTTACGTTCGCCTCCTGGTGCGGTGCCATGGCCAGGTATGCGGCGACGTGCGCCGTCGCCACCTCCCGGGCCCGGCCGAGGTCGTGGTCGAGCACGACGGCCTGCTCGACGGCGAGATACGCGTCCGGTCCCATGATCTGGCGTGCCCGTGCCGTGTGTTCGACGGGCACGAAGTAGGTGTGGGCGCCCCAGGTGCGCTCGGCGGCCAGTTTCAGCATTCTCGGCCCCAGGGCGGCAAGCAGGCGCCGCGGGGAGGAGTGCGGCGTGGGGCCGTGGGCGGGTGAGGCGTCCATGGACTCCAGGTAGGAACGCATCGTGGTCACCGCCTTGCCGCGGGTCGGTACGGCGTATCCGTCGACGTGGTGAACGGTGTCGTCGACGCGGTGTCCGCCCAGGCCGAGGATGAAGCGCCCGGGGAACGCCTCGCCGAGGGTGCGTGCCGCGGCGGCGGTGGCTATCGGTTCGCGGAAGGCGATGTTGGCGATGCCCGAGGCGACGGTGAGGCGGCGGGTCGCCGACAGCAGCAGCCACGTCTGCCCTACCGCGTCGCGGCCGAAGGCTTCTCCGTACCACAGGGCCCCGTACCCTAACTCCTCGATTTCCGAGGCCGATTCCCGGACGCGTCCGGCAGGCTGCCCGTCGAAGGCGAAGGCCCAGATCCCGACCGGGCCGGGCTCTGGCGAGGGGGTGACCGGCATGTGCACTCCTGTCGCAAATGGTTCCGGAGAGGTTCTCCGTTTCCTCCTCCCCCTACCATACGGAGAGCTTCTCCGTTTTACTATCCCCGGAGGCACCCGAAGGGCAGGGACGATGACGACCGGACGCGAACACACCGCTCCAGAGGCGAGACGCGCAGACGCCCGCCTCAATCGGGAGCGCCTGGTGGCCACCGCCCATGACGTGTTCGCCGAAGCCGGCCCCCAGGCGTCCCTGAACGAGATCGCCCGCCGCGCCGGCGTGGGCCCAGGGACGTTGTACCGGCATTTCCCGAACCGCAAGTCCCTGTTGACCGCAGTGCTCAAAGACCGCGTTCAGGCCCTGTGCGAGCACGCGGAGGAACTCCGAAGCACGGACTCAGCCGACGGTGCCCTGGCCCGATGGCTGCGCGCCTTCCTGGCTCACGCCCGCGCCAACCACGGCATGGGAAGCGCGCTGATGGTCGACGACCCAGGTACGCCGGAGCTGGACTGCCATCAGCTGATCCTGAACGCGGCAGCCGGTCTGCTCATCCCAGCGCAGCGGCACGGCACCGCCCGCTCCGACCTGACCGCCGACGACTTGCTTCGGCTCGTCACGGGAATCGCCCTGTCCACGCCCCACGACGAAGACGCCGAAGCCGCCCGCCGACTCCTGGTCGTCGTTCTCGACGCTGTGTACGCAGCACCACGCCACACGCTCTGACACCGCTTACGCTTCACGCCGAACGGGTGCGAGGCCACCCGCCCGCTCGCCACCCTGGAGGAGGCCCAGGGGCTCCGCGCGGCCCTCGACGCCACGCCTGCGGCGTCCCCGGTGACGGTGGTCGGCACCGGTCCCACCGGCATCGAGACCGCCGCCGAGCCGGCGGATGGCGGCCGCCGGGTGACCCTGGTCTGCGGCGGCGTCCTCGGCCCGTCCCTGCATACCCGGGGCCGGCGCTCGGTCGCGAAGCGCCTGGAAGCTGGGTGTGACGGTGATCGACGGCTCGGAAGCGAAGGTGACGGCCGTGACCGCGGACAGCGTGCGGCTCGCGGACGCCCGTGAGCTGCCGAGCGAGGTCACCGTCCGGACCGTCGGCGTCAGCGTTCCCGACCTGGCCGCGCGAGCGGACTGAGCACCGACGCCGTAAACCGCCTGGTCACGGAGAAGACGCCGACGAGCGTGGAGGACTGCCCCCGCCGGCCCTGAGGGGAACGCGCGGCGGGTCGCCTGGCGCGCGTATGTGGCTGCACACCGTAGTTCTGTGGCCGAAGGTGCGGCCGACCACCATGCGGAGGTCTCCGCAGATGGGTCGAGCGCCCCCCGTCCGCACCCGGGGCGAGAACGCCGATGGACGGTTCGGCAAGGGCTCCACCACCGGCGGCATCAGCCGGATCCGGAGCGCGGGGCCGGTGGTCGTGGCACGGGACAGGCCGGATGCTCCCGCCGCGCTGATTCTGCGCCCGCCCTCACCTCCGCGGGCGGGCCGCCACCGGGGAGGAGGGGGCCTGGTGGCCGCCGCTCGCGAGCATGCGGATGTCGCCCCGCTCGCTGATCTCCGCGCGCACGATGCCCGTCTCGTCCTCGTAGACCGGGCAGCCGCCCGGCCCGGCGCGCTGTGTGCGGCGGACCACGACCACGTCGTCGGTGGCCGCCGATTCCTGGAAGACGAGCTCGTAGCTCTCGGGATATTCCATGGGTACCACCACCTCTCTCATCGTGCCCCGCACCCCGGTCACGCGCCTCTTCGCCGAGGTGGGCGGGTCAGATGCCGAATTCCGCCGCCGACAGGCCGAGCGCCGCGCACGCCTCGCGGATGATCTGCTCCTCGGCGGGCTCGATGAAGCCGTCCGCACCCGCGATCACGATGCCGGTCTGGATGACGGCCCGCGCCTCGGCGGGTTTTTTCGCCACCTTGCGGACCTCCTGGAGCACCACGTCCTTGCCCAGGACGAAGCCGGCCGAAAGCTGGTCGACGTGCTGGTGGAACCGCTGGCGGAGCTGGTCGGCGGGGAAGTTCTGGAGGACGTCGTTGGTGAGGATGAGCGATTCGACGTGCCGGCGCTCGGCCGGGTCGATCCGCCCGTCGGCGGCGGCCACCAGCGCGCACATGGCCATGCTGGCGTCCCGGAAGGCGCCGCTCTTCAGCTCCGTCTTCAGCGACGTGAGCTGCAGCTTCAGCGCGCTCACGAGCTCGGCCCGGGAACCACCACCACCGGGCCGCGCGCCCGACGGCGCGTGGCCGCCGGGGCCGCCGCCGCGCGTCCCCTGTGCCTGCTGGAGAGTCCTGCTCGCCTGGTCCTTGAGCCGATCCCACATCGCCACTCGTGCCACCCCGGTTTCCGCCATGCCGTCGGTCGTCGGCCACGTGTCATCACGCACCACTCTGGCCAACGCCTTCCCCCTGCGATGAAGTTCCGCCGCCTCGCCGGGGTGGCACCCTCAGCACACGGGCGACTGCGCTGCGGGCACGGGCCGGAGCGAGCTCCGGCCCGCCGGGAACGGTCCCGAGTCCGAGATCATTTTGTTAGCGGTGAAAGCATTGACGGCAATAGTTGAGGGCTTGACGATCAGGGCGGTCGGCGCGTCTGTCTTCGCCGGCCGATTCCTTTCGTCCTTCGGCCGGCGCCCATGCCGTGAGCGGCACCAGCGCCGGCTGAAGGCTGCTCAAGAGCGGAAGAACGTATGTCTGCAGCAGTTGCGGCGCGGCGCGCCGTTGTCGGTGGCATGGCCGCCGTGTGTCTGACCCTCGGTGGCGGTACGGCGGCCTGGGCCCAGGGGACACCGGGCGGCGAGGGCTGGGAGGGCCGCGGCGCCCGCGCGTACACGGCCGAGGACGCGGTGCCGGCCCAGGACCTGAGCGGCGACTGCGAGTTCTCCCTGGACGGTCAGGCGTGGGCCGCCGCCGTGAAGGTGGACGACATGTCGCTGAAGCCCGGCGCCGACGGCAAGGTGCACCTCCAGGTCCGGGCCGCCAGCGACCGCGCCGGCTGCACCGTCTCCCTCGCCTCCTACCGCACCCACGGGGCCACCTGGAACACCTCCGGGCTGCAGGTCTTCCACGACTTCGACACCGTGTCGGTGAAGGGCGCCGAGACCGGGTCACTCGACATCGCCGTCCCCGACGCGGGCTGCTACGCCCAGGTCGACCTCTACCGCGGCAGTGTGAAGTACGACGGGGTGAAGGACGCCGAGGACGGCCTGGTCCACGGCGACCTGCCCGAGGGGCCGGGCCGGCCGGTCATCAAGGAGAAGAACATCAGCTGGTGGAACGGCGGCACCCGCGACTGCACCGCCGACACCGCCGAGCCGACCCCCACCGCGACCACGTCCGCTCCCGCCGGGCAGGAGCCCACGCCGACGTCCGCGCCGACGACCACGGCCCCCGCCGCGACCACCTCGGCTCCGGCGTCCCCGGCCACCTCGGCTCCGGCGTCCCCGACCACCTCCTCGGAACCGTCCGGTTCGGCGGCCCCGGCCACGCCGACGGCCTCGGCCACCGTGTCGGACGGCCCGGCCCCGTCCGAGGAGTCCTCCGGAGCCCCGTCGCCGTCCTCGTCCCCCGCCACGGCCCCGGCCGGGTCCGAGGGTGACCTGGCCGAGACGGGCGGCGGGAACGTCACCGTGATCGCTGCCGCCGCCTCGGTCCTGCTGCTCGCCGGCGCCGGCCTGGTCGTCGTCCGCCGCCGCCGCGCCGACAGCCGCGCCTGACCGCCGATCCGCAGCTCCGCAGCTCCACAGCTCCGAAAGAACGCAGCATGCCCCATCGCCCCGACGAGGTTTCCTCCGTCGTTCCCTCTTCCGGAGACCTCGCCGGGGCGAGCCGGCCCGACGCCGCCTCGGCGACGCGGCCCGACGGATTCGGCCCCCCTGCCGGACGCGCGGCACCCCACAGTGGGCGCCGCCGCCGCTTCCGGCCCGGCCGGTATCTGGCGGCGGCCGGTGTCCTGACCGCCCTCTGCGTGGGCGGCGCCCTGCACGTCCTGGGGGGCGATACGCCGCCGGGCCCGGCACAGTCGCAGGTACGCCGCACGCTGCCGAGCATGAACGTGCCCGCGGCCCCCGCCTCCGCGCCTCCCTCAGCCCTTCCCACCGCCTCTGGACCGGTCGCCGCGTCCGCGAAGACGGCCCCGAGCGCCACCGCCCCGGTCCCCGGAGAACCGGGCCGGACACCCTCCGGCGCGACTCCGTCCACCGACGCGCCGAAGCCCGCCGGATCCGCCCCAACCCCCGCCGTATCCGCCGCCCCACCGCGCGTCCCTGCCGAGGACCCCGGCAACGAACCCGGCTGGACAGACGGAAGCCTGACACCGAGTCCGCCCCGGAACACGACCTGTTCACCGGCGCCTGCCGAACCACGCACCCTCCGCATGGGCGACAGCGGCCCCGACGTGACACGACTGCAACAGCTGCTCTTCGGCCAGGGTTTCACCTACGTCACCACCACCGGAACCTACGACAAGGCGACCCGCCGCGGAGTCGCGCAGCTCCAGCGCGACCGCGGTCTGTCGGGGGATCCCGAGGGTGTGTACGGGCCCGACACCCGGGCCTCGCTCGAAGGAGGAACGTGAACACCGAACTCCCGCGCCCTCCACGGCGGTTCCTGTCGGTCGCCGACGGGTACCTCGACGACCTGGCCCGCCGCGTCGCCTGGAGCCGGGCCGACCGCCACCTCTTCGCGTAGGCCGGCCTGCTCCGGCCGCCGAGGTGTCGCCGTTCGTCAGGTCACGAGGCGAAACGCCTCAGGTCCGCGGCGAGCGAGGCGATGGCCGCGGGGTTGCGCGGGCTCTCCACCAGCTCGGCGTAGTCAAGGACGACGATCCGGTCGTTCTTCACGGCCGAGACGCCGGCGAGCGGCGGGTAGGACTTCAGGAACCGGCGCTTCTGCTCCGCGCTGGTGTCACCGTAGTCGTTGATCACGATCACCTCGGGGTCGCGCTCGACGACGGTCTCCCAGCCGACCGTCGCCCAGCTGTCTGCGAGGTCCTTCATGACGTGGTCCCCGCCCGCCTTGGTGATGATGTCGTGCGGCCCGGCGTACCGGCCCGACGTCAGCGGCTTGTCCTGCCCGTCGTCGTAGAGGAAGACGCGCGGACGGTCGGCGCCCTTCAGGGCCGTGGCCTGTGCGTCGGCCACCGTCTTCTCGAAGCCGGCGACGAGGGCTTCCGCGCGTGCCTCGACGTCGAAGATCCTTCCCAGGTTCCGCAGGTCGGTGTACAGCGCTTCGAGCGGCGGCATCACCCCCCGTGCCTTTTCCCGCCCGTTGCGGCACGACTCGCTCAGCAGGTACGAGTCGATGCCCACCTTCTCCAGCTGGGCGGGGGTGAAGCCCTCGCCTTCGTTGAAGCCGTAGTTCCAGCCCGCGAAGACCAGGTCGGCGCGGGCGTCGAGCACCAGCTCCTTGTTGATCGTCTTCTTCGAGAGCCACGTGGTCTTGCTGTAGCCGTCCTTCCAGGGGACGGACGTGAGGTCGCCCCTGTCGTCGGGCATCACGTAGCCCGCCATGTGGTCCTCGAGCCCGAGCGCGAACATGATCTCGGTGATCCCCACGTCATTGGTGACCACGCGCTGCGGGGCCTTGTCGTAGCTCTTCTTCCGACCGCAGTTCTCGATGGTGACCGGGTAGTGCCCGTCGCGGGCCTCGGCACCACCCCCCGCGCCGTTCTCCGGGGTGACCTGCGCTCCGCAACCGGTGAGCACCAGGGCGGCGGCGAGGGCGAGCGCGGCGGGGCGTACGGACTTCGGCATGGTGGCGACGACTCCTCAGGAAGCGGGACGGGAGGACGGAAGACGGTCGAAGAGCAGCTGCACGGCGCCGGTCTCGGGATGCGGCACCCGGTGGGCCCGTACGCCGAAGACCTCGGCCAGCAGCGCGGGCGTGAGCACCTCGTGCGGAGCGCCGGAGGCGACGATCCGGCCCCTGTGGATGACGTAGAGCACGTCGCAGTGGAGCGCGGCGAGGTTGAGGTCGTGCAGTGCGGTGAGCACGGTCACGCCGTCCCCGGGCTCCGTCCTGGGGGACCCCCAGTCGCGCACGAGGGCCAGGACCTCCAGCTGCTGGGCGATGTCGAGGTGGTTGGTCGGCTCGTCGAGAACCAGGACGCGGGGCTGCTGGGCGAGCGCCCGGGCGATCAGGACCCGTTGCTTCTCGCCGCCGGAGAGGGTGAGGAAGCCGCGGTCGGCGAGGTGGCCGGCGCCGACCCGAAGCAGCGCCGCCTCGCACGCCTTGCGGTCCTCGTCGGTCGTCCGGGCCACCGGCCCCTGGTGCGGCAGCCGCCCCATCGCCACGACCTCGGCGACCGTGAAGTCGAACTCGGTGACCGCCTCTTGGGGCAGGGCGGACAGCCGGCGGGCGCCTTCGCGCGCGCTGAGGGAGTGCAGGTCCTCACCGCCGAGCCGTACCGTGCCCGCCGTGGGGCGCAGGGCGCGGTACACGCAGCGCAGCAAGGTGGACTTGCCGCTGCCGTTGGGCCCCACGAGGCCGACGACCTGCCCGCCGTCCGCGGACAGGGTGACCTCCTCGACCAGCCGCGCGCCGGCGATCTCGACCGTCAGGGCGTCGATGTCGACCCGCATCACTTGCCTCCGAAGGTGTAGGAGCGGCGGCGCATCAGCAGGACGAAGCACGGGACGCCGATGACGGCGGTCAGCACGCCCACCGGCAGCTCGACGGGCGCGAGCACCACCCGCGACAGGATGTCCACCCAGATCAGCAGTACGGCTCCGGAGAGGGCCGCGACGGGCAGCAGCCGGCGGTGGTCCGCGCCGACCAGCATCCGCGCGGCGTGCGGAACCATGAGGCCGATGAAGCCGATCGCCCCGCTCACCGCGACCACGGCGCCGGTGACGGCGGCGCAGACCAGGAACAGCTCCTTGCGCAGCCTCCCCGCGTCCACCCCCAGGGCGGCCGCGGTCTCGTCGCCCATCGCCAGCGCGTTCAGGCGACGCGCCGACACCATGAGGTGGGCGAGACCGGCGAGGACGGCTCCCGCGGCGATCGGCACGGAGGCCCAGCTGGCTCCGCCGAGGCTGCCGAGCAGCCACATCATCGCGGAGCGGGCCGCCTCGCCGCGTTCCGCCGCGAACACCATGAACGCGGTGACGGCCGAGAAGCCGTAGTACATCGCGGTGCCCGTCAGCACCAGCCGAAGCGGGGTCAGGCCGCCGGCGGTGCGGGCGATCGCGTAGACCAGCGCCATGGCGAGGAGCGCGGAGAGGAAGGCCGCCGTGGACAGGGCCCACAGTCCGAGAGCACCGAAGGCGCCGAAGAGGAGGACGGCGTTGGCGCCGACGGCCGCGCCGGAGGAGATGCCGAGGACGAACGGGTCGGCGAGGGCGTTGCGGACCATGGCCTGGACGGCGACTCCGATGGCCGCCAGTCCGGCTCCGACGACCCCGGCCAGCACGGCTCGCGGAAAGCGCAGTTCCCACACGATGGTGTAGGCCGCGACCTCGTCCGCCGATATCGCTCCGCCGGTCAGCCCGGCCCACAGAAAGCGCAGCACCTGTCCCCAGGACAGCCCCGAGGCCCCCAGTCCCGCCCCGCACACGACGGAGAGCAGGAGACCGGCGGAGAGGACCGGAAGGAGAAGCGGCAGTGACACGCGCCGGGACGGCGCGGAGTCGGCTCCGCTGCGGGCCGTGGGGAGGGGCGGCGCGGGTGTGCGTTCCAGGGGTGTGACCACCGGCGGGTCGCCTTCGCTCGGGCCGTGCACCTGCTGGAGCAAAGGAGCAGCCCGGGACGCGGGGCGCCCTGCGCAGCACCCTCTCGCAGTCCACGGCGATTCGACAGGGGCCTTCACCACCGCGGGTAATCGGGCTCACGGCGCCACGAGTCGGGCTCCGTCTACCGTTGCGGGTCAGCGCCGGACTTCGACCGGACTTCCCCCGCGGGGCTCTCGCAGCATAGCGCGTACGGCGAGACCGCCCCCTGCCAGCACGGTCGTCGGCGTACAGCACGCCCCCTCGGACGTCCGCGGCCCTCGGCCTCCGTGGTCCTCGCGCGACCGTGGACGCTCCGCGCATCGGCCCGGGGAACTTTCTTCCAAGACGGGGCGGGCCGGGTCCGTCAGGGTGGAGGGCATGCACAGCGACGACGTGGATGCGGAGGCCCGGGCCGTGGCCGCGGCCCTGGCCGTGGACCAGGGTTCCGGCGGCGGTCATGCGGCCGACAGCGGGTGGGAAGTGGCGCGGCCCGCGGGCGTGCCCGCCGTTCCCGGTGTCCGGATGGCCGGATTCCGGGACCGCGTCGGCCGGCCGCTGGACCTCCGGGTGCTGCCCCAGCCGGCCGTGGTCGTCGTCATCGGCCTGGGAGACGCCCCGTTCACGGTCGAAGGGGGCACCGCGCCACGGCCCACGGCGCGCCCGAGCGCTCATCCCGGCCTGGTCGCGTCGTTGTCGCCCGGTCCGGCACGGATCCACGGCCGGGACGTCGAGTGCGTCGAGATGTGCCTGTCGCCCGGCACCGCTTACGCGCTGCTGGGTGTGCCGCCGCACGAACTGCACGGGGCGGTCGCCGGCCTGGACGACCTGTGGGGGCGGCAGGAACGGCAGCTCCGCGAACGGGTCGCCGCCGCCACCACGTGGCAGGAACGTTTCACGCTGGTCAGCGAGTTCCTCGCCCGCCGGGCCGCCCGGGGCCGGGCGATGACGCCCGAGGTCGCCGGTGTGTGGGACACCATCGTGGCGCACGGCGGCCGGGTACGGGTCGACGACCTCGCCGCGTCCTGCGGGTGGAGCCGCAAGCGGCTGTGGTCCCGGTTCACGGCCCAGGTCGGCCTCACGCCCAAGCGCGCCGCCATGCTCGTCCGCTTCGACCGGGCCGCCCGGGCCCTGCGCGCGGGCGGCAGCGCCGCGGACGTCGCCCTGGCGCACGGATACGCCGACCAGTCCCACCTCCACCGCGACGTCCTCGCCTTCGCCGGGTGCACCCCGACTGCCCTGGCCGGCCTCTGACCCCTGCCCCGGAACAACCCCGTCATCTCATCCCTCCCGACGAGGAAGGAAGTGTCATCCGTGACCACCATGGACACCGCCACGACCGCCACCGCCGCCTCCACCGCCCAAGAGGCCAGGGACGACCGAGGTCTGATCGTCCGGCTCGCCTTCGGAAGCATGGCCTCGCAGACCCTGCGCGCCGCGTTGCGGCTCGGAGTCTTCGACCTGATCGGCGACGGCGGACGGCCGGCCGGCGAGGTCGCCGCCGACGCGGGAGCCGCGCACCAGCCCATGACGAGGCTGCTGCGCGCCCTGGCGGGACTGGGCCTGCTGGAGGAGCACGCATCCGACACGTTCTCGGTGACCGCCGCCGGCGCCCTTCTCCGTGCCGGCCGCCCCGACTCGCTCCTCTCGTTCGCCCGCATGTTCACCGACCCGGCGATCGTGCGGGCCTGGGACGGCCTGGACAGCAGCGTCCGCACCGGTGGCGTCGCGTTCGACGCCGTCTTCGGCACCGACTTCTTCAGCCATCTCGGCCGGCACCCCGAGCTGTCCGCCGACTTCAACGCGGCGATGAGCCAGGCCTCCGGGGAGACCGCCGCCGTGCTGCCGTACGCCTACGACTTCGGCCGGTTCACGTCGGTCACCGACGTCGGCGGCGGCGACGGAAGCGTCCTGGCCGGCGTACTCGCCGCGCACCCGGCGCTCCTCGGCGTCCTCCACGACACCGAGGAGGGGCTGGCCCAGGCACCGGAGACGCTGGACCGGCACGGAGTGGCGGACCGCTGCTCCCTGGCCGCGGGCGACTTCTTCCACTCCGTGCCGGGCGGCTCGGACCTGTACCTGATCAAGAGCGTCCTGCACGACTGGTCGGACGATCAGGCGGTCACGATCCTCGGCCACTGCCGCGAGGCGCTGCCGCCCGGCGGCCGCGTGCTGATCGTGGAGCCGGTGCTTCCCGACGTCGTGGGCACCGGCGCCGCCGCGCACGCCGCGGACGGCGGGATCACGTACCTCAGCGACCTCAACATGCTGGTGAACCTGGGCGGGAGGGAACGTACCCGCGGGGACTTCGAGGAGGTGTGCCGCCGCGCGGGGCTGTTCGTGGTGTCGGCGACGCCGCTGCCGGAGGCGGCCCCCTACTACCTGATCGAGACCATGGCCCGCTGACGCCGACGCGCCGCCCTCCGGCCGGTGCCGGGTGGGCGCACCGCCCTGCCCCGGGGCTCGGCCGTGCTTCCGGTGCCGTGTGGGCGCGGGACGTGGTGGCCGGGGCCCACCGTGTACGGTGCCTGTGTTACTCAGCCGTCCCTGAGCAGCGGCAGCGCCGTGTCCCCGCGTGGCTGCCGGTGCCGTGGCCGGCCCCGCCGTCCGGCCTGGGGCCGGGCACCGGGCGCACTGGCCGTTCCGGAGCGTGGAGGTGCGGGATGCGGGACACGGCGGGGCCCGTGAGCCCTCGTGAGCGGTGGGGCACGCTGCAGCGGCTGCTGGGCGGGGCTCTGGACCGGCTGGGCGCCGGGGCCTACGCCGTGGACGCCGACTGGGCTCTGGTCGCCATGAACGCGCAGGCCGAGCTGCTGCTCGGCCTGAGCGCGGACGAGGTTCTGGGGCAGGACGCGCACGAGCTCCTCCACCGGGACGCCAACGGGATGCGCATGCCGCGCACCCAGTGTTCGATCATCGAAGCCTTCATGAGCGGCCAGGCGCGCCAGGAGAAGCAGGACTTCTTCGCGCGCGGCGACGGCACCCTGCTGACCGCGTCCTGGATGGTGAGCCCGTTGCGCTTCACCGCCCACGAGACCGGGGCCCTGGTGGTCTTCCACGCGTACGACCCGGCCGCCGTGCCCCTTCCGGCGTCCACCCTCCGTACGGGCCTGCTTCCCGAGCTGGAGCGGCTGGCCCTGCTGGCCGAGACCACCACGCGGCTGACGGCCACCCTCGACGTCAACGAGGCGCTGGACCGGCTGGTCAGGCTGGTCATCCCCATGCTGGCCGACTGGATGGTGGTCGACCTGATCACGGAGAGCGGCCATGTCCAGCGCACCCTCGTCGCCCATGGTGACGAGGGGGGCATCATCCGCCGGCCGGATCTGCAGGGGAGCCTGCTCTCCGTCCCCGAGACCTCTCCGCTGCCGCTGTCCCGGGCGCTGCGCGGCGCCGGGTCCACGCTGGCGACCCCGCAGACCTACCAAGGGCCGCCCGACACCCACATCGCCATCGAGCAGCGCCGGCTCTTCGACGCCACCGGGATGCACTCCGCGGTCATCGCCCCCATCCGGGGCCTGCGCGAGGTTCTCGGCGCGCTGACCCTGGGCCGGTCCAGCCGCCCCGAGCCGTTCACGACCTCCGAGATCCCGCTCCTGGAGGACATCACCCGCCGCGCCGGACTGGCGCTGGACAACGCCCGGCTCTACCAGCGTCAGCGCAAGGTCGCCGACACCATGCAACGCCACCTGCTGCCGCGGCTGCCGAGCGTGCCCGGCCTGGAGATGAACGCCCGCTACCTCTCCGCCCCCTACGCCTCCCAAGTGGGCGGGGACTGGTACGACGTGTTCCGTCTGCCCGACCAGTCACTCGCCCTGGTGATCGGCGACGTCGCCGGACACGATCTGGACGCCGCGGCCGGCATGGCCCAGCTGCGCAACATCCTGCGCGCCTACGCCTGGTCCCAGCAGGAACCGCCGAACGTCATCGTGGACCGCTTCGACCGGTCCCTCCCCCACATCACCAACGTGGGCATGGCGACGATGATCCTGGGCCGGCTCCAGCCCCGGTCCGACGGGCAGTGGGAGCTGCACTGGACGAACGCGGGCCACCCTCCACCCCTGTTGGTCACCGCCGACGGCCGGAGCCGCCACCTGTCCGACGGGCACGGCATCCTGCTCGGCGCCCAGACGGGCCTCCGCCGCACCGACGCCACCTGCGTCCTGCCGCCCCGGTCGACCCTGGTGCTCTACACCGACGGGCTGATCGAGTCCCCGAGCCACCCCATCGACGACGGGCTGGAACGGCTGCGCCGCCGCGCCGCGCGTCACGCCGGCGACCCGCTGGAGAGCTTCATCGACGCCTTGATGGAGGCCCGTCCCTCCGACAACGACGACGACGTGGCCGTCCTCGCCCTCCGCGTGCCTCCGGCCGAGACGTCCTCCCCCTAAGCCGCGCCACCGATCCCGCACCGGCACCCGCCCCGCACGCGGGCCGGCGTCAGCAGGTGCTCTCGGCCGCCTCCCGGAAGCGGTGGACGGCTTGTGCCGCCGCGCGGCGCTGTTCGGCCACCGCGGGTTCACCGGCGGCGGAGTCGAGCCGCGCGGCCCAGGACGCGAGTTCCTCCTCGGTCGCGCGGGCCGCGCGGACGACGCTGTCCGGGCAGATCAGGGACAGGTTCCCGCGGTGCTCCGCCAGCCCGCGGACCCCCTGCCGTATGCGGTGGGCCGCCGTCCGCGGGTCCGGCGCGTGGTCGCCGTCCAGGAGCGTCCGTTCCGCGGTGTCGACCGCCGCCGGGACGAGGCGCGGACGCCAGTACCGCCGCCACAGGTACTGCTCGAACTCGTCGTGCCGGAAGCGGAACGACGTGCCGTCCACCCGCAGCAGGCCGCCCTCGTGCGCCCAGGTCAGGAAGCGTCCGAGGCGGAGGGGGAGGCGCCGGCGCGCGGCCGCGCACACGAGGAAGACACGGTGCCGCCTGCCGTGCGCGGCGCCCCGGACGGTGCTCCAGGTCTCGACGGACGAGAGGCTCGTGAGGGGCATGCCGAGCACGGCCCCCGCGATCATCGCTCCCCACAGCGCCCCGGGGACGTCGGCAAGCCCGGTCACCTCGACGCCGACGAGGCGGTATCCCACCGCCAGCCCGTACCCGCCGCCGGCCCACGCCCCGAGCAGCAGCCGGTTGGCCCGCGTGAGGTGGCGGAACGGGATGCCCAGCACCCGCCGGGGCGCGCTGACGTGCTCGATCCCGCCGGTGAGCAGGTCGTGCCGCCACGCCTCCGCCGCGGCGAGCGCGGTGGAGAGCATGAGCAGTCCGCACAGCATCAGGTCCGCGCTCAGTCCGACGGTGCCGAGCGCGAGCCCGGTGACGAGCAGGGCGACGGCGGTCGCCAGCGCCGCGTCCGCCCCGCGCACCAGGCGGCGGCCGCCCAGCGGCCACAGGCGGTGCGGCGTCAGGTCGGCGCGGCTGGCGGAGAGTGCGGGGAGGGACGGCGGCCGGCCCGCGAGGAGGTACGGGTCGGTCTCCCGGTGCGTGGCCAGCAGGGCGAGCCAGGAGTGGACCCGCGCGGCGTCGTGACGGCGGCGCGGTCGGGGGTGCGCGGCCAGCGCGGCGGGGAGGTACAGCGCCATCAGGTACTCCTCGGCCTCCGCCCGCATGTCCTCGGCGACCGGGGAGTCGACGGCCGCGCGCAGCCGTTCCCCGAGCGGCGCCCGGTCCCATTCCGCGGGCCACCAGGGGCGGTCGGCGTACTCCGCCGCGAAGCGCCGCAGCAGGGCCCGGTGGCCCCACCGGGACACGAGGTCGGCGGGATCGCCGCTGTCGTCCGGTACGTCGTCCCCACGGGCGTGGTAGGCCTGCGCGACGACCGTCAGGCGCCAGGGGGTGCGCAGTTCCCGGGCCAGCGGCCCGTCGGGGGCCGTACGGATGTCCTCCAGCAGGGGGTCCCACCGTTCGGTGCTCCCCCCGTCCAGCCAGGCGCTGTGCCGCAGGAGGTACGCCTGCGCCATCTCGCCCGGTATGTCGAGGAGTTCGGCCCGGGCCGCGCCGGCGAACGGAACCGGTGCCCCGAAGCGCTCGTACACGTGCGTCCGGCAGGTGAGGATCACGTTCCCCGGCCGCCGCCGGTTGACGCGGAGGTACGCGAGCAGCGCCCGCGCGCGGGGACGGGCGGTCTCGTCCCGGCCGTCCAGCTCGTCGAGGCCGTCGAGGACGAGGACCGCGTCGTCGATCACCTGCTCCACGAGCCGCGGGGACCGCGTGTAGACGCCCGCGACCTGCTCCACGAGCCAGCTCCGGAACGCCCGGTGAAACGCCTCGTCCGCCGGATCCGCCCCTTCCGGCGGACCGGTCCACGAGGACAGCGGCAGCAGGACGGGGACTCCGCACGCGCCCTCCGCGTGCCGGGCCGCCAGTTCCAGGGTGAGGGCCTTGGCGAGCAGCGACTTGCCGCTGCCCGATCCGCCGGTGACCGCGAGCCGCCGGCCGCCGCCCGCCGGCAGCGCCAGGTAGAGGTCCGCGACGCGTTCCCACTCCGTCTCGGAGACGGCCCCCGGCCCGCCGTCCGCGGCTCCCGGTGGCGGCGTGAAGCGGAGCCGGACCGGCATGACCACCCGGCTCGGGCCGAGGACGTTGTCGTACTGGCTCCGCTCGTGGGCGCGGACGGCCTTGGCGAGCGCGCCTGCCGCGCCGCTCTCCCGCTCCCGCAGGTACTGGCGGACGGCGAACGCGAGCCCCAGGCCGCCGAGGAGGGCGCCCAGCCCTCCCATCAGCGCGCCGAACGGGTCCACGTCCCCCTTCGGCAGCGAGCGGAACAGTCCGACGGCCCCGGCGCACACCAGCAGCACGCCCAGCACGCCGCCCGTGCGCCACCAGCGCGTGCGCGCCCGACCCCCCATGCAGAAAACCCCCTCCGCCCGTGGTCCCCGCCGCGCCTCCGCTCCCCGCGGCGACGACGGAACCACGGTAACCGGGATCGCGGCGCGGCAGGCGGGGGTGGGGAGGAACGGGTGGCGCGTGGGATGTCTTCGGGCTTCCGCCGGACGGCAAAGGCGGGGCAAAGGCGGGACGTAATGGCGGAGGGCGGAAAAAGCGCGCCCAATCGGCAATCACTTTATTAACGGCGTTTACTGTACCAGGGGTACGCTGCGAACCAAACACCGTATAGTTCTGCCCCCGACCAGGAGGACAGCAGCATGGAAACGAAGCCCACCCGTCGCGCGCGGCTCCGCCAGCAGACGATCGCGGAGATCAAGGAAGCCGCCCTGAAGGCGCTGGCGGAGTCGGGCCCTTCGGGCATCACGCTGCGGGGCATCGCCCGTGAGCTGGGCATGACGGCGGCGGCGCTGTACGGCTACTTCGACACCCGCGACCAGCTGATCTGCACCCTCGCGGCGGACGCGTACAACGAGCTGGCCGACTCCCACGAGGCCGCCCTGGCCGCGCTCCCGCCCGAGGAGGCGGCCGGACGCGTGCGCGCGGTCTGCGACACGTTCCGCACCTGGTCGGTCGCGAACCCGGCGGCGTTCCGGCTCATCTACGGCGACGGCCTGCCCGGCTTCAGCCCGCCGGAGGAGGTCACCCGGGCGGCGCGACGCTGCTGTATGGCGCTGCTGGACGTGGTCGCCGGCGCCTGGGACCACGTACCGGCGGCACTGCGCGAGGACGAGGCCGAGTGGTCCGACTTCAAGGAGTCGCTGGCCTCCCCGGCCCGCGAGCAGTTCCCGCACCTGCCGCCGCAGGCGCTCGGGCTGACGCTGCGGATCTGGGGGCGGATGTACGGCCCGGTGATGCTGGAGGTGTTCGGCCACCTCGGCCAGCAGATCGTCGACCCGTCCGAGGTGTATCGCCGCGAAGTCGAGGCGATCATCGAAATGCTGGGTCTCAGCGAGTGATTTCCTGCGAATTACGCCCGCAGGGTGTCACGCGCCTCGCAATGACCGCCGGGAATCCGAAAGCATTGTGCGGCGCGTACGAAATCGGTGAGGGTCCTCCCCCAGCCGGGCCGTCGGAGCCGGGTCGTCCGCCGACGGCCCGGCTCCTGTGTCGCGCACGTCAGGCGGTGGTGCCGCCGTCCACCGCGAGGGTGGCGCCGGTGACGAACGCGGCGCCGGGCGAGACGAGATAGGCGACCGCCTCGGCGATGTCGGACGGAGCGCCGTACCGGCCCAGCGCGGTGCCGGCCCGCTGGAAGCCGGCCGTCGGCCCGTCGGCCGGGTTCATGTCGGTGTCGACCGGACCCGGGCTGACCTGGTTGACGGTGATCCCGCGCGGACCCAGGTCCCGCGCCAGCCCGCGGGTGAGGCCCAGGATCGCGGCCTTGCTCACGGCGTACGGGGTCATCCCGGCGCCCGGCACGCGCTCACCGAGGCACGAGCCGATGTTCACGATCCGGCCGCCGTCGGGCAGGTGCCGGGCCGCGGCCTGCGCCGTGAGCAGCGCGCCGCGCACATTGACGTGCAGCGTCCGGTCGACCACCTCGGCGGGTACGTCGGTCAGTTCGGCCCCGCTCAGGTCCATGTACCCGGCGTTGTTCACCAGGATGTCGAGCCGGCCGAAGTGCGCGACCGCCGCCTCCACGGCGGCGACCGGACCTTCGTGCCCGGCGGCGTCCGCCCGGATCGCCAGGGCCGTGCCGCCCGCGCGCTCGATCGCGGCGACCACCTCGTCGGCGGCCTCGGCGCCCCGGGTGTACGTGAGCGCCACCCGGATCCCGTCGGCGGCCAGCCTGCGGGCGATGCCGGCGCCGATGCCGCGGCTGGCGCCGGTCACCAGGGCGACCCGGTCCCCCGGCGCGGGGGCGGAGGACGGCGGGGTGGAGTCAGACACGGGTCGGCCTTTCGGTGGTCGGGAGCGAGGGGTCCGCGGCGGAGGGCGGCGCGGACGGGGCGGCGGAGGAGGCGTCGGAGGAGGCGTCGGAGGACGGGTCGGAGGAGGCGGACGCCTCGGAGGGGGCTGACCGCGCGGTCCGGCGCAGCGCTTCGGGCAGCAGCGTCAGCAGTCCGAGGACCGCCATGGCCGCGCCCGTCCACAGCGGGGCGCGCAGGCCCCAGTGCGCGACGCCGATGCCGCCGACCCAGGACCCGACCACCACGCCGAGGGTGATGAAGGAGGTGTGGACGGTGTTGACCAGCGGGCGGTCGTTGGCCGTGCGCATGACGCGGGTCACCATCGCCGGGTTCATCGTCACGCCGACCAGACCGATGCCGGTCATCGCGGCGAGCGCCGTCGCCGGGTTGCCCGCGCCGAGCGCGAACACCGTCAGGAACACGGTGTTGAGCGCCAGACCGGTGCCGAGCACCGCCATGGTGTGGCGGTCGGCGAGCCGGCCCACCACGGCGTTGCCGAGGACGGTGGCGGCGCCGTAGAGCACCAGCAACAGGGGCACGGTGCCGGCGGCGAAGCCGGTGACGTCGGTGAGGATCGGCACGAAGTACGAGAAGGCGGCGAAGGTGGCGCCGATGATCAGCATGCTGGTGGCGAACGCGGCCCACAGCCGGGCGTTACGGAAGGCGCCCAGTTCGGCCCGTACGGAGCCGCCGTCGCCGCCGGCCTCCTCCTTCGGCAGGGCCGGGACCGCGCCGCAGGTGACCGCCAGGGCGAGCGCGGCCAGCGCGGCCACCGCCCAGAACGCGAACCGCCAGCCGTACCGCTCCCCCGCGAGCTGCGACAGCGGAAGGCCGAGGACGGTGCCGACCATCAGACCGCCGAGCACGATGGAGGTGGCCCGGCCGCGCACCTCGGGCCCGGTGACGCGGACGCACACGGCGAGCGCGACGCCGAAGAACGCGCCGGAGGCGGCGCCGGTCACGAGCCGGGCGGCGACCATCAGACCGTAGCCCGTGGCGAGGGCGCCGAGCGCCTGGCCGGCGAGGAAGACGACGTACAGCAGGATCAGGGCGTTCTTCTGACGCAGCCTCAGCAGCAGGGCGGTCAGCAGGGGGCCGCCGAGGGCCATGGCCGCGGCGTAGACGGAGACCAGGTAGCCGATCTGCGGGATACCGGCGCCCAGGTCCTCGGAGAGCTGGGGCATGAGCCCGGCCACCAGGAACTCGCTGGTGACCATGGTGAAGATGCCCAGACCCAGGACGTAGATGGCGAAGGGCACGACGCTCACGCCCCGTTCGCGCCGCGGGCGGGCGACTCGGCGATCTGGTACGAGCCGAGCGATGCGGCGATCTCCTTGGCCCGGGGGTTGTCGGCCGGGTCGAAGACCGGGATCGGCTCACCGGGACGGGCCTCGACGCCGGCCTGGAGGAAGAACTCCTCGAAACCGCTCGGGGTGAAGATCAGCAACTGCTTGGCGGGGTGCAGGCCCTTGTTGCGGAAGCGGTGCACGGTGCCCTTGGGGACGAAGACGAAGTCGCCGGCCCGCACGTCGTACGTCTGCCCGTCGGCGTAGAACTCCAGCTCGCCTTCGAGGAGATAGAAGGCCTCGTCCTCGTTGCGGTGGTCGTGGGCGGGCGGCCCGCCGCCGGGCGGGACGGACGCCTCCAGCAGCGTGATGGTGCCGCCGGACTGCGCGGTGTCGACCTTGACGGTGTAGACGTCGCCGTTGAGCCAGACGGAAGGACCCTGGCCGGCGGGGATGTGCAGCACCTTGCCGACGGTCGGCGGGTGTTCGCCGTGGAGCTGTTCGTTCAGTGACATGGGTACGGACCTCAGGGGACGGGGAGGGGGACGGGGGCGGGGGCTTCGGTGCGGGCTTGGTCGGGGGTTTCGGTGCGGGCTTCGGTGGTAGCGGGATCGGAGGGTGCCGTCGGGGCCGGAGCGGGCGTGGGCGGGGCGACCAGGCGCGTACCGTCCGGCAGTTGCCCGGTGGCGGCGGCAGGGGTCTCCCGGCCGTCGCTCTCGGTGGTGCGCACCTCCAGCCAGCCGTCCGCGCAGCCCGCGAACACCCGGCCCGCCGCGCCGTGCACGACGAGGCCCGGCACCGGTGCCTGCTCCGGCGCGCCCGCGGGCGCGGGGTCGACGGACAGGATCCGCACGCGGCGGCCCGCCTCGTCCGCCGTCCAGGCACCGGGCGAGCGGTAGCCGGCCCGGACGTGCCGCGCCACGACGGCTGCCGGCAGCCGGAAGTCCAGGCGCAGGTCGGCGTCCGTGGGGCGGCCGAAGTACGAGCGCCGGGACGGGTCCTGCGGGATCGGCCGGTAACTGCGGTCGACGAGCTGCGGGATGAGCTCCAGGAGCATCAGGACGTTGGCCCGCTCCTGGGCGGTGCGCAGGTCGATGGCGGTCTCGTCGCCGGTCAGCGGCACCTCGTGCTGCATGATCAGGTCGCCGCTGTCGAGGACGGGTGCCATCTCGATGGCGGAGACCGCGGACTCGGTCGCGCCCTCGCGGATCATCCAGTAGAAGGGCGACAGGCCGGCGAAGGCGGGCAGCGGGGACGGATGGAAGTTGACCGCCGTGACCCGGGGCACCGACAGCAGGCGCTCGCGCAGGATCTGCTGGAAGTTGGCGACGAGGAAGTAGTCGGCGCCGTACCCCTCCAACTCGTCCACGAACGACGGCAGGTTGACCGACGACGGTCTCAGGACCGGCACGCCGAGCGCGGCGCCCTGGGTGACCAGATCGACCTGCTCCGGGTCGTCGGTGAAGTACGAACAGCGCTTGCCGTGCGGGGAGGTGACCACCGCGGCGAGATCGACCTGCGGATGGCCGTGGAGCATGCTCAGGAACGGCGAGCCGAGCTTGGAGTTGACCTCCGAGAACAGCACGACGCGTATCCGGTCCGCGGGGTCCTGCGGGGCCGGGGAAGCGGTGGATGCCGGGGCGGTGCGGGCGGTGGGGGCGGTGGGCGCCATAGGTCGTAACACCTTTCTCATCGACCAGTTCTTCTCGTCGACCTGTCTCTGCGACGTCCGTCGGGCGGTCGTCTAGAAGAAGGGGCTGGTCGACTTGCCGCCGAGCAGCACGTTGCCGGTGAGCTGGAGGATCGAGTCCTGGGCGACGGCGTGCTGGTTCATGGTCCAGGCGTCGCGCAGCCAGCGGTCCAGCGGCGACGGCTTGTAGACGGAGGAGCCGCCGACGAGGTCGAAGAGGGTCTGGACGATGTCGCGGGCGGTACGGAAGGCGTGCCGGCGGGCGATGGCGGTGGCGACGCGGGCGTCGTCGGTGAGCTCGGTGCCGCCGGCCAGCGCGTCCCACTGCCGGGTGAGGCTGGCGTACACGCCCGAGCGGGCGGCGAGGAGTTCGCCCTCCAGCCGGGCGATGGTGCTCTGCACGCGGTGGTCCTGCGCCCAGGGGGTGCCGGTCTCGCGGTCGGTGCGGTGCGCGGCCATGGCCCGTACGTGGTCGAGCGCGGCGCGGGCCACGCCGAGGGGGATGCCGGACATCTTGCGCAGGATCGCGTCGGGGCTGGAGTGCAGGGGGCCGGTGCGGCGCGGGTCGGAGAAGCTGAAGGAGCGCTCCTCGGGGACGAACAGGTCCTCGCAGGAGTAGTCCTGGCTGCCCGAGCCGGCGAGGCCGGTGGTGTGCCAGGTGTCGTGGAACGTGTAGGCGTCGGGCCGCGAGATCAGCACCCGCCAGTGGGTGGGCTCGCCGGAGACCGGGTCGGGCTCCGGGTTGCCGTCCTCGTCCACGATCAGGCAGCCGGCGCCGAGCCAGTCGCAGTGGGCGGAGCCGGAGCCGAACTTCCAGCGCCCGGTGAGCCGGTAGCCGCCCTCGGTGCGCACGGCGCGGCCCTGCGGGTAGATCCAGCCGGAGTTGGCCAGGTCGAGCGAGGGGTACATCGCGCGGGCCACGTCGTCGTCGAGATAGCCGGAGTAGATGCCGGAGTCCATGCCGATCATGGCGCACCAGGCGGTGGAGGCGTCGCCGGTGGCGAGCGTCTCGATCAGCTCGCACTGCTGCATGGAGGTGAGTTCGGGGCCGCCCCAGGTCTTGGGCATGGCGGCGCGGAAGACGCCGCCGTCGCGCAGCAGGGCGACGATGTCGTCGGGCAGGGTGCGGTTGGCCTCGATGCGGGGACCGGCCTCGCGCAGCAGCGGGACGAGGGTGCGGGCGTGCGCGAGGATCGCCTCGGCGGTGTCGGGGACGTGCGCGCGGTCGGCGGGGGCGGGCGCGATGGCGGCAGCGGCGTCGGTGGCGGCAGCGGCGTCGGTGGCGGCAGCGGCGTCGGTGGCGGCAGCGGCGTCGGTGGTCGTGGTCATGGCGGTCCTTCGAGGATCGGTGGGGTGGTCAGAGGTAGCGGCCGGGCGCGAGGGTGCGGTGCGGGTCGACGAGGGCGGCGATGTCGCCGACCAGGCCCGCGTGGGCGGCGTCCGGGGCGTGGGTGCGGCCCCAGCCGCCGTGCGCGGAGTCCAGCCGGTACGGCGCCCAGCCGGCGTCGGCGAAGAGCGCGTACGCCCGGTCGAGCGCGCGGTGCGCGGCCTCGGCCTGGGTGGCCCGGTCGAAGGGGAAGGAGACGACCAGGTCGATGACGTCGGCGTCGAGGGCGTTGACGGTGGCGCCGGGCCGGATGCCGGTCTCGGCGTGGATGGTGTCGAGGAGGGCCAGGGCGCGGGAGGTGTCGGGGCCGGTGAAGGGGATCAGCGGCAGGAAGAACAGCCAGCCGTTGCCCTCGGTGTCGACGAGGTCGGCGCGGGTGCCGGTGGCGGAGGCGAGCATGTCCTCGTTGAACGCGACCGAGCCCGCGTAGGCGGCCTGGACGACCTTGGAGACGGTGTCGTCGGCGGCGGGCTCCTCGCCGGCCGCGATCCGGTCGAACAGGCCGGTGGCGCGGGCCTCTTCGACCAGCGCGCCGACCAGGGCGTCGAGGGTGCCGGCGGTGGCGTCCACGCACAGGTGGGCGAGGTAGCCGTGGCCGCGCTCGCCGCCGTACGTGGCGGTCGAGGCGGTGTCGTAGATCTTCACCACGCCGGAGACCACGTTCCCGGCGCGCCAGCGGCGGATCAGGTCGACGGCCTCGGGCAGCCGCTCCCGGCCGAAGGAGAGCCGGACCACGCGCTGCGCCTCGGGACGCGGCAGCAGCCGGACCACGGCGGCGGTGACGACGGCCAGCGGGGACTGCGTGAACAGGTGCAGGGTGCTGGGTCCCAGGCCGTACGGGTTGGCGGCGGCGCCCGCGGTGGTGCCGGGCCACCAGCCGGTGCGGACGACACGGCCGTCGGGGAGCACGGCCTCCAGGCCGAGCAGGTCCTCGGTGCGCTGGCGGCGCAGGCCCACGCCCCGGTCGACGAGGTTCCCGACGAGGGAGGTGTGGCCGGAGGAGGCGGTGACGTTGAGCATGCGGTCGGTGCCGACGAGCCGGGCGGCGAGGGCGGCCTGGGTGACGCCGGGTTCGACGACGGCGTACCCGGCGCCGGTGTCGAGGGCGCGGACGGCGTCGAGCCGGTCGAGTTCGAGGCGGACCACGGGTCCGGCGGCCGGCTCCTTGGACCCGAGGCCCCAGTTGCGGCCGGTGGACACGGCGTGGAGGCCGGGCAGCCCGGCGCGGGTGCCGCCGTACGCGTCGAAGGCGCGGACGACGTGCCGTACGTCCTCGGTGCTGCCGGGGCGCAGGACGGCGTGCAGCGGGCGGGCGGCGAACGCGGAGACGTTGGCCTCGGCCGGCAGCGGTCCGGGGGCCCCGCCGTCGAGGCGGATCACGTGCTCGGGACCGAGGACGGCGGCGACGGCGTCGAGCACCGAGCCGAGAGCCGTGCCGGCCGCGGCGTCGGGAGTGAGTGGGGCGGTGGTGGGGTGTTCGTGGTGGGTGGTGGTGGCGGTTTCGGGCATGACGAATCCTCGGAAGGTGCGTACGCGTCGAGGCGTGGAGTGGAGGGTCAAGGAAAGGGAACGGTGGGCCGGCCCGGAGGCGAACCGGGCCGCCGGACAGAGTCGGCCGGCCGAGCGCCCGTCCCGGCCGCCGGGATGCGGGCTCGGGCTCGGCATCGGGTCGGTCGGTCGGTCGGCGATCGAGGCGCCGGGATCAGAAGATCGGGTCGGCGTCCGGGCCGGACTTTGTCAGGTCCGAGTACGCGGCCCCGGCTCAGGCGCCGGGGCGGGTGGGTGCCGCGCCGGCGAGGTAGGCGGGGCGGGGCCGGCCGGGCCGGTCCCAGCGGAGGTGCGCCAGGACCCGCAGGGTGCGGGCGGGCGCCCCCGCGAAGGCGGCGTCCTGCGCGCAGAGCGCGGGCACGTCCCAGCCCGCCTCGTGCAGGGCGAGCGCCGGGTTGGTGGCGGTGAGGTCCGGAGTCTGCGTGAACATCAGGCTGACGAGGTCGTCCCGTTCGAGCCGGTTCGCGGCCAGCAGCGCGGCGAGGAGGTCCTGGGTGGCGCGGCCGAGGGCCTGTGCGGTGTCGGCGTCCACGGCGATGGCACCGCGCACGGCGACCAGGGCGGCAGGAGTCGCGCTCACGGCAGCGGCACCGGCACCGGCATCAGCACCGGCAGCGGCGTGCGGACCCGCCGCGCCCGCCGCTTCCGCCGCTTCCGCCGCTTCCGGGCTCAACGCGCGTCCGCGGGGGCGGAGGTGAAGCGCCCCTGGTGAAAGACCAGGGCGTCCTGCGGCTCGTCCGCGCACGTGGTGTGCAGGACGCGGGCCAGGAAGAGACTGTGGTCTCCGCCGGAGTACGTGTCCTCGACCTCGCAGGCGAGGGAGGCGAGCGCGCCGGGCAGGACGTCGTGCCCTTCGGCCGAGCGGTCGAGGTAGGCGCCCAGGGTGTGCCCGGTGGGCTTCTCGCGGGAGGCGAACAGGCGGGCCACGTCGCCCTGGTGGGCGGCGAGCAGGTGGATGCCGAGCCGGCCGCTGGCGGTGATGACGGGGTGGGCGCGGGCGGTCTTCATGACGGAGACCAGGACGCGCGGCGGGTCGAGCGAGACCGAGGTGAACGCGTTGACGGTCATGGCCACCGCGGTCTCCGCGGTGCCGCTGCTGAGGACGGTCACTCCGGTGGGATAGCGCCGCATGACGTTCCGCAGGTCGGCGGGCGCGCGGTCCGCGGTCGTGCCGCGGGCATGGGTGATGGAAGGTGCAGGCATGGACTTCCCCCTTCGCACGGTAGTGCGAATCTCGTTGCTGCCTAAACGCTAGCGCGCCTTGTAAACGCTGATAGCTTTTCTAACACAGATTGCGCCACACTGGTCAACCGCATCCCCCGCCCACGAACCGCTTGCACAAGGGAAATCCGTGACGCCACCGCCCGCCCGCACCGCCCAAGCAGCGCTCCGCTCCCGCCACTTGGCGATGCTCGCCCTCGGAGGCGTGATAGGCGCCGGTCTGTTCGTCGGCACCGGGGCCGGACTCGCGGCGGCCGGCCCCGCGGTCCTCGTCGCGTACCTGCTGGCGGCCGCGCTCGCCCTCGCCGTCATGCGCATGCTGGGCGAACTGGCTGCAGCGATGCCCGAGTCGGGCTCCTTCTCGGTCTACGCGCACCGGGCGCTGGGCCCGTGGGCCGGCTTCACGACCGGCTGGCTGTACACGTGGGTCACCGCGGTCGCCATCGCGGTGGAGGCCCTGGCGGGCGCCGCGATCCTGCACGCCTGGTGGCCGGCCATACCCTCCTGGGCCTTCACCCTCACCGCGATGACGATCTTCACCATCGTGAACATGACGGATGTCCGGACCTTCGGCGAGGCCGAGTTCTGGTTCGCCTCGCTGAAGGTTCTGGCCGTCCTCGCCTTCATCGCCCTCGGCGCCGCGGCCCTCCTGGGACTGCTCCCCGGCACCCCTTCACCCGGCCTGGCGCACCTCACCGGCGACGGTGACGGCGGGTTCGCCCCGCACGGCTTGTCCGGCGTCGTGACGGCGCTCCTGGGCGTGGTCTTCGCCTTCGGCGGCATGGAGGTCATCGGCATGGCGGCGGCCGAGTCGCACGACCCCGGCCGCAGCATCCGCACCGCCGTCCGCACCGCGATCTGGCGGATCGCCCTGTTCTACCTCGGCTCAGTACTCGTCCTCGTCCTGCTCCTGCCCTGGCGGTCGGCGCGGCCCGACGAGAGTCCGTACGTCGCCGCGCTCGTCCGGCTCGGCATCCCGCACGCGGACGTCATCACCCAGGCGGTGATCCTCGTGGCCCTGCTCTCCGCCCTCAACGCCAACCTGTACGGCACCTCGCGCATGCTGCACTCGCTCGCCGAACGCGGCGAGGCACCCCGGGCGCTGACCCGCCGGACCGGGCGCCGGGTACCGGCCCGCGCGGTGGCCGCCGCCTCGGCCGTCGGCTTCGCCGCGGTCGTCCCGGAGGCGGTGGCCCCGGGCACGACGCTCCCCCTGCTGGCCAAGGCGATGGGCGCGGCGATGCTGTTCATGTGGCTGGCCCTGGCCTGCTCCCACCTCGTGCTGCGCCGCTCCCTGGAACGAACCGGCCGCCTGGTGCTCCGTACCCGCGGCTTCCCGGCGACCACCCGAGCGGTGATCGGCGCGATAGCCGCCCTCATGCTCCTGATGGCCCTCTCCCCGGCGACCCGCCCCCAACTCCTCACCTCCGCGGCCCTCACCGCCACCCTCGCCCTCACCGGCACCCACCGCACCCGCAAGCGCCCACCCGCGCGGCGGCCAACAGACCCCCAGCACCCAAGTCAGCCCTTCCCGCCACCGGCTGACACCGGGGAACGGTCGGGTGCCGAGAGCATCGCGCGGAACGGATGATCCAGGGCAACCCTGCTACTCAGCAGTTGCCGGGAGGTTGTGCCATGCATGTCTGCATACGCCCCTGCAGGAGGTCTCGCGGCGGCGAGTGTCGGCAACGGCGAATACAGAAACGAGGACGCGAAACGCCTTGACGTGTTCTGCAGGGGGCAGGTTGGCGAACCGGTAACGGGGCGGGTCCAGGCAGATCATCACGGCAGGATTGATCGTCGGCTTCACGCCAGAACGCGCCACCCCCGCACGGCCGTCCGCCGCTGTGATGTGCGCCTGCATCGCATAGCCGGCGACCTCCACCAGCACTGCGTGTTTGCGTGCCGGGGTGAGGGCGGAGAACCAGCTCACGCCTGCGTCCAAGGTGCGGTATTCCTGGGCGATCTCATTGACGACCCGCTCGGTCTCACGCCGGAGGGCGCGGCCATAGTCGCTGATCGGCTCGGTCATACTCGATGATTCCACGCCGGCTCCGGTTGAGCGAGGGACGATCTGCCCCGCAACCCCGACACGGCGCACACGGCGCATGTCGACTCGGCCGTCTGCGCTGGCAGCAGCCGACCAAAGGGGAAGGGGACTCCGAGCACTGGCTCGTACGGCTGGAGGTGCCTGTGACCGCGTCACCGTCCACGAAGAAGTGCGCGACCTGCAGGTCGCCGGGAGTGAACGCCGGAGTCGGCGATCCTCCGCCCGGCCCGACCGGGCCATGTGAACGACGGCACATCGCGCTGCATGCGGATGGCCGTACCCGCCGCGACCCACGCCTCCGATGCCCCGTACGAGGCCCCACCGAGGCGCCCGAACGCCACGTCCGAAAGTACGGCGATCGCCGGCACGGACGGCTCCCGCCACAGAACCTGCGGGGCCGGAACCGGTGCTCGGGACATCGCTTCGACTGCGCCGTCGATACGCGGCTGATCGGCGTCCGCCTTCAGCAACACAGCGCCGACGCGCCCAGTCGCGCGCTCGAAGCGAGCCACGGCCACTTCGACATCATCCGCGGACGACACCCATCAGCCGCCGCGGCCCGGTTCAACCCACCCACGTGGAAGGGCACTTCCATCCGCACTCCAAGCTGGCGGCGACGCCAGTGGAATGCCCGAGAGCGCGTCCGGCAGGACGTCGGGACGGATACGCACACGCCCGGGTACGGCCCCGAGTAGTGATCCGCCCTTTCGGAGCGAACGAGAAACGCACCGAGGATCGCCAAGGTCGAGTCACTTCGCCCCAAGCCCTGGTTCATCCAGCAGCGCCCGGTGCAACCGCCTCCATAGGCCGGCCCGCGTGGCGAACGTCGACGGCAGATGCCGCCCAACACCCAGCCGCTGATCAGCGCTCGCGGCCCGGCAACATCCGCACGGACGACACCTCACGCAGGACGGCCTCCCGCCTTGGCTGATACGGCCGATCTGGCGGCCTGCTCGATCTTGGCGCAGTAGGCGATGCGGGCATCCTCGTCGATCGGCATCTCGTGTTCCGGGCGCATCCCGGTCCGGCCGTCGAGGCCTTCGCGCAGGATGTCGGCGTGCCCGGCATGCCGGTTGGTCTCGCCGAGGACGTGCACCAGGACGGCGAACAGATTCGTGTGGGAGTGAGGCTCCGGCCACCACGGCACATGGCCGGGGGCGTCGAGGGCAAGGGCGTTGATCGTCGCGTCGGAGTGTTCCCACGCGCGTCGGTAGAACTCGATGATCTGATCGCGCGTCTCGTCCCTGGATGCCCAGTGATCGCTACCGTCATGGTCCTGCCACGGCGGCAGCGGTTCCGGGGACGGCCGGTCGAAGACCTCGCCGAAGTATCTGGCCTCGACACAGGCCAGGTGCTTGACCAGGCCGAGGAGGTTGGTCCCGGAAGTGGTCAGAGGCCGGCGGACGTCGTATGCGGACAGACCGTCGAGTTTCCATAGCAGCGCCTCGCGGTCGCGCCGCAGCCTCGCGTGCAGGCTGTCCTTCGCGAAGTCATCGATCATGCGGCATGAGCCTGCCACGGACCACTGGCAGCCTCAAGATCCCCTGCGTGGTCGGCAACGACCGTCAGATCGCCTCTCAGACACCGAACTCCAATCCCAGGTGATACGTCCGCAAGGCGGTGGCCGACGCCGGCGCGGTGACCGTGAATCTCTGCCGGCGATCGTCTTCCTGGCGACACCGGGCCGTACCCGACGGCGGCTGCCACCGGGTACGGCCCGGCCTGGCCCGGCCACCTCAATCCGGGATGTCGAGCAGAGCCCGACGCCATGCAACGGCGTTGTCAGTCCCCGCCGCTATGGTTCGGGCGTTCACGATCAACAGGGAGGGGTGGCTCGATGGGTGCCAGCGGATGGGACTACGTCACCAGGTACGACGGCGATGCAGAGGAGGCCTTGGCGGCACTGCAGGCCAGGGTGTTCCAGGACCAGTACGGCAGTGATGCCCGATACGGAAGCCTGGAGGATCTCTACGACGACGAGGAGTTCATGGGGACCGAGGGCACCCATACGATCCTCGACATCGACAGGGTTGTCGCCACGGATGTCCCTCCGACGAGGTCCAGTGTGGCTGACTACGGCACCCTGCGACCTCTCGCCCTCCCCCGCGTGATGCACCACTTCGGAACAACCCGACCGTCGGTCGAACAGTTTGAGGAACTGACCGCTGCTGCCCATGACGCCGCGAGCCATGAGGAGTACGAGCAAAGCCTGCTCGGCGAGTGTCAGATGCGGTGGACCGGTTACTACATCGTCCTCTACTCCGGCGACAGGCCGACTCACCTGGGAATCTTCGGATTCTCAGGAGACTGAGATCTGTCCCGAAAAATCTGTGCAGCTAGGAAAGCCTTCTCTCCGTGAGCAGCTCTTTCCAAACGATCGTTGACCTGGAGGCGACCGCCGAGGACGCCGTGACGCACGGGAAGCGGGTGGTGGCGTGGCTGGTGGGTGAGGGGATCGTGGGGCTGCCGGCTTACGGCCCTGGGGCGCGGTGGAAGCGGGCGACGGGGTTCCGGGAAGCGAGCGGGAGCGACGGACTGACCGTCGTCACGGGACGGACGGTGTTCTTCTCGCCACAGCAGGATGGGCCGCCGGTGTGTCCGTACTGCGCGGCGGTGTTCGGGGATGGACAGCGTGACGTGTTCTCGCCGGTCATGGACGCGTGGTGGAACACCGGCAGGGGGGAAGTGCCCTGTCCGGCGTGCGGACGGGTGGTACCGCTGGCCGCGTGGGAGTGGGCGGGTGACGGGCTCGCCTTCGCGTATTTGGGGTTCGAGTTCCGAAACGGGCCCGCTTTGCTGCCGGAGTTCGTGATGGAGCTGGGCCAGGTACTCGGGCACCGGACCCGGTTCGTGCGAGGACGGATCTAAGGACTGTCCCGTACGTGATCTTGCTCTGCGATGATCTCGACCGTGTCACGCATGATCACGGCGCCCGAGGCCCCCTGGATAGCCCCCATCACTGGCGTGGCTCCACACCGGTTCAACCGGGTGGTGCGTGCGCCGTGGCGCGAAGGCGCCGACGCTGCTGGGCGGGGCGCCGACCGCGGGGGATGCCCCTGGAGGACCCGTTCACGTCGCCCCCTGCGCCTCAGCACAGGGAGCTTCGTCGTTTCCAGGCCCGCCGTGGCTCACCCGTCCGGGTTTGCGCATGGGTGGGGCCGGTACGGCACTGAGGGGCGTGACGCCCTGCGGTAGCTTGACGCCGGTGTGACGACAGTCGGGTCGTGACCGGTTGGCAAGGGTGAAGACGATGGTCTCTGCACAGATCTTGATCGGCGGCGATGGTGCCGAGACCGTGCTCGACGACGGCGGTCTCCGGATCGTCGACCGCCGCACCCGCACGGAGATCCCCCTCGCGGTGGTCCAGGAGGCCCGTACCGACGGCGGACACCACGTCGACATCGTGCTCAGCGACAGCGCCGTGCACCGCGTGGACGCCGGGAACCCGACGGCCGCCACCACCTTCGTCGCTGCTCTGACCGCCGCACTCCCCGCACAGCGGGACCCCGCCGGAAGCGCCCGCATCACGGTCACGCAACTGGCCTCGCCAGAGGGCGCGGAGAAGTCGGCGAAGGATCCGAAGTACCTGCGCCGGATCGTCATCATGATCGCTCTCGCCGTCGCCTACCTCGGCTACGTGATCTGGGTCGGCGTCGGCCAAGGAGCAGAGGTCATCGCCCCCATCGTCGCGACTGTCCCGCTCCTCTTGGGACTCGGCCTGATGCTCGTCGGGGTCGGCAGAACGCTGGTCCACTTCGTACTCAAGCGGCGCGGGGTCACCGTGCCCGCCACCCTGGACTTCAAGACGACGGACGGGGCGGCCTGGTACAAGTTCGCCGACGCCGACGGCGCGGAGCGGACCGCGCGGAGCAAGTACGTCGGACCGGTGGCCCGCGCCACGTACGACCCGGAGAACCCTGCCGACCAGCTCGCCGTCGAGATCTCGGGAAAGAAGCACCTGTTCTGGGCCGGGATGTGGATCCTCGGTTCACTGCCGCCACTGGTCGGCGGCATCGCCCTCGCCCTGACCCCGTTCACGATCGACTGAGCGGCGCGGCCACGGAGCCGTTTCCAACCGGGCAGCTTGGGCGTCGTGTTGGACGGATTGAGGCAGAGCGGGCACTCCGCCAAGGCGCAGCGGCTGTTTCCTGCGGAACGTGTCTATCCCCTGTCCCCAGGGCTGGAAGCTGTCGTTTCCTGGAGGGCGTGACGGCTGTCTGCCGCCGGCAACGTACCGCCAGCTGGGGTGTGCTTCGAAAGTGGATCAAGCTAGGGTGCCTCGGTGACAGAGACGCAACGACGCCGCGACGTAGGCCCTCCCGGCAGCGACTCCGACGAGAAGTCGACACTGCTCGCGTTCTTGAACTACGTCCGTGAAGCAGTGGCTGCGAAGGCACAGGACCTTGACGACGGGCAGGGGCGAACGCCTGGAGTACCCTCTGGCACCAGCGTATTCGGCCTGGTCAAGCACCTGACCGCGGCAGAACTTTACTGGTTCGCCTGGGCCTTCGAGGGTGCCGATGTCGACCATCCGGACTTCAGCATGGATCTCTCTGAGGGGGACAGCGCGGGCAGTCTTCTCGCCGCCTATCGCAGTGCCATCGAACGGTCCAACGAGATCATCAAGCGTTGTGACGACTTGAACCATCCGTGTGCTCGGGCTGCGGGCCAAGCAGGGGCTGTGCGATCGATGCGGTGGGTGCTGGTGCACATGATCGAAGAGACAGCTCGCCATGCGGGCCATGCCGACATCCTCCGCGAGCAGGCCGATGGTTCCATCGGCAGATGACGCAGTGCTGCGCAGTCGATCTCAGGTGTTCCACGAGCGGCAGGCGCACGAGGGCTACAGCCATGCGTTGATCGCCGCGACGAGCCCGGTCCCCTCGTAGCGGACGGCGAGCTTGTCGTACCGAGCGGCGACGGCACCGTGTCTCTTGAGGCGGTTGATCCCGCACTCGACCGCATGGCGCTCGCGGTAGTCGGCCGGGGCGAAATGCGGCGGCAGACCGCCGCGGTAGCCGCGCTTTCGGCGGTTGCGGGCTTGGGCGGCCTTGCCATGGATGGTGCGGCGAATGCGCGTCGGCGCAGGTAGGCGCGGTTTCTGCGAGAGGCGTACGCCTTGTCAGCCCTCACGCGGTTGGGCCGGACGCGTGGCCGGCCCGGTCCGATGCGGGGCACGGTGGAGATGCCGCCCGGTGGCTCCTTCTGAAGGTCACCCTGCCTGCGGGCCCCGGCCGCGTGCTGATGGGCGCGGCACACCGTGGAGTCGACGCTCAGGTCCCAGACAATCGCGCCTTTCGCGTCGGCCGGGGACTGGAGCCGAGCGAGGATCCGCTGCCAGGTGATCCGCTTTCGCTGCACGGGCTAGTACCAGAACGCCTTGACTACGGCGCGGTGTGCTGTGGCCGCACGGGCGTAGAAGTCGCGGAGGCCGATGTGGTGGGTGAGGTAGTTCTGCTTCGCCGCGCCTTCCGGGTCCTCCCATTGGGCGTACGGTGCGGCAAGTGTGGGGCCCTCCAGTTGCCAGAGGGCGTCGAAAGAGGCCTCGGCGAGCAGCGTCGCGGCTGTGGCGACCTGGTCCGGGGTGAGGAGGGCGAAGGGCGGTTGCCGGTCCATGGGGGCGTGGACCAGGCGGCCTCCGAAGATCGGCAGTTCCCCTGGTGAGGAGACGTCGCCGTGCTTGGCGCCTGCCAGGTACAGGTCGTTGAGGGGGCCGAAGTCCTTGGCTATGGATTCCGCGATGCCCGCCGCGTACTCGGCCTCGTGGTTCTCCCAGGCCGCGCCCATGAACGTCGTCAGCGAGGCATGGTCCTCGTCCGGGAGCTCGTCCGCTGCCACTGCGCGGAGGTGGAGGTGGAAGCCCATGTCGTCTCGGTCCTCTCTGGGGTGTTCCTCTGCTGTCGCCCGTCGCCCGTCCGGCCCGTCGTCGCCCTCGTCCGAGAGTGGGGATCGCGGTCAGGTCGCGTTCAGTCGTGACTTCTTGGCCTTGTTGCCGCAGGTGTTCATGGAGCACCAGCGGCGATTGGCGGCGCGGCTGGTGTCGAGGAACAAGCCCGCGCAGCCTGGGCCTTCGCAGGTCTTGACGCGGTCGCGGTCGGGGCCTCCGAGGGTGGCGATGGCGTCCGTGGCCAGGATGCCGAGGGCGTCGGCCACGGGGGTGGCCCGCGTCAGGTGCCATGCTGCGCGTCCGTGTTCCAGCGCGGCCTTCGCGTGTCCGGCGGCGGCGGTCGCGTTGAGGGTGCGGACGTCGTCGGGGTCGGGCTGACGGCGGGCGGCGGTCGCCGATCCGGCGCGGTAGATCGCCTCGCGCAAGGTCACGGCGCGCGCCAGGTCGGCCGGGCGTACGTCGGTGACCTCGAGTCCTGCGGCCGCCAGCCACATCCTCAGCCGGGCGGGGTCCGTCAGCCGCTCCTTCGGCGTCGAGCCGGCGCGGTCGCTGACGGTTGCGGTGAAGCGGAACGCCAGGACCTCGTTGTCCAGCCGGAACACCCGGCGTACGTCCTCGGACATCCAACGTCTCCCCGTGGTCAGTCACGACACGCGCTGAACCGCTTCGGACGGTTCTGCATGATCATAACTTCATGGCATTCTTGAACCGCTTCAGACGGTTCCTGGAAGGGGTGCTTGGCGTGAGCAGCGGTATTGCGGTCATCGGGCTGGGAGCCATGGGGAGGCCCATCGCGCGCAACCTCGTGCGGGACGGTCACGACGTCGTGGTGTGGAACCGCTCGGACGGGGCCGCGGACGAGCTGGTCGCCCTGGGTGCCCGTCGTGCCGCCTCCGTGGCCGAGGCCATGCGGGCGCCGGTGGTCTTCTCGGTCCTGTCCGACGACCGGGCGGTCGCCGAGACGTTCCTCGACTCAGGCGTCCTCGCCCAGGTGCCGGACGGGACCGTTCACGTCAACCTCGCCACGGTGAGCCCCGAACTGGCCCGCCGGGCCGCCGCCGCGCACGCCGAGCACGGCGTCGGGTACGTCGCGGCACCGGTCTTCGGCCGCGTTCCGGTCGCCGAAGCCGGAGCCCTCAACGTCCTCGCGGCCGGCGAGGAGGCGCTGCTCGACCGCGTGCAGCCGTACTTCGACGTGATCGGCTCGCGGACGTGGCGGCTGGGCGACCGGCCGGAGCAGGCCAACGTCGTGAAGATCCTGGGGAATTACCTGATCGCCTGCGCGATCCAGTCGCTGGGCGAGGCCGTCAGCGTCGCGGAGGGCGCCGGTGTCGACGCCGGGCAGCTGGTCGAGCTGCTGACGTCGACGCTGTTCCCGGGGGTCGTCTACAGCGGCTACGGGTCGATGATCGCCGAACGGCGGTACCAGCCCGCCGGGTTCACCACCGTCCTGGGCCGCAAGGACCTTCACCTCGCGCTCGACGCGGCGGCCGGCCAGGGCGTCCCCCTCCCGATCGGTGAACTGCTGCGCGTCGTCTTCGACGAGGCCATCGCCGACGGCCGCGGGGCGGACGACTGGGCGGTGATCGCGGAACGCCAGCCGCGGTGACGGCGTACGCCAGGCGGCGCACGGAACTGCCGGCCTGCCGCGGGCGGTGACGGTTCGGCCCGCGCTGCGACCTGACTGACTTGCCCTCGTGGCGACCGGGCGCCGCCTCGGCCGGAGCGTGCCTGCAACGGGCTCGGAGTCACGCGACGGCACGCGCGCGACGGGTGGTGCATACGATCGCCTGGCTCGTTCGGCGCATCCATCTCTGTGAGCGGGGGCGCCGAGATCGCGCGAAACGCTCTCCGGCATGGCCGGCGAGCCGACGCGGCCTCCTCCGTGCGACACGAAACAGGCGCCTCTTGTGATCGAAGCGGTCTTCCGGAATCACCTCGGCTTTCTCGCGTTCGCCATCGCGGTCACGCTCCTCGGCGGGTTGGGCGTCGGTGTGGTGGCCGCCCGGCGGGGCGAGCGCCGTTCCGCCGTGTTCTCCGGGCTGTGGGCTTCTTCGGCGATCGGGCCCGTGTTGCTGACCACGTGGAACGGCGGCGGGAACGGCGACGCGGTGTGTGTGGTCAATCCTGAGGTGGGTGCGGCGTTCGCGACGACGCAAGGACAGCTCAACGTTCTCCTCTTCGCACCCTTCGGGCTCTTCGCCCTACTCGCTACCGGACGGCCTTTGCTCAGTTGCCTGTTGGGGCTCCTGTTCACCGCGGGCGTGGAGACCGCCCAGGCCGCCGTGCCCTTCGTCTCGCGGCTCTGCGACACGGACGATCTGGCCACCAACGCCGTCGGTGTCGTCGGTGGAGTGGGTGTCGGGGCCCTCGTCTCCCGGTGGGTCGCGCCGCGTCGCCGCCTTGGCGGCGGCGCGGTTCGGCGGGTCGGCCTGGGTGGGGGTGTCGCGGCGCTGCTCCTCCTCTGCGTGTGGGGAACGGTGATCGAGCCGGTGCGGGCCGTGCTTCCCACGGAGGTGCCCGCGGCGAGTGCGGAGCAGGTCCGCGCGCTCGACCTCGCGCTGAGGGAGGCGTTCGGCGACGCTTACGGCGTGGACGAGGCGATGTTCCTCCACAGCATGGAGGGGCCCGACCTCGTCTCGGCGCCGCTTCCCGGGGGTTACGCGGAACTGTCCTGGCCCGACCGCGAGCGGTTCACCGTCCACCTGACCCCGACGAGCCGGAGCGAGGGGGGCAGCGAGCCCTACGGGATTCCCGGCGTCAGCCGGCCCGTGCGGACGGCCGGGCAGGCGGTGCGGGTCGCGACCGGGTTCGCGCGGCGGTACGCGCCCTGGGCCGTGCGCGACGCGGAGGTCAGCGTGCGGGCCGTCGACGCGGCGGAGGAGGAGCTCGGGTGGGCGGTGGGGTGGCGTCGTCGGCACGGGACGACGCTGATGCCCATGCGCCTGGACGTGGTGATCGAGCCCTCCAGCCGTCTGACCGATCTGAGCGCGCGGCGCGTCGAGGATCCCGTACTGCCGCCGGTCGAGATCACCGAGGCCGAGGCGTGGCGGCGCTTCGCTTCCCGTCACCGGCTCGCGCCTGGGCAGGTCGAGAGGGAGGAAGCGGTGTCTCTCGCCGAGCGGGGAGAGCACGGTTGGCGGGTGCGCTGGCGGCTGACCGCTCGTCAGGGTGATCTCGTACTGTCGGCCGCTGTGGACGCCACGACCGGCGTCGTGACGGACGCCGCCGTCCGCCCGGCGTCGGACGACTCCCAGCCTCCGGGGGCGCTGCCGGCCCAGCAGCCCTGGTGACGACCAGCGGGTACGGTGCCGCCCGCCCCTCCCCACCGCCCTTCGCCCGCGGCGGGTACGGTGCCGCCCTGCCCTCCCCACCGCCCCTTCGCCCGCGGCGGGTCAGCCGCCCGCCCCTCCCCCGCGGCGGGTCAGCCCGCCGTCCAGCCTCCGTCCAGGGGGAGGGAGGTGCCGGTGAGGTAGCCGGAGTGGGGGCCGCAGAGCCACAGGACCGCGGCGGCGACCTCCTCCGCCTCCAGCAGGCGCTTCACCGGGGAGCGGGCCAGCAGCACGTCCGTCAGGACGTCGTCCTCGCTGATGCCGTGGGCGGCGGCCTGGTCGCGGACCTGGCCCTCGACGAGCGGGGTCCGCACGTAGCCCGGGTTCACGCAGTTGCTGGTGACGCCGTGCGGGGCGCCCTCGATGGCGGCGACCTTGCTGAGCCCTTCCAGGGCGTGCTTGGCGGCGACGTACGCGGACTTGAAGGCGCTGGCCCGCAGGCCGTGGACGCTGGAGATGTTCACGACGCGGCCCCAGCCCTGCCCGTACATGTGCGGCAGGGTCCGCCGCATCAGCAGGAACGGGGCCGTGACCATCACCTTCTGGATGAGTTCGAAGCGCTCCGGCGGGAACTCGGTGAGGGGGGCGACGTGCTGGAGTCCGGCGTTGTTGACGAGGATGTCGGCGCCGGCCGGGAGGCGGTCGATCGCGGCCGGGTCCGCGAGGTCGGCCTCGTGCGCCACTCCCCCGGCGGCCTCCGCGACCGCCTCGGCGGCGGGGCCGTCCCGGTCCACGACGTGCACGGTGGCCCCCGCCCGCGCCAGCGCCAGCGCGCACGCCCGGCCGATGCCGCTGCCGCCGCCGGTCACCAGCGCGGTGCGCCCGGAGAGGTCGGTCGCCTCGGTGGCCGGCGGAGGGGTGGGGGTCGGGGTGGGAGAAGTGTTCGTCATGGCCGCAAACAGTAGGGAGCGCCCGGAGGCCCTCCCATGGGTGACGCCGCCATAAAGTGGCGGCACTCCATGGTGGCCGTCACCACCCGTGGCGTCTAGCGGCCGAGGGAGCAGCGGTCCAGGAGCGCGGCCGGGTCCGCGTCGGCGGGCAGGGGAACGGTCCGGGAGGCGGGCGGGCGGCTGCCGGTGGCCAGCCAGCGCTCCAGGGCGGTGAAGCCACTGCGGTGGCAGGGGACGAGCGGCCGGAGCCGGCCGGGGAAGGCGTCGACGAGGGAGTCGGTGTGGGTGCCGCCCTCGATGCGGTAGTAGCGGTGCAGCGCGCCGCGGCCGGCATCGCGCACCATCCGGGCGTACACGTCGGAGTCCTCGCCGATCGGGAGCAGGACGTCCAGGGTGCCGTGCAGAGTGATGAGGGGCTTGCCGATCCGGCCCGTCAGCGCGATCTTCTCCACGGCCTGCCGGACCTCGGCGGGCCGGCTCGCGTAGTCGTAGTCGGTGTCGCAGGCGGGCGTGCCGGGGGCGCAGAACGGGGTGCCGGCCTCGGTCGCGCCGTCGAAGCCGGGGTCCAGCTCCTCGCGGTAGACGCGCTGCGTGAGGTCCCAGTAGACCTGGTGGTGGTACGGCCACAGGAACTCCGATCCGGCCGGGAACCCCGCGGCGTGCATCTGCCGCCGCGCCTCCTCGGCGCCGGCGCCGCCCGCCGCGTACACGGGGTAGGCGCGGAGGGCCTTCGGCAGGAACTCCATCAGGTGGGGGCCGTCGGCCTTCCAGAGGGTGCCCTCCCAGTCGACGCCGCCGTCGTACAGCTCGGGGTGGTTCTCCAGCTGCCAGCGGACCAGGTAGCCGCCGTTGGAGATGCCGGTGGCGAGGGTGCGGGCGGGGGGCCGGTGGTAGCGCTGGGCGATCGTGGCGCGGGCGGCGCGGGTGAGCTGGGTGACCCGTTCGTTCCATTCGGCGATCGCGTCGCCGGGCGCCTTCCCGTCGCGGTGGAAGCCGAGGCCGGTGTTGCCCTTGTCGGTGGCGGCGTACGCGTAGCCGCGGGCCAGCACCCAGTCGGCGATCGCCCGGTCGTTGGCGTACTGCTCGCGGTTGCCGGGGGTGCCGGCGACGACGAGGCCGCCGTTCCAGCGGTCGGGCAGGCGGAGCACGAACTGGGCGTCGTGGTTCCAGCCATGGTTGGTGTTGGTGGTGGAGGTGTCGGGGAAGTAGCCGTCGATCTGGATGCCGGGGACGCCGCTGGGGACGGCCAGGTCCTTGGGCGTGAGCCCCGCCCAGTCGGCCGGGTCGGTGTGGCCCGAGGCGACGGTGCCGGCCGTGGTCAGCTCGCCGAGGCAGGCGGCCCGCTGGTGCTCGGCGCCCGGCACGCGGAGCTGGTCCATGCGCGCGCAGTGGCCGGCGGCGGGGGCACCGGCGGTGGCGGGCGTGGTGACGGGGGTGGCGGCGGCGGTCGGTACGGCCGTGACCGTGAGGGCGGTCAGGGCGAGGGCGGCGAGAAGGGTACGGGCCGCGCCGGCGGGGCGCGCCGCCCGGCGCGCGGTGTCGGGCGGGGTGTCGGACGCGGCGTGGGGCGGGGTGGCCGGCGGGGAGCCGGGGGTGGGACGCACGGGCGGTCCTCCAGGGGGTCGGTCGCGAGGCGGGACGCGCGAGAGGCTATGCCGCCCTTTCGGCCCGACCCATGGGCGTGTCGCCCACTCTTCCGTGCAGGGCGATGGCGTACGGCACCACCTGCTGCCCGCCGGTGCGTACGCGCCGGCCCGCTCGCGGCAGCCGGGAGCCGGAGGTGCCGGTCCGGGGCCGCCCGGCGCAGGGAGGCGGTGGTCGGCACCATCTCCACCGGGGTCGGTATGGCGGCGGCAGCCATGGTCGCGTCCTCCGGTGGCTGCCTAGTCTCGCTGCCCATGGTCGTATCGGCCACCGGCTCTGACCTGCGCGGTCATCCGGCTGTCTGAGGAAAGGGCTCCCATGGGTCTGGACAAAACGGTCGCGAGCGCGGCGGAGGCGGTGGCCGACATCCCGGCCGGCGCCTCGCTCGCGGTGGGCGGCTTCGGGCTGTGCGGGATACCCGGCACGCTGATCGACGCGCTGTGGCAGCGCGGCACGGACGGCCTGCGGGTCGTCTCCAACAACTGCGGGGTCGACGACTGGGGGCTCGGGCTGCTGCTCGCGGCGGGTCAGATCGCGCGGATGACGAGCTCGTACGTCGGCGAGAACAAGGAGTTCGCCCGCCAGTACCTCAGCGGGGAGCTGGAGGTCGAACTCGTCCCGCAGGGCACGCTCGCGGAGCGGCTGCGGGCCGGCGGCGCGGGCATCCCCGCCTTCTACACCCCGGCGGGCACCGGTACGCAGGTCGGCGAGGGCGGACTGCCGTGGCGGTACGGCCCCGGCGGCGCGGTCGCCGTCGCGTCGCCGCCGAAGGAGACGCGCGAGTTCGGCGGACGCCCGTACCTGCTGGAGGAGGCCATCACGACGGACTTCGCGCTCGTCCGGGCCACCCTCGGCGACCGGCACGGCAACCTCGTCTTCCGGTCCTCCGCCCGGAACTTCAACCCGCTGGCCGCGATGGCCGGGCGGATCACCGTCGCGGAGGTCGACCACCTCGTCGAGCCGGGCGAGCTCGACCCCGACGAGATCCACCTCCCGGGCGTCTTCGTCCAGCGGGTCGTCCGGGTCACGCCCGGCGACCCCGCCGCCGAACGCCGCATCGAACGCCGTACCGTCCGACAGGAAGAAGCCGCCTGATGGCCCTCACCCGCGACCAGATGGCCGCCCGCGCCGCCCGCGAACTCACCGACGGCAGCTACGTCAACCTCGGCATCGGCCTCCCCACGCTCGTCCCCAACCACCTGCCGCCCGGCATCGAGGTCGTCCTCCAGTCCGAGAACGGCATCCTCGGCGTCGGCCCGTACCCCACCGAGGACGACCTGGACCCCGACCTCATCAACGCGGGGAAGGAGACCGTCACCACGCTCCCCGGCGCCTCCTTCTTCGACTCGGCGCTGTCCTTCGGGATGATCCGGGGCGGTCACATCGACGCGGCGGTCCTCGGCGCGATGCAGGTCTCCGCCGCCGGCGACCTCGCCAACTGGATGATCCCCGGCAAGATGGTGAAGGGCATGGGCGGCGCGATGGACCTCGTGCACGGCGCCGGCCGGGTCATCGTCCTCATGGAGCACACCGCCAAGGACGGCACGCCCAAGCTCGTCGAGACCTGCACCCTCCCCCTCACCGGCCGGGCCGTGGTGCACCGGGTCATCACCGACCTCGCCGTCCTCGACGTCACCCCGGCCGGCTTCGCCCTCGCCGAACTCGCCCCGGGGGTCACCGTCGACGAGGTCCGCACCGCCACGGCGGCCGACCTCCACGTCCCGCCCACCCTGTCCCGGCCCCGCGCGGCGTGACCGTCGCGCCCCGTTCACGCCTCTCGGCGCAGCCAGGCGTCGCACGCGGCGTAGTCGGCGTCCGACAGCCGCGGCCAGGGGACGACGGTCAGGGGCGGCGGCCTGACGGACTATCTGGTGGCGGGGGCGGGTGCGTGGCACGCTCGGCGTACGGACGCGGTGCGGTGGAGGGTTGTCATGAGGCGTGGGTACGGGTGGCTGGTCGCGGGTGCGGTCGTCGTGGCGGGGGTCGGCGGGGGCGGGCAGGCGGTCGCCGTGGAGGGTTCGGGGCCTGCGGTGGCGGCCCTGGTGGTCGAACGGCAGGACTTCACGCCGGCGGACGGCGCGGGTGCGGTGGCCTCGGCGCCCGACTATCCGCTCGGCGAGAACTAGCGCCCGGCGGGCTCGCGGTCCTCGCCCGGCGGCGGCGGGTGCTGGTCTACCGTGGGAACGGACGTCTCGTCAGAAGGCCTCGTTCTCACGGAAGGAGGGCCGCGATGGGTGTGGTGCCCCGCCCTGCCGAGCCCGGCATCCCCCGGACCGCCGACGCGATCCTGGCCGCGCTCGCGCCGGGTCGCAAGGGCGCGTTCCTGGAGGAACTGCACGCGGCCCAGGCCGGGGACGAGCAGGTGGCGGTGATGGACCGGTGGCGGCTGCGGGCCGTCGCCGACTCGCGGCGTACGGACGCGGACCGGGCGCGGGCGGCGGCGCTGCGGACCGGCGGGCGCGACGGGGTGCGTCCGCTCGCGGCGCTCCTCGCCTCGCTCAGCGGGGCCCGGTGAGCCACGGGTTGACCGATCAGGCCGCCGCGGTCCTCTCGGCCATGTCCGCCCAGGCGCCCGAGGCGTTCGCGGCGACGGTGCGGACCCTGACCGCCGTCGCGGAGGCGCATGAGCGCGGCACCGTGCCGCCGGGGGCGAGCGCGACGGACCAGTGGGGCGACGTGTACGACCTGGACGTCCCCGGCCACCCGGTGCTGGTCGAGTGGTTCACCGGCGACCCGGACGCGGTGACCGTCACCCGCATCACCTGGCTGCGGACCGTGCGCTAGAGCACGTCTCAGATCGGGTTCAGATCGGGAGTTCCGTGCGGAAGACCGTCGCCGCGGTGCCGCTGACCGAGACGTCCAGGTGGCCGTCGGCCGTGGTGGTGACGTCGACGTCGACTTCCCCGGGGCGGCCCATGGCGGCTCCCTGCCGTCCGGTGAAGGACAGGCGGCCGTCCGGCGCGGGCACGATGCCGTATCGGAGGAGGTACGCGCCGAGCGGGCCGTGGCCGTTGCCGGTCACCGGGTCCTCGGGGATGCCGATCGCGGGGGCGAACATCCGGGACCAGGTGAGCAGGCGGGCGTCTCCGGTGGCCCGGGTGAAGACGAAGAAGCCGTTGGCGCCGACGGCGTGGCTGAGGGACGTCAGCGCGGCGGGATCCGGCCGCAGGGCGTCCACGGCGGCGCGGTCGCGGAGGGCGAGCAGGACCTTGGCGTGGCCGGTGGAGACGACCTGGACCGGCCCGTCCCCGGCGACGTCCCCGGGCGCGGCGCCCAGCGCGCGCAGCAGCCGTCCGACCTGGGGATCGTCGAGTTCGGGGCCGAACGCGGCCGTTCCCTGGTGCATGCGGATCCGTACGCGGTCGCCGTCGCGGTCGACGTGGACGCGCTGCCGCAGGCCCGTGCCCGTCTTCTGCACCAGCGGGCCGGAGGGCAGCCCGTATTCGAGGGCGCGGGCGGCGTGGGCGGCGACGGTGGCGTGTCCGCACGTGGGCACCTCGGTGGTGGGGGTGAAGAACCGTACGCGCACGTCGTGGTCGGGTCCGTCGGCGCGCAGGACGAAGGCCGTCTCGGAGTGGTGGAGTTCGTGGGCGACGGCGAGCATCTGGGCGTCGGTGAGGTGGTCGGCCGCGAGCACGACGCCGGCCGGGTTGCCCCGGAAGGGGGTGGGGGTGAAGGCGTCGAGCTGGTAGAGGATGCTCATCGGTCTTCCGTTCGGGCGGGGGCGGTGTTGGGAGTGGTGGGGGTGGGCCGCGAGTGGTGTGCCCGCGGGTGGTGTGCCCGGGGGTGGTGTGCCCGGGGGTGGGGCGGGTCCGGGCGGTGGTCGGCGTCCGGTGCCGGGGGACGGGGTGCCCGCCGGGTCAGGCCCACTCCGGCGAGGACGACGGCCATGCCGAGGCCGGTGCGGAGGCTGAAATCCTCGTGGAGCACGACGACTCCCAGCGCCACCGAGACCACCGGGAGCAGGTAGCCGACGGTGGCCGTGCTGGTGGCGCCTTCGGCGGCGATGTTCCGGTAGGTGAGGTGGAAGGTGACGCCGGTGGCGACGACTCCCAGGACGACGACGGCGACCAGCTGCCGCGGGGAGAGGTCGACGGGGGTCAGGCCGCCGGCGGCCAGGGTGGGGGCGGTGAGGACGGTGGCTGCGAGGAGTTGGGCCGAGGAGAGGGAGAGGGTCGGGATCCCCCGGCCGGCCAGCCGGCCCATGACGAGGAAGCCGACGGCGTAGCTCGCCGCCGCGCCGACGACGGCGAGGGCACCCCAGCCGGCCGCCCCGGCCCCCGTACCCGCCCCGCCCGACCCGCCCGCCTCGCCCGCCCCGGTCGCCTGCCACGGCGCCGAGATCAGGACGACTCCGGCGAAGCCGAGCAGGAGCCCCGAGACGCGGGACGGACGCAGGCGGCGGCGCTCGGCTCCGGCGGCCACGCCGATCAGCAGGGACCACAGGGGGGTGGTCGCGTTGAGGACTCCCGCGATGCCGGAGTCGATGCTCTGCTGGCCGAAGCTGAACAGGGCGAACGGCAGGGCGTTGCAGAAGAACGCGGCGACGACGATCCCGCCCCACACCGTCCGGCCCCGGGGCAGCCGCCGACCGGAGCCGAGGCAGACGGCCAGCAGGGTCGCGGCCCCGAGCAGGCACCGGGCGAACGTCACCTGCACCGGGGCCAGGGCCTCCAGGGCCACCTCGATCCAGAGGAACGTCGATCCCCAGAGGAGGGCGAGCACGGCGATCCGCACCGCCGTCCGCGTCCTGTCCACGAGACCGTCCACCGTCATCTCCCCTCGATCGGCCGGGCACTGTCTCGAACGCTGCCGCACTCCTTCCGGAAGGACAAGAAAAAGGTTCTACGCCTTCGTTAAGCTGCTCTACATGATGGACGTGAGGCGCATGCAGATCCTCCGCGCCGTGGTCACCAGTGGTTCCGTGACGGCGGCGGCGACCCACCTCGGCTACACCCCGTCCGCCGTGAGCCAGCAGATCTCCGCCCTGGAACGGGAGACCGGGAGCACCCTGCTGGAACGCGTCGGCCGGGGCGTGCGGCCCACGGAGGCCGGACTCCTGCTCACGCGGTACGCGGCGGCCGTCAGCGAACAGCTCGCCGAGGCGGAGACGGCGCTGGCCGACCTCCGCGCCGGGCGCGAGGGCCGGCTGACCCTCCGCTACTTCGCGTCCGTCGGCCCGACGCTGCTGGCGCCAGCCCTCGCGCGCGTACGCCAGGAGCATCCCGGCGTGGCGATCGACCCCCGCCTGGCCGATCCGGACGACGCGCTGGCGGAGGTGATCGCGGGCGACGCCGACCTGGCCGTCGTCGTCCGGCCGCCGGACGACGCGCGGCCGGGCATCCGCGTCGTCCACCTCGTCGACGACGCGTACCGGGCCGTGCTGCCCGGCGGGCACCGCCTGGCCGGGAAGCGGGTGGTGGACCTCGCCGACCTGGCGGGTGAACCCTGGGTCGGCAGCGAACCCCCCGGCCCGTGTCTCGCCCCGCTCGTCGACGCCTGCGCCGCGGCGGGCTTCAGCCCGGACTTCGCGGCCACCTCGGAGGACTACGCGACCGCCCAGGGCTTCGTCGCCGCCGGTCTCGGCGTCAGCCTCATCCCCGGCCTCGGCCTGAGCGCCCGTCACCCCGGCGTCGTCGTCCGGCGGGTCCGCCACCCCGAACCGGTGCGGGCGATCCACGCCGTGGTCCGGCGCAGCGCGCTGGAACAACCGGTGCTGCGCGCGCTGCTCGACGCCCTCCGGGACGCGGCGAAGCCATGAGAGGCGGGGCCGGCGCCGGTCCGTACCCCTAGGGACTAGGGACGACCGGCGGGGTCCTCGTCCTCCAGCGCCGGGATGCAGGGGGACAGCAGCGGCTCCGTGTGGTGGGTGACCCGGCCGCGGGCGAGCCTGAGGACGCGGAGCTCGTTCTCGTGGCCGGGGTCCTCGTCGTCGCGGATGTGGAGGAGGCCGTACGAGCCGGGGGCGACGGCGGCGACGTGGGCGAAGAGGTCGGGGACGTCGGCCGAACGGTGGTTGGCGTTGCCGCCCACGTGCAGGAAGGGTTCGCCGTTCATCCACCGCAGGTCGAGCAGGTAGGGGTGCGCGGTCTCGGCGATGCGGAGCCGGAGGCCGTCGACGATGCGGCGCAGCCGGGCGTCGTCGTCGTCGCCCGTCGGCGTCTCGCGGATCGTGATCCACCCGTGGTATTCGAACACGCCGCCATGCTAGGGCGGCGGGGCCGTCCCATGGTCCGTGCCGCCCCCCGCGGTCCCCACGGCGCTTTTGCCGTTTCCGCAAGAGGACTGGCCGCGACCGGGCGGGACCGGGGACGGTGGGTCCATGGCCGATGACCTCACCATGGACGCACTCACCACGGACGCACTCACCACGGACGCTCTCGTCTCGGACGCACTCCCCTCGGACGCACTCCCCTCAGACGGCTTCGCCGACGACGGATACGTCGGCGACCCCGCCGTGCGCGACGCCTGGGACGGCCGCTACGCCGAGCGCCAGCAGCTCTGGAGCGGGCGGCCCAACGGGGCGCTCGTCGCCGAGGTCGCCGACCTCTCCCCCGGCCGGGTCCTCGACGTCGGCTGCGGCGAGGGCGCGGACGCCATCTGGCTCGCCCGCGCCGGGTGGGACGTGACCGCCCTGGAGGTGTCGGGCGTGGCACTGCGGCGGGCCGCCGCGCACGCGCGGGCCGCCGGGGTGGAGGTGCGGTGGGTGCACGCCGGGCTGACCGACGCGGCGCTGCCGGCGGGCGCGTTCGACCTGGTGTCGGCGCAGTACCCGGCGCTGCTGCGCACCCCGGAGGCCGCCGCCGAGCACGCGCTGCTCGCGGCGGTGGCGCCCGGCGGTGTGCTGCTGCTCGTCCACCACGCGGGCATGGAGCGGCACCACGACGCCGACGCGAGCGGTTTCGACCCGGCGGACTACGTGTGGCCGTCGATGGTCGCCGCGCTGCTCGGCGACGACTGGCGGGTGGAGGTCGACGAGGAGCGGCCCCGGGTGGTCCCGGAGGGCGGCGCGGGGGCGCACCACACCCACGACGTGGTGCTGCGGGCGCGCCGGCTGCGCTGAGCGGGAGCGGTAAGGTCCGCCGGCGGTACGTGCCCGGGCGGCCCGGGCGCGTGTATCGCCGGCGTATCGAAAAGCGCATACGCCGTGGCAACGGTCCGGCGTGTGCAATGGGCGCATGATCGACGACACGGCTCTTCCGGCATCGTGCCGCCGCACGCGCGGGCTCCTGCCCGCCGGCGTGGCGGTCCTCGCCCTCGCGGGCGTCCTGTTCGTCATGCGGGGGCCGCTGATGATGGCGGCTCCGGCCTGCCGGGCGGGGCTGTGGGACCGCTGCCTCGGCACGTTCAACGGCGTCGTGCTGATGACGGTGGTCACGGTCCCGGTGGCGCTGGCGGTGGCGTGGGGGCTGGCGCGGCTGCGGCGGCGTTCGGCCGGGGCGGACGCGTGGCGGCGGTCGCTGGCCGAGGTGGGCATGGTGCACGGGACGCTGCCGTTCCTGTGGATGACGCTGATGCCGGGCGGGGGCGACCTGCCGCCGCGGGTGAGTCTCGTACCGCTGCGGGACCTGGTGACGATGGGCCCGCTCGGGATCGGCGGGAACCTGCTGGTCTTCGCGTCGCTCGGTTTCTTCGCGCCGGTCCGGTTCGCGGCGCTGGCGACCGTCCCGCGCGTCCTCGCGCTCGGGGCGGGCTGCTCGGTGCTGGTCGAGACCGCGCAGTACGTGCTGCGCCTGGACCGGGTGTCGTCGGTGGACGACGTCCTGGTCAACGCCGCGGGCGCCGTCCTGGCCGGGCTCGCGTCGCGTGCCTGGTGGCGCCGGGCCGCGCCCGCGCCGGACGCGGTCCGGGGTGCCTAGGCTTTCCCCATGCGCGTACTGATCGTGGAGGACGAGCCGTATCTGGCCGAGGCCGTCCGGGACGGTCTCCGGCTGGAGGCGATCGCCGCCGACATCGCCGGCGACGGCGACACCGCCCTGGAGCTGCTGGCCGTGCACGCGTACGACCTGGTGGTGCTCGACCGTGACATCCCCGGCCCGTCCGGCGACGAGGTCGCCCGCCGGATCGTCGCCTCCGGCAGCGGCGTCCCGATCCTGATGCTCACCGCCGCCGACCGGATCGACGACAAGGAGTCCGGGTTCGCGCTCGGCGCCGACGACTACCTCACCAAGCCGTTCGACCTGCGCGAGCTCGTCCTGCGGCTGCGGGCGCTGCACCGCCGCCGGGCGTACGCGCGGCCCCCGGTCCGCGAGCTCGCGGGTCTTCGCGTCGACCCGTTCCGCCGGGAGGTGTTCCGCGACGGGCGGTACGTGGCGCTGACCCGCAAGCAGTTCGCGGTCCTCGACGTGCTCGTCGCCGCGGAGGGCGGGGTGGTGAGCGCCGAGGAGCTGCTGGGCCGCGCGTGGGACGAGAACACCGACCCGTTCACCAACGCCGTCCGCATCACCGTCTCCGCCCTGCGGAAGCGGCTCGGCGAGCCGTGGATCATCGCCACGGTGCCGGGCGTCGGCTACCGCATCGACACCGGACCGGAGGCCGGTCCCGGCGCGGGCGCCTCGGGTGGTGGTGCCGCTGATACGGGTTCCACCGGTACGGGTTCCTCCCGTACGGGCTCCGCCGGCGCCGGTCCTTCTCGTGGCTAGGCGGTCCGTGCCCCGCGGCACCGGACCCCGGCGCCGGGGGCTGAGCGTCCGGTGGAAGCTGACCCTCAGCTATGCCGGTTTCCTGACCGTCGCGGGCGCGCTGCTGCTCGGCGTGGTGTGGGTGTTCCTGCTCCGGTACGTCCCCGACAACGACCGGGGGCTCCTAGGCGTCTCGCCCAACCGGTATCTGCTGGTGCGGACGTTCTTCCCGGCGGCTGCCGTGGCGATGGGCTTCCTGCTGGTCTTCGGGCTCGTCGGAGGATGGCTGCTCGCCGGCCGGATGCTGGCGCCGCTCACCCGGATCACGGCGGCGGCGCGGACGGCCGGCAGCGGGTCGCTGTCGCACCGGATCCGGATGGAGGGCCGGGAGGACGAGTTCCGCGAGCTGGCGGACGCGTTCGACACGATGCTGGGCCGGCTGGAGGCGCAGGTCGCGGAGCAGCAGCGGTTCGCCGCGAACGCCTCGCACGAGCTGCGCACCCCGCTGGCCGTGTCGCGGGCGCTGCTCGATGTCGCGCGCGAGGATCCGACGCGGGACCGCGACGAGCTGATCGCACGGCTGAGCACGGTGAACGCGCGGGCGATCGAGCTGACCGAGGCCCTGCTGCTGCTGAGCCGCAGCGACCGGGGGCTGGACTCCCGCGAGCCCGTGGACCTGTCGCTGGTCGCCGAGGAGGCCGCCGAGACGCTGCTGCCGCTCGCGGAGCGGCGCGGGATCGCGCTGGAGGTCACCGGCGGCGCGGCGTGGGCGAGCGGTTCCCCGGAGCTGCTGCTGAGGATGGTGACGAACCTGGTGCAGAACGCTCTGGTGCACAACCTGCCGGCCGGGGGGACCGCGTCGGTGCACACGGAGGAGCGGCCCGAGGGGAGTCTGGTGCGGGTCGAGAACACGGGGCCGCCGGTGCCGGCGGATCTGGTGCCGACCCTCACCGAGCCGTTCCGGCGGGGGACGGACCGGGTGCGCGGCGACGGGCACGCGGGGGTGGGCCTGGGGCTCGCGCTGGTGCGGAGCGTGGTGCGGGCCCACGGCGGGAGTCTGACGCTCGCGCCCCGTCCCGCCGGTGGCCTGGTCGTCGCGGTGCTGCTGCCCCGCACACCGGAGGGGCCGCCGGCGCAAGCGGGCCGGTAGCGGAGGGGGCAGCGGGACGGCGCGGGCGCGCTGCCCCGTGTCGGCAGGGAACAGGGCCGGATCGTGCGGGGTTCGGGCATGGAAGCCTTCCGCCGTACCGGGTGACGCTGAGACCCGAGCGACCGGGAGGGGCGCATGGGGAGGAAGCACCAGCGGAGGCTGCTGCGGCTGCTGGAGAGCGGGGAGCCGGTCCGGATGGTCGTCACCACGGCCACCATGAGGAAACTGACCCGGCTCGCCTGCACCGCCGAGCAGTTCGGGTATGCGTACGAGAGCGTCCAGCAGACCGGCCGGGGCGGGAGCGTGCTGTCGCTCGTACCGGACCCCGGTCCGCGGGCCCGGGCGCTCGCCGGGGAGAACCGGGAACGCTATCCGCACGCGGCCGAAGGGGGCCCGCTGCCGGCGCCCGCGCCTGAGGCGCTCGGCATCCTGGAGGCGCGGATCGTCCTGGACCTCCATCGCCAGTACTCCGCCAGGGCCCGGGCGGTGCTCGTCCTGGTCCCCCTCACCTTCGGCGCGCTTTCCCTCGGGCTGGCGTTCGGTGACGACGCGGCCTCGGTCCTCGCCGTCGCCGGTGGCTTCTGGGTGGCGGTGACGGCTCTGCTGGGTGTCCTGTGGGCCGTGAGCCGGCGCTCCCTCGCCCGGTGCACCGCTCGACTGCTGGCCGCCGGCTTCACGCCCGTGACCGGCCGCGACGGCCGGCTCCGGTACGTGCCGCCGGGCGGGCGCCTCCCCGGTGACGGAAACCCGTTCGCCGGCTAGCGCGGCCCCGGCGCCCCGGCGGCGGGGGCGGAGGAGGACGGGAAGGAGGCGGGGAAGAGCTCGGCGGGGGTGCGGTGGCGGTAGTCGCGGGTGGCGTAGGCCGCCTTCATGCGGTCGAAGACGTCCTGGGCGCGGGCGCGCCAGGCGGTCTCGTCGAGGCCGGGTATCGCTCCGCCGCGCAGCACCGTCCGGCCGTTGACGACGACGGTGTCGACGTCGGCGCCGGAGGTGTTCATCAGCAGGGTGCGGACCGGGTCGTCCACGGGGCCCGTGCGGGGGCCGTCCAGGCGGACGACGACCAGGTCCGCCAGCGCGCCCGGGGCGAGCCGGCCGAGGTCGTCGCGGCCCAGCGCGCGGGCGCCCCCGAGGGTAGCGGTCGAAGTCCTCCAGGGCCGCCCCGTACCGGACCATCGTGTGCGGGCAGTGCACGATGCCGGCGATCGACGCGAGGGCGTCCAGCTCGCCCGCGTACGGGGCGTCGACGTCGCTGTGCCCGCCGATGTAGAGGGCGTGCGGGATGAGGAGGCGCCGGCCGAGCAGGCCCGTGTCCTTCAACAGGCCGAGCGGCGTGGTGCCGTGACGGTCCGCCAGGTGCCGCAGTTCGCCGGTGCCCTGGAGGCAGTGGAGCCGTACCAGGCAGTCGAGTTCCTCCGCCGCCGTCGCCGTGGCGCGCATCAGCTCCGGCGTCAGCGTCTCGATGCGGCAGGGCAGCAGCGCGCCGCGGATCAGGCCGCCGTGGGCGCCGTCGAAGTCCTGTACAAAGCGGATCGCGTCCGCCAGGCCCTCCTCGCCCTTCCGCTCCTGCCACCACAGGGCGCGGCCGCCGTCCGGCGTGACGACGGGGACGCCGGAGCGGTAGCTCGGGCCCAGGTACATGCGCAGGCCGAACCGCGCCGCGCTGTCGGCGACCGCCGCCAGGTCGTCGTACGTCTCCGCCCAGTCCGTGTGGGTCTCGGCGGCGATCGGCATCGCGGTCGTGATGCCGTTGCGGATCAGCTGGGTCAGGGCGTACGCGCGGACGAAGGCGCGGTCGTCGGCGTCGAACACGGCCGTCGGGCCACGCTCCGCGTACTCCTGCGACCACTGCAGGCCCCGGTCGTCCGCGTGCCAGGTGTCGAGCAGAGCGTGGTCGATGTCGGCCAGCGCGTCGAGGTCGACGAAGCCGGGGCCCACGAGGGCGTGTCCGGCGTCGACGACCTCGTCGCAGTCCGCCGGGTCGTAGCCGTGGCCGACGTGGACGATCCGGTCGCCCTCGTAGACCACCTGCCCGTCGCGGAGGAGGACGTGGTCGTCGGCGTCGGGGTCGTAGCCGATCACGTGGCGGGCGGTGACGAGGGTCTTCATGCGTGGCTCCGGTGGTGCGGGGTCGGAGGGGAGTGTACGAGGGCTGTCCGGCCGCGCGGTCAGTGCGGTCGGCGCGCCCGGAGCCATCCGCGCGCGGCGGCGAGGGTCACCTCGGTGTCGTCGCTCCACGAGCAGACCTCCAGCCACGACAGGTACCCGCCCTGGGCGAAGAGCAGCACCTCCCCCGGGCACTCCCCGTCCCCCGTCAGCAGCGTCGCCTCGGCCGCGACCACGGTCATGGCGCCGGTCGCCGCCGCCGCGACCGTACGGACGTCGAGCGCGAAGTCGGCGCTTCCGCACCCGCAGCCGCACCGACCCGTCACCCGCAGGTGCGGCACCTGCCGGAGCAGGGCCGCGTGGACGGGATCGGCCGGGTCGAGAAGCGCGGCGAGCACGCCGGCGACGTCGTCGGGCAGCGGCTCGGTCGGGTCGTCGGACAGCGGGTCGGACACGTCGTCGGAGAGCAGTTCGGTCCGGTCGTCGGGCATCGGGTCGCCTCCGGTGAGCGGTCAGCCGCGCGTGCCGTCGAGCAGTTCCCGCAGGATGTCCAGGTGGCCGTTGTGCCGGGCCGTCTCCTCGACGAGGTGGTGCAGGATCCAGCGCAGGTCGACGTGGACGCCGCCGCGGACCGGCTTCTCGGCCCGGGCGTCGAGCGGGTGCGCGGCGACCAGGTCGCGGTAGCGGGCGCTCTGCTCCTCGTACTCGTCGAGCAGCTGCGACAGCGGGAAGTCGACGGCGATGCGCATCTCGCGGTCGGGGTCGTCCTCGCTCCAGGGCATCTCGTCCTCCCCGCCGAGGAAGATCACGTGGAACCAGTAGTACTCGACCCAGCGCAGATGGTTGATCAGGCCGTTCAGGGTCATCAGCGGCGAGCCGGGGAGCAGCGCCCGGCGGGCGTTCTCCTCGGAGACGCCCTCGCATTTGGCGCGGGCGGTGGCGCGGGCGTAGTCGAGGAACGTGGTGAGCTGGGTGCGCTCGTCCCACGCGGGCGGGGTGTCGTCGATCGCGGTCATCCGGGCAGCGTTCCCGATCACCGGGGGTCGTGTCGAGGCATTTCCGCGGGTCAGGCGTCCGGAGCGGGGTACTGGAGATCGTACAGGTAGGAGCGGTCGGCCTTGAAGCTGTGCCAGACCGTCGCCGGCGGTGCGGCGCCGTCGGCGCGCCCGTCCCGGGGGTGCGCGGTGACGAGGCCGTCCGGGAGCACGCAGTGCCAGCCGTCGGCGGCCGACCAGACGCACCACACGGCGCCGTCGGTGCGGCGGTAGGCGGGGCGGCCGTCGCGCTCGCCGGCGAGGTCGAAGCGGTGGCGGAGGCCGTCGGTGTGGCGCACGAAGGCGAGGGAGGGCGGCGCGGTCATGCCCGGACGATACGTCACGGGCCGGAACGTGCGCCGTCACTTCCTGTGCCGGAAGCATGCCGTCAGCTCCGGTGCCGGACCGTACGCCGTCAGCTCCCGTCCCCGTTCCCGGCCGTTCCGCCGGTGCGGCCGAAGGCCAGGTCGAGGATCCGGGGCCAGCGCACCGGCGGGGTGGGGAGGGTGACGCCCGGACGGTCGCGCGGCAGCAGCACCCGCAGCGCCCGCGGGCGGAGCGTGCACACGACGGGCGGCGCCATCCGCAGGGCCTCGCCGTCGACGGCCACGGGGATCTCGGGGGCGTCGGCGGTGACCTCGACGCGCTGCGCGGACAGCACGGTGAGCGCCGGGGACTGGGAGCCGCGCACCGCGAGGTCGGCGGCCTGCGTGGCGTCCTCCACGCGCAGTCCGAGCACGCCCAGTTCGCCGTCGTCGAGCCGGGGCCTGCGGCCGGCGCCGCTCAGCTCGTCGGGCGAGATGTACGGGTTGTTGCTGACGAGCAGGGCCTGCTGGGCGGAGAGCGGCACGTCGTCGACGCGGGCGTCGAGCCGCCGCAGCCCGTCGCCGAGGAGCAGGTCGGGCATGAGGGTCAGCGCGGTGCCCGCCTTGTCGTCGCGGTACTCGGGCCGCTGGACGACGTCGGCGTAGACGCCGAAGGAGACCGTGTTGACGAAGGGCCGGCCGGAGACGTCGCCGAGGTCGACGCGCAGTTCCTCGCCGTCGGTCAGCGCGTCGAGGCAGCGGGACGGGTCGGAGCGGTCGAGGCCGAGGTCCATCGCGAAGTGGTTGCGGGTGCCGGCGGAGATCACCAGGAACGGCAGGTCGTGGTCGGCGGCGACGGCCGCGACCAGCGCCTGGGTGCCGTCGCCGCCCGCGACGCCGAGCAGGTCCGCGCCGTCGGCGACGGCCTGCCGGGCCAGCGCGGCCACGTCGGCGGGGGCGGACGGGTCGAGGACGACGACCCGCGCGCCGAGCTCCTCCGCCCGGGCGACGAGCCCGAACCGTTCGACCTTCCCGCCGCCGGACTTCGGGTTCATGATGAGGACGGGCCGCCGCGGCGGCGCGGCCGGCACCGTGCGCACCGGGCGCGGCGGGCGGGAGCGGCGGAGGGCGGCCCGGGCGCAGGCGAGCGCGGTCCCCCAGCACAGGACGAGGACGAGGGCCGTCAGCCACAGGCCGGCGAGGGCGAAGAGGACGACGACGCCGACGGGGGCGCCGACCGCGAGGAGCACCCCGAGGAGCCGGAGCACGCCGCGGTGCGCGACGATCCACCACACGCCGACGGCGAGGAGGACCAGCCCGAGGAAGCCGGCGACGAGCACTTCGATCCCTCCGTCCCCGATGGCCAGGGCGAGCACGGCGACGGAGCCGAGCGCCGCCAGCAGCGCGAGCCGCGCGAGCAGCCGCGCGACCGCATCCGGTCGGGTGTCCGTCGTCCGCGCCCTCGTCATGTCGTCCTCCCCGCCCTGCCCGTGCCGCCGGTCCGAGGTTCCAGCCTGCCCGCGCCCGGGCCCGGCGGCATCCCGGCGGGGCCGTGCGGCGGAGGGACACCCGGTCCCACCGGGGGGGGCTGCGGTCAGCGGGGCAGCGGCAGGCCCCAGGTCTGGAGGCGGAACGGGCGGCCCTTCTCCTCGCCCTCGATCAGGGGCACGTCGAGGAGGGTGAAGCCGGCTTTGACGGCGACGGCGACGCTGGCGGTGTTCTCCGCCTCCAGTTCCAGGATCACCCGCTCCGCGCCCAGCTCCTCGACGGCGTACGCGGCCATCACCCGCACCGCGCGGGGTGCCAGGCCCTGGCCCCTGTGGGCGGGGCCGACGGCGTAGCCGAGCTCGAAGCCGCCGGGGACGCGGCGCATCATGCCCTCGCCGAGCGGCGCGCCGCCGTCGACGGTGATCGCGAAGAGGAGGGTCGTGCCCTCCGCCTTCAGCTGCCGGGCCCGTGCCAGCCGGGCGGCGGCGGCCCGTGCGTCGAAGGGCGAGACGATCGGCGTCCAGTACGCGACGTCGGGGTCCTCGAACAGCTCCGGCATCGCGGCCAGGTCCGCCTCCGTCCAGTCGCGCAGGACGAGGCCCTCCCCGCGCAGCTCGGTGCGGTCGGGGAACGGGGCGGAGGTCGTGGTGCTGCTGCTCATGGGCGGTCCCTTCCTGGCCTGTCGCGGACGCCGCAGCATAACGGCGTGATCGTCGGACCGTCCGGTGTCCGGGACCGCGTGCGCGAGGGCGGGCGCTCAGTCGCGCGGCGCGAAGAGGGCGTTGAGCTCCGGGTAGTCGATGCCGTCCCGGAGGGCGTCGTAGCCGCCGGTGCGGTGCAGGTCGGCGGCGGCGCGCCGGGCGGTGGCGTACGCGGCCTGGGCGACGCCCGCGCCGAGGCTGACGCGGGCCACGCCGAGGGCGCCCAGCTCGGCGACGGCCGGGGCGCCGGGGCCGGCCAGGACGTTGAGCGGGACCGTCACGCCGGCCGCCAGTTCCTTGATGAGGGCGGGGGCGGTGACGCCCGGGACGAAGACGCCGTCCGCCCCGGCGTCGACGTAGGCGCGGGCCCGGTCGAGGGTGTCCCGCAGCCGTCCGGCGGGGTCGCCGAGGCCGTACAGGTACGTGTCGACGCGGGCGTTGACGAAGAGGTCGGTGCCCACCCGTTCCGCCGCCGCGCGGGCGGCCGTGATCCGTTCGGCGAGCGCGGTCGGCGGCCGGGTGCCGTCCTCGATGTTGACGCCCGCGGCGCCGGCGTCGAGGAGGCGGGCGACGGTGTCCGCGACCTCGGCGGGCGTCCCGCCGTACCCGCCCTCGATGTCGACGGTCACGGGGACGGTGACGGTCGCCGTGACGCGGCCGATGACGCCCAGGACCAGGTCGCGGGCGACGCGGTCGCCGTCGGGCGCGCCGAGCGCCCAGGCGACGCCCGCGCTGGTGGTGGCGATCGCGGGGGCGCCCGCGGCCTCCACGATCCGGGCGCTCGCGGCGTCCCAGACGTTGGCGAGCGCGAGCGGCCGGGCGGGCGTGTGGAGGGAGCGGAAGACGGAGGCGTCACGTGGGGTGATCCCCCCCCCCCCCCCCCCCCCCCCCCCCCCCCCCCCCCCCGCCGGGGTGCGCCGCATATTCGGTGGGCGGGCACGGCGGCGGCGGGGCACAATGCCCGCGATGATCTCCACCGCCGGCGCGCTGCTCGCCGCTCTCGAACCCCTCCCCCACTCCGCCCGGCTCCGGTTCACCGCCGTCACCGCGCACCGGCTCGCCACCCGCCCGGGCGACGGCACGGGGAGCGCGCTCCGTCCGCTGCTCGCCGAGCTGGACTCCCGCGGCCCGTACGAGCGGCGGCTGGGCGCGCTGGCGGCGTACGCCGCCGGTGACCTGGAGCACCTGACGGCCCGGCTGGGCGACCTCGATCCGGTGGTCCGCCGCTACGCGCTCCGCGCCGTCCACCGCCTTCCCGCGGACGCTGCCGGTGCCGTGGACGCCGCCGTCGAGGCGGCCTACGACGACGCGCCGGCGGTGGTCCGCGCCGGCCTGGCGCGCCTGCTGCGCGACGGCCGCCGGTCCGCGCTCGCCGAACGGCTCCTCGGGCGGGTGCGCGCGGAGTACGGCGACCGGGACGCGGCGCTCCTGCTGCCGGGCTGCTCCCCGGAGTTCACCGCACGGCTGCTGCCCGAACTGGCGGGCGCGCTGCAGGCCGAGGACTGGAGCACGCTGGCGCTCCGCCACCCGTCGGCGGTCCTCGACGAGGTCGCGCGTCGACTGGCGGGCCTGGACGGCAGGGTGCGCGACGCGTGCTGGGCGCGTGTCGCGGCGGGCGTGGCCGGGGCGCTGCCCGCCGCGCCGGAGCGCGTCCTGGAGCTGCTGGAGGCGTACGGGCCGAGCGTCCTGCCCGGTCCGGTTGCTGGGCGACCTCGTCGCGGTGGACGCCGAGCGCACCGTGCGGTGGCTCGCGGATCCCGGCCGCCCGTACCGGCGCTGGGAGCGGACCGCCGGCCCGGCGCTGTGCCGGCGGCTCGTGGCGGCGGATCCGCCGTCGCTGCCCCGGCTCGGCGCGCGCTGGTTCCACCGGGGCGCCTTCACCGCGCTGCTGCGGGCGCTGCCGCCGGAGCGCCGGGGCGCGTTCCTGGACGCGGTCGTGGCCGCGGCCGGCCCGCGCGACCGCCACGTCCGCGCCCACCCCGGTGTCCTGGCCGAGCTGCCTCCCGCCGAGCGGCACGCCCGGGCCCGGGCCGCCCTCGCAGGGACCGAGGACGCGTGGGACCGCCGGAACCTGCTGGCCCTCCTGCCGCCCGACGAGGCACGCCCCGGACTGCTGGCCGCCCTCCACGCGCGGGACGCGGAGGACCGCGGCGGCGCCTGGGAGTCGCTGGTCCTCAACGCCGCGCACAGCCGCGACCCGGAGCGGGTGCGGGACGTGCTCGCCCGCGCCGCCGGCGGGCTGGCGAACGAGTGGGACTCCGTGCGCGGGGACTTCCTCGGGACCCTCGCCGGTGTGCCCGTGCCCGTCCTGGTGGCCGCGCTCGCGGACGGCGACGGCACGGCGTCGCTGGAGCGCGTGTGCCGGGACGCGCTCGCGGCCCGGGACCGGTCCCCGGTGACCGTGGACGCCGTCCGCGCGGTGGCTGTGGCCCTGCTCGCCGACCGTACGGCTCCGGGCACCGCCCTGCCGACGGCCGCCGGCCTCCTGGAGGCCCTGGCGGCACACACCGGCAGCATCGAAATGCCGCCGCTGGAAGGCGCGTTGGACGCCGACGGCGTCGGTGCCGTGACCGCCGCGCTCGGCCCGTGGCTGGACCGGAGCGCCGCCCGCGGCGACGTCGCGCCGCTGCTGGCGCTGGTCGCGTCCGGCGGACGCCGCGCGTACGGCGTACCCGAGCTCCAGGACCGTCTGGAGAAGGCGCTCGCCGGCTGCCCGGACGCGGTCTTCGCCGAGGTGGCCGCCGCCTGGCTCGCGGACCCCGCGACCCGTGGCGCGCGCGTCGCGGAACTGCTGGCGCGGGAACCGTCGGCGGTCTTCCTGCCGCCGGTGCTCGCCGTCCTCGCCGCCGAGCGCACCGACCTGCTGGACACGGCGCTGGCGGAGCCCGTACGCCCCGGGGGCAGGTTCCCGCCGGCGGGGGCCGCCCGGCCGCTGCCGGACTTCCGGTACGCCGGCCGGTGGCTGCCGCGGCAGCAGGAGGCCGCGGTCCGGCTGGCGGCGGCCGTCGTCGCCGACGCGGACCGGGCCGTCGGTGAACGGGTCGCGGCGCTCCGCGCGGTGGCGCCGGTGCCGGAGCACGGCCCCGCCCTGCTGCGCCGGTACGTCGAAGGGCGCGCTTCCTCGGGTCCGGCGGACCGGGCGCTCGCCGCGGCGGCGCTGGACGCCGTCGCGCACACGGACGATCCCGCCTCGGCCCTCGGCACCCTTCTCGGCCACGCCGGCGACGAACGGGCCGCCGCGGCCTGGTCCGCCGCCGCGCGGGCCGCCGCGCACGCCCGGCCCGGCCGGGTCGCCGCCCTCCTCCAGGACGTGCTCACGCGGGAGTCGGGGGTGAAGGTCACGGTCCGGAAGACCGCCGCCCGGCTCGCCGCCCACCACCTGCCGCCGGGCGCCGCCGTCGCGCTCCTCACGGCCGTGGCCCGGGCGCCCGGCGTCCATCCGGACGTGCGCGCGACCGTCGTCGGCCTCGCGCCGGCGCTGCTGCCGGCCCCGGAGATGTGGGCCGTGCTGGAGTCGGCGGTGGACGGGACGGAAGCCGACCGCGGCGCGCTGCTCGACGTGAGCCCGGCCGCCCTGGCGCCGGCGCACCGGGCGCGGTTCGGGCGGCTGATGGCCCGGCTGGCGTTCGCGGAGGGTGCGGGGAGCGACTTCCGCTCGGTGTCCGGACTGGCCGGCTGGGCGCGGTACGCCCCGGAGGCGGGCACCGCGCTCGCGGACCTCGCCGCCGACCTGACCAGGACCGAACGGCCCTGGAACGCGGTCAGCGGACTCCAGGAGGTGGCCCGGTCCGGGCTTCCGCACCCGCTCGGGGGCGTGGCTCCGGGCAGTCTGCTGCTCGGTGCGGTGGACCGGCTGCTGGCGTGCGTCGCGGCCGGCGAACCGGAGGGGGGCGGACGGGACGGGGACCTTCCGGCGCTCCGCCGCCTGCGGTCGCTCCTGCGGTCGCCGGGGCTGGCCCCCGGTGACTGCGCCGCCCTGGCGCGCCGGCTCGCGGGCGAGCCGGCGGTCCTCACGATCCGGACCGCGCTGCTGGTCCGGGCGGTCGATCTGACGGCGTCCGGGCCGGAGAGCCTGGCCGCCCTGCGCGAGGTGACCGCCGCGGTCCAGGGCCGTCCCGTCCTGGCGTTCCGGACGGCCGAGGAGCTGGAGGAGGCCCACGAGTACGGGCCCGCGCTCGCCGATCCGGCGCCCGCCCTCGGTGCCGTCCGGACCCTGGGCGAGGACGGGGGACTCGTCCCGGGCCTGCTCGCCGTCGCCCTCGCCCAAGCTCTCGGCACACGGCTGGCGTGGCCGGCGCCGTGCCGTACGGCCCTGGTCGCCCTGCGCCGGCATCCCGACCCGGACGTGCGCGACCTGGCGTACGCGACCGACCTGAGCGCCTGTCAGTGACCGGGGCGGCGAACCGCGTTAGCGGGGCGTGAGCGAGACGGCAGGGGCGACGGGAAGGGTGGGAGGCCGACCACTTCAGGAGGCACTTCATGCGACGACGTACGTTTCTCAGGGGGACCGTGCTGGGCGCGGCGGCCACCGCCGTCCCGCTCACGGCTCTGGCGCAGGGCACGGCCGCCGCGGCCGGCACCGTGACGGTCGGCAGCATCGGGGCGCTGCAGAGCGCCATCGACGCCGCCGTCCCCGGGGACCGCATCGTCCTGGCCGACGGCTCCTACACCGTGCCGTCGGGCGGCATCCGGGTGTCCGGCAAGCACGGCACCACCAGCGCGCCGATCACCGTCGTCTCCGCGAGCCGCGGCGGGGCGGTGCTCAACGGGCCGGTGAGCTTCGTGCTGTCGGGCTCCAGCAACATCACGCTCAGCGGCTTCGCGTTCCGCCAGACGTCGACGCTGGCCGTGCCGGCCGACTGCTCCCGCATCCGGCTCACCCGGAACGACTTCAAGCTCGCCGACACGGCCGGGCTGGACTGGGTGGTGGTCCGCGGCGACGACGCCAAGATCGACCGGAACCACTTCCACCACCGCTCCTCGCAGGGCATCTTCCTGGTCGTGGACGGGCCCGGGACCACGGCCATGGCCCAGCGGACCCACATCTTCCGGAACTACTTCGCGGACCACGCGTACACCGGCGCGAACGGCGGCGAGGCGATCCGGCTCGGCGTCAGCCACCGCGCCCTGTCCACGGCCGACGCCCTCGTCGAGTACAACCTGTTCGAGCGCTGCGACGGCGACCCGGAGGCGATCTCGGTCAAGTCCTCCGGCAACACGATCCGGTACAACACGCTCCGCGACAACAAGGGCGGCATCGTGCTGCGGCACGGCAACGCGACCACCGTCGAGGGCAACCACGTCCTCGGCGGCGCGAACGGGGTGCGCCTCTACGGCAACGACCACCTGGTGGTGAACAACCACATCTCGGGCACGACCTCCCGCGGTCTCGTCATCGGCAGCGGCACCACCCAGGACCACCACGCGGGCGAGACGACGGAGGAGCGGCGCGGGAACGACGCCTGCGACCGGGCGGTCGTCGCGCACAACACGCTGGTGGGCAACTCCGCCACGATCTCGGGCGAGAGCCGGACCTACGCGCCGCGCGACGTGGTCGTCGCCGACAACATCCTCGTCGCCTCCGCCGGCCGCCTCGTCGACCTGCCGGCCGCCCCCGGCTTCACCTGGCAGGGCAACATCCTGTGGGGCGCCGCCTCCGACGGCAGCATCCCGGCCGGCGGCTTCCGCCGCGTCGACCCGCTGCTGCGCGCGGACGCGGACGGCGTCCACCGGCTCACCGCCGCCAGCCCCGCCGTCGACGCCGCCACCCTCACCTCGCTCACGGTGGCGGAGGACGCCGACGGGCACGCCCGCACGGCCACCCGCGACGTCGGCGCCGACGAGTACACGACCCTCGCTCCGGTCCGCCGCCCGCTGACCACGGCCGACGTGGGCCCGAACGCCTCCTGAGCGAGGCGGTCACCGCTCCGCCGGCCGGGACGCCAGGGCGACCGGCAGGAGCACCGCACCGCAGACCGCGACCAGCAGCCAGCCCGGCCGGGAGGCGTACGCGATCCCGGCCGGGCCGGCGCCGGCGACCAGGGCGCCGGCGAGGGCGATGCCGACGGCGGAACCGACCTGCCGGGCGGTCGAGGTGATCGCCCCGGCGACGCCCGCGCGCTCCGGCGGCAGCCCGTTGACCGCGGTGGTGGTGATCGGCGCGTTGGCGAAGCCGAAGCCGACGCCGATGAGCAGGTACGCGACCAGCAGCAGGGCCACGTCGGTGTCCGGGGCGATCCCCACCAGGCAGAGTCCGCCGGCGGTGAGGAAGCCGCCCGCGAGGAGGAGCGGCGGGCGCGGTCCGGTCCGCGCGACCATGCGGCCGGACCAGGGCGCGCAGACGATCGCCCCGAGGGCCAGCGGAAGCGTGGCCGTGCCGGCGGCAAGCGGTGACCAGCCGCGGGTGTACTGGAGGTAGAGGGTGTTCAGCAGCAGGGTCACGCTGAGGGCGACGAAGACCGCCACCGCGCCCACGACGGCACCGCTGAAGGCCGGCCGTGCGAAGAGCCGCGGATCGATCAGCGGCTCGGCCCTGCGGGACTCGACGCGCACGAAGCCGGCCGTCGCCAGGGCGGCCGCCGCGTACCCCGCCAGCGCCGCGGGCGACGTCCAGCCCAGGCGCGGCCCCTCGATCAGGACGCCGACCACGATCACGAGGACGACGGTCAGCAGGAGCTGGCCGGGCAGGTCGAGCCGCCGGGGCCGCGGTGCCCGGGACTCCGGTACGAAGACGGCGCTGAGCAGCAGCGCGGCGAGGACGACGGGCCCGTTGATCCAGAACAGCGCCCGCCAGTCGAGCGCCGCGAGCAGCGCGCCGCCGGTGACCGGTCCCGCGGCCATGCTCAGACCGAACACCGCCGCCCAGACGCCGATCGCCCGCGCCCGCTCCTTGGGGTCGGGCATCGCGTTCACCACGATCGCGAGCGCCACGGGACTGAGCATCGAGGCGCCCGCGCCCTGCACGGCGCGGGCGGCGACGAGGAAGCCCGCCGACGGGGCGAGCGCGCAGAGCAGCGAGGCCGCGCCGAACAGGGCCAGACCGTACTGGAACACCCGGCGGCGTCCGAAGCGGTCGGCCAGCGCACCGGAGGAGATCAGCAGGCCGGCCAGGACGAGCGTGTAGGCGTCCACGATCCATTCGAGGCCGCGGGTGTCGGCGTCCAGTCCGTGCCCGATGGCGGGCAGGCCCACGTTCACGATGGTGGTGTCCAGCCCCACCAGGAACATGCTCAGGCAGCAGACGGCCAGGACCGTCCAGCGTCTGCGCGCACTCAGCACGTCGTGGACGGGGTGGTGCGTCACGGTCATGTCGCTCCCTCTGCTCTCTCCGGCGGCACGTGTGCGGCCAGATTCCGCCGGAGCGACATCTTCGGCAACGAAACTTGCGGAGACGGCAAAACGGGACGGGCCTGGGGCGTCGGGCGCCCGGCGTCAGCGCCCGGCCGTCACCGCGCGGAAGCCCGTACAGCCGAAGAGCTCCCAGCTGCCCTTGTCGTCGCCGTCGGCGCGGTAGACGGCCACCGTCCAGTCCCCCGCCTTCGACGTGACGGCCGGAGCGGACGGGAAGTCCCGGGGGTAGACCAGCGTCCGTCCGGCCGCCGTCGTCCGCGCGGGCCGGGAGACGTGGCCGATTCCCTTCGCACCGGGAGGCTTCACGCCGACGGCCAGGCGGTAGGTCTCCCCGCCCGAGAACGAGAAGCTGACCTCGACGGACGCGGCACCGGCCTGGTACGTCACCGTGGTCGAGGAACTGCCGCCGGACGGCCCCGCCTCCGGCACCCGGTCGCACTGCCCGGCACCGAGCCGCGCCTGCTTCGGGTCCGTCGACAGGGCCCACCGGACGTCGGCCGGCGCCCGGTCGGTCGCGGCTCCGGGGGCGGCCTCGGGGTTCGCACCGGAGTCGGCGGTGCCCGTGGGCAAGGGGGTCCGGCTGGTGGGGCTGGTGGGGCTGGTGGCGCCGGGATGCCGCCCGTCGCCGCCGGCGTCGCCCCGGTCCCACGTCTGCCACGCGACCGTGCCCGCGACTCCGGTCAGCGCCAGGACCAGCGCGACCGCGCCCCACGGGCGGCGGCGACGGGCGGCTCGCGCCGAGTGCGCGGTCGAAAGGTCCGGGTCCGGTTCGAGGCGCGTCGAGGGCAGCGCCGCCCCGCCCGGGGCGGTGCAGCGGGCGATCACCTCCGCCGGGCGCGGCCGGTCCGCCGGGTCCTTCGCCACGCAGGCACGGACGAGGTCCGCCAACTCCGCGTCGACCTCGCCCTCTTCCCCGAGGTCGATGTCCTCGTGCACGGCCCGGAAGGAGACGGCTTCGGCGGGACCCTCGCCGAACGGCGGGCGCCCCGTCAGCGCGTACGCCATGGTCGCGCCGAGGGCGAACACGTCGGCGGGCGCGGACGTCTCGTTGCGGAGCAGGACCTCGGGGGCGGTGAAGCCGGGCGTTCCGGGCGCCGCACCGGTCCTGGTCAGCGCCGTGTCGTCCAGACCGCGCGCGATCCCGAAGTCGATGAGCCGGGGACCGTCGGCGGCGAGGATCACGTTCTGGGGCTTCAGGTCACGGTGGGTGACCCCGTACGCGTGGACACTGTCCAGCGCCACAGCCAGCGCGACGAACAGCAAGCGACCGTCCGCCGCACCCAACGGCCCTGCACCGCCGACGGCCTGACGGAGCGTCGGTCCGGGCACGTACTCGGTGGCCAGCCAGTACGGCGCCTCGTCCAGCGAGGCGTCGACGAGCTGCGCGGTGTGCGGGCTGCGCACGGCACGGACCGTGGCGGCCTCGCGGCGGAAGCGGGCCAGCGCCTCCGGGTGTCCGGTGATCTCCTCCCGGATCACCTTCAGCGCGACCAGGCCACCGCCCGGCGAACGCGCCAGGTACACCTGCCCCATGCCGCCCGCACCGAGCCGGCCGAGGAGGGCGTGACCGCCGATCTGCGCGGGGTCCTGACCGGGTCTCAGTGGGTCCACGGGCCCACTCTAGGTTCTGCCGTCAAGCGTCACGCCCCCTCTCCCGGGCGCCCGTTCGCCAGGCGCTCCACCACGAACCCCGCGAGCAGGAGGGGCAGCGACAGTGCCGCGGTCGCCACCAGTGGCGTCAGGTCGATCACCCACGCGCCGGCCAGGACGAGGAGTTGTGCGACGGCCCCGACGAGGAACGGCCGGGTCGCCGGCACGCCCCCTCTCAGGGCCCGCGTCAGGCCGCGCAGGCTCCAGACGTTCAGCGCACCGGTAGCGGCGCCGGCCACGACGGACAGGAGCGCGGGCACGGCGGAACCGCCCGCGGACGCCTCGCCGCCCGCCGGGCCGGTCCCGCCGGAGAGGACCGGGACGAACCACAGGAAGTAGGCGGCGGTCAGGAACGCCTGGGCCGCCAGGGCCGGCAGCGCGACGGTCAGGGCGACTCGACGGGCGAGACCGGGAGCAACTACCTTTGCCGCATTCACGTTTCCTCCCCGAAACGATCTTTGCGAGTCCCGACGGACTCTCGCGTCGGACGGTCACCGGTGGGCGACGCGGGGATGAACGGGCGATGCACTCTGACGCGGCCCGCACCGGGCCCGGCGGGGTGGACCGCGAGGCCGACCGCCGGTATCTGGAGGGCCGTGGGAGCGTCCGGTAGGTTGCGCGTCATGACCGAACTGGGACCTGACACCTGGCCGCCCGCCCCGCTCGTCACGGAGCGGCTCGTGCTCCGCGCGTCCGAGGCCCGTGACCGGGCCGCGTTCGTCGAGCTCTTCGCCTCGCCCGAGGTCGGCACGTACGTCGGCGGCGCCCGGCCGCGCGACGAGCTGGAGCGCGCCGTACCCGAGGTGCCCGGGCAGCGGCCCGGCGTCTTCGTCGTGACCCGCGACGACCTCATGATCGGGATCATCACGCTCGACCGGCGCGGCGCGGAGCGGCGCGGCCACGTCCGTCCGGAGGGCAGCGAGGCCGAACTCGGCTATCTGTTCCTGCCGGCCGCGTGGGGGCAGGGATACGCCGCCGAGGCGTGCGCGGCGGTGCTCGACTGGTACGCCGCCACGCTGCCCGGCGAGCCGGTGGTGCTCTCCACGCAGACCGCCAACGAGCGCGCGATGCGCCTCGCGGCGAAGCTGGGCTTCACCGAGGTCGAGCGGTTCGAGGAGTACGGCGCCGAGCAGTGGTTCGGCGCGCTGACCGCTCCCCGGGACTGACCGGAAGTCGTCCGCCCGCCCGTACAACCCTGTGCGGGCCCTGTGAGTCTCCTTGGTGATCACGTCGTGATCGGACGCACCGAGGAGACCACCATCACCGCCATACGCAAGACCCTCACCGCCACCGCCGTCGTCGGCGCCGTCCTGGCGGGTTCGGCCGCCTGCGGGACGGTCGAGCAGCTGTCAGCCGGGAAGAAGCTCGACCAGGCGTTCGAGAAGCTGGGGCAGGCGAAGTCCCTCTCCTTCGAACTGGACCTGGACGTCGACGCCCGCACGCTCAAGGAGATGGACGCCGCCTCCGACCCCGAGCCCGGCGAGGAGATCCCGGACGAGGCCGCCGAGCTGATCAGCGACGTGAAGATCAGCTTCACCGTGGAGTCGAAGAAGCCGCTGGGCGAGTCCGGCGAGCAGGACTTCGTCGGCACGGCGATGAAGGTCAGCACCGACAAGGGCGACCTCTTCGAGTACCGCGAGGTCGGCGCCTACACCTACCTGCGGGCCGACGTCGAGGAGATCAGCTCGTCCATGTCCGTGCCCATGCCGTCGGCGGACGAACTGCCGCCCGAGGCGGGTGCGTTCAAGAAGGCGCTGCAGGGCGAGTGGGTCAAGTTCGACACCGCGAAGCTGGAGAAGGCGAGCGAGGAGCTGTCCGCGACGGTGGACGGCGAGGCGGCGGGTAGCGGCGCTGCGGCGGGCGACGGCGCCGCGCCGGGTGGCGAGGCGGCGGGTGGCACCCCGTCGCCCGCGCCGACGCTCGACGCCGAGACCCAGAAGAAGCTCCTGGAGGCGCTGCGCGACGTCGTCGCCCGCGACGTGGACTTCGCGACCGCCGGGGGCGGGGACGGCACCGAGCGGATCTCGGCCACGGCGCCGTTCCGCACGCTGATCACGGACCTCGTCGACGAGATCCGCCCGCTCTCGAAGGAGCTGCCGCCCGGTGTCGAGCTGCCGTCGGCGAGTGACCTGAAGGACGCTCCCGACAGCAAGGTGAAGGCCGACTTCACGCTCAAGAACGGCGAGCTGAAGGAGGTGTACGTCGACCTCGCCCCGCTCACCGGGGACACGAAGGTCGAGAAGATCGGTCTCTCGCTGAAGCTGAGCTCGGCAGTCACGCCGGTCGCGCCCGCCGGCGCCACCGAGGTGAGCGTCGACGAGATGATGGGCGGCTTCACCGGCGCGATGGCGCCGGCCGACGAGGAATTCGACGAGGAGTTCCCCGGCGAGTTCGGCGAAGGGGAGCCCGGCATCGACGTGGAAGGGCTCGACGCCCCGCAGTGACCACGGGCCGCTTGGGAGCGCGGCGGCGGTGGTGGCGAAATCGAGATGCCCCGCCCCGTCCGCCCCTGTTAGCGTCTCCCGTATGAAGCCAGCCGCTGTGACGACGACGCCGGAGAGTGTCCCGGCGCGCTGACCGTTGTCTCAGTCCGAAGCCCCGGGGCGAGTGCCCCGGGGCTTCGCGCTGCGGTCACTCGCCCGCCCAACGCGAGGAGACCACCCCATGTACGAGCCGCAGTCCCCGTCCCCGTCCCAGTCCCGGCACGATCACCGCAGGCTCGGCCGCGAGCTGGACCTGTTCGACACCGACCCGCTGATCGGCGCCGGCCTGCCGTACTGGCTGCCGGACGGCGCCGCCGTCCGGCACGCCCTGGAGGAGTACATCCGCGAGGCCGAGCGGCGCGCCGGGTACCGGCACGTGTACTCGCCCGTGCTCGGCAAACGGGAGCTGTACGAGATCTCGGGCCACTGGGCGCACTACCGCGACGACATGTTCCCGCCGATGGAGCTCGGCGGCGAGCAGGTCGTGCTGCGGCCCAGCCTGTGCCCGCACCACGCGCTCATCTACCGTTCCCGGGCACGCAGTTACCGTGAGCTGCCGCTGCGGATCGCGGAACTCGGCGGCATGTACCGCTCCGAACTCTCCGGAGTGCTCGGCGGGCTGACCCGGGTGCGGGCCATCCAGCTGAACGACGCGCACATCTTCTGCACCGTCGAGCAGGTCGCCGACGAGGCGCGGGCGGCGCTGGGGATGATCCGGAGGGCGTACGAGGCGCTGGGCGTCGTCCCCGCCCGGTACCGGCTCTCGCTGCCCGGTCCGGGCGGCAAGTACGTCGACGCGCCCGACCTGTGGCGCCGGTCGGCCGCGCTGCTGACCGACGCGCTCGACCGGTCGGGGCTGCCGTACGAGGCGGCCGAGGGGGAGGCCGCGTTCTACGGGCCCAAGATCGACGTGCAGGTGCGGGACGCGGCGGGCAGGGAGTCCACCCTCTCCACCGTCCAGGTCGACTTCCACCAGCCCGAGCGGTTCGATCTGCGGTACGTCGGCGCGGACGGCGCCCGGCACCGGCCGGTCATGGTCCACCGCAGCATCGTCGGCAGCGTGGAACGTGCCGTCGCCCACCTCGTCGAGCGGCACGGCGGCGCGTTCCCCGCGTGGCTCGCGCCGACCCAGCTGGCGATCCTGCCCGTCTCCGACGCGGAGGTCCCCGCCGCCCTCGCGCTCGCCGACCGCTGCGCCGCCCTGGGGCTGCGCGCCGAGGTCGCTGCGCCGGAGCGCGGCAGCCTGGGCGCCCGCGTCCGGGCGGCCCGCCTGGTGCCGTACCAGGCCGTGCTCGGCGCGCAGGAGACCGCGGCGGGCCGTCTGTCGCTGCGGCTCCGGGACGGGCGGCGGCCGGGCCCGCTCGCCGTGGAGGACGCGCTCGCCCGGATCGGCGCGCTCGTCAGGGCCCACCGCACCGAGCTGTGGGACGACTGAGCCCGCCCCGGCGTGCCGCTCGCCCCGTGGCCGGTGTGGGGTAGCGTCGGGGCGAAGTAGCCCTGATATTGCGAGAGTTAGGTGCGCCGCCATGCCCGGCGGCGCATCTGCGGGCCGTGCACGATGTCGCCGTCGAGCTGGTGGACTGGGGGGCGGCGGTATCCGGGACTGGGGTTCGACCGGGGCACGGTGCTCTTCGGGGCGGCCACGCACGACGTGGGGAAGGTGCTGCACCCCGAGGAGCTTCAGGCCGGGGTCGGCGCACGAGGCGGGAGCCGTGGGAGGAGTTCCTGGCGCTCGACGACCTGCTCGGCCGGCTCGGGGCGGACGCGGGGCGCCGCCTGGCCTTCCAGGCCTCGTTTCCCGTCTGACGGGCGGTCACGCCGGTTCTCCGGCCGTCTGGGGCGGCAGGCGGTGGGGGCCGTTCCGGGCTCGGTCGACTGTCAGTGGCGGGTGAGACGGTAGGACCATCAAGCCGGCAGAAAAGACGGGGAGTTTCGCCGTGTCCGTTTCCCAGAACTACATCAATCACGTCGCCCTCGTGCTGGACGCGAGCTCGTCCATGTCGCACCTGCGGAGCAAGGTCGTCGAGGTCGCCGACCAGCAGATCGCGTACCTCGCCCGCCGCTCGCGGGAGCTGGACCAGGAGACCCGCGTCACCGTGTACGTGTTCGCGGACAGGGTGCAGTGCGTCATCTACGACAAGGACGTGCTGCGCATGCCGTCCCTGAAGCAGATGTACCAGGTCGGGGGGATGACGGCGCTGCTGGCGGCGGCCCTGAAGTCGCAGCGCGAGCTGGCGCAGACCGCGCAGCTGTACGGCGACCACAGCTTCCTGACGTTCATCCTGACGGACGGCCAGGAGAACGCCAGCCACCGCTGCCCGGACGCCCCGAGCAAGCAGCCGCGCGCGCTCGTGGCCGCCGTCGCCGAGATGATCGAGAAGCAGGAGGACAACTGGACGCTGGCCGTCCTGGTGCCCGACCAGATGGGCCGCCGCGAGGCCATGAACTGCGGCTTCCCGAAGGACAACGTCGCCATCTGGGACGCCACGAGCACCCAGGGCCTGGAGGAGGCCGGCCAGGTCATCCAGCAGGCCACCGAGAAGTTCATGGTGGGCCGCACCAAGGGCATCCGGGGTTCGCGCGCGGTGTTCTCCGTGGGCGCCGAGGCCGTGAACCAGAAGACGATAGCGGCGGCCGGCCTCACCCCGGTCGACCCGTCCGGCTACGAACTGATCGACGTGCCGCATCCCGTGGCGATCCGCGACCGGGTGACCGAGTCCGGGCACACGTACCGCACCGGCTGCGCCTACTACCAGCTGAGCAAGTCCGAGAAGATCCAGGCCCGCAAGCGGATCGCCGTCCTGGAGAAGCAGACCGACCGCGTCTACACGGGTCCTGAGGCGCGCGCCCTCCTCGGGCTGCCCGACGAGGAGGTCCGCGTCAAGCCGGACCAGAACGCCGAGTTCACCATCTTCGTCCAGAGCACCAGCGTCAACCGCAAGCTCGTGCCGAGGTCGCGGCTGCTGCTGATGCACTGACCGCCCCGCGCACGGCCGCTCACCGTCCGGACGGTGAGCGGCCGTGCGGTCAGTCGTCAGCGACCTGGAGGGCGACGGCGTAGTGGGTGCCGTCCGTCCCCGCGAGAAGGCTGTCGTAGAACGCGGTGAGCCCGGTCACGGCACCGCACGAGGCGTCGTGGTTGGTCCACCAGCTGCCGTCCGGCCCGAGCAGCCGGACCACCCGGTCCGCCGCGCGTTCGGCCGCGTCGACCGGCATGTGCAGGTGGGTCGGCCAGTACAGGTCGACCGTCGCGAGCCGGGCCAGGAACGGCGCCGCCTCGACCGGCTCCAGCGGTTCCAGCACGGCGCAGATCTCCCGCACGGGAGGCGGCACGTAACCGGGGACGAACCGCCGCCACGCCTCGTCCGCCGCGACCGCGGCCAGGACGCCGCGGATCCGCTCCGCCAGTTCGGGCAGATCGGGGTCCGGCTCGGTGAACCGCCCGGCCGCGACGAACACGCGCGAGGGCCTGGCCAGTTCCGCCACGGCCGCGCGCAGGTCGGCGAGGAGCACCCCGGCGGACGTCACGCCGGCACCTCCTCCCCCTCCCCTGCCCCGAGCCTTTCCAGGACGCGCCGGCGGAGGAGTGCGTACTCCTCGTGGAGCCGGGACCACTGGGCGACGGGCGGCCGGGGGATGACGATGCCGGCGGTGACGGTCTCCTCGGGGCCGAACTGCTCGCGCGTCAGATCGACCTCGACGCCCGCGCCGAGGCGGTTCCACCAGTGGTAGTCCACGCGCTCGCCGTCGACGTGGACCTCGCCGCGGAGCAGTTCGCCGCCGAGGAGGTCGTTGAGCACCATCGCGGTCACCCCGCACTGGTCCCGTGCCGGGTTGTCCTCGCTCCAGCGGGACCGGTACTCGGGGGTGCAGGTCTCGGCGCTCCAGCTGCTGCGCACGGCCCGCTCGATGTCGGAGAGAAGGAAGGGCATCATGGCGGGGATCATGTCACCAGGCACCGACAACGGCCGGGGCGACGGTCAGGGCGCCGGCCGGGCGCCGGCCGGGAGAGGGGTGGAGCGGTGGACGACGACGCGGTGCGCGCGCGGTTCGACGACCGGAGCCGCGTCGAACTGCGGCTGCCTCACCCTGAAGACCCGGCTGCTCGACGCCGGCGGATCACAGCCCTCGCCCACGCGCTCGGATACCGCCTGACGGCGGAGACCGGGAGCTACTACACCTGGGTGCTCACCTTCGAGCGCGTCGAGACCCCCGACGCCCGCCGGCGCCGCGAGCTGACCCTCGCGCGCCTCCGGGCCGGGGGTCCCGTCCTGCCGCCGCTGACCGAGGCGCCTCCGCCACCGCCTCCCCCGCCGCCGGCGAACCCCCCGTCGCGAACCCCCCGCCCCGCGGCGGGCGGCCCCCCGTCGTACCCGCCTCCCCCGCCTCCCCCGCCTCCGGCGGGGTCCCCGCGGCGCGGACC
>JOFO01000003.1 GCA_000721275.1 Microtetraspora glauca | reverse complement strand
AAGCTCGCCGACCGCTACCGTGCCGGAGTCGTTCTTGCCTCGCTGATCCTCTGGCTCCGCGAAACCAGCTCGTGATCATTTGTCAGACACGGCCTAGGACCTCCTAGACCAGCACCCCGGCCAGCAGCGAGGCCGTCACCGCCGCGCCCTCCAGCGTCAGCACCGACTCCGGGTGGAACTGGACCCCCGCGAAGCCGGGGCCGCGCAGCGCGTGCACCTCGCCCGTCGCCGCGTCCCGGCTCACCTCGATCCGGTGCAGCGCCAGCTCCGTCGCCTCCCGCTCGTCGCAGCGCGCGGTGAAGCTGTTGTAGAAGCCGACCGTCCGCTCCTGTCCGAACAGGTCGATCCGCACCTGCGCGCCCTGGAACGGGGTCCGCTTCCGCACCAGGTCCAGGCCCAGCTCCGCCGCGATCAGCTCGTGCCCCAGGCACACCCCGAGCAGCCCGTGCCGGTGGCCCCGCAGCAGCTCGGCGGTGAGCCCGCGCAGGAACCGCATCTTCGGATCGGCCGCGTCCGCCGGATCGCCGGGCCCGGGTCCGAGCACCACCGGCCCCTCGTGGGCGAGCGCCAGCTCCCGCAGCCCCGGCTCGTCGTACCGCAGCACCGACACCTCCAGCCCCGAGGAGCGCAGCAGGTGCGCCAGCATCGCGGTGAAGGTGTCCTCCGCGTCGACCACCAGGGCGTGGCCCGTCAGCTCCGCCGACCGGCTCTGCATCCGCAGCCAGAACGGCGCCAGGTCCGCCCGCCGGGCGTCCAGCGCGGCCCGCACCCGCGGGTCGTCCGCGAGCCGCGGCCGGGCGGGGGAGTCCTCCGCCGGGCGCCCCTCCCGCACGCCGAGCGCCGCCAGCACCGCCGCCGCCTTCGCGTGCGTCTCCGCGACCTCGCCCGCCGGGTCCGAGTGCCGGACCAGGGTCGCCCCCACCGGCACCCGCAGCCGCCCGTCGAGGGCGATGTCGGCGGTCCGGATGAGGATGGGCGAGTCCAGCGTCTGCGCCCCGCTGCCGTCCGTGCCGAGCAGGGCCAGCGCCCCCGCGTAGTAGCCGCGCCCGCCGGCTTCGTGGCGCTCGATCACCCGGCAGGCGTTCTGCACCGGTGAGCCGGTCACGGTCGCCGCGAACATCGTCTCGCGCAGCACCTCCCGCACGTCCAGCGAGGACCGGCCGCGCAGCTCGTACTCGGTGTGCGCGAGGTGCGCCATCTCCTTCAGCCGGGGCCCGATCACCACCCCGCCCCGGTCCCCGACCGTGCACATCATCTTCAGCTCCTCGTCGACCACCATGGAGAGCTCCTCGGTCTCCTTGCGGTCGGCGAGGAAGCCGAGCAGCCCCTCGGCGGTCGGCGCCTCCCCGTCCGGGTAGCGGTACGTGCCGCTGATCGGGTTCATGACCACGGTCCCGCCCGCCATCCGCACGTGCACCTCCGGGCTGGCCCCGACGAGCACCCGCTCCCCGGTGTGCACCACGAACGTCCAGTACGCGCCCCGCTCGCCCGCCAGCAGCCGCCGGAACAGCGCCAGCGCGTCGGCCCGCCCGAAGCCGGGGATCTCGCCGGTGTACGTCCGCCGGATGACGAAGTTGGCGCCCTCGCCGGCGCCGATCTCGTCCTCGATCACCCGCCGCACGATCCCCGCGTACTCCTCGTCGGAGACGTCGAACGCCCCGCCGGTCACCTCGACCCGGTGCGCGGGCAGCGCGTCGAGCACCGCGCCGAGCGGCAGCTCGTGCGTCTCCTCCGCGACCAGCACGGAGAGCGGGGTGCCGTCGTCGCGGACGTCGAAGCCGCGCTCCCGGATCTGCCGGAACGGCACCAGCGCGAGCGCCGGCCGCCCGCCCACCGGCAGGTCGGCCAGCCGCTCCGCCTCGTGGACGGCGCCGATCAGCACCTCGACGGTGTCGTGGTCGCGGCCGGGCGTGCGGCGGCGGAGCAGGGCGAACGGCGGGGCGGAGTCGTCGAGGAGACGGGAGAGGTCGAAGCTCATGGCGTGCGGGTTCCTTCCGGTCGGGGCGGGAGCGGAGAGGAACGGCCTCGCGGGAACGAGAAAGGCCGCCCCTCGGGCGGCCTTCGCGTGGTCTTCGGAGTACGCGCAGTCAGTGGGCCGCCGGAGGGACGGTCCACCACCAGTTCTGGGTCGGCAGCGCGTACATGCGAGCACTGTAACCCAGCGGGAGACGGGAACGGGGCCCGTTCCGCACCGTGGACGGTACGGAACGGGCCCCGTGCGAGGCCGTGCCCGATCAGACGATCAGGTTGTAGACCCCCCAGCCGCTGCCCACGTTCACGCGGGTGGCGTACGGGTTCGGGTAGCCGCTGGTGTTCTTGTAGAACCACAGGACGCCGGACCTGTCCCGGGCGATCAGGTCGGGCTTGCCGTCCTTGTCCAGGTCACCGGGGCCGACCATGACGTCGTAGACGCCCCAGCCGCCGCCGACCTTCGCGCGCGTGGCGTACGGGTTCGGGGAGCCGCCGGTGTTCTTGTACAGCCACAGGTAGCCGGCCGTGTCGCGGGCGATCAGGTCGGGCTTGCCGTCCGCGGTCATGTCCCCGGTGGCGATCAGCTCGTTGTACACGTTCCAGCCGCCGCCGACGCGGACGCGGGTCGCGAAGGGGTTCGGGGACGCGCCCGTGTTCGTGTACAGCCACAGCACGCCCGCGGTGTCCCGGGCGACCAGGTCCGGCCGGCCGTCGGCGTTCATGTCGCCGACGCCGAGGAGCTTGTTGTAGATGTTCCAGCCGCCGCCGACCTTGAGCCGCGTCTTGAACGGGGCGGAGGGGTTGCCGGTGCCCTTGTAGTACCAGAGCACGCCGTCCTTGTCCCGGGCGACGACGTCCCCGGTCCCGTCGGCCTTCAGCGTCGTCATCGGCGTGATGGTGTTGTACACCTGCCACCCCGGGCCGACCCGGTACTTGGTCAGGAACGGCGCGCTGCCGGACCCGGTCCCCTGGTACTGCCAGAGCACACCGGAGGCGTCGCGGGCGATGATGTTGTTGCGGTCGGTGGTGCTGACCGGGGCGGCGCCGGGCGCCTCCGTGATCTCGCTCTGCTTCACCCAGACGATCTTGTGGTGGAAGCGGATCGGCACGAACAGCGTGGAGCCGATGACGTTCTTCTGGGCGGAGCCGAACCAGTCGTCGCCCTTCACGGCGGGACCGGCCTTCACGTACGCCTCGCCGGCCTCGAAGGTGAACTTCGACAGCGGGTCGTTCTCGTTGCCGGGCGCCGACAGACCGGCCGCGGTGTAGGCGGCGGTCTCCGGGAAGGAGCGGCCGAAGACCTTGATCGAGGCCAGGCCGGACTTCACCTTCACCGTGGTGGCGTTCACCGGCACGGTGTACTGGCCGCCGGGGTTGTAGAACCACGCCTTCTCGCCCGCGTACCAGATCGCCGTCCAGTTGGACCGGACCTCGGCGACGACGTACAGGCCGCCGGCGCGGACCTTGTTGCCGTAGTTCGAGCCCTCGGTCCACAGCGAGGTGAAGTACGGGTCCTTGAGCGTCGTCGCCGACGTCGAGGGCGACGTGTACAGGTAGCCGAAGTTCGACGGCCGCGGCGGGACCTCCGTGCCGCCGACGCTCAGCTTCGGCTGGTTCGCCGTGGTGAAGGGCGGGACCACGCGGACCGTCTGGCCGGCCCGGAGCAGGCCGCCCGCGCCCTGGTCGCCCTGCGGGGCGCCCAGGAGGGACATGTAGTGGTTCCAGTCCCAGTACGGCCCGCCGTCCCAGTGCAGGTTGGCGACCTTGTCGTCGGTCTGGAGCGCGACCTCGTCGTGGCCGATGATGTGCTCACGGTCGATCGGCACGCCGTACGTGGTCGCCAGGTGCTTCACCAGCGCCGCGGAGGAGCGGTACTGGGGCTCGGTGTACCAGCTGCCCTCCTTGATGGCGTAGCCCTCGTGCTCCACGCCGATGGCGTGCATGTTGTGGGTCCAGTTGCCCGCGTGCCACGCCAGGTTCTTGTTCTCGAGCATCTGGGTGACCAGGCCGTCGGACGCCCGGATCAGGTAGTGGGCGCTGCCCCCGCCGTTCGGGTCGGTGAGCACCTTGAGGGAGCCGTCGTAGCCGCCCTCGGTGTCGTGGATGACGATCTGGCGGATGTCGACGCCCTGGTTGGGGCGGTCGGCGGCGGTGTAGTTCTTCTTGCCGGTGGAGGAGGGCACGGTCAGCTTGACGTTGCAGTTCAGGCCGCTCGGGCACTCGGGGAGCGTGGTCGCCGTGGTGCTCGCGAAGGTGGCGGCCAGCGGCACGTTCGCCGGCTTGACGGGCTCGACCGTGGGGTCGGCCGGCAGCGCGACCTGCTCGCCGTCGAGGGTGAGCTCCCGCTCGCCCTTCTTGATCGACTCGAAGACGCGCTTCGCGAAGAGGTCGGCGCCCTTCTTCTCCGGGGACTGGCTGTACCGGGCCACGGCCGGGTACCAGTCACCGGGCTCGTCCGACAGCTCGGCGCCCGCCTGCTTCTGGTAGTCGGCGAGCAGGGCGGCGCCGGCGCGGATGGACGCGGCGGTGTCGTTCTGCACGGACTCGGTGGAGCTGCCGATCAGCTCGGCGCCCTTGTCCAGGGTGTGGAGGCGCGGGTCGTCGGTGTCGACGAGCGCGCTCTCCAGGATGCGGCGGACCTTCTCGCGGTCGAAGGTCTTCTCGATCTCCGGGCGGCCGGAGCCGTTGAAGTGGTCGATCTGCTCGTCGGTGACCTCCTGCTGGACGTCCCCCGGGTCGACCTTCGTCAGCCCCATGACGTTGTACGCGCCGGTGGTGCTCGGCTCGCCGTCGTGCGACTCCCAGCGGGTCTGCTGGTACGACACCGCCATCAGCACGCTCTGCGGGACGTCGAACTCCTCCGCCGCCGCCGCGAACTGCTCCTGGAGGGTGGCCGCGGCGCCGGGCTTCGGGTCCTCGGACGTGCCGAGGACACCGGGCGAGGCGACCGCGATCGTGCCGATCGTGGCCGTGGCGACGACCGCCGCCGCCGCTCCGTACAAGAGTCGTTTCTTCTTGCGATCCCTGCGGTGCCTCTGGGTCACGCCCACCCCTATGTGTTCGGCCAAGCATCGGAGAGCAGGTTTGCTCGTTTGCTGAAACGGGGCTGAGGGTAACATCACTCGATGGCGTGAAGATCACGTCCAGGCGTCACGGGTGCGCGTCTCAGTCACTGGGCACGGGACAGGACAGGACGAAGAACCCCGTAGTGTTGTCCGCGTGACCGTGAACGCTGAATCCCACGCCGTCGCCAAGGCGACCTGGCGAGACCTGCCCGCGGCGCAGCAGCCCGAGTACCCCGATGCCGAGGCTCTGCGCGATGTGATCGCGGACCTCGAGTCGTATCCTCCGCTCGTCTTCGCCGGCGAGTGCGACCAGCTGCGCGCCCGGATGGGAGCCGTCGCCCGTGGCGAGGCGTTCCTGCTCCAGGGCGGCGACTGCGCCGAGGCGTTCGACGCGGTGTCGGCCGATCACATCCGGGCCAAGCTGAAGACGCTGCTCCAGATGAGCGCCGTCCTCACGTACGCGGCCTCCGTGCCGGTCGTGAAGGTCGGCCGCATCGCGGGCCAGTACTCCAAGCCGCGCTCGAAGGACACGGAGACCCGCGACGGCGTCACCCTCCCCACCTACCGGGGCGACTCCGTCAACGGCTTCGACTTCAACGAGCGGGCCCGGGTCCCGGACCCGGAGCGCCTGAAGCGGATGTACCACGCCTCCGCCTCCACGCTGAACCTGGTCCGCGCCTTCACCACCGGCGGTTACGCCGACCTGCGCCAGGTGCACGCCTGGAACCAGGACTTCGTGAAGTCGTCCCCGTCGGGCCAGCGCTACGAGGCGCTCGCCCGCGAGATCGACAACGCGCTGAACTTCATGAAGGCGTGCGGCACCGACCCGGCCGAGTTCAAGGCCGTCGAGTTCTACTCGTCGCACGAGGCGCTGCTGCTCGCCTACGAGGGCGCCCTCACCCGTACCGACTCGCGCACCGGCAAGCTGTACGACACCTCCGGCCACATGGTCTGGATCGGTGAGCGCACCCGCCAGCTGGACCACGCGCACATCGAGTTCGCGTCGCGGATCGCGAACCCGATCGGCATCAAGCTGGGCCCGACGACCACCCCGGAGGAGGCGCTCACCTACATCGAGCGCCTGGACCCGGACCGTGAGCCGGGCCGGCTGACCTTCATCGTCCGCATGGGCGCCGACAAGGTCCGGGACAAGCTTCCGGAGCTGGTCGAGAAGGTCACCGCCTCGGGCGCCACCGTCGCCTGGGTGACCGACCCGATGCACGGCAACACCTTCGAGGCGGCCTCGGGCCACAAGACCCGCCGCTTCGACGACGTGCTCGACGAGGTCAAGGGCTTCTTCGAGGTCCACAAGGCGCTGGGCACCCACCCGGGCGGCATCCACGTCGAGCTCACCGGTGACGACGTCACCGAGTGCGTGGGCGGCGGCGACGAGATCTTCGTCGACGACCTGCACCAGCGCTACGAGACGGCCTGCGACCCGCGCCTCAACCGGAGCCAGTCGCTCGACCTGGCGTTCCTCGTGGCCGAGATGTACCGCGATCAGTAAGTAGATACCTACGACAGTGGGGCGCGGATCCTTGTGATCCGCGCCCCATCGTCGTATCGGAGGCTTTTATGCTCCCGGCCCGCCGGGTAAGGTTAGGTTAGCCTAATCGATCTCGGCGGGAGGTGAACCGCGTGTACGTCTGCTCATGCTTCGGTGTCACGGAGAAGCAGGTCAAGGAGCACGCGGAGGCCGGCGCCTGCACGCCCCGCCAGATCGCCTCCGCCTCCAAGGCGGGCACGGACTGCGGTTCCTGCGTCCGGCGCATCCAGGCCCTCCTCGGGCGGGGGAACTGCCCGCGCCGCGAGCTCCTGGACCAGGGCATGCCCGCCCTCGCCGCGGAGGTCACCGACCTCTCCGAGGCCGCCTAGGGTCTGTTGCGAAAGTGGATCTTGTTCGTTGATGATCACGTCCTGTGGGACGTGGGGATCTGACGAACGGCCAGTGGGCCCGGCTTGAGCCGCTGCTGCCGACAGGCATCAAGCCGGGCCGGCCGCAGGTGTGGACGCGGCGGCAGTTGATAGACGGCATACGGTGGCGGACCCGAACCGGTGCTCCCTGGCGGGACGTGCCCGAGCGTTATGGACCGTGGGACCGGGTCTATGACCTGTTCCGGCGCTGGCAGCGGGACGGCACCTGGGCGAGGATTCTCACCCAGCTCCAGACCGAGGCGGACGCCAAGGGCCTGATCACCTGGGAGGTGAACGTCGACTCCACCGTCTGCCGGGCCCACCAGCACGCCGCCGGAGCGGCGAAAAAGGGGATCTCCAGAAGGAGCCACCCGGCGGGATCTCCGTCGAGCCGGCCGATCACGGCCTCGGACGCTCCCGCGGCGGACTGACCAGCAAGATCCACCTCGCGGTCGAGCAGGGGCAGAAGCCCCTGTCCGTCGTGATCACAGCCGGTCAGCGGGGCGACTCCCCGCAGTTCGAGCCGGTCCTGGAAGCCATCCGGGTTCCCCGGCTGGGTCTCGGCAGGCCGCGCAAGCGACCGGACCGAGTCCGGGCCGACAAGGCGTACGATTCGCGCCGTAATCGCTCCTACCTGCGCAGACGCGGGATCAAGGCCACCATCCCGGTTCCGGCGGACCGGGTCCGTAACCGCCTCAAGCGCGGATCGCGTGGCGGGCGGCCGCCGGCGTTCGACAAGGACGACTACAAGCAGCGGCACGCGGTCGAGTGCGGGATCAACCGGCTCAAGCGCCACCGGGCCGTCGCCACCAGATACGACAAACTCGCCGTCCGCTACGAAGCGACCGTGCTGGTCGCAGCCATCAACGAGTGGCTGTGACCAGCACTTTCACAACAGACCCTAGCCCGCTCGCTAGCTCGGCTGCTCGATGAGCGTCGAGAGGTACAGCGCCTCGCCCAGCGACTCGATCAGCTCCAGCTGGGTGTCCAGGTAGTCGATGTGGTGCTCCTCGTCCGCGAGGATCTCCTCGAAGAGGTTCGCCGAGGTGATGTCGCCCTTGGCGCGCATGACCTCGATGCCCCGCTTGAGGCGGTCGATCGCCTCGACCTCGACCTGGCGGTCCGCCTGGAACATCTCGGTGACGGTCTGGCCGACGCGCACGTGGAAGAGCCGCTGGTAGTTGGGCAGGCCGTCGAGCATGAGGATGCGCTCGGTCAGCTTGTCCGCGTGCTTCATCTCGTCGATGGACTCTTCGCGGGTGTACTTCGCGAGCTTCGTCCAGCCCTTGTTGTCCTGGATGCGGTAGTGCAGCCAGTACTGGTTGATGGCCGTCAGCTCGCCGGTCAGCTGCTCGTTCAGAAACTCCAGGACCTCGGGGTCGCCCTGCATCGCTCAAAGTTCCTTCCATCACGGGGTGTGTCCGGCCCTTCACAGGGCAGGATGGCCGCATCCTCGCACTCCGCATGGGGGGCGTCCAGTAAGTGCAGGCTTAGTAGGACTTGCCCGAATGGGTGCGTCCGCGCGGGTGGCTGGTCATGACCACCCCTCGCCGTCTGTCACCATGGAGGACATGGGTCAGCCGGAGAGCGGAGTACACCGGGAAGCGGGGATGCCGGACATTTCGCCCGAGCTGCCGCCGGGGCAGCGGATCCAGCGCGGCTGGCCGGTCACCCACTACGGGCCCGTGCCCAAGTTCAAGCCCGAGCGCTGGGAGTTCCGCGTCTTCGGGGCGACCGCCGACGGTGAGAAGCGCTGCTGGAACCACGAGGAGTTCACGGCCCTGCCGTTCTCCACGGTCACGGCCGATCTGCACTGCGTCACCAAGTTCAGCATGCTCGGCGCGGAATGGGGCGGCGTCGCCGCCCGGACGGTCCTGGAGCTCGCGCCGCCCGCGCCGCACGTCACCCACGTCATGGTCTGGGCCGAGTACGGCTACAGCGCCAACATGCGGCTGAGCGACTTCGCCGACGAGCACACCATCTTCGCCACCCACAAGGACGGCGAACTCCTCACCGCCGAGCACGGCTTCCCGCTGCGGCTCGTCGTGCCGCACCTGTACGCCTGGAAGGGCCCGAAGTGGGTCCGCGGCGTGGAGTACATGACGGCCGACCGCCGGGGCTTCTGGGAGGAGCGCGGCTACCACAACCTCGGCGACCCGTGGACCGAGCAGCGCTACTCCTACCAGGAGGAACCGGGCGACGGCCCGGAGCTGTAGCCCGCCCGCAGGCGGCCTCAGTGGTGGTACCGGTGCACCACCGCGTGACCCTTGCCGCGCCCGATCATCCACTTGTTGACCGGGGTGGTCACCAGGAAGGCGACGAGGAACGCGAAGGCGAGCGCGCCCCAGAAGAGTCCGTCCGACAGGTGCGCGTCCATGGCGCCCGGGACCGCCAGCAGCACGGCGTTGTCGACGGCCTCCATCACCGTGATGGAGATCGTGTCGGCGGCGAGCGCGACGCCGATCGCGGCCCGCAGCGCCAGGCCGGCCCGCGTGACGGCCCACAGCGTGAGCGAGTAGCCGAAGAAGAACGCGAGGACGATCGCCAGGACCATGGTGGGGGCGTTGCCCCAGCCGAGCGCGGTGCCGATGACCATGCCCAGGACCTCGCCGACGGCGCAGCCGGTCAGGCAGTGGAGGGTGGCCTTCGCCGCCGTGCCCCAGGAGGCCCCGTGACCGGCGTGGCCTTCGGGGTGGTGAGGGTGGTGCGTCGTCTGGTGCTCCATGAGGGTGCTCCCAACCTCGGGCAGCGGGTTCCTGTCTCAGGGAGGCGCATACCCCCGCGGGGTACGTGTCACGCAGGGGGCCCCACGCCCGTCAGTCCCGGAGCTTCTTCAGCAGCTCGATGTCGGCGACGTGCCCCTCCTTGCCGCCCGGGGTCTCGATGACCAGCGGCACCCCCTCGGTGGCCGGGTGCCGCAGCAGCTGCCGGAACGCCTCCTGGCCGATGTGCCCGACGCCGATGTTGGCGTGCCGGTCCTTGTGCGCGCCGGCGACATCCTTGGAGTCGTTGGCGTGGATCAGCCGCAGCCGGCCCTCGCCGACCGTGGCGACCAGCTCGTCCAGCGTCCGCACCGCCCCGCCCGGCTCCGCCAGGTCGTGGCCGGCGGCGAAGATGTGGCACGTGTCGAGGCAGATCCCCAGCTTCGGGTGGTGGTCGAGCGCGTCGAAGTACGGGCCGAAGTCCTCCGCGCGGGAGCAGAGCGACGAACCCTGGCCGGCCGTGGACTCCAGGAGCAGGTACGGGTCGTCCTCGTGCGTCAGCTCGTCGAGCAGCGGCAGCATCCGCTCCCGTACCTGCGCCAGCGCCTCCGCGCGGGGGCGGCCGCCGGTCGCCGAGCCGGTGTGGACGACCACGCCCCGGGCGCCGATCTCCCGGCCGCGCCGCAGCGAGTGCCGCAGGGACTCCACCGACCGGTCGACCGTGGCCTCGGTGTGGGAGCCGAAGTTGATCAGGTACGGGGCGTGCACCCAGGCCGACAGCGACTCGGCGGCGCACTCCTCGCGGAACCGCTCGTCCTGGGCGGGGTTGCCGGTGGGGGTGGCCCAGCCGCGCGGGTTGGCGACGAAGACCTGGACGGTCTCGGCGCCCAGCTCGCGGGCGTAGCCGAGGCCGGTGGTGGCGAGTCCGCCGGCCACGGGGACGTGGCCGCCGACGGGGTTGCGCATGGGTGTCTCAGATTCCCTTGATGGTGATGGCGACGGTGGAGCCCTCGGGGGCGGTCTCGCCGCCCTCGACGGACTGGCCCGTGACCTCGTCGCCGAGGAAGGGGAAGCTCTTCTCCACCTTCACGTCGAAGCCGGCGGCCTCCAGCGCCTCGCGGGCCTCGCCGGTCGTCATGCCGACCACGTCGGGGACCTCGACCTGGCGCGGGCCCTTGGAGACGGTCAGGGTGATCGCGTCGCCCTTCGCGGCCCGGCTGCCCTCGGCGAGGGACTGCGCGGCGACCGCGCCCGCGTCCTCGGGGGAGTGGACCCGCTCCGGGGCCACGGACACCTTGAGCCCGGCCTCCTGGAGGGTGGCGGTGGCGTCGGCGACGGTCTCGCCGGTCACGTCGGGGACGTCGACCGGGGCGCCCTTGCTGACCACCAGCGCGACGGCCGAGTCCGGCGCGCGCTCGGTGCCCGGCTCCGGGTCGGTGCCGATGACCGCGCCCTGGGCGACGGTCGTGCTGAACCTGCTGGTGACGACGCCGGGCGCGAGGCCCTGCTCGGTGAGGATCCGCCGGGCCTCGTCCAGCGGCTTGTTCCGCAGGTTGGGCACCTTCACGATCTCCGGGCCCCGGGACAGGGTCAGGGTGACGGTGGTGTGGTTGCGGACCCGCTCGCCGGGCGCCGGGTCGACGCCCATCACCGTGCCGCGCTCGTACACGTCGCTGAAGGCGCGCTTCGTCGTGCCCAGCTCCAGGCCGGCGTCGGCGAGCCGGTCCGCCGCCGCCCGCTCGGTCTGGCCGAGGACGGCGGGGACGCGGGTGAACTGGCCGGCGTTGATGTACCAGACGCCGGTGCCGAGGCCCAGGGCGAGCAGCACGCCGGCGATGATCAGGAGCGGGCCGTTCGGCGGCCTGCGGAAGGTCCGGCGCGGCCGGGCGGCCGGCGGCGGCTCCGGGGTGTCGAGACGGCTGGTGTGCAGCACCTCGTGCGGGTCGGCGGGCTCGGCGGACGGCACCGCGCGGGCGATCACGCTGGTGCGGTCGTCGCCGGTGTCCCGCTGCCCGGCGCGCGCCCCCGGCGGCACCGCGTCCAGCTGCTCCTCGGTGAGCGCGGCCCGCGCCTCCCGGGCCAGGGCGAGGAGCGCGACGGCGTCGTGCGGGCGGACGTCGGGGGTGCGGGCGGTCGCGGCGGCGACCAGCTCGTCGAGTTCAAGCGGCAGCCCCGGCACGGCGGCGGACGGGGCCGGCACGTCGGTGTTCAGGTGCCGGTAGAGGACCTGGGCGGGGGTGTCGCCGGAGTGCGGCTTGGCGCCGGTCAGCATCTCGTACAGGACGACGCCGCAGGCGTACACGTCGGCGCGGGTGTCGGCGGTGCCGTGCTCGATCTGCTCGGGGGCGAGGTACGAGACGGTGCCGAGGACCGAGCCGGTGGTCGCGGTCGCCGAGCCGACGGAGCGGACCAGCCCGAAGTCGGCGACCTTGACCCGGCCGTCGTCCCCTATCAGCACGTTCTCCGGCTTCATGTCCCGGTGCACGAACCCGGCCCGGTGCGCGGCGCCCAGCGCGGCGAGCACCGGCTCCAGGACGTCCAGGGCGGCGCGGGGCTGGAGGGCGCCGCGCTCGCGGAGCACGTCGCGCAGGGTGCAGCCGGAGACGTACTCCATCGCCAGGTAGACGTACGCGCCCTCGGCGCCCTGGTCGAAGACGGCGACCACGTTCGGGTGCGCGAGGCGGGCGACGGACTTCGCCTCGCGGATGAACCGCTCGACGAAGACGGCGTCGGCCGCCAGCGCCGGGTGCATCACCTTGAGCGCGAGGACGCGGTCGAGGCGGGTGTCGACGGCCCGGTAGACCGTGGCCATCCCGCCGACGGCGATGCGCGCGTCGACGCGGTAGCGGCCGTCGAGCAGCCGCCCGACGAGGGGGTCCTGAAGGGTCGTGTCCACGGCGTCGAGTCTACGAGCCGGTACGCGGTCCCCCCGCCGCCCGGCCCCCGACCGCAGCACGCTTGTGACGTACCCCGCGCCCGCCGCCCCGGCCCCGGGTCAGAACGCGGGGCGCTCCGGGTCCAGCCGGGCGAGGCCCTCCGCCGGCGAGGACGCCTCCGCGAAGTGCCGGCGGGGGATCCGGCCCGCGCGGCGGGCCAGCCGGCCCGCCTCGACCGCGTGCCGCATCGCCGCCGCCATCAGCACCGGCTCCTGCGCCCGGGTCACCGCCGAGGCGAGCATCACCGCCGCGCAGCCCAGCTCCATCGCGAGCGCCGCGTCCGAGGCGGTGCCCGCGCCGGCGTCGAGGATCACCGGGACGCCGGCCCGCTCCACGATCAGCTCGAAGTTGTGCGGGTTGCGGATGCCGAGCCCGGAGCCGATGGGGGAGCCCAGCGGCATGATCGCCGCGCAGCCCACGTCCTCCAGCTTCCGGGCCAGCACCGGGTCGTCGTTGGTGTACGGCAGGACGGTGAAGCCGTCGTCGACCAGGGTCTCGGCGGCGTCCAGGAGCTCCACCGCGTCCGGGAGGAGGGTCCGCTCGTCGGCGACCACCTCCAGCTTGATCCAGTCGGTGCCCAGCGCCTCCCGCGCCAGCCGCGCGGTGAGGACGGCCTCGCCGGCCGTGTAGCAGCCGGCCGTGTTCGGCAGCACGCGGATGCCGAGCCGGTCCAGGACGGAGAGGACCGAGCCCTGCACGGTCGGGTCGAGGCGGCGCATGGCGACGGTGGTGAGCTCGGTGCCGCTGGCCACCAGGGCGCGCTCCAGGGCGTCCAGGCTGGGGGCGCCGCCGGTGCCCATGACGAGCCGCGAGGAGAACTCCGTACCGCCGAGGACGAACACGTCGTCGGACATCGCGCTCAGCCCCCCTGCACCGCGGTCAGGACCTCGACCCGGTCGCCGTCGGCGAGCAGCGTCGTCGCCCACTCGCCGCGCGGCACCACGGCCTCGTTGACGGCGGCGGCGACCCCGGCGGGGGCGGTGGTGAGGGTGGCGACCAGGGAGGCCAGGGAGACGGGGGCGGCGAGCGCGCGCGGCTCGCCGTTCACGGACACGTTCATGCGGGCTGCTCCTGAGGTACGGGGCGAGCGGTGGGGAAGCGGCGGGGGGAGAAGGGGCGGGCCTCGTCGGGGAGGACGCCGGTGGCGAGCGCCTCCGCCATGACGTCGCCGGTGACGGGGGTGAGGAGGACGCCGTTGCGGTAGTGGCCGGTGGCCAGGAGGAGGCCGGGCAGGGCGCTCGGCCCGAGCAGCGGCGCGTTGTCGGGGGAGCCGGGGCGCAGCCCGGCCAGGGTCTCGGTGAGCGGCAGCTCGGTGAGGCCGGGGACCAGCTCGTGGGCGTCGCGGAGGAGTTCGTACACCCCGCCCGCGGTCACCGTGGTGTCCCAGCCCAGCTCCTCGCTGGTGGCGCCGATCACCAGCTCGCCGTTCTCGCGCGGCACCAGGTAGACGTGGCTGCCGCGGACCACGGCCCGGACGGTGCGGGAGAGGAAGGGGGCGTACGCGGCGGGGATCCGCAGCCGCAGGACCTGGCCCTTCACCGGGCGGACCGGCGGCAGGACCGCCTCCGGCACGCCGGCGAGCCGGCCGCTGAGGCTGCCCGCGGCGAGGACGGTCTGCCCGGCGGCCAGCGCGGTGCCGTCGCCGAGGACGACCCCGCGCGCCCGGTCGCCGGTCACGGTGAGCCGTTCCGCGCGCGCCCGGTGGAGGACCACCCCGGCCCGCTCGCAGGCGGTGAGCAGCGCGGCGGCCAGCCGGCGCGGGTCCACCTGGTGGTCGCCGTCGACCCGGAGCCCGCCGCGCACCCCGGGTGCCAGCATGGGCTCCAGGCGGCGGCAGTCCCGGCCGCTCAGCCACTCGGAGGCGAGCCCGCAGCGGGTCTGGAGGGCGTGGAGCTCGCGCAGGTGGGCCCGGTCGTCGGCGTCGAGCGCGACGGCTAGGGTGCCGCAGGCGCGGTAGCCCACGTCGAGGCCGGTGGCCTCCTCCAGCTCGGCCACGAACGCCGGGTAGCGCGCGGCGGAGGCGAGGTTGAGCCCGAGCAGGGTCTCCTCGCCGTAGTGGAGTTCGGTGACGGCGGCGAGCATGCCGGCCGCGACCCGCGCGGCGCCGCCGCCCGGATCGGGGTCGACGAGCGCGACGCGCAGCCCGCGCAGGGCCGCCCGCCACGCCGTGACCAGGCCGATGATGCCGCCCCCGACCACGAGGACGTCGGTGGTGCGGTCGGTGGTGTCGGATGGACGCATGGGCGTTCCCGCCCCTCCCTTCGCCGGCATGACCCGGATCAGGTTCGTACGGTCGGAGGCCGGTCAGCCTCCCTCTCAGCCCGGTGCGTCCGGGCTCCCGCGAGTGGTGTCTGCCCGCCACCCTAGCCCCCGGCGGCGGTGCGCCACAGGGCACCTCCCTTTCTGACGTTTCGTCAGGTGCGTAAGGTGGACGGGTGAGCGAGCAGAAGCAGACCCAGCGGCACGTCGTGATCGTCGGCGCGGGCATGGCGGGCGTGCAGACCGCCGTCGCCCTGCGCGAGCAGGGCTTCGAAGGGCCCGTCACCCTCATCGGCGCCGAACCCCACCAGCCCTACGACCGGCCCCCGCTCTCCAAGGCCGTCCTCCTCGGCAAGGCCGAGCACTCCGCCTTCGACATCGACTTCGAGTCCCTCGGCGTCGACCTCCGCCTCGGCGTCGACGTCACCGGCCTCCGCCCCGCCGACCGCACCCTCGACACCGAGGCCGGACCCGTCCCGTACGACACCCTGGTCCTCGCCACCGGCGCCCACCCGCTCACCCTCCCCGGCGCCGAGGGAGTCCCCGGCGTCCACCTGCTGCGCACCCTCGACGACGCCGTCCGCCTCGGCCCCGTCCTCGCCGGCGGCGGCCCCGTCGTCGTGGTCGGCGCCGGCTGGATCGGCGCCGAGTTCACCACCGCCGCCCGCGAGGCCGGCTGCGCCGTCACCGTCGTCGAGGCCGCCCCGCTCCCGCTCGCCGGCGCCCTGCCCGACGAGGTCGCCGTCGCCATGGCCGGCTGGTACGCCGAGAGCGGCGCCGAACTCCTCACCCACGCGCGCGTGGAGACCGTCCGGCCCGGCGCCGTCGTCCTCGCCGACGGCCGCGAACTGCTCGCCGACGCCGTCGTCGTCGGCATCGGCGCCCGCCCCGCCACCGCCTGGCTCGCCGGCTCCGGCATCGCCCTCGACCCGAGCGGCGCCGTCACCGCCGACGACCGGCTGCGCACCTCCCTGCCCGGCGTGTACGCGGTCGGCGACTGCGCCTCCTTCCCCTCCGCCCGCTACGGCGAACGGCTCCTCGTCCACCACTGGGACAACGCCCTCCAGGGCCCCCGCACGGTCGCCGCCGACATCACCGGCTCCGACGGCGGCACGCCCGACCCGTACGACCCCGTCCCGTACTTCTGGTCCGAGCAGTTCGGCCGCTTCGTCCAGTACGCGGGCCACCACGCGGGCGCCGACACCCTGGTCCGGCGCGGCGACTCCTCCGGCCCCTCCTGGTCGGTGCTGTGGCTGCGCGACGGCGTGCCGGTCGCCCTCCTCGCGGTCGGCCGCCCCCGCGACCTCGCCCAGGGCCGCAAGCTCATCGAGGCGGGCACCCCCGTCGACCCCGGGCGCGCCGCCGACCCGGCCGTCCCGCTCAAGTCCGCGGTCCGCTAGCACCCCCCTGGCACCCCCCGGACGGAGGCGGCGGGACGGGCCCGACTACCGGCTGTCGGCCCCGGATGGCAGGCTTGTCCCGTGACCGAGATTGACGCAAACATCGATGCTCTCGTCCCCGAGTGGCTCCACCTCCCCGACATCGCCGAGATGCTCGGCGTCGAGGTGACGCGGGTGCGGCAGCTGGTGAAGGAGGGCCAGCTGATCGCCGTCCGCCGCGGCGAGAACAACGCGCTCCAGGTGCCCGCCGCCTTCATCCAGGAGGACAGGGTCGTCAAGGGCCTCTCCGGCACCCTGACGCTCCTCAGGGACGACGGCTTCTCCGACGCGGAGATGCTGGAGTGGCTCTTCACCGCGGACCCGACCCTGCCCGGCACCCCCGCGCAGGCGCTCCGCGAGAATCGCGGCACGGAGGTGAAGCGCCGCGCCCAGGCGCTCGCCGTCTGACACGCCGAACCAGCACCGCCGGTGCCCCGGCCCCGCGCCGCGGCACCGGCACCACCCGACGGGGGGAACCACCATGCCCACGCCTCGCGAGCGGCTCGCCGACGCCCGGCTCTACCTGTGCACCGACGCCCGGAAGCGCCAGGGCGACCTGCCCGCCTTCCTCGACGCCGTGCTCTCCTCCGGCGTCGACATCGTCCAGCTGCGCGACAAGGGCATGGAGGCCGCCGAGGAGCTGGAGCACCTGGCGGTCCTCGCCGACGCCTGCCGCCGGCACGGCACGCTCCTCGCCGTGAACGACCGGGCCGACGTCGCCCACGCCATCGGCTCCGACGTCCTCCACCTCGGCCAGGGCGACCTGCCCGTCCCCGCCGCCCGCGCGATCCTCGGCGACGAGGTGCTGATCGGCCGCTCCTGCCACGCCGAGTCCGAGGTGGCCGCGGCCGCCGCCGAGCCCGGCACCGACTACTTCTGCACCGGCCCCTGCTGGCCCACCCCCACCAAGCCCGGGCGGTACGCCCCCGGCCTGGACCTCGTGCGGTACGCGGCGGGGCTCGCCCAGGACCGCCCCTGGTTCGCCATCGGCGGCATCGACGCGGACAACCTGGACCAGGTGCTGGACGCCGGCGCCCGCCGGATCGTCGTCGTCCGCGCGATCACCGAGGCCGACGACCCGGCCGAGGCCAGCGCCGCCCTCGCCAAGCGCGTCCGGGAGCGGTCCGGCGCCTGACGGAGCCCGGCGGGGCCCGCGCGGCCCCGTCGTACCGGTGTCCGAAAAGCTGTCCAGTCCTCGGACGCGGTTTCCGCGCCTGCCTGGACCCCGTCTAACCTGCCCGTATGGCCCTTGGAACCGCTTCCGTCCGTACGGACCGCGCCCGCACGGTCCGCGAGATCCTCGCCTCCGGCACGTCGTACTCCTTCGAGTTCTACGCCCCCCGGACGCCCAAGGGCGAGCAGGTCCTCTGGAACGCCATGCGCCGCGTCGAGGCCGTCGGCCCCAGCTTCGTCTCCGTGACCTACGGCGCCGGCGGCTCCACCCGCGGCGGCACCGTCAAGGCCACCCAGAAGATCGCCTCGGACACCACCCTCACCCCGGTCGCCCACCTCACCGCCGTCGACCACTCGGTCGCCGAACTGCGGAACGTCCTCGGCCAGTACGCCGACGCCGGCATCCGCAACATGCTCGCGCTCCGCGGCGACCCGCCGGGCGACCCGCTGGGCGACTGGGTCGAGCACCCCGAGGGCGTCCGGTACGCCGCCGACCTGGTCCGGCTCATCAAGGAGTCCGGCGACTTCTGCGTCGGCGTCGCCGCCTTCCCCGAGATGCACCCGCGCTCCGCCGACTGGGACACCGACATCCGCCACTTCGTCGACAAGTGCCGGGCCGGCGCCGACTACGCGATCACCCAGATGTTCTTCGACCCGGAGAACTACCTGCGGCTCCGCGACAGCGTCGAGAAGGCGGGCTGCGAGACCCCGATCATCCCCGAGGTCATGCCCGTCGTCACCGCCAGGACCCTCGACCGGCTGCCCCAGCTGAGCAACGCCGCCTTCCCCGCCGATGTGAAAGAACGCATCCTCGCGGTCAAGGACGATCCCGCCGCTGTACGCTCCATCGGTATCGAGTTCGCGACGGAGTTCTGCGCGCGTCTGCTGGACGAGGGTGTCCCCGGCCTGCACTTCATCACGCTCAACAGCTCCACCGCGACGCTCGAGATCTACGAGAATCTCGGACTGCACCAGCAGTCCTGACCGGTCGTACCCGCCCCTGACCCGCGGCGGTGGCCGTAGAGAGGGGCGGCGGGGCAATGGGGTGGACGGTCCTCTACATCGCGTTCGGCCTGGTGGCGCTCTGGCTGCTGGGCGAAGTGCTGCTCCAGTACAAGGCGCGGCTGCGCTGGCGGGTCCTCGCCTTCTGCGGCTTCCTCGGCGTGGTCGCCGGCGTCCTGCTGCCGTCGGTGGCGGTGATCATCGCCGGCGCGGTCGCCTTCGCCGTCGGCCAGACCTTCGTCACCCTCTCCTTCCGCCGCGGCTTCTCCACCGGCTGGGCCATCGGCGGCAACCCCGGCGCCAGCCGCCGCCGCAAGGCCGGCCCGGCCACCGGCGCCGGCCCCACCCTGGAGGTCACCGGCCTCGCGTACGAGGACCCCGCCGCGGCACACGCCCCCGGCCCCGGCGCCGAGGAACTGCGCGCGGGCGACGAGCCCACCTCCGTCTTCGAGCCGCAGCCGCTGCCCGAGGACACCGGCCAGTACGGCGTCTACGGCGGCGGACAGCAGGACCCGGCGGCGCAGACCCCCGGCTACGACGGCTACGACACCGGCGCCTACGCCACCGGGACCTACGACACCTCCGGCTACGGCACCGGCGGCTACGCGCCCGCCGACCCGGCCGCCCCCGCGTACGACGCCTACGCCGCCCCCGCTTACGAACAGCAGCAGCCGGGCTACGACTACGGCGCCACCGGTGCCCCGCAGCAGTACGCCGCCTACTCCGACCCGTACATCGGCCCCGCCACCGACGGCCAGCAGTACACCTCGTACTACGGCGACCCCCAGGCGCCCTCCTACGGCTACGACACTCCGCCCGGCGGCGTGTGGGTGCCGCAGCAGCGCGACACCGACGAGACGCCGGCGCCGTACGGCCAGGGCCCGCACCCCGACGGGCAGACCCCGTACCGCTACTGACTGCCCGTCCGGCCGGGCCCGGTCACCGCGAGCCGCGGAACTCCGCGCCCTCCACGATCAGCCCGGCCACCAGCGCGCCCGACATGCCCGCGTGGGCGAGCCCGCCGCCCGGATGCGCCCAGCCGCCCGCGTAGTACAGCCCGGACACGGGGGAGAGGTTCGGCGCGGGCAGCCACTCCCCGCGGGCGTCCGCCAGCGCCGGGCCCGGCACCTCGGCCGACCCGGTCGCCGCCCGGACGTCCTCCGGCGTGCGGACGTGCCGCCACACCAGCCGCTCGGCCAGCCCCGGCACCGCCCGCGCGGCCGCCTCGACCATCCCGTCGGCGAAGGGCTCCCACTCCCGCTCGACGGAGGCCGGCACGGTCGCCGTGACCGTCACCGCCTCGTGGGCGGCGTCCGGGCGCAGCGCCGGGTCGTCCGGCCGCAGCACGGTCACCGTCGGCCGGCCGCCCTCCGCGTGCACGACGGTCCGGTGGACCGCGTCCGCCTCCCGGGACCCGCGCAGCGCCAGACAGACCGTCACCCGGCTGGTGCCGGGGTGCTGGAAGTGCGTCCACTCGTCGCTGTACCGCCACGGCAGGACCTGCTCGCGGTAGAGCTCCGGCACCGGGGCGCCCACGACCACGTGGTCGGCCTCCACCGTCGAGCCGGATGCGAGTCGCACCCCGACGGCCCGGCCGTCCTCCTCCAGCACCTCGTCCACCGCCGCGCCGAAGACGAACTCCACCCGCCGCTCCCGGCAGCGCTCGTACACCGCGTCCGCGAGCGCCCGCATGCCGCCGGCCACGTACCAGCTGCCGAACGTCTGCTCCATGTACGGCAGCACGGCGGCCGACGCGGGCGCGGACGCCGCCGGGAAGCCGTAGGCCTCCGCGTACGCGTCCAGCAGCGCGACCAGTCGCGGGTCCCTCAGTTCGCGCGCGCCGACCTGGGCGAGCGTCCGCGTCGGACGGCGCAGCAGCCCCGACTTCAGCGCCGGGTACGGCTCGCGGGCCAGGGACTTCGGGTCGGCGGGCTGCGGCTCCTCCAGGAGCGGGCGGCGGGTCCGGTCCCACGCCTCGCGGGCCCGCACCAGGAAGTCGCCCCAGCGCTCGCCGGTGCCCGCGCCGAGGGCCGCGTCGAGGGCGGCGAGCGTGCCGGCCCGCGACGCGTTCGGCAGGTCCACGCGGGTGCCGTCGGCGAAGACGTGCCGGGCGGCCGGATCGACCTGGCTCAGCCCGACGCACTCCTCCAGCGGCTTCTTCCCCGTCTTCACGAACAGATCGCGGTAGACCGCCGGGAGGTGCAGCAGCCCGGGGCCCGTGTCGAAGGCGAAGCCGTCCCGCTCGAAGCGGCCCACCGCCCCGCCGTACGCCGGCGTCCGCTCGTACACCGTCACCGCGTGTCCGGCCACGGCCAGCCGGGCCGCCGCCGCCATGGCGCCGAGACCCGCGCCGATCACCACAATCCGTCCCATGTCAGGGACCTTATCGGCCCCCGCCGACGGACCGGTCCGCAGGTGGGCCGCCTCCGGCCGCCGCCCGTCTGCGCTCCTCGCGGCGCTGCGCCCGGCGGCGCAGGAACCGCCGGATCCGGGCGGCCAGGAAGACCAGCAGCCAGATGCCGAGCGCCAGCAGCACGGCGGCGATCACCGCCGCCGCCACCGGATGGAAGAGCGCGAAGGTGATGATCCCGGCGACGGCCAGGTCCTCGGCGGTGCTGATCGCGATGTTGGAGAACGGCTCCGGCGAGGTGTTCACCGCCATCCGGGTCCCCGCCTTGACCAGATGGCTCATCAGCGCCGTGGAACCGCCGACCGCCCCCGCCGCCAGCTCGGGCAGCGAACCGCTCTGGCCGGCCAGCAGGGCCGCCACGACGGCTCCCGAGACCGGCCGGATCACCGTGTGGACGGAGTCCCACACGTTGTCCACGTACGGGATCTTGTCCGCGACCGCCTCGCACAGGAAGAGCACGCCGGCCGCGATCAGGACATCCGTGCGCTGGAGCGCCTCGGGCACCTCGTCGGTGAGCCCGGTCGCGCCGAAGACGCCGAGGAGCAGGACCACCGCGTACGCGTTGATCCCGCTCGCCCAGCCGCTGGTGAAGACCAGGGGGAGTACGGACACGCTCGCGATCGTAACGAGACCGCGCCCGTCCGTCACCAGGCCGCCCCGGGCCCGCCCCGACGAGGGCCGGACGGGGGCCGGACGCGGGCGGGACGGGGACTGAGTATCCGTACCTAGACGCGGAGATGAGTACCCGCGCGGATGGGGGAGGGGCCGCCCGGAGGAGAGAGTGGAGCCACGGAAGGGGCGCGGCTCCGGAACCGCCGGCACGGGGCGGCGGAACGGGGCCGTGCGCCTGCCGGCACGGGGGACGTGCACGGGGGTGTACGAAGACGGCGCCGGTCCGGCGTGGCTCGGGGGGATCGAGCCTCGCGGGACCGGCGCCTTCCGTCGTCGTGACGGGTCCGGCTCAGCGGCCCCCGCCCACGCGGCCGTGCAGCAGCAGCGACAGCGCCGCGTGGACGTCGTCCAGGGAGCGCTCGCTCTGGAACGCCTTCCAGTCGAGCGCGGCCACCAGGACCATGCCGACCAGCGCCGCCGCCGTCAGCGGGACGTCGATCTCCTCGCTCAGCTCGCCCTCCTCGACGCCCGCGCGCAGGACGCCCTCCACGACCGCGACGGCTTCCTGGCGGACGACGAGGAGGGTGGAGTTCCACGCCCGGTTGGTGCGCCAGAGCTCGGCCACGTACAGCTGGGTGAAGGCCGGGTAGCGGTCGATGAAGACGAGTCCCGCGCGGATCATCGCGTCCAGCGCGGCGACCCGGGTGCCGCCCCGGGCCTCGGTGTCCTCGGCGGCGGTCCGCAGCGAGGCGGTGAGCAGCGAGACGCCGTGGCGCAGCAGCTCCTCGAAGAGCTCGGTCTTGCTCTTGAAGTTGTAGTAGACCGTGCCCTTGGCCACCCCGGCCCGGTCGGCGATCTCGTCGACCGTGGTCGCCGAGAAGCCCTGCTCGGCGATGAGGGTGACGGCCGCCTCGTAGAGCTTGGCGCGGGTCGCCTGGCGGCGGGTGCTGCTGCTGTCCATGGGGTCGATTCTCACAGAGCCGGTACGGGTCGGTTCACAGCGACAGCTCCGGGTGGAGCCGGTCCAGCGTCCACACCTGCTTGCGGCGCGCGGTGACCGCGGTCAGGGCGAGCGCGCCCAGGGTGAAGGCGGTCAGGACGGCCACGGCCTCCCAGACCGGTCCGAGCCCGCCGCCGGAGATCAGCCGGCGCAGCGCCTCGACCACGTGGGTCATCGGCAGGAACGGGTGGACGGCGTTGAAGAAGCCCGGGCTGGTCTGCACGGGGTAGGTGCCGCCCGCCGAGGTCAGCTGGACCATGAGCAGCGCCAGGACGAGGATCCGGCCGGCCGCGCCGAAGCGGGCGTTCAGCCACTGGATGATCGCGGCGAAGCAGCAGGTCACGAGGGCGAGGAAGCCGACCGTCCCGGCCGCCCTGGCCATCTCCAGGCCGAGTCCCCAGTGCAGGACGGCCAGCAGCGCGCCGACCTGGAGGACGCCGATCGCGGCCACCGGGAGCCAGCCGGCCAGCGCGATCCGCCAGGCGGAGGCGCCGGCGGCGAGGGCCCGCCGGTTCATCGGCTGGATGATCATGTAGGCGACCATGGCGCCGACCCAGAGGGAGAGCGGGATGAAGTACGGGGCGAAGCCCGTGCCGTAGTTGGGCGCCTTGTGGAGCGACTGGGCGGCCAGCTTCACCGGGTCGGCCATGACCTCCGTGCGCCGGTCCCGCTCGTCCTTGTCGTAGTCCGGGATCTTGCCGACGCCGTCCTTGAGGCCGGTGGCGAGCGAGCCGGAGCCGTCGGCCAACTTGAACAGGCCGCCGTCGAGGTCGCCGGCGCCCTTCTTCAGCTTGCCGACGCCGCTGTCCAGGCTGACCGAGCCCGCGCGGGCGCCGGTGATGCCGGTGTGGAGCCGCTCGGCGCCGTCGGCGACCTTCTTCGCGCCCCGGTTGAGCTCGTTGATCTTCCGGATGGCGCCCTCCACGTCCTCGTCCAGGTGCGGGGCGCGGGCGGCCAGCTCGTCGGCCTCCTTCTTGAGCTTCTTCAGGCGCGCGTCGAGCGTCTTCAGGTCGCCCTTGCTGTCCTTGGTCAGCTGGTGCACGTCGTCCGCGATGGTGGCGACGTCGCCGGCGGTGGTCGACGCCTCCTTCAGGGCGGAGCAGTACTGCTTCGTGTCGGGCAGGACGAACCCCTCGGGCAGGGTGACGCCCTCCGGCAGCTCGATCTTCGGCGGGTCGGTGGCGCCGGGCTTCTCGCAGGACGTGCGGTGCAGCCGGGCGAGGGTGTCGTCCGCCGTGTGGGCGGCCGTGCGCAGCTGCGGGGCGCGGCGGACCAGGTCGGCCAGGTCGTTGCGCGCGGCCGTGGCGGAGTCGGAGACGAGCTTGGCGGTGTCGCGGATCGACGTGCCGTTGTTCGCCAGGTAGGGGCGGACCTTGTCGGCGGTGCCGTTGACCTTGTCGGCGAGCGCCTGGGTGCCGTTCGCGACCTGGCGGGTGCCGGTCTGGACGTCCTTGGAGCCCTTGTCGAGCTTCTTCAGGCCGGCGGCCAGGTCGCTGCTGCCGGCCTTGGCGTCGGTGAGGCCCTCGGAGAGGTCCTTGGAGCCCTTCTTGGCCTTGTCCACGCCCTTCTTCAGGTCGGCGGCGCCCTTGGCGGCCTCGGCGGTGGCCTCGTGGATGTCGGAGAAGGAGATGAAGATCTTGTCGAGGAAGGTCCGGGACGACTTGGTGGAGGCGGCGGTGCGCACCTCGGCGAAGACGGTCCGGGAGATCTGGCCGACGATGTAGTTGTTGGAGTCGTTCGTCCGGACCTGCAGGGCGCCGGTCTCCGGGGAGTCCCCGGAGCTGGACGCGATCCGCTCGCTGAAGTCGCGGGGGACGGTCAGCGACAGGTAGTACGTGCCGTCCTCGACGCCCTCGCGGGCCTCGGCGTCGCTGACCTCGTGCCACTCGAAGGTCCCGCTGTCGAGCAGCCCCTCGGTGATGTCGGCGCCCGCGGTGATCCGCTTGCCGTCGGCGGTGGCGCCGCGGTCCTCGTTGACCAGGGCGACGGGCAGCTTGTCGAGCCTGCCGTACGGGTCCCAGAACGAGTACAGGTACAGGGCGCCGTACAGCAGCGGCAGCAGCAGGACCGCGACGAGCGCGGCGCGCGGCAGCTTGCCCCTGCCGAAGCGCCTCAGCTCAAGCGCGGCCAGTTTCGGCGAGCGCATCGTCCGCCCCCTCCTCGGTGATGTCGTCTTCGTCGTCGGCGGCTTCCGGGGCCCGCTCGTCCCCTCGCGGGGCGGCGGCGACCGTGGTGATCCGCAGGGCGTCGGCGGGCGCCTCGCTGCACACCGCGAGGACGGTGGTGCCCGCGGCGGCCACCGAGCGCAGCAGCGCCCAGGCAGCGGCCCGGTCGGCGTCCGACAGCTTCAGGTCCGTGTCGTCCACGCCCAGCACCCGGGGCCGCCCCATCAGGGCCAGCGCGATCGACAGGCGCAGGGCCTCCAGCCGTTCCAGGTCGCGTACGGAGGTCCGCTCGCCCTTCGGCAGGGCGGCGAGGTCCAGTCCGGCGGCGGCCAGCGCCTCGTCGATCCGCGCCCGGGTCTCGGCGGCCCGGGTGCCGGGGCGGCGGAGCAGCGCGCGGACCGAGCCGTCGAACCGGCGCTGGAGCAGGGCCCGCTCGCGCAGGTGCTCGGCGACCGTGAGCGACGGGTCGAGCTCGCTGACGCCGGGGACCTGGCCGAGCGCGGCGATCCGGCGCACGGCGGCCATCCGGCGCGGCAGCGGCAGGCCGCCGACCTCGGCGCGGCCCTCGGCGGTCTTCATCCGGCCGGTGAGGGCGAGCAGCAGGCAGGTGCGGCCGGTCCCGGACGGGCCCTCCAGCGCGACCAGCGCGCCGGCCCCGGCGCGGAAGGACACGTCCCGGAAGGCCCAGCCGCGCGGGCCCTTGAGGCCCAGCCCCTCGGCCACGACCTCGGCGCCGGGGCCGGAGCCGCCGGGGCCGGTGTGGTCGGTGCGCTCGGCGTGATCGGTGCGGTCGGCGTGATCGATGCGCTCGGCGCCGTCGGCGAGAGCGGTGCCGTCGGTGTGATCGGCGCCGTCGGTGCCGTCGGTGCCGGGCTCCCCGCCGGGCCCGTCCGGAGACGGTCGTGTGGTCAGGTCCTCGGATCCCACGGATCCACCCCCCGGTTCCACTTTTGGACTGACTGGTCAGTCCAAAAGTTACAAGGTCGCCGCCCAGCCCGCAAAACCCCAGGTCAGGCCCATTGTCAGTGGCGGGCGGCACGATGGGCACAGACGGCGACAAGACCGTCACCCGACGACAGGAGGCTCGTCATGGCCAGTCCTTTCGCAGCAGCCGACGTCCATCCCGTGTCCCGCCGGACCACCGCCCCGCCCGCCGCCCTCGACCTGCTCGCCAAGGCCCGGGCCGGTCTCGACGAGGCCGCCGGCCTCGAACGGCCCCACGAGAGATACGCCACCGCGCACCTCGCCGCCCTGCGTGCCGCCGCGGCCGTCCTCGCCGCCCGCGCCCGCCCGGTTCCCCGCACCCGCCGGCGCCAGGCCATAAGGAGCGCCTGGGAGCTGCTGCCGCAGCTCGCCCCCGAGCTCACCGAGTGGAGCGCCCTCTTCGCCGCCGGAGCCCCGCGCCGGGCCCTCGCCGAGGCCGGGGTCGCCGCCGCCGCGACCCCGCGCGAGGCCGACGACCTCGTCAGGGACGCCGGGCACTTCCTGCGCCTGGTCGAGCGGCTGCTCGTGCTCCAGCCGGTCCTGCCCCGGCAGCCCCCGGCGGACGGGGTCGCCGGCTGATCCACGCCGCGCCACGGAGGCCATAGGGTGGGGAGGTCCGTACCCGTCACCGAGGAGTCAAGAGCCGTGCCGGACCCTTCCTCCGCCTTCGGCCGCGAGGCGTCGTCGCGCCCGTCGCGCGCCTCCCTGCGAACCGCCGTCGTCTGGGACGTCCTCAAGGACGCCCTCGACCGCCGGGTCGGCACCACCGGGAACGCCGCCCTGGACGTCCTGGACACCGGCGGCGGCTCCGGCAACTTCGCGGTGCCGGTCGCCCGCCTCGGCCACCGCGTCACCGTCGTCGACCCCAGCCCGAACGCGCTCTTCGCCCTGGAGCGGCGCGCCGCCGAGGCCGGCGTCGCCGACCTGGTGACCGGCGTCCAGGGCGACGTCCGCGGCCTCTTCGACGTGGTCGAGCGCGGCGCCTACGACGCCGTGCTCTGCCACGGCGTCCTGGAGTACGTGGACGACCCCGCCGAAGGCGTGCGCCACACGGTGGCCGCGCTCCGCCCCGGCGGCGCGCTCAGCCTGCTCGGCGCCGGCCTCGGCGGCGCGGTCCTCGCCCGCGCCCTCGCCGGGCACTTCACCGAGGCCCGGACCGCGCTCGGCGACCCGGACGGACGCTGGGGCGCCGGCGACCCCGTGCCGCGGCGCTTCACCGCCGACCAGCTCACCGGCCTGGCCGAGGAGGCCGGCCTCTCCGTGACGGCCGTCCACGGCGTACGGATCTTCGCCGACCTCGTGCCCGGCGTCCTCGTCGACACCGAGCCCGGAGCCGCCGAGGCCCTGCTGAAGCTGGAGGCCGCCGCCGCCGAACTGGCCGCCTTCCACGCCGTCGCCACCCAGCTCCACGTGCTCGCCGAGAAGCCCGCCTGACCCGGTGGAACTCCCGGGCCGCGCCACCCGTTCGGAGGTGCGGGCCCGGCTCTGCCACAGGCCGCCCCATATGCGGCTTCGCGCCGTATGATCGAGGCAACCATCCGGCATGACGGGCGGACGGCTGGGGAATCAACGCCTCACCAACCGAACCGCGTGGCGGCACGGATGGACTGATCGGCATTGAGGGCGGGTTTCACGGGGGCGATTCCCTGCCTATCCTGAAAGGGCCGCAACCGGTCGCCCCCGCGACCGACGACTAGGAGGACTCCGTGCCGCTCTCGGAGCACGAGCAGCGAATGCTCGAGCAGATGGAGCGAGCGCTGTACGCCGAAGACCCCAAGTTCGCGACAGCGCTCGAAGGAAGCGGGCTGCGCACGTACACCCGTCGCCGGGTGTACCAGGCAGTCGCCGGCTTCCTGGTGGGTATCGCGCTCCTCATGGCCGGCCTGGTCTTCTTCGAGGATGGCCTGATCTGGCTCAGTGTGGTGGGCTTCCTCGTCATGCTGGGCTGCGCGGTGCTGGTGGTCACCGGCTGGCGCAAGGCGCCCAAGCCGGGCGAGCAGGCGCACCGGACGGCCGGTGGCCGTCAGGGTGGACAGGCGCGACGCTCCATGATGGACCGTATCGAAGCGCGGTGGCAGCGCCGCCGCGACGAGCAGCAGGGCGGCGGCCACTGACGCCCCCCTAGCGGAGACCCCGCCCCCCGAGGCCCCGCCCCGCCGGCCCCGAGCCCTGGCGGGGCGCCGCCATGTCCGGGCCCGTATCGGTGCTCTGCCGCCGTGTCCGGGTCCGTATCGGTGCTGTGCCGCCGTGACCGGGCCGGTGTCGGCGATCGCCGCCGTGTCCCGGCCCGTATACCAGTGCGCCGCCGCCGTTCCGTCGGGGCGTGGCGTGGGCAGGCGTTCCCGTCGGCCGGGGGGGTGCGGCCCCGGGCGTCGCCCGGGACCGCACCCCCCGCCGTCACGGTGTCGTGCGGGTCCGCAGGGCCGTCCAGCGGGTGGAGGCGGCCCAGCGGAGGCGGGTCGCGGAGCGGGGGGCCAGGAGGGCGCGGAGGCGCCCGGCACGCGACGCGCTCGCGTGGAAGCCGGCCCGTACCAGCGCCGCCTCCCGCCCCAGCCCCGTCATCGGCCGCGGCGACGGCGCGTACAGGGCCTCCTCGACCGCCCCGGCCACCCGGTGCACCGCTTCCGCCGCCGCACCGGTCAGCTCACCCGCCCGGACGATCCGCTCGGCCGTTCTCCGCGGCGTCTGCGCGTCGTCCGGCTCGAACCCGTAGTCCCAGGCCGTGTCGCCGATCTCCCGCCAGACCGCCAGCGGGCCGGCCGACGGGGCGAGCCGGCGGGACCGGACGCGGATCCGCCACAGCAGCGGGAGGAACGGCAGCGCCAGCGCGACCAGCGCGGCCAGCGACCACCCGGCCACCTTCAGCACGTCCGTACCGCCGCCGGAGGACGGGCCCGCGGCCGCCGCCGGGTCCTGGCCGCACTCGCCGAGGCGCCGCATCTCCGGCGGGCAGCTCTCCGAGGCGCTCGGCGCCGCCGTGGGCTCGGCCGAGGCCGTCGCCGAGGGCTGCGCGGGACCGGTCGGGCCCGCGGTGGGCGCCGCCTGCCGGGTGTACGCCGGCGTGGAGCCGCGCGACGGCGTCGGCTCGAACCGGGTCCAGCCGGCGCCCTCGAAGTACAGCTCGGGCCAGGCGTGGGCGTCCCGGATGCCGACCGAGACCGAGCCGTCGGACTGGCCGGTGCCGGGCATGAAGCCGACCGCGACCCGCGCCGGGATGCCCAGCGTGCGGGCCATCGCCGCCATCGAGAACGAGAAGTGGATGCAGAAGCCCTTCTTGTCCCGCAGGAAGCGCGAGATCGCCTCGGTGCCCGTCCCCGACGTCACGTCCACGTCGTAGCGGAAGCCGCCGTCCTCGGCGAACCAGTCCTGGAGCCGCACCGCCCGCTCGTAGTCGTTCCGCGCGTCCTTGGTGACCTCCAGCGCCGTCGCCTTCACGTCGGCGGGCAGGCTGCCGGGCACCTTGGTGTACTCCTCGCGCAGCCGCTCGGGCGCCGGACCCGCCTGGGCCAGCTGCTCGCCGGTCGGCTGCACGTCGAGGCTGGTCACCTGGTAGCGGACGCCCTTGGTGGTCTGCTTGTCGTCGCCGACGAGCATCCGGCCGGCCGGCTCGTACCGCCAGCGGCCCTCGACGTCCACCCGGGCCGCCGGGAACGGCATCGGCAGCCACTTCTGGTCGTACCCCTCGGAGGCGACGAAGTTGCTGGTCACCTCGGAGGTGCGGACGGACTGGGCCAGGCCGTCGGGCCACGGCAGCGACTTCGGGACCGCCTCGATCGGACGGACCGAGGACTTCCACGAGGTGCCGTCGAACTGGTCGAGGGCGACGAGCCGCAGGTAGAGGCCGCTGTTGTCCAGCGCGTTGGTGCGGTAGCGGAGGACCTCGAAGTCCTCCGGCTGCCGCAGGTTGTCCTGGAGGGAGACCAGCGGGTTCACGGCCGCGATGGTGCCGCCGCCCCCGCTGCCCTCGCCGGCGCCCCCGCCGCCGTCCCCCAGCAGCCCGCCGGAGAAGCCCGGCAGCACCAGCGGCACCACCAGGGCGGTGCCCATGGCGACCGCCCCGATCCGCCGGCCGGTGCGCACCGGCGCGAAGGACGGCCCGCCGCTGCCCACGGGCGCCCCGGCCCGGCCGGAACGCTGGGCGCCGCCGAAGACGCGGCCCCACCCGGACAGCCGGTCGCGGCCCTCGGCGAGGAGCAGCAGCAGGTAGCCGGTGGCGGCGAGCACGAACCAGAGCGGGCCGGCGCCGCCGCCGGAGAGCCCGGCGGCCACCGAGTACAGCGCGAGCAGCGGCAGACCGGCCGGGGCGGCACGCCGGAAGGTGACCGCCAGGACGTCTACGAGCAGCCCGATCGCCAGCACCCCGGCGACCAGCATGAGCCGGATGCCCTCGGTGTCCGGGGCGGGGATCGCGTACGTGGCGACGTCCTGGGTGCCCAGGCGGAACAGCTCGGCCCCCCGCTGGACCGCCTGCGGCCCGGGCAGGAAGCCGAGGAGGGCCTGCTCCCGGGCGAAGACCACGGTCAGCGCGACCACGCCGACCAGCAACTGGGCGCCGATCGTCACCGGCCGGGCCAGCGGCACCCGCCGGCACAGCAAGCCGGTGCCGCTCTGCAGCGCCAGCAGCAGGGCGGCGGTGAAGATCCACGTGGCCGGCTTGACCAGCGGCAGCAGCGCCCCGGCGGCCATCAGGGAGGCCGCCCAGGCGGCCAGTGTCAGGCGGGTGAGCCCGCTCATGCCCATCCTCCGTAGCTGTCTGCGGCGGTGCTCTCCCGCGGCGCGCCGGCGGCCTGCTGCCAGAGGTCGGCCACGCGGGCGCCGGGCGGGACGGAGACGACGGTCCAGCCGGCCTCGCGCAGCTGCCGGACCCGGGTCTCGACGGCCCCGGCCGCGGCGCCGCCGGTGAGCCAGGTGCCGGAGTCCAGGAGGAAGGCGACGGCCGCGCCGGCCCGTCCGCGCATCCGGGCGGCCAGCGCGCCCTGCTCCTCGTCGAGGTCGCCGAGGAAGGCGACGAGCAGGCCGTCGCTCCCGGTGCGCAGTACGTCGGAGGCGCGGGAGAGGCCGGCGCCGTCGGAGTGGTCGACGACCGCGAGGGTGTCCATCATCAGGCCGGCCGTCTCCGAGGAGTCGGCGGAGGACGCCCCGGTGTAGCCGTCGGAGCCCACGCCGGGGACCGCGCTGCCGGTGTCGGTGAGCAGCCGGACGGCGTAGCCGCGCTCCAGCATGTGGGTGAGCACCGAGGCGGCGCCGGAGACGGCCCATTCGAAGGCCGAGTCGGGTCCGGAGCCCTGGTAGCCGGACCGGCGGGTGTCGAGCAGGACGGTGCAGTGGGAGCGCTGCGGCTGCTCCTCGCGGCGGACCATCAGCTCGCCGTACCGGGCGGTGGAGCGCCAGTGGACCCGGCGCAGGTCGTCGCCGTGCCGGTACGCGCGCGGGATGACGTCGTCGTCGCCGGCGAGGGCCAGCGCGCGCTGCTGCCCGTCGCCGTGGCCGGACGCCTCGCCGCCGAGCCGGACGGCGGGCAGGGGGGCGGTGCGCGGGACGACGGTGAGGGTGTCGTACGCGCTGAAGGAGCGGGTGAGCTCGCACATGCCGAAGGGGTCGCTCAGCCGCAGCTGGAGCGGCCCCAGCGGGAAGCGTCCGCGCAGGTCGGAGCGGACCCGGTAGGAGACCTCGCGCCGGCCGCCGGCCTCGACCCGGTCCAGGACGAAGCGGGGGCGGGGGCCGAGCATGTACGGCACGTGGTCCTGGAGCATCAGCAGCCCGGTGGGGAGCTTGGCGACGTTCTCCATGCGGAGCTGGACGCGGGCCTCGGTGCCGGCCTCCACCCGCCGCGGGGTGAGCAGGCGGGACGTGGCGACCCGGTAGCGGGTGCGGTGCAGGACGACGGCGCAGATCAGCGGGAGGGCGGCGAGCAGCAGGCCGACCCGGAGCAGGTCGGCCTGGCCGAGCACGTAGGCGCAGACGGCGGCGGCGGCCCCGGCGGCCAGGAAGGACCGGCCGCGGGTGGTGAGGCCCGCGAGGGCGGCCCGCAGACCGCCCCGGCCGTCCTCGGCCCGCGGCCCGTCGCGGTCGTCGGCGCGCTGCCCCCGGGGTGCGGCGGGGGTCGCCATCACAGCGGCCGGCCGCCGGTCTGCCGGCCGTAGGCCGGGCCGGCGGGCGGCGCGGCGGCCGGGACGGGGGTGCGCTGGAGGATGTCGAGGACGACCTGCTCGGCGGTGCGCCGGTTGAGCTGGGCCTGCGCGGTCGGCAGCAGCCGGTGCGCGAGGACCGGCACGGCCAGCGCCTGGAGGTCGTCCGGCAGCACGTACTCGCGGCCGGCGAGTGCGGCGGAGGCCCGGGCGGCCCGCAGCAGGTGGAGCGTGGCGCGCGGGGAGGCGCCGAGCCGCAGGTCGGGGTGGGTGCGGGTGGCGGCGACGATGTCGACCGCGTACCGCCGCACCGCGTCGGCCACGTGCACCGCGCGGACCGCCTCGATCAGCTTCAGGATCTCGTGGGCGTGGGCGACCGGCTGGAGGTCGTCCAGCGGGTTGACCGCGCCGTGCACGTCGAGCATCTGGAACTCGGCCTCGGCGCTGGGGTAGCCGATGGAGACGCGGGCCATGAAGCGGTCGCGCTGGGCCTCGGGCAGCGGGTAGGTGCCCTCCATCTCGACCGGGTTCTGGGTGGCCACGACCATGAACGGGCTGGGCAGCTCGTAGGTGTGCCCGTCGATGGTGACCTGGCGCTCCTCCATGGACTCCAGGAGCGCGGACTGCGTCTTGGGGGAGGCGCGGTTGATCTCGTCGCCGATGACGATCTGGGCGAAGATGGCGCCCGGCTTGAACTCGAACTCCCGGCGCTGCTGGTCGAAGATCGACACGCCGGTGACGTCCGACGGCAGCAGGTCGGGGGTGAACTGGATGCGGCGCACCGAGCAGTCGATGGACCGCGCGAGCGTCTTGGCGAGCATGGTCTTGCCGACGCCGGGCACGTCCTCGATGAGGAGGTGGCCCTCCGCGAGCAGCACCGTCAGCGCGAGACGTACGACCTCGGGCTTGCCCTCGATCACGCTCTCCACCGAACCGCGGACCCGCTCCGCGGTAGTGGTCAAGTCTGTGAGGCTCGCTCGGTCGTCATAGGTCGTCACCCCGGCCCTCCTCGGCCTTGCAGGAACACGGACACCTGCCCCCGGGTGGGATGTACGGGGGGTGTCACCCGAGCATTCTTGTGGGGACGGCCGGGCCCTGTCACTCGCCTGTGGACAACTGCGGAGGAAATGCCGGGGTTTGTCGTCTTACGCGGTGGCGGAACGTGTGCTGGGGCACTGCCGGAACGCTTCTCCACAGGTCAAGCGCGTCCCGCGGCGCCGTCCCCGAGAAGCGGACGCGACGCGCCGGCCGGCGGGCGTGTGAGCCGCCCCACAGCGCGCGCCGGACGCCGCCGACCGGGTGACCCGCCCGGAACCCCCGCCCCCGCGCCCGGCGCCGCGCGACGCGCCAGCCGGTTGATTGACCGGCCCCGTCCGTGGACTAGAGTGACGCGGAGTTCCCGGAGACAATCGAGCGTTTTGCAGCGGTTTCTCCCCCCGTGTGCGCGGCGGCACCCACGGCTCGCCCCCTTACCCGCTCGCCGTGCCCGTTCTGAGAGGGTGCGTTGAGCAACGACCGACACGTCCCGGTGATGCTCCAGCGGTGCCTGGACATGTTGGCCCCTGCCCTCCAGCGCCCCGGCGCCGTCGTCGTCGACTGCACCCTGGGCCTCGGCGGACACAGCGAGGCCCTGCTCCGCGCCTTCCCCGAGGCCCGGCTCGTCGCCCTCGACCGCGACAAGGAGGCCCTGCGCCTCTCCGGCGAGCGGCTCGCCCCGTACGGCGACCGCGCCACCCTCGTCCACGCCGTCTACGACGAGCTGCCCGAGGTCCTCGACCGGCTCGGCATCGACAAGGCCGACGGCGTCCTGTTCGACCTGGGCGTCTCCTCCATGCAGCTGGACGAGGCCGACCGCGGCTTCGCCTACGCCCAGGACGCCCCGCTCGACATGCGCATGGACCAGACGACCGGCATGAGCGCCGCCGAGGTCCTCAACACCTACCCGCCCGGCGAACTCGTCCGCATCCTGCGTGCCTACGGCGAGGAGAAGCAGGCCAAGCGGATCGTCTCCGCCATCGTCCGGGAGCGCGAGAAGGAACCCTTCACCACCAGCGCCCGGCTCGTCGAACTCATCCGCGACGCCCTCCCGCAGGCCGCCAAGCGCACCGGCGGCAACCCCGCCAAGCGCACCTTCCAGGCCCTGCGCATCGAGGTCAACGGCGAACTGAGCGTCCTGGAGCGGGCGATCCCGGCCGCCGTGAAGGCCCTCGCCGTCGGCGGCCGGATCGCGGTCCTCTCGTACCACTCCCTGGAGGACCGGCTCGTCAAGCAGGTCTTCGCGGCCGGCGCCGCCACCACCGCGCCGCCCGGCCTCCCGGTCGTCCCCGAGCAGTACCAGCCCCGCCTCAAGCTCCTCACCCGCGGCGCCGAGCTCCCCACCGAGGAGGAGGTGGCCGAGAACCGCCGGGCCGCCCCCGCCCGGCTGCGGGGCGCCGAGCGCATCCGGGAGGACGTGCTGTGAGCGCGGCGAGGGGGCCGCTCAAAGGCCGGGCCGCGCGGCTCGGACAGCTCATGCCGTCCGGACCCAGCACGGCCGCCCGCACCCCCTTCGTCCTGCTCGTCGTCCTCCTCCTCGGCGGCGGCCTCATCACCCTGCTGCTGCTGAACTCCGCCCTCAACCAGGGCTCCTTCGAGCTGCGCGAGCTCAAGGACCGCACCACCGAGCTCACCGACGAGGAACAGGCCCTCCAGCGCGACGTCGACGCCTACGCCGCACCCGACGCCCTGGAGCGCCGCGCCCGCGAGCTCGGCATGGTCCCCGGCGGCAGCCCCGCCTTCCTCGGGCCCGACGGCAAGGTGCTCGGCGTGCCCACCGTCGCCCCCTCCCCGAAGCCCTCCCGGACGCCGTCCCGCGCCCCGGACCGCACCGGCGACCCCGCCGCCTCCGGTACGCGGCCGCCCGCGCCCGGCGCGGGCACCGCCCCGGAGCCGACCGCCACCGCGACCGCCACCGCGACCGCCACCGCGACCGCCCCGACCGCCCCCACGACCTCCGGCAGGTGACCGAGCAGTGCCCTCCCAGGAGCCCCCGCGCCGCCGCGTCCCCGGCCCCGCCCGGCCCTCCCGACCCCGGCCCGCCGGCTCCGGAGCGGCCTCCGGCGGCATCCCCCGGGGCGGATCCGGCGCCCGCGCCCCGCGCCCCGGAGCACGGCCGGCCACCCGCCGCCCCGCGCCCCGGCCGCAGGCCCGCAAGCCGCGCACCATCAAGCTCGGCCGCCCCCGGCCCCGGCTGCGGCTGATCTCCGTCGGCCTCACCCTCGTCATGCTCGTCTTCGTGGTGCGGCTGCTCCAGGTCCAGGCCGTCGACGCCAGCGCGTACGCCGCCAAGGCCGACAGGTACCGCTTCCAGGAGTACACGCTCTCCGCCGAGCGCGGCGAGATCACCGACCGCAACGGCATCGCCCTCGCCACCAGCGTCGACGCCTACGACATCACCGCCGACCCCAAGCTCTTCACCCCCGAGGAGTCCAAGCGCCGCGACGCGCCCGAGCAGGCCGCCGCGCTGCTCGCCCCGATCCTCGGCAAGGAACCGGCGGAGCTCGCCAAGAAGCTCCGCACCCCCAAGTCCCGCTACACGCTGCTGGCCCGCAAGCAGACCCCGCAGGTGTGGAACCAGATCAAGGACCTCAAGAAGGTCTACGCCGAGAAGTCCCAGGAGCCCGGCGGCACCGGCGTCAACCTGCTCGGCGGCGTCCTCAGCGAGCCCAGCACCAAGCGGGTCTACCCGAACGGCGAACTCGGCGCCGGGATACTGGGATACGTCAACGCCGAGGGCCGCGGCGCCGGCGGCGTCGAGTCCATGCTCGACACCGAACTCGCCGGCCGCGACGGGAAGATCCGCTTCACCGCCTCCGGCGGCCGGCAGGTCCCCACCGCCGGCTCCCAGGGCACCCCCGCCGTCCCCGGCTCCGACATCGAGCTCACCATCGACCGGGACATCCAGTGGGCCGCCCAGCAGGCCATCACCGAACAGGTCCGCAAGTCCCGGGCCGACCGCGGCTACGTCATCGTCCAGGACACCCGCACCGGCGAGGTCCTCGCCATGGCCAACGCGCCCGGCTTCGACCCCAACGACCTCTCCGCCGCCAACGCCGCCGCCATGGGCAACGCCGCCCTCCAGGACGCCTACGAACCCGGCTCCACCAGCAAGGTCATGTCCATGGCCGCCGTGCTGGAGGAGGGCAAGGCCACCGCCGACACCCACGTCGTCGTCCCCAACCGGCTCCACCGCGGCGACCGGCTCTTCAAGGACGACATCGACCACAAGACCTGGTACCTGACGCTCAACGGCGTCCTCGCCAAGTCCAGCAACATCGGCACCATCCTCGCCACCGGCCAGCTCGGCAAGGACCAGGCCGAGTCCAACCGCATCCTCGACGGCTACCTCCGCCGCTTCGGCATCGGCAGCCCCACCGGCCTCGGCTTCCCCGGCGAGACCCCCGGCATCCTCGCCAAGCCCGAGGACTGGTCGACCTCCCAGCAGTACACCATCCCCTTCGGCCAGGGCCTCTCCGTCAACGCCCTCCAGGCCGCCTCCGTCTTCTCCACCGTCGCCAACGGCGGCGTACGGATCGAACCCAGCCTGGTCCGCGGCACCAAGGGCCCCGACGGGCGCTTCACCCCCGCCCCCAAGCCCGCCGAGCACCGGGTCGTCAGCGAACAGACCGCCAAGACCCTCGCCCAGATGCTGGAATCCGTCGTCGACGACCGCGAGGGCACCGGCACCCGGGCCGCCATCCCGGGCTACCGCGTCGCCGGCAAGACCGGCACCGCCAACCGCGTCGACCCCGAACTCGGCCGCTACAAGGGCTACACCGCCTCCTTCGCCGGCTTCGCCCCCGCCGACCAGCCCCGCGTCACCGTCTACTGCGCCATCCAGAACCCCACCAAGGGCAGCTACTTCGGCGGCCAGATCTGCGGCCCCATCTACAAGAAGGTCATGGAGTTCGCGCTCAAGACCCTCCACGTGGCACCCACCGGCAGCGAACCGCCGCGCCTGCCGGTCACCTTCGAACCCACCCCGTGACCCCCGGGAGCACCACCAGTGACGACGATCACCCCCCACTCCGGGAACCGGAAATCGAACTCCGGCGACGCCCCCGGCTCGTTTGGTCCCCCGCAGGGTGCGCCCGGTACGCTCACCGCCGTGCCACACGCTGATCAGTCCCGAACCACCCCGCCCCGCCCGGAGCGGGCCCGCCCGACACCCCTGGGCGAGCTCGCGGCACGGCTGGGCACCGAGATCCCCGACGCCGCCCGCGCCGTCCCCGTCTCGGGAATCACCCACGACTCCCGGGCGGTACGCCCCGGGGACGTGTACGCGGCCCTCGCCGGCGCCCGCCTGCACGGCGCCGACTTCGCCGCCCAGGCCGCCGGCCTCGGCGCCGCCGCGGTCCTCACCGACCCGGCCGGAGCCGACCGCGCCGCCGCCACCGGCCTGCCGGTCCTCGTCGTCGACGACCCGCGCCGCCGGATGGGCGAACTCGCCGCCGAGATCTACGGCCGCCCCGGCGCGGACCTGCTCCAGATCGGCATCACCGGCACCTCCGGCAAGACCACCACCGCCTACCTCGTCGAGGGCGGACTGCGCGGCGCCGGCAAGCACACCGGGCTGGTCGGCACCGTCGAGATGCGGATCGGCGACGAGCGCATCAAGTCCGAGCGCACCACCCCCGAGGCCACCGACCTCCAGGCCCTCTTCGCCGTCATGCGCGAGCGGGGCGTCGAGGCCGTCGCCATGGAGGTCTCCAGCCACGCCCTGGTGCTCGGCCGGGTCGACGGCTGCGTCTTCGACGTCGCCGTCTTCAACAACCTCAGCCCGGAGCACATGGAGTTCCACTCCGACATGGAGGACTACTTCCAGGCCAAGGCGAGCCTCTTCACCCCCGGGCGCAGCCGGACCGGCGTCGTCAACGCCGACGACGAGTACGGCCGCCGGCTCGTGAAGGAGGCGGGCGTCCCGGTCGTCACCTTCTCCGCCGAGGGCCGCCCCGACGCCGACTGGCGCGCCGAGGACGTCGTCCTGGGCGCCGCGAGCTCCACCTTCACGGCCGTCGGCCCCGAGGGCGTGCGGATCCCCGCCACCGCCCCGCTGCCCGGCCCCTTCAACGTCGCCAACACCCTCGCCGCCATCGCGACCCTCGCGACCGCCGGGCTCGACCCGCGGACCGCCGCCGACGGCGTCGCCGCCGTCCCCGGCGTCCCCGGCCGCCTGGAGCGCGTCGACGCCGGCCAGCCGTACCTCGCCGTCGTCGACTACGCGCACAAGACCGACGCCGTCGAGTCCGTGCTGCGCTCGCTGCGCGAGGTCACCGAGGGCCGGCTGCACGTGGTCATCGGCTGCGGCGGCGACCGGGACACCACCAAGCGCGGCCCCATGGGCGGCGCCGCCGCCCGGCTCGCCGACACCGCCGTCCTCACCTCGGACAACCCCCGCTCCGAGGACCCGCTCGCGATCCTCACCGCGATGCTCGCGGGCGCCGCCGAGGTGCCCGCCGCCGAGCGCGGAGACGTCCTGGTCGAACCCGACCGGGCCGCCGCGATCGCCGCGGCCGTGGCCCGCGCCCGGCCGGGCGACACCGTCCTGGTCGCCGGCAAGGGCCACGAGCAGGGCCAGGAGATCGCCGGGCAGGTCCGTCCCTTCGACGACCGCCGGGTCCTCCGCGAAGCGATCGAGGCGGCGACCGGGACACCGGCCGCCGCGGCGACCGAACACCGTCACCAGAACAGTCAGGGATGAAGCAGTGATCGCCCTCTCCCTCGCCGAGATCGCCGAAATCGTCGGCGGGCAGGCGCACGACATACCGGATCCGGACACCCGGGTCACCGGGTCCGTCGTCATCGACTCCCGCGAGGTGAAGCCCGGCAGTCTCTTCGCCGCCTTCGCCGGGGAACGCGTCGACGGCCACGACTACGCGGAGCGCGCCGTAGCGGCGGGCGCGGCGGCCGTGCTCGCCGTCCGTCCCCTCGGCGTCCCCGCGATCGTCGTGGACGACGTGCAGACCGCGCTGGGCGCCCTCGCCCGCACGGTCGTCGAGCGCCTCGGCACCGATGTCGTCGCCCTCACCGGCTCGGCCGGCAAGACCTCCACCAAGGACCTGATCGCCCAGGTCCTCGAACGCCACGCGCCCACCGTCTGGACGCCCGGCTCCCTCAACAACGAGATCGGCCTGCCGCTCACCGCGCTCACGGCCACCGAGGAGACCCGGCACCTCGTCCTGGAGATGGGCGCCCGCGGCATCGGCCACATCCGCTACCTGACCGGGCTCACCCCGCCCCGGATCGGTCTCGTCCTCAACGTGGGCTCCGCCCACATCGGCGAGTTCGGCGGACGCGAGCAGATCGCCGTGGCCAAGGGCGAGCTCGTGGAGTCCCTGCCGTCCGCCGAGGACGGCGGCGTGGCGGTCCTCAACGCCGACGACCCGCTCGTCCGCGCCATGGAGAGCCGCACCAAGGCCCGCGTCCTCCTGTTCGGCGAAGCGGACGAAGCGGCCGTACGTGCCGAGAACGTCCGGCTCACAGGGACCGGACAGCCTTCTTTCACGCTCCACACACCCACCGGGTGCAGCGACGTGACCTTGCGCCTGTACGGTGAGCACCACGTGTCGAACGCGCTCGCAGCGGCCGCCGTCGCGCACGAGCTGGGCATGTCCGCCGACGAGATCGCCACCGCGCTCTCCGAGGCAGGCTCCCTGTCGCGCTGGCGCATGGAGGTCACCGAGCGTCCGGACGGCGTGACGATCGTCAACGACGCCTACAACGCGAACCCCGAGTCCATGCGAGCCGCCCTGCGCGCGCTCGCGGCCATGGGCAGGGCCGGACAGGCCCAGGGGGCCCGCACGTGGGCGGTGCTCGGCAAGATGGCCGAGCTCGGTGACGCGTCGCTGGCCGAGCACGACGCGGTCGGACGGCTCGCCGTCCGGCTCAACGTCAGCAAGCTCGTCGCGGTCGGGGACAGGGAAGCGTCCTGGCTGCAACTGGGCGCCTATAACGAGGGTTCGTGGGGTGAGGAGTCGGTGCACGTGTCCGACGCGCAGGCGGCTGTCGACCTGTTGCGCAGGGAGCTGCGCCCGGGGGACGTGGTCCTGGTGAAGGCGTCCCGCTCGGTCGGTCTGGAGCAGGTCGCGCTCGCGCTGCTCGACGCTGAGGGCGAGGTATCCGGCCGATGAGGCAGATCCTCTTCGCGGGGGCCATCGGCCTCTTCCTGACCCTGATCGGCACCCCGCTGCTCATCAAGCTGCTGGCCCGCAAGGGGTACGGGCAGTTCATCCGGGACGACGGCCCGCGCGGCCACCTCGGGAAGAAGGGCACGCCCACCATGGGCGGCATCTCCTTCATCCTGGCCACGCTCATCGCGTACGCCCTGGCCAAGGTCATCACCGGCGAGGACCCGACGTACTCGGGCGTCCTCGTGCTGTTCCTGATGGCCGGCATGGGCCTGGTCGGCTTCCTCGACGACTACATCAAGATCGTCAAGCAGCGGTCGCTGGGCCTGCGGGCCAAGGCGAAGATGGCCGGCCAGCTGATCGTGGGCATCGCCTTCGCGGTGCTCTCGCTCCAGTTCGCGGACGCGCGCGGGCTGACCCCGGCCTCCGAGAAGCTCTCCTTCATCACGGACTTCGGCTGGACGATCGGCCCGGTCCTCTTCGTGGTCTGGGCGCTCTTCATGATCCTGGCCATGTCCAACGGCGTGAACCTGACGGACGGTCTGGACGGTCTGGCCACCGGCGCCTCCGTGATGGTCTTCGGCGCCTACACCTTCATCGGGCTGTGGCAGTTCCAGGAGTCCTGCGCCAACGCGCTGACCCTCACCAACCCGAACGCCTGCTTCGAGGTCCGCGACCCGCTCGACCTCGCCGTCGTGGCCTCCGCGCTCATGGGCGCCTGCTTCGGGTTCCTGTGGTGGAACACCTCGCCCGCCAAGATCTTCATGGGCGACACCGGCTCCCTCGCGCTCGGCGGCGCGCTCGCCGGTCTCGCCATCTGCTCCCGTACGGAGCTGCTGCTCGCGCTGCTCGGCGGCCTGTTCGTGCTGATCACGATGTCCGTGGTCATCCAGGTCGGCTCGTTCAAGATGACCGGCAAGCGCGTCTTCCGGATGGCCCCCCTCCAGCACCACTTCGAACTCAAGGGGTGGTCCGAGGTCCTGGTCGTCGTCCGGTTCTGGATCATCCAGGGCATGTGCGTCATCGTGGGCCTGGGCCTCTTCTACGCGGGATGGGCAGCCGACAAGTGAGCGAAGAGCTGGACTGGCAGGGCAAGCACGTCACGGTCGCGGGCCTCGGGGTGTCGGGCATCCCGGCCGCCCGGGCCCTGGCCGGCCGCGGCGCCGTGGTGACCGTCGTCAACGACGGGGACGACGAGCGCTCCCGGACGCAGGCCGCCGCGCTGGAGGCGGAGGGGATCACCGTCCGCCTCGGCGACGGCGCGACCCTGCCGGCCGGCACCGAGCTGGTCGTCACCACCCCCGGCTGGCAGCCGGACAAGCCGCTCTTCAAGGCCGCCGCCGAGGCGGGCGTGGAGGTCTGGGGCGACGTCGAGCTGGCGTGGCGCCTGCGGGGCCCCGGCGCGGCCCCGTGGCTGGCGGTCACCGGCACCAACGGCAAGACCACCACCACCCGGATGCTCGCCTCCATCCTGGAGGCCGCCGGGCTGCGGACCGCCGCCGTCGGCAACATCGGCGTCTCGCTCCTCGACGCCGTCCTCGGCGAGGAGACGTACGACGTGCTCGCCGTCGAGCTGTCCAGCTACCAGCTGCACTGGGCGCCCTCCGTGCGCGCCCACTCGGCCGCCGTGCTCAACCTGGCGCCCGACCACCTCGACTGGCACGGCTCCATGGAGGCGTACGCCGCCGACAAGGGCCGGATCTACGAGGGCAACCAGGTCGCCTGCGTGTACAACGTCGCCGACCCGGTGACCGAGGACCTGGTCCGCGAGGCCGACGTCGAGGAGGGCTGCCGCGCCATCGGCTTCACCCTCGGCGTCCCCGGCCCCTCGCAGCTCGGCGTCGTCGAGGACGTCCTCGTCGACCGGGCCTTCGTCGCCAACCGGCAGAAGAACGCCCAGGAGCTCGCCGAGGTCGCCGACGTGCAGCCGCCGGCCCCGCACAACATCGCCAACGCGCTCGCCGCCGCCGCCCTCGCCCGCGCCTTCGGCGTCGAGCCCAAGGCGGTACGGGACGGTCTGCGGGCCTTCCGCCCGGACCCGCACCGGATCGAACTGGTCGAAGAGGTCGGCGGCGTGACGTACGTCGACGACTCCAAGGCCACCAACACCCACGCCGCCGAAGCCTCGTTGGCCGCCTACGACCCGATCGTCTGGATCGCCGGCGGCCTCGCCAAGGGCGCCACCTTCGACGAGCTGGTCCAGAAGTCCGCGAAGCGGCTGCGCGGCGCCGTCCTGATGGGCGCCGACCGCGCGCTGATCCGCGAAGCGCTGGCGCGACACGCCCCGGAGGTCCCGGTGGTGGACCTCGACCGGACCGACACTGGGGCGATGTCCGAGGCGGTCCGCGAGGCGGCCCGGCTCGCCCGCCCGGGGGACACCGTCCTCCTGGCCCCGGCCTGCGCCTCGATGGACATGTTCACCAACTACACCAAGCGGGGCGAGGCGTTCGCGGACGCGGTCCGCGCCCTCGCCGCCACCGGGGACGCCTGACCCGACCACTGCGAGGGTCCGGCCTACCGGGCCTGACCGGAGGGGGCAGCGAACCATGCCGAGCAAGATCGCCGGGGCACGCCGGCCCTCCGCCCGACCGGGCGGAGGGCGGGTGCCGGTACCCCCGCGAGGGGCGCGCGGCGGAGGCGTACGCGGGCTCTACACGCGGGCGCGACGGGCCTGGGACCGGCCGCTCACGGCGTACTACGTGATCATCGGCGCGGGGCTGCTCATCACCACGCTCGGCCTGGTGATGGTCTACTCCGCCTCGATGATCACGGCCCTCCGCTACGAGCTGGTGCCCTCCTACTTCTTCCGGAAGCAGTTCTTCGCCGCGCTCCTGGGCACCGGGCTGCTGCTCGTCGCCTCCCGGATGCCGGTGAAGCTGCACCGGGCGCTCGCCTACCCGATCCTGGTCGGCGCGGTCTTCCTCATGGTGCTCGTGCAGATCCCGGGGATAGGGCATTCCGTCGGCGGCAACCAGAACTGGATCTCGCTCGGCGGCCCGTTCATGCTCCAGCCCAGCGAGTTCGGCAAGCTGGGCCTCATCCTGTGGGGCGCCGACCTGCTCGCCCGTAAACAGGACATGAAGCTCCTCGCCCAGTGGAAGCACATGCTCGTGCCGCTGGTGCCGGGGGCCTTCATGCTGCTGGGGCTGATCATGCTCGGCGGCGACATGGGCACCGCGATCATCCTCACGGCGATCCTCTTCGGACTGCTGTGGACGGCCGGCGCCCCCACCCGGCTCTTCGTCGGCGTGCTCGTGGTGGCCACCACGATCGGTGTGCTGCTCATCAGGACCAACGCCAACCGGATGCGGCGCTTCCAGTGCATCGGCGCCACCGATCCGGGTGGCGAGGGGGCCCCGTGCCTCCAGGCCGCGCACGGAATCTATGCTCTGGCGTCGGGCGGATGGTTCGGTTCCGGGCTCGGTGCGAGTGTGGAAAAATGGGGTCAACTGCCCGAAGCGCACACCGACTTCATCTTCGCGGTGACCGGTGAGGAACTGGGCCTCGCGGGGACGCTGTCGGTCGTCGCCCTGTTCGCGGCCCTAGGCTATGCGGGTATCCGCGTGGCCGGACGCACGGAGGACCCCTTCGTTCGATTCGCCGCGGGAGGCGTGACCACCTGGATCACGGCCCAGGCCGTGATCAACATCGGTGCGGTGCTCGGTCTGCTGCCGATCGCCGGCGTCCCGCTCCCGCTGTTCTCGTACGGGGGGTCGGCCCTGCTGCCGACCATGTTCGCCGTCGGGCTCCTGATCGCCTTCGCGCGACAGGAACCCGCCGCGAAAGCGGCCCTGGCCATGCGCCGCCCCGGATGGGGCAAGCGGGCCGGGGTGAGATGGAAGTCGATGCGACGGCGCGTCAAGAAGCGCCCGTCCGGAGAGCGGTGAATTTCGGTGCATGTCGTACTCGCCGGCGGGGGGACCGCCGGTCACATCGAGCCGGCGCTCGCCCTCGCGGACGCCCTGCGCAGGCAGGACCCGAGCGTGGGCATCACGGCGCTGGGCACGGAGAAGGGCCTGGAGACCCGGCTCGTCCCCGAGCGGGGCTACGAACTGGCGCTCATCCCCGCCGTACCGCTGCCCCGCAAGCCCACCCCGGAGCTGATCACCGTCCCCGGGCGCCTGCGCGGCACCATCAAGGCCGCCGAGCAGGTCCTGGAGCGGACCAAGGCGGACTGCGTGGTCGGCTTCGGCGGATACGTGGCGCTCCCCGGCTACCTCGCCGCCAAGCGCCTCGGCGTGCCGATCGTGGTCCACGAGGCCAACGCCCGGCCCGGCCTGGCCAACAAGATCGGCTCCCGGTACGCCGCCGGGGTCGCCGTCGCCACCCCGGACTCCAAGCTGCGGAACGCCCGTTACATCGGCATCCCGCTGCGGCACACCATCGCCACCCTCGACCGGGCCCGGGTCCGGCCCGAGGCGCGCGCCGCCTTCGGCCTCGACCCCAACCTGCCCACGCTGCTGGTCTCCGGCGGCTCCCAGGGCGCCCGCCGGCTCAACGAGGTCGTCCAGCAGGTCGCCCCGGTGCTCCAGCGCTCCGGCATCCAGATCCTGCACGCGGTCGGCCCCAAGAACGAACTGCCGCGGGTCGACAACATGCCCGGGATGCCGCCGTACGTCCCGGTACCGTACGTGGACCGGATGGATCTCGCGTACGCCGCGGCCGACATGATGCTCTGCCGCGCCGGCGCCATGACCGTCGCCGAGCTCTCGGCCGTCGGGCTGCCCGCCGCCTACGTCCCGCTGCCCATCGGCAACGGCGAACAGCGGCTCAACGCGCAGCCGGTGGTCAAGGCCGGCGGCGGACTCCTCGTCGACGACGCGGAGCTGTCGCCGCAGTGGGTGCAGGCCAACGTCCTGCCCGTGCTGGCCGATCCGCACCGGCTGTACGAGATGTCCCGCGCCGCCTCCGAGTTCGGCCGCCGGGACGCCGACGACCTGCTCGTCGGCATGGTGTACGAGGCGATCGCCGCCCGCCGACAGGCGTAGCGGAGGACCGAGGGAAGAGGCGCGCGTGGCAGCCGGACCGACGACCGCGGAGAAGAGCGGCACCAGCGGACCGAAGGGACCGTCGGACCGGCAGCCCCCGCCGGAGGGCGCGCGCCGAGGCGTCCGGCTGACCGGACTGCGGCTCGCCCTGATCGCCGTCGGCGTGCTCCTGCTCGCCGGCGGCACGGTCTGGGCCCTCTACGGATCGACCTGGTTCCGTGTGGAACATGTGAAGACTTCCGGCACGGCGGTGCTCACCCCGGCCGAGGTCGAGGCCGTCGCCGCCGTCCCGGTCGGCGCGCCGCTGGTCACCGTCGACACCGACGGCATCGAGGCACGGCTCAGGGAGAAACTGCCCCGGATCGCCTCCGTCGACGTATTCCGGTCCTGGCCGCGCGGAATCGGTCTGAAAGTGACCGAACGGAAACCCGTGCTCCTTCTGGAGAAGCGGGGAGCATTTACCGAAGTGGACTCCGCGGCCGTCCCGTTCGCGACCGTCACCACCCCGCCCCGCGGTGTGCCCCGGCTCGTCCTCGACGTGGCCGCTTCACCCAGCCTGCGCCGGTTCGACGCGGACCGGCTGCTGGCCGAGGCGGTGCGCGTTCGGAGTGAACTCCCGGACGCGATCGCGAAGGACACTCGTGTCGTACGCCTCTCCTCGTACGATTCCGTCACTCTGGAACTGACCCGGGATCGCACCGTCTTCTGGGGGAGTGCCGAACACGGGCCCGCGAAGGCCCGCGTGCTCACCGCCCTCATGAAGGCGACCCCCAAAGCGGGGCACTTCGACGTAAGTGCCCCCAGCGCACCCGCCTCCTCAGGGAGTTGACGCGCATCGGCGCTGGCCAGCACCCTGGTTGGCCACCGCTACGGGTGATCACATAGGGTGAAAAGAAAAACGGGAGGTTCGGCGTGTTCGTTGAACGCGCGCGGCTAGTCGACTTAGTGTCCTGTTCGGAAGAGTCCAGCGAACAGAGACACTGGTAACCCTAAACTTCAACGTTAGGGTTGGGGTCGGCGCAACGGACCACCCCATCGGCATCCGTCGTCGCGGCGCGCCAACCACCGCGCAATGACGACACGTAACTCGAGGCGAGAGGCCTTCGACGTGGCAGCACCGCAGAACTACCTCGCAGTCATCAAGGTCATCGGTGTCGGCGGCGGTGGTGTCAATGCCATCAACCGAATGATCGAGGTCGGTCTCAAGGGTGTCGAGTTCATCGCCATCAACACCGACGCACAGGCACTGTTGATGAGCGACGCCGACGTCAAGCTCGACGTCGGCCGCGAACTCACCCGCGGCCTCGGGGCCGGGGCCAACCCGGCCGTCGGCCGCAAGGCCGCCGAGGACCACCGCGAGGAGATCGAGGAGGTCCTCAAGGGGGCCGACATGGTCTTCGTCACCGCCGGCGAGGGCGGCGGCACCGGCACCGGCGGCGCGCCCGTCGTCGCCAACATCGCGCGCTCGCTCGGCGCCCTGACCATCGGCGTGGTCACCCGCCCCTTCACCTTCGAGGGCCGGCGCCGCGCCAACCAGGCGGAGGACGGCATCGCCGAGCTCCGCGAAGAGGTCGACACCCTCATCGTCATCCCCAACGACCGCCTGCTGTCCATCTCGGACCGCCAGGTGTCCGTCCTCGACGCCTTCAAGTCGGCCGACCAGGTCCTGCTCAGCGGCGTCCAGGGCATCACCGACCTGATCACCACCCCGGGTCTGATCAACCTCGACTTCGCCGACGTCAAGTCGGTCATGTCCGAGGCCGGTTCCGCCCTCATGGGCATCGGTTCCGCCCGCGGCGACGACCGCGCGGTGGCCGCCGCCGAGATGGCGATCTCCTCGCCGCTCCTGGAGGCGTCCATCGACGGCGCCCGCGGCGTGCTGCTCTCCATCTCCGGCGGCAGCGACCTCGGCCTCTTCGAGATCAACGAGGCCGCCCAGCTGGTCAGCGAGGCCGCCCACCCGGAGGCCAACATCATCTTCGGCGCCGTCATCGACGACGCCCTCGGCGACGAGGTCCGGGTCACCGTCATCGCGGCCGGCTTCGACGGCGGCCAGCCGCCGGCCCGCCGGGACAACATCATCGGCTCGGTCTCCGCCAAGCGCGAGGAGCCGGCCCCGGCCCCCCGCGTCACCGAGACCCCCCGCCCGCTCGGCGGCCTCGGCACCGTGACGCCCCGCGAGGAGCCCCCGGCCGCCCCCGCCGAGCCGGCCCCGGCCGCCGAGGCGCCGCTGCCGCCCGCCCCGCCGGTCGTCCCGCCGGCCCGCCCGTACACGGACAGCCCCGCCGAGGAGCTGGACGTGCCGGACTTCCTCAAGTGATAGGGCACCGCTTCACCACGAACGGCGCGCACTTCGCCTTCACCGACCGGTGGGGCGGGGTGAGCGCCGTTCCGTACGAGGAGCTCAACCTCGGCGGGGCCGTCGGGGACGACCCCGCCGCCGTCCGGGCCAACCGGGCGCGCGCCGCCGCCGAGCTGGGGCTCGACCCGTCGCTCGTGGTCTGGATGAACCAGGTGCACGGCGCCGGCGTCGCCGTGGTCGACGGGCCGTGGGAGGACGGCGGGGCCGTCCCCGCCGTCGACGCGGTCGTCACCACCCGCCGCGGACTCGGCCTCGCCGTCCTCACCGCGGACTGCGTCCCCGTCCTCCTCGCCGACCCGGTCGCCGGGGTCGTCGCCGCCGCCCACGCCGGACGCCCCGGCATGGTCGCCGGGGTCGTCCCCGCCGCCGTCGAGGCGATGACCGGACTCGGCGCCGAGCCCGGCCGGATCACCGCCCGCACCGGCCCCGCCGTGTGCGGACGCTGCTACGAGGTCCCCGAGGCGCTGCGCGCCGAGGTCGCCGCCGTCGAACCCGGCGCGTACGCCGAGACCAGCTGGGGCACCCCGGCCGTCGACGTCGCCGCCGGGGTCCGCGCCCAGCTGGCGCGGCTCGGGGTCACCGACGTCACGGACGCCGGGGTCTGCACCCTGGAGTCCCGGGACCACTTCTCGTACCGACGCGATCGCACCACGGGGCGACTCGCGGGATATGTCTGGTTGGGCAGGTAAGAGGCATGACGGACCGTAAGGCCGAACTCGCGGAGAACCTCGCGCGGGTGGAGGAGCGGATCGCGGCCGCCTGCGCCGCCGCCGGGCGCCCCCGCGAGGACGTGACCCTCATCGTGGTCACCAAGACCTACCCGGCGAGCGACGTGCGGATCCTGCACGGGCTCGGCGTGCGGCACGTGGCGGAGAACCGCGACCAGGACGCCGCGCCCAAGGCGGCGGCCTGCGCCGACCTCGATCTCACCTGGCACTTCGTCGGTCAGTTGCAGACCAACAAGGTCAGATCCGTGGTGGGTTATGCCGATGTGGTGCAGTCCGTCGACCGGCTCAAGCTCGTCTCGTCCCTCTCCGCCGCGGCGGAGAAGGCCGGACGCGAGCTCGGCTGCCTGATCCAGGTCGCCCTCGACGCCGAGGCCGGCGGACGGGGCGACCGCGGCGGCGTGGCGCCGGACGGCGTGGCGGAGTTGGCGTCGGCCGTCGACGCGGCGCCCGGACTGCGGCTCGACGGCCTGATGACCGTCGCGCCCCTCGTCGGCGCGTACGCCGGACGGCAACGCGCCGCCTTCGACCGGCTGATGGATTTGTCGACTGCCCTGCGCGCGGCCCGTCCGGCTGCGAACATGGTGTCGGCGGGCATGAGCGCGGACCTCGAGGACGCCATCGCTGCCGGGGCGACACACGTACGCGTCGGTACGGCGGTACTCGGTGTGCGCCCGAAGCTCGGGTAACGTCGCGAAGCAGGTCGGACCACAGCAGAAAATATGGTCATTCCGCGAACGGCGGGGTGACCCCGTGGATCGCGGGCACTTGGTGACGAGGCCGATCCACCACAGAGCGGAGGAATCGGAGCATGGCCGGCGCGATGCGCAAGATGGCGGTCTACCTCGGTCTCGTGGAGGACGATGGGTACGACGGGCGGGGCTTCGACCCCGACGACGACTTCGAGCCCGAGCTGGAGCCGGAACCCGAGCGGGAGCGCCGGCAGGCCCCGCCGCGCCAGATCGAGCGCGAGGAGCCGGTGCGCGTGGTGCAGCCGCCCGCGCCCCGGGAGCCGGTCGCCCACTCTGCCCCGGTACTCGCCGAAAGCGGTCGTCCGGCCCGAATTGCCCCCGTGGCATCCATCACACCCGAACGCCCGAGCCTGGAGAAGAACGCACCGGTGATCATGCCCAAGGTCGTGTCCGAGCGGGAGCCGTACCGCATCACCACGCTGCACCCGCGGACCTACAACGAGGCCCGTACCATCGGGGAACACTTCCGTGAGGGCACCCCGGTGATCATGAACCTCACGGAGATGGACGACACGGACGCGAAGCGACTTGTCGACTTTGCCGCCGGACTCGTCTTCGGGCTCCATGGCAGCATTGAGCGCGTGACGCAGAAGGTGTTCCTGTTGTCGCCTGCTAACGTCGATGTCACGGCGGAGGACAAGGCCCGGATCGCAGAGGGCGGATTCTTCAACCAGAGCTGAGAACGAAACCGGACGGACCGGCCGCGGGAGCGGCCGGAGCAAGCTGAGAGCAGAGCCAGGGGAGAGGGAACCGCGGGATGGGCGTCGCACTGCAGGTGGTCTACATCGTGCTGATGTGCTTCCTCGTCTTTCTGATCTTCCGGCTGGTCATGGACTACGTCTTCCAGTTCGCCCGTTCATGGCAACCCGGCAAGGCGATGGTGGTCGTTCTGGAGGCCACCTACACTGTCACCGATCCACCGCTCAAGCTTCTGCGGCGGCTCATCCCGCCGCTTCGTCTCGGGGGCGTGGCACTCGACCTGTCCTTCTTCGTTCTGATGATCATCGTCTACATCCTCATCTCCGTCGTGAACTCCCTCGCGAGGTGAGTGTGGACGATACGGTCCTGCCGACTGCCGACGACTACGTAGAGGTGAAGAAGAGATGCCGCTGACCCCCGAGGACGTGCGGAACAAGCAGTTCACGACCGTCCGCCTGCGAGAAGGCTATGACGAGGACGAGGTCGATGCCTTTCTCGACGAGGTCGAGGCCGAGCTGACCCGCCTGCTCCGCGAGAACGAGGACCTGCGCGCCAAGCTGGCCGCGGCGACGCGCGCCGCCGCGCAGAACCAGCAGCAGGCCATGCGCAAGCCGCCGGAGCCGCAGGACAACCGTCCCGGTCCCGGCGCCCCCGTGCCCGCCGCCATATCCGGTCCGCCGGTACAGCAGCAGCCGCCGCAGATGGGCCCGCCGCAGCTGCCTTCCGGCGCTCCTCAGCTTCCCGCCGGCCCCATGCAGGGCGGACCCATGGGTCCGGGCCCGATGCAGGGCGGTCCGATGGGTCCCGGCCCGATGCAGGGCGGCCCCATGGGTCACCCGCAGCAGCAGATGCAGCCGCAGCCGCCGCAGCAGCCCGGTGGCGACAGCGCCGCCCGCGTGCTCTCGCTGGCCCAGCAGACCGCCGACCAGGCGATCGCCGAGGCCCGCTCCGAGGCCAACAAGATCGTCGGCGAGGCGCGCTCCCGCGCCGAGGGCCTGGAGCGGGACGCCCGCGCCAAGGCGGACGCGCTGGAGCGGGACGCGCAGGAGAAGCACCGCGTCGCGATGGGCTCCCTGGAGTCCGCCCGCGCCACGCTGGAGCGCAAGGTCGAGGACCTGCGCGGCTTCGAGCGCGAGTACCGGACCCGTCTGAAGTCCTACCTGGAGTCGCAGCTGCGCCAGCTGGAGACCCAGGCGGACGACTCGCTGGCCCCGCCGCGGACCCCGGCCACGGCCTCGCTGCCGCCGGCCCCGTCCATGGCGTCCGCCGGTGCCGGTGCCCCGTCGTACGGCGGCAACAGCCCGATGGGCGGCGGTCCGTCGATGGGCGGCGCCCCGTCCTACGGCGGTCAGCAGCAGATGTCCCCGGCGATGACGCAGCCGATGGCTCCGGTCCGGCCGCAGGCGCCGCAGCCGATGCAGCAGGCGCCGGCGCCGATGCGCGGCTTCCTGATCGACGAGGACGACAACTGAGGCGGCGCCTGAGCGTGCGGTGAGCACGTAGCCGTCGGCAGCCGAAGGGCCAGGACCTGGAGCGATCCAGTCCCTGGCCCTTCGCCGTACCCGGCCCCCTCCTCCGCATACGGCGGCGCCCGCCCTCCCCTGCTTCCCGGGGAGGGCGGGCGCCGTCGTCGTGCCTCAGACCTTGCGCAGGTGGAAGGTGAGGGCCAGGGACTCGTCCTCGAAGGCGGGGCCGTACGCCGCGTCCGGCTCGCCCTGGGCGTAGTCCGTCGACAGGACCTCGTCCGCGATCAGCTCCGCGTGGACCGTCAGCGCCTCCGCCGTCTCCTCCGAGGAGGAGGTCCAGCGCAGGGCGATGCGGTCGGCGACGTCGAGGCCGCTGTTCTTGCGGGCCTCCTGGATCAGGCGGATCGCGTCCCGGGCCAGGCCGGCGCGGCGCAGCTCGGGGGTGATCTCCAGGTCCAGGGCGACGGTCGCGCCGGAGTCGGAGGCGACCGACCAGCCCTCGCGCGGGGTCTCCGTGATGATGATCTCCTCGGGGGTGACGGTGATCGTCTCGCCGTTCACCTCCAGGCTCGCCTCGCCGTCCCGCAGGGCCAGCGCCAGCGCGGCCGCGTCGGCCGCGGCGACGGCCTTGGCGACGTCCTGGACGCCCTTGCCGAAGCGCTTGCCGAGCGCGCGGAAGTTCGCCTTGGCGGTGGTGTCGACCAGGCTGCCGCCGACCTCGGAGAGGGAGGCGAGGGCGGTGACGTTCAGCTCCTCGGTGATCTGCGCCTGCAGCTCCGGGGAGAGCGCCGCGAAGCCGTTCGCCGCGACGAGCGCGCGGGAGAGCGGCTGGCGGGTCTTCACGCCGGACTCGGCGCGGGTCGCGCGGCCCAGTTCGACCAGGCGGCGGACCAGCACCATCTGCTCGGACAGGGTGGTGTCGACCAGCGTCGCGTCGGCCTCCGGCCAGGTGGCGAGGTGGACCGACTCGGGGGCGTCCGGGGTGACCGGGACGATCAGGTCCTGCCAGACCCGCTCGGTGATGAACGGGGTCAGCGGGGCCATCAGCCGGGTGACCGTCTCGACGACCTCGTGCAGGGTCCGCAGGGCCGCCTTGTCGCCCTGCCAGAAGCGGCGGCGGGAGCGGCGCACGTACCAGTTGGAGAGGTCGTCGACGAAGGCGGACAGGAGCTTGCCGGTGCGCTGGGTGTCGTACGCCTCCATCGCCTCGGTGGCCTCGGCGACGAGCGTGTTCAGCTCGGACAGCAGCCACTTGTCGAGGACGGAGCGGTCGGCCGGGGCCGGGTCGGCGGCGGACGGTGCCCAGCCGGACGTACGGGCGTACAGGGCCTGGAAGGCGACCGTGTTCCAGTACGTGAGGAGGGTCTTGCGGACGACCTCCTGGATGGTGCCGTGGCCGACGCGGCGGGCCGCCCAGGGGGAGCCGCCGGCCGCCATGAACCAGCGGACGGCGTCGGCGCCGTGCTGGTCCATCAGCGGGATCGGCTGGAGGATGTTGCCGAGGTGCTTGGACATCTTGCGGCCGTCCTCGGCGAGGATGTGGCCGAGGCAGACCACGTTCTCGTACGAGGACTTGTCGAAGACCAGGGTGCCGACGGCCATCAGCGTGTAGAACCAGCCGCGGGTCTGGTCGATGGCCTCGGAGATGAACTGGGCCGGGTAGCGGCTCTCGAACAGCTCCTTGTTCTGGTACGGGTAGCCGTACTGGGCGAACGGCATGGAGCCCGAGTCGTACCAGGCGTCGATGACCTCGGGGACACGGACGGCTTCGAGGGAGCAGCCCTCGGCCGGGCAGGTGAAGGTGACGTCGTCGATGTACGGGCGGTGCGGGTCCAGGGCCGACTGGTCGGTGCCGGTCAGCTCGGTGAGCTCGGCGCGGGAGCCGACGCAGGTGAGGTGGCCCTCCTCGCAGCGCCAGATCGGCAGCGGGGTGCCCCAGTAGCGGTTCCGGGAGAGCGCCCAGTCGATGTTGTTGTTCAGCCAGTCGCCGAAGCGGCCGTGCTTGACGGAGTCCGGGAACCAGTTGGTGTTCTCGTTCTCCTCCAGCAGGCGGTCCTTGACGGCGGTCGTCCGGATGTACCAGGACGGCTGCGCGTAGTAGAGCAGGGCCGTGTGGCAGCGCCAGCAGTGCGGGTAGCTGTGCTCGTACGGCACGTGCTTGTACAGCAGGCCGCGGGCGTCGAGGTCGGCGGTCAGGGCCTCGTCGGCCTTCTTGAAGAAGATGCCGCCGACCAGCGGCAGCTCCTCGTCGAAGGTGCCGTCCTGGCGGACCGGGTTGACCATCGGCAGGCCGTACGCCTTGCAGACCTTGAGGTCGTCCTCGCCGAAGGCGGGGGACTGGTGGACGAGACCGGTGCCGTCCTCGGTGGTGACGTAGTCGGCGTTGACGACGAAGTGCGCCTCGGCCGGGAACTCGACCAGCTCGAAGGGGCGCCGGTAGGCCCAGCGCTCCATCTCCTTGCCGGTGAAGGACTCGCCGGTGGTGACCCAGCCCTCGCCGAGGGCCTTGTCGAGCAGCGGCTCGGCGACGACGAGGCGCTCGTCGCCGTCGGTGGCGACGACGTAGGTGACCTCGGGGTGGGCGGCGACGGCCGTGTTGGACACCAGGGTCCACGGGGTGGTCGTCCAGACGAGGAGCGCGGCCTTGCCGGCGAGGGGGCCGGAGGTCAGCGGGAAGCGGACGAAGACCGAGGGGTCGACGACCGTCTCGTAGCCCTGGGCGAGCTCGTGGTCGGAGAGGCCGGTGCCGCAGCGGGGGCACCAGGGGGCGACGCGGTGGTCCTGGACGAGCAGGCCCTTGTCGAAGATCTGCTTGAGCGACCACCAGACCGACTCGATGTACGAGGGGTCCATGGTGCGGTAGGCGCCGTCCATGTCGACCCAGTAGCCCATGCGGGTGGTGAGCTCGGCGAAGGCGTCGGTGTGGCGGGTCACGGACTCGCGGCACTTCGCGTTGAACTCCGCGATGCCGTACGCCTCGATGTCCTTCTTGCCGGAGAAGCCCAGCTCCTTCTCGACGGCGAGCTCCACCGGCAGGCCGTGGCAGTCCCAGCCGGCCTTGCGGGCGACGTGGTAGCCGCGCATGGTGCGGAAGCGGGGGAAGACGTCCTTGAAGACGCGGGCCTCGATGTGGTGGGCGCCGGGCATGCCGTTGGCGGTCGGCGGGCCCTCGTAGAAGACCCATTCGGGGCGGCCCTCGGACTGCTCCAGGGACTTGGCGAAGACCTTGTTCTCCTGCCAGAAGTCGAGCACGGCGTGCTCGAGCGCGGGCAGGTCGACCTGGGCGGGCACCTGGCGGTACTGCGGCGGTGTCATGCGGCGGACTCTCCTCCGGACGGACAATTGCTGCTTCCGTCGGAGGGACGAGAGCCGTGCTCCCGCGGTACCACCCTCCTTGGCCCCGGACGTGGCCGTCCGAAGCCCCCTCATTGGGGTCGCGACACCGGGTCTAGTCACCGCGTGCCGTGGTGCGTGGCCACGCGGCTTTCTTCCGGCAGCTCCGGGGTGATGCTTCACGTCGGGCTCGCCCCCGGGCTCTCACCGTCCCCGGGTCGCTCATGGCTCGCGTACGACGCTACTGGTCCCCATCGACGCCTCTCGCTGAGGCCAGTGTACGGGGCGCGGGGGCGCCGGGCCGACCGGTTTGCCGGCGGCGGGCGGTGACCCGAATGGGCACATGGACCGGCGCGGTGTTCCGGGGGCCGTCCGGGGGAGCGGCGGGGCGGATTACCCGGCGGGGAGTTGGGCACCTGTTTCCGACGGGCCCGGGCCGGGGGCGCGGGGCGGGCGAAATGGGCGGCGTGCCCCGTTGCCGCGCGCCTTGGGCCGATTTATCGTCCCAGCACGATGCGCGAGCAAGATCACAAAATGTGAAGGGGCCGCGACATGGTGGCGAAGAAGACCGCCGCGAAGCAGTCCCCGGCCGGCGCCGGGGACCCCGGGTCCGCCGGTTCCCCGGCGGGCGCGGCCGGCAAGCGGCGTACGACGGCCCCGGCCCGCGCGTCGCGGAAACGCGCGCCCGCGGGCGACTCGGCCGAGTCCGGCGAGGCGCCTTCCGGCGCGGCGCTCTCCGGCGCGGCGGAGGAGGCGGCTCCGGCCGCGAGGAAGACCGCGAAGAAGGCGGTGGCCAAGAAGGCGGTGGCCAAGAAGGCCGTCGCGAAGAAGGCGGTCGCGAAGAAGGCCGCGGCCGCGAAGCCCGTGGCCGAGGGGGCGGCGGCTGACAAGGCCGTGGCCAAGAAGGTTGCGGCCAAGAAAGCCGTGGCCAAGAAGGCGGCCAAGAAGGCCGTGGCCGCCGAGGCCGGGGCGGAGAAGGGTGCCGTCGGGGAGGCGGCAGGGGCGGGGGAGGGAACCGTGGAGAAGGGTGTCGGCCGGAAGGCGGCCGCGCAGACGCAGACAGGAGCCAGGACGGTGGCAGCGAAGAAGACCGCGGGTGGCGTCACGACCGTCGAGGACGAGGCGGCCGTGCCCCCGGCGCGGGCCGGGGACCTCGCGGTACGTCCCGGCGAGGAGCCGTGGACCCCGGAGGAGGTCGCCGAGGCCCGCAGCGACCTCCAGGCGGAGGTGCTGCGGCTGCGCAGCGAGCTGGCCCACTCCCAGGAGGAGCTGACCGGCCTGATGCGCGACTCCGGGGACGGGGCCGGCCAGGACGAGGCGGACACCGGCACCAAGAACATCACCCGGGAGCACGAGCTGGCCCTGGCGGCCAACGCGCGGGAGATGCTGGAGCAGACCGAGCACGCCCTGGAACGGCTCGACGCGGGCACGTACGGCCTCTGCGAGGTCTGCGGCAAGCCCATCGGCAAGGCCCGCATGCAGGCGTTCCCGCGCGCCACCCTGTGCGTGGAGGACAAGCAGAAGCAGGAGCGGCGCGGCTAGGCCGCTTCCTCCGGACCGGGCCGGCCGGGCGCGGCGTCGGCCGCGCCCGGTCGGGCACCCCCTGCGGGAGCGGCGGACGGCTGCCCGGCGGCCCGGGCGGGCGGGGGCGGCGGCGGTACGGGCTGCCGGTCTCGTACGCCTGTGCCGTACCCTCGGTGCACGGTCAGGCAACGAGGTACGAGGGACTCACTCACGTGGCAGAGGCGGAGAGCGTCATCGGTACGCCGGATTCAGCAGGGGCCGAGGACTCGGCCGCCCCGGAGGAGCGGCCCGAGGGCGCTCCGAAGGGCAGGCGGCGGATCGTCGCGCTCTTCGTGGTGGCCGTGCTCGCCTACCTCCTCGACCTCGGCAGCAAGATCGTCGTGGTGGAGAAGCTGGAGGGCCGCGAGCCGATCAAGGTCATCGGCGATCTGCTCCGCTTCGAGGCGATCCGCAACCCGGGCGCGGCCTTCGGCATGGGCGAGGCGTTCACCATCGTCTTCACCTGTATCGCGGCCGCCGTCATCGTGGTGATCATCCGGCTGGCCCGGAAGCTCTACAGCCTGCCCTGGGCGATCGCGCTGGGCCTGCTGCTCGGCGGCGCGCTGGGCAACCTGACCGACCGGCTGTTCCGTTCGCCGGGCGTCTTCGAGGGCGCGGTCGTGGACTTCATCGCCCCGGCCCACTTCGCCGTCTTCAACCTCGCCGACTCGGCGATCGTCTGCGGCGGCATCCTGATCGTCATCCTGTCCTTCCGCGGCCTGGACCCGGACGGCACCGTCCACAAGGACTGAGCACGCAGGACCGAGCACTCCCGGCACAAGGCATACTCGACGGGTGAGCACGAGTCCCGAGATCCGCACCCTGCCCGTTCCCGATGGCCTGGAGGGCGAGCGCGTCGACGCCGCCATCGCCCGTATGTTCGGGTTTTCCCGTACGAAGGCGGCCGAGCTCGCCGCCGCGGGCAAGGTCCAGGTCGACGGCGCCGTCGTCGGCAAGTCCGAGCGGGTGAGCGGCGGCGCGTGGCTGGAGGTCGAGATGCCGGGCGCCCCCGCGCCCGTGCAGGTCGTCGCCGAGCCCGTGGAGGGCATGGAGATCGTCCACGACGACGACGACATCGTCGTGATCATGAAGCCGATCGGGGTCGCGGCCCACCCGAGCCCCGGCTGGACCGGCACCACCGTGATCGGCGGCCTCGCCGCCGCCGGCTACCGGATCTCCACCTCGGGCGCCGCCGAGCGCCAGGGCATCGTGCACCGCCTCGACGTCGGCACCTCCGGCCTCATGGTGGTCGCCAAGTCGGAGTACGCGTACACCTCGCTCAAGCGCCAGTTCAAGGAGCGCACGGTCGACAAGCGCTACCACGCGCTGGTCCAGGGCCACCCGGACCCGCTGAGCGGCACCATCGACGCGCCGATCGGCCGGCACCCGAACCACGACTACAAGTGGGCCGTGACCGCCGACGGCAAGCCGTCCGTCACCCACTACGACCTGATCGAGGCGTACCGGGCGGCCTCGCTGCTCGACATCAAGCTGGAGACCGGCCGCACCCACCAGATCCGGGTGCACATGTCGGCCCACCGCCACCCCTGCGTCGGCGACCTCACCTACGGCGCCGACCCGACCATGGCCAAGCGGCTCGGGCTGACCCGCCAGTGGCTGCACGCGGTCCGGCTCGGCTTCGAGCATCCCGGCGACGGGAAGTGGGTCGAGTTCGCCTCCACCTACCCGGCCGACCTCCAGACCGCGCTCGACCGCATCGAGGCGGAGAGCCGGTGAGCGGGGCGTACGAGGTCCGCGAGGCGGCCGGCGAGGCCGATCTGGAGGCGTGCTTCGCGGTCCGCCGCGAGGTCTTCGTGAAGGAGCAGGGCGTCCCGGCGGAGCTGGAGTACGACGCGTACGACGCCACCGCCGTGCACGTCCTCGCGGTCCGGCCGGACGGGCAGCCGCTGGGCACCGGCCGGCTGCTGCACGGCGCCGACGCGGTCGGCAAGACCGGCGCGGACGCCTCCGTCGGCTCGCTCGGCCGGCTCGCGGTCGCCGAGGCGGCGCGCGGCCTCGGGGTGGGCGCGGCGCTGGTGCGGGCCATCGAGGACGCGGCCCGGGCGCGCGGCCTGACCGCCGTCGACCTGCACGCCCAGACCCACGCCCTCGGGTTCTACGAGCGGCTGGGCTACGCGGCGTACGGCGGCGAGTTCCCCGACGCGGGCATCCCGCACCGGGCGATGCGGCGCGCCCTCTAGCCGCCGCCCCCCTCGGTACCACGGCGGACATCTGCCGTCACACAGGGGGTTATCGCCACCAAAACGGACGTACGTGACAGGGTGGGGCCGTGGATCAACTGGCCCTTCTGTTCTTGCTGCTGCTCGGGGCGGTGCTCACCGTGCCCCTCGGTGACCGGCTCGGGCTGCCCGCGCCGGTGCTGATGACGCTCCTCGGGATCGTGCTGGCCGTCCTGCCGTTCGTGCCGAACGTCGACATCCCGCCCGAGTTCATCCTGCCGCTGGTGCTGCCGCCGCTGCTCTACGCCTCCGTGCAGCGGACCTCCTGGCGGCAGTTCGCGGCCAACCGGCGGCCGATCTTCCTGCTCGCGGTCGCCCTGGTCTTCGTCACCACGGCCGCCGTCGGCGCCGTCGCGAACGTCCTGGTGCCCGGCATCCCGCTGGCCGCCGCGCTCGCGCTCGGCGCCCTGGTCGCCCCGCCCGACCCGGTCGCGGCGACCGCCGTCGCCGGCTCGCTGGGACTGCCCCGGCGACTGGTGTCGATCCTGGAGGGCGAGGGGCTCTTCAACGACGTCACCGCGATCGTGCTCTACCACGTGGCCATCGCGGCGGTGGTGAGCGGCGAGTTCTCCTGGCCGGAGGCGCTGGGGGCGCTCGTCCTGTCGGCGGTCGTCGCGGTCGCGGTCGGCCTGCTGCTCGGCTGGGTCACCAACAAGCTGATGGGCTTCGTCGGCGACGCCACCCTCCAGACCGGCCTCACCCTCCTCGTCCCGTTCGTCGCCTACGTGCTCGCCGAGGAGCTGCACGGCTCCGGCGTCCTCGCGGTCCTCGTCACCGCGCTGTTCCTCGCCGAGTACGCGGTCGACGCCGACGACGTGATGGGCCGGCTCGCTGCCCAGACCTTCTGGGAGGTCGTCGACACCCTCGTCACCGGCATCGCCTTCGGCCTCATCGGGCTCGAACTCATCCACGTCTTCGGCGTCGCCGAGGGCCGGGCCGGCGAGATGCTCGGCTGGGGCGCCGTGGTCGTCGCCGTGGTCGTCGGGGTCCGGCTGCTGTGGCTGCTCCCCGCCACGTGGCTGGCGAAGCGGCTGCACGACCGCAGGGACCTGGCCGAGGAGATCCCGATGAGCTGGCGGGAGACGGTCGTCATGTGGTGGTCCGGGATGCGCGGGGTGGCGTCGGTGGCGCTGGCCCTCGCCATTCCGCGCACCACCGACGACGGCTCGCCCTTCCCCGGCCGGGACGAGCTGGTCTTCATCGCCTTCTGCGTGATCATGGCGACGCTCGTCGTCCAGGGGCTCACCCTGCCCCGGCTGGTGCGCTTCCTGGGGGTGCGGGCCGACGCCGACGCCGAGCGGGCCTTCGAGCGCGAGCTGGCCGTCCGGGCCGCGAAGGCCGCCAAGCGGCGCCTGAAGGAGATCGAGGAGGTCGAGGAGCTGCCCGAGGAGATCGCGGAACGGCTCCAGCGCGGGGCCTTCGACATCGGGGCGCGGATCAGCCCGGACATGGTGGACGAGGAGCGGCGGGCCGCCTTCACGGAGCGGGTCGACCGGCTGAAGCGGCTCCAGGCCGTGCAGCGGGAGATGATGTCCGCCGCCCGGCACGCCGTCCTCGCGGCGCGCAGCGAGCCGGGCGCCGACCCCGAGGTGGTGGACCGGGTGCTGCGGCAGCTGGACGTCCGCTCGATGCGCTGAGCCCGCCCGGCCGGCGGCTCCGGGGCGTTGTCCGCGGCGGGTGGCAGGATGGCGGGCATGGACATCATGCTTTTCCCCTCGGTGCACGGGGTGCGCCCGGCGGTCGAGGCCGCCGCCGACCGGCTGCGGGCCGCCGGGCACCAGGTGTGGGTGCCGGACCTCTTCGACGGCTGGACCACCGACTCGGTGGAGGAGGGCATGGCGAAGAAGGACGAGATCGGCGCGGACGAGCTGCTGAAGCGCGCGGTGCTCGCCGCGGCCCCCTACTCGGAGCGCGGGCTGGTCTACGCGGGCTTCTCCTTCGGGGCGTCGGTGGCGCAGACGCTGGCGCTCGGCGACGAGAAGGCGCGCGGGCTGCTGCTGCTCCACGGCACCTCGGACCTCGCGCCGAACGCGTCCGTGGACGACCTGCCGGTCCAGCTGCACGTGGCCGAGCCGGACCCGTTCGAGACGGACGACTGGCTGTCCGCCTGGTACCTCCAGATGCGGAGGGCGGGGGCGGACGTGGAGGTGTACCGGTACCGGGGCGCCGGGCACATCTTCACGGACCCGGACCTGCCGGACTGGGACGCCGAGGCGGCGGAGCGGACCTGGGCGATCGCGCTGGACTTCCTCGACGGGCTCGACGGACTCGCCGAGGGGGAGTGACCGCAGGGGAGTGACGGGGACGGCCCCCGGGGGAGTCCCCCGGGGGCCGTTCACTGTGCGCGGACGGGCCGTCAGGCGCGGTACGCGGTCCAGTGGTCGTTCATCCGGGTCACCTGGCCCGTGGTGAACTGGTACATGCACGCGTCGTACGTGTAGTCCATGAAGTTGTGGATCGGGTCCACGCCGGCCTTGGAGGTGCAGGAGTCGCGGCCGGTCGGGCACTCGTACGCCGGAGACTTCTCGGCCGGGGTGTCGGCGACGTAGTCGCCGTTGCCGTTGCAGCCGCCCTGGAAGGTGTGGTACAGGCCCATCCAGTGGCCGACCTCGTGGGTGGCGGTGTCGCCCTGGTTGTAGTTGGCCGCCGAGCCGCCCGGCAGCGAGCCGTCGAGGAGGACGACGCCGTCCATGGACGGGTTGGAGTTGTACGAGGACGGGAAGGTCGCCCAGCCGAGCAGGCCGCCGCTGAGGTTCGCGGTGTAGATGTTCAGCGCGTTCGCGCCGCCCTGGCGGAGGGTCTGCTTCATCTGCTTCTCGGCGGTGGAGCCGGAGGCCAGGTTGTACCAGGAGGCGTTGTCCGTGTAGGTGGTGCCGGCGAGGGTGAACTGGAAGCCGGTGTTCACGTTGCCGGTGCCCTGGCCGCCGAAGGCCGCGTTGAGCACGTTCATCTGGTTGTTGATGGCCGTCGCGCTCAGCTTGCCCGTCGTGCCGCTGTGGATGACGTGGAAGTAGACCGGGATGGTCGCGCCGGCGGTGGCGGCGGTGGCGGAGAGCCGGCCGCTCGACTTCAGCGCCGAGAGCTTCTTGCTGAGGTCGGCGTCCATGGCCTTGGCCTGGGCGGCGGAGACCTCGTTCGGCTCGTGGGCGTGGGTGTCGGCGCCCTTCTCCTTGCGGGCGCCGGACAGCGCCTCCGCGTCGTCGTGGCACTCCTCGGCGGAGGCACCGGCCAGGGCCGGGGTGGCCTGGGCGACGACGGGGGCGGAGAACGGCGCCAGGGCCAGGGTTCCGGCCAGGACGGCGGTGCCGAGCACACGACGTGAGGTACGCGGCGATATACGGACAAGAGCACGCACAGGTGACTCCTCGCGGGGGGTGGTGGGAGGTACTTCCTCGCCACGGCGGGGAGATTACGCGTTCATGTCAGACACCGTTGAGCGGTGATCAGGCCCAATCATTCGGAGGGCAATTGGGGACATCGGGAAGAAAAGTTTGCGCGGGTTCCGCAGTTTGAGACGGCGACGTAACAGAAGCCGCGCCGGTGGCGGGTGGTGTGTCCGGTTTCGGGGCCTCGGGACCACCACCCGCCGTAGCCATGTCATCGTCCGTTAACACAGAGGATCATGGCTGAAAATCGACGGTCGAAAGGCGGTCAGGCGACCGGCTGGTACACCCGCTCGACACGCTGCGTTCCGCTGAGCGTCCGGTAGGAGCGGGCCCAGGACGCGGTCGCGGCCGGATCGCGCTTGTCGGAGACCGTGTAGTAGTCCATCTGCGAGCGCTCGGCGGTCACGTCGAGGACGCCGTACCCGTGGTGGTCCATGTCCACCCACTTCACGTGCCGGTTGGCCGCCTTCACCGCGCCCGCGGCCACCACCGAGAGGGTGCCCGGAGCCACGTTCAGCAGGTCGTCCAGGTTGTCCGAGGTCACCGAGGTGACCACGAACTCGGTGGCCACCGAGGGGGAGAGCGGGTACGTGGCCGCCTTGGCCGGCACGTCGTTCGCCCACGCCATGTGGATGTCGCCGGTCAGGAAGACCGTGTTCCGGATCGCCCGGGAGCTCAGGTGCGCCAGCAGCTCCTTGCGGTCGTCGGTGTAGCCGTCCCACTGGTCGACGTTGACCGCGAGCCCCTCCGTCGGCAGCCCCACCAGCTCGGCGAGCGGCTCCAGCAGGTACGCGGGCAGCGAGCCGAAGGTCACCGGCGAGATCATCACCGAGGTGCCGACCAGCTGCCAGGCGGCGTCCGAACCGGCCAGACCGGACTTCAGCCAGTCGAGCTGCGCCCGGCCGGTGAGCGTGCGCTCCGGGTCGTCGACCGCGCCGGAGCCCGCCTTCGCCTGCGCGGAGCGGAACGAGCGCAGGTCCAGCAGGTGCAGATCGGCCAGCCTGCCGAAGCGGATCCGGCGGAAGACCGTGCCCTCCGTGGAGGCGCGGACCGGCATCCACTCGAAGTACGCCCGCTTGGCGGCGGCGACCCGCGCGGCCCAGTCGCCCTCGGCGCCCGGGGTGTGGTTCTCGGCGCCGCCCGTCCAGGCGTCGTTGGCGAACTCGTGGTCGTCCCAGATCGCCACCACCGGGTGGGCGGCGTGCAGCGCCTGGAGGTCCGGGTCCGTCTTGTACCAGCCGTGCCGGGTGCGGTAGTCGGCCAGCGACACGATCTCGTGGCGCGGCTCGTGCGGCCGGACGGTGTCCCCGGCCTTCGGGTAGATCCCGCTGGCGTACTCGTACAGGTAGTCGCCGAGGTGCAGCACCGCGTCGAGGTCGGCGCGGCCCGCCAGGTGGCGGTACGCGGAGAAGTGCCCGGCCTCGAAGTTGGCGCAGGACACCACGCCGAAGCGGACGCCCGGCGCGGCGGCGTCGGCGGCCGGGGCGGTGCGGGTCCGGCCCGTCGCCGAGATCGTGCCGCCGGCCGTGAAGCGGAAGAAGTACGAGGTGGCCGGGCGCAGTCCGCGGACGTCGGCCTTGACCGTGTGGTCGGCGGCTGCGGTCGCGGTGGCCGTACCGGAGGCGGCGACCCGGGTGAACGAGCGGTCCTCGGCCACCTCCCAGTCGACGCGGACGTCCGCGCCGAGCCCGGAGCCGGGCACGGCCTCCGGGGAGGGGGTGACGCGCGTCCAGAGCAGGACGCCGTCGGGCAGCGGGTCGCCCGAGGCGACGCCGTGCAGGAAGGCGGGCGCCGCGGCGTCCGCGAGGGCCGGCGCTGCCGCGCCGAGCAGCGCGGGGGTGGCGACGGCGGTGACGGCGGCGGCCTTGACGACCGTGCGCCGCGTGGGGGCAGGAGATATGGAGTGACTGGTCACGGCCAGTCAGATTACTGACGGGTATGAAAGGTTGACGGCGAAATCCGGAAAGTTTTCCGGGACTTCGCCCGTCGCTCACGAGGTCCTGCGGACACGCGTCGTCCCCGGCCCGCGCGGGCCGGGGACGGACGGAGGGGAGAGGGTCAGCCGGCGAGGACCGGGGTGAGCGCGGCGTTGAACTCCTCGACCGTCAGCGGCGGGTTCTGCGAGCCCTCGACGGTCAGCGTCCTGCCGTCCATCTTCAGCGTCGGGGTACCGGTCACCCCGCTCTCGGAGAAGGTCTTCGACATCTTCATCGCCCACGCGTCGAAGGTGCCGTCCTCCACGTGCTTCCTGAAGGCGGCGTTGCCCTTCAGCGCCGGGACCGTGTCCGCGACCTCCAGCAGGTAGGAGTCCTTCGCGAACTTGTCGTCGCTCTCCTCCGGGTGCCACTTCGCGGAGTAGAGCGCCGCCTTGTAGTCGAGGAACGCCTCCGGGCTCACGTCGAGCGCCGCGCCCAGCGCCGACAGGGCGTTCTTCGAGCCCTCGCCCTGGTCCATGTTGTCGATGAAGGTCGCGCCGACGTACTTGAGCTTGTACTTGCCGGCCTCGACGTCCTTCTCGACGGTGGAGCCGACCGACTGCTCGAAGGTCGCGCAGACCGGGCAGCGGGAGTCCTCGTACAGCTCCAGCGTCTTCTTCGCCGAGTCCTTGCCGATGACGACGGTGGTGCCGTTCTCGCCCTCGGTGTTCTTCGGGGCCGTGACCGTCGTGGCGTCGGCTGCGGTCTCCCACGCGGTGGGCTGGTTCGCCTGGACGACCGCGTAGCCGATGCCGCCGGCCGCGGCGAGCACCGCCACCGCCGAGACGCCGACGATCAGCTGCCGGCGGGCGCGCTCCTTCTTCGCCTGCGCCTCGCGCTCCGCGCGCAGCCGCTCGCGGGCGGCGGCCTTGTTGGCGTGACTGTTGCGTGCACTCATGATCGTGAAACTCCGGAAGGAAGAAAGAGGGATGAAGGGGGACGAAGGGGGATCGGGCGCTCAGACGAGAGCGAGCGATCCCCGCGGCGGCCCCCGCCGCCCCACGGAGTGCACGAGCAGCCGGGTCCGGGACGGACGCGGCCGGGGCCGCGGGCGCGCCGGACCCGGTACGGCCGGACGGTCCGCGCCGGCCAGGGCCGCGAGGAGCTCCAGCGGCCGGAACGCGCAGGCGGCCACCGCGCCGAGCAGCCGGGCCAGCGCCCGCTCCCCGCCACGCAGCCACCCGGCCGCCGACAGGCCGACCAGCACATGGGCGCCGAGCAGCAGCCACGGCAGCGCCGGATCGGGGGAGGAGAGCACCGCGGCGGCCCCGCCCTCGGGCGTGACCACACCGGGCAGCGGCGCGCCGACGGCTCCGCCGCACAGCACCTCGACGCCGAAGGAGCGCAGCGCCCCGGCGACCGGCCCGCCGGCGGGCCCATAGCAGACCGCCTGGCCGGAGGTGAAGAGCGTGTCGGCGGCCAGCTCCAGCGGGACCAGCAGCCCCGCGATGGGGCCGAAGCCGCGCTCCCGGCCGGCCAGCGCGTACGCCACGGCGAACACGCCGGCGGCGACCGGCAGGACCGTGCCCAGCGGCAGCGGCACGCGCGAGAGCAGCACGTGCGAGGCCACGGACAGCGTCACGACCAGTGCCGTGAAGACCGCCGCCCGCAGCGCCCTCAGCCGCGTCCCTGCCATGTCCATCGCCGACGAGTCTGCCACGGCGGGTCGTAAGGGGTCCCTAAGGAGAAGCTGTGCGACCGGTCAGAAGCCCCTGATCCGGCCGTTGCGGAAGAGGTCCACGAAGATCTGGTGGTCGGCCCGCGCCCGCGCCCCGTACGCGTGGGCGAAGTCCACCAGGAGCTCCGGGAAGCCCTCCTCGTCGGCGGCGATCGCGGCGTCGATGGCCCGCTCGGTGGAGAACGGCACCAGCGAGTGGCCGCTGGACTCGTCCGCCGCCGCGTGCATGGTCGCCGTCGCCCGGCCCAGGTCGGCCACGGTCGCCGCGATCTCGTCCGGATCGTCGATGTCCGACCAGTCCAGGTCCACCGCGTACGGCGACACCTCGGCGACCAGCTGCCCGGCGCCGTCCAGCTCCGTCCACCCCAGCCACGGGTCGGCGTGCGCCTGGAGCGCCCGCTGCGAGATCACCGTGCGGTGCCCCTCGTGCCGGAAGTAGCCCCGCACCGCCGGGTCCGTCACATGGCGCGAGACCGCCGGGGTCTGCGCCTGCTTCAGGTAGATCACGACGTCGTTCTCCAGGGCGTCGCTGTGCCCCTCCAGCAGGATGTTGTACGAGGGGAGGCCGGCCGAGCCGATGCCGATCCCGCGCCGGCCGACGACGTCCTTCACCCGGTACGAGTCCGGGCGGACCAGGCTGGCCTCCGGCAGGGTCTCCAGATAGCCGTCGAACGCCGCCAGCACCCGGCGGCGGGTCGCCGCGTCCAGCGCGAGCGCGCCGCCGCCGGTCGCGAAGCGGCGCTCGTACTCCCGGATCTCGGTCATCGAGTCCAGCAGCCCGAAGCGGGTCCTCGCGCGGGCCGCGCGCAGCGCCCCGAGGAGGGCGCCGTCGGCGGTCTCCAGGGTGAAGCCGGGCACCTCGTCGGCCTTGGCGCCGGTGGCCAGGGCGTGGATCCGCTCCCGGTAGGCCGCCGCGCAGACCCGGACCAGCAGGGTGATCTGCTCGTCGCTGAGCGCCTTCGCGTAGCCGATCAGGGCCAGCGAGGCGGCGAGCCGCTTGAGGTCCCAGGTGAAGGGGCCGACGTACGCCTCGTCGAAGTCGTTCACGTTGAAGACCAGGCGCCCGTTGGCGTCCATGTACGTGCCGAAGTTCTCCGCGTGGAGATCGCCGTGGATCCAGACCCGGCCGGTCCGCTCGTCCAGGAACGGGCCGCCGCGGGCCTCCCGCTCCAGGTCCTGGTAGAAGAGGCAGGCGGTGCCCCGGTAGAACGCGAAGGCGGAGCCGGCCATCTTCCGGAACTTGACCTTGAAGGCCGCCGGGTCGGCCGCGAGCAGCGCGCCGAAGGCGGTGTCGAAGACGGCGAGGATCTGCTCGCCGCGCTCGGCGGCGGCGGGCTGGGGGACCGGCATCGGGGCGCCTCCTGGCGGTAAGACTGGTCATGACAAATGCGGACAGGTGTTCCACCCCGCCCAACGCGTGACCTTAGCCGCCGGTGCCCGCCTCCTGTCACTCGTGCGACGTAGACTTCGACGCTGTCCCCCCAGAAGTCCGTCGCCGGAGGCACCCCCCGTGACCAAGCCGCCCTTCACGCACCTCCACGTCCACACCCAGTACTCCCTGCTGGACGGTGCCGCGCGGCTGAAGGACATGTTCAACGCGTGCAACGAGATGGGCATGACGCACATCGCCATGTCCGACCACGGCAACCTGCACGGCGCGTACGACTTCTTCCACAGCGCCAAGAAGGCGGGCGTGACGCCGATCATCGGCATCGAGGCGTACGTCGCCCCCGAGTCCCGGCGGAACAAGCGCAAGATCCTCTGGGGCCAGCCGCACCAGAAGCGGGACGACGTCTCCGGCTCCGGCGGCTACACCCACAAGACCATCTGGGCGGCGAACGCCACCGGCCTGCACAACCTCTTCAAGCTCTCCTCCGACGCCTACGCCGAGGGCTGGCTCCAGAAGTGGCCCCGGATGGACAAGGAGACCATCTCCCAGTGGTCCGAGGGCCTGATCGCCTCCACCGGCTGCCCCTCCGGCGAGCTCCAGACCCGGCTGCGCCTCGGCCAGTTCGACGAGGCCCTGAAGTCGGCCTCCGAGTACCAGGACATCTTCGGCAAGGACCGCTACTTCCTGGAGCTGATGGACCACGGCATCGAGATCGAGCGCCGGGTCCGCGACGGCCTCCTGGAGATCGGCAAGAAGCTCGGCATCCCGCCGCTGGTCACCAACGACTCGCACTACACCTACGCGCACGAGGCCACCGCCCACGACGCCCTGCTCTGCATCCAGACCGGCAAGAACCTCTCCGACCCGGACCGCTTCAAGTTCGACGGCACCGGCTACTACCTGAAGTCCACCGAGGAGATGTACGCCATCGACTCCTCGGACGCCTGGCAGGAGGGCTGCGCCAACACGCTCCTGGTCGCCGAGCAGATCGACACCACCGGCATGTTCGAGGCCAAGAACCTCATGCCGAAGTTCGACATCCCGGAGGGCTACACCGAGGTCAGCTGGTTCCGCGAGGAGACCATGCGCGGCATGCACCGCCGGTTCCCGAACGGCATCCCGGAGGACCGCCTCAAGCAGGTCGAGTACGAGATGGACACCATCATCTCGATGGGCTTCCCCGGCTACTTCCTCGTCGTCGCCGACTTCATCATGTGGGCGAAGAAGCAGGGCATCGCCGTGGGCCCCGGCCGAGGCTCCGCGGCCGGCTCGATCGTCGCGTACGCCATGGGCATCACCGACCTCGACCCGATCCCGCACGGCCTGATCTTCGAGCGCTTCCTCAACCCCGAGCGCATCTCGATGCCCGACGTCGACATCGACTTCGACGAGCGCCGGCGCGTCGAGGTGATCCGGTACGTGACCGAGAAGTACGGCGCCGACAAGGTCGCCATGATCGGCACCTACGGCAAGATCAAGGCCAAGAACGCCATCAAGGACTCCGCGCGCGTCCTCGGCTACCCGTACGCCATGGGCGACCGGCTCACCAAGGCCATGCCCGCCGACGTCCTCGGCAAGGGCATCGACCTCGACGGCATCACCAACCCCTCGCACCCGCGCTACAGCGAGGCGGGCGAGATCCGGGCGATGTACGAGAACGAGCCCGACGTGAAGAAGGTCATCGACACCGCCAAGGGCGTCGAGGGCCTGGTCCGCCAGATGGGCGTGCACGCCGCCGGCGTCATCATGTCCAGCGAGCCGATCGTCGACCACGCCCCGATCTGGGTGCGGCACACCGACGGCGTCACCATCACGCAGTGGGACTACCCGCAGTGCGAGTCGCTCGGCCTGCTGAAGATGGACTTCCTCGGCCTGCGCAACCTCACGATCATGGACGACGCCGTCAAGATGGTGAAGGCCAACAAGGGGATCGACCTCGACCTCCTGGCCCTGCCGCTCGACGACCCCAAGACCTTCGAGCTGCTCCAGCGCGGCGACACCCTCGGCGTCTTCCAGTTCGACGGCGGCCCCATGCGGTCGCTGCTGCGGCTGATGAAGCCCGACAACTTCGAAGACATCTCCGCCGTGTCCGCGCTCTACCGCCCGGGCCCGATGGGCATGAACTCGCACACCAACTACGCCCTCCGCAAGAACGGCCAGCAGGAGATCACCCCGATCCACCCCGAGCTGGAGGAGCCGCTCAAGGAGGTCCTGGACGTCACCTACGGCCTGATCGTCTACCAGGAGCAGGTGCAGAAGGCCGCCCAGATTATCGCCGGCTACTCGCTCGGCGAGGCCGACATCCTCCGCCGCGTCATGGGCAAGAAGAAGCCCGACGAGCTGGCGAAGAACTTCACCATCTTCCAGGCCGGCGCCAAGAAGAACGGCTACAGCGACGAGGCCATCCAGGCCCTCTGGGACGTGCTGGTCCCCTTCGCCGGCTACGCCTTCAACAAGGCGCACTCCGCCGCGTACGGCCTGGTGTCCTACTGGACCGCCTACCTCAAGGCGAACTACCCCGCCGAGTACATGGCGGGCCTGCTCACCTCGGTCAAGGACGACAAGGACAAGTCCGCCGTCTACCTCAACGAGTGCCGCCGCATGGGCATCAAGGTGCTCCCGCCGAACGTGAACGAGTCGGAGTCGAACTTCGCCGCCCAGGGCGACGACGTCATCCTCTTCGGCCTCACCGCCGTCCGGAACGTCGGCGCCAACGTCGTCGAGTCGATCATCAAGACCCGCAAGGCCAAGGGGAAGTACTCTTCCTTCCCCGACTTCCTCGACAAGGTCGAGGCCGTGGTCTGCAACAAGCGCACCATCGAGTCGCTGATCAAGGCCGGCGCCTTCGACACCATGGGCCACACCCGCAAGGGCCTCGTCGCCCAGCACGAGCCCATGATCGACAACGTGGTCGCGGTCAAGCGCAAGGAGGCCGAGGGCCAGTTCGACCTGTTCGGCGGCATGGGCGAGGAGGAGAGCAGCGAGCCCGGCTTCGGCCTCGACGTCACCTTCACCGAGGACGAGTGGGACAAGACCTACCTGCTCGCGCAGGAGCGCGAGATGCTCGGTCTGTACGTCTCCGACCACCCGCTCTTCGGCCTGGAGCACGTCCTCTCCGACAAGACCGACGCCGGCATCTCCCAGCTCACCGGCGGTGAGCACGCCGACGGCGCGGTCGTCACCATCGGCGGCATCATCTCCGGCCTCCAGCGGAAGATGACCAAGCAGGGCAACGCCTGGGCCATCGCCACCGTCGAGGACCTGGCCGGCTCCATCGAGTGCATGTTCTTCCCCGCCACCTACCAGCTGGTCTCCACCCAGCTCGTCGAGGACGCCGTCGTCTTCGTCAAGGGCCGGCTCGACAAGCGCGAGGACGTGCCCCGGCTCGTCGCCATGGAGCTGATGGTCCCCGACCTGTCCAACGCCGGCACCAACGCCCCCGTCGTCCTCACCATCCCCGCCCTCAAGGTCACCCCGCCGATGGTGAGCCGGCTGGACGAGATCCTCCGCCACCACAAGGGCAACACCGAGGTGCGGATCAAGCTCCAGGGCCCCCGCTCCACCACCGTCCTCCGGCTCGACCGGCACCGGGTCCAGCCCGACCCCGCCCTCTTCGGCGACCTCAAGGTGCTGCTCGGCCCGTCCTGCCTGGCCGGATAGCCCGGTCCCGTACCGCACGCGCAAGGGGCGCGCCCGTCGTCACGGGCGCGCCCCTTTGCCGTCGGCCGGGCGTCAGTTGTGGCCGAAGCGCTTCTGACGGCCCTTCCGCGCCATGTCACCCGGGGTGACCTGGGAGGCGCGGTTCTCGGCCTGGGACTCCATCGACGACTGCTGCGCCTGCTGGGTGCCGCGCTCGGCCGGCGACTGCTGCTTCTGACGGTTCTGGTTGCGGTTCTTGGCCATGGGGATGATGCCTCCTCGAAGGGATCTAGGGGCCAGGGCCGCTGTCAGACTCACACACGGGAGAAACCGCCGCATGTTGGATCATTACGATGCGTGAGGGCGCCCCGCGCGGGCGCCGCCGCGAGCCCCGCCACGCCGATGATCCAGTTCCGGCCGTCAACCCCCGGGCCGTCGGGCAGACTCGAAGGAACCCGGAACACCTGAGATCCCGAGTCCGGCCGAGATCCGAAAGAGGTGGAGCACGTGGACCGATGCGTCGTCCTGGTGGACGCCGGCTATCTGCTGGGAGCCGCCGCCAGCCTGCTCGCCGGGGACTCGGCGCGATCCCGCATCAGCGTGGACCACGCCGGGCTCATCCAGCAGCTCCGTGAACGGGCCGAGATCGAGACCGGCCTCCCGTTGCTGCGGATCTACTGGTTCGACGGCGCCCCCGACCGGGTGCCGCAGCCCGAGCACCGCCGGCTGCGGGTGATGCCCCGGGTCACCGTCCGGCTCGGCGCCCTGACCCGCAGCGACGGCCGCTGGGCCCAGAAGGGCGTCGACGCGGCCATGCACACCGAGCTCACCGAGCTGGCCCGCAACCGCGCCTGCTCCGACATCGTCCTCGTCACCGGCGACGGCGACCTGCTCCCCGGCCTGATGTCCGCCAAGGAGCACGGCGTCGCCGTCCACCTCTGGGCCGTCCAGGCCGCCGACGGCGACTACAACCAGTCCGAGGACCTGGTCGCCGAGGCCGACGAGCGGCGCGTCCTCGACCGGGTCTGGATCACCCGGGCCGTCCGCGCCAAGGACCTCACCGGGGTCTGCGCCCCGCCGCCCGTCCCCCGCCCCGAGATCGCCGCCATCCTCTCCGCCCCGCTCCCCGAGGCCGCCCTCGCCTCCGCCGAGCGCGCCGCGGAGGCCGCCGCCGCGCGCGAGCGCCGCACCGCCGCCGACGGCGCCCCCGCCGCCACCGCCGACGGCCACGGACCCGCCGCCGTCCCGGCCCCCACCGGCAAGCACGTCCCCACCCCCAAGGACCTCGCCGGACTGCGCCCCGCCGCCCCGTCGCCCGCCGCGCACCCCGCTCCGCCCCAGGCGGCCAGCGCCCTGCGCTGGTCCTCCGACCGGGGCTGGGTCGACCGGCCGCCGACCGCCCTCGGCGAGCCGCCCGAGACCGCCTCGCTGCCCACCCTCGCCGCCCTCACCAGCGCCGAGCAGCGCTGGGCCGACCGCGAGGAGGACATCACCACCGTCGGCGGCGACCCCTTCGAGGTCGGGCAGGTCTTCGCCCGCCGGTGGCTGGAGCGGCTCTCCGACCAGAGCCACGTCCAGCGGCTCTCCGTCCTCTACCCCCGCATCCCGCACCGCATCGACGGAGAACTCCTCCGGTACGCGGCCCGGTTCGGCCTCCTCGCGCACAAGGACGACCAGATCGACGAGCACGACCGGTACGCCATCCGGGCCGGCTTCTGGCGCGAGATCGACGTCCGCGCCGCCGCCGAACCCGCCCCCGCGCCCGGACCCGGACCGGCGACCCCGTAGGCTCTTCCCCCGTGAGTACGGTGTGCGCGGTGCGGGATCTGGTCAAGACGTACCCCGCCACGCGCGGTGGACGCGGAACGCCCGCGACCCCCGAGGTGCGGGCCACCGACGGGATCAGCCTCGACGTGCGCGGCGGCGAGATCTTCGGCCTGCTCGGCCCCAACGGCGCCGGCAAGTCCACCCTGGTCCGCCAGCTGACCGGACTGATGCGCCCCGACTCCGGCTCCGTCACGCTCCTCGGCCACGACCTGGTCCGCCACCCCGAGCGCGCGGCCCGCCTCCTCGCCTACCTCGGCCAGGAGTCCACCGCCCTCGACGAGCTGACCGTCGCCCTCGCCGCCGAGACCACCGGCCGGCTCCGCGGCCTCACCGCCGCCGGGGCCCGCGCCGAACGGGACGCCGTCCTCGGCGAGCTCGGCCTCGACGGACTGGCCGGCCGGCCCCTCAAGAAGCTCTCCGGCGGCCAGCGGCGGCTCGCCTGCTTCGCCACCGCCCTCGTCGGCCACCGGCCCGTCCTCGTCCTCGACGAACCGACCACCGGCATGGACCCGGTCGCCCGCCGCGCCGTCTGGGCGGCCGTCGACCGGCGCCGCGCCGAGCACGGCACCACCGTCCTCCTCGTCACCCACAACGTCATCGAGGCCGAGACCGTCCTCGACCGGGTCGCCGTCCTGGACCGCGGCCGGGTGATCGCCTGCGACACCCCCGCCGGACTCAAGGAACGCGTCGCCGGCGAGGTCCGCGTCGAACTGCTGTGGCGCGAGTCCGCCCCGCTCGGCCTCCCCGAGGTCGCCGCCCTGCGCGACCGCGCCCAGGAGACCGGCCGCCGCTGGGTCCTCCGCCTCGCCCCCGACGAGGCCCGCGCGGCCGTCGCCGCGGTCACCGGCGGCGCCGCCTTCGCCGCCCTGGACGACTTCACCCTCGCCACGCCCAGCCTGGAGGACGTCTACCTCGCCCTCGGCGGCGCCGCCCGCGAGGGACTGGTGAAGGCGTGACCCCGGCCGCCCCTTCCGCCCCCGCCACCCGTCCCGTCTCCGGCGTGACCCCCCACGCACCGCACGTCACCCCCAGGAGCTGTCCGCGTTGAGCACCCTGCCCGCCGAGGCCCTGACGGCCGGCGTGCCGGCCGCCCCGGCCCGGGACGCCGAGGAGGCCGCGCCCCTCGCCCCGCCCGCCCGGCTGCTGCCCTCCCTCGCTGCCGTCTACCGGGCGCAGCTCAGCCGCGCCCGGGTCGCCCGCATCCCGCTGCTCTTCGTCGCCACCTTCCAGTCCATCGGGATCATGGTCCTGATGCGCGGGGTGGTCGACGGCGGCTCCGAGGCCCGCGCCGTGGTGGCCGGCTCCACCGTCCTGGTCGTCGCCTTCGTCGCCCTCAACCTGCTGGCCCAGTACTTCGGCCAGCTCCGTGCCTCCGGCGGCCTCGACCACTACGCCACGCTGCCCGTGCCGCCCGCCGCCGTGGTCCTCGGCGCCGCCGGCGCGTACGCCTCCTTCACCGTCCCCGGCACCCTCGTCACCGCCGTCAGCGGGGCCGTCCTCTTCGGCCTGCCGCTCGGCCACCTGTGGCTGCTCGCCGCCGTCGTGCCGCTCTCCGGCGCCGCCCTCGCCGGGCTCGGCGCCGCCCTCGGCCTGCTCGCCCCCCGCCAGGAACTCGCCACCCTCCTCGGCCAGCTCGGCATGTCCGCCGCGCTGCTGCTCGGCGTGCTGCCGGCCGAGCGGATGCCGGCCCCGATCGGCTGGGCCCGCGACCTGCTGCCGTCGACGTACGGGGTCGAGGCGCTGGCCCGGGCCTTCGACCCGAGCCCCGACTGGGCGGCCGTCGCCGTCGACCTGTCCGTCTGCGGCGCCGTCGGCGTCCTGTCGCTGGCCGTCGCCACCTGGGCCTACCGCAGGGCCGCGGTCCGCTGAGGCGGGCCACGGACACACCTGGCACGATGGCGGGGTGACCGCACCCCTGACGCCTCCGCAGCAGCCGCCGAACGACCCCGCCTGGCCGCCGCCCCCGCCCCACCAGGGCCCGGCCGGCGATCCGATCACCCGGGCCGAGGTCGTCCAGGGCCTCGTGGTGACGGCCGCCTCGGCGGTCGCCGGCGCCGTGCTCGGAGTGCTCTGGCTGTGGCTCGCGCCGTCGGTCCTGCTGATCTCCGACGGCAAGGGCGTCTATCTGCGGAACTCCGAGGGAGAGGCCGCGATCGGCGCCGACGGCACCTTCGTCCTCCTCGCGCTCGCCTTCGGCGCGGTCGCCGGACTCGTCGTCTTCCTCGCCCGCCGCGAGGGCGGCGTCCCGCTGGTCCTGGGACTCGCCGCCGGCGGCCTCCTCGGCTCGCTGCTCGCCTGGTGGCTGGGCACGAAGCTGGGGCCGACCGCCGACGTGGTCGCCCACGCCAAGGCCGTCGGCCCGGAGGTCGTCTTCGACGCCCCGCTGAAGCTCCAGATGGGGGCCGCGGCGATGCTGGCCTGGCCGCTCGCCGCCATGATCGTCCACCTGCTGCTGACCGGGGTCTTCGGCCCCCGCGACCCGGAGCCCGCCCCCGGCGACCCGTACCGGCGCTGACCGCCCGGAGACCGGTCAGCCGCGGCCGATCGGAGCCAGCACCGCCGAGGTGAGCGCGGCCAGGTCGGCGGGGGAGAGCTCGACCTCCAGCCCCCGCCGGCCGGCCGAGACGCAGATCGTGCCGTGCTCCGCCGCCGACGCGTCGAGCACCGTCCGCAGCCGCTTGCGCTGCCCCAGCGGGGAGATCCCGCCCCGCACGTAGCCGGTGGTCCGCTCGGCCGCCGCCGGGTCCGCCATCACGGCCCGCTTGCCGCCGACCGCCGACGCCAGCGCCTTCAGGTCCAGCTGCCCGGCGACCGGCACCACCGCCACCGTCAGCTCCCCGTCGACGTCCGCGACCAGCGTCTTGAAGACCCGGTCGGGCGTCACGCCCAGCGCCTCCGCCGCCTCCTCGCCGTACGAGGGGGCGGCCGGGTCGTGCTCGTACGCGTGCAGGGTGTACGCCGTGCCGGCCGCGGCCAGCGCCACCGTCGCCGGGGTGCCGCCGCCGTTCTTCTGCTTCTTCTTCGCCACCGGGACCTCCGCGGTCTTCTCGGTCCGATCAGTTCGGGTGGGTGGGCGCCTGGGTCAGCTCCACCGCCGGCAGCGACGGAAGGTGCCGCAGCACCGCCGTCTCCGCCCGCAGCAGCGCCAGCTCCTCGCGCAGCCGGACGGTCGTGTCCGGCGCCTCCAGGAGCCGCTGCTTCGTCGGCACGTCCACCATGGCCGCCGCCGCCACCAGGTACGACACCACCGACGGGTCGTCGGGCAGCTCCGAGGTCGTCAGCGACCGCTCCCGCGCGCCCGCCAGCCGCTTCTGGTACGCCCGGAACGCCCGCAGCACCCCTTCGGCCAGCGCCTCGGCCTCCTCGCCGGGCTCCTCCGGCAGCTCCTCGGTCTCCGCCGTCAGGAACGGCCCGCTCGCGTCCACCGAACGCAGCCGCACCCGGGTGGTGCCGGTGATCATCACCTCGTACGAGCCGTCCCCGCGCTGCCGGATGCTCGCCGCGTCCGCGACGCACCCCACCGGGTGGAAGCTGCGCAGCGGATCGGGGCCGAAGCCCGCCGCGGGTCCCTTCTCCGGCAGTGCCGTCGGGTCCGGCATCCCGGGCGCGGTCGGCGCGACCTCGTGCCCGTCCCGGATCGCGACCACGGCGAAACGCCGCGGCTCGGAGGCGTCGATGTCGAGCAGGGCGCGCATCATGGCGCGATACCGCTCCTCGAAGACGTTGAGCGGCAGCACGAGGCCCGGGAACAACACCGCGTTGAGCGGGAAGAGGGGCAGGCGAGCGGTGGTCACCGGCCCAGCCTAATGGCCGCGCGGACCGCTCCGTCCGGGGATTCCGCCCGCGCGCCCCCACAGCGTGCCCCGCCGCGCCGCCCCGGCCCGCGCCCGGTCCCGCGCGGCCAGGAACCGCCGCAGCGGATCGTGGCCGCCGACCGCCCACGGGAAGGACGTCGCGTACGGCCCCGTACGGCCGAACTCGGCCAGCGCGTCCGCCCACCGCTCCCGCTCCACCAGAACGTACGCCAGCAGGTTCCGCACCTCGGCCGGCCACGGGTCGCCCGCCGCGAACTCCGCCGACAGCGCCCTTCCCCGGTCCGCCGCCCGGTCGATCCGCGCCGCGTCCACCGCCGCACCGGCCGGCACCGGGCCGCCCCCCGCCGCACCGTCCGGCGCCGGCAGCGGGCGCAGCGCCTCGTAGGCGGCGCGCACCGTCAGCGCCCGCACCAGCGAACCGGGCGCCGCGTCGTCGGCGGCCTGCTCCGCGAAGTCGAAGGCCGCCCGGTGCGAGCCGTACCACTGCGCCGACAGGTACTTCAGCGCGGCGACGTGGCAGCCGTAGTGGTGCGGGGAGCGCAGCAGGGCCTGCTCCCACAGCCGCTCGAACTCCGCGTGCCCGGCGTGCGCCCCGCGCGCCCGGTCCAGCGCCAGCCGCCACGGCACCGGGTCGCGCCCGGACTCCTCGGTGAGCGGGCGCAGCAGCGGGTCCAGCTCGCGCAGCCGCTCGGCGCGGGCCGGCGACTCCCAGGCCCGGCGGACCGCGAGCTGGGCCGCCACCAGCAGGGCGTCGGCGTCTTGGGGCGCGGCGGCCGTCCAGCGCTCCAGCCACTCGCCCCGGTGGTAGGCGAAGGCGGCGAGCCGCCCCACGTGGCGGTCCCGGTCCTCCCAGTCGCCGGCGTCCCGGGTGGTGGCGAGCAGCTTGGCCGCGGGCTCCGGATTCCCGTCGGCCGCCGCCACCAGGGCCGGCGCGAGCCGGTCGTCGGGGGCGTCCAGCAGCACGTCGTCGTCCGGCGTCAGCCCGGCGGCGAGACGCGGGGCGTGCCGGGCCGAACGGGCGGCGCCGACGACGGCGCGGAGGAAGGACATGGCAGACGTATCTTCCCACCGGGGGGCGCTCCGGGCGTGCCGTGCCGCCGTCCCTTCACCCGGATCTCACCCGGTCTCCTCCGAGCCGTCACGCGCCCCCGCCTCCTGCCCCCGCCCGCTGCCCCGCCCCCCTGCCCGCCTCGCCCCGCCGACCACCCTGCCGCCCCACCACCGTCAGCCCCGCCGCCGTCCGCCCCGTCAGCCGCGCCGCAGCAGCCGGGTTGCCCCCGCCGCCACCGTCGTCGCCAGGATCCAGCCGAGCAGGATCAGCACCGCCGCCGCCCACTGCCAGCCGCCCTCCAGCCGCCAGTAGCCGTCCTGGCCGAGCGTGATCACCGGAAGCAGCAGGTCCAGCGCGTACAGCGTGCCGTTCCACGCCGGACCCTCGCCCTCCTTGATCGGCACCGGGTCGTACCGCGAGAAGGCCAGCGTGCCCGCCGCCCACAGCACCGCCATCCACAGCGCCGCCCGGCCCGGCCGGTAGCCGTACGCCACCGTCCAGTCCTGCACGTACCCCCACAGCTTCCCGGCGAGCGGCAGCGTCTCCCGTCTGCGCCGCTGCTTGGCCAGCAGCACCTCGCGGGCGTCCGCGTCCTCCCCGCTGTTGCGCAGCACCGTCGCCAGCCGCTCGTACGGCTCCGGCGCGTACTCGGGGGTCGCCGCCGCCACCCACTCGATCCGCCGGGCCAGCGGGAAGTGCCCGTACGGCACCAGGTTCTCGTAGACGAAACCGCTCAGCGCCAGGCCGCCGGGGCCCGGCCAGCTGGTGGACAGGTCGATCAGCGTCACCACCTTCGCGCCGTTCAGCACCACCCGGCCCTCCTCCGGGCGCTCCCCGTTGAACCTCAGCTCCGGGGTGACGATCCGGCGCAGCGACAGCTCGTCGCGGCGGGCGCCGTCGAGCAGGAAGCGGGCGTGGTTCAGGTCCACCGCGTCGCCGAACCGCCCGTCGTCCAGCCGGACCCCGCCGTGGAACTCGGCCGGCTTGCGCCGGGCGTCCCGGACCGGCGCCACCCCGTACGGCGGCGTCGCCGTGGACGGGCCCGCCGCCCCCTCGTAGACCCATGCCGCGTTCAGGTACAGCGTGCGCTCGACGGTCAGCTGCGGGGCGTTCAGGGCGCGGCGGCCCTGGTCCGAGCGGAGCACGCTGCCCCGCAGGCTCAGCGACACGCCGACCTTCGCCCCGCGCAGGCTGAACTCGCCGTGCGTCTCGATCAGCTCGGCCTGGAGGTCCTGCGCCACCACCATGCCGTCCGCCGTGATCGCCCGGCCGCGCCCGTCCGGCCCCACCCGGATCTGGTTGATCAGCAGGTCCGTGCCGATCTGGGCGTCCGTCAGCCGGATGCCCCGCCGCACCCGGCAGCGCGGCAGGTGCAGATCGCCCTCGGTGTGCAGCCGGGCCGCCTCCAGCCGGGGCAGCGCGCAGCCGACCATCCGCAGGGTGCCGAACCGCGCCTCGGGCACCACCACCTCGTCGTCGAAGCGGCAGCCGGCCAGCTCCACGTACGGCGCTATGGTCCCGCCGGCCAGGTCCAGCACGCCGGTGATCCGCACCCCGCGCAGCTTCAGCGCCGCCACCCGGCCCGACCGGGCCGGCGGCCCGTCGAGCAGCAGCGCCGCCACCACGTCGGCGCGCACGCTCCGCTCCGGCCCCCAGGCCGCCTCCCCGAACGGGTCGTCCCGCTCCCGCACCCCCTCCGTCAGATCGCAGGTCCTGCCGATCCGGAACGCCTGCCACACGGCCCGCTCCGGGCCCGTGAGACCGTCCGGCATCCCGTCCTCGTGCGGCTGGGTCACTGCCGCCCCCTCGCTCTCCCCGATACGCTCCCGCCCCTCCGCTTCCCGGGGAGGGCGGGTTCGTACAGTCGTTCTTCCCGGACTGTGACGGGCTGAACGCTAACGGTCAGGAGTGGCGAGGAGACGCCACTGGGGCGCGTATCGACGTGCGGCAAGCCGAGTATCAGCCAGTGATACGGGAAGCCCGGGCCGGAGAGCCGTCTGAGAGAATTGACCCGTGATCTCTCGAATCGATCTGCGCGGCGAGGCCCTCCCCGAGGGTTCCGCCCTGCGCGACCTGCTGCCCCGTGCCGAGTTCGACGTGGAAGCCGCCCTGGAGAAGGTGCGGCCGATCTGCGAGGACGTACGGCATCATGGCGCGGCCGCGGTGATCGACTACGGGGAGAAATTCGACGGCGTCCGCCTGGAGCGCCTGCGCGTCCCCGCCGAGGCGCTCGCGCGCGCCCTCGACGAGCTCGACCCGGCCGTCCGCGCCGCCCTGGAGGAGTCCATCCGGCGCGCCCGGCTGGTCCACCGCGACCAGCGCCGCACCACCCACACCACCCAGGTCGTGCCCGGCGGCACGGTCACCGAGAAGTGGATCCCCGTCGACCGCGTCGGCCTGTACGTGCCGGGCGGACGCGCCGTCTACCCGTCCTCCGTCGTGATGAACGTCGTCCCGGCCCAGGAGGCCGGCGTCGAGGGCATCGCCGTCGCCTCCCCGCCGCAGAAGGACTTCGGCGGCCTGCCGCACCCGACGATCCTCGCCGCCTGCGCCCTGCTCGGCGTCGACGAGGTGTACGCGGCCGGCGGCGCCCAGGCCATCGCCATGTTCGCGTACGGCACCGCGTCCACCGCCGACGAGCCCGGCTGCGAGCCCGTCAACCTGGTCACCGGCCCCGGCAACATCTACGTCGCCGCCGCCAAGCGCCTCCTCAAGGGCCGCATCGGCATCGACGCCGAGGCCGGCCCGACCGAGATCGCGGTCCTCGCGGACTCCACCGCCGACCCTGTGCACGTCGCCGCCGACCTCATCAGCCAGGCCGAGCACGACCCGATGGCCGCGTCCGTCCTCGTCACCGACTCCCCGGAGCTGGCCGAGGCCGTCGAGGCCGAGCTGAAGGCCCAGGTCGCCGTCGCCCGGCACGTCGAGGACCGGATCGCCCCGGCCCTGGCCGGAAAGCAGTCCGCGATCGTCCTCGTCACCGACCTGGAGGACGGCCTCACCGTCGTCGACGCCTACGGCGCCGAGCACCTGGAGATCCAGACCGCCGACGCCGCCGCCCGCGCCGACCGGGTCCGCAACGCCGGCGCGGTCTTCGTCGGCCCCTGGGCGCCGGTCTCCCTCGGCGACTACTGCGCCGGCTCCAACCACGTCCTGCCCACCGGCGGCTGCGCCTGCCACTCCTCGGGCCTCTCCGTGCAGTCCTTCCTGCGCGGCGTGCACATCGTGGACTACACGCGCGACGCGCTCGCCGACGTGGCCCACCACGTGGTCACCCTCGCCGAGGCCGAGGACCTCCCGGCCCACGGCGCCGCGATCAAGGCAAGGTTCGGCTGGAAGGTGCCCGAGAGCAAGTGAACGCGTACGACACCACCGGGATCGACGACCTGCCGATCCGCGAGGAGCTGAAGGGCCAGTCGCCCTACGGCGCCCCCCAGCTCGACGTGCCCGTCCAGCTGAACACCAACGAGAACCCCTACCCGCTGCCCGAGCCCCTGGTGGCCCGGATCGCGGAGCGGGTCGCCGAGGCCGCCCGCGGCCTCAACCGCTACCCCGACCGGGACGCGGTGGAGCTCCGCACCGAGCTGGCCCGCTACCTCACCCGCACCGGCAAGCACCCGGTGACCCGGGAGAACGTGTGGGCCGCCAACGGCTCCAACGAGGTCCTCCAGCAGCTGCTGCAGACCTTCGGCGGACCCGGCCGCACCGCGATCGGCTTCGAGCCCTCGTACTCGATGCACTCCCTGATCGCCCGCGGCACCGGCACCGGCTGGATCTCCGGCCCGCGCAACGACGACTTCACCATCGACGTCGGGGCCGCCGAGAAGGCGATCGCGGAGCACGCGCCCGACGTCGTCTTCGTCACCTCGCCCAACAACCCCACCGGCACCGCCGTCGAGGCCGAGGTCGTGACGCGGCTGTACGACGCCGCCCAGGCCGCCAAGCCCTCGCTGGTCGTGGTGGACGAGGCGTACGTGGAGTTCAGCCACCGCGACTCGCTGCTGCCCCTCCTGGAGGGCCGGCCGCACCTGGTGGTCTCCCGGACCATGTCCAAGGCGTTCGGCGCCGCCGGGCTCCGGCTCGGCTACCTCGCCGCCCACCCGGCCGTGGTCGACGCCGTCCAGCTGGTCCGCCTGCCGTACCACCTCTCCGCCGTCACCCAGGCGACCGCGCTCGCCGCCCTGGAGCACACCGACACCCTCCTCGGGTACGTCGAGCAGCTCAAGGCCGAGCGCGACCGCCTCGTCGCCGAGCTGCGGGCCGCCGGCTACGAGGTCACCGAGTCCGACGCCAACTTCGTCCAGTTCGGGCACTTCCCCGACGCGCACGAGGCCTGGCGCAAGATCCTCGACCGGGGCGTCCTGGTCCGGGACAACGGCGTACCGGGGTGGCTGCGGGTCACCGCCGGCACCCCCGAAGAGAACGACGCGTTCCTCGACGCGGTTCGTGAGCTGAAGAAGGAGCAGAACGCATGAGCCGCGTAGGCCGCGTGGAGCGCACCACCAAGGAGACCTCCGTCGTCGTCGAGATCGACCTCGACGGCACCGGAAAGGTCGACGTGTCGACCGGGGTCGGCTTCTACGACCACATGCTCGACCAGCTCGGCCGGCACGGTCTGTTCGACCTCACCGTGAAGACCGACGGCGACCTCCACATCGACTCCCACCACACCATCGAGGACACCGCCCTCGCGCTGGGCGCCGCCTTCAAGCAGGCCCTCGGCGACAAGGTCGGCATCTACCGCTTCGGCAACTGCACGGTCCCGCTGGACGAGTCCCTCGCCCAGGTCACCGTCGACCTCTCCGGCCGCCCCTACCTGGTGCACACCGAGCCCGAGAACATGGCACCGATGATCGGCTCGTACGACACCACCATGACCCGCCACATCCTGGAGTCCTTCGTGGCCCAGGCGCAGATCGCGCTCCACGTGCACGTGCCCTACGGGCGCAACGCCCACCACATCGTCGAGTGCCAGTTCAAGGCGCTCGCCCGGGCCCTGCGCTACGCCTCCGAGCGCGACCCGCGCGCCGCCGGAATCCTCCCGTCCACGAAGGGCGCGCTGTAACCGTGACCGGTCTCTCCACCATCCTGATCGTCGTCGGGCTCTTCCTGCTCGGCGGCGTCTACTCCTTCGTCAAGCAGCAGATGCCCAAGGGCCTCATCGTGCTGCTCTCCATCGGCGCGGCCATGTGCCTGGCCGCCGGCGTGCTGCGACTGGACGTGTGGGCATGACGGCGAACACCCCGAAGAAGGTCGTCGTCTTCGACTACGGCTTCGGCAACGTGCGCTCCGCCGAGCGCGCGCTCGCCCGGGTCGGCGCCGACGTCGAGATCACCCGCGACTACGAGAAGGCGATGAACGCCGACGGACTCCTCGTCCCCGGCGTCGGCGCCTTCTCCGCCTGCATGCAGGGGCTCAAGGAGGCCCGCGGCGACTGGATCGTCGGCCGTCGGCTCTCCGGCGGCCGCCCCGTCATGGGCATCTGCGTCGGCATGCAGATCCTCTTCGAGCGCGGCATCGAGCACGGCGTCGAGACCGAGGGCCTCGACGAGTGGCCCGGCACGGTCGAGCCGCTGAACGCGCCCGTCGTGCCCCACATGGGCTGGAACACGGTCGACGCGCCCGCCGACTCCGAGCTCTTCGCCGGCCTCGGCGCCGACGCCCGCTTCTACTTCGTGCACTCCTACGCGGTGCGCGACTGGACGCTGGAGGTCGGCAACCCCAACATCCGCGCCCCGAAGGTCACCTGGGCCACCCACGGCGAGCCGTTCGTCGCCGCCGTGGAGAACGGGGCCCTGTGGGCCACCCAGTTCCACCCCGAGAAGTCCGGCGACGCCGGCGCCCAGCTCCTCACCAACTGGATCGGAACCCTGTGAGCACTCTCGAACTCCTCCCCGCCGTCGACGTGCGTGACGGCCAGGCCGTCCGGCTCGTGCACGGCGAGTCCGGCTCCGAGACCTCCTACGGCTCCCCGCTGGAGGCCGCCCTGGCCTGGCAGCGCGCCGGCGCCGAGTGGCTCCACCTGGTCGACCTGGACGCCGCCTTCGGCACCGGCGACAACCGCGAGCTGGTCCGGCAGATCACCGAGGCCATGGACATCAAGGTGGAGCTGTCCGGCGGCATCCGCGACGACGCCTCGCTCGCCGCGGCCCTCGCCACCGGCTGCACCCGCGTCAACCTCGGCACCGCCGCCCTGGAGACCCCCGAGTGGGTCGCCAAGGTCATCGCCGAGCACGGCGACAAGATCGCCGTCGGCCTCGACGTGCGCGGCACCACCCTCAAGGGCCGCGGCTGGACCAGCGAGGGCGGCGACCTGTACGAGACGCTGGCCCGCCTCGACTCCGAGGGCTGCGCCCGGTACGTCGTCACCGACATCGGCCGCGACGGCACCCTCACCGGCCCCAACACCGAGCTCCTGAAGAACGTCTGCGCGGCCACCGACAAGCCCGTCGTCGCCTCCGGCGGCGTCTCCTCCCTGGACGACCTGCGGGCCCTCGCCGGCCTCACCCCCCTGGGCGTCGAGGGCGCGATCGTCGGCAAGGCGCTCTACGCCAAGGCGTTCACCCTGGAGGAGGCCCTTCAGGCGGTGGCGTCCGCATGACCGACTCCGTGCGCAAGGTCGTCACCGGCGCCCCCTGGGAGGAGCAGTTCGGCTACTCCCGCGCGGTCGAGCTGCCCAACGGCACCGTCCTCGTCGCCGGCTGCACCTCGGTCGTGGACGGCCAGATCGCCGACGGCGGCCCGTACGAGCAGACCGTCAACTCCTTCAACGTCGCCCTCGATGCGCTGAAGCAGCTGGGCCTCGGCGCCGAGGACGTCGTCCGCACCCGCATGTACATCACGCACGCGCGGGACGTGGACGAGGTGGGCCGCGCCCACAAGGAACTGTTCGACAAGGTCCGCCCGGCCGCGTCGATGATCATCGTCTCCGGCTTCGTCGACCCCCGCCTGGTGGTCGAGGTCGAGGTCGAGGCGTACCGGAGGGATGCGGCATGAGCCTCGCCGTACGCGTGATCCCCTGCCTGGACGTGGACAACGGCCGGGTCGTCAAGGGCGTCAACTTCCAGAACCTGCGGGACGCCGGCGACCCCGTCGAGATGGCCAAGCTGTACGACGCCGAGGGCGCCGACGAGCTGACCTTCCTCGACATCACCGCCTCCTCCGGCAACCGCGAGACCACCTACGACGTGGTGCGCCGCACCGCCGAGCAGGTCTTCATCCCGCTCACCGTCGGCGGCGGCGTCCGCTCCGCGGACGACGTGGACCGGCTGCTGCGGGCCGGCGCGGACAAGGTGGGCGTCAACACCGCCGCGATCGCCCGCCCCGAGCTGATCCAGGAGATCGCGGAGCGCTTCGGCCGCCAGGTCCTCGTCCTGTCGGTCGACGCCCGCCGCACCGCCGGCGGCTCCTTCGAGGTCACCACCCACGGCGGCCGCAAGGGCACCGGCATCGACGCCGTCGAGTGGGCGCACCGGGCCGCGGAGCTGGGCGCGGGGGAGATCCTGCTCAACTCGATGGACGCGGACGGCACGAAGGACGGCTACGACACCGAGATGATCGCGGCCGTACGCAAGCACGTGACGGTCCCGGTCATCGCCTCGGGCGGCGCCGGCAAGCTCGCCGACTTCGCCCCGGCGGTCGCGTCCGGCGCGGACGCGGTGCTCGCCGCGTCGGTCTTCCACTTCGGCGACCTGCGGATCGGCGAGGTCAAGGACGCGCTGCGGGAGGCGGGGCACGAGGTCCGCTGAGGCTTCGTTCCGCTTGCGGGGAGGGCCCCTCCGGGGGCCCTTTTCGCGGCCCAGACGCGAAAGAAAATTTGTGCAACCTTCGTTGCGCAAGCTTTCTTGTACATCTACGGTCATGGGCATGACCTCGCAGGAGAACCGCCGCATCACCGACCTCGGCACCCTCAAGGCCATCGCGCACCCCCTGCGCATGCGCCTCTACCGGAACCTCTTCGTCGCCCGCACCGCCACCGCCTCGCAGCTTGCCGAGCAGGTCGACGAAGCCGTCTCGCTCGTCAGCTACCACCTGCGCAAGCTCGCCGAGCACGGCCTCATCGAGGAAGCCGCCACCCAGTCCGGCGACGGCCGCGAACGCTGGTGGCAGCCCAGCTCGTACGGCGTCACCATCCGTGACGAGGACGTCCGCGACAGCCCCGAACTCGCCGCCGCCAGCGACGCCGTCGGCCGCACCATCAACGAACAGCGCACCGAACTCCACCGCCGCTTCCTCGACGAACGCCTCACCTGGTCCGAGGAGTGGCGCTCCGCCTCGATCAGCTCCGAGTGGCTGCCGCGCCTCACCGCCGCCGAACTCGCCGCCCTCAACGCGGAGCTGGACGCCGTCTGCGAGAAGTACGACCGCGCCGCCCGCGCCGCCGAAGCCGCCGGCGACACCGAGGGCCGCGAGAACGTCGCCGTCCACCTCCACGCCTTCCCTTACCGCCCGTGACCGCCGTCGTCGAGGCCCGCCCCGCCCACCGCAGCCCCCAGGTCCTGCGCTGGCTCGGCGCGTACACCGCCTCCACGCTCGGCGACAGCGTGTTCTACCTGGCGCTCGCCTGGGCCGCCGTCAGCGGGGGGACGCCCGCGCAGGCCGGGGTCGTCATGGCCGTCGCGGCCGTGCCCCGCGCGCTGCTCATGCTCTTCGGCGGCGTGATCGCCGACCGCCTCGGCCCCCGCCGCGTCGTCATCGCCTCCGACGCCGTCCGCTGCCTCGTCACCCTCGGCCTCGCCGCCGCCCTCTACCTCGTCTCGCCCGGCCTCTGGGCGCTCGCCGCCGTCGCCCTCGTCTTCGGCACCGTCGACGCCCTCTTCCTGCCCGCCGTCGGCGCCCTGCCGCCCCGGATCGCCGACCGCGACCAGCTCGCCCGCGTCCAGGGCATGCGCGGCCTCGCGTACCGCGCGGGCGCCGTCGTCGGGGCCCCGCTCGGCGGCCTCGCCGTCGCCGTCGGCGGCACCGCGAGCGCCTTCACCGTCGCCGGCGCCCTCTTCGCGCTCTCCCTGCCGCTGCTCGCCGCGCTCCGGCTCCGCCCGCTGCCCCGCGAGGAGGCCCACGACGGAACCGCCCTTCGCGGCCTCGCCGACGGCCTGCGCTACCTCCGCGGCCACCCGGTGCTAGGCCCGCTGATGATCGTCGTCCTGCTCAGCGACCTCGGCTTCACCGGCCCCCTCAACGTCGGCCTCGCCGTCCTCGCCGAACAGCGCGGCTGGGGCGCCTCCGGCATCGGCTGGGTCCTCGCCGGCTTCGGCGCCGGCGCGGGCGCCGCCTCCCTGCTGCTCACCGTCAAGGGGCACGTCCCCCGCACCGGCGTCGTCATGGGCGTGACCATGGTGGTCGGCGCCGTGGCGATCGGCGCGCTCGCCCACCTGCCCCAGCTCCCCCTCGCCGTCCTCGCCGGCCTCTCCCTCGGCCTGCTCGCCGGACTCTCCGGGGCCCTGTGCAACGCCCTGATCCAGACCGAGTGCGACCCCGCGTACCTCGGCCGGGTGAGCGCCGTCGCGAGCCTCGGCAGCCTCGGCATCGCCCCGCTGAGCTACCCGGTCACCGGCGCCGCCATCGGCGCCTGGGGCGCCGGCCCGGTCTTCGTCGTCAGCGCCGCGGTCTGCGCCCTCTCCGGCGTGTACGGCCTCGCGGTCCGCGCCGTCCGCCGCGCCGAACTGCCGAAGGTCTAGATCCCCAGCTGCTTCGTCGCGCTCAGCAGCTCGATCGCGTCCGGGTCGCCCTCCAGGCCCACCTTCGCCACCTCCGTACGCCCGTACAGGTACATCGTCAGCTCGCCCGGCTCGCCGGAGACCGTCACCACCGGGGTGCCGCGGTGGGCGACCACCGTCTGGCCGTTCGGGCGGCGCAGGACCAGGCCGACCGGGGCCTTGCGGCCCAGGAGGCGGGCGGCCTTCTCCAGGCGGGACCACAGGGCGTCCGCGAAGACCGGGTCCAGCTCGCGGGCCGACCAGGCGGGCTGGGCGCGGCGGACATCCTCCGCGTGGACGTAGAACTCGACGACGTTCGCGCCCTCGTCCACCTGCTTGATGGTGAACGGGGAGAAGCGGGGCGGCCCCGTACGGATCAGCTGGATCAGCTCCTCGTACGGCTTCGCGGCGAACTCCTCCTGCACCCGCTCCAGGCGCTCCTTCAGCGCCGGCACGAGCGTCCCGGCCGCCGCGTCCGGGCGCCGCTCCCGCACCACCACGTGCGCCGCGAGGTCCCGCGTCCGCCAGCCCTCGCACAGCGTCGGGGCGTCCGGGCCCGCGGCCTCCAACAGATCAGCGAGCAGAAGCCGTTCACGTTTGGCATGGGTCGACATGAGCGCCAGCGTACGACCGCGCCGCGCCGTCCGCCCAGTGGACGCCCCGCCGGACACGCCGCCGCGCCACGGCACAATGGCCCCATGAGCAGCACGCCCCGGACCCCCAGCGACCTCGACCCGGCCATCGCCGCCCGGCTCAAGCGCAGCCCCGACGGCCTGGTCCCCGCCATCGCCCAGCAGTACGACACCGGCGAGGTGCTGATGCTCGGCTGGATGGACGACGAGGCCCTGCACCGCACCCTCACCACCGGCCGCGGCACCTACTGGTCGCGCAGCCGCAACGAGTACTGGGTCAAGGGCGACACCTCCGGGCACGTCCAGCACGTCAGGTCCGTGGCGCTCGACTGCGACGCCGACACGATCCTCGTCAAGGTCGACCAGGTCGGCCCCGCCTGCCACACCGGCACCCGGACCTGCTTCGACACCGACGTCCTGCTCCCCGCGTCCGAGTAGGGTCTGGCGCCATGGATCTCGACACCTTCCGCAAGCTGGCGGCCGACCGCCGCGTCATCCCCGTCAGCCGCAGGCTCCTCGCGGACGGCGACACCCCGGTCGGGCTCTACCGCAAGCTCGCCGCCGAACGCCCCGGCACCTTCCTCCTCGAATCCGCGGAGAACGGGCGCAGCTGGTCCCGCTACTCCTTCATCGGCGTCCGCAGCGACGCCACGCTGACGGTGAAGGACGGCCAGGCCCACTGGCTCGGCACCCCGCCCGTCGGCGTCCCCGTCGACGGCGACCCGCTCGCCGCCCTCCGCGCCACCGTCGAGACCCTCCACACCCCGCGTGACCTGGCCGGAAACCTGCCGCCGTTCACCGGCGGCATGGTCGGCTACCTCGGCTACGACATCGTCCGCCGCCTGGAGCGCATCGGCGACTCCGCCCGCGACGACCTGGAGCTCCCCGAGCTCACCATGCTCCTCACCAGCGACCTCGCCGTCCTCGACCACTGGGACGGTTCGGTCCTGCTGATCGCCAACGCGATCAACCACAACGACCTGGAGACCGGCGTCGACGAGGCGTACGCCCACGCCGTCGCCCGGCTCGACGCGATGGAGGCCGACCTGGCCCGCCCCGTCGCCACCACCCCCGTCGCCCTCCCGGACTCCGAGCTCCCCGCGTACTCCGCGCTCTGGGGCGGCCCCGCCTACCAGGACGCCGTCGACGACATCAAGGAGCGGATCCGGGCCGGCGAAGCCTTCCAGGTCGTCCCGTCGCAGCGCTTCGAGACCCCCTGCACCGCCTCCGCGCTCGACGTCTACCGGGTCCTGCGGGCCACCAACCCGTCCCCGTACATGTACCTCTTCCGCTTCGAGAACGGCTTCGACGTCGTCGGCTCCAGCCCCGAGGCCCTGGTGAAGGTCGAGGACGGGCAGGCGATGCTGCACCCCATCGCCGGCACCCGGCACCGCGGCGCCACCCCGCAGGAGGACCACGACCTCGCCGAGGAACTGCTCGCCGACCCCAAGGAGCGCGCCGAGCACCTGATGCTCGTCGACCTCGGCCGCAACGACCTCGGCCGGGTCTGCGCCCCCGGCTCCGTCGAGGTCGTCGACTTCATGTCGATCGAGCGGTACTCCCACGTCATGCACATCGTCTCCACCGTCACCGGCCGGGTGGCCGAGGGGAAGACCGCCTTCGACGTCCTCACCGCCTGCTTCCCCGCCGGCACCCTCTCCGGCGCGCCCAAGCCCCGCGCGATGCAGATCATCGAGGAGCTGGAGCCGTCCCGGCGCGGACTGTACGGCGGCTGCGTCGGCTACCTCGACTTCGCCGGCGACTCCGACACCGCCATCGCCATCCGCACCGCCCTCCTGCGCGACGGCACCGCCTACGTCCAGGCCGGCGCGGGCGTCGTCGCCGACTCCGACCCGGCCGCCGAGGACGCCGAGTGCCGCAACAAGGCCGCCGCCGTCCTCCGCGCCGTCCACACCGCCAACCGGATGAAAGGTTCATCGCAGCCGTAGGGGATAGTGGGGTACGTGAGTGCCGTACCCGTACCCCAGCCCCGAGCCGCCCGCGCGGCCGTCACCTCCGGCGGCCGGCGGAGCCTCGCCGTCGCCCTGCTCCTCGGTGCCCTCGGAGCCACCGTCGTACTGCTCTCCGCCGGCCAGATCTGGGCCGAGGGCACCGCGTCGGTCGCCGGGGGCACCGTTCCCGTCGAGGCCGACGGCGGCACCGTCACCGGCGTCCCGACCGCCCTCGCGATCGTCGGCCTCGCCGCCCTCGTCGCCGTCTTCGCCGTCCGCCGGGCCGGCCGCACCCTCGTCGCCGGCCTCCTCGCGCTCAGCGGCGCCGGCGCCGCCGCCGCCGCCCTCCTCGGCGCCACCGACAGCGCCGCCCTCGACGCCGAGGCCGCCCGGATCAGCGGCGACACCGCCGCCGCCGTCGCCGGCCTCACCCACACCGCCTGGCCGTACGTCGCCGCCGCCGGCGCCCTCCTCATCCTCGTCGCCGGCCTCTGCGCCCTCCGCTACGGCAAGAGCTGGCCCGCGATGGGCGGCCGGTACGAGCGCTCCGGCGCGCCGCGCGCGGCCCGCCGCCCCGCCGCCGGCGACCCCGACCGGCCCGAGGACCTGTGGAAGGCGCTCGACCGCGGCGAGGACCCGACGCACGACGCGTGATCGTCCGGCACCCCCCGAGTCACCTCCGCGGGGTCATGTGCGGAAGAATGACGCCGTCATCACCTGACGGCCGTCGTCTTCGACGTCACCACCGAGCAACATCTACGAGGAGCAACTCATGGCGGGCAGCGCCCACGGACACACCCCGGCCGCCTGGACCGGTGTCATCATCTCCTTCATCGGCTTCTGCATCGCCGGAGTCTTCATGGTGGCGGCGAACGTGCCCGGCTTCTGGGCCGGTGTCGGCGTCATCCTCCTCGGCGGTGTCGTCGGCGGCGCGATGAAGATCGCCGGCCTCGGCATGCCCAAGGAGTCCCAGGCCGTCATCGAGGCCCGCGAGAGCGCTACCGCCGCGGCCAAGGCCCGCGTCTGACCCTCGGCCCGGGCCCACGGCACGCGCGCACCCCACGAACGGCGCAGTCCGGCACCACCGGACTGCGCCGTCGTGCGTCCCGGCGCCGCCCGGGCGACAATCGGCCCGTGACCGCCGAGCCGCCCCCGCCTATCGCCCCCACCGCCCCCGCCGCCCCGCCGGGGCGGACCGCCGAGGCCGAGGAGTTCCGGCGCCGCCCGCTCGGACGGCGGCTGCGCGCCCCGCTCGCCACCTTCGCCGGCACCGCCGCCGCCTTCACGTACGTCGGCCTCGTCGACCCCAACGAACCCGGTCACTACCCCGTCTGCCCGCTGCTCCGCTTCACCGGCCTGTACTGCCCCGGCTGCGGCGGCCTGCGCAGCGCCCACGCCGTCGCGCACGGCGACCTCGCCGCCGCCCTCGGCGCCAACGCGCTCGCCGTCGCCGGCTACGCCGTCTGCGCCGTGCTCATGGGCGTGTGGCTGGTTCACGCCGTCCGCGGCACGCCGACCCGGATCACGGTCCGGCCCGCCTGGTGGTGGGCGCTCGGCGCGCTGACCGCGGTGTTCACCGTGGTGCGGAACCTGCCGTCCGGCTCCGCGCTCGCCCCCTGACGTCCCGGGAAGTCCCAGGAAGTGGGACGCGGCGCCGCTCGATGCGAGGCGGACCGCTTCCTGCGGATACCATCGGACATGGCTGAACCGTGTTCATCAGGTTCCGTGGAACCGTCACCGTCCCGGAAGGGGTCCTCTCGCGTGAGTGTGCTCGACGAGATCATCGACGGCGTGCGCGCCGACCTCGCAGAGCGGCAGGCGCGGGTCTCCCTCGACGAGCTCAAGGAGCGGGCCGCCAAGGCCCCGCAGGCCAAGGACGGGGTCGCCGCGCTGCGCGGCGAAGGCGTCACGGTGATCTGCGAGGTCAAGCGCTCCAGCCCGTCCAAGGGAGCACTCGCGGCGATCGCCGACCCGGCGGGACTCGCCGCCGACTACGAGGCGGGCGGCGCCGCCGTCATCTCCGTCCTCACCGAGCAGCGCCGCTTCGGCGGCTCGCTCGCCGACCTGGAGGCCGTGCGCGCCCGGGTCGACATCCCGGTCCTGCGCAAGGACTTCATCGTCACCGCCTACCAGCTCTGGGAGGCCCGGGCGTACGGAGCGGATCTCGCGCTCCTCATCGTCGCCGCCCTGGAGCAGGAGGCCCTCGTCTCCCTCATCGAGCGCGCCGAGTCCATCGGGCTCACCCCGCTCGTCGAGGTCCACGACGAGGAGGAGGTCGAGCGCGCGGTCGACGCCGGCGCCCGGATCATCGGCGTCAACGCCCGCAACCTCAAGACCCTCCAGGTCGACCGCTCCACCTTCGAGCGCGTCGCCCCCGAGATCCCGGCCGGCATCGTCAAGGTCGCCGAGTCCGGCGTCCGCGGCCCGCACGACCTCATCGCGTACGCCAACGCCGGCGCCGACGCGGTCCTGGTCGGCGAGTCCCTCGTCACCGGCCGCGACCCGAAGACCGCCGTCGCCGACCTCGTCGCCGCCGGCGCGCACCCCGCGCTGCGGCACGGCCGGGGCTGACGGCCGCGCCATGACCCCCCGCCGTGCCACCGTGCCGACCGCCCCGGGCTCCCTGGCCCAGGGGCCCGTCGGCCTGCGCGCGGTGTCCGTGGCCGTGACCGCCCACGCGCGGCTCGCCCGGGGCTGCCGGCCCCGCGGCTGCCGGGCGCCGGCGCGGCGGGTCCACGGGCGGCGGGTCCGCCACTGCATCGGCGCGGAACCGGGCACGGTCCCGGGCCTGCGATGGCGCGCCCTCTCCTGACGCGCGCGCCCGCCGTTTCGTTGTGGGCACACGTTCCGCTGGGGCTGGGGGTCTCCCCTGGACGAAGTCCTTGGGGGAAGGTGGGCACAACGGAACGGCACCCTCTGCGGGTGCCTCCGCACCTGTGCCTGAACCCGCACCCGTACGGCGTCGTCCCCCGGTCCGGGTCCAGGCGCGGAAAGCCTTGGCCCGGCAGGGACGGCGGGAGCCGTCACGCGCGCGCGTACGAAGCGAGTCACGTCCTTTCACGACCGCATCGCCCCGCGAGGAGCACCATCAGCATGACCAGCGAGTTCTTCATCCCGGACCCGGAGGGCCAGGTCCCGTCGGCCGAGGGCTACTTCGGCGCCTTCGGCGGCAAGTTCATCCCGGAGGCCCTCGTCGCCGCCGTCGACGAGGTCGCCGTCGAGTACGAGAAGGCCAAGCACGACCCCGAGTTCGCCCGCGAGCTCGGCGACCTCATGGCGAACTACACGGGCCGTCCCAGCGCCCTCACCGAGGTGCGGCGGTTCGCCGAGCACGCCGGCGGCGCGCGGATCTTCCTCAAGCGCGAGGACCTCAACCACACCGGCTCGCACAAGATCAACAACGTGCTCGGCCAGGCCCTGCTCACCAAGCGGATGGGCAAGACCCGCGTCATCGCCGAGACCGGCGCCGGCCAGCACGGCGTCGCCACCGCCACCGCCTGCGCGCTCTTCGGCCTCGACTGCACCATCTACATGGGCGAGATCGACACCCAGCGGCAGGCGCTGAACGTGGCCCGGATGCGGATGCTCGGCGCCGAGGTCGTCGCCGTGAAGTCCGGCAGCCGCACCCTCAAGGACGCCATCAACGAGGCGTTCCGCGACTGGGTCGCCAACGTCGACCGCACCCACTACCTCTTCGGCACCGTCGCCGGACCGCACCCCTTCCCGGCGATGGTCCGCGACTTCCACCGGGTCATCGGCGTCGAGGCCCGCCGCCAGCTCCTGGAGCGCGCCGGCCGCCTCCCCGACGCGGCGATCGCCTGCGTCGGCGGCGGCTCCAACGCCATCGGCCTCTTCCACGCCTTCCTGCCCGACACCGGCGTCCGGCTCATCGGCTGCGAGCCGGCCGGCCACGGCGTCGAGACCGGCGAGCACGCGGCCACCCTCACCGCCGGCGAGCCCGGCATCCTGCACGGCTCCCGGTCGTACGTCCTCCAGGACGACGAGGGCCAGATCACCGAGCCGTACTCCATCTCCGCCGGCCTCGACTACCCCGGCATCGGCCCCGAGCACGCCTACCTCAAGGACAGCGGCCGGGGCGAGTACCGGGCCGTCACCGACGACGCCGCCATGCAGGCGCTGCGGCTGCTCTCCCGCACCGAGGGCATCATCCCGGCCATCGAGTCGGCGCACGCGCTCGCCGGGGCCCTGGAGGTCGGCAAGGAGCTCGGCAGGGACGCGCTCCTCGTCGTGAACCTCTCCGGCCGCGGCGACAAGGACATGGACACCGCCGCCCGCTACTTCGGCCTGTACGACACGGACGCCGAGGTGGCCGCCGACCGGGCCGGCACCGCCGAGATCGAGGGGGACGCCAAGTGACCGGGAACATCCAGCTGCTCGCCGACACCCTGGAGCGGGCCAGGTCCGAGGACCGGGCCGCGCTCATCGCGTACCTCCCGGCCGGCTTCCCGACCGTCGACGGCGGCATCAAGGCGATCAAGGCCGTCTTCGACGGCGGCGCCGACATCGTCGAGGTCGGCCTCCCGCACAGCGACCCGGTCCTGGACGGCCCCGTCATCCAGACCGCCGACGACATCGCCCTGCGCGGCGGCGTGCGGATCGCCGACGTCATGCGGACGGTGAAGGAGGCCCACGAGGCCACCGGCAAGCCGGTCCTCGTGATGACCTACTGGAACCCGATCGACCGGTACGGCGTCGAGCGCTTCACCGAGGAGCTGGCCGCGGCCGGCGGCGCCGGGTGCATCCTGCCCGACCTGCCGGTCCAGGAGTCCGCGCTGTGGCGGGAGCACGCGGAGCGGCACGGCCTCGCCACCGTCTTCGTCGTCGCCCCCAGCAGCAGGGACGAGCGGCTCGCCACCATCACCGCGGCCGGCTCCGGCTTCGTCTACGCCGCCTCCCTCATGGGCGTCACCGGCACCCGCGAGTCCGTCGGCGAGCAGGCCGCCGACCTGGTCCGCCGCACCCGGGTGACCTCGAAGATCCCGGTCTGCGTCGGCCTCGGCGTCTCCAACGCCGTCCAGGCCCGCGAGGTCGCCGCCTTCGCCGACGGCGTCATCGTCGGCTCGGCCTTCGTCCAGCGGATCCTCGACGCCGACGGCGACGAGGCCGCCGGACTCGCCGCCGTAAAGGAACTGGCGGTCGAACTCGCCGACGGCGTGCGCCGCACCGGCTGACCGGCTGTCGTCCATTCGGGTGGACATCGGACCGGGGAGGCGCGCAGGCGCCTCCCCGGTTCGTTGCTGTGGGCGTGAGCGAGAAGAACCGTGACGGTAGGAACAAGAGCGCGCGGGAGCGCCTCCAGCAGCAGCGCGAGCGCGAGAAGGCCCGGGAGAAGCAGCGCCGGGTCCTGATCGTGACGGCGGGAGTGGTCGGCGTCCTCGGCCTCGCCGCCGTCGTCGGCGTGATCGCCGCCAACAGCGGCAAGGACGGCGACTCGGCGAAGGCCGGGCCCGTCGTCGCCCCCACCGGCGCGATCGAGGGCGACAAGCCGGCCATCCCCACCGGCAAGCCGGACGCCCCCTCCACCCTCCAGATCTGGGAGGACTTCCGCTGCCCCGCGTGCGCCCAGTTCGAGAACGTCATGCGGGACGCCATCCACGAGCTGGAGGCCAGTGGCGCGCTCAAGACCGAGTACCACCTCGCCACCCTCATCGACGGCAACATGGGCGGCAGCGGCTCGCTCCGCGCGGCGAACGCGGCGGCCTGCGCCCAGGACGCCGGCAAGTTCACCGCGTACCACGACACGCTGTACATGAACCAGCCGCAGGAGACCGACGACGCCTTCGGCAAGAACGACAAGCTGATCGAGCTGGCCGCCAAGGTCCCCGGCCTCGACACCCCCGCCTTCCGGTCCTGCGTCCAGGACGGCACGCACGACAGCTGGGTCGAGAAGGCGAACGACGCCTTCCAGGCCGGCGGCTTCCGCGGCACCCCGTCCGTGCTGCTCAACGGAGAATCGATCTTCCCGACCAAGGGCGGCGAGCAGATCTCGCCGGAGAACCTGAAGAAGTGGGTCGCCGAGGCCAACAAGGGCAAGAAGCCCGGCACGGCCTCCCCGTCGGCGGGCTGATCCGGGGCTTAGTTACCCAGACGTTGCCGGGTGGGCTGCCGTCCCGCCCACCCGGCAGGGTAGCGTCGGACCTGCCATGGACCTTGCCTACATTCCCAGCCCGTCGACCGGTGTCCTCCACCTCGGACCGATCCCGCTGCGCGGCTACGCCTTCTGCATCATCCTCGGTGTCTTCGTCGCCGTCTGGCTCGGCAACAAGCGCTGGATCGCCCGCGGCGGCACCGCCGGCACCGTGGCCGACATCGCCGTCTGGGCGGTGCCCTTCGGCCTCGTCGGCGGACGCCTCTACCACGTGATCACCGACTACCAGCTGTACTTCAGCGAGGGTGAGAACTGGGTCGACGCCTTCAAGATCTGGGAGGGCGGCCTCGGCATCTGGGGCGCCATCGCCTTCGGCGCCGTCGGCGCCTGGATCGGCTGCCGCCGCCGGGGCATCCCGCTCCCGGCGTACGCGGACGCCATCGCCCCCGGCATCGCCCTCGCCCAGGCCATCGGCCGCTGGGGCAACTGGTTCAACCAGGAGCTGTACGGCAGGCCGACCGACCTGCCGTGGGCGCTGAAGATCACCGAGAGCGCCAACCGCGAGGCCGGCCTCTACCACCCGACCTTCCTGTACGAGTCGCTGTGGTGCGTCGGCGTCGCCGTCCTCGTCATCTGGGCGGACCGCCGCTTCCGGCTCGGCCACGGCCGCGCCTTCGCCCTGTACGTGGCCGCGTACTGCGCCGGCCGCGGCTGGATCGAGTACATGCGGGTCGACGAGGCCCACCACATCCTGGGCCTGCGGCTCAACGTGTGGACCGCGATCGTCGTCTTCCTGCTCGCCGTCCTCTACATGGTCCTGTCGGCGCGGACGCGCCCGGGCCGCGAGGAGATCGTGGAGCCCCGCTCCCGCAAGCAGGTGGACGCCGAGGACTCCGTGGCCGCTGTGGACCTGGAGAAGGCCGGGGAGGCGGAGAAGGCCGACGGCGCCGGGGACGCCGAGGGCTCCGGTGACTCCGCCGCGGCGGAGAACGGCGCGGGGAACGGCGCCGGTTCGGCCGCTAAGGGCTGACGCCCCTGCCGTACGCGACGAGGGCCGCCGGGACCGAGAGGTTCCGGCGGCCCTCGCGCGTGTCCCGGTACGGGTCAGCCGGCGCGGTCCGCGAGGGCGAGGACCCGCCGGGCGCCCGCCACCACCGCCGCGTCCACGAACCGGCCGTCCGCCAGCGCCAGCGCGCCCCGGTCGGCCGCCGCCGCCTCGACGACCGCGCGGGCCGCGTCCACCTCCTGCGGGGTCGGCAGATAGGCCCGCTCGATGACCGGCAGCTGCCTCGGGTGGATCGCGGCCCGGCCGAGGAAGCCCAGTGCCCGGCCCCGGGCGCAGCCGGCGGCCAGCGCCTCCAGGTCGGCGACGTCCGGGTGCACCGACTGGACCGGCGGCGGCAGTCCGGCCGCGCGGGCGGCGACCACGATCCGGCCGCGCGGCCAGTCGAGCCCGCTGTCGTCCCGCACCCCCAGGTCGGCCCGGAGGTCGGCCTCGCCGAGGGAGAGGCCGCGGACCGCCGGATGGGCGGTGGCGATGGCGAAGGCGTGCTCCACGGCCAGCGCGTTCTCCAGGAGCGGGTAGAGCGGGAGGCCGGGGGCGAGCTCGCTGATCCGGTGGATGTCAGTGGCGTGTGTCACCTTGGGGAGACGGAGACCGCCGAGGCCGGGGAGGGAGGCCAGGACGGGGATGTCGCGCGGGGTGTGGATGCGGACGTGCACCGGCACGGGGTGGGTGTCGGAGAGCAGATCGGCGGTGGCGTCGAGGGCGTACGCCCTGCGGTCCGGGGCGACCGCGTCCTCCAGGTCCACGATGACCACGTCGGCGCCGGAGGCGAGCGCCTTGCCGACCACGTCGGGGCGGTCGCCGGGGGCGTACAGCCAGGTGAGCGGGGACCGGACGGGGGGACCGCCGCGCTGCGCCGCGGGCAGGCCGCGGGTGGTGCCGGGGGCGCTCATACGGCCCCCCGGGCGCGCAGCGCGTCGATCTCGTCGAGGGTGAGGCCGGCGGCCGTCAGGACCTCGTCGGTGTCGGCGCCGTGCGGGCGGCCGGCCCAGCGGATGCCGCCCGGGGTCGCGGAGAGCCGGAAGAGCACGTTCTGCATGCGGATCGGGCCCAGTTCCGGGTCGGGGACCTCGGTGACGGTGCCGAGCGCCTGGAACTGGGGGTCGGCGAGCACGTCGCGGACGTCGTAGACGGGGGCGATCGCCGCCTCCGCCTTCTCGAAGGCGGCCATGGCCTCGTCGCGGGTGTGGCGGGCGATCCACGCGCCGACCGCCTCGTCGAGGACGTCGGCGTGCGCGGCGCGGCCGGTGCCGTCGGCGAACCACGGCTCGTCGATCAGGTCGGCGCGGTCCACCAGGCGCATCACGCGTTCGGCGATGGACTGGGCCGAGGTGGAGACGGCCACCCAGGAGCCGTCGGAGGTCCGGTAGGTGTTGCGGGGGGCGTTGTTGCGGGAGCGGTTGCCGGTGCGCGGCTGGACGTAGCCGAGCTGGTCGTACCAGAGGGGGTGGGGGCCGATGACGGAGAGCATCGGTTCGATGATGGCCATGTCCACGACCTGGCCCTGGCCGGTCGTGGTCCTCGCGGTGAGCGCGGTCATCACCGCGTACGCGGTGGCGAGGGCGGCGACCGAGTCGGCGAGGCCGAAGGGCGGGAGGGTCGGCGGTCCGTCCGGTTCGCCGGTGATCGCGGCGAAGCCGCTCATCGCCTCGGCGAGGGTGCCGAAGCCGGGGCGGCGGGCGTACGGGCCGAACTGGCCGAAGCCGGTGACCCGGGCGAGCACCAGCCGGGGGTTGACCGCGGACAGCTCCTCCCAGCCGAGGCCCCAGCGCTCCAGGGTGCCGGGGCGGAAGTTCTCCACGATCACGTCGGCGTCGGCGGCGAGCCGGAGCAGGGCGTCCCGGCCGCCCGGGGTGGACAGGTCGAGGGTGATGGTCCGCTTGTTGCGGCCCAGCACCTTCCACCACAGGCCGACGCCGTCCTTGGCCGGGCCGTGGCCCCGGGACGGGTCGGGCCTGCGGGGGTGCTCGACCTTCACGACGTCGGCGCCGAAGTCGCCGAGCATCATGGCGGCCAGCGGGCCGGCGAAGAGCGTCGCCAGATCGAGGACGCGCAGTCCCTGGAGCGGCGGGGCCTGCGCGGCCGGGGACGTGGTGGGGGTGGTCATACGGGATCGGCCTCCAGGGACTCGGGGGTGTCGAGGGCCGTCTCGATCTCGGCGCGGTACGGCATCGAGGTCGAGGCGCCCTCGCGCCGGACGGAGAGCGCGGCGGCCGTGCCCGCCCACGTCAGGGCCTCCGGCATCGGGCGGCCTTCGGCGAGGGCGACCGCGAGGGCGCCGACGAAGGTGTCGCCGGCCGCGGTGGTGTCGACGGCCCGCACTTGGGGGGCGGGCACGGTGAGCGGGTCCGCGCCGCGCGCCGCGTAGAGGCAGCCGGCCGCGCCGAGGGTGACGACCACCTCGGGGACCACTTCGAGCAGGGCGAGGGCGGCGGCGCGCGGGTCGGTGCGGCCGGTGAGCGCGACGGCCTCGTGCTCGTTGGGCACCAGCAGGTCGGTGGCGTCGAAGAGGTCGGGCGGCAGCGGCTGGGCGGGGGCCGGGGTGAGGACGGTGCGCACGCCGTGCTCGCGGGCGTGGGAGGCGCCTTCGACGACGACGGGGAGGGGGAGTTCGAGCTGGAGGAGGAGCAGGCCGGCGGTGGCGATCAGGGCCTCGTCGCCGGCGGTGAGGGAGGTGACGGTGGCGTTGGCGCCGGGGACGACGACGATCGCGTTGCCGCCCTCGTCGTCGACGACGATGTGGGCGGTGCCGGAGGGGCCGTCGACGGTGCGGAGGAGGTCGGTGTCGACGGAGGAGTGCTCCAGGACGTCCCGCAGCCGGTAGCCGAAGTCGTCGGCGCCGACCGCGCCGATCAGGGCGACCTCGCCGCCCGCGCGGGCGGCGGCGACCGCCTGGTTGGCGCCCTTGCCGCCGGGGATCGTGCGGAACGCGCGGCCGATGACGGTCTCGCCGCGCGCCGGGGCCTTCCCCACGTACGCGACGAGGTCCATGTTGGTGCTCCCGAGCACCACGATGCTGGTCATGGGCGTACTGCCTCCAGGTGGGTCAGGTCGGCGAGGGTGTCGAAGCCGGTGCCGTCGAAGCCCGGCACCGAGGTGGCGAGCCGGTTCTTCAGCGGGGAGGTCCAGCGGTCCGGCAGCCGGTCGGGGTGTCCGGCGAGCAGGCCGGCGACCGAGCCGGCGGTGGCGCCGTTGGAGTCGGTGTCCCAGCCGCCGGAGACGGCCGCGCAGATCGAGCGGGTGAAGTCGCCGTCGGCGTGGGTGAGGGCGGCGGCGAGGAGCGCGGTGTTCGGCACGGCATGGACCCAGTGGTACCCGCCGTACCGGGCGTGCAGCCGGTCGGCGACCGTGTCGAAGAGGGGCGTGGCGCGGGCGGTGGCGATGCCGTACCGGACGGCCTCGGCGAGCCGGGAGCGGGGCGGGACGACGGAGAGCCCGGCGGCGAGCGCCGCGTGGACGTCGGCGGTGCCGCCCGCCGCGGCGGCCACGGTGGCGGCGACGAACAGGGCGCCGTGGACGCCGGTGCCGGTGTGGCTGAGGACGGCGTCCCGGTGGGCCTGGGCCGCGGCCGCGCCGGGGTCGCCGGGGTGGGTCCAGCCGTGCACGTCGGCCCGGATCTGGGCGCCGATCCACTCCCGGAAGGGGTTGCGGCGGACGGCGGTCAGCGGGGGCTCGATCCCGTCGAGGAGGTTGCGGTAGGCGATCCGCTCGGCGGTGAAGGCACGGCCGGCGGGGAGCTCGGCGAGCCAGAGGCGGGCGACGTCGGCGGTGGTGAAGCCGCGGCCGTGGCGGCGGAGCAGGAGCAGGCCGAGGAGCGGGTAGTTGAGGTCGTCGTCCTCGGGCATCCCGTCGATGGTCTCGGCGAGCGAGGTGGCGGCGGAGCGGCGGTTCCAGGGGTGGGCCGCCAGCAGGTCCGGCGGGACGCCGCGCGCGGTGAACCAGTCGTCGAGCGGCCAGTTCCCGGCGGCCCGGGCGAGCGCGCGGATCGCGCCGAGCGGCAGTTTCTCGACGGGCTTCCCGAGCAGGCACCCGGCGGCGCGGCCGAGCCAGGCGGCGTGCAGCCGGTCGCGGAGGGCGGGGTCGGCGCCGCCGCCGGGGGGCGGGGCGGGCCAGTCGGGGCAGGCGGCGGTGATGTCGTCGAGCGCGGTGGGCTCGGCGGCGGCGAGGGGGGAGGGGAGGGCGGCCAGCTCGTCGAGCAGTTCCTCGGCGAGCGACCGCAGTCCGGGCCGGGGCGCGTCCGACGCGCCGGCGGCGGACGGGGCCGGGTGCCCGCCGGCGGCGAACCAGCGCTCCGCGATCTCCCCGGCCTCCCGCCCGTCCTCGGCGGCCTGCCGCAGCTCGTGCCCGATCAGGTCCTCGGGCTGCACCCAGGTCAGGCGCACCGGGTCGGGGGGTGTCATCGGGCCGGGTCCGTCAGGGCGGCGCGGGCGGACTCGCAGGCGCGGCGGCGGTCGGCGTCCCGGGCGAAGACCTCCCGGGCCACGGCGGACAGGGCGCGCGCCGGAGCCTGCAGGTCGAGGCGGCTGGCCTCGGCGACCCGCTTCGCCCAGTCGGCGGGGACCGCGTCCTCGCCGTGCAGGGCGCCGGCGATCGCGCCCGCCATGGTGGCGATGGAGTCGCAGTCCCGGCCGTAGTTGACCGCGCCGAGGACCGTGCGGCGGTAGTCGCCCTCGCCGACCAGCAGCATGCCGAGGGCGATCGGCAGTTCCTCGATGGCGTGGAGGCGGGAGGGGCGGCGGGCGCCGAGGCCGGGGTTGCGGTAGTCGGGGCCGACCGAGTCGTACGGGGCGACGGCGCGGCGCAGGGGGGTCAGCGCGGACTCGAAGTCCCGGTGCCGCTCGGCGACTTCGGCGACGGCCTCGATGGCGGCGCGGGTGCCGTCCTTGGCGAGGCCGAGGGCGGTGTCGACGACCGAGCGCGGGGTGGCGCCGGGCAGGCAGGCCGCCGCGACCGCCGCCGCGAAGACGCCCGCGGCCTCGCGGCCGTACGAGGACTGGTGGGCGCCGGCGACGTCGATCGCCTCGGCGTAGGCGCCGTGCGGATCGGCCGCGTTGACCAGCCCGACGGGCGCCATGTACATCGCGGCCCCGCAGTTGACGATGTTTCCGGTGCCGGCCTCGCGGGGGTCGTGGTGGCCGTAGTGGAGGCGGGCGACGATCCACTTCTCGGCGAGGAAGATCCGCTGGAGGGGCAGGGCCTCCGCCTCCAGTTCGGGGATCCACACGGGGGTGCCCATGAGTTCGGGGACGAGGTGGTCCGCGACGGCGTACGCGTCGAGGTGGTCGCGGACCTTCTCGTACACCCGGATCAGCGCGTGGGTCATCAGGGTGTCGTCGGTGACGTGCCCGTCGCCCTTGTGGTACGGGGCGATGGGGCGGGCGGTGCGCCAGGAGTCGCCGTTCCAGGGGCCGACGACGCCGGTGACGCGACCGCCGTGGCGTTCGGCGATCTGCTCGGGGGTGTACCCCTCCACGGGGCCGCCGAGGGCGTCGCCCACCGCGGCCCCGAGGAGACTTCCGCTGATCCGGTCATCCAGTGTGGGTGTCATGTCGGAATTGTCCACCTGGGGGTGCCGGTTCCGTGGTTCCCAGCAGCCCGGCGAGTTCCACCAGGTCGGTGCCGGCGAGCCGGGGGAGCGCGCAGCCGGCGAGCGTCCGGCAGGCGTCCCGCCAGCTCGCCGGGACCGAACGCCCGCCGCCCAGCGCGCCGGTGAGCGCCCCGGCCAGGGCGGGCGCCGAGTCGGCGACCCGGGAGAGGCAGGCGGCGGCCGGCACCGCGGCCGTCGTCGCGCCGCGCGCGGCGACGGTCAGCGCGAGCGCCACTGGCACGGTCTCGGCGGCGGCGATGCCGTAGCTGTAGACGTGGTCGACGATCTGGTGCTCCAGCAGCGGGACCAGTTCGAAGGCCGAATCGGCGGTACGGGCCAGCTTCACGGCGTGCCGGGCGTTGCGGCCGATCTCGGTGACGGGCGGGAGTTCGGCGAGGGCGGCCTCCACGGCGGTGTCGGGGTCCGCGCCGCCGAGGGCCGCCGCGACGGCCGCGGCGAGGGCGCGGGCGCCGTGCACGCCGTCGCCGTCCTGGGTGTACCGGGCGTCGAACTCGGCGAGTTCCGCGGCGGCGCGCGGGTCGCCGGGGTGGACGACGGCGAGGACGGCGGCCCGCACGCAGGCGGCGTCGTCGAAGTAGTGCGGGTTGTCGTGGCCGGTGGCCGGCGGGCGCAGGCCCGTCGCCAGGTTGCCGAGGCCGGCCCGGACCGAGATCCGGGCGCGCAGCGGCAGCACGGCGGACTCGATCTCCGGCGCGCGGTCGGCCGCGGCGGCGACCTGGCCGGCGAGGTGGTTCCAGGCGAGGTCCACGGCGGCGCGGAGCCGGCGCTCCCGGGGGAGCGCGGCGAACAGGGGGCCGGCGGCGGCCAGCACCGCCTCCGCCGTGAAGGCCGCCCATTCGGCGTCGTCGGACGGGCCGAGGCGGAGGGGCTCCGGGGGCTGGTTCAGGGCGATGGGGACGGGGAGGGTGGTCGTCGCGTTCTGCTCCGCGAAGGTGTCCAGCTCGCGGGTGAGGCGGCGGGTCCATTCGGGCATGCGGGCGGCGCGGTGGCGGGCGGCGGGCCAGCCGGCGGCGTCGCCCGCGGCGAGGCCGAGGAGCAGGCCCTCGATCCGCTCGCGGTCCGTCCGCGCCGGGGCGGCCGGCCTGGGGGGCGTTTCCTGGGGCGCGCCCCAGGTGCCGGTGCCGCGCGCGGTGCCGTGCGGCGCGGCGGCCGGTCCGGTGTCCTGGCGGGACGGGTGGGGGTCGGTCGTGGGGTGGAGGGTCATCGGGGGGCCTCTTCGGTGGCGGTGAGGAGGTCGGCGACGTCGAGGACGTGGTAGCCGCGCATGGTGGGGAGACAGCTGCCGGTGACCGGGGCGATGGCGGTGGCCCATTCCTCCGGGATGGCGTCCAGGCCGCCCGCGGCGCCGGCCAGCGCGCCGGCGACCGCCGCCGTGGTGTCGGCGTCGCGGCCCATGTTCACGGCCGTCAGGACCGCCGTGCGGAAGTCGCCGCGGGCCGCCGCGAAGGCGCCGAACGCGAGGCCGACGGCCTCCGGGGCCAGGTCGGTCCACGGGTAGCCGCCGATGACGACCGCCGAGCGGACCTGGCGTTCGCGGGTGAGCGGGTCCGGCTGGACGCGCTGGGCCGCGACCACCGCGCGCCGCAGCGACCGGGCCGTCCAGGAGTCCATCGGGATCACCGAGAGGGCCGCCGCGATCACGGACGTGACGCCGGCGCCGGTCATCGCCGCGGCGACGCCCGCCGCGACCGCCTGGCCGCCGTAGATGCCCTCGCCCTCGTGGCTGACGCTGCCGTCGACGGCGACGAGCCGCGCCGCCTCCGCCGGCCGGCCGGCCGCGAAGACGCCGAAGGGCGCGGCGCGCATGGCCAGCCCGTCGGACCAGGCGTGCCGGTGCTGGGCGGAGATGGGGGCGGCGAGGCCGCGGCGCAGGTTCTCCAGGGTGCCGCGCTCGGAGAAGCCGGCGCCGCGGAAGGGGCCCTCGTCGAGGTCGGCGATCCAGCGGTGCCAGGCCCGCTCGACGTGGGCGACGGTGAGGGCGGAGCCGTGCCGGGCGAGCAGCAGCGCGGAGAAGATCGCGTACTCGGTGTCGTCGGTGCCGGCCGGACGGTCCGTCAGGAAGCCTTCGATCCGTCCCCACCTGCGGCGGATCTCGGAGGGCTTCAGGTTCTCGGCCGGGGCGCCGAGCGCGTCCCCGACGGCGAGGCCGAGCAGCGCTCCCCTCGCCCGTTGCCGGGTGTCGCATGTCGTGGTCACCATTCCGCGCCCCTTCCTCGGTGCGGGGCACCTCTTCGGCGGTACCCCTTCGCCTGGATCTGTGCCACGGCGGGCCCGCGACTCGCGGGTGGACGGCTTCTGTCACCCGTCTGTCAGTGCGGGAGCGGCGGGTGGCGGGCCGTCAAGGAAGGGTCGCCACACTGAGGCGGGCCTTACTAAGTACGGCCTGCCTTGCTGGCGCGCCCCTTACATCGCGCGTATTTTCGAGGGTGTTGGGGGCGGCGGGTGCGACCCGGCCCGCCGGAACGAGGGGAGAGTCATGTCCATCATCGAAGCCCAGGCACCACTGCACGAGGCCCACCGCGACAACCACACCCACCGCGACGTGAACGGCGGCTGGCTGCGGCCCGCGGTCTTCGGCGCGATGGACGGCCTGGTCTCGAACCTCGCGCTCATGACCGGCGTCGCCGGCGGTTCCGTCTCCTCGCAGACCATCGTCGTCACCGGCCTCGCCGGGCTCGCCGCCGGAGCCTTCTCCATGGCGGCCGGCGAGTACACCTCCGTCGCCTCGCAGCGCGAACTCGTCCAGGCCGAACTGGACGTCGAGCGCCGCCAGTTGCGCAAGCACCCGATCGACGAGATGGAGGAGCTGGCCGCCCTCTACGTCTCCCGCGGCGTCGAGCCGGCGCTCGCGCGCGAGGTCGCCATGCAGCTGTCGAAGGACCCGGAGCAGGCGCTGGAGATCCACGCCCGCGAGGAGCTGGGCATCGACCCCGACGACCTGCCGTCGCCGGTCGTCGCCGCCGTCTCCTCCTTCGGCTCCTTCGCGCTCGGCGCGCTGCTGCCGCTGCTGCCGTACCTGCTCGGCGCCACCGCGCTCTGGCCGGCCGTGCTGCTCGCCCTCGTGGGCCTCTTCGCCTGCGGCGCGCTGGTCGCCCGGGTCACCGCGCGCGGCTGGTGGTTCAGCGGCCTGCGCCAGCTGGCGCTCGGCGGCGCCGCCGCGGCCGTCACGTACGGACTCGGCACGCTCATCGGCGCCGCCGTCTAGCGGCCCGCGCCGGACCGTCCGCGGGCTCCCCGCCGCCCGGCCCGCGCCGGACCGTCCGCGGGCCCGCCCGTGGGGCCCGTTCCCGCCGCAACCGGCGGAACGGAATCCGTACCGCCACAGAAGCCCGAGAGGCCCCCGCATGGGGCCTTTCGGGCTTTTCGGGGTGACTTTTCGGGGCAGAGGCCGCATTCTCACTGTGACGCATATCCCTGGTCACAACCCGCGCGGCGGTGAGACACTATGCAGGACGCCACATATGTAGCCGGTTACCCGGCGGTTTCGAACCCGTGACGGACGGGAAAGAGGCTGAAGCGTCGTGGGGCAACGAAGCCCTTCTCGGACGAGCCCGAACGGCGTCGTCCCCCGCGGATCAGTCACGGTGCCGTCGCTGTCCCCGCACCCCCAGGAAACCGGTGAACGCGCACCGCCGCTCCGTATCGGAATCGTCCGCATGCTGGAACGAGCTATCCGCTAGGCGAGAAGCGCGCCATCATGTAACCTGCACGAAATTTCGCGGAGGGCCAACGTCGTCCCTCGGCATCTGCATATGCCACGACGACGACGGGAGAGCCGATGCGTTCCGACGCCTGGTCGCCCATGGACGGTCGCCCCGCCCCCCAGGGCATGTACGACCCCCGTAACGAACACGACGCCTGCGGTGTCGGGTTCGTGGCCACCCTCACCGGTGTGGCCGGCCACGAGCTGGTCGAGCAGGCGCTGACCGTACTGCGCAATCTCGAACACCGCGGCGCCACCGGCTCCGAGCCCGACTCCGGCGACGGCGCCGGCATCCTGCTCCAGATCCCGGACGCCTTCTTCCGCGAGGTCACCGGCTTCGAGCTGCCCGAGGCCGGCGCGTACGCCGTGGGCACCGCCTTCCTCCCCGTCGACACCGCCGACGAGACCGCCGCCGCCATCGAGGCGATCGCCGCCGACGAGGGCCTGACCGTCCTCGGCTGGCGTGAGGTCCCCGTCGCCCCCGCCCTGCTCGGCGCCACCGCCCGCTCCACCATGCCGGTCTTCCGCCAGCTGTTCGTGGCGGACGGCGAGAGCACCGGCATCGCCCTGGACCGCAAGGCGTTCGTGCTCCGCAAGCGCGCCGAGCGCGAGGCCGCGGCGTACTTCCCGTCGCTCTCCGCCCGCACCCTCGTCTACAAGGGCATGCTCACCACCGGGCAGCTGGAGCCCTTCTTCCCGGACCTGTCGGACCGGCGCCTGGCCTCCGCCGTCGCCCTCGTCCACTCCCGGTTCTCCACCAACACCTTCCCGAGCTGGCCGCTCGCCCACCCGTACCGCTTTGTCGCCCACAACGGCGAGATCAACACGGTCAAGGGCAACCGCAACTGGATGACCGCCCGCGAGGCCCAGCTCGCCACCGACGTCTTCGGCGAGAGCAAGGCCGGCAAGGGCCTCGACCGGATCTTCCCGATCTGCACCCCGGACGCCTCCGACACCGCCTCCTTCGACGAGGTCCTGGAGCTGCTGCACCTCGGCGGCCGTTCGCTGCCGCACGCCGTCCTGATGATGGTCCCCGAGGCGTGGGAGAACCACGACTCCATGGACCCCGCGCGGCACGCCTTCTACCAGTACCACTCCACGATGATGGAGCCCTGGGACGGCCCCGCCTGCGTCACCTTCACCGACGGCGTCCAGGTCGGCGCGGTCCTCGACCGCAACGGCCTGCGCCCCGGCCGCTACTGGGTCACCGACGACGGCCTCGTCGTCCTCTCCTCCGAGGTCGGCGTCCTCGACATCGACCCCGCCAAGGTCGTCCGCAAGGGCCGCCTCCAGCCCGGCAAGATGTTCCTCGTCGACACCGCCGAGCACCGCATCATCGAGGACGACGAGATCAAGGCCGGCCTCGCCGCCGAGCAGCCGTACGCCGAGTGGCTGGAGACCGGGGAGATCGAGCTCTCCGACCTCCCCGAGCGCGAGCACATCGTGCACACCCACGCCTCGGTCACCCGCCGCCAGCAGACCTTCGGCTACACCGAGGAAGAGCTCCGCGTCATCCTCGCCCCGATGGCCCGCACCGGCGCCGAGCCGATCGGCTCCATGGGCACCGACTCGCCCATCGCCGCCCTCTCCGAGCGCCCCCGGCTGCTCTTCGACTACTTCACCCAGCTCTTCGCGCAGGTCACCAACCCGCCGCTGGACGCCATCCGCGAGGAGCTGGTCACCAGCCTGCGCTCCTCCCTCGGCCCCCAGGGCAACCTGCTGGAGCCGACCGCGGCCTCCTGCCGCTCGGTCACCCTGCCCTTCCCGGTGATCGACAACGACGAGCTGGCCAAGCTCATCCACATCAACCACGACGGCGACATGCCGGGCATGAAGGCCGCCACGCTCTCCGGCCTCTACCGGGTCTCCGGCGGCGGCGAGGCCCTGGCCGCCCGCATCGACGCCATCTGCGCCGAGGCCGACGCGGCCATCGAGGGCGGCGCCCGCCTGATCGTCCTCTCCGACCGGCACTCCGACGCCGAGCACGCGCCGATCCCGTCGCTGCTGCTCACCGCCGCCGTCCACCACCACCTCATCCGCACCAAGCAGCGCACCATGGTGGGCCTGCTGGTCGAGGCCGGCGACGTCCGCGAGGTCCACCACGTCGCCCTGCTCATCGGCTACGGCGCCGCGGCGGTCAACCCGTACCTCGCCATGGAGTCCGTCGAGGACCTGCTCCGCGCCGGCACCTTCCTCTCGGACGTCGAGCCCGAGCAGGCCATCCGCAACCTCATCTACGCCCTCGGCAAGGGCGTCCTCAAGGTCATGTCGAAGATGGGCATCTCCACGGTCGCCTCCTACCGCGGCGCCCAGGTCTTCGAGGCCGTCGGCCTCGACGAGGAGTTCGTCGCCCGGTACTTCAACGGCACCGCCACCAAGATCGGCGGCGCCGGCCTGGACGTCATCGCCCGGGAGGTCGCCGCCCGCCACGCCAAGGCGTACCCGGCCACCGGCATCGCCTCGGCGCACCGCGCCCTGGAGATCGGCGGCGAGTACCAGTGGCGCCGCGAGGGCGAGCCGCACCTCTTCGACCCGGAGACCGTCTTCCGCCTCCAGCACGCCACGCGGAACAAGCGGTACGACATCTTCAAGCAGTACACGGACCGGGTGAACGAGCAGTCCGAGCGCCTGATGACGCTCCGCGGCCTGTTCGGCTTCGCCGCCGAGGGCCGCACCCCGATCCCCGTCGACGAGGTCGAGCCGGTCTCCGAGATCGTCAAGCGCTTCTCCACCGGCGCCATGTCGTACGGCTCCATCTCCCAGGAGGCGCACGAGACCCTCGCCATCGCCATGAACCGGCTCGGCGGCAAGTCGAACACCGGTGAGGGCGGCGAGGACCCGGAGCGCCTGTACGACCCGGCGCGCCGCTCCGCGATCAAGCAGGTCGCCTCCGGCCGCTTCGGCGTCACCTCCGAGTACCTGGTCAACGCCGACGACATCCAGATCAAGATGGCCCAGGGCGCCAAGCCCGGCGAGGGCGGCCAGCTGCCCGGCCACAAGGTCTACCCGTGGGTCGCCAGGACGCGTCACTCGACGCCCGGCGTCGGCCTCATCTCGCCGCCGCCGCACCACGACATCTACTCCATCGAGGACCTGGCGCAGCTGATCCACGACCTCAAGAACGCCAACCCGCAGGCCCGCATCCACGTGAAGCTGGTCTCCGAGGTCGGCGTCGGCACGGTCGCGGCCGGCGTGTCCAAGGCCCACGCGGACGTCGTCCTCATCTCCGGCCACGACGGCGGCACCGGCGCCTCCCCGCTGACCTCGCTGAAGCACGCGGGCGGCCCCTGGGAGCTCGGCCTCGCCGAGACCCAGCAGACGCTGCTCCTCAACGGCCTGCGCGACCGGATCGTCGTCCAGACCGACGGCCAGCTGAAGACCGGCCGCGACGTCGTCATCGCCGCGCTGCTCGGCGCCGAGGAGTTCGGCTTCGCCACCGCGCCGCTCGTCGTCTCCGGCTGCGTCATGATGCGCGTCTGCCACCTCGACACCTGCCCGGTCGGCATCGCCACCCAGAACCCGGTCCTCCGCGACCGCTTCTCCGGCAAGGCCGAGTACGTCGTCAACTTCTTCGAGTTCATCGCGCAGGAGGTCCGCGAGCTCCTCGCCGAGCTGGGCTTCCGCTCCATCGAGGAGGCCGTCGGCCACGCCGAACTGCTCGACACCAGCCGCGCCGTGAACCACTGGAAGGCGCAGGGCCTCGACCTCGCCCCGCTGTTCCACGTGCCCGAGCTGCCCGAGGGCGCGGTCCGCCACGCCGTGGTCGAGCAGGACCACGGCCTGGAGAAGGCGCTCGACAACCAGCTGATCCAGCTCGCCGCCGAGGCGCTGAACGCCGCCTCCGCCGAGGAGGCCCAGCCGGTCCGCGCCCAGGTCGCCATCCGCAACATCAACCGCACGGTCGGCACCATGCTCGGCCACGAGGTGACGAAGAGGTTCGGCGGCGCCGGCCTCCCGGCCGACACCATCGACCTCACCTTCACCGGCTCCGCCGGCCAGTCCTTCGGCGCCTTCCTGCCGGCCGGTGTCACCCTCCGCCTGGAGGGCGACGCCAACGACTTCGTCGGCAAGGGCCTCTCCGGCGGCCGGATCGTCGTCCGCCCGGACCGCGGCGCCGACCACCTGGCCGAGTACTCCACCATCGCGGGCAACACCATCGCGTACGGCGCCACCGGCGGCGAGCTGTTCCTGCGCGGCCGCACCGGCGAGCGGTTCTGCGTCCGCAACTCCGGCGCCCTGGTCGTCTCGGAGGGCGTGGGCGACCACGGCTGCGAGTACATGACCGGCGGCACGGCGGTCGTCCTCGGCGAGACCGGCCGCAACTTCGCGGCGGGCATGTCCGGCGGCGTCGCCTACGTGATCGACCTCGACCGGTCCAACGTCAACTCCGGCAACCACGGAGCGATCGAGGAGCTGTCGGACACCGACAAGGCGTGGCTGCACGACGTCGTGCGCCGCCACCAGGAGGAGACCGGCTCCACCGTCGCCGAGAAGCTCCTGGCCGACTGGGACGCGGCGGTGAGCCGCTTCAGCAAGATCATCCCCACCACGTACAAGGCCGTGCTCGCCGCCAAGGACGCCGCTGAGCTCGCCGGTCTCTCCGAGCAGGAGACCACCGAGAAGATGATGGAGGCGGCGACCCATGGCTGACCCGAAGGGCTTTCTCACCACCGGCCGCGAGGTCGCCCGGACCCGCCCCGTCGAGGAGCGCGTCCGCGACTGGAACGAGGTCTACGTCCCCGGCTCCCTGCTGCCGATCATCAGCAAGCAGGCCGGCCGCTGCATGGACTGCGGCATCCCGTTCTGCCACAACGGCTGCCCGCTCGGGAACCTGATCCCCGAGTGGAACGACTACGCCTACCGCGAGGACTGGTCGGCGGCGCAGGAACGCCTGCACGCCACCAACAACTTCCCGGAGTTCACCGGCCGCCTGTGCCCGGCCCCGTGCGAGTCGGCGTGCGTCCTCGGCATCAACCAGCCGGCCGTCACCATCAAGAACGTCGAGGTCTCCATCATCGACAAGGCGTGGGACGGCGGCGACGTCAAGCCGCAGATCCCCGAGCGCCTCTCCGGTAAGACCGTCGCCGTCATCGGCTCCGGCCCGGCCGGCCTCGCCGCCGCCCAGCAGCTGACCCGGGCCGGCCACACCGTGGTCGTGTACGAGCGCGCCGACCGCATCGGCGGCCTGCTGCGCTACGGCATCCCCGAGTTCAAGATGGAGAAGCGGCACATCAACCGCCGCATCGAGCAGATGCGCGCGGAGGGCACCAAGTTCCGCACCGGCGTCGAGGTCGGCCGCGACATCACCGCCACCGACCTGCGCAAGCGGTTCGACGCGGTCGTGGTCGCCGCCGGCGCCACCACCGCCCGCGACCTGCCGGTCCCCGGCCGCGAGCTCAAGGGCATCCACCAGGCGATGGAGTACCTGCCGCTCGCCAACAAGGTGGTCGAGGGCGACTTCGTGGCCTCCCCGATCTCCGCCGAGGGCAAGCACGTCGTCGTCATCGGCGGCGGCGACACCGGCGCCGACTGCGTCGGCACCGCCCACCGCCAGGGCGCGGCCTCCGTCACCCAGCTGGAGATCATGCCGAAGCCGGGCGAGGAGCGCAGCCCCCACCAGCCCTGGCCGACCTTCCCCATGCTGTACAAGGTCACCTCGGCGCACGAGGAGGGCGGCGAGCGGGTCTACTCCGTCTCCACCACCCACTTCGAGGGCGACGAGGACGGCAACGTCCAGTTCCTGCACCTGGTCGAGGTCGAGTTCGTCGACGGCAAGCTGACCCAGAAGCCCGGCACCGAGCGGAAGATCCCCGCCCAGCTGGTCACCCTCGCCATGGGCTTCACCGGTACCGACGTGCAGAACGGCCTGGTCTCCCAGTTCGGCGTCGACCTCGACGAGCGGGGCAACATCGCCCGCGACGCCGACTTCGCCACCAACGTCGACGGCGTCTTCGTCGCCGGCGACGCCGGCCGCGGCCAGTCGCTGATCGTCTGGGCCATCGCCGAGGGCCGCTCCGCCGCCCGCGGCGTGGACCGCTACCTGACCGGCGCCAGCTCCCTGCCGGCCCCGATCCGGCCGACGGACCGGGCCCTGCTGGTCTGACGCACCGCCCACCGAACGTCCCGTACAACGGCGTACGGAACCGAACGACGCCCGCCCCGTCCCCGACCAAGGACACCTGGGGCGGGCGTCGCCGTGTGCGGGGCGCGGGCGTCCGGGACGGAACCGTCCCCACCGGTCCGCCGTCCTCCAGCAGAGGCGGACGGCGGACGGACACGAGGAGAGACCCCCATGGCACTGAGCCTGCGCAAGGTCGAGGAGACCGCGCCCGCGCTGGTCAGCCTGTACAAGACGGCGGGGGAGTCGCTGCGCCGGCACGGCGTCGACGGGCAGCGCGTCGCCGTCTACCTCGTCGTCGACTACTCCGGCTCGATGACGCCGTACTACAAGGACGGCAGCGTCCAGGCCCTCGCCGACCGGGTCCTCGGGCTCTCCGCCCAGCTCGACGACGACGGGCGGGTGCCGGTCGTCTTCTTCTCCACCGACGTCGACGCCGAGACGGAGATCCGGCTGGACGACCACCAGGGGCGGGTCGAGCGGATCGTCGCCGGCCTCGGGCACATGGGGAAGACCAGCTACCACCTCGCCATGGACGCGGTCATCGACCACTACCTCGACAGCGGGGCCACCGCGCCCGCGCTCGTCGTCTTCCAGACCGACGGCGGCCCCATCAACCGGCTCGCCGCCGAGCGGTACGTCTGCAAGGCCGCCCGGCTGCCGCTCTTCTGGCAGTTCGTCGGCTTCGGTGACCCCGGCAGCAAGCAGTTCGACTTCCTGCGCCGGCTCGACGAACTCGCCGTCCCCGAGCGGCGGTGCGTCGACAACTCCGGCTTCTTCCACGCCGGGAAGGACCCCGGCCGGGTCGCCGACGCGGAGCTGTACGACCGGCTGGTCGCCGAGTTCCCCCGCTGGCTCGCCGCCGCCCGCGCCCAGGGCATCGTCCGGCCGTGACGGGCCGGGCCGCCCGGCAATCCGATGGCCGGCGGGCGGCACGCCGGGGGATCATGACGCCATGAGCTCTCTCGTACGCCACGTGACCATCGACTGCGCCGACGCCTACGCCCTCGCCCGCTTCTGGGCGGAGGTGCTGGACGGCACCCTCGCCGACGACGACCATCCCGGGGACCCCGAGGCGACGGTCGAGTCGGCGGGCGCCTCCCTGCTGTTCATCCGGGTCCCCGAGGGGAAGACCGTGAAGAACCGGGTCCACCTCGACCTCCAGCCGCAGGACCGGACCCGGGACGAGGAGGTCGAGCGGGTGCTCGCGCTCGGCGCGACGCTCGTCGGCGACCACCGGAACCCGGACGGGACGGGCTGGGCGACCCTGGCGGACCCGGAGGGCAACGAGTTCTGCGTCGAGCGCAGCAAGGCGGAGCGCGCCGGAGCGTGACCCAGGGGGCACCCGGACCGCCCACAGCGCCCGAAACGCCCGGACCGGCCGGTTTCCGTGGCCTGCCTGGAGCAATCCGGACAGTAGGTGTCGGGTATCCGGTGTCTCCTGGACCCATGCGAGACACCGGAACCGTCACCTGGGCGGCCTTCGCCGCCGCCGAACCCGCCCTCGCCGCCACCGTGCGGGAGCGCTTCGGCCAGTACACCCACCACGCGCTCGCCACCCTCCGGAAGGACGGCTCGCCGCGGCTCAGCGGCATCGAGGCCGACTTCCGGGGCGGTGAGCTGTGGCTCGGCATGATGCCGCGCTCGCGGAAGGCGCTCGACCTGCGGCGCGACCCCCGCTTCTCGCTGCTCGCCAACCCCGGCGCCGGCACGGACATGGGCGGCGGCGACGTGCGGATCTCGGGGCGTGCCGTCGAGGTCACCGACGCCGGCGAGGTCGAGCGGTACGCCGCCGAGGCCGGGGCGCCGCTGCCGTTCCACCTCTTCCGGGTCGAGCCCGCCGAGGTCGTACGGACCTGGGTCGAGGGCGACGAGATCTGTTTCACCACCTGGCGTCCGGGCCGGGCGCTCCGCACCCTGCGGCGCGGCAACGACGACGCCCCGCCGCGCGAGGACGGCTGAGCCCGCCCCGGTCCGCGCCGGACCGACGACAATGGGCGGGTGTCAGCGACCAAGAAGAAGAACCAGGTGAACGCCGCCGCGCCGGAGCGGCGCCGCGAACTCCTCGACACCGCCGCCGAGGTGTTCGCCGCCCAGGGCTACAACGCCACCACCGTCCGCAAGATCGCGGACGCCGCCGGGATGCTCGCCGGCAGCCTCTACTACCACTTCGACTCCAAGGAGTCGATGCTCGACGAGATCCTGTCCACCTTCCTCACGGAGCTGTGGGAGGGGTACGACGCCGTGCTCGCCGCCGGTCTCGGCCCCCGGGAGACGGTCGAGGCGCTGGTCACCGAGTCCTTCCGGGAGATCGACCGGCACCGCGCCGCCGTCGCCATCTACCAGAAGGAGTCCCGGCACCTCACCGACCTGCCCCGGTTCGCGTACCTCACGGACTCGCAGAACCGGTTCGAGAAGGCGTGGCTCGGCACCCTGGAGCGGGGGGTGGCCGACGGGGTGTTCCGGGCCGACCTCGACCTCCGGCTCACCTACCGCTTCCTCCGCGACACCGTCTGGGTCGCGGCCTCCTGGTACCGGCCGGGCGGACAGCACGGCCCCGAGGAGATCGCCCGCCAGTACCTGTCGATGGTCCTGGACGGGATCGCCGTCCGCGCCTGACCCGCCCGCCGGGCGGTACGCGGGCGGGCGCGGCCCCCGCACGGGCCGCGCCGCACCCGCGTCAGCCGGTGAGCCGGTCCCGCAGCCGCGCCAGGGCGCGCGCGTCCAGGCCGAGGCCGGCCGTCACATGGCGGTAGAGGCCGCCGTACCCGGAGCGGACCTCCGCGAGGGCCGCGTCCAGGTACTCCCGGCGGACTTCCTGGAGCGGCACGATCAGCTCCGGGTTCCGCATCAGCCCCGCCGCCCTCAGGCCCTCGCGGACCCGGGCGTCGTGCGCGGCGCGGAGGGTGTTGGAGGCCAGGTAGTCCTCGGTGGCGAGCCGTTCCGGCACCCCGGCGAGCCGCAGGACCAGCCAGCTCGCCCAGCCGGTGCGGTCCTTGCCCGAGGTGCAGTGGTACAGCACGGGGCCCGTGCCGGGCGCGGCGAGTTCGCGGAGGGTCCGCCCGAAGGCGTCCCGGTTCGCCGGGTCGGTGACGAAGGTGCGGTACACGTCCGTCATGAACGCCGCCGCGCGGCCGCCGCCCAGCATCTCCTCCTGCCGCACCGGGTCCCGCGAGGCGATGGCGGCGGTGAGCTGCCCGAAGAGGCCGTTGTCGGTGACCGGCCGGGAGACGGCGGCCACCCCGGCGGGCAGCCGGTCGGCCCCGTCGTGGCCGACCTCCATCGGGATCCGGAAGTCGATCGCCCGGGCGAGGCCGAGCCCGCCGAGCACGGCCACGTCGGCGTCGGTCAGCTTGCCGAGGTGGTCGGCCCGGTAGACGAGGCCGTGCCGGACCCGCCCGCCGCCGTGGGTGGGGTATCCGCCCAGGTCACGGACGTTCACGGCGCCCTGGAGCGGGATGTGGCGGATCGGCGGCGCGGTCCGGGGGCGGGCGGCGGCGCCCGGCGCGGCGGTCGCCACGAGGGCGGCGGCCCCGGCGGTGGTCAGCAGCGCGCGTCTGGAGAGGGACATGCGGACTCCCTGGCTGAGGGGAAAGGGGTGCGGTCACCCACCTAACGCTAGTTAGGTGGCGTCCCGGTGAGGAAGGTAGCAGCCGTGCGGCCGGGCGGGGAGGGGTGTGTGCGCCCCCGCCTGAACGTCTTCATGTTGCGTACATGACAAGCAGGAGATGTGTCGCCGTACGCCCGGACGCCTTCGGGGGATCAGTGCTCGCCGGGTTCCACCAGGCGCTGCGCCGCGGCGCGCTGGCGCTCGGTGGCGCCGGTCATGAAGCGCAGCACCGTCCGCAGTTCGGCCGTGGTGAACTCCGCGTACAGCGCGTGCACGTCGCGGGACCAGTCCTCGAACAGCGGGGCCAGCTCGGCCAGTTTCTCGGGGCGCGGCTCGATCAGCACCCGCCGCTTGTCCGTCGGATGCCCGACCCTGCGGACGTACCCCTTGCGCTCCAGGCGGTCGACGAGGCCGGTGACGGAGGCGGGCGCGAGGCCGGAGTGCCCGGCCAGCTCCTTCGCGGTGAGCGGGCCGAGCCGTGCGAGCAGGTCGAGCGCCTTGATCTCGGTGGCGCCGAGGTCCTGCCGTGCGGCGACGGCCGTGTGGAAGGCGACGGCGGCGGCGCTGGAGTCGCGGCCGGCGGCGGTCAGCGCGGCGACGACCTCCGCGCGCTCCGCGTCCCCGCCGGCCGGCTCGCTGTCTAGGCCCTCCGCGCCCCGGTTCCGCTCGCTCATGGCGGCAGCCTAGCAAGAACCCTTTCGTTCGACCGAACGAAAGAAGGATCGCCCGGTGGCCTGGTCAGCGGCGGCGCGGCGGGATCCACTCCAGCCGGGTCCTGACCCGGGCGTCCCGCACGAACTCCAGGGCCGCCAGCGCCGTCTCGCGGGGCGCGCCGTCCGGGTCGCCGTCCGCGAGGACCGCCGCCAGCGCGTCCACCGCCCGCGGGTCCTGCCGGATCGCGAGCCCGCGCGCCGCCTCCGCCGCCGTCTCCGGGTCGGGGTCGGCGAGCCGCTCCGCCAGCGCCTCCCGCACCAGCGGCGTGTCGTCCGGCAGTTCGGCCAGGGCCAGCACCGCCCAGTCCCGCACCCGCGCGTCCCCGTCCCGGCTCAGCGCGAGCAGCACCCCGAGCGCGTCCATGTCGCCGGCCGGCACCAGTCCCGCCAGCGCCCCCGCCGCCGCCCGCCGCACCTCCGGGTCCGGGTGGGCCGCGGCGCCCAGCAGCTCCGGCACCGCCGCCGGGTCCGCGCACGCCCCGAGCGCCGTCACCACCGACAGCAGCGGCTCCCGCGCGGGGCCCGCCGTCTCCGCGGCCAGCCGCCGCAGCACCGGCACCGCGCTCGCCGCGAACCCCGGCAGCGCGCCGAGGACCCGCGCGCCGAACGCCCGCCGCAGCGGATCGCGGTCGGCGCACCAGCCGGCCGCCGCCACGAAGGTCTCCTCGTCGGCCCGCCCGGCGAGCGCGTCCACGGCGGTCGTCCAGTCGTCGAGCTCCGGGTCGCCGCGGCGCAGCGCCCGCGCCGCCAGCTCCTCGGCAGGGACGCGCCGGCCGAGCGCCGCCTCCAGCAGGGTCGCGACGGCCGCGTGCCCGGTCTGCCGCTCGTCGCCGCGCCCGGGCCGGCCGTCCTCCCGCAGCAGTTCGACGACGACGGTCACGCCGCCGTCCTCGCGGACCCGCCGGACCACCGCCTCGTACGTGTCGCCGCTGTCGTGCTCCGCGACCAGTCCGCGCCGCAGCTCGGCCGCTATGTCGACGCCGATCCAGCGCCGCGCCTCCCGCAGCGCCGCCTCCGCGTCCGGCGCGCCGTGGTCGAGCAGCGCCCGTACGCAGGCGGTCGAGCCGCGCCGGGCGGCGGCGGTCAGCGGGGTGAGGCCGTCGGGGCCGGGGCGGCCGGGGTCGGCGCCGTGGTCGAGCAGGGTCCGTACGGTCTCCGCGTGGCCGAGCCGGACCGCCCAGGCGAGCGCGGTGAAGCCGAACTCCTCCTCCTGGTCGGGGTCGGCGCCCGCCGCGAGCAGCGCCCGTACCGTCCCGGCGTGCCCGCCGCAGGCCGCCCCGCACAGCGGCAGGTCGCCGCCGCCGGAACCGCTCGGCCGCCCCGGGTCGGCGCCGGCGGCGAGCAGCAGCCGGACGATCCCGGGCTCGTCGGCGACCGCCGCCCGGTAGAGGGCGGTCTCCCCGTTGTCGTCGGCGGCCTCGGCGCCGGCCCCGGCGCGCAGGGCGCGGACGACCGCGTCCTCGTCCCCGCCGGCGATCGCCTCGAACAGCGTGCTCATGCCCCCATCCTGACCGTCCGTCCGCTTCCGGCGCACCTTCGTCCCGGACCCCGGTCAGGGCTTGCGGGCCTCGATGAGGAAGCGGGTGGTGTGCGCGACGAAGGGGCCCTCGGCGGTGATCCGTTCGTGCAGGGTGCGGAGCCGGTCGCGGTACGCGTCGACCGTGAAGCCCGGCACCATCCAGATCACCTTGCGGAGGAACCACACCACCGCGCCCACGTCCAGGAACTCGGTGCGCAGCGACTCCGCCCGCAGGTCCACCACCTCCAGGCCGGCCGCTTTGGCGTCCCGCCGCGCGTCCTCGGGGTGCCGGGCGCGGCGGACGTGCTCCGGCTGCGGTCCGAGGAAGTACTCGACCAGCTCGAAGACGCTGGCGGGGCCGACCTGCTGGGAGAAGTAGGTGCCGCCGGGCCGCAGGACGCGCGCGATCTCCTCCCACCAGACGGTCACCGGGTGGCGGCTGGCGACCAGGTCGAAGGCGGCGTCGCCGAAGGGCAGCGGCGGCTCGTCCTCGTCGTGGACGACGACCGCGCCGAGCGGGTGCAGCAGGCGGGTCGCCTTCGCCACGTTCGGCGGCCAGGACTCGGTGGCGGCGGTCAGCAGCGGCAGCGGACCGGCCCCGGCGAGCACCTCGCCGCCGCCGGTCTGGATGTCGAGGGCGGCCGAGGCCCGGGCCAGCCGCGCGCCGAGCAGCCGCTGATAGCCCCACGAGGGGCGTTGCTCGGTGGCCCTTCCGTCGAGCCAGGAGAAGTCCCAGCCCTCCATCGGGGCCGCTTCGGCCTCCGCCACCAGGTCGTCGAACGTTCGCTCCATGTCCGTATTGTCGCCGCGCCGCCTCTGACGTGCTCGGATTTTCTCTCACCCGGCGCAGTCGAGGACCGTCCCGCACAGCCGGCAGCGGGCCCGCAGCCGGCGTCCGGCGGGGACGCGCAGCCGCTGCCGGCAGACCGGGCAGGGGAAGGCGACGCCGGTCGCCGGGGTGCCGCCGTCGAAGGCGTACGGGGCGCCGGGCGCGGCCCGGCCCAGGCGCCGGTCCCGGGCGTAGCGGCGGCGGTCGGTCCAGGGGGCACCGGCCAGCGGGGGCAGCCGGCGCTCGCGGTCGGCCTCGGCGCGGCCGCGCCGCCACGCCTCGTACGCGGCGGCGCTGGTGAACCAGGGGGAGGGGTCCTCGCCGAAGACGCCGGCCCGCTGCGCGAGCACCCAGCCGAACTCCTCCGGGGTGAGGTAGCCGAGCTTCTGGCTCTCGGCGCCGTCCTGCCGGAAGGCGTCGAGAAGCAGCCAGCCCGCGCCGAGGTAGGCGGTGGTCACGTCGGTGAGGATCTCGTTCCGCCCGGTGTCGGGAAAGCCCAGGCCGAGGCGGTGGAGGAGGACGTGGGCGAGTTCGTGGGCGAGGGCGGCGCCGATGTCGCGGGGGCGGCGCCGGAAGCGCTCGTTGAGCTCGACGGAGTACCCGCTCCGGGCGGCGGGTTCGACGGTGGCGGCGTGCTCCATCCGCCGGAACGCCACCGTGACCGGGGCCTGCGGCAGGCGCAGGTGGCGCACCAGGACGCCGGCCACCCGGACGGCGCCGGCGCCGGGGTCCTCGCCGGGGGAGAGGGCCACGTCGGAGGCGGTCACGCTGGTCGCGTACCGGCCGATTCCGGCGGGGCCGAGGCGCCGGTAGAGGGCGGTGAGCGAGGCCCGTACGGCCTCCCGGTGGGGGAAGCCGTGCTCCACCCCGTGGGTGTCCCGGCCGACCCGGTCGGCCCTGTCCCGGTCCGTCATGGGCGATCCCCCTCGCGTCCCACTGTACGGTCCTGCCGTGGCGTCTGGCCGAAAAGGCTTCCTTGTGGCGGCAGTTGGGAGCTGTCCATAATCCGGACGTGCCTTGACGGGCGCATGTCACTCCGAGCCTCCGGCCGGTGACCCGTGCGCGCACCGCCGCCGAGGCCCGCAACCCCCCATGCCTGAACCCCCCACGAGAGAAGGCAGACCGTGCAGAAGAAGAACCGGCTCGTCCGCACCCTGCAGAAACTCGCCGCCGCGGGCGCCGTCGCCCTCGCCGCCCTCAGCCTCCAGCCCGTCTCCACCGCCACCGCCGCCCCCACGCCGGTCGTCGGCGGCACCCGCGCCGCCCAGGGCGAGTTCCCCTGGATGGTCCGGCTCTCCATGGGCTGCGGCGGCTCCCTGCTCACCCCGCAGATCGTCCTCACCGCCGCCCACTGCGTCAGCGGCTCCGGCAACAACACCTCCATCACCGCCACCGCCGGCGTCGTCGACCTCCAGTCGAGCAGCGCCATCAAGGTCCGCTCCACCAAGGTCCTCCAGGCCCCCGGCTACAACGGCAAGGGCAAGGACTGGGCGCTCATCAAGCTCGCCAGCCCCATCACCTCGCTGCCCACCCTGAAGATCGCCGAGACCACCGCCTACAACAGCGGCACCTTCACCGTGGCAGGCTGGGGCGCGGCCCGCGAGGGCGGCGCCCAGCAGCGCTACCTGCTCAAGGCCAACGTGCCCTTCGTCTCGGATGCCTCCTGCCAGGCCGCGTACGGCAGCGACCTCGTGCCCTCCGAGGAGATCTGCGCCGGCTACACCCAGGGCGGCGTCGACACCTGCCAGGGCGACTCCGGCGGCCCCATGTTCCGCAAGGACAACGCCGGCGCCTGGATCCAGGTCGGCATCGTGAGCTGGGGCGAGGGCTGCGCCCGGGCCGGCTACCCCGGCGTCTACACGGAGGTCTCGACCTTCGCCGCCGCCATCAAGTCCGCCGCGGCCACGCTGTAACCCCCCCACGGACCGGGCCCCGGGGCGGCACAGCGCCCCGGGGCCCTTCCCCGTACGTCCCCTCAGCCCAGCTCCACACCCCCCGGCCCCGCGCCGTCCGCCGGCTCCACCTCCAGCACCCACACCTCGTTCGCGCCCTCCCGCAGCACCGGCCCCGGCACGAACAGCCCCTCCTGCGGCCCCGCCGCCGGCCAGTACCGGCCCAGGCAGAAGCCGTTCACCCACACGAAGCCCCGCCCCGCGCCCGGCAGCCGCAGCTCCGCGTCCCCGGCGCCCGCGACCTCCACCGACGCCCGGTACAAACCCCGGCCGCCCCGCTCCCGGACCTCCCCGAACGGCACCCGGCCCACCGCCTCCGCCGTGAACGCGTCCAGCCGCAGCCCCCGGGCCCGTACCCCGTGCACGTACTGCCGCTCGTGCAGCACCCCGCCGGTGATCCCCTTCGGCTCCGCCAGCCGCGGCCCGTAGTTCACCCGGCCCAGCGACTCCACCCACAGCTCCACCACCGCCGGACCCGCCACCGGCTCCGGAAGCACCGCGTCCTCCTCCGTCAGCACCCCCGCGAAGACGCCGTCCACCCACACCTGCGCCCGGTCCCGCAGCCCCGTCACCCGCAGCGGATACGGCTGCCGCGGCCCCGGCACCGCGCAGCGGTACCGCACCAGACCCCGGTCCACGCCCAGCTCCTCGAAGGCCGGCGGCACCCCGGACTCCACCTCCGCCCCGCCCAGCACCTCCAGGACCGCGCCCAGCGGCGCCCACTCCGCGAAGCCCGCCCGCACCGGAGCCGCCAGCCGGGCCGGCGGCTCCGGCACCTCCGGCAGCGGCCCCGCCGCGTACCCCGCCAGCACCTCCCGGAAGCGGTGGAACTTCTCCGTCGGCCGGCCCCACTCGTCCACCGGGGCGTCGTAGTCGTACGAGGTCACCGTCGGCAGCAGCCGCCCGTCGTGCAGCTCCCCGGACCGGTTCGCCCCCGCCCAGCCGCCGAAGTTCGAGCCCCCGTGCGCCATGTAGACGTTCACCGACGCCCCGCATTCCAGGACCTCCCGCAGCGCCCGCGCCGCGTCCGCCGCGTCCCGCACCGCGTGCTCCGTGCCCCAGTGGTCGAACCAGCCGCACCAGAACTCCATGCACATCAGCGGCCCCGACGGCCGGTGCCGGCGCAGCACCGCGAAGCCGTCCGCCGCGCCCGACCCGAAGTTCGCCGTCGCGAGCACCCCCGGCACCGAACCGCCCGTCAGCATGTGGTCCTCCGGCCCGTCCGACGTGAACAGCGGCACCGACACCCCGCACTCCCGCAGCAGCCCCGCCAGCCACTCCAGATAGCGGGCGTCACTCCCGTAACTCCCGTACTCGTTCTCCACCTGCACCAGCACCACCGGCCCGCCCCGGTCCACCTGCCGCGCCACCACCTGCGGCAGCAGCCGCCGGAACCAGCGCTCCACCGGCGCCAGGAACTCCGGATCCCTCGTCCGCACCCGCCGCCCCAGCGGCCCGGTCACCCAGTGCGGCAGCCCGCCGTTCTCCCACTCGGCGCAGATGTACGGCCCCGGCCGCACGACCGCCCGCAGCCCCGCCGCCGCCACCGCGTCCAGGAAGCGGCCCAGCGCCTCCGGATCCGCGAACCGGCCCGGCTCCGGCTCGTGCAGGTTCCACGGCACGTACGTCTCCACGCAGTCCAGGCCCATCGCCCGCAGCATCCCCAGCCGGTGCGCCCAGTGCCCCTCGTGCACCCGGAAGTAGTGCAGCGCCCCCGACAGCAGCCGCACCGGCCGCCCGTCGAGCAGGAAGTCCTCGTCACCCACAGCGAACGTGCTCATGGCCCCACCCTCACCCCCTGGCGGCGGACCGGTCCATGGACAAAGATCGTCGCAGTTTGGACGTTACGGAAGGCACGGGCATGTACCACACCTGGATGCGCTACTTCACGCCCGGACCCGTCCACCACCGCCTCGGCCTCGTCTGCCTCGGCGTCGGACTCCAGCACGGCCGGCTCCCCGTCGTCGGCCCCCGCACCCTCGACCACCACGTCGCCGTCGTCGTCTCCGCCGGCCGCGGCTGGTACCGCTCCGCCGACGGCCGCACCACCCCCGTCACCGCCCCCGCCCTCCTCTGGCTCACCCCCGGCGTCCCCCACCACTACGGCGCCGACCCCGCCACCGGCTGGGACGAGTCCTTCGTCGACTTCACCGGCCCCGCCGCCGCCACCTACACCGAACTCGGCTACATCGAACCCGACCGGCCCGTCGTCCCCCTCGCCGACGCCGCTCCCGCCCGCGCCGCCGTCGGCCGCATCGCCCGCGCCGCCCGCCCCGGCAACCCGCTGCTGGAGGTCGAGACCGCCGCCGCCGTCCACGAACTCCTCGTCGCCCTGCGCCGCGCCCGCGCCGACACCGACGCCGACGGCGACCCCGTCCTCACCCGCCTCGCCCGCGACGCCTTCCAGCCGTACTCCGTCGCCGAACACGCCGCCCGGCACGGCATGACCGCCGCCGAACTCCGCGCCGCCGTCCGCCGCGCCGCCGGCCGCAGCCCCAAGGACTACCTGCTCACCGTCCGCCTCGGCCGCGCCAAGGAACTCCTCGCCGCCACCGAGCTGCCCGTCGCCGCCGTCGCCCGCCGCGTCGGCTACGACGACCCCGCCTACTTCTCCCGGCTGTTCACCCGAAGGGTCGGACTCGCCCCCGTCCGCTTCCGCGAACAGCAGGGCCGCGCCGTCCACGGCGGCTGGAGCGACCGGGTCCCGGATCCCGAACACCCGCCCACCATCGCCGGGGACTCCGTCTAAGCTCGCTGACCATGAGCGACACGAGCGACACCAGGAACGACTCCAGCGACATCGACCCCGCCGTCCGCGCCGAGCTGACCCGGCTGCGCGAGTCGATCGACAACATCGACGCCGCCGTCGTCCACATGCTCGCCGAACGCTTCAAGTGCACCCAGCAGGTCGGCGTCCTCAAGGCCGCGCACCAGCTGCCGCCCGCCGACCCCGCCCGCGAGGCCCGCCAGATCGCCCGGCTGCGGGAGCTCGCCGAGAGCGCCAAGCTCGACCCGGCCTTCGCGGAGAAACTGCTCAACTTCATCATCGCCGAGGTCATCCGCCACCACGAGACGATCGCGGACGGAGCACGCTGATGACCCGCGTCACGGTCTTCACCCTCGGCGGCACCATCTCCGCCCGGGGCGGCGAACTCGGCCGCCTCAGCGGCACCGAGGTCCTCGCCGGCCTCGGCGCCCCCGACGACGTCGACCTGCGCGACTTCCGCCGCCTCCCCTCCTCCTCGCTCACCCCCGAGGACCTCGCCGCCCTCGCCGCCGAGATCGACCGGACCGTCGCCGACGGCTCCGGCGCCGTCGTCGTGCAGGGCACCGACACCCTGGAGGAGACCGCCTTCCTCCTCGACCTGCTCTGCCGCACCGACCGGGCCCCCGTCGTGGTCACCGGCGCCATGCGCCGCCCCGACCTGCCCGGCGCCGACGGCCCCGCCAACCTCGCCGCCGCGCTCGCCGTCGCCGCCGACCCCGCCTGCCGCGGCCTCGGCGTTCTCGTCGTCCTCAACGACGAGATCCACGCCGCCCGGCACGCCCGCAAGACCCACACCACCTCCACCGCCACCTTCGCCTCGCCCGGCGCCGGCCCCCTCGGCACCGTCGTCGAGGGCACCCCCCGGATCCTGCTCCGCCCCGCCGTGCCCACCACGCCCTGCCGGCTCCGCTACGACCCCGCCGTCCGGATCGCCCTCGTCACCCTCACCCTCGGCGACCGCGGCGAACTCCTCGACGCCGTCGACGACCGCTTCCACGGCCTCGTCGTCGCCGCCTTCGGCGCCGGCCACGCCCCCGCCCGGCTCGTCGAACCCCTCGCCCGCCTCGCCCGCCGCATCCCCGTCGTCCTCGCCTCCCGCACCGGCTCCGGCACCCTCCTCAGCGACACCTACCGCGGCCCCGGCTCCGAACACGACCTCCTGCACCACGGCCTGATCCCCGCCGGACCGCTCGACCCCGCCAAGGCCCGGCTGCTGCTCGCCGCCCTCGTCTCCAGCGGCGCCGCGGGACCCGCCGGATACGACCGCCCCCGGATCACCGCCGCCTTCGCCCACCTCGACGGCACCGGCCGCGCCTGACCCCGCCGCCGCCCGCTTCCGCACCACCCCTGCCCGCCGACCGGGCGATCGGGCAGCATAGGGCCCATGTCCGTACTGACGCGCGACGAAGCGCAGACCCGTGCCCAGCTGCTCGACGTCCACCACTACGCGGTGGACCTCGACCTCACCGGCGGCGACGAGACCTTCGGGTCCACCAGCCGCATCCGCTTCACCGCCCGCGCCGCCGGGGACACCTTCGTCGAGATCAAGCCGGACACCCTGCACTCCGTCACCCTCGACGGAAAGCCCCTCGACCCCGCGGCCCTCCACGAGAACCGCGTCCCGCTCGCCCTCACCGCCGGCGAGCACGAGCTCACCGTCACCGCCACCATGCGCTACTCGCACACCGGCGAGGGCATGCACCGCTTCCTCGACCCCACCGACGGCGAGTCCTACGTCTACACCCAGCTCTTCATGGAGGACGTCCAGCGCGTCTTCGCCGCCTTCGACCAGCCCGACCTCAAGGCCGTCTTCGACGTCGCCGTCACCGCCCCCGAGGGCTGGACCGTCCTCTCCAACGGCATCACCGAGCACCAGGGGAACGGCCGCTGGACCGCCGCCACCACCCCGCCGCTCTCCACCTACTTCGTCTGCGTCGCCGCCGGCCCCTGGCACTCCGTCCGCACCGAGCACGCCGGGCTGCCCTTCGGCCTCCACTGCCGCCGCTCCCTCGCGCCGTACCTCGACGCCGACGCCGACGAGATCCTCGCCGTCACCACGGCGTGCTACGACCGCTACCACGAGAAGTTCGACGAGCCCTACCCCTTCGACTCCTACGACCAGGCGTTCGTCCCCGAGTTCAACGCCGGCGCCATGGAGAACCCCGGCCTCGTCACCTTCCGCGACGAGTTCGTCTTCCGCTCCGCCGTCACCGCCACCGAGCGGATGACCCGCGCCATGGTCATCGCCCACGAGATGGCCCACATGTGGTTCGGCGACCTCGTCACCCTCCGCTGGTGGGACGACATCTGGCTGAACGAGTCCTTCGCCGAGTACATGGGCTACCAGACCGTCAACGAAGCCTGCTCCGACCTCTTCGCCGACACCTGGATCGACTTCGGCGTCGCCCGCAAGGCCTGGGGGTACGACGCCGACCAGCGCCCCTCCACCCACCCCGTCGCCCCCGACCCCGAGGCCGTCCCCGACACCGCCTCCGCCCTCCTCAACTTCGACGGCATCTCCTACGCCAAGGGCGCCTCCGCCCTCCGCCAGCTCGTCGCCTGGCTCGGCGAGACCGACTTCCTCGCCGGCCTCAACATCCACTTCAAGCGCCACAAGTTCGGCAACGCCACCCTCGCCGACTTCATCGACAACCTCGCCGCCGCCACCGACCGCGACGTCCACACCTGGGCCGAACAGTGGCTCCGCACTACCGGCGCCGACACCCTCACCCCCCGCCTCACCGGCGAGGGCAACCGCTGGGAGCTCGCCGTCGACCGCGCCGGCAGCCGCCCCCACCGCATCCGGGCCGGCCTCTACGACCGCCGCCCCGACGGCGAACTCTCCCTGCGCGAGCACCTCCTCCTCGACGTCCCCCAGCAGGAGCCCGCCCGCCTCACCGGCCCCCGCCCCGACCTCGTCGTCCTCAACGACGGCGACCTCAGCTACGCCAAGCTCCGCTTCGACGAGGTCTCCGAGGAGTCCGCCCTCCGCGGCCTCTCCCGCATCCCCGACCCGCTCACCCGGGCCGTGGTGTGGAACGCCCTGCGCGACATGGTCCGCGACGGCGAACTGGCCCCCGCCGACTACCTGGAGATCGCCCGCGCCCACCTCCCCGAGGAGTCCGAACTCGCCATCGTCCAGGGCGTCCTCGCCTTCGCCCGGCAGCAGATCGCCGACCGGTACGTCCCCGCCGGGGACCGCCCCGCCGCCCTCGCCGCCGTCCGCGAGATCGCCCGCTCCTTCCTCCGCCGCACCGAGGACGGCGAGGAACCCGGCCTGCGCCTCACCGCCGTCCGCGCCCTGATCGACAGCGCCACCACCCCCGACCAGATCGCCAGCTGGCTCGACGAGGGCACCGTCCACGGCGGCCCCGAACTCGACCCCGAGCTCCGCTGGCGGATCCTCGCCCGGCTCGCCGTCCTCGGCGCCACCGACGAGGCCGCCATCGCCGCCGAACTGGCCCGCGACCCCAGCGCCACCGGCCAGGAAGGCGCCGCCCGCTGCCGCGCCGCCCTCCCCGACCCGGCCGCCAAGGCCACCGCCTGGGCCGCCATGTTCGACTCCGACGACCTGTCGAACTACCTGTTCACCGCCACCGCCCTCGGCTTCTGGCAGCCCGAACAGGCCGACCTCCTCCAGGAGTACGTGGAGCGCTTCTACGACGCCGCCATCGCCCTCGGCGACCGCCGCGGCCCCGCCATGGCCGAGGCCGCCGGCCGCCACGCCTTCCCCGCGTACGCGATCGACGCCGACGCCCTCGCCCTCGGCGAACGCCGGCTCGCCGACGGCACCATGATCCCCGCCCTCCACCGCAAGCTCGTCGACCAGCTCGACGACCTCGCCCGCGCCCTCCGCGTCCGCGCGAGCTGACCCCGCCCGGCCCGGCGCGCACCCCACCGCGCCGGGCCCCGGCAGCACGCAAGCCGCACGTCCCCCGTTCGGGTCACGTCACCGCGGACGCCGGACACGGCCCCGCACCCCCCGGCACGCTGTCGTCCATGCGTGCCGCACCCCCGCCACCCCTCGCCGCCCAGCCCACCCCGCTCAGCAGGCTCCTCGGCATCGCCCTGGACGCCCTGCGCACCGGCGCCGACGAACGCGGCGGCCCGCTCCCGGCCGGCGGACCCGCGGCCGTCACCGCACGCGTCCGCGCCACCCTCGGCGACGTCCTCCCCGAGACCGGCACCGGACAGGACGAGGCCCTGCGCACCCTCGTCCACCTCGTCGCCGCCGGCGCCGCCGACCCCGCCCACCCGCTGTGCGCCGCCCACCTCCACACCCCGCCGCTCGCCCTCGCCGCCGCCGCCGACCTCGCCGCGAGCGCCCTCAACCCGTCGATGGACTCCTGGGACCAGGCCCCCGCCGCCTCCGCCCTGGAGACCGAGGTCACCGCCGCCCTCGCCGCCGAGGTCTTCCCCCGCGCGACCCGCCCCGACGCGCTCGTCACCACCGGCGGCACCGAGTCCAACCAGCTCGCCCTCCTCCTCGCCCGCGAACGCCACGGCCCCCGCCTCACCACCGTCACCGGCGCCAACGCCCACCACTCCGTCCGCCGCGCCGCCTGGCTCCTCGGCCTCCCCGAACCCGTCACCGTCCCCACCCCGCGCGGCGTCCTCGACCCCGAGACGGTGGCCGCCACCCTCGCCCGCCTCGACGGACCCGTCCTCCTCACCGCCACCGCCGGCACGACCGACGAGGGCCTGATCGACCCGCTGCCCGCACTCGCCGACGTCTGCGCCGCCCACCGCGCCGACCTCCACACCGACGCGGCCTACGGCGGCCCGCTCCTCCTCAGCCGCACCCACCGGCACCTCCTCGCCGGCCTGGACCGGGCCCGCACCGTCACCCTCGACCTGCACAAACTCGGCTGGCAGCCGGTCGCCGCCGGCCTCCTCGCCGTCCGCGACCCCGCCGACCTCGCCGCCCTCGGCCACACCGCCGCCTACCTCAACGCCGGCGACGACACCGACGCCGGCCTCCCCGACCTCCTCGGCCGCTCCCCGCGCACCACCCGCCGCCCCGACGTGCTCAAGGCCGCCGTCACCCTCCGCGCCCTCGGCCGCACCGGCCTCGGCACCCTCGTCGACCTCTGCATGGAACGCGCCCAGGACCTCGCCGACCTGGTGGAGAAGTCCCCCGGCCTGGAACTGCGGGACCGGCCCGTCCTCACCACCGTCCTGCTGCGCCCCGCCGGAGCCGACGACGCCCGGGTCGCCCGGATCCGCCGCACCCTCCTGACCGGCGGCCAGGCCGTCCTCGGCCGCGCCGAGGCGGACGGCCGGCTCTGGCTCAAGGCCACCCTCCTCAATCCCCACACCACCCCCGACGACCTGGCCCAGCTCATCTCCCTCGTGGAACTCGCGGAAGGCGACACCGACCGATGACCGGCAGCACCCCCCAGCAGGACCTCGACCGCCCGCACGACCTGGTGGGCGTCGGCATCGGCCCGTTCAACCTCTCGCTCGCCGCCCTCGCCCACGGCGTCCCCGGCGGACTCGCCGCCACCTTCTTCGAGCAGCGCCCCGCCTTCCACTGGCACCCCGGTCTCCTCATCGACGGCGCCACCCTCCAGGTCCCCTTCCTGGCCGACCTGGTGACCCTCGCCGACCCCGCCAGCCCCTGGTCCTTCCTCAGCTACCTCCGCAGCCGCGAACGCCTCTTCCCCTTCTACTTCGCCGAGAAGTTCCACATCCAGCGCGCCGAGTACGACGCCTACTGCCGCTGGGTCAGCGAGCGGCTGCCCGGACTCCACTTCGGCCACCAGGTCGACTCCGTCCGCTGGAACCCCGAACGCAAGCTGTTCGAAGTCGACTTCACCCAGCTCGACCCCGACGGCGAGGCCGCCGCCCTCGGCCGCGCCTACACCCGCAACGTGGTCCTCGGCGTCGGCACCGAGCCGTACGTCCCCGAACCGCTGCGCCCGCTCGCCGACGCCCCCGGCGTCCCCGTCTTCCACTCCGCCGACTACCTGACCCACCGCGAGGCGCTGCTGCGCGCCGGGCACGTCACCGTCATCGGCTCCGGCCAGTCCGGCGCCGAGGTCTTCCTCGACCTGCTCCGGGCCCGGCCGGCCGGCGCCGAGCGGATCAGCTGGCTCGCCCGCACCGAGGCGTTCGCGCCGATGGAGTACTCGAAGCTGGGCCTGGAGCACTTCACGCCCGACTACACCCGCTACTTCCACGCCCTGCCCGAGCCCGTCCGGGGTGAACTGGTGCCCCGGCAGTGGCAGTTGCACAAGGGTATCGACGCGGAGACCATCGCCGCCATCCACGACGAGCTGTACCGCCGCACCCTGCACGGCGGCTGGCCGGACGCCGTCCTCACCCCCGGCGTCCGGGTCCGCACGGCGGGCCGGGTCGCCACCACGCAGGTCGAACTGCACCTGGAGCACGTCCAGCAGGGCAGCCGCTCCCGCCTCACCACGGACGCCGTGGTCCTCGCCACCGGCTACCGCGAGCGCCCGGTCGACCGGATGCTCGCCGGCCTCGACCCGTACCTGCGGCACGACTCGGCGGGCCGGGCGCGGATCGACGAGCGGTACCGGCTGGTCCTCGACCCGTCGGTGACCGGCTCCGTGTACGTGCAGAACGCGGAGCGCCACACGCACGGCGTGGGCGCCCCCGACCTGGGTCTCGCCGCCTGGCGCAGCGCGGTGATCCTCAACGCGGTCACCGGGAAGGAGCCGTACCCGCTGCCGCGCCGGACCGCCTTCACCAGCTTCGGCCTGGACGCGCGAGAGGCGCCGAGCATCCCGTCCCAGGAACGGAAGCTGACGCCTCTCGTGGAGCACTGAGGTCTAGAGGACCGGGACGCCGTCCCGGGTCAGCTTCCAGTCCACCGACGCGAACTGCGCGGGGTCGACCGTGCCCTTGGCCTGCACCCACTGGATGATCGTGTTGCGGATCTCGTCGGAGTTCGCCCACAGCTGCTCGGCCTTGGCGACGTGCGGGAACGCGCCGCCGCCGCTGGCGCGGTAGTTGTTGACGGCGAGGACGAACTTCGCGGCCGGGTCGAGCGGCTTGCCCTCGAAGGTCAGGCCGGTGATCCGCTGCCCCACCGGCTTGGCGATGTCGATCTCGTAGGCGAGCCCGTACACGGCGTCGTAGTTGTAGTCCGGGGTGTTGTCCGCGTTGGTGAGCTTCGCGGTGTCGACGGGGGCGCCCGCCGGCGTCTGGACGTAGTACTTCGCCGAGTACTCCAGGTACTCCTTCAGCTGGGCGCCCGTCATCAGGCGGGCCTCCAGGGTGTTCTCGAAGGGGTAGAGCCCGGCGGCGTCCTTGATGGTGATCTCGCCGGCCGGGATGCGGGCGGTCCGGGAGAAGCAGGACGCCTGGGAGAGCACCGGCAGGGCGGCGTGCGGGCCGCCGGCCAGCGCCGCCTTCACCGTCTCGGCCTGGACGACGTTGATCAGGTCGATGATCGGCTCGTCCTTCCACGGCGCGTCGGCCGTGGTCATGGCGGTGGTGGAGGTGCCGATGACGGTGTTGACGTACGCCACGACCTTCCGGTGCTCGTCGGCGAGCAGGCCGGTGATCTCCGGGTCCTCCTCCACGGTGTTGGAGTTGAGGACCTGGGCGGCGGCCTTCTCCACCGTCCAGCGGCCCTTCTCCCACACCAGGTCGAAGTCGAAGAGGGTGAGGCGCTGGCCCCACTTCAGCGGCTCGGAGAGGACGACCTCCTTGCCGGTCTCCTTGTTCGCGATCCGGTACTCGGGGATCTCGGTGTGGGCGTGGCCGACGAGGATCGCGTCGATGCCGGGGACCTGCTCGGCGACGAGGCCGGCGGCGTTCTCGACGTGGGGGAGCTGGTCACCCCAGGAGGACGTGCCGCTGGAGCCGGAGTGCGCGGAGACGACCACGACGTCGGCGCCCATCGAGCGCAGCTTCGGCACCCACTTCGCGGCCTGCTCCTCCAGGCCGGGGAAGACCATCTTGCCGGTGACGTTGGCCTTGTCCCAGATGGCGATGCCGGGGTTGGTCAGGCCGAGCACCGCGACCCGGACGTCCTTGCCGTGCGGGGTGCGCAGCCGGTGGATGCTGTACGGGGGGAAGGCGGGGCGCAGCGTCCTCGCGTCGAGCGCGTTGGCGCCGAGCAGCGGGAAGTCGCACTGCTCCTCGAACTTCCGCAGCACGGGGATGCCGTAGTTGAACTCGTGGTTGCCGAGCGCGGCGGCGTCGTAGCCGATGGCGTTCATGGCCTGGGCCATGGGGTGGACCGGGCCGCCGGCCTGCGTGATCGGGTCGATCTTGGCGTAGTAGTACGAGAGCTGGGTGCCCTGGATGGTGTCGCCGGCGTCGATGAGGAGGGTGTTGCGGCGGCCCCGCTCGGCGCGGACGCGGTTCACCAGGGTGGAGATCTTGGCGAGGCCGACGTCGTTGTGGGCCTTGTCGTCGAACTCCTTGTCCGTGAAGTAGTCCCAGTTGAAGACGTTGCCGTGCAGGTCGGTGGTGCCCATGACGGTGAAGGAGTACCGCTTGGCCGGCTTGGGCCGGCGTTCCTGGGCCGCGGCGGCGGGGGCGGCGGTCCCGGCGGTGAGGGCGGCCCCGGCTCCGAGGGCGGCGGAGCTCTCCAGGAAGGTCCGGCGGTTCAGCGGCATGTGTGTACTCCTCGGTGTCCGTGGCGCTGTCGCAGGTGCACAACGCGCGTAGATTCTGGCTCAGACGCCCCTGCCGGAACAGCTCTTTCGGGTTACGGAGTGGGAAAGTGTTCGTATGCCACCGATTCCCGGACCGGAGGAGCCCGCCGTGACGCACACCCACCCCACCCCCCAGGCGCCGCAGGTGACGGTCCGGGGCGAGGGCCGCCTCGAAGTCGAGCCCGAACTGGCCCGGTTCTGGCTCGCCGTCTCCGCCCGGGGCACCGACCGCGCCGCCGTCCTCGCCGACCTCACCCGCCGCAACGCCGAGGTCCTCGACCTCATCAGGGCGCGCGGGGAGGCGGTGCGGAAGCTGGAGACCGGAGGCTTCTCGATCGCCCCCGAGCAGTCCCGCCGGCAGCGCGGCGAGCAGGTCCGCGCCTACCGGGGACAGGTCCGGATCACGGTCGAGCTGACCGACTTCACGGTCCTCGGCGAACTGGTGCCGGCCCTCGCGGACCGGGACCAGACGGAGGTGGACGGGCCGTGGTGGGAGCTGCGCCCGGACTCGGAGGCGTACGCCGAGGCCCGCCGGCTCGCGGTGGCGGAGGCCGTGCGGCGGGCCCGGTCCTACGCGGAGGCGCTCGGCACCTCGCTCGGCTCACTCCTCGAACTGTCGGACGCCGGACTGCCGGAGGCGGGCGTGCCGAGGGGCGGCGGCTTCCATCCGCTGGCCGTCGGGTACGCGGCGGAGGAGGCGGGCGCGGCCCCCGCGCTGGACCTCGCGCCGCAGCGCCGGACGGTGACCGCCGAGGTCGTCGCACGCTTCACGATGCTGCCGCCCGCACTCTGAGACGACGGCTCCCGGGGCGCGGAAAACGCTCATCGGAGCACTCCGGCGCACAGATTCAAGTCTTGTCAACAACGTTTCATGGGAAGGTTGTTGAGTAGTCATGCCGGACCCACCGGCTACTGATGGGTAAGGCCCTAGGCTCGCCTCATGCGCCGAGCGAAAATCGTCTGCACCCTGGGACCCGCCACCGCGACATACGACCAGATCAAGGCATTGGTCGAGGCCGGCATGGACGTGGCCCGCCTCAACCTCAGCCACGGCACCTACGCCGAGCACGAGGAGCGGTACCAGCGGGTCCGCAAGGCGGCCGACGAGACCGGCCGCAGCGTCGGCGTCCTCGCCGACCTTCAAGGCCCGAAGATCCGCCTCGGCCGCTTCCGCGAGGGACCCGTACTCCTTGAACGCGGCGACGCGTTCACCCTCACCGTCGAACCCCGGGAGGGCGACCGCGAGGGCTGCGGCACCACCTACACCGGCCTCGCCGGCGACGTCACCGCCGGGGAGCGCATCCTCGTCGACGACGGCCGGGTCACCCTGGAGGTCGTCTCCGTCGACGGCCCCCGCGTGCACACCCGGGTCGTCGAGGGCGGCATGGTCTCCGACCACAAGGGCCTCAACCTGCCGGGCGTCGCCGTCTCCGTCCCCGCCCTCTCCGAGAAGGACGTCGAGGACCTCCGCTGGGCGCTGCGCACCGGCGCCGACGTCATCGCCCTCTCCTTCGTCCGCTCCGCCCGGGACATCGAGGACGTCCACCGGATCATGGACGAGGAGGGCCGCCGCCTCCCGGTCATCGCCAAGATCGAGAAGCCGCAGGCGGTCGAGAACATCGACGAGATCGTCGCCGCCTTCGACGGCATCATGGTCGCCCGCGGCGACCTGGGCGTCGAGATGCCGCTGGAGCAGGTCCCGATCGTCCAGAAGCGCGCCGTCAAGCTCGCCAAGCGGAACGCCAAGCCGGTCATCGTCGCCACCCAGATGCTCGACTCGATGATCGACAACTCCCGCCCCACCCGCGCCGAGGCCTCCGACGTGGCCAACGCCGTCATCGACGGCACGGACGCGGTGATGCTCTCCGGCGAGACCAGCGTCGGCCGCTTCCCGGTCGAGACCGTCCGTACCATGAGCCGGATCGTGGAGGCCGCCGAGGAGGACGTCCTCGCCAAGGGGCTGCCGCCGCTGACCGAGCGGAACAAGCCGCGCACCCAGGGCGGCGCGGTCGCCCGGGCCGCCGCCGAGATGGGCGACTTCCTCGGCGCGAAGTTCCTCGTCGCCTTCACCCAGTCCGGCGACACCGTGCGGCGGCTCTCGCGCTACCGCTCGCCGATCCCGCTGCTGGCGTTCACCCCGGACCCGGCGACCCGCTCGCAGCTCAACCTGACGTGGGGCGTCGAGACCTTCCTCGGCCCGCACGTCGAGTCCACGGATGCGATGGTCGCCCAGGTGGACGAGGAACTGCTGCGGATCGGACGCTGCGCGAAGGGCGACGTCGTGGTGATCACGGCCGGTTCCCCGCCTGGTGTTTCGGGCTCGACGAACCTGGTCCGGGTGCACCGCATCGGAGACCCGCTCGGCTGACCCGCGGCGACCTGCGACCGCGACGGTATACCAAAAAGGACCCCGCCACCAGACCTCGGTGGCGGGGTCCTCTCGTGCGTCCGCACAAGTCGGAAGTGGCGGCTCTGGAGCTCTTGACGGGTCCTCCGGGCGAAAACTACGTTCTGTCCGGCGGAAGGAAACTTCCACTTCACGGAAACCCCTGCCGCCCGTCACCTCCACCGGCCGCCCCGGAACCCCGTCACGCGCCGCACCCCCCGTCGCAGCGCACCCCCACGGTCACCCCGCCGCGGCCCCGAGAACACGCGAGGGCCCCAGATGACTGCCGTGGACGCCACCCGGCCCACCGGACCCGGAAACGACACCGGGAACCCCGACGCTCCCGACACCGCAACCGCCAGCTCCGTCCTCTACACCTACGACCTCGCCCCCACCAAGAAGGAAGGCCGGCGCTGGGGCGCCTACAACGTCTTCACCCTCTGGGCCAACGACGTCCACAGCCTCGGCAACTACGCCTTCGCCATCGGCCTCTTCGCCCTCGGCCTCAACGTCTGGGGCATCCTCGCCGCCTTCGTCCTCGCCTCCGTCCTCCTCTTCCTCCTGCTCACCCTCTCCGGCTTCATGGGCCACAAGACCGGCGTCCCCTTCCCGGTCATGAGCCGCATCGCCTTCGGCATCCGCGGCGCCAAGATCCCCGCCGCCGTCCGCGGCATCGTCGCCATCGCCTGGTTCGGCATCCAGACCTACCTCGCCTCCACCGTCCTCGGCGCCCTCCTCCTCGCCCTGTTCCCCGGCCTGCGCACCCTCGACGACACCTCCTTCCTCGGCCAGTCCGCCCTCGGCTGGATCACCTTCCTCGCCCTCTGGGCCGTCCAGCTCGTCATCGTCAGCTACGGCATGCAGATGATCCGCCGCTACATGGCCTTCGCCGCCCCCACCACCCTGATCACCATGTGCGCCCTCGCGATCTGGATGTTCGTCCGCGCCGGCGGCACCATCTCCTTCTCCACCGACACCCCGCTCACCGGCGGCGAGATGTGGCTCCAGATCCTCCAGGCCGCCGCCCTATGGGTCGTCATCTACGGCACCTTCGTCCTGAACTTCTGCGACTTCACCCGCTCCGCCAAGAGCCGCGCCTCCATCGTCCGAGGCAACGTCATCGGCATCCCCGTGAACATGCTGTTCTTCGCCGTCATCGTCGTCGCCCTCAGCGGCGCCCAGTTCACCCTCGACGGCCGCGTCATCACCAGCCCCACCGACATCGTCCGCACCATCCCCAACATGGCGCTCCTGGTGATCGCCTCACTGGCGCTCATCGCCCTCACCGTCGCGGTCAACCTGCTGGCCAACTTCGTCGCACCGATCTACGCCCTCATCGACCTCTTCCCCCGCAAGCTGAACTTCCGCCGCGCGGGCGTCGTCAGCGCCGTCATCGGCCTGCTCATCCTGCCCTGGAACCTCTACAACAGCCCCGTCGTCGTCAACTACTTCCTCGGCGGACTCGGCGCCCTCCTCGGCCCCCTCTTCGGCGTGATCATGGCCGACTACTGGCTGCTGCGAAAGTCCCAGGTCAACGTCCCCGACCTCTACACCGAGGACCCCGCCGGCGAATACCACTACCGCCACGGCTTCAACCCGCGCGCCGTCGCCGCCTTCGTCCCCAGCGCCGCCATCGCCGTCGCCGTCGCCCTGCTCCCCGCCTTCCACGCCGTCGCCGGCTTCTCCTGGTTCGTCGGCGCGATCCTCGGCGCCGCCGTGTACGCCGTGATCGCGGACCGCACGACCCCCCTCAGGGACGTCGACGGCGAGGCCATCGCCGTCGCCGCCGAATGAACCCCCTCCCACCGAAAGTCACCCGATGCGCATCCTCGTAGCCAACGTCAACACCACGACCTCGATCACCGAAGCCATCGGCAAACAGGCCGCCGCCGCGGCCTCGCCCGGCACCGAGATCATCCCCCTCACCCCCGCCTTCGGCGCCGAATCCGTCGAAGGCAACTACGAGAGCTACCTCGCCGCCGTCGCCGTCATGGAGACCGTCCGCGCCCACCCCGAACCCTTCGACGCCGTCATCCAGGCCGGCTACGGAGAACACGGCCGCGAAGGACTCCAGGAACTCCTCGACGTCCCCGTCGTCGACATCACCGAAGCCGCCGCCACCACCGCGATGTACCTCGGCCGCAGCTACTCCGTCGTCACCACCCTCGACCGCACCGTCCCGCTCATCGAGGAACGCCTCCACATCGCCGGCCTCGCCGCCCGCTGCGCCTCGGTCCGCGCCAGCGGCCTGCCCGTCCTCGCCCTGGAGGAGGACGAGGAGACCACCGTCGAGGCCATCGTCGAACAGGCCGTCCGCGCCGTCGAGGACGACCGCGCCGAAGTGATCTGCCTGGGCTGCGGCGGCATGGCCGGCCTCGCCGAACGCGTCGTCGCCCGCACCGGCGTCCCCGTCGTCGACGGCGTCAGCGCCGCCGTCACCATCGCCGAATCCCTGGTACGCCTCGGCCTCACCACGTCCAAGATCCGCACCTACGCGCCACCCCGCCCGAAGACGATCCTCAACTGGCCCCCGGCGCTGGGCGACTGACACCGTCAGTGCTTGGGACCCACGTGAGCGTCCATGAGCGCGACGGACGCCTTGCGGGCGACGGAGATGTTCTGCGCGGTGCGCGACTGGTTCGAGGGCTTCCAGTCGACTCCCACGCGGTCGAGGGCGCCGGTGAAGAGCCCGATGATGTCGGCGGACGAGTTGGTGAAGAAGTAGCGAGGGTACTCGTACCGCTTGGGTTGTCCGCCGATCACTTTCTCGGTCCAATTGGTGATCCGGCTGCCATCGGAGTGGATGAGCCCCCGAATGAACTCCCACGGGTGCGCCGTGACGATCGTCTGCTGCCACGGTTCGAGGACGATGGGGCGTTCGTGCTTGCGGCCTGGCCCGTGCTGAGGGAAGAGGCAGGTGAGGTGCTTGGAGTACACCTTGAGGTCGTGACACCCGACCTTCCGCGCCCAGCCGATCGCATTGCCCGGGAACAGCGCGCGCAGGGCTGCTGCGGCCTCCTGCTGCACGCCGGGCCAGGCGTCGTCGAGGGTGATCCGGAGGCTCGCGGTCCGGTGCTGCGGGGGCCGACTGATGCAGCCGTCACCGAGGTAGAGCCCGAGGACGTAGGCGTACGAATCCGCCGCCTCGGGGGCGCCCGGCGCGAAACGGCACCGCGCGCAGGGCGCGAGGCGGCGGAGGCAAGGTGTGGGGCGTGCCTGCCAACTGCGGATGGTGGCGCGGGAGATACCGGTCTGCTTGCTGACGGAGTTGACGCTCTGCCCTCGGGCGACGAGGGCGAGCGCCCGCTGGCGCGTTTCGACGTCGTACATGCGGCCGAGCGTGGCTGGTTCGCCCTAGGGGCTGCACGTGAATCGGTCCGGTTCACGCTTGCGGGTGTCGATCACTCGCGAGCTGTCGACCTTCGAATCGAAGGAAAAGTGCCCCGGGTCGGACTCGAACCGACACTGTGTGGGTTTTGAATCCACTGCCTGCTGCCAATTGGGCTACCGGGGCCCACGGAATCCAAGGTTTCTGGCGACCCTCCGCGCGTCCACCTTACCGCAGCTAGGTAGGCTCTTGGGGACCAGTGTCTGCCCGCAACGAGGAGCCCCTGTGACCGCCCCCGAGTCGCCCCAGCCCGCCTCCGACGACGGCGCCGCCGCGACCGCGCACGTCCCGCCGCTGACGACCCGCGTCGTCATCGCCGAGGACGAGGCCCTCATCCGTCTCGATCTCAAAGAGATGCTGGAGGAGGAGGGCTACACGGTCGTCGGCGAGGCGGGCGACGGCGAGGCCGCCATCGAGCTGGCCCGTGAGCACCGCCCCGACCTGGTCATCCTCGACGTGAAGATGCCCAAGCTCGACGGCATCTCCGCCGCCGAGAAGATCGCCGGCGAGTCCATCGCCCCGGTCCTCATGCTCACCGCCTTCTCCCAGCGCGACCTCGTCGAGCGCGCCCGCGACGCCGGCGCCATGGCGTACCTGGTCAAGCCGTTCAGCAAGAGCGACGTCGTCCCGGCCATCGAGATGGCGGTGTCCCGCTTCGCCGAGCTGCGCGCCCTGGAGAAGGAGGTCGCCGACCTCAGCCAGCGGCTGGAGACCCGCAAGCTGGTCGACCGCGCCAAGTCGATCCTCCAGACCCAGTACGGCCTCACCGAGCCGGCCGCCTTCCGCTGGATCCAGAAGACCTCCATGGACCGCCGCATGTCCATGCAGCAGGTCGCCGAGGCCGTCATCGAGGACGCCGAGGAGAAGAAGGCGGCGAAGGGGCAGTAGCCCGGAGCCGTACACGGCAGGAGGCCCGCCCCGCGTCGACGCGGGGCGGGCCTCCTCTTCGTGTGCGAACCGCCCGGGGTCAGTCCTCGCCGAGGTACGCCTTGCGGACGGACTCGTCGTGCAGGAGGTCGCCGCCCGTGCCGGACAGCACGATCTTGCCGATCTCCATGACGTGACCGTGGTCCGCGAGCGCCAGCGCGGCCTGGGCGTTCTGCTCGACGAGCAGGATCGTGGTGCCCTGGGCCTTCAGCTCGGCGATGGTCGCCATGATCTTCTGCATCATGATCGGGGAGAGGCCCATGGAGGGCTCGTCGAGCATGAGCAGCTTGGGCTGGGACATCAGCGCCCGGCCCATGGCGAGCATCTGCTGCTCGCCGCCGGAGAGCGTGCCGGCGGCCTGCTTGCGACGCTCGCCCAGGATCGGGAAGAGGTCGTAGGCGCGCTGCACGTCCTTGGCGATGCCGGCGGAGTCCTTCCGGAGGAAGGCGCCGAGGAGCAGGTTCTCCTCGATCGTCATGCGCGGGAAGATGTGCCGGCCCTCGGGGGAGTGGGCGAGCCCCAGCGAGACGATCTTGTGGGCGGGGATCTTGCGGAGGGACTTGCCCTCGAACTTGATCTGGCCGCCGACCGGCTTGAGGAGCCCGGAGAGGGTCCGCAGGGTGGTGGTCTTGCCGGCGCCGTTGGTGCCGATGAGGGTGACGACCTCGCCGGCGTCCACGGAGAAGGAGATGCCCTTGACGGCCTCGATCTTTCCGTAGGCGACGCGCAGGTCCTCGACTTCGAGCAGTGCGGTCATGCGTCGTTCTCCTTGCCCGGAGCGGCGTCCTTCGCGGTCTTGGCCGCGTCCGCCGGGGTGTCGTCCTCGGCCGGGGTGTCCTCCGCCGGGGCCTCGTCGTCCGCGGGGGCGTCGTCCTCCGGAGCCTCATCCGCCGGAGCCGCTGCCGCCGGGGCGTCGGCCTTCGGGGCATCGGCCTTCGGCGTCTCCTCGATCGGCTCGCCGAGGTACGCGGCGATGACCCGCTCGTCGCTCTGGACGGTCTGGCTGTCGCCCTCGATCAGCTTCTGGCCCTGCACGAGCACGGCGACCCGGTCGCACAGGTTGAAGATGAAGCGCATGTCGTGCTCGATGACGAGCACGGCGATGCCCATGTCCCGGATGGCGAAGATGAGTTCCTCGGCCGCCCGGGTCTCCTGCGGGTTCATGCCGGCGGTGGGCTCGTCCAGCAGGATCAGGCCGGGGTCGCTGGCGAGCGCGCGGGCGATCTCCAGCTTGCGCTGCTCGCCGTACGGCAGGTTCTTGGAGAGCAGCTGCGCCTTGTGCGCGAGGCCGACGAACTCCAGGAGTTCCATCGCGCGCTTCTCGGAGGCCGCCTCGGCCTTCTTGAAGCCCGGGCCGCGCAGCAGGGCGGACCAGAGGCCCTCCTTGGTGCGGGTGTGCCGGCCGACGAGCACGTTCTCCAGGACCGTCATGTTGTTGAAGAGACGGATGTTCTGGAAGGTACGGGCGATGCCGGCGGCGGTGACCTTGAAGGACTTCGGCGGCAGCACCTGGCCCTTGTAGCGGACCTCGCCCTCGGTGGGCACGTACAGCCCGGTGAGGCAGTTGAAGAAGGTGGTCTTGCCGGCGCCGTTCGGGCCGATCAGACCGACGATCTCGCCGCTGTTGACGGTGAGGTTCACGTCGCGGACGGCGGTCAGGCCGCCGAAGCGCATGGTGACCCCGCGCGCGTCCAGCACGGTCTCGCGGGCGGCCGGCTCCGGGGCGGCGGCCTCGGCCTTGGTGGTGGTCGTCGTCATGGTTCAGGCACCTGCCTTGGCGGGCGTCGCAGCCGGCGCGTTGTCGTCGTCGTGCTCGTGGAACTCCAGCTGACGGCGCTTGTCCGCGATGATGCCCTCCGGACGGAAGCGCATGATCAGCACGAGCGCGACACCGAAGGCGAAGAGCTGGTACTCGCCCATGAACTGGAGCTTGTTCGGGATGAGGAACAGCAGGGCCGCGCCGACCAGCGGGCCGCTCATCGTGCCCATGCCGCCGAGGACGACGGCCGCGAGCAGGAACGCGGAGTTGGGCGGGATGGGTCCGGCGAAGAGGTACTGCTCCGGGGTCACCGTGTAGGTGACGTGGGCCTGCACCGTACCGGCGAGGCCGGCCAGGCCGGCGCCGAGCGCGAAGGCGATCAGCTTCACGCGGAAGCCGTTGATGCCCATCGCGAGCGCGGCGGTCTCGTCCTCGCGGATCGCCACCCAGGCGCGGCCGATGCGGGAGTCGCCGGAGCGCCGGAAGACCAGCACGACGACCGCCGTGATCAGCAGCATCAGGAAGAAGTAGTTGGCGAAGCGGCCGATGGTGAAGCCGGCGATGGTGTGCGGCTGGCCGAAGTCGAACCCGAAGAGGTTCAGGTTCGGGATGGACGCGATGCCGTTGGAGCCGTTGGTGATGTCGGGGCCGGAGGTGCCGTCGGTGTTCATCACGGTGATGCGGAAGATCTCACCGAAGCCGAGCGTCACGATGGCGAGGTAGTCGCCGCGCAGCCGGAGGGTCGGGGCGCCGATCAGGACGCCGAAGACCACCGAGGCCGCGGCGCCGACGAGGATCGCCGCCCAGAAGGGGAAGTGGACGCCGAAGGGCGAGGTCGGGGCGCCCGAGACGAGGGCCGCCGCGTAGGCGCCGACGCCGAGGAAGGCGACGTAGCCGAGGTCGAGGAGACCGGCGAGGCCGACGACGATGTTCAGGCCCAGGGCGACCGTGGCGAAGATCAGGATGTAGACGCCGAGCGTCGCGTACTGGTCGTCGGTCTGGGTGAAGGGGAAGAGCGCGGCGGCGATGAACGCGCCCGCGATCGACAGGTTCTGGTGCTTCGCGGTGAGCTGGGTGGCCTGCTTGAGCAGACCGGAGGCGCTGACCGCGGCGAAGCCGAGGCCGGCCGTGATCAGGAAGCCGAGGAACAGCTCGTCGTACTCGGTGCCGATGCCGTACGTGAAGACGCTGAGCGCCAGGCCGAGGACGACGGCGATGATCAGGATCTCGACGGCGGACGGCAGCGGCGGGAGCTTCTTCACCGGGCGCGGGGCGGCGAAGGCGGCCTTGACCGTGGCCCACTTGTTGCGGCGGCGCTGGGTGAACTGGTCCCAGGCGGTGTCCTCCGGGTCGACCGGCAGCACGGTCGGGTGGGTGAAGGGCAGGGCCAGGGCGGCGATCAGGGTGACGAGGGTGGCCACGGCGAGGACGACGCCGCCGGGCTCCAGGTTGACCAGGCCGCCGAGCTGGACGCTGATCGCGATGACGGTGAACCAGGCGGTGCCGAAGGAGGCCAGCGCGGCGAACTTGACGGCGCCGTCGGCGCCGGCCGGGGTCAGCCAGCCGAGCCCCTTGATCCCGTAGGAGGAGAGGGCGAAGAGGACGGTGAGCAGTCCGGTCACCAGCACCTGGAGCTGGAGGCCGGCCGGGTAGCCGTACACGGTGAGGTCGCCGGGGAAGCTGGAGTCCCAGGTCCAGGAGAGGAAGCAGCTCGCGACGGTGAGGACGGCGCCGCCGAGGACGGTGGCGCGGGCGGCCCGCTCGGGGAGGAAGCCGATCAGGCCGCGGTCGGCGGTCTTCACGGTCTCGTCGGCGGCGGGTGCCTGGGGGTTCTCGGAGATGGTGGTCATGGTGCTCACGCCCTGTCCGCGACGCGCTCGCCGAGCAGGCCCTGCGGCCTGGCGAGGAGGACGACGATGAGGAGTACGAAGGCCCAGACGTTGGCCCAGGACTGGCCGCCGAGCTGCTCCATACCGGGGATCTGGTCGACGTAGGCGGTCGCCAGGGTCTCGGCGACGCCGAGGACGAGGCCGCCGATCATGGCGCCGTAGATGTTGCCGATGCCGCCGAGGACGGCGGCGGTGAACGCCTTGAGTCCGAGGAGGAAGCCCATCTTGTAGTCGACGACGCCGTACTTGAGGCCGTACGCGACGGCGCCGACGGCGGCGAACACGGCGCCGAGGGCGAACGCGATCACGATGATCCGGTCGGTGTTGACGCCCATGAGCTTGGCGGTGTCCGGGTCCTGCGCGGTGGCCTGCATGCCGCGTCCGGTGCGGGTGCGCATGACGAAGAAGGCGAGGAAGGCCATGCAGATCGGGGCGGCGATCACCAGGAAGACGTCGCCGGTCTGGACGGTGACCGGGCCGAGCTCGATCGGGCCGCCGGGGATCTGCGGGAAGGTCCGGGCGGACTTCGCCTCCGGGTACCAGACCCAGACCGCGTACTGCAGGGCGAGGGAGAGGCCGATGGCCGTGATGAGCGGCGCGAGCCGTGGACCGCCGCGGAGCGGACGGTAGGCGAAACGTTCCGCTCCGACGGCTATGGTCGTCGCGACGATCACGGCACCGATGATCATGAGGGGCAGCGCGACCCACATGCTGGTGCCGCCGGGCAGGATGAGCCAGACCGTCAGGGCTCCGAAGCCACCGGTCATGAAGATCTCGCCATGGGCGAAGTTGATGAGCTGGACGATGCCGTAGACCATCGTGTAGCCGACGGCGACCAGCCCGTACATGGATCCCAGTAGCAGGCCGTTGACCAGCTGCTGCGGCAGTTCGTTCACCGCATTGTCCTCCGAGACTTTCGACGGATATGACACCGCGCGGGGCGCCGATGGTGTGCGGCCCCCCGCGCGGTGAAAGTGGTGCTGAGGTGGGGTGGAGCTGGGGATCAGCCGCCGAAGGTGCCGGACTTCACCGGCTTGAAGGCGCCGCCCTGGACCTGGTAGACGGTGAGCTGCTTGTTGGTGGTGTCACCGAACTCGTCGAAGGCGACCGAGCCGGTCACGCCCTCGAAGGAGACGCCCTGCAGGGCCTCGACGACCTTGGCGCGGGCGTCGTCGGGGAGCTTGCCGCCGTTGCCCTCGACGACCTTCTTGACGGCCTCGATGATCGACCAGGTCGAGTCGTAGGAGTAGCCGCCGTAGGCCTCGAAGGCCTCCTTGTAGTTCGCGGCCTTGTAGTTGGCCAGGAACTCCTTGGCGGAGTTGAGGGACTCGATCGGGGCGCCGACGGAGGTGGCGATGTCGCCCTCGGCCGCGGTGGCACCGGCGAGCTTGACGTACTCGGGGGAGAAGAGCGCGTCGCCGCCGACGACGGTGACCTTGGCGCCGGCCTCCTTGATCTGCTTGGCCAGCGGGCCGGCGGCCGGGTACTCGCCACCGTAGTAGACGACGTCGGCGCCGGAGCTCTTGACCTGGGTGGCGACCGCGGAGAAGTCCTTGGTGTCGGGGTCGATGTGCTGGGTGCCGACGACCTTGCCGCCGAGCTTCTCCCACTCGCCCTTGAAGGTGCCCGCGAGGCCGGCGCCGTAGGTCTTCTTGTCGTCGATGATGAACGCCTTGGTCTTCTTGGCGTCCTTGAAGACGTACTGGGCCGCGAACGGGCCCTGGATGGCGTCGGTGGTGGCGGTGCGGAAGTACGACTTGTAGCCGCGCTTCTTCTCGCCGGCGGCCCAGTTCGGGCCCTGGGACAGCGACGGGTTGGTGTTGGCCGGGGAGACCTGCACCAGCTTCGCGTCGTCGAAGACCTTCTGCATGGACTCGGCGACGCCGGAGTTCAGCGGGCCGACCACGCCGAGGACGGTCTTGTCGGCGACCAGCTTGGTGGCGTTCTGCTGGCCGGCGGACGGCTGGGCCTGGTCGTCCAGGGCCACCAGCTTGAAGGTGACGCCCTTGACGTACTGCTTCTTGTTGGCCGTGTTGACCGCTAGGTCGGCCGAGTTCTTGATGCCGAGGCCGAGGGCCGAGAGCTCACCGGTGAGCGGGGCGTCCAGACCGATGGTGACGGTGATGCCGCCGCCCTCGCCGGAGCCGTCGCCGCCCTTGCCCTTGTCGTCGCGCGAACCGCAGGCGGTGAGGGTGAGCGCTCCCGCGGTGACCGCGGTGGTGAGTATGAGCAACGAACGGTTTCGCACGAAGGGTCCTTTCCCTGGCGCGGCCCCCTCTGCCGAGGCGGTGCCGTGGAGCTGCGGAGCAAGAGGTGCCGTTGGTGACTGCCGGGCCGTACTGAGTGCTGGTACGAGGCCGTGCACGAGGTCGCGCCCAGTGGCGCGGTGACTGGCGGTGACTCTAGGCGCAGGTGGGGAGGGTCGGGGAGCGGCGAGTGAAGGATGTGACTGTCTTGTTATGCCGACGGGGGGAGCGGGGCTGAGAGGTCCATCCAAAACCGGGCATAGCGGCGTGTAACAAGGTGTTCACATGCTGAGAACGCCCAGTTCCGCTAAGGGGCTTGAGGGAATCTTGGTACTGACGGGAAACTTCGCCGGCTCTCCGGATATCGGACGGGGCGCCCGAACTGAGCGGACGGATGTCAAGCGCCGGACCCCCGCCGGCGCCTCTTGGTGACGATCACGGAGCGTGACGAAAGGAGGGGTGGCGACTCGGCCGCGGGACGCCCCCCGGGTGCGGCCGGAACCCCTCGCTTTCGAACGTACCTCCGAGGCTGGGGAGTTGGGAGGGGCTGGCGTGAAACCGCCCCGGGAGGACGGCAATTGAAGCGCATGGTGACCGCGCGTCCCCTGGCGGCCCGTCACCGGGAACGCCGGAGGGGGCGGTACGCCTCCGCGTACCGCCCCCTCCGGGCGTGCTGTGCCGGTGCGCCGGCCGGTGCGGGCCCAGCGCGGGCCGGTGCCGGCTCAGATGCCGGCTCAGGCTCAGGCGCCGGCGATCTTGCCCTCCTGCGGCAGGTTGCCCGCGTCCAGCGGACCGATCTCCCGCAGCATGCAGGTCAGGCGCGCCGAGCAGACCCGGCGGCCCTCCTCGTCGCTGATGACGATCTCGTACGTCGCCGTCGACCGCCCGCGGTGCACCGGCGTCGCCACACCGGTCACCAGGCCGCTCCGGGCCCCGCGGTGGTGGGTGCAGTTCAGGTCCACGCCTACCGCGATCTTGGACGAGCCGCCGTGCAGCATCGACCCCACAGAGCCCAGCGTCTCCGCGAGCACGGCCGAGGCGCCGCCGTGCAGCAGCCCGTACGGCTGGGTGTTGCCCTCCACCGGCATCGTGCCGACGACCCGCTCCGCCGACGCCTCCAGGATCTGCACGCCCATCCGGTTCCCGAGGTGGCCCGCCGAGAACAGCGCCGGCAGGTCCACGCCGAGCGCGGCGTACTCGTCGATGACCTCCTGCGGGAACTTCACATGCTGCTGCTCACCCATGGCCCGGCTCCGTTCGTCCTCGTACGGCTGATCCTGTCCGCCCACCCGCTCCCTGAGCAAGCGCTTAGACGGACGGTGGCGCAGATTCTTCCAGACGCACGACCACGGACTTGCTCGCGGGGGTGTTGCTGACGTCGGCCGTCGACTCCAGCGGCACCAGCACGTTCGTCTCCGGGTAGTACGCCGCCGCGCAGCCCCGCGCCGTCGGATAGTGCACCACCCGGAAACCGGGCGCCCGCCGCTCGACGCCGTCCGACCACTCGCTCACCAGATCCGCGTACTGCCCGTCCGCGAACCCCAGCGCCGCCGCGTCCTCCGGGTGCACCAGCACCACCCGCCGGCCGCCCCGGATCCCGCGGTAGCGGTCGTCCAGGCCGTAGATCGTGGTGTTGTACTGGTCGTGCGAGCGGAGCGTCTGGAGGAGCAGCCGGCCCTCCGGCACCCGCGGGTACTCCACCGGCGCCGCCGTGAAATTGGCCTTGCCGGTCTTCGTCGGGAAGCGCCGCTCGTCCCGGGGCGCGTGCGGCAGCGCGAAACCGCCGGGGTTCGCCGCCAGCCGCGCGTTGAAGTCCTCGAAACCGGGCACCACGCGCGCGATCCGGTCCCGCACCGCCGCGTAGTCCGCCTCGAACGCTTCCCACGGCGTCCGCGACCCCTCGCCCAGCACCGCCCGCGCCATCCGCGCCACGATCGCCGGCTCCGACAGCAGGTGCGGGCTCGCCGGCGGCAGGTTGCCGCGCGAGGCGTGCACCAGGCCCATCGAGTCCTCGACCGTCACGAACTGGCGGCCGCTCTTCTGCACGTCCTTGTCCGTGCGCCCCAGCGTCGGCAGGATCAGCGCCCGCCGGCCGGTCACCGCGTGCGAACGGTTCAGCTTGGTCGACACGTGCACGGTCAGCCGCGCGTTGCGCATCGCCGCCTCGGTGACCTCGGTGTCCGGGGTCGCGCCGACGAAGTTCCCGCCCATCGCGAAGAAGACCTTCGCCTCGCCGTCCCGCAGCGCCTGGATCGACCGCACCACGTCGAAGCCGTGGTGGCGCGGCGAGACGATCCCGAACTCCTTGTCCAGCGCGTCCAGGAACGCCGGCGCCGGGCGCTCGAAGATGCCCATCGTCCGGTCGCCCTGCACGTTCGAATGCCCGCGCACCGGGCACACGCCCGCGCCCGGCCGGCCGATGTTCCCCCGGAGCAGCAGCAGGTTGACCACCTCGCGGATGGTCGGCACGGAATGCTTGTGCTGGGTCAGGCCCATCGCCCAGCAGACGATCGTCCGCTCCGAGGCTAGCACCATCTCCAGCGCCCGCTCGATGTCCGCGCGGGACAGCCCCGTCGCCGCGAGCGTCTGCGTCCAGTCGGCCTCCGCGGCCGCCGCGCGGAACTCCTCGAAGCCGTGGGTGTGGTCCCGTACGAACTCCTCGTCGACGGCGCCGGGCGTCTCCAGGACCAGCTTGTTCAGCAGCCGGAAGAGGGCCTGGTCGCCGCCGATCCGGATCTGGAGGAACAGGTCGGTGAGCTTCGCGCCCTTCAGCATGCCCTGGGGGGTCTGCGGGTTCTTGAACCGCTCCAGACCCGCCTCCGGCAGCGGGTTCACCGAGATGATCCGGGCGCCCCCGGCCTTCGCCTTCTCCAGCGCCGACAGCATCCGCGGGTGGTTCGTGCCCGGGTTCTGCCCCGCCACGATGATCAGGTCCGCCCGGTGCAGGTCCTCCAGGGAGACGCTGCCCTTGCCGATGCCGATCGTCTCGGTCAGCGCCGAGCCCGAGGACTCGTGGCACATGTTCGAGCAGTCCGGCAGGTTGTTGGTGCCGAACTCGCGGGCGAAGAGCTGGAGCAGGAACGCGGCCTCGTTGCTGGTCCGGCCCGAGGTGTAGAAGAGCGCCTCGTCGGGGGAGGAGAGCGCGGTCAGCTCCTCCGCGAGGATCGCGAAGGCCCGCTCCCAGGTCACCGGCTCGTAGCGGTCGGCGCCCTCCGGCAGGTACACCGGCTGGGTGATCCGGCCCTGCTGCCCCAGCCAGTACCCGCTCTTCTCCGCCAGCTCCGCGACCGGGTGCGCGGCGAAGAACTCCGGCGTCACCCGCCGCAGCGTCGCCTCCTCGGCGACCGCCTTCGCCCCGTTCTCGCAGAACTCCGCCAGGTGCCGCTTGTCCCCCTCGGGCCAGGCGCAGCCCGGGCAGTCGAAGCCGTCCTTCTGATTGACCTTGAGGAGGGTCCGCGCGGTGCGGACCGCGCCCATCTGCTCCTGCGCGATCCGCAGGGTGTGCCCGATGGCGGGCAGGCCGGCGGCGGCGTGCTGCGGCGGCGTGACCTGCGGTGCGTCCTGGACCGGGTCTCCGGCCGGCGGCTTGCTGACCATCGCGCTCTCCCTTGAGCGATCACCTGGGCGATCATCGTGCGGCGTACGTCTCCGATCCTGTCACGCGCCACCGACAGTCCGGCACCCCCGCCGGTGTGGACGGGATTGTCAGCGGTCCGTGGCAGGATCGTCGTGTGGCCGAGACAGCATCGAAGAACCCCGCAGACACCCGTCCCCGCCTGCTCCTCATGGACGGGCACTCGCTCGCGTACCGGGCGTTCTTCGCGCTGCCCGCGGAGAACTTCACCACCGCGACCGGGCAGCCCACCAACGCGATCTACGGCTTCGCGTCCATGCTGGCGAACACCCTGCGCGACGAGGCGCCCACGCACTTCGCCGTCGCGTTCGACGTGTCCCGCAAGACGTGGCGCTCGACGGAGTTCCCCGAGTACAAGGCGAACCGCTCCAAGACCCCCGACGAGTTCAAGGGGCAGGTGGAGCTGATCGGCGAACTCCTCGACGCGATGAACGCGCCGCGGTTCGCCGTCGACGGCTTCGAGGCCGACGACGTCATCGCCACCCTGGCGACCCAGGCCGAGGCCGAGGGCTTCGAGGTCCTGATCGTCACCGGCGACCGGGACTCCTTCCAGCTGGTCAGCGACCACACCACGGTGCTGTACCCCACCAAGGGCGTCTCCGAGCTGACCCGCTTCACCCCGGAGAAGGTGCAGGAGAAGTACGGCCTCAGCCCCTCCCAGTACCCCGACTTCGCGGCGCTGCGCGGCGACCCGTCGGACAACCTGCCCGGCATCCCCGGCGTCGGCGAGAAGACCGCCGCCAAGTGGATCAACCAGTTCGGCTCCTTCGCGGAGCTGGTCGAGCGCGTCGACGAGGTCAAGGGCAAGGCGGGGCAGAACCTCCGGGACCACCTGGAGTCCGTCAAGCTCAACCGCGTGCTCACCGAGATGGTCCGGGACGTCGAGCTGCCGAAGACCGTCGCCGACCTGGCCCGCGCGCCGTACGACCGCAAGGCCGTCGCCCTCTTCCTCGACACCCTGGAGATCCGCAACCCCTCGCTGCGCGAGCGCCTCCTCGCCGTCGACCCGGGCTCCGCCGAGGAGGCCGCGCCGGCCCCCGCCCCCGGCGTCGAGCTGGACTTCACCGTCCTCGGCTCCGGCGAGCTGGCGCCCTGGCTGGCCGCCCACGGCGGGCAGCCCCTCGGCGTCGCCACCGTCGACAGCTGGGCGCTGGGCACCGGCAGCGTCTCCGAGGTCGCCCTGGCCGGCCCCGGCGGCGAGGCCGCCTGGTTCGACCCGAGCGAGCTGGACGAGGCCGACGAGCGGGCCTGGTCCGCCTGGCTCGCCGACCCGGAGCGGCCGAAGGTCCTGCACAACGCCAAGGGCGCGATGCGGGTCTTCCCCGAGCACGGCTGGAGCGTCGCCGGCGTCACCATGGACACCGCGCTCGCCGCGTACCTGGTCAAGCCCGGCCGCCGCTCCTTCGCGCTGGACGCCCTCTCCCTGGAGTACCTCGGCCGCGAGCTCGCCCCCGCCGCCGCCTCCGAGGGGCAGCTCGCCTTCGGCGCCGACGACCACGCCGAGGCCGAGGCGCTGATGACCCAGGCCCGCGCGGTCCTCGACCTCGGCACCGCCTTCGAGTCCAAGCTGGACGAGGTCGGCGCCCGCGGGCTGCTGCACGACGTGGAGCTGCCCACCTCCGTCCTCCTCGCCCGCCTGGAGCGGCACGGCATCGCCGCCGACCGCGACCACCTGGAGGCCATGGAGCAGCAGTTCGCCGGGGCCGTGCAGCAGGCCGTCAAGGAGGCCCACGCCTCCGTCGGCCACGAGTTCAACCTCGGCTCGCCCAAGCAGCTCCAGGAGGTCTTCTTCGGCGAGCTGAACCTCCCGAAGACCAAGAAGACCAAGACCGGCTACACCACGGACGCCGACGCGCTCGCCTGGCTGGCCGGCCAGACCGAGCACGAGCTGCCGGTCATCATGCTCCGCCACCGCGAGCAGGCCCGGCTGCGCTCCACCGTCGAGGGCCTGATCAAGACCATCGCCGCCGACGGCCGGATCCACACCACCTTCAGCCAGACCGTCGCCGCCACCGGCCGCCTCTCCTCCACCGACCCCAACCTGCAGAACGTGCCGGTGCGGACGGACGAGGGCCGCGCCATCCGGCACGGCTTCGTCGTCGGCGAGGGCTTCGAGTCCCTGATGACCGCCGACTACAGCCAGATCGAGCTGCGCGTCATGGCCCACCTCTCCGAGGACGAGGGCCTGATCGAGGCGTTCACCTCCGGCGAGGACCTGCACACCACCGTCGCCTCGCAGGTGTTCGGCGTCGAGCGGTCCGCCGTCGACGCCGAGATGCGCCGCAAGATCAAGGCCATGTCGTACGGCCTCGCCTACGGCCTGTCCGCCTTCGGCCTCTCGCAGCAGCTGAACATCGACCCGGCCGAGGCCCGCGTCCTGATGGACACCTACTTCGAGCGCTTCGGCGGGGTGCGGGACTACCTGCGCCGGGTCGTCGACGAGGCCCGCGCCACCGGCTACACCGAGACCATGCTCGGCCGCCGCCGCTACCTGCCGGACCTCAACAGCGACAACCGCCAGCGCCGCGAGGCAGCCGAGCGGATGGCGCTGAACGCCCCCATCCAGGGCACCGCCGCCGACATCGTCAAGGTCGCCATGCTGGGCGTCGACCGGGCCCTCACCGAGGCCGGCCTCACCTCCCGGATGCTCCTCCAGGTCCACGACGAAATCGTGCTGGAGATCGCCCCCGGCGAGCGCGAGCGGGTCGAGGCCCTGGTCCGCGAGCAGATGTCGGCCGCCGCCGACCTCCGCGCCCCGCTCGACGTGTCCGTCGGCGTCGGCCCGGACTGGGACTCCGCCGCGCACTGACCCCGCGGCACTCCCCGTGCCGCTCCACCGGTGGCCGCACCCCCGCGACGGGGTGCGGCCACCGGCGTGTGCGCCAGGTGGAGCAGCCGGAGGGCGGGCCGGCGGGAGCGCTCCCGAGACTGGGGTGTGATCATCATCCGCCGCCCCCGGCTGCGCGGCTGGGCCCTGTGCGGCGCCCTGCTCGGCACCCTCGCCGCCGCCCTGCCCGCCGAGGCGCAGCGGGCGCCCGCCGTCTGCTCCTCGACCCGCGATCCGGCCCTCGCCGCCGGGCTCTCCCGGGACGTCACCGCCGCGCTCGACGGCCGCGCCGGCACGGTCGCCGTCGCCGTCCACGAGCCCGCGCGCGGCCTGCGCTGCCGGCTCGGCGACACCCGGCCGTACGACGCCGCCAGCGTCGCCAAGGTCCTGATCATGCACGCCGTCCTCGGCCGCGCCGCGGAGCTCGGCCGGGCGCCCACGGCCCTGGAATCGCAGCGCCTGGAGGCGATGATCACCCGTTCCGACAACGACGCGGCCGGCGCGCTCTGGCGGGGCCTCTCCCGCGCCCGCCTCGACCGCGTCCTGCGCGAGGCCGGTGCCCGCGACACCGTCCCCGGCCACGACCGCTACTGGGGCCTCACCCGCACCACCGCCCGCGATCAGCTCGCCCTGCTCGCCGCCGTCTCCCGCCACCCCCGGGCCCTCACCCTCATGGGCCGGGTCGTGGCGAGCCAGGCGTGGGGCGTCACCGCCGGCGCGCCCCGCACGGTGAGGGTGCACCTCAAGAACGGCTGGCTGCCCCGCGCCACCCACGGCTGGCGCGTCCACAGCGTCGGCATCGTCCGCGGTACGGGCTCCGCCGCGCGGACCGTCGACTACCGGATGGCCCTCCTCAGCCATGACCAGCCGTCCATGGCGACGGGCGTCCGCACGCTGGAGCGGGTCGCCGCCGCCGTCCACCGCCGGCTCTCCGGCACCCCCGCCGCCCGCGGCTTCACCCCGGAGTCCCGGATCGGCGAACGCCCGGACGGGAGCGCTCCGTACGGCCGGCCGGGTCTCCTTCCGCCGACGCCTCCGGACCGGGGACGGGCGCCGCTCCCGGACCTCGCCGCCGGGCGGCTTCCGAACCTGGCCGCCGGGCCGCTCCCGGACCTCGCCGCCGGGCGGCTTCCGAACCTCGCCGCCGGGCCGCCCCCGGGCCTCGTAGCCGGGCGGCGAGCCCGTACAGCAGCAGTCCCGCGAAGAGCCCCGCGCCCGCCCCGAAACAGGCGGTCGGGATGATGTCGAGGGGGTTCTCGATCCGGTCCCAGCCCCAGTACGCCGCCCAGCGCAGCACCCGGTGCGCGATCCCGGCCAGCACGCAGCCCCCGATGAGCAGCAGCGCCGCCCGCCGCCCGCGCCGCCCCGGCACGGGCACGTCGGCGGACGCCCGCGTCCCGGCCGGCACCGACCGCAGCGCCCGGGCCGTGAACCAGCCGAGCAGCCCCAGCGCCAGCGCCGAACCCCCGTACTGCGCGTACAGGTAGACCGGGAACCCGGCCACCACCTCCGCCAGGAACGGGAGGGTCCGGGTGCCCCACCGGTCGATGTGGGTGAAGGTGTCCCAGACGACGTGCGTGGCCGCGCCGATCGCCGCCGACCCGGCGAACGCCAGGGCCAGCGCGGCCGGGTGCCGGCCGCGCCACGGCCGGCCGCGCCACGGCCGGCCGCGCCACGGCCGGCCGCGCACCACCGTGTGCACCGGCCCGCGCCACCGCTCCGGCAGCAGCCCCACCAGCGGCTCACGGACCGTCAGCCAGAGCCCCACCAGGACGGCGGCGAGGAGCACGTCGACGGTGACGATCCCGGCGGGGGAGTGGGTCACGTCCCCGAACTCCATCGCCCCGGGCAGCGCCGTCGCCGCGTAGTAGGTGAGGTCCGGTGCGAAGCTGCCGGCGACCAGGGCGGAGGCGACGAGCGGTCCGCGCGCCGTGCCGTCCCGCCGCAGTCCGGGCAGGACGGCGGCGGCGTGGCTCAAGGTGAAGGGCACGGAGGGAACCTCCCGGTCGTACGGATGATCGGCCCGCACGACAAGAGGTACCGCGCCGCCCGCGCGGTTCCCCGCCGACCCCCCGGACCCCGGAGCGCGGACCTCCGTGTCCGGCCACCGGGAGACCAAGGGGTGACGAAAGCGTGAAACCCGGTCAGCTGCTGGTGTTCTGTGTTACGGACATCGCATAGGGTCGCCTGAGGCCACGCGCGGGGAGCGTGCGGCCGCAGTCGATCCGGGGAGGGGAGCACGGTATGGCAGCGCAATTCGGCCGCCGCCTGCGCAGGGGCGCCACGAGTGGAGCGATCGTGGCGGCCGCGGTCGCGGCGCTCGCCGCGTCGCAGGGTCCGGGAGCGATCCCGCCGCCGACCGACAACCTCAACGGCGACCAGGCGATCGGCGCCGGCGACGCCACCAGCCCGGCCGGCGGCGTCAACGGCGGCTCGGCGACCGGCGACTCGCCGTACTACACCGACCTGCCGCCGCTGAACCCGCCGAACCTGCCCGGCATGCTGCCGGTCTCGCCGCAGCTGCCGGTCGTCACCGGCCCCGCCGCGGCCGGCATACCCGCGACGGTGCTCGCCGCCTACCGCCGCGCCGAGGCGTCGGTTCGGGCCACCGACCCCACCTGCAACCTGCCGTGGCAGCTCCTCGCCGGCATCGGCAAGGTCGAGTCCGGCCAGGCCCGCGGCGGCCGGGTCGACGGCAACGGCACCACCCTCTCCCCGATCCTCGGCCCGGTCCTCAACGGCGTCGGCTTCGCCAACATCTCCGACACCGACGACGGCGCCTTCGACGGCGACACCACCCACGACCGCGCCGTCGGCCCCATGCAGTTCATCCCGTCCACCTGGGCCTCCTGGGGCCAGGACGCCAACGGCGACGGGAAGAAGGACCCCAACAACATCTACGACGCCGCCCAGGCCGCCGGCATGTACCTGTGCGCCGGGGACCGGAACCTGGCCATCAAGGCCGACCTCGACCGGGCGATCCTCAGCTACAACCGCTCCACCGAGTACCTGAACACCGTCCTCTCCTGGTTCGACTACTACGGACGCGGCGCCCACACCGTCCCGGACGGCACCGGCGTCCTCCCGGTCGACCGCAGCGACCGGCCGACCGGCGGCAGGACCGTCCGTCCGTCCGGCCCCGACCCGACCGGCTCCCCGTCCCCGAGCACCGGCCCGTCCCAGGGCAAGCCGTCGACGAAGCCCACCGAGCCGGCCCCGACGACACCGCCGACGTCGCCCACGCCGTCGCCGAAGCCCACCCAGCCGACCCGGCCGTCGAACCCGCCAACCACCGACCCGACCCGCCCGCCGGCCGGCAAGCCCGTCGAGGTCCCGCCGACGCTCCGGGTCTCCCGCCTCACGCCCGGCACGGCGGCGCTGACCGCGGTCACCGACAGCACCTTCGCGCAGGCCGCGACCGTCACCGCCGTGGACACCGCGGGCCGCCCGGTCGCCGGCGTCAGCGTCCGCTTCGAACTGCCCGCCACCACCGACGCCCGCTTCCCCGCCGGCGCCACCACGGTCACCGTCACCTCGGACGCGCGGGGCGTCGCCAAGGCCCCCGCCCTCCGCGCCGGCGCGAAGGCCGGGTCCTTCACCCTCCGCGCCACCGTCCCCGGCCGCTCCCTGCCGGCCGCCGAACTGAAGGCGACCGTCGAGGTCCGCAAGGCCGACGCCCTCGCCCGGACCGGCGACACCGCCCTGACCGCCCGCACCGGCGCCGGCTACGGCCCCGTCACCGTCGAGGCCCGCCTCGCCGGCGCGCTCGCCGCCGGCGTCACCGTCACCGCGGTGGTCGCCGACTCGACGGCCGCGGCGACCCAGAGCGCCGACGGCCCCTCCTTCGGCAAGGACCCCGCGGGCAACCCGATCCGCACCAAGGTCGTGAAGACCGACTCCCAGGGCCGCCTGACCCTCACCGACCTCGTGGCCGGCGAGAAGGACGGCGAGTACGTCCTCTGGCTCACCGCGCCCGGCGGCGGCACCCTGAAGCTCACGCTCACCGTCACCGCCCCGGCCCCCACCCAGCCGCCCACGACCGAGCCGACCCCGGACCCGGCCCCGACGACCGACCCCACGCCCAGCGCGCCGGAGTCCACGACGGCCTCAGCGACCCCGTCGGCGGCCCCCTCCACGAGCCCGTCGTCCACCGGCTGACCACCCGCACCACCCCTCCTCCGCGCCGCCCCCGCCGCGTCCCTCCCGGGACGCCGGGGGCGGCCCGCGTTTCACCCCGTCCCGCCACGAGCTGTTCTCATCTCACGGTCGCGTTGCTACGGTGCCCCCTCCCTGACGACCCATCAGTTAACTTGCCGGGAGGCCGACATGCGCGCCCTCGTCGCCGCAGCCATCGGACTCGTACCCGTCCTCCTCTTCGTCCTGCTCGTCTCCGTGGTCGACCTGCCGCCCGACGGCCCCACCTCGCCCCGCCCCCTGCTCACCGCTGACCCCGGCCCGAAGAAGTAGGGAGCCCCCGTGCGCCGCCGAGCCAGTCTCGTCCTCCTCTCCCTCGCGGTCTTCCTCGCCGCCATGGCCCCCACCCTGCGCTGGTACGCCTTCCCCCGGCTGGCCAAGATCCCGCCGAACCAGTACCAGGAGATGGTCCTGGAGGCCCGCCCCGCGACCCTCCTCGACTACGGCACCCTCAAGGCCCGCGAGGTCGAGAAGATCACGATCGTCCAGACCCTCAAGGGCAACGTCGAGGAGTCGAAGCGGATCGAAGCCGGCACCGACCGCGACGTCGTCGTCTGGGACGGCCTCTCCTACGTCATGGGCCCCGACGGCACGATGGTCTCCAAGATCCCCGAGCGGTACATCTTTGACGCGCACACCCAGGACCCCGTGAACGCCCCCGGCGAGATGGTCGACGGCGACCCGGTCAAGCGCGAGGGCATCGAGTTCAAATGGCCCTTCCTCACCGAGAAGCGCGATTACCTCTACTTCGACGCCCAGACCCGCACCTCGTCCCCCATCCACTACACGGGCACCCGCACCTTCCGCGGCCTGGAGGTCTACTACTACGAGCAGACCATCCCCTGGACCCGCGTCCCCATGCCCAAGACCATGCCGGTCGAGGGCATCACCCCCGACGTCATCGCGACCATGGGCCTCACCCGCTGGTACACCACCAAGCGGATGTTCTGGGTCGAGCCCGTCACCGGAGCCCCCGTCAACGGCGAGGAGATCCACACCGAGGAGCTGCGCGGCGCCAAGGCCCTCACCGGCAAGGACACCGTCACCGTCTTCTCCGGCCACGTGAAGATGCGCGAGGACTACATCGCCGACACCGTCGAGCTGGTCTCCGCCAACCGCACCACCGTCCTCCTCCTCGTCTCCCGGCTTCCGTGGACCTTCGCCGTCCTCGCCCTCCTCCTGCTCGCCGCCTCCCTCTGGCTGGAGCACCGCTCCCGCCGCCCCGCCCCCGGAACCGCCCCGAAGAGCAGCCCGGCGCACCCTCCGACGACGTCCCCGGCGACGGGACCGGCGGCGCCCCCGGGGCCCGTCACCCCTCCCGTCTGAGCCGCGCGCTCGTGTGCCGCGTCGGCTCCGCCGAGGAAGGGTCCTCCGGCCACGGATGCTTCGGATACCGCCCCCGCAGCTCCGCCCGCACCGCCCGGTAGCCGTCCCGCCAGAACGACGCCAGATCCGCGGTCACGGCCGCCGGCCGCCCGGCGGGGGAGAGCAGGTGCACCAGCACCGGCACCCCCGCCACCGTCGGCGTCCCGTCCAGCCCGAACATCTCCTGCAGCTTCACCGCCAGCACCGGCCGCCCCTCCCCGTACGCCACCCGGATCCGCGACCCGCTCGGCACCTCGATCCGCTCCGGGGCCAGCTCGTCGAGCCGCCCCGCCTCACCCGACGCCCACGGCAGCAGCCGCCGCAACGCCTCCCCGGCGTCGATCCGCCCCAGATCCGCCCGCCGCGCCGCCCGCGACAGCTCCGGCTCCAGCCACTCCTCGGCCCGCTCCACCAGCGCCTCCTCCGACACGTCCGGCCACGCCCCGCCGACCGCCTCCCGCAGGAACGCCAGCCGCTCCCGCAACTCCACCGCCTCCCGGCTCCACCGCAGCAGCCCCGTCCCTTCCTGCCGCAGCCCGTCGAGCAGCGCCTCCCGCACCAGCACCGGATCCGCCGCCGACCCCAGCGGGCGCACCGTCAGTTTCACCGCCCCCAACCGCTCCACGGACCGCGCCACCACATCGCCGTCCTCCCAGCGCACCTCCTCACCGGCCCGGAACAGATGCCCAGCCGCCCGGCGCGCCACGGACTCGTCCACCACCGCCGCCAGTCGCACCCGCGCCGTCGCGTTCCGGGCCGTCCGGTCCGCCACCGCCACCGCCAGCCACGGCGCCGACCGCAGCCCCGACCCCTCACCGAGCCGCGCCCCGCTCCCGGACACCATCAGATGCCCGCCCCGCTCCCGCAGCCGCGCCACCCGCTCGGGGAACGCCAGCGCCGTCACCACCCCTGCCACCCGGTCCTCCCCTTCAGCACCCGGCCCGTCCTCACGCGCTGCGCCCCCGGCCCCCGCCGACGCCGCCGCCCGCTCCAGCCGGCGCACCTCCGCCCGCCAGCGCGCCCCGTACCCGTCCCCGCCCCGCCGGGCCGCGCGCCAGGCGGCCGTCAGATCGTCCCCGTACTCCCGGGGCGGCTCCTCGCTCAGCAGGGCCACCACCTCGGCGGCTCGCCGCACTCCCACCTCGGCCGCCCCGTCCAGCAGCGCCCGGCCCAGCCGCGGGTGCAGCCCCAGCCCGGCCATCCGCTCCCCGCGCGCCGTCGCCCGCCCCGCCGCGTCCACCGCGCCGATCGCCTCCAGCACCGAGCGCGCCGCCGCCAGCGCCCCGCCCGGCGGTGCGTCGAGCAGCGCCAGGCCCTCCGCCGCCGGATCGCCCCAGCAGGCCACTCGCAGCGCGAACCCGGTCAGATCCGCGATCCGGATCTCCGGCGACGGGAACCGCGCCCGGCCGCTCTCCTCCGCCTCCGACCAGCACCGGTACACCGTGCCCGGCGCCTCCCGGCCCGAACGCCCCGCCCGCTGCGTCGCCGCCGCGGCCGACACCGGCACCGTCGCCAGCGACCCCAGTCCCCGGGCGTGATCCATCCGCGGCTCCCGGGCCAGCCCCGCGTCCACCACCACCCGCACCCCCGGCACGGTGAGGCTCGACTCCGCTACCGACGTCGACAACACCACCCGCCGCCGCCCGCCCGGCCCCGCGCCCCGCAGCACCGCGTCCTGCACCGCCGCCGGAGCCCGCCCGTGCAGCTGCAGCACCTCCGCGTCCATCCCCTCCAGCAGCCCCGCCGTCCGCGCGATCTCCCCGGTGCCGGGCAGGAAACACAGGACGTCGCCCTCGTGCCGCGCCAGCGCCTCCCGCACCGTCGCCGCCACGTGCCGCAGCAGCGCCGGGTCCACCCAGGTGCCGTGCGCCGGCCGGATCCCCGCGGGCGGCGGCACGTGACGCACCGCGAACCCGTGCCCCTCGCCCTCGCTGCGCACCACCGGCGCCGGCCCGCCGCCCTCCTGGGAGGTCAGCAGCCGCGCCCACGCCTCCGCGTCGCTGGTCGCCGAGGCCGCGACGAGCCCCAGCTCCGGCCGCAGCGCGGCCCGTACGTCCACCAGGAACGCCAGCGCCGTGTCCGCGTCCAGATGCCGCTCGTGGCACTCGTCGAGCAGCACCACGTCCACCCCCGCGAGCTCGGGGTCCCGCTGGAGCCGCTGGAGGAGGACGCCCGTCGTCACCACCTCGACCCGGGTCGCCGGCCCGGCCCGCCGCTCGCCGCGCACGGAGAAGCCGACCGCCCCGTCGACCTCCTCGCCCAGCAGCCACGCCATCCGCGAGGCCGCCGCCCGCACCGCCATCCGGCGCGGCTCGGCCACCAGCACCCGCCGCTCCGGCCCGTCCCCTATGAGCCCCGCGAGCGCGAGCGGCACCAGCGTGGTCTTGCCGGTGCCGGGCGGCGCGTGCAGCACCGCCGTGCCGCGCTCGTCGAGCGCGGCCAGCAGCTCGGGAACGGCATGGCGGACGGGAAGCAGATCGAGTACGTCGTGTCGGATCACGCACTCAGTCTCGTACGCGACGAAGAAAAGGCGGGCCGCGTTATCCACAGGCCCGCCCATAAGTAGGACAGTCAGACTTCTCTCTGCTCTGTAGGCCCCGTCAGCGCCCGTCCTCGCGCTCGCACACGAAGATCGCCGTGCCCGGGATCAGATTCCCCCGCAGCGGCGACCAGCCTCCCCACTCCTGGCTGTTCCACGCCGGCCACTCCGGCTCGACCAGGTCCACCAGCCGGAAGCCCCCGGCCACCACGTCCCGCACCCGGTCCCCGAGCGTCCGGTGGTGCTCCACGTACACCGCCCGCCCCGACTCGTCCTGCTCGACGTACGGCGTGCGGTCGAAATAGGAGGCGGCGACCGACAGGCCCTCCGGCCCCGGCTCGTCCGGGAACGCCCAGCGGATCGGGTGCGTCACCGAGAACACCCACCGGCCGCCCGGCCGCAGCACCCGCCACACCTCGCGGAACACCCGCACCGGATCGGCCACGAACGGCACCGCCCCGTACGCCGAGCACGCCAGGTCGAACGAGCCGTCGCGGAACGGCAGCGCCCCCGCGTCCGCCTCCACCAGCGGCACCTCCCCGCCGATCCGCAGGGCGTGCTGGAGCTGCCGGTGCGACAGGTCGAGCGCCACCGGCCGGGCGCCCCGCGCCGCCAGCCACCGCGAGCACTGCGCCGCGCCCGCGCCGATCTCCAGGACGTCGAGCCCCTTCAGCCCCTCCGCCGGCCCGAGCAGTCCGGCCTCGGCCTCGTCCAGCCCCTCCGGACCCCACACGAACCGGTCGTCGCCGAGGAAGGCGCCGTGCTCCGTCTGGTACTCGTCGGCGTTCCGGTCCCACCAGCCGCGGCTCGCCCGGCTGCTCTCCGCGTCCCCCGCGTCACGCCGGGTCGCCTCCGCCTCCTCCTCGCCCGAGGAGAAGGGGACTTCGTGTGCGTACTCTTGGTTCATCTCGCCCGTCGATGTAGTTTGCGCTCAGTGCCGCCCTCCGGCGGACCCCGCCGATGAGGCGCGGATGGACACGGCCGACCCGAACCGGCATGAGTTGTGCCGGGTTTGCGCGGTTCTGTCCCGGGTGCGCGCTTCGCGCATTGACCCTGTCCGGCCGCCCCCGTATGCTAAAGGTTGCGCTGCGGGCCTGCGCGCCTCAGACGGAGCAGGCCGCGCTCGCACCTGTTGCAGTCCCCTCGGTTTACGAGGCGCCCCCGACCCGTCGGAAGGCGCTTCATCAGCTGTCCGGCTTCTTCAGTGCGATACGGGCTCTCGGCGTAGCAGTACCTACGACTTTCTGTCCGTAACCGGAGCCCTTTCCCACATGACGAGCAGCACCGAGACCACCGCCACCACCCCGCAGGTTGCGGTCAACGACATCGGTAACGAGGAAGCCTTCCTCGCCGCGATCGACGAGACGATCAAGTACTTCAACGACGGCGACATCGTCGACGGCGTCATCGTGAAGGTCGACCGGGACGAGGTCCTGCTCGACATCGGTTACAAGACCGAAGGTGTCATCCCGAGCCGCGAGCTCTCGATCAAGCACGACGTCGACCCCAACGAGGTCGTCAAGGTCGGCGACGAGATCGAGGCCCTTGTTCTCCAGAAGGAGGACAAGGAAGGCCGCCTGATCCTCTCGAAGAAGCGCGCCCAGTACGAGCGTGCCTGGGGCACCATCGAGAAGATCAAGGAAGAGGACGGCATCGTCACCGGTACCGTCATCGAGGTCGTCAAGGGTGGTCTCATCCTCGACATCGGCCTCCGCGGCTTCCTCCCGGCCTCCCTGGTCGAGATGCGTCGTGTCCGCGACCTCCAGCCCTACGTGGGCAAGGAGCTCGAGGCGAAGATCATCGAGCTGGACAAGAACCGCAACAACGTGGTCCTGTCCCGCCGCGCCTGGCTGGAGCAGACCCAGTCCGAGGTCCGCCAGACCTTCCTCACGACCCTCCAGAAGGGTCAGGTCCGCTCCGGCGTCGTGTCCTCGATCGTCAACTTCGGTGCCTTCGTGGACCTGGGCGGCGTCGACGGTCTCGTCCACGTCTCCGAGCTGTCCTGGAAGCACATCGACCACCCGTCCGAGGTCGTCGAGGTCGGCCAGGAGGTCACCGTCGAGGTTCTCGACGTGGACATGGACCGCGAGCGTGTCTCCCTGTCGCTGAAGGCGACGCAGGAGGACCCGTGGCAGCAGTTCGCCCGCACCCACCAGATCGGCCAGGTCGTCCCCGGCAAGGTCACCAAGCTGGTTCCGTTCGGTGCGTTCGTCCGCGTCGACGAGGGCATCGAGGGCCTGGTCCACATCTCCGAGCTGGCCGAGCGCCACGTGGAGATCCCGGAGCAGGTCGTCCAGGTCAACGACGAGATCTTCGTCAAGGTCATCGACATCGACCTCGAGCGTCGCCGGATCTCGCTGTCCCTGAAGCAGGCCAACGAGTCCTTCGGTGCCGACCCGGCGTCGGTCGAGTTCGACCCGACCCTGTACGGCATGGCCGCGTCCTACGACGACCAGGGCAACTACATCTACCCCGAGGGCTTCGACCCCGAGACCAACGACTGGCTCGAGGGCTACGAGACCCAGCGCGAGGCGTGGGAGGCCCAGTACGCCGAGGCGCAGGCGCGCTTCGAGCAGCACCAGGCCCAGGTCATCAAGTCCCGCGAGGCCGACGAGGCCGCCGCTGCCGAGGGTGGCGCCGCCGCTCCGGCCGGTGCCTCGGCGGGCGTGTCCGGTGGCTCCTACTCCTCGGAGTCGGACGACAGCGCCGGCGCCCTGGCGTCGGACGAGGCCCTCGCCGCCCTGCGCGAGAAGCTCGCCGGCGGCCAGAGCTGAACAGCTCGCACCGCTGAGCGGCACTAGCCGCCAGTAGCACACCGGGGCCCGCTCCCTTCCGGGGGAGCGGGCCCCGGTCGCGTTTCCGGCCCAGGAACCGCCCGCCGCCGGGAATGACCTTGCCCCCCGGGGGCGTTCTCCCCGAAGACGCGAGGAGGAGCGGTAACCGTGCTTGATCCCCAGGATTTGTACGAGTGGGACGCCAAGGGCCTGGCCGTGGTCGATCTGGCCCTGGCGCAGGAGTCGACCGGACTGGTCATGCTGTACCACTTCGACGGCTACATCGACGCCGGAGAGACCGGCGAGCAGATCGTCGAGAACGTCCTCGACACCCTGCCGAACCAGGTGGTCGCCCGCTTCGACCACGACCGGCTGGTCGACTACCGCGCCCGCCGCCCCCTGCTGACCTTCCGGCGCGATCGCTGGACCGCGTACGAGACGCCGGCCATCGAGGTCCGCCTCGTCCAGGACGCCACCGGCGCCCCCTTCCTCGTCCTCTCCGGCCCCGAGCCGGACGTCGAGTGGGAGCGCTTCGCCGTCGCCGTCGCCCAGATCGCCGAACGGCTCGGCGTCCGGCTCGCCGTCAACTTCCACGGCATCCCCATGGGCGTCCCGCACACCCGGCCCGTCGGCCTCACCCCGCACGGCAACCGCACCGACCTCATGCCCGGCCACCGCAGCCCCTTCGACGAGGCCCAGGTGCCCGGCAGCGCCGAATCCCTCATCGAGTACCGGCTCACCGAAGCCGGCTTCGACACGCTCGGCGTCGCCGCCCACGTCCCCCACTACGTGGCCCGCTCCCCGTACCCGGACGCGGCGCTCACCGCCCTGGAGGCCGTCACCGCCGCCACCGGGCTCGTCCTCCCCGGCGTCGCCCACGCGCTGCGCACCGAGGCCCGCCGCACCCAGACCGAGATCGAGCGCCAGATCGGCGCGGGCGACGAGGAGCTGGTCGCCCTGGTCCAGGGCCTCGAGCACCAGTACGACGCGATGGCCGGCGCCGAGACCCGCGGCAGCCTCGTGGCCGAACCCGTCGACCTGCCCTCCGCCGACGAGCTGGGCCGCGAGTTCGAGCGCTTCCTCGCCGAACGCGAGGGCGACGCCTAGCCCCGCGCGGCCAGGGCCTAAGCTGCCGCCCATGCTGAAGGTGGGCCTGACCGGCGGAATCGGCGCCGGCAAGAGTGAGGTGTCGCGGCTTCTCGTCTCGTACGGGGCCGTGCTGATCGACGCGGACCGGATCGCCCGTGAGGTCGTCGAACCCGGAACGCCGGGGCTCGCCGCCGTCGTGGCGGCCTTCGGGGACGGTGTCCTCACCGAGGAGGGCACCCTGGACCGGCCCAAGCTCGGCTCCCTCTTCTTCGCCGACGCGGAGCGGCTGGCCGCGCTCAACGCGATCGTGCACCCCCTCGTCGGGGCCCGGTCGGCCGAACTGGAGAGCGCGGCGGCCCCCGGGGACGTGGTCGTCCACGACGTACCGCTCCTCACCGAGAACGGCCTCGCGCCGCTCTACGACCTCGTCGTCGTGGTGGACGCCTCGCCCGAGACCCAGCTCGACCGGCTCGTACGGCTCCGGGGCATGACCGAGGACGAGGCCAGGGCCCGCATGAGCGCCCAGGCCGGCCGTGCGGACCGGCTCGCGATCGCGGACCTCGTGATCGACAACGACGGCCCGCTCGACGCCCTGGAACCGCAGGTCCGGAAGGTGTGGGACGAGCTGGCGCGCCGGGCGGGCGGGACCGCGTAGCGCCCGGGACCACCGCTTCCGGTGTTCCCGGGCCGGAAGATGGGAAGGATGCAGTTCATGGCCGAGAGAAATCCGGAGACGCACGTCATCGACTTCCGTGCCGCGGAACAGCTGCTGGCGGCGCGGGACCCGCGGGGTGCCGTGAAGCTGCTGGACTCGGTCATCGCCGAGCACCCGGAGAACACCGCCGCCCGCCTCCTGAGGGCCCGGGCCTTCTTTGCCGCGGCCCAGCTGAGACCCGCGCAGCTGGAGTTCGAGCTGGTGCTGGAGCGCGAGCCGGACAACGCGTTCGCGCACTTCGCCCTGGCCCGCACGCTGCAGCGCTCCGGACAGGAGGACCGGGCCACCCGGCACTTCCGCCTGGCCGCCGCGCTCGACCCGCGGCCCGAGTACGTCCGCGCGGCCGGCTTCGGCGCCGAGGACTGACCACCGGGGCCGCCGGTCAGCGGCCCCGTCCGCCGCGGTCCGGCTCGTACGGCGGGACGCCCCGGCCCGGCTGCCAGTGCGGGCCCTGCCGCAGATGGCGCAGAACCATCGACATGTCGACCGCGACCACCAGGAACAGCGCCCCGCAGGCCGCCGCCCAGCCGGGACGGCCGACCAGCGCGAACACCACCGTGCCGAAGACCGCCCACACCATCCCCCAGGCACTCAGCCAGAACCGCAGCCGCAGCGTGCTGCGCGCGGTGGCCGGCTCGCTACCGGTACGCATGACGGCGCCCTCTTCCGTCCGATCCCTGTGGACCCCTCCGGCGCCTACCCGCCAGGAGGCGAACCGAACGGCGGCGGGAGCGGCAGCGGCGGGGCGGGACGCCGGGGCCGGGTCAGTGCACGAGGGAGTAGCTGCGCCAGGGCAGGCTGCCCGGCGCGATCGAGTCGGCGCTGTTCGTCGGCAGATAGATCGTCTCCTCGCCCCGGCAGTGCGGGGTCCGGTACAGGACCAGGTCCACGAGCGTGCCGTTCTCGACCCGCGTCGCCCCCAGCGGCATCCGGTGGCAGCCCCTCACCGGCGGGCTCATCACCCGCACCACCTTCTCCCCGCGGGTCTCGTAGGTGACGGGGCCGACGGCGGTGCGGCCGAGGCCGGAGCAGCCCGCGACCGTGAGCGTGAGCAGCACGGCCCCGGTGGCGGTCGTGAGACGCCGGCGAACGGACATGGCGGATCCCCTTCGGTCGGGCGAGCGAGGCGGTCGGCGGCAGCCCCAGCGGCGGAAAAAGACCTGGTCGACGCCACCCTCCCGCCCCCGACGGCCGCTGTCATCCGCTGTTGGGCCGGTCGGGGGAGGCGCGCCCCGGGCCCGTTGTCAGACCCCGCCCGTAAGGTCGTTCTCACCGGCACGGAAGCGTCGTGCCGGCGCGGAGCGACCCCGGACGAAGGGAGGGCGGCACCATGACGGAGCGCTGGACGGCGTGTGCGGCCGTCTTCCTGCCCGCCGCGCTGCCCCGCGACGGCCGGATCGCCTTCTGGTCCCCGGACGGCACCGCCCTGCCCGAGCCGGGTGGTCTCGCCGGGGCGGAGCCCGCCCGCCTCACGGTCGCCCGCCGGCACGGCAGCGGCGCCCGCGGCCGGGAGGTCCCCGCCGTGACCCTGCCGGTGGCCGCCGCCCTGCCGCTGCTCGTCACCGCCCGGCACAGCCCGGCCGCCCACCCCGCCACCGCCTGCTGGGGCGCCGCCGCCCTGCTCGCCCTCCACCTCGTCGCCCGGGGCCGGCTGCTGCCCGGGCTCACCGCCGACGACCTGGACGCCTGGCGGGCCGGACCGCTCGACGCCGAGGACATCGCCCACCTGCGGGCCGTCGCCGCCGCGATGCCGTACGAGGCGCACGCCGTGCCCGTCGCCGGCCCGGGCCCGCTCGGGCTGCCCGAGCCGGAGGCGCTTGTGCGGGCCTTCCTGGACGCGGTCGCCGACACCCTGCCCCGTACGCCCGCCGCCGTGCACGCCGTCGGGGCCCCCTTCGCCGCCACCGCGCCGCAGCACCTGCCCGGGGCGCGGGCCTGGGCCGCGGAGGCCGCCGCCGGCATGGACGCCGGGGTGCGGATCTCGCTCCGCCTCGACCTGTCCGCGGCGGAGCTCTTCGACGCCGCCGACGAGGCCGAGGGCGGTCCCGAGCGGCAGGCCGCCGCCGCGATCCTCCAGGTGCACAGCCTCGCCGACCCGACCCTCGTCATCGACGCCTCCGCCCTGTGGGCGGGGGAGGGCGAGCACTTCGGCCCCCGCGCCCGCATCGACGCCCTCCTCGCCGTGCGCCGCGCCGCCCGGATCTGGCTGCCGCTCGGCCGCCTCCTGGAGCGGGACGCGCCCGACGTCCTCTCCCTCTCCGAGGCCGAGCTGTACGAGCTGCTGGGCCCCGCCGCGGCCCGGCTCGCCGACGCGGGGGTCGCCCTGCACTGGCCGCGCGACCTGGCCCGCTCGCTCAGCGCCTCCGCCGTCGTCCGCCCCGCCCGGTCCGCGCCCGGCTCCGCCACCGACGGCACCAGCTTCTTCGACAGCACGGAGCTGCTCCGCTTCGACTGGCAGCTCGCCCTCGACGGCGATCCGCTCACCCCGCGCGAGATGGACCTCCTCGCCGAGGCCCACCGTCCTGTCGTCCGGCTCCGCGACCGCTGGGTCGTCGTCGACCCCGACCTCGTCCGCAAGGCCCGCAAGCGCGAACTGGGCCTGCTGGAACCGGTCGACGCCCTCGCCGCCGCCCTCACCGGCAGCGCCGAGGTGGACGGCGAGACCGTGCCCGCCGTGCCCGTCGGCGCGCTCGCGGACCTCCGCGACCGGCTGCTGGCCGGTCCCGGGGCCGCCGAGCCGCCCGCCGGTCTCACCGCCACCCTGCGGGACTACCAGCTCCGCGGCCTCGCCTGGCTCGACCTGATGACCTCCCTCGGCCTCGGCGGCTGCCTCGCCGACGACATGGGCCTCGGGAAGACCGTCACCGTCCTCGCCCTCCACCTCCGCCGGGCCCGCCGCGAGCCCACCCTCGTCGTCTGCCCCGCGTCCCTCCTCGGCAACTGGCAGCGGGAGGCGGCCCGGTTCGCCCCGGGGGTGCCCGTCCGCCGCTTCCACGGCGCCGCCCGCGACCTCGGCGACCTCGACGGCGGGATCGTGCTCACCACCTACGGCACCCTGCGCACCCGCGCCGACCGGCTCGCCGAGCAGTCCTGGGGGATGATCGTCGCCGACGAGGCCCAGCACGTGAAGAACCCGTTCTCCGCGACCGCCAAAGCACTCCGCACCCTGCCCGCGCCCGCCCGCGTGGCCCTCACCGGCACGCCGGTGGAGAACAACCTCTCCGAGCTGTGGGCCATCCTCGACTGGACCACCCCCGGACTGCTCGGCCCGCTCAAGGCGTTCCGCTCCCGCCACGCCCGCGCCGCCGAGAACCGCGAGGAGCTGGAGAACGAGGAGGGGGTGGAGCGGCTCGCCCGGCTCGTCCGCCCCTTCCTGCTGCGCCGCCGCAAGTCCGACCCCGGCATCGTCCCCGAACTGCCGCCGAAGACCGAGTCCGACCACCCGGTGCCGCTCACCCGCGAACAGGCGTCGCTGTACGAGGCGGTGGTCCGCGAGACCCTGGGCCAGATCGAGGCCGCCGAGGGAATGGCCCGGCGCGGCCTGGTGATGAAGCTGCTGACCTCGCTCAAGCAGATCTGCAACCACCCCGCCCAGTACCTCAAGGAGGACGCCCCGCGCGGCGCCGGCACCGCCCGTCTCGCCGGCCGCTCCGGCAAGCTCGCCCTCCTCGACGAACTCCTCGACACCATCCTCGCCGAGGGCGGCTCCGTGCTCGTCTTCACCCAGTACGTGACGATGGCGCGGCTCCTCGCCGACCACCTCGCCGCGCGGGGCGTCACCAGCCAGCTCCTGCACGGCGGCACGCCCGTGGCCGAGCGGGAGCGGATGGTCGACCGCTTCCAGGCCGGCGAGGTGCCGGTCTTCCTGCTCTCCCTCAAGGCCGCCGGCACCGGGCTCAACCTCACCCGCGCCGGCCACGTCGTCCACTACGACCGCTGGTGGAACCCGGCGGTCGAGGACCAGGCCACCGACCGCGCGTACCGCATCGGCCAGACCCAGCCCGTGCAGGTCCACCGGCTCGTCACCGAGGGCACGGTCGAGGACCGCATCGCCGAACTGCTCCGCGGCAAGCGGGCCCTGGCGGAGGCCGTCCTGGGCTCCGGCGAGGCCGCCTTCACCGAACTCACCGACCGCGAACTGGCCGACCTGGTCTCCCTGAGGAGGTCCGCGTGAACCGCCCCGCGTCCCGGGCCGCCCGCCCCGCCCGCCCGGCCGGCCCGCGCCATGACGACCGCCGCCGCACCTTCCCGGCCGTCCCGCCCCGCGAAGCCTCCGACGGGCGCTTCGCCGCCACCTGGTGGGGCAACGCCTGGGTGGCCGCCCTGGAGCGCACCGCGCTCGACCAGGCCCGCCTCGGCCGCGGCCGGGCCTACGCGGAGCGCGGCCACGTCGACGCCATCACCGTCACCCCGGGCCGGGTCGTCGCCTATGTGCACGGCAGCCGGATCCGGCCGTACCGCACCGAGATCCGGATGCGGACCCTCGGCGACGACGGCTGGGAGCTGTTCCTCGACGAGGCCGCCGCCCGGCCCGAGCACATGGCCGCCCTCCTCGACAAGGAGGTCCCGCACGCCCTGGAGGCCGTCGAGGGGCTGCTGCCCGCCCCCGGCGACCTGCTGCCCGACTGCTCGTGCCCCGACGACGGCTTCCCCTGCAAGCACGCCGCCGCCCTCTGCTACCAGGCCGCCCGGCTCCTCGACGAGGACCCGTTCGTCCTCTTCCTGATGCGGGGCCGCGGCGAGGGCGAGCTGCTCGCCGAGCTGTCCCGGCGCAACGCGGTCCGGTCCGCCGCCGAGTCCGCGCCCACCGCGCCGGCCCTGCCCGCCGTACCCGCGCGGGACGTGCTCGCCGCCCCCGGGCCGGTGCTGCCGCTGCCCCCGCCGCTGCCGCTCCCGGACCGGCCGGGCCGCCCCGCCGTCTTCCCGCCGGACCCGCACGCCCCGGACCCGCTCGCGCTCGACCTGCTCGCCGGGGAGGCCGCCGCCCGCGCCCACGCGTTCCTCGCCACCGGGCACGACCCGGTCGCCGACCTCACGCCGTGGCAGGACGCCGTCCGGCTGGCCGCCGCCCACCCCGGCTCCGGGCTCACCGCCTCCACCCGCGCGCTCTACCGGGACCTCGCCGACGCGCTCGACCGGACGCCGACCGACCTCGCCCGCGCCGTCGCCGCCTGGCGCCAGGGCGGCGCGGCGGGGCTCGCGGTCCTGGAGGAGCCCTGGGACCCGCCCGCCGGCCCGTTCGACCGGGCGAGACCCGCGCTCCTCGCCGCCGACTTCCCGGCGTTCCGCCCCTGGCGCAACCGCCTCTCCACCGACGCGCTGCAACTCCGGCTCGGCAAGGACGGCTTGTGGTACCCGTACGAATCGGACCGCGGGCGCGAGGACTGGTGGCCGCGCGGTGTGCCCGACGCCGACCCGGTCGGAGCCCTCACCGAACTCCTGGGCCGCTAGCGGACGCAGGGGTCACCACTCGAACGGTGCCTCCCTCGAACGGGTGAAACCCGCCGACGGCCGGATCCGGCAGACGCGTTCGTGGCGTTTATTCCGGTACGGGCACTCGCCCGTGCAACTCCGGAAGGCAGGAAGCCATGAGGCAGATGCGCCGAAGTGGTCTGGCCACACTGTTGGTCACAGGTGGTGCGCTCGCGCTGTCGGCGGGCGCCGCCCACGCGGACTCGGGCGCCGAGGGTGCCGCGGTCGGCTCGCCGGGAGTCGGCTCCGGCAACACGATCCAGCTGCCGGTCCACGTACCGGTCAACCTCTGCGGGAACACGGTCAACGAGGTCGGGCTGCTCAACCCGGCCGCGGGCAACACGTGCGCCAACACCTCGGCCCCGGCCGGGGACTCCCGCGACGCGGGCCCCGGCCGCACCCACAAGGACGAGGCCGCGACCCCGCGCGGCGGCGAGCAGGCCGACACCCGCGGCGGCGCGGTCGACGGCGGCGGGAGCAACGGCGGTGGCGCCACCGCCGAGAGCCACGCCGAGGGCTCCCCGGGCGTGCTGTCCGGGAACGGGATCCAGCTCCCGATCGACATCCCGGTCAACGTCGTCGGCAACTCGGTCAACGTGGTGGGCATCGGCAACCCGGCCGTGGGGAACACCGGGGTCAACAACCCGGGCACCCCCGAGGAGCCGCAGGTCGAGGTCCCGACCCCGCGCCCGCAGACCCCGGTGCGCAACGTGCCGCCGAAGCCGGTCGCCGAGCAGGAGAAGCCGGAGGCTCCCGCCCCGGCGCCCGTTCCGGCCCCGGCCCCCGCCCCGCAGGGCGAGGCCGACGTCTCGTCGCTCGCCGCCACCGGCAGCGAGAGCGTCGGCTACGCCGCCGCGGGCAGCGCCGCGCTCCTTCTCGGCGGCGCGCTGATGTACCGCCGCGCCCGCCGCGCGGCCGACCAGGTCTGACCCGGACCTCCCCCGCCGGGACCGGCCCCGCTGGCGTCCGAGCCGTCAGCGGTCCGCCCGGCCCGGCGTTCCCTCCGCGCCCGTCGTGCCCGCCGTGTCCGGCACGCCGGGCGCGTCCGCGTGCCCGGGCCCCGGCGACCGGGGCGCCCGCCACGACCGGAGCACCGTCTCGATGGCCGGGCCGACCGTCGTACGGGCCCGGTGGCGGGGGACGCCGCTCATCAGCAGCGTGTCGTACGGCGTGTCCAGGTGCCGTACCGAGGCGCGGACCGCGGCCGTCACCGCGCCCGGGTCGAGGGCCCGCCCGGCGGCCGTCCGGCCCACCCGGCCGCTGCCCTTCGCCGACGCGTGTCCGGCGATCTCGGCCGCCCGCTCCGGCGGCATCGCCGGGAAGAGCCGCAGGATCTCGGCCCGCAGGGCCTCGGTGATCCCGGCGTCCCGCACCGCCCGCCGCTCCGCGTCCCGGGCGCGGCGCCGGGCCCGGGCGTCCGCGTCGGCGAAGCAGGCCGCCTCCGCCTCCGCGAGCGCCGCCTCCTCGACGAGCAGCCCCTGCCGCTCGTACCGGGTGCGCCGCCGGTTGTGCCGCACCACCACCGCCCACAGGGTGCTGCGCTCCCGGGCGCGCCGGGTGAGCGCGGTGTCGCCCCGGCGCAGGAAGACCAGGTGCCCCAGGTCGGCGCAGTCCAGGCAGACCGGCCGGCCGTACTCGACGATCATCCGCTCCAGCGGTCCCTGCCGGCACTCCGAGCAGCGGCGGCGGCGCAGCGGCTCGACGACGACGGGGGCGACGAGGTCCACGGCCGCCGTCCTCAGCGCAGTCCGGGCGCGGCGGCCGAGATGAACCGGGACAGGGCCTCCTTGGCCTCGTCGGAGCGGCGGGCCCGTTCGGCGGTGCCGACGGCCTCGTGCATGCAGTGGGTCTGCTCGAAAGCGGCCTCGGCGAGCCGCCGGAGTTCGGTGTCGTCGCAGATCAGCTGGACGCGGAAGAGGGCCTGGCGGGCGGCGGTCCGCTGCCGGTAGGAGGCGTGCCGGGACTCCTCGGCCTCCTCGGAGCCGGGCTCCTCGACGGCCCGGAACCAGCGGTCGTTCTGGCTGTGGCGGTATTCGACGACGGCGCCGGCGAACGCGCTGTAGGTGGCGATCCGCTCCTGGCGGAGTTGTTCGTTCCGGGCGAGTGCCGCCGTGCGCAGGGTCATCCGTCCCTGGAACCAGTGGGTGGCGATCACGCCGAGAAGCGTGCCCGCCACCGCTATCAGCGCTACGTCCATGACCGGTGGTCCTCCCCCTAGACGTTCCGACCGTCCGAAGATCCTTCGGGCCGTCAGATCATGGCATTCCGGGGGCGATCGCGTCACGGGGCGCCCGTTCCGCGAGCGCCGCCGCCAGCCGGTCGCGGGCCGCCGTCTGCGCCGCGATCCGCGCGTCGAGCACGGCGAGCCGCTCCCGGGCGATCTCCAGGCCGGCGGCGGAGGGCGGCACCGACGGCAGGTCACCGTCGAGACACGAGCGGAAGGCCGCCACGTCGTCGAGGGTGAGCCCGGCGTCGAGGAGGTAGCGGATGTTGGCGACGCGTACGACCGCGCCCTCCTCGTAGAGGCGGTAGCCGTTGGCCGCGCGGGTCGAGGAGAGGAGGCCCGCCTGTTCGTAGTGGCGCAGCGACCGCGCCGTCACGCCCGTCCTGCGGGCCAGTTCACCGATGCGCACCCGCCAGTCGTATCACGCCACCAGCGCGCCCCCGTCGACGGCGAGGACGGCCCCCGTGACGAAGGCGGCTTCGGGCGCGGCGAGCGCGGTGACCGCCCAGGCGATCTCCTCGGGCCGGCCGATCCGTCCGAGCGGGGTGTGCGCCCGCTGCCACTCCCGGGTCTGCCGCCGCTGCTCCGGCGTCAGGCCCATGTGGTCGGCGATCGGGGTGTCCACGGCGCCGGGGGCGACCGCCGCCACCCGGATGCCGGCAGGCGCGAGCTCCACCGCCCAGCACCGGGTGAGCGTCTCCAGCGCGCTCTTGGTCGCGGGATAGACGGAACTGGCGGGCCAGCCGCGCTGTCCGATCGTCGTCGTCACGTTGACGACCACGCCCCGGGAGGCGCGGAGCGCGGGGACGGCGGCCTGGGTGAGCAGCACGGGCGCGACCAGGTTCGTCTCCAGGAGCGGGCCGATCACGGCCCGGTCGAGGGTGCCGAGCGGGCCGCCGCCCGCGACGGCCGCGTTGTTGACGAGGACGTCGAGGCGGCCGTGGCGGTCGAGGACGCTCCGGATCAGGTCCGCGGGCACGCCGTCGGCGGTGATGTCGGCGGGGTGCGGGTGGATGGCGGCGGGGGCCTCGGCGGCGGTCTCCCGCAGCGGCCCGTGCCTGCGGCCCACGGCGACGACGGTCGCGCCCTGCCGTGCGAAGGCGCGCGCGGTGGCCCGGCCGATGCCGGTACCGGCGCCGGTGACGAGCACGACCCTGGGGGAGCCGGCGACGGGGCCGGCGGGGGAGGCCGGGGCGGGGGCAGTCGTGGCAGGGGTGGCGGTGGTGGTGGTGTCCATGGAGCCGATGCTGGAACGTTGACGCCGGTGTCAAGGTCAAGCCGGAGCGGGCGCGGGGCAGAATGGGGCGGATGCGATACGAGGCGATCACCTGGGGCCGGATGGCCGGGCGGCTGGCGCGGCACGTGGACCGGCTCGCGCCAGGCGACGGCGGCGAGCGGCTGAAGGTCGCCGTGGACGGCGCCCCCGCCGCGGGCGGCGAGGAGCTGGCCGGGCTGCTCGCGGAGCAGCTGCGGGACCGCGGGCGTCCGGTGTGCGTCGTGGGGACCGGGGGGTTCCTGCGGCCCGCGTCGCTGCGGTTCGAGCACGGCAGGCGGGACCCCGACGCGTACTACGAGGGCTGGACCGACACCGGCGCCCTGTGGCGGGAGGTCTTCACCCCGCTGGAGCCCGGCGGCGACGGGCGGATCCTGCCCGACCTGTGGGACCCGGTGAAGGACCGGGCGACCCGCAGCCCCTATGTGACGTTGCCTCCCGGCGGCGTCCTGCTGCTGCACGGTCCGTTCCTCCTCGGCCACTGGTTCCCGTTCGACCTGAGCGTCCATCTGCGGCTGTCGCCCGCCGCCCTCGCCCGGCGCGCCGAGGAGTCCTGGACGCTGCCCGCGTTCGCCCGGTACGAGACGGAGGCCGACCCGGTGGGGACCGCCGACGTCGTCGTCCGGGCCGACGACCCGCGGCACCCGGCGTGGACCGGGCTCGGCGCGCTGGGCTCAGACTGACGGCGGCCGGCCGCCGACGAGCGTGACGGCCTCGGCGCCGGCCGCGCACCCCGCCCGGGCCGCCTCCGCCGGATCGGCGCCCGCGAGCCGCGCGGCGAGGAACGCGCCGGTGAACGCGTCGCCCGCGCCCGTCGAGTCCACCCTCCGCTCCGGTGGCACGGGCGGGGCCGCCACCCGCGCCGTGACCGCCCCGGCCTCGGCGACCAGCGCGCCGGCCGCGCCCAGCGTCACCACGACCAGCGGCACCCGGCGGCTCAGCCGCCGCGCCGCCGTCTCCGCGTCCGCCGCGCCGGTGAGCAGCCGGGCCTCGTCGGCGTTGGGCAGCAGCACGGAGGCGTCCGCCACGGCCGCGAGGAACCGCTCCGGGCCCAGCTCCGCCAGGAAGCCGGCCGAGGCCGGGTCCACGCTCACCGGTCGCCCGGCCGCCCGGGCGTCCCGCAGGGCGAGGAGCGCCGCCGCCCGGCTCGACGGGGCGAAGAAGAGGTAGCCGGAGAGGTGGACCGCCGCCACGCCGTCGAGGAGTCCGGGGGACCAGTCGGCGGGGCAGAGGCGGAGCACGGCGCCGCTGTCCGTCAGGAAGGTCCGCTCGGCGGCCTCGTCGACCAGGGCGATCACGGTCGCCGTGGGCGCCTCCGGGTCGGGTATCAGCAGCGGGCGGACACCGGCCGCGACCAGCGCCCGCTCGTGCCAGGCGGCCGCGTCGCCGCCGACCCGGCCGAGGAGCCGAACCTCCCGGAGCCCCGAACGCGCCGCCCAGCAGGCGGCGTTGGCCCCCGCTCCGCCCGGCAGGGTGCGGATCGAGGCCGCCGTGTCCGTCGCCGGCGCGAGCGGGGTCCGGTGCCGGGCCACCACGTCCGTGACGACGTCCCCGATGACCAGCAGCGCCCCGTCCCGCCGCCGCTCCCCGGCGTCCGTCACCGCTCGCCCGCGGCGTACGCCCCCGCGATCTCCGCCGCGAGCCGCACATTGCCCCGTACCGCCGCCAGGTTGGCCTCCAGGGACGCGCCGTCCGTGTGGGTGGTCAGGTACTCCAGCAGGAACGGCGTCACCGCCTGCCCGGTGATGCCCTTCTCCTTCAGCGCGGCGAGTCCCTGCGCGAGCACCCGGTCGTGCAGTGCCGGGTCCAGTTGCTCCGACTCCGGCACCGGGTTGGCCACGATCAGCGCCGACCAGGGCCGGCCCAGCGCCTCCCGCGCCCGTATGACGGCGGCGACCTCCGCCGGGCTGCGCAGCGTCCAGTCGACCGGCTCCCCGGAGGACGAGAGGTAGAAGCCGGGGAAGGTCTCCGTGCCGTACCCGGCGACGGTGACGCCCAGGGTCTCCAGGCGCTGGAGCGTCGCCGGCACGTCGAGGATCGACTTCACGCCCGCGCACACCACGGTGACGCCCACCTCGGCGAGCAGCCGCAGGTCGGCGGACTCGTCCTGGGTCTCGCGCCACTCGCGGTGCACGCCGCCGAGCCCGCCGGTGGCGAAGACCCGTATGCCCGCCGCGTCCGCGAGCCGGGCCGTCGCCGAGACGGTGGTCGCCCCGGTGGCGCCGGTGGCGAGCGCGGGCGCGAGGTCCCGGTGGCCGAGCTTGCGCACCGACGGGTCCTCCGCGATCCGGGTCAGCCCTGCCCGGTCGAGGCCGATCCGGGCGACCCCGTCGAGCACGGCGATGGTGGCGGGCACGGCGCCCCGGTCCCGTACCGACTCCTCCAGCTCCACGGCCACCGCCAGGTTCCGCGGGCGCGGCAGGCCGTGGGCGATGATCGTCGATTCGAGGGCGACGACGGGCCGGCCCTCGCGGAGCGCGTCCCGTACCTCTTCGGACACCAGTGTGGTCGTGGTCATGGTCCATGTCTGGGCCGCCCACGCACCCCGCAAACACCTCTGGCGAGCTCCCGCCACCCCCCTTTCGCACGGGGGTGCGAGTGGGGTACGGATTCGGTTCCCGGACGTCCGGCCGGCGGTGCCGCTCCGCCGCGCACCCCGCCCGGGCGGCGGGCGGGAGCCCGCTGCGGAATCCGTCGTCCGCAGCCCGGGGGAGCAACGTCCCTGGTCAGAGCCGTGAACGGAGGGAATCGTTCCGTAGTCCCGGTGTCCCGGGCCGCGTGCGAGCCCCGCTACAGTCACCGCCCATGACGACACACGACCTGCCCTCCTTCGCCGTCCACATCCCCGACGCCGAGCTCGAGCACGAGCCGCTCGACCCCGGCCAGATCGTGTCCGGCACCCCCGAGGTGACCGGCAAGGTGCTGTGGGAGTCCGCCGACGGCAAGCAGCTGCGCGGCATCTGGCAGATCACCCCCGGCGTCGTCACCGACACCGAGGCGAACGAGCTCTTCGTCGTCGTCAGCGGCCGGGCCACCGTCGCCGTCGAGGGCGGCGCCACCCTGGAGATCGGGCCCGGCGACGCCTGCGTCCTGCGCGAGGGCGACCGGACCACCTGGACCGTCCACGAGACCCTGCGCAAGGCGTACCACATCACCTTGCCCTGACCGGCCTCGGCTCAGGCCCTGCGGAGCACGCCCCGCAGGGCCAGGGCGCCCACCGGCAGCAGCAGACAGGCCGCGAGCGCGTTGAGCGGCCCGTAGCCCGCCTGGGAGACGATCACACCGGCCGCCAGGCCGCCGAGGCCCGCCGCCGTGTTCATCACCGTGTCCGACAGGCCCTGGACGGCGGCGCGCGCCGCCTGCGGCACCGAGTCCGTCAGCAGCGCGGAGCCCGCCACCAGACCGGCCGACCACCCCAGGCCCAGGACGAACAGACCGACCGCGACCCGGGTGTGGCTCGCCCCCGCCGTCCCGGCCAGCAGTGCCGCGAGCGCCAGCAGACCGACCGCGAGACCGATCACCGACAGACGGCCCAGCCGGTCCGCGAGCCAGCCCATGACCGGCGAGAACGCGTACATGCCCGCGATGTGCACGCTGATGACCAGGCCGATCAGCTCGATCCCGGCCCCGTGGTGGGTGAGGGCCACCGGCGTCATCGACATGATCGACACCATCACCGTCTGCGAAGCGGCCACCGTGACCAGGGCGATCCGCGCCTGCGGCGACGCGCCCACCGCGCGCAGTCCGGCCCGCAGCGACCGGTTCTCCGGCAGGTCCGCCGTCGCGCCCTCGTCCGCCGCGGCCAGCGCCCGCGCCGTCAGCAGCGGATCGGGCCGCAGCAGCACCGCCACCACCAGCGCCGAGACCACGAATACCACCGCGGCCCACAGGAACGGGCCCGCCGCCACCGGGATGCCCAGACCGGAGACGCTGCGCCCGGCCGGCGCGGCGATGTTCGGCCCCAGGACCGCGCCGATCGTCGTCGCCCACACCACCGTCGAGATGGCCCGTGCCCGCCGGTCCGGCTCCGCCAGGTCGGCGGCGGCGAACCGGGCCGCCAGATTGGCCGAGGACCCCGCCCCGAAGCCCACCAGGCCCGCCAGCAGCACCGCGAAACTGCCCACGACCGCGCCCAGCACCGCGACCGCGGCCCCCAGCGCGCCCAGCAGATAGGCCAGCACCAGACCGGCCCGCCGGCCCCGGCGCGCCATCAGCGCCGCCAGCGGCATCGCGAGCAGCGCGGGCCCGGCCACCGTGGCCGTCGAGGCGAGCCCGGCCAGCGCGTCCGTACCGCTCACCTCGGTGGCGAGGACGGCGGCGAGCGCCACACCGGTCGCGATCCCGAGCCCGCCGAGGATCTGGGTGACGACGAGCACCGCCTGGACCCGGCGGCGCAGCTCCGGGAGGGCGACGGCGTCGGGCGTGACGGATATCCCGCCGGCGGCGATGTCAGGGGTGTCGGGCGTTTTGGTCACTACCGGAGTGTGCCAGTCCCTCCGGCCGAGGGGAACGCCCCCGGGTCAGTACAGCGGCTCCGGCAGCACGCCCCCGGATCAGAACAGCGGCTCCGGCAGCATGCCCCCGGGTCAGAACAGCGGCTCCGGCAGCACGCCCTCCAGCGCCAGGAGTCTCCGCTTCGTCTCCAGCCCGCCGCCGAACCCCCCGAGGCCGCCGGCGCTCTCCACCACGCGGTGGCACGGCACCACCACCGGCAGCGGATTGGCGCCCATGGCCGCGCCCACCGCCTGCGCCGCCGCCGGCTGCCCGACGCGCCGCGCCAGCTCCCCGTACCCGACCACCGTCCCGTACGGCACCCCGGCCGCCAGCTCGCGCAGCACCTGGCGGTTGAAGCCGGTCGCCAGCGACCAGTCCAGCGGCAGGTCGAACGCCCGCAGCCCGCCCGCGAAGTACCGCTCCAGCTGCCGCACCGGCTCCGCCAGCAGCCCCGTGGCGCACTCGACGGCCACGGCGCCCAGCTGCCCGGCGAGCCGCGCCGCCATCCGCTCCCGGCGCGCGTCCTCCGCGTGGAACCCGACCTGCACGAGCCCCCGCCCGGTCGCCGCCAGGAAGAGCGGCCCGATCCCGCTCCCCACCACCGTCCACTCGGCGGTGACGCCCCGCGCCCCGTCCTCGATCTCCATGCCCTCACCGTACGGCCCGGCACCGACAGCCCCGCCCCGCGCGGAGCCGCCACCGACGACCTCCGGCCAGAACCGCCGATCGGCGGCGAACCGGCGGCGCTCCCCCCTCCGCAGGTCACGGACCGGTCTCGCTCCGGTCTCACGACCGGAAAATCCCCGGTCAGGTGCTCACCGAACCCCCGACGGGCCATAATCTCGCCCCGGTAGCACTACTCAGCGGTACCGACTGTTTTCGGACGTCCATGCGCCAGGGGTGGGAGGGCACACGCTCATGCAGGGCACGGTCGACGGATTCAGCTACGGGATCGTCACGCCGGTGGCGGCCTTCCTCATGGCCTGCCTCGGCGGCGCCCTGGGGCTGAGATGCACGACCCGCTCGCTGCGCCACCAGGAGTCCTTCAAGGCCGGCTGGCTCGCGCTCGGCTCCACCTCCATCGGCACCGGCATCTGGACCATGCACTTCATCGCCATGATGGGCTTCTCGGTCCGGCAGGCGCCGATCGACTACGACCGGCCGATCACCTTCGCCAGCCTCGGCGTCGCCGTCGTCATGGTCGGCATCGGCATCTTCATCGTCGGCTACCGGGGCGCCACGGCGCTCACCCTCGTCACCGGCGGCACCATCACCGGCCTCGGCGTGGCCACCATGCACTACCTCGGGATGGCCGGGATGCGGCTGCCCGGACGGATCGAGTACGACACCCTCACCGTCGCCCTCTCCGTGGTCATCGCCGTGGTCGCCGCCACCACCGCCCTCTGGGCGGCGGTCTCCGTCCACGGCTTCCTCGCCAGCCTCGGGGCCAGCCTCGTCATGGGCGTCGCCGTCAGCGGCATGCACTACACCGCCATGGCGGCCGTCACCGTCCACCTGCACGCCGCGCCCGCCGCGGGCAGCGCCGCCACCGCCGGCTCGCTGCTGCTGCCCATGCTGATCGGCCCCGCCGTCTTCCTCATCCTGGCCGCCGTCGTCGTCATGTTCGACCCGCTGCTCGTCATGGGCGACCCCGACTGGCAGCGCGCCCCCGCCCGCTCCCCGTACCGCCCCGGCGTCCCCGCGCCCCGGTACGTCCCCGGCTACGGCGAGCCCGCGAACTGGACCGCCCGCCCCGCCGGCCGCGGCTCCCGCCGGTCCGCCGCGCGCGGCGGACACCGCTCCGAGGACTGGTGACACCGGACCGCCGCGCCCCGGCCGTGCGGCGATCACCCCCCGACTGTCGGTGCCGGGTCGTACGGTGGTGGCATGCGGCCCGTTTCCAAGATCGAACGTTCGGTGGCGCCCTTCGAGGTCGTCTCCCCCTACCAGCCGAGCGGTGACCAGCCCGCGGCCATCGCCGAGCTGGACAAGCGCATCCGCGCCGGCGAGAAGGACGTCGTCCTCCTCGGCGCCACCGGCACCGGCAAGTCGGCCACCACGGCCTGGATGATCGAGAAGCTCCAGCGCCCCACCCTGGTGATGGCGCCGAACAAGACCCTGGCCGCGCAGCTGGCGAACGAGTTCCGCGAGCTCCTGCCGAACAACGCCGTCGAGTACTTCGTCTCGTACTACGACTACTACCAGCCCGAGGCGTACGTCCCCCAGTCGGACACCTACATCGAGAAGGACTCCTCGATCAACGAGGAGGTCGAGCGGCTGCGCCACTCCGCCACCAACTCGCTGCTCACCCGCAGGGACGTGGTCGTCGTCGCCTCCGTCTCCTGCATCTACGGCCTCGGCACCCCGCAGGAGTACGTGGACCGCATGGTCCCGCTCAAGGTCGGCGAGGAGATCGACCGCGACCAGCTGCTCCGCCGCTTCGTCGACATCCAGTACACGCGCAACGACCTCGCCTTCACCCGCGGCACCTTCCGGGTCCGCGGCGACACCATCGAGATCTTCCCCGTGTACGAGGAGCTCGCCGTCCGCATCGAGATGTTCGGCGACGAGATCGAGGCGCTCTCCACCCTCCACCCGCTGACCGGCGAGATCATCAGCGAGGACCAGCAGCTGTACGTCTTCCCCGCCAGCCACTACGTCGCCGGCCCCGAGCGCATGGAGCGGGCCGTCAACGACATCGAGCGCGAGCTCGAGGGACGGCTGGCGGAGCTGGAGAAGCAGGGCAAGATGCTGGAGGCCCAGCGGCTCCGCATGCGCACCACCTACGACATCGAGATGATGCGCCAGATCGGCTCCTGCTCCGGCATCGAGAACTACTCGATGCACTTCGACGGCCGCGAGCCCGGCTCCCCGCCCAACACCCTCCTCGACTACTTCCCCGAGGACTTCCTCCTCGTCATCGACGAGTCGCACGTCACCGTGCCGCAGATCGGCGCCATGTACGAGGGCGACGCCTCCCGCAAGCGGACCCTCGTCGACCACGGCTTCCGGCTCCCCTCCGCGCTCGACAACCGCCCGCTGAAGTGGGAGGAGTTCCAGGAGCGGATCGGCCAGACCGTCTACCTCTCCGCCACCCCCGGCACCTACGAGCTGTCCCGCTCCGACGGCTTCGTCGAACAGATCATCCGCCCCACCGGCCTCGTCGACCCCGAGGTCGTCGTCAAGCCCACCGAGGGCCAGATCGACGACCTGGTCCACGAGATCCGGCTGCGCACCGAGCGGGACGAGCGCGTCCTCGTCACCACCCTCACCAAGAAGATGGCCGAGGACCTCACCGACTACTTCCTGGAGCTCGGCATCCAGGTCCGCTACCTGCACAGCGACGTGGACACCCTGCGCCGCATCGAGCTGCTGCGCGAGCTGCGCTCCGGCGAGTACGACGTCCTCGTCGGCATCAACCTGCTCCGCGAGGGCCTCGACCTGCCCGAGGTCTCCCTCGTCGCCATCCTCGACGCCGACAAGCAGGGCTTCCTGCGCTCCGGGACCTCCCTCATCCAGACCATCGGCCGCGCCGCGCGGAACGTGTCGGGCCAGGTCCACATGTACGCCGACACCATCACCCCGGCGATGGCGCAGGCCATCGACGAGACCAACCGGCGCCGCGAGAAGCAGGTCGCCTACAACAAGGAGCACGGGATCGACCCCCAGCCGCTCCGCAAGAAGATCAACGACATCGTCGCCACCATCGCCCGCGAGGAGGTCGACACCGAGCAGCTGCTCGGCACCGGCTACCGGCAGGCGAAGGACGGCAAGGGCGCCAAGTCCCCGGTGCCCTCGCTCGCCGCGCACGCCCCGAAGGCCGGCAAGGCCGCCAAGGCCGGCGCCAAGGGCGGTGCGGCGCTGGAGCTGGGCGACCGGCCCGCCGCCGAACTCGCCGGGGTCATCGAGGAGATGACCGAGCGGATGCGCGCCGCCGCCGCGGAGCTCCAGTTCGAGGTGGCCGCCCGGCTGCGCGACGAGGTCGCCGAACTCAAGAAGGAGCTGCGTCAGATGAAGGAGGCGGGACTGGCGTGAAACGGGGGCGGCCCTGTGTGTTGCAAGACCGACACAAAACCGGGCCGCCCACGGCACGTTGTCAGTGGCCCTGCGTAGGGTGCTGCCACAACGACGAGAGGGGCAGCGCGTGACGGTCAACATGACCAAGGGGCAGGCCATCAGCCTGGAGAAGCAGGGCGGGGGCAGCCTCACCCAGGTGCGGATGGGACTCGGCTGGCAGGCCGCGCCCCGCCGGGGGCTCTTCGGCTCGCGCACCCGCGAGATCGACCTGGACGCCTCCGCGGTGCTCTTCGCCGAGAAGCAGCCGGTGGACGTCGTCTTCTTCCGCCACCTGGTCAGCGACGACGGCTCCGTCCGCCACACCGGGGACAACCTCGTGGGCGGCGTGGGCCAGGGCGGCGACGACGAGGCCATCCTGGTCGACCTCCAGCGGGTGCCCGTCCACATCGACCAGATCGTCTTCACGGTGAACTCGTTCACCGGGCAGACCTTCCAGGAGGTGCAGAACGCCTTCTGCCGGCTCGTCGACGAGACGAACGGGCAGGAGCTGGCGCGCTACACCCTGGACGGCGGTGGCCAGTACACCGCGCAGATCATGGCGAAGGTGCACCGCGCCGGCTCCGGCTGGCAGATGACGGCCCTGGGTAACCCGGCCAACGGCCGCACCTTCCAGGACCTGATGCCGGCGATCCTGCCGCACCTCTAGAACGACCGGCGGGGGCCGCACGGCACCGCGCCACCGCACCGCAGCTCCCGACGGGCACCGGCCCGCCGGGAGCTGCCCCGCATGACCGACCGAACAGCGCCGAGGGGAAGCAGAGTCCAGATGACGGCCGAGCTGGTCCGGGGGCAGAACCACCCCCTGCCCGACACCCGACTCGAACTCCGGGTGTCCGCAGGGCACCCGGTCGTCGCCGGGGCCACCCTCGGCGACGAGCACGGCCAGGTCGCCGGCGCCGAGTGGATCGCCCACCCCGGCGCCCCCGTGCGGCCCGGGGTCGAGGTGCCCGGCGGGGCCGCCGCCGAGCACCGCATCGCCGTGGACCTCGCCGCCCTCCCGGACTCCGTCCACCGCCTCTCCGTCCTCCTGGCCCTGCCGCCGGGCGCGGACGGCCCGGCCCGCTTCGGCACCGCCGCCGCCCCCTTCGTGTCCGTCGACGGCCCGGCGGGCGCCGCGGTCGCCACGTACACCATCACCGGCCTCGACCGGGAGTCCGCCGTCGTCGCCCTGGAGCTCTACCGTCGCCAGGGCGCCTGGAAGGTCCGCGCCGTCGGACAGGGGTACGAGGGCGGGCTCGCCGACCTCCTCGCCGACCAGGGCGCCCCGGACGCCGCCGGGCTCGCCGCCGCCGTCCTGGACGCGGCCGCCCCCGCCGGCGCCTCCGTGCCGCCGCCCCTCGTCCCCGAGACCGCCACCGCCGCGCACGACACCGCAGGCGCCTCAGGCACCACCGGCACCTCGGACACCACCACCATCAGCTACGCCCACCCCGGCCGCCGCCCCGCCTCCCCGCCCGCCGCCGAGCAGCCCCGGCCCGGCCCGGCCGCCGGCACCGGAGCCGTACCGCCGCAGCCCGCCGCGCCGCCGGCCGAGGCCCGTCCGGCGCCCGTCGCCGGGGACGCCACCGGCTGGACCATGGACGAACGGCTCTACAACCAGGTGTGGGGGATGTTCGAGGACCTGGCCCGGACCGTCGCCGCCTACCGCAGCGCCCGCGACTTCGCCGACCACCGCCTCGACCGCGCCATCGACCAGGTGCTCGCCGACCCCGCCACCCGCGTCGGCAGCGCCGGCGACGCCGCCCGGGCGCAGGCCCGCGCCGGCCACGAGGAGCTGATGAGCCGCGCCCAGGAGGCCCTCGACCGGGACCTCGCGCAGCTCACCGCCGAGTCCGAGGTCGTCGAACCCGCCCTGCCGGCCGCCTACGCCCGCTGGGACAACCCCGTCTGGCACGCCTACCGCGTCCCGGAGGAGCCGCCGATGGCCGTCCGCCTCGGCGACCTCCACCTCCCCGAGCGGGCCGCCCTCCGCATCCCCTTCCTGGTCCGCCTCCCGCTGGAGCGCGGGCTCTGGATCGACGCCGGACCCGGCCGGACCTCGGCGGCCGGCCTGCTCGACGAGGCCGAGCTGCGCCGGCTCGCCCTGGACAGCGCCGTCGCGCACACCGCCCGGCTGCTCGCCGCACACCCCGCCGGCGGGCTCACCGTCCATGTGCTCGACCCGGCCGGCAGCGGCGCCGCCGCCTTCGGGCCGCTGGTCGAGACCGGCGTCCTGGCCGCCCCGCCGGCCCGGGGCGCGGCCGGGGTCGGCGCCGTCCTCGGGCAGCTCACCGAGCGGGTGGACCTGTTGCAGATGGCGGTGCGCGGCGACGCCGCCGAGGACCTGCCGCCCGGCTTCGACGCCTCCCGGCAGCTGCTCGTCGTCCACGACTTCCCGCACGGCTTCGACGACCGGGCCGTCACCCGGCTGCGCTACCTCGCCGACGAGGGCCCCTCCGTCGGCGTCCACCTGCTGATGGTCGCGGACCGGGCGGACGCCGCCGCGTACGGACCGGTGCTCGACCCGCTGTGGCGCTCGCTGCTCCGGCTCACGCCGGTGCCCGACGACCACCTCGCGGACCCCTGGGTCGGCCACGCCTGGACGTACGAGCCGCCGACGGTCCCGCCGGGCAGCGCGGTGCTCTGGCAGGTCCTCGGTCAGGTCGCGGAGGGCCGGCGGCGCCACCTCGGCTGAAGCGACGCTGACCTGCGGTTTTGAGCCCTCTTTACCCTCTCCTTTACCTTCTCTTGGTTTTTCGGGTACGCTCTTCTGAGCGGAGGGGAGTACTCCCTGCATGCGGCGTACCCGTCAATACGGACGGATCAAGGACATCCGGTCCCGGGGCGCCGGCCCGGCAGTCGCGCGAGCGGCCCCGGGTGGAAGAGACCTCCGGCAGCGACGACGCTGATCAGTAGCCGTACGAAGCCGGAGGCGCAGTGGACGTTTCGATGACCATCTGGGTGGCGACCGTTCTCGGTCTGTCCGCCCTCATCGCGATCGACTTCTTCATCGGGCGCAAGCCCCATGACGTGTCGATCAAGGAAGCCGGAATCTGGACCGTGGTCTGGATCGCCCTCGCCGTCCTCTTCGGCGTCGGTGTCACGATCTGGGGCGGCGGCCAGGCGGGCGGAGAGTTCTTCGCCGGCTTCATCACGGAGAAGTCGCTCAGCGTCGACAACCTCTTCGTGTTCATCCTCATCATGGCGAAGTTCGCCGTGCCGACCCACCTCCAGCAGCGGGTGCTGCTGATCGGCGTGCTCATCGCCCTCGTCCTGCGGGCGATCTTCATCGCGGCCGGCGCCGCGATCATCGCCAGCTTCTCCTGGGTCTTCTACCTCTTCGGCGCCTTCCTCATCTACACCGCCTGGAAGCTCGTCAAGGAGGCCATGGCGGACGAGGAGGAGGACGACTGGGACGAGAACCGCCTGCTGAAGTCCATCGAGAAGAAGTTCGGCGTCGCGGACCGCTACCACGGCACCAAGCTCTTCATCGTGGAGTCCGGCAAGAAGGTCATGACGCCGCTCCTGGTCGTCATGCTCGCCATCGGCATGACCGACGTGCTGTTCGCGATGGACTCGATCCCCGCGATCTTCGGCCTGACCCAGGACCCGTACATCGTCTTCACCGCCAACGCGTTCGCGCTGATGGGTCTGCGCCAGCTGTACTTCCTCCTCGGCGGCCTGCTCAAGAAGCTGGTCCACCTCAGCTACGGCCTGTCGGTGATCCTCGGCTTCATCGGTGTGAAGCTGGTGCTGCACGCGATGCACGAGTCCGGCCTGCACGTCCCGGAGATCTCCATCCCGCTCTCCCTCTCCGTCATCTGCGGCGTGCTGGTCGTCACCACCATCACCAGCCTGATCGCCTCCAAGAAGCAGTCGGAGAAGGCCGCCCTGGAAGCCGCCGGGAACGACGGCGAGGGCAGCGACAGCAGCAAGGACAGCGTCGGGGCCTGACCCGCACCCCGCGACGCGAGACGGCGACGGCCGGCCCGGGCATCCCGCCCGGGCCGGCCGTCGCCGTTCCCGTCCGTCCTCCGGTCCGGTACCGCCCCGGCTACGCGGGCGCGGACTCCACCGCCTCCTCCACGCGCCGCTCCGGCAGCGTCTCCGGCAGCAGCGCGAAGCAACCGAGGCTCACCAGCGCCACCAGCGTCAGATAGGCCGCCACGCCCCACGGCGGGCCCGAGCCGCCCTCCGACAGCGCCGTCGCCACGATCGGCGTCAGCGCCCCGCCGAGCACCCCCGCCAGGTTGTAGCCCACCGCAGCGCCCGTGCAGCGCACCCGGGGCTCGTACAGCTCCGGGAGGTACGCGGCGACCACCGCGAACATGGTGATGAAGGCGAGCAGCGCCCCCAGGAACCCCAGGAACATCAGCACCGGCTGCCGGGTGTGCAGCAGCGCCACCATCGGGAACATCCACAGCGCCGCCGCCGCGCACCCGGCGAGACAGAGCGGCCGGCGGCCCCAGCGGTCGCCCAGCAGGGCCAGGAACGGTGTCGCCGCGCCCTTCACCGCCACCGCCGCCATCACGCAGAGCAGCATCACCGTGCTGCTCACCCCGAGCTTCTCGGTGCCGTAGGCCAGCGCCCAGGTGGAGACCGTGTAGAAGATCGCGTACCCCACGGCGAGGGCGCCGGCGGTCAGCAGGACGAGCCGCCAGTGGTCGCGGGCCACCTCGGCGAGCGGGGCGTTCGCGCGCCGCCCGGACGCGGACAGCTCCTCGAACTGCGGGGTCTCGGCGAGCGAGGAGCGCAGCAGCAGCCCGCCGGCGGCGAGCAGGCCGGCCGCCCAGAACGGCACCCGCCACCCCCAGGACCGGAAGTCGGCGTCGCTCAGCCCTGCGGTGAGCGCCAGCATCACGCCGTTCGCGAGCAGGAAACCGACCGCCGGGCCGATCTGCGGGAAGCTCGCCCACAGCGCCCGGCGGTGCGGCGGGGCGTGCTCGGCGGTCAGCAGGACGGCGCCGCCCCACTCGCCGCCGAGGCCGAGCCCCTGGAGGAAGCGGAGCACCAGCAGGAGCAGGGGAGCGGCGACGCCGATCGACTCGTACGTGGGGACGCAGCCGACGGCGACGGTGGCGCAGCCGGTCAGCAGCAGGGAGGCGAAGAGCACCGGCCGGCGCCCGTGGCGGTCCCCGATGTGCCCGAAGAGGACGGAGCCCATGGGGCGGGAGAGGAAGCCGATGGCGAAGGTGCCGAAGGCGGCCAGGGTCCCGGCGAGCGGGGAGAAGGTCGGGAAGAAGAGCGGTCCGAGGACGAGGGCGGCGGCCGTCCCGTAGACGAAGAAGTCGAAGAACTCGATGGCGGTGCCGACGAGCGACGCGGCGGCGAGCCGGGGCATCGAGGGGCCGGGCCGGGCCGCCGGTGGCGACGGAGCGTGACTGTGCTGCATGTGCCGCCAACTACCCGGCGGCCGTTCGGGTTACGGGGGGCGTGCGGGAGCGCCCGCGTCGTCACCGGGGGCGCTTCCGCACCGGCCGGTTCACCAGCCGCGCTCGCGCCACTCCGGCAGATGGGGGCGCTCGTCACCGAGCGTGGTGTCCTTGCCGTGGCCGGGGTAGACCCAGCTCTCGTCCGGCAGCACCGCGAAGAGCTTGGTCTCCACGTCGCGCAGGAGGCTCGCGAAGGCGTCCGGGTCCTGCCAGGTGTTGCCGACGCCGCCCGGGAAGAGGCAGTCGCCCGTGAAGACGTGCGGGTGGCCGTGCGGGTCGTCGTAGACCAGCGCGATCGAGCCGGGGGTGTGGCCGACGAGGTGCCGGGCGGTGAGCTCCACCTCGCCGACGCGGATCGTGTCGCCGTCCTCGACGAGGACGTCGGTGGCGACCGGGATGCCCTCCGCGTCGTACGCGCCCGCGTACGTGGTGGCGCCGGTGGCGGCGACCACCTGGGCGAGGGCCTGCCAGTGGTCGCCGTGCCGGTGGGTGGTGACGACGGCGCCGATGCCGTCGTCACCGATCAGCGTGAGCAGCGTCTCCGGGTCGTTGGCGGCGTCGATGAGCAGCTGGGCGCCGGTGGCGCGGCAGCGCAGCAGGTACGCGTTGTTGTCCATCGGGCCGACCGCGACCTTGGAGATCATCAGGTCCTTCAGCTCGTGGACGTCGGCCGGACCGCCCACCCTCACCGCTCCGCTGTACGTCATGGCCTCAGACTAGCCCCGCCCGCCGACAGCGGTCCCGGGAAGGGCGTGCTAGAGCGGCGGGAGCTGGGGGAGCGGGCCGCCCTCGGTCTTCAGGGCGGCGCCGTCGCGCCGGCCGGCCAGCCAGCCGACCAGCTCGGGGGCGGGGCCGGAGACGGTCACCGGGCCGCCCTCGGCGCCGCCGCCGGTGGTCCAGGTCCGGCCGTCGTCGGCGCGGAGGGTGGTGGAGGGCACGTCCGGGTGTCCGGCGAACCGTTCGGCGAGGAAGCCGATCTCGCGGTCGGTGAACTCCGCCGGAAGGTCTTCCAGCTCGTAGCCGCAGCCGAGGTCCACGTGGTGCAGGGCCACCTCCACCCAGCGGCGGAAGGGGATCCGGGAGGCGCTGTCGGTGACGCCGTTGCGCAGCTCGACGGTGCGGCTCCAGTCGGCATGGGCGGCGGCCGCCTCGCGGAAGCGGGCGTCGGTCGCGCGCACGTCGGCGAGCTGGACGTCGAGGGGGCGGGCGGCGTCGCGCTCGATGTCCGCGTCGCGCGCTTCGGCGCTCGGGTACATGGGGCGGCCTTCGAGGACGTTCACCAGGGCGTCGGCGTTCCGTGCCAGGTGGGCGAGGACGTGGCCGCGGGTCCAGCCGGGAAGCCGTGACGGCTCGGCGACGGCGGCGTTGTCCCAGGAGGCGGCGTCGGTCAGCAGCCGCTGGGTCGCTTCGTGCAGGGAGGCGAGGTCGCGCTCGTGATCGATCATGGCGCCGACCCTAGCGCCGACCACTCGTTCGGGTGAAGCAGGTGGACGGCGCCCGGAAATCGAATGTACGTGCTATAGGCTCGGTGGGGCACCCTCCTCCCGCGGAAGCATCCGGCATCCTTGGTTGTTGGGTGTGTCAGGCACATCCGCTCTCTCAAGAAAGGTGCGGACCGGCGTGGCCGACCGTCTCATCGTCCGTGGCGCGCGCGAGCACAACCTCAAGAACGTCTCGCTCGATCTCCCCCGTGACTCCCTCATCGTCTTCACCGGGCTCTCGGGATCGGGCAAGTCCTCCCTCGCGTTCGACACGATCTTCGCCGAGGGGCAGCGTCGGTACGTCGAGTCGCTCTCCTCGTACGCACGGCAGTTCCTCGGTCAGATGGACAAGCCGGACGTGGACTTCATCGAGGGTCTCTCGCCCGCCGTCTCCATCGACCAGAAGTCGACCTCGCGCAACCCGCGCTCCACGGTCGGCACCATCACGGAGGTCTACGACTACCTCCGCCTGCTCTTCGCCCGCATCGGCAAGCCGCACTGTCCCGAGTGCCGCCGGCCGATCTCCCGCCAGTCGCCGCAGGCCATTGTCGACAAGGTCCTTGAGTTGCCCGAGGGCAGCCGCTTCCAGGTGCTCTCCCCGCTCGTGCGCGAGCGCAAGGGCGAGTTCGTCGACCTCTTCGCCGACCTCCAGACCAAGGGCTACAGCCGCGCCCGGGTCGACGGGAAGACGGTCCAGCTCAGCGAGCCGCCGACGCTGAAGAAGCAGGAGAAGCACACCATCGAGGTGGTCGTCGACCGCCTCACCGTGAAGGACAGCGCCAAGCGCCGCCTCACCGACTCCGTCGAGACCGCCCTCGGCCTCTCCGGCGGCATGGTCGTGCTCGACTTCGTCGACCTCCCGGAGGACGACCCCGAGCGCGAGCGGATGTACTCGGAGCACCTCTACTGCCCGTACGACGACCTCTCCTTCGAGGAGCTGGAGCCCCGCTCCTTCTCGTTCAACTCGCCGTTCGGCGCCTGCCCCGACTGCACCGGCATCGGCACCCGCATGGAGGTCGACCCCGAGCTGGTCGTCCCCGACGAGGACAAGTCCCTCGACGAGGGCGCCATCCACCCGTGGTCCCACGGCCACACCAAGGAGTACTTCGGCCGGATGATCGACGGGCTCTCGCAGGCCCTCGGCTTCCGCACCGACATCCCCTACGCGGGCCTTCCGCAGCGGGCCAAGAAGGCCCTCATGCACGGCCACAAGACGCAGATCGAGGTCCGCTACCGGAACAGGTACGGACGCGAGCGCGCCTGGACCAGCCCCGCCTTCGAGGGCGCCGTCTCCTACGTGAAGCGGCGGCACGGCGAGGCCGAGAGCGACAGCAGCCGGGAGCGCTTCGAGGGGTACATGCGCGAGGTGCCCTGCCCGACCTGCCACGGCACCCGGCTCAAGCCGATCGTGCTGGCGGTCACCGTGATGGACAAGTCCATCGCCGAGGTGTCCGCCATGTCGATCAGCGACTGCGCCGAGTTCCTGGGCCGGCTCACGCTGAGCGCCCGCGACAAGAAGATCGCCGAGCGGGTCCTCAAGGAGGTCAACGAGCGGCTGCGCTTCCTCGTCGACGTCGGCCTCGACTACCTGTCGCTCAACCGCGCGGCCGGCACCCTCTCCGGCGGCGAGGCGCAGCGCATCCGGCTCGCCACCCAGATCGGCTCCGGCCTGGTGGGCGTGCTGTACGTGCTCGACGAGCCGTCCATCGGTCTCCACCAGCGCGACAACCACCGGCTGATCGAGACCCTGGTCCGCCTCCGCGACATGGGCAACACGCTCATCGTCGTCGAGCACGACGAGGACACCATCAAGGTCGCCGACTGGGTCGTGGACATCGGCCCCGGCGCCGGCGAGCACGGCGGCAAGGTCGTCCACTCCGGCACCTTGAAGGAGCTCCTCGCCAACGAGGAGTCGATGACCGGCCAGTACCTGTCCGGCCGCCGGGCCATCTCCACCCCGGACGTCCGGCGACCCGTCGACCCCGGCCGGATGCTCACCGTGCACGGCGCCCGGGAGAACAACCTGCGGGACATCGACGTCTCCTTCCCGCTGGGCGTCCTCACCGCCGTCACCGGCGTCTCCGGCTCCGGCAAGTCGACGCTGGTCAACGACATCCTCTACACCCACCTCGCGCGCGAGCTGAACGGCGCCAAGACGGTGCCCGGGCGGCACACGCGCGTGGAGGGCGACGACCTCGTCGACAAGGTCGTGCACGTCGACCAGTCGCCGATCGGGCGCACCCCGCGCTCCAACCCGGCGACGTACACCGGCGTCTTCGACCACGTCCGCAAGCTGTTCGCGGAGACGACGGAGGCGAAGGTACGGGGCTACCTGCCCGGCCGCTTCTCCTTCAACGTCAAGGGCGGCCGCTGCGAGAACTGCTCCGGCGACGGCACGATCAAGATCGAGATGAACTTCCTCCCGGACGTGTACGTGCCGTGCGAGGTCTGCCACGGGGCCCGGTACAACCGGGAGACCCTGGAGGTCCACTACAAGGGCAAGTCCATCGCCGAGGTCCTGGACATGCCGATCGAGGAAGCCCTCGACTTCTTCGAGGCCGTCCCCACGATCTCCCGCCACCTGCGGACGCTCAACGAGGTCGGGCTCGGGTACGTCCGGCTCGGGCAGTCGGCGCCGACGCTCTCCGGCGGCGAGGCGCAGCGCGTCAAGCTCGCGTCGGAGCTGCAGAAGCGGTCGACCGGCCGCACGGTCTACGTGCTGGACGAGCCGACCACCGGTCTGCACTTCGAGGACATCTCGAAGCTGATCAAGGTGCTGTCGGGACTGGTCGACAAGGGCAACTCGGTGATCGTCATCGAGCACAACCTCGACGTCATCAAGACGGCCGACTGGATCATCGACATGGGCCCCGAGGGCGGCAGCGGCGGCGGCATGGTCGTCGCCGAGGGCACGCCCGAGGAGGTCGCCTCGGAACCGGCCAGCCACACCGGCAAGTTCCTCCGCGAGATCCTCGGCGCCGACCGCGTCAGCGACGCGGGCGTGCCCGCCGCGCGCGGGACGGCGAAGAAGACGGCGCAGAAGACGGCGACGGCCCGGAAGACGGCGGCGAAGAAGGCCGCCCCGGCCAGGAAGACCGCTGCCAAGAGCGTCGAGGCGGCCAAGGCCGCGCCGGCGAAGAAGGCGGCCCGCGCCCGCAAGGCGTGACGCGTCCCGGGGCCCCGCGCGGGTGAGCAGCGCACCCGCGCGGGGCGGCCCCCGGGCGGGCCCCGCGGGGCCGGGGCGCCCCGGGGCGCACGGGCGGGGGTGGGCCAAAAGGCACGAAAGGCCGCGGGTATCGTCGGGGCAGACCACCGTCCCCGGCCTCGTGGAGCGATCATGTCCGGCCAGTCCACCCGCCGCACCGTCCTGAAGGGTGCCGCTCTCGCCGGTGCCGCCGGGCTGGGAGCCGCCGCCTGCTCCACCGACTCCAAGCTGGGCCACGCCCAGGTCCCGACGCCGACCGCGCCGGTCGCCCTCGGCTCGCCGGACGAGGTCCCGGTCGGCGGCGCCAAGCTCTACCGCGAGCAGCGGGTCCTGGTCAGCTGCCCGGCCAAGGGCCAGTACAAGGCGTTCAGCGCCCAGTGCACCCACGCCGGCTGCGTCCTCGACAAGATCGAGGACAACGAGGGCAACTGCCCCTGCCACGGCAGCCGCTTCGACGTCACCACCGGCAAGGCCCTCAAGGGCCCCGCCACCGTCCCGCTGCCCGCCGTCGACATCCGCGTCGAGGACGGCAAGCTGGTCGCCGGCCCGAAGGCCGCCCCCAGCGCCTGACCGCCAGGCCCGCACGGCCGGGGGCCGGCGGGCGCGCTCAGGACCAGTCCCAGTCGATTCCCAGGATCCCCGGACGCACCCCCTGCTCCACGAGGTGCACCGTGCGGTGCCGGCCGCCGAGCGTCAGCTCCCTGCGCCCACCGCGCGGCGCGCCCGCCGACGCCTGCGCGAAGCGGCGGCAGCGCACCGGCAGCGCCGCCTCGTCGAAGGCGACCTGGAGCACGTACTGCCCGCCGGCGAAGCTGAAGCCGCGCACGTACTCGCCGCTCGGCCCGGCGGTCCCGTCCTCGAAGCCGTACGAGAAGAGATGGGTGTCGCCGGCCCGCAGCCGCGCGTCGAAGAGCAGCTCCGCGACGAGCACCCCCGTCCCCGCGTGCCATCGCACCCGCCCCGCGCGGCAGTTCTCCACCGCCCGCACCCGCACCCGCGACGGATCGCAGCCCGGGTCGCCGTGGTGGATGGCGAGGTAGCGGTCCACGCCGTCCCGGTGCGCCCGCACCACGTGCTGCGACTCCCGCCCCACCAGCTCCCGGCCCGCGCCGATCCGCACCCGCTCGTGGTGGCCCACCGTGTGCAGCCCGCCGTCCGCCGGTGACTCCAGCTCCGCGAAGAGCTCCTCCACCGCGCCCGACGCCTCCACCAGCGAGCGGTACGAGCGGGCCGCCGGCCGCTCCACCCCGTCCCGGCCCGCCGTGCCCTCGGCCAGCAGCCGCAGCAGCGAGTTCCCCGGCAGCTGCAGCACCTCCTCCAGCGCCCGGACCGCCTTCAGCGACTCCGGCCGCTGGGGCCGCCGGGCGCCCTGCTGCCAGTAGCTCAGCGAGGTCACCCCGACCTTCACGCCCCGGTGCGCGAGATGGTGCTGGACCCGCTGGAGCGGCAGGCCGCGCACGGCCAGCGCGGTGCGCAGCGCCAGATGGAAGGGGCCGGTGTGCAGCAGCTGCACCAGATCGGCCTCGGTGTGGCTCACACGGGCTCCTCGGTGAACGTTCACGCCCGGGGCACGGACCGCCGGGGCCCGGACGGGGGGTGGGCTGGTGGACGGCGGGACCGCGTTCACACCCGCGCCACACCGTTCACAGCCCGATGTCACCCCGCATTGAAGCGTGTTGACCCGCTCCCGACAACGACCGATGCTCCAAGCGGTGTCCGGACGCCACCCCCACCCCCCACGCACCCCCCACTCATCCCCGCCCCCCGCCCTGGGAGGAACCATGAGGAACCCCATGCCCGGACGACGCCGGAACCGGCGACGCGGCCTCGTGGCGCTCGCCGCCGCCGCGCTGCTCCTCGTCCCCGCCGCGGCCTCGGCGTCCGCCGCGCCGGCGCCCGCACCCGGCGTGACCGCCGCCGCCCTCGCCGCCAAGCGCCTGAACATCACCATGCAGGCCCAGCAGAAGACCAACTGGTGCTGGGCGGCGGCCGGGAACACCATCGCCACCTGGTACGGCCGCGGCTACAGCCAGAACCAGTTCTGCAACGCGGCCTTCCAGCGGCAGCAGGGCTACGACTGCCCCAACTGGCAGGCCACCCTCGCCAACGTCCAGACCGGCCTGTCCTGGGCGGGCGTCAGCCCCGGCTCGTACGTCAACGGCTGGCTGCGCTACTCCACCGTCCAGGCCGAGATCGACGCCGACCGGCCGGTCGAGACCCGCATCCAGTGGTCGAGCGGCGGCGGGCACATGCACGTGCTCTACGGCTACGACGACGCGAACAGCTGGGTGTACTGGGGAGATCCGTGGCCTTCCAGCAATCGCTACAACTGGGCCTCCCACGCGTGGTACGTGAACAATGCCTCCTTCTCCTGGACCCACTCGCTCTACCGGATCGGGGCGTGACGACCATGACCACGACGACCACGACGACCACCTCCGCGCCTGCCACCTCCGCGACCACCCGGGCCACCGCCACGGCGCTCGTGACCGGAGCCGCCGCGCTCCTCGCCCTCGGCCTCGCGGCGCCCGCCGCCGCCGCGGCCCCGGGCGCCGACCCGCTGCCGCCCGCGCCGACCGCCGAGCAGGCCGCCGCCGCGCCGGAGACGCTCGCCACCCTCGGCCGCTTCTTCGCCCGCGACGGGGCCCTCGCCCGTACCGCCGCGGCGCCCCGGATATCCGGCCCCGCCGTGCCGGTACGGATCCTCAGCGCCGACTTCGTCGCCGGCGCGGCGGACGCGCCCGTGGCCCGCGAGGAGTACCGGGCCAGCCTCGCCGTCGCCGCCGACGGCCAGAAGGCGTCCCTGTGGACGGTCCGCGGCCCCGGCGGCTGGCGGGTGGTGAACATCGCCACCGGCGACGACGAGATCCGGTACGCGCGCGAAGGAGCCCGGAAACTCCCCGGCGGCCTGGTCTTCCGCGAACCGCAGATCGACGCCTGGTACGTCCAGAAGGGCGCGAAGGTGCTGCCGCTGGACACGGACGCGGTGAACGCCGTCGGCGCCGGCGGCACGACCCTGGCCGCCTACCGGGACCGCGTCACGCGCGCGTACGCCGACAAGCTCCCCGCCTCCGACTACGCCCGCAAGGGCGCGGCGGGCGGCTACGCCCCCGGCACGACCGTCCCCGGGGCCGTCGTCCCCGGCGTGGGCGCGCCCGCGACGACCGGCGCCACCCCCCTGCGGGCGTCGTCCACGGCGGACGGGTCCTGGCACCAGCCCGCCGCGGCCACCGCCGCCTCCACGCTCGCCGCCCTCGGCGCGGTGACGGCCCTCGTCCTGACCGGCGCCACCGCCCTCCGCCGCCGGGCCCGCACCCGCGGCACCGGCCGGCCCTGACCGGCCGCCCCGACCCACCGCCCCGGCCCGGTCTCCGAGCCCGCCGGCGGCCCCGCCCGGACGCCCCTGAGGCGCCCCGGGCACCGTCCGCGCGACGGCCTGCCTGTCGGCGGGCGCCAGTAGGGTGGGGGGCATGGCCGACCCCTCCAGCTACCGCCCCCAGCCGGGGCAGATCCCGGACTCGCCGGGTGTCTACAAGTTCCGGGACGAGCACCGGCGGGTGATCTACGTCGGGAAGGCGAAGTCGCTGAAGCAGCGGCTGGCGAACTACTTCCAGCCGCTCGCGAGCCTGCACCCGCGGACCGCCACCATGGTGACCACGGCCGCCTCCGTGGAGTGGACGGTCGTCTCCACCGAGGTCGAGGCGCTGCAGCTGGAGTACTCCTGGATCAAGGAGTACGACCCCCGGTTCAACGTGAAGTACCGGGACGACAAGAGCTACCCCTACCTCGCCGTCACCCTGAACGAGGAGTTCCCGCGCGTCCAGGTCATGCGCGGGCACAAGAAGAAGGGCGTGCGGTACTTCGGGCCGTACGCGCACGCGTGGGCGATCCGCGAGACCGTCGACCTGATGCTGCGGGTCTTCCCGGTGCGGACCTGCTCGGCGGGCGTGTTCCGGAACGCCGCCTCGGCAGGACGGCCCTGTCTGCTCGGCTACATCGGCAAGTGCTCGGCGCCCTGCGTCGGCCGGGTCACCCCCGAGGAGCACCGCGAACTGGCCGAGGAGTTCTGCGACTTCATGGCCGGCCGCACCGGCACGTACCTCCGCCGCCTGGAGAAGCAGATGATGGCGGCGGCCGAGGAGATGGAGTACGAGAAGGCGGGCCGGCTCCGCGACGACATAGGGGCGCTGCGGCGCGCCATGGAGAAGAGCGCCGTCGTCCTCGCCGACGCCACCGACGCCGACCTGATCGCCCTCGCCGAGGACGAGCTGGAGGCCGCCGTCCAGATCTTCCACGTCCGCGGCGGACGCGTCCGCGGCCAGCGCGGCTGGGTCACCGACAAGGTCGAGGCCGTCGACACCGCCGGGCTCGTCGAGCACGCCCTCCAGCAGCTCTACGGCGAGGAGACCGGCGACGCCGTCCCCAAGGAGGTCCTGGTCCCGGCGCTGCCCGAGGACGCCGGCGCCGTCACCCAGTGGCTGTCCGGCCGCCGCGGGTCCCAGGTCTCGCTGCGGATCCCGCAGCGCGGCGACAAGAAGGACCTCATGGCCACCGTCGCCCGCAACGCCCAGCAGGCCCTCGTGCTGCACAAGACCAAGCGCGCCAGCGACCTCACCACCCGCTCCCGGGCCCTGGAGGAGATCGCCGAGGCCCTGGACCTGGAGTCGGCGCCGCTGCGCATCGAGTGCTTCGACATCTCCCACCTCCAGGGCGAGGACGTCGTCGCCTCCATGGTCGTCTTCGAGGACGGGCTGCCGCGCAAGAGCGAGTACCGCCGCTTCCAGATCAAGGGCTTCGAGGGCCAGGACGACGTCCGCTCCATGCACGAGGTGGTCGGCCGCCGCTTCCGGCGCTACCTCGCCGAGAAGGAGAGGACGGGGGAGTGGGGCGAGGACGGCGAGGTCGCCGTCGACGAGGCCGGCGACGACGGCCGGCCCAAGCGGTTCGCGTACCCGCCGCAGCTCGTCGTCGTTGACGGCGGACAGCCGCAGGTCGCCGCCGCCCGCCGGGCGCTCGACGAGCTCGGCATCGACGACGTCGCCGTCTGCGGCCTCGCCAAGCGCCTGGAGGAGGTGTGGCTGCCCGGCGAGGACGACCCCGTGGTGCTGCCCCGCTCCAGCGAGGGCCTGTACCTCCTCCAGCGGGTCCGTGACACGGCTCACGATTTCGCCATCCGCTACCAGCGGTCCAAGCGGACCAAACGCCTCCGGAGCAGCCCCCTCGACGCCGTCCCCGGCCTCGGCGACACGCGCAAGCAGGCCCTGATCAAGCATTTCGGCTCGGTGAAGCGGCTGAAGCAGGCGACAATCGAGCAGATCTGTGAGGTCCCCGGCTTCGGCCGGAAGACCGCGGAGGCGGTCGCCGTGGCCCTGGCGCAGGCGGCCCCCGCCGCACCCGCCGTGAACACGGCCACAGGAGAGATCATGGAAGACGACGGGGACGGCACGGCATGACCGACGGGCACACGCACCACCGAGAAGACGGAGCACGACACGTGAGTACGGGCACGAAGGAGACCGCGGGCGACAACGGCGCCGAGGCGGCCATCCCCGAGCTGGTGATCATCTCCGGCATGTCCGGAGCCGGCCGCTCCACCGCGGCGAAGTGCCTGGAGGACCTCGGCTGGTTCGTCGTCGACAACCTGCCGCCCGCGCTGATCCCCACCATGGTGGAGCTCGGCGCCCGCTCCCAGGGCAACGTCGCCCGGATCGCCGTCGTCGTCGACGTCCGCGGCCGGCAGTTCTTCGACGCCCTGCGGGAGTCCCTGGCCGACCTGGAGGCCAAGCAGGTCACCCGCCGGATCGTCTTCCTGGAGTCCTCCGACGAGGCCCTGGTCCGCCGCTTCGAGTCGGTCCGCCGCCCCCACCCGCTCCAGGGCGACGGCCGCATCGTCGACGGCATCGCCGCCGAGCGGGACCTGCTGCGCGAACTGCGCGGCGACGCCGACCTGGTCATCGACACCTCCAGCCTCAACGTCCACGAGCTGCGCGCCAAGATGGACGCCCAGTTCGCCGGCGAGGAGGAGCCCGAGCTGCGGGCCACCGTCATGTCCTTCGGCTTCAAGTACGGCCTGCCCGTCGACGCCGACCTCGTCGTCGACATGCGCTTCCTGCCCAACCCGCACTGGGTTCCCGAGCTGCGCCCGTACACCGGCCTCAACGAGGAGGTGGCGAACTACGTCTACAACCAGCCCGGCGCCAAGGAGTTCCTGGACCGCTACACCGAGCTGCTCCAGCTGATCGCCGCCGGCTACCGCCGCGAGGGCAAGCGGTACGTGACGATCGCCGTCGGCTGCACCGGCGGCAAGCACCGCTCCGTCGCCACCGCCGAGAAGCTGGCCGCCCGCATCGCCGCCGAGGGCGTCGAGACGGTGGTCGTCCACCGCGACATGGGGCGCGAGTGAAGCCGTACCGCCGGCGCTCCTCCTCCACCCTCACGGTGCGGCGGACGCTCCGCAGGCGCGGCGCCCAGCCGAAGGTCGTCGCCCTCGGCGGCGGCATGGGCCTCTCCGCCTCCCTCGCCGCGCTGCGGCGGATCACCGGTGACCTCACCGCCGTGGTCACCGTCGCCGACGACGGGGGCTCCAGCGGCCGGCTCCGCGAGGAGCTGGGCGTGCTGCCCCCCGGCGACCTGCGCAAGGCGCTCGCCGCGCTCTGCGGCGACGACGACTGGGGCCAGACCTGGGCCCGGGTCATCCAGCACCGCTTCCGGTCCAAGGGCGAGATGGGCGGCCACGCCGTCGGCAACCTGCTGATCGTCGCCCTCTGGGAACAGCTCGGCGGCGACCCCGTGCAGGCCCTCGACCTGGTCGGGCGGCTGCTCGGCGCCCAGGGCCGGGTGCTGCCCATGTCCGCCGTGCCGCTGGAGCTCCAGGCCCTGGTCAGGGGCCACGACCCGGCCCGCCCGGACGACGTGGACACCGTACGCGGCCAGGCCACCGTGGCCCTCACCCCCGGCGAGGTGCAGTCCGTGCACCTGGTGCCGCCCGACCCGCCGGCCGTGCCGGAGGCCGTCGCCGCGGTCCTCGACGCGGACTGGGTGGTCCTCGGCCCGGGCTCCTGGTTCTCCTCGGTGATCCCGCACCTGCTGGTGCCCGAACTGCTCGACGCGCTCGTCGAGACCAAGGCCCGCAAGGTGCTCTCGCTGAACCTCGCGCCCCAGCCCGGAGAAACCGAGGGCTTCTCCCCGCAGCGTCATTTGGAGGTTTTGGGACGACACGCCCCTAAACTCGCCCTGGACGTGGTGCTGGCCGACGAGGCCGCCGTGCCCGACGTGTCAGCCAGGGAACCGCTCGTCGACGCCGCCAAGCGGCTCGGCGCCGCGCTGGAGCTGGCGCCGGTGGCCCGTGCCGACGGTTCTCCGAAGCACGACCCGGAGCGGTTGGCCGCCGCGTACGACCGTATTTTTCGGATGCATGGAAGGATCGGCCCATGGCGATGACGGCAGCGGTGAAGGACGAGATCTCCCGGCTTCCCGTCACCCGGACCTGCTGCCGGAAGTCGGAGGTCTCCTCGATCCTCCGGTTCGCCGGCGGCCTCCACCTGGTCAGCGGCCGGATCGTGATCGAGGCGGAGCTCGACACGGCGATGGCGGCCCGGCGGCTCAAGCGGGACATCCTGGAGATCTTCGGACACAGCTCGGAGCTGATCGTGATGGCCCCCGGCGGGCTGCGGCGCGGCTCCCGCTTCGTGGTCCGCGTGGTCGCCGGCGGCGACCAGCTGGCCCGGCAGACGGGCCTGGTCGACGGCCGGGGCCGCCCCATCCGGGGCCTCCCGCCGCAGGTCGTCTCCGGCGCCACCTGTGACGCCGAGGCGGCCTGGCGCGGCGCCTTCCTCGCCCACGGCTCGCTGACCGAGCCGGGCCGCTCCTCCTCCCTGGAGGTCACCTGCCCCGGCCCGGAGGCCGCCCTCGCGCTCGTCGGCGCCGCCCGCCGGCTCTCCATCGCCGCGAAGGCCCGCGAGGTCCGCGGGGTGGACCGGGTCGTGGTCCGCGACGGCGACGCCATCGGCGCCCTGCTCACCCGGCTCGGCGCGCACGAGTCGGTGCTGGCCTGGGAGGAGCGGCGGATGCGGCGCGAGGTCCGCGCCACCGCCAACCGGCTCGCCAACTTCGACGACGCCAACCTGCGCCGCTCGGCCCGCGCGGCCGTCGCCGCCGGCGCCCGGGTGCAGCGCGCCCTGGAGATCCTGGCGGACGAGGTGCCCGAGCACCTGGCAGCGGCCGGCCGGCTCCGCATGGAGCACAAGCAGGCGTCCCTGGAGGAGCTGGGCGCCCTCGCCGACCCGCCGCTCACCAAGGACGCGGTCGCCGGCCGGATCCGCCGGCTGCTCGCCATGGCCGACAAGCGCGCGCAGGACCTGGGCATCCCCGGCACCGAGTCGAACCTGACCGAGGAGATGGACGAGAGCCTGGTCGGCTGACGCCCCGGCACCCCGCCCGTACGGCCCCCGCCCCCTGAGGGACGGGGGCCGTCCCCGTACCCCGCCCCCTGAGGCGCGGGGCCGTCCCCGTACCCGGCCCCTGAGGCACGGGGCCGTCCGCGTACCGGCCCGTAAGCGTGAACTCCGGGGCGGCTGCGTACTCCTGATGCTCCCTCAGCGTCTGGGTGGCGCGGGCGCGTCGCGGCGAGGCGCCCTTGACAGGCCCATGGGCGCCCAAGAGCCTGGCATCCGTTCGCTCCACCTCGTGACGGATCACACCCAGGGGGGCTCATGAGACACAGGGCGCGCGCGGTCCTCGCCGCCGCCTCACTTCTGATCGCCGGACTCGCGGCGGCACCCGCCGCCGGAGCGCGGCCCGCGGGCCCGGAGGGCGGCGACGCCCTCTCCGTCTGGCGGGCCACGGTCACCAAGGAGCAGGTGCCGCTCCTCCTCGACGCCGGGGCCGACGGCCACGAACTGACCGAGCAGGTGCCCGAGCGCGGCACCGCCACCGTCGAGGTCTACCTCACCGAGGACCAGGCCGGAGCGCTCCGCGCCCGCGGCGTCCCGGTCGCCGCCCACGACCCGGGCCCGGCCGCCGCCCGCCGCGCGGAGGCCGCCGGCGACGGCGTCTTCCGCCCGTACGGCGGCCCCGGCGGCCTCAAGGAGGAGATCCTCGCCACCGCCGCCGCCCACCCCGGCCTCACCAAGGTCGTGTCCATCGGCAAGACCCTCAAGGGCCAGGACATCCTCGCGGTCAAGGTCACCAAGGGCGCCCGGCAGGTGAAGGACGGCAGCAGGCCGGCCACCCTGTACCTGTCCAACCAGCACGCCCGCGAGTGGATCACCCCCGAGATGACGCGGCGGCTGCTCCACCACTACCTCGACAACTACGGCACCGACGAGCGGATCACCCGGCTCGTCGACACCACCGAGCTGTGGTTCGTGCTCTCCGCCAACCCCGACGGCTACGACTTCACCCACGCCGACCCGGCCAACCGCCAGTGGCGCAAGAACCTCCGCGACAACGACGGCGACGGCGTGATCCGCCCCGGCGACGGCGTCGACCTCAACCGGAACTTCGCCTACAAGTGGGGCTACGACGACGAGGGTTCGTCCCCCGACCCGGCCGACGAGACCTTCCGCGGCAAGGGCCCCATGTCCGAGCCGGAGACCCGGGCCCTGGACGCCTTCCAGAAGCGCATCGGCTTCTCGTACGGCATCAACTACCACTCCGCGGCCCAGCTCATCCTGTACGGCGTCGGCTGGCAGGTCGCCACCGACACCCCCGACGACACCCCCCTCAAGGCGCTCGCCGGCACCCCGCAGAACCCCGCGGTCCCCGGCTACCGGCCGCAGGTCTCCTCGGAGCTGTACACCACCAACGGCGAGGCCGACGGACACGCCGCCAACGTCAACGGCATGCAGATGTTCACCCCCGAGATGTCCACCTGCGCCACCGCCTCCCGCGTCGACCCGAACGACGCCTGGGAAGCCGCCGACTGCGCCTCCGTCTTCACCTTCCCCGACGACGAGAAGCTGATCCAGGCCGAGTTCGCCAAGAACATCCCCTTCGCGCTCGCCGTCGCCGAGTCCGCCGCCCGCCCCGACGACCCGGTCTCCCCGGTCGGCGCCGAGGCCCCGGCCCTCACCCCCGACGCCTTCACCACCTCCTACGCCGCCGCCGGCGAGGAGCAGCAGGTCGCCGTCACCGCCCGCAAGTCGCTGCGCGCCAAGACCCTCCACTACCGGATCAACGGCGGACGCGCCCACCGCGCCGGCGTCGAGGCGTGGGAGGGCGGCGAGACGTACGGCGGCGAGGACAACCTGTACTACGACCAGTACCGCGGCGAGGTGCGGGGCGCCCGCCCCGGCGACACCGTCGAGGTCTGGTTCACCGCCCGCGACCGCGCCGGCCGCACCACCGCCACCACCCCGTTCACGTACCGGGTGGCCGAGCGCGCCCGCGGAGACGTCCTCGTCCTCGCCGAGGAGGGCGGTACGGGCGCCGCCGCGCACGCCGGCACCTATGTGAAGGCGCTCGCCGCGACCGGCCGGAAGGCCGCCGTCTGGGACGTCGCCACCCAGGGCGCCCCGCACGCCCTCGGCGTCCTCTCCCACTTCCGCACCGTCGTCTGGTACACCGGTGCCGAGCGCCCCTCCGGGGCCGTCGAGCTCGCCGTCCGCTCCTACCTCAACGAGGGCGGCAAGCTGCTCAACGCCGGCGAGAAGAGCGGCGGGCTCACCCGGATCGGCCGGGCCGAGTCCAACGACTTCGCCCAGTACTGGCTCGGCGCCTACCGCCGGGCCGGGCTGAACGGCCCGGCCTCCTTCGCCGGCGCCGGCCGCCTCTCCGGCGCGGACACCGCGCTCGGCGCCGCCGCGGGCAACCCGCTCGACCACGCCGGCGCCTACACCGTCACCTCCGACGCCCTCGACCCGGAGCGCTTCCCGCAGTTCGCCTCCAGCGCCCCGGCCGGCGACTATCCGGGCCTGCGGACCCCCTTCGAACCGGCCGAGGGCGACTCCTTCGCCGCCGTCCGGCACGCCGACGACACCTGGGCCCGGCTCACCCGGACCGTCGACCTCACCGGCACCGCCGCCGCCGACGCGCCCCGGCTGGACTTCCAGGTCAGCCACGACACCGAGCCCGGGTACGACAACCTCGTCGTCGAGGCCCGCACCGCCGGCCAGGACGACTGGACCACCCTGCCCGACCGGAACGGGGGCACTTCCAGCGAGCCGCCCGCCGACTGCGGCGAGGGCTACTACCTGAAGCTCCACCCCCACCTCGGCCGCTACCTCACCCTCGGCGAGGACGGCTGCGCGCCCACCGGCACCACCGGCGCCTGGAACGCCTTCACCGGCCCCTCCAACGGCTGGCGGCAGGCGTCCGTCGACCTCTCCGCCTACGCCGGCAAGAAGGTCGAGCTGTCCCTCTCGTACGTCTCCGACCCCGGCACCGGCGAGACCGGCGCCTTCGTCGACGACGTCCGGCTCGTCACCGCCGCCGGCACCGAGCGCGAGGGCTTCGAGAGCTCGCTCGGCGCCTGGACCGTCCCCGGCGCCCCGGCCGGCAGCCCCGGCAACGCCGCCGACTGGACCCGCTCGCCGGCCCTCTTCCACTCCGTCGCCGCCGTCACCACCCGCGACACCGTGCTCCTCGGCTTCGGCCTGGAGCACGTCGGCTCCCCGGCCGAGCGGCAGCGGCTCCTCGACCGTGCCCTCACCGCGCTCCGCCGCTGACGGAGAGTAGTGGGGACAAAGGTCCCAAGACGGCCCGTACCCGTTGGTAGGTACGGGCCGTCGGCCGTTTTCCGGTCACTTTCCGGGCTCGAACGGCTGCGCTCGATGTCACTCGGGGGCACCCGGAGAGGTAGGGTCGGAAGCGGTCGGGGACATCCCAGAAAAATCAAGATCTCGCCGGTGTGACATTGCACCCGGCGTTCTCATACGAGGAGATCGGTTCGTGACGATCCGCGTAGGCATCAACGGCTTTGGCCGCATCGGTCGCAACTACTTCCGCGCGCTCCTTGAGCAGGGTGCCGACATCGAGGTCGTGGCCGTCAACGACCTGGGCGACACCGCGACCACGGCCCACCTGCTGAAGTACGACACCATCCTGGGCCGCCTCAAGGCCGAGGTCTCCCACACCGCCGACACCATCACGGTCGACGGCCACACCATCAAGGTGCTCTCCGAGCGCAACCCCGCCGACATCCCGTGGGGCGACCTCGGCGTGGACATCGTCATCGAGTCCACCGGCATCTTCACCAAGCGCGAGGACGCCGCCAAGCACCTCGCCGGCGGCGCCAAGAAGGTCCTCATCTCGGCTCCGGCCAAGGACGAGGACATCACCATCGTGATGGGCGTCAACCAGGACAAGTACGACCCGGCGAACCACCACGTCATCTCGAACGCGTCCTGCACCACCAACTGCGTCGCACCGATGGCCAAGGTCCTGGACGAGAACTTCGGCATCGTCCGCGGCCTCATGACCACGGTCCACGCCTACACCAACGACCAGCGCATCCTGGACTTCCCGCACAAGGACCTGCGCCGCGCCCGCGCCGCCGCGGAGAACATCATCCCGACCACGACCGGTGCCGCCAAGGCCACCGCCCTGGTCCTCCCGCAGCTCAAGGGCAAGCTGGACGGCATCGCCATGCGCGTCCCGGTCCCCACCGGCTCCGCCACCGACCTCGTCGTCACCCTGGACCGCGAGGTCACCAGGGACGAGGTCAACGCCGCCTTCAAGAAGGCCGCCGAGGACGGCCCGCTGAAGGGCATCCTCTTCTACACCGAGGACCCGATCGTCTCCTCGGACATCGTCAGCGACCCGGCGTCCTGCACCTTCGACTCCTCGCTGACCATGGTCCAGGACGGCAACAGCGTCAAGGTCCTCGGCTGGTACGACAACGAGTGGGGATACTCGAACCGTCTCGTCGACCTCACCACCTTCGTCGGTGGCCGGCTCTGACGTACTAGGGTTCAGCAGGGCAGGGCTTTCGATGTGAGCAGGGCTCGGGCGGCGCGACGAAGCGCTGCGCGAGCCCTGTCTCGTGTGCTCCACCGCGTACCAAGGAGTCAGTGAACAGATGAAGACGATCGACGAGCTTCTCGGCGAGGGCGTCGAGGGCAAGCGGGTGTTCGTCCGCGCCGATCTCAACGTGCCGCTCGACGGCACCACCATCACCGACGACGGCCGCATCCGCGCCGTCGTCCCCACGGTCAAGGCGCTCGCCGAGGCCGGCGCCCGGGTCGTGGTCGCCTCCCACCTGGGCCGCCCCAAGGGCGCCCCGGACCCGGCGTTCTCCCTCGCCCCGGCCGCCGCGCGGCTCGGCGAACTGCTCGGCGCCGAGGTGGCCTTCGCCACCGACACCGTCGGCGAGTCCGCCCGCGCCACCGTCGCCGGCCTGGCCGACGGCGGCGTGGCCGTCATCGAGAACCTGCGCTTCAACGCCGGCGAGACCTCGAAGGACGACGCCGAGCGCGCCGCCTTCGCCGAGCAGCTGGCCGCCCTCGCCGACCTCTACGTCGGCGACGGCTTCGGCGCCGTGCACCGCAAGCACGCCTCGGTCTACGACCTCCCGGGCAAGCTGCCGCACGCGGCCGGCTACCTCATCGCCACCGAGGTCGGCGTCCTGAAGAAGCTGACGGAGGACGTCCAGCGGCCGTACGTGGTCGTCCTCGGCGGCGCCAAGGTCTCCGACAAGCTCGGCGTGATCGACCACCTCCTGGAGAAGGCCGACCGCATCCTCGTCGGCGGCGGCATGGCCTACACCTTCCTCAAGGCCCAGGGCCACGAGGTCGGCATCTCCCTCCTCCAGGAGGACCAGATCCCGGCCGTGCTCGACTACCTCAAGCGGGCCGAGGAGAAGGGCGTGGAGTTCGTCCTCCCCGTCGACGTGCTGGTCTCGCCGTCCTTCCCGGACCTGAAGACCAAGGCCCCGTCGAACCCCACCACGGTCGCCGCGGACGCCATCCCGGCCGACCAGGAGGGCCTGGACATCGGTCCGGAGACCCGCAAGCTGTACGCCTCGAAGCTCGCCGACGCGGCCACCGTCTTCTGGAACGGCCCGATGGGCGTCTTCGAGCACCCCGACTACGCCGAGGGCACCAAGGCCGTCGCCCAGGCGCTCGTCGACTCCCCGGCCTTCACCGTGGTCGGCGGCGGCGACTCCGCCGCGGCCGTCCGGCTGCTGGGCTTCGACGAGAACGCTTTCGGCCACATCTCGACCGGTGGCGGCGCCTCCCTCGAATACCTCGAGGGCAAGCAGCTCCCCGGCCTCGTCGCACTGGAGGACTGAACACCCCATGAGCACCCGTACCCCGCTGATGGCGGGCAACTGGAAGATGAACCTCAACCACCTGGAGGCCATCGCCCACGTCCAGAAGCTCGCCTTCAGCCTCACCGACAAGGACTACGACGCCTGTGAGGTCGCCGTCCTCGTCCCCTTCACCGACCTGCGCTCCGTGCAGACCCTGATCGAGGGCGACAAGCTCAAGATCAAGTACGGCGCCCAGGACCTGTCGGCCCACGAGTCCGGCGCGTACACCGGTGAGATCTCCGGCGCCATGCTCGCCAAGCTCAACACCGGCTTCGTCGCCGTCGGCCACTCCGAGCGCCGCCAGTACCACGGCGAGTCCGACGAGCTGTGCAACGCCAAGGTGAAGGCTGCCTTCGCCCACGGCATCACCCCGATCCTCTGCGTCGGCGAGGAGCTGGACGTGCGCGAGGCCGGCAACGCCGTCGCGCACACCCTCGCCCAGGTCGAGGGCGGCCTGAAGGACGTCCCGGCCGAGCAGGCCGAGACGGTCGTCGTCGCCTACGAGCCGGTGTGGGCCATCGGCACCGGCAAGGTCTGCGGCGCCGCCGACGCCCAGGAGGTCTGCGGGGCCATCCGCGGCAAGCTCGCCGAGCTCTACACGCAGGACGTCGCCGACAAGATCCGCATCCAGTACGGCGGCTCCGTCAAGAGCGGCAACGTCGCCGAGATCATGGCGCAGCCCGACATCGACGGCGCCCTGGTCGGCGGCGCCTCGCTGGACGCCGACGAGTTCGTCAAGATCGTCCGCTTCCGCGACCAGTGACGATGTAGAGCGACGGACGAGATCCGTCGTACCCTTGCGGGGGTCGGGCCCGGCGCCCGGCCCCCGTCCGTTGTCAAGCTCCGAGGAAGTTGGTCCAGCCGTGGTTATGGGGTTCTCGATCGCCCTGATCGTCTTCAGCGCGCTGCTGATGCTGCTGGTGCTGATGCACAAGGGGAAGGGCGGCGGCCTCTCCGACATGTTCGGTGGCGGCATGCAGTCCTCCGTCGGCGGCTCCTCGGTCGCCGAGCGCAACCTCGACCGCATCACGGTCGTGGTCGGGCTGCTGTGGTTCGCCTGCATTGTCGTACTTGGTCTCCTCATGAAGCTGGACGGGTAACTCCGCACACTGGACGCGCGTTGGGCCTTCCGTAGACTGGGGCATCTTCGAGCACCATCACGCAGGGAGTTACGACCGTGGCAAGTGGCAACGCGATCCGGGGAAGCCGGGTCGGAGCGGGGCCGATGGGGGAGGCCGAGCGGGGCGAGTCGGCACCGCGCCTCCGCATCTCCTTCTGGTGCTCGAACGGGCACGAGACCCAGCCGAGTTTCGCGAGTGACGCGCAGGTCCCCGACACCTGGGACTGCCCCCGCTGCGGATTCCCGGCCGGCCAGGACCGGGACAACCCGCCGGACCCGCCGCGCACCGAGCCGTACAAGACCCACCTCGCCTACGTGCGCGAGCGCCGCAGTGACGCCGACGGCGAGGCGATCCTCGCCGAGGCGCTGGCCAAGCTCCGGGGCGAGATCTGATCGGCGCCCCACCAGCGGACGAAGGGCCCCGCACGCGAACCGAGTTCGCGTGCGGGGCCCTTCGCCGTGTCCGGGGACGGGTGGCACGGAATGCCCCGGCCGATCAACTAGGTTGGAGGAGCAGCGGGGCAGACACGTACGAGAAGAAGTGGGCGATGTCCGAAATGACCACTGAAGGACGCATCAGGCTCAACCGGCTGCCCGAGTGGGCGGCCCTCGGCAAGCACCGGGAGCAGCTGGGCGGCACCCACCTGCGCGAGCTGTTCGCGGCCGACCCGGAGCGCGGCACCGGCTACACCCTGCGGGTCGGTGACCTCCACCTGGACTACTCCAAGCACCTCGTCACCGACGAGACCCTGGCGCTGCTGCGCGAGCTGGCCGCCGCCACCGGCGTCGCCGAGCTGCGCGACGCCATGTTCCGCGGCGAGAAGATCAACACCACCGAGGACCGGGCCGTCCTCCACACCGCGCTCCGCGCCCCCCGCGACGCCGTGATCGAGGTGGACGGCGAGAACGTCGTCCCCAAGGTCCACGCCGTCCTCGACAAGATGGCCGGCTTCGCCGAGCAGATCCGCTCCGGCGCCTGGACCGGCCACACCGGCGAGCCGATCACCACCATCGTCAACATCGGCATCGGCGGCTCCGACCTCGGCCCCGCCATGGCCTATGAGGTCCTGCGCGCCTACACCCGGCGGGATCTGACGTTCCGTTTCGTCTCCAACGTCGACGGCGCCGACCTCCACGAGGCCGTCCGCGACCTCGACCCGGCGAAGACGCTGTTCATCGTCGCCTCCAAGACCTTCACCACCATCGAGACCGTCACCAACGCGACCTCCGCCCGCGACTGGCTCCTCTCCGGGCTCGGCGCCGGCCAGGAAGCCGTCGCCAAGCACTTCGTGGCGCTCTCCACCAACGCCGAGAAGGTCCACGACTTCGGCATCGACACGGCCAACATGTTCGAGTTCTGGGACTGGGTCGGCGGACGCTACTCGTACGACTCCGCCATCGGCCTCTCCCTGATGATCGCCATCGGCCCGGACCGGTTCCGCGAGATGCTCGACGGCTTCCACCTCGTCGACGAGCACTTCCGCACCGCCCCGCCGGAGGAGAACGCGCCGCTGCTGCTCGGCCTCCTCGGGGTCTGGTACGGCGGCTTCTTCGACGCCCAGTCGCACGCCGTCCTGCCGTACTCGCACTACCTGTCCAAGTTCACCGCCTACCTCCAGCAGCTCGACATGGAGTCCAACGGCAAGTCCGTGGACCGCCAGGGCGAGCCCGTCGACTGGCAGACCGGCCCCGTCGTCTGGGGCACCCCCGGCACCAACGGGCAGCACGCCTACTACCAGTTGATCCACCAGGGCACCAAGGTCATCCCCGCCGACTTCATCGGCTTCGCCCGGCCCGTCGAGGACCTGCTGCCCGGGCTCGTCCCCCAGCACGACCTGCTGATGGCGAACTTCTTCGCCCAGACCCAGGCCCTCGCCTTCGGCAAGACGCCGGAGGAGGTGCGCGCCGAGGGCGTGCCCGAGGAGCTCGTCCCGCACAAGACCTTCCGGGGCAACCACCCCACCACCACGATCCTCGCCGACGCCCTCACCCCCTCGGTCCTCGGCCAGCTGGTGGCGCTCTACGAGCACAAGGTCTTCGTCCAGGGCGCGATCTGGAACATCGACTCCTTCGACCAGTGGGGCGTCGAACTCGGCAAGGTCCTCGCCAAGCGGATCGAGCCCGTCCTGACCGGGGAGGCGACCGCCGAGGCCCTCGACAGCTCCACCGCGGCCCTCGTCTCCGCCTACCGGGCACTGCGCGGCCGGAGCTGACGGATGGCGGGGGAGGACGCGGTGCGGCTCCGGCCGCCCAGGAACGCCGTGGACCGCAGGGCGGTCGGCTGGTGGCGGGCCCGGTGCCTGCTCGCCGCCGCCGCCCCGGCCGCCGTCCTGGCCGTGCTCGGTCTGCTGATCGCCCCGGCCCGGACCTGGCTGCTCGCCGCGGCCGGCGTCCTCGGGGCGGCCGGACTGGCCGGCACCGCGTTCCTCCCCGGCTGGTGGTACCGGGTGCACCGCTGGGAGGTCACCGACGAGGCCGTGTACGTACGCACGGGCGCCCTGTGGCAGGAGTGGCGGATCGCCCCGCTGTCCCGGATCCAGACCGTGGACACCGTACGCGGGCCGCTGGAGCAGCTGTTCGGGCTCGCCACCGTCACCGTGACCACCGCCTCCGCCAAGGGCGCGCTGCGCGCCGGCGGACTCGACCACGAGCTCGCCGCGGAGCTCGCCGAACGGCTCACCGCGCTCACCCGGGCCACCCCCGGGGACGCCACGTGAGCCCGTCCGGCGAGGGGGAGTGGCGCGGCCTCGACCGGCGCACCCTCCTCGTCACCGCCGCCGTCCTGTGCGGGGTCGCGGCCGGCGCGGGCCTCCCGGTCGCCGCCGGGCTCGCCGGGTCCCGGCCGTTCGCGCAGGCCGTCGGCTGGGTCCTGGCCGGCGCCGTCCTGCTGGTCGGCGGCGGCACCGCGGCCGACTACGTCCGCTGGCGCCGCACCCGCTACCGGGTCGGCCCCGACCGGGTCGACCTCCACACCGGCCTGCTCCTCCTCAAGCGCCGCTCGCTGGCCCGCGAGCGCATCCGCAGCGTCGACCTCACCGCCAACCCGCTCCAGCGGGTCCTCGGCCTCGTCAAGGTCCGCATCGGCACCGGCGAGTCCACCGGCGGCGGCGAGTCCACCCTCGAACTCGAACTCGTCACCCGCGCCGAGGGCGAACGGCTCCGCCGCACCCTGCTCGCCCGCCCCGCCGTCCCCGAGGCCGATCCGGCCCACGACGGCACGCTCGCCGTCCTCGACCCCCGTTGGATCCGCTACGCCCCCGTCTCCTTCGTCGCCCCGGCCCTCGGCGGCGCCGCCGCCGGAGCGGTCATGCAGGTCAGCGAGTGGTTCGGCGCCCAGGCCGAGGTCATCGACTGGATAGGGGAGCGCTTCGCCTCGGTGTCGCTGCCCTGGATGATCGTCGACCTGGTCGTGATCGCCACCCTCGCCGGCGCGGTCGGCGCCCTCGGCCTCTGGACCGAGATGTGGTGGAACCACCGGCTGGAACGCGAACCGGGCGGCACCCTCCGGGTCCGCCGCGGCCTGCTCACCACCCGCTCGGTCTCCCTGGAGGAGCGCCGGCTGCGCGGCGTCGAACTCGTCGAACCGCTCGGCGTGCGGCTCCTCGGCGCCGCCCGGGTCGACGCCGTCGCCACCGGCCTCACCGAGGACGACGACGAGAAGCACACCGACCTCAAGGCGCTCCTCCCCGCCGTGCCCCGGGCCGTCGCCGACAGGGTCGCCGCCGAGGTCCTGCGCGCCCCCGCACCGCCCACCGCTGTCCCGCTCACCGCCCACCCCCGGGCGGCCCGCGCCCGGCGGCTGCGGTGGGCCCTGCTCGCCGTGCTGCTCCCCGCCGCCGTCCTCGCCGTCCTCGGGGCGCTCCTGACCCCGGTGCTGCTGTACGTGGCGGCGGGCTGGACCGTCGTGCTCGCGCCGCTCGCCGTGCTCCTCGCCCGGGACGCGTACCGCTCCCTCGGGCACGCGCTGGGCGGCGCCTATGTGGTGACCCGGTCGGGCGCGGTGCGGCGGAGCACGGTGGCGCTCCAGCGCTCCGGGATCATCGGCTGGACGGTCAAGCAGTCGTACTTCCAGCGGCGCGCCGGACTCGTCACGCTGACCGCCACGACGGCCGCCGGAGAGGGCGCGTACGACGTCCTGGACGCGGCGGAGGGCGAGGGCCTGGCCTTCGCCGCCGAGGCCGTACCGGGGCTGCTCACGCCCTTCCTGGAGCCCGCGGCGACGGCCGGGACCCCCGGAACGCCGGAGGCCCGGTCCACCGAGGGGTGAACCGGGCCTCCGGGGGCCGTGGGTGAGGCTCCGTCAGGCGGAGACCGGCGGGTGCAGGCCGGCCGGCAGCCTGGAGGCCGCCGCCGCGTCCATCAGCCACAGCGTGTGCGCGGTGCCGCGGGCGCCGGCCGCCGGGGCCTCCACCGGGTCCGGGCCGGACAGCGCGAAGGCCGCGGCCTCCGCCTTGTCCTCGCCGGCCGCCAGCAGCCACACCTCGCGCGCCGCCCGGATCGCCGGGAGCGTCAGGGAGATCCGGGTCGGCGGCGGCTTGGGCGCGTCGTGCACCCCGACCACCGTCCGGCCGGTCTCCCGGACCGCCGGCAGCCCGGGGAAGAGCGAGGCCACGTGGGTGTCCGGGCCGACGCCCAGCATCAGCACGTCGAAGGCCGGGACGCCGTCCCGCCCGTCCGGGCCGGCCGCGGCGGCCAGTTCGGCCGCGTAGGCCGCCGCGGCGGCATCCGCGTCGTCCCCGTGCGGGCCGTCCGAGGCCGGCATGGCGTGCACCCGGCGCGGGTCCAGCGGGACCCGGTCGAGCAGCGCCTCGCGGGCCTGGGTGACGTTCCGCTCGGGGTCGCCCTCGGGCAGGAACCGCTCGTCGCCCCACCACAGGTCGAGCCGCGACCAGTCGACCGCGTCCCGGGCCGGCGCGGTGCCGAGCGCGGCGAGCAGCCCGTTGCCGTTCCGGCCGCCGGTCAGCACGACGGAGGCCGTGCCGCGGGCGGACTGGGCGTCCACGATCCGGGTGATCAGCCGGGCCGCCGCGGCCTGGGCCATCAGCTCCTTGTCCCGGTGGACCACCAGCCGGGGGGCGCTCACTTCGCCGCCGCCTTCTTCGCCGGGGACTTCTTGGCGGGAGCCTTCTTCGCCGGCTCCTCGGCCGGCTCGGCCTCCGCCCCGGTCACGGCGGCGGCCGCCGTGACGTCGACCGGCTCCTCGGGCGCGGGGGCGGTGATCGCCGCCTCTTCGTCGAGCCGTTCCAGGCCGTACTTCAGCGCCGCCGCGTAGGTGTCGTCCGGGTCGAGCCGGCGCAGCTCCTCCGCGATCAGCTCGGACGTCTCGCGCCGCTTGAGCGCCACCGCCCGGTCCGGCTGGCCCTCTATGGAGAGGGTCGCGAGCGAACCGTCGGGCCGGTCGAGCACGATCGGCCCCGCGCTGGTCTCCAGGCGTACGGAGGTGAGGCCCGGCCCGCCGGAGCTGGAGCGCCGCACCGGCACCTTCAGCCGCTCGGCCAGCCACATCGCGAGCAGTTCGACGCTCGGGTTGAACTCCTCGCCCTCCACCTCGACCGAGGTCACCCTGCAGCGGACCTGGTCGAGCGCGGCGGCCAGCATCGAGCGCCACGGGGTGATCCGGGTCCACGACAGGTCCGTGTCGCCGGGGGTGTAGGTGTCCGCGCGCGCGATGAGCTCCTCGATGGGCTGCTCGGCGGCGTACGTGTCGGTCACCCGGCGCTGGGCGAGGGCGCCCAGCGGGTCGTTCGCCGGGTCGGTCGGCGCGTTCACCGGCCACCAGACGACGACGGGGGCGTCCGGGAGGAGCAGCGGCAGCACCACCGACTGGGCCTGGTCGACGACCTCGCCGTACAGCCGGAGGATGACCGTCTCCCCGGAGCCGGCGTCGGCGCCGAGGCGGACCTCGGCGTCGAGCCGGGTGTTGGCGCGGTCCCGCGGCGAGCGCGAGACCCGCTTGATCACCACGAGGGTCCGCGAGGGGTGCTCGCGGGAGGCCTCGCTGGCCGCCTTCAGCGCGTCGTAGGCGTTCTCCTCGTCGGTGACGATGACGAGGGTGAGCACCATGCCGACGGCCGGGGTGCCGATCGCCCGCCGCCCGAGCACCAGCGCCTTGTTGATCTTGGAGGACGTGGTGTCCGTCAGGTCGGTCTTCATGGCCGGCGCCAGCTCCTGCCGTCTCGTGCGAGCATCTCGTCCGCCTCGACCGGACCCCAGGTCCCGGACTCGTACTGGGCGGGCTTCCCGTGCGTGTCCCAGAACCGCTCGATCGGGTCGAGGATCTTCCAGGACAGCTCGACCTCCTCCACGCGCGGGAAGAGGTTGGAGTCGCCGAGCAGGACGTCCAGGATGAGCCGCTCGTACGCCTCGGGGCTGGACTCGGTGAAGGACTCGCCGTAGGCGAAGTCCATCGACACGTCCCGGATCTCCATCTGGGTGCCGGGCACCTTGGAGCCGAAGCGGACGGTGACGCCCTCGTCCGGCTGCACCCGGATGACGATGGCGTTGCGGCCCAGCTCCTCCGTCGCCGTGTGGTCGAAGGGGGAGTGCGGGGCGCGCTGGAAGACCACCGCGATCTCGGTGACCCGGCGGCCGAGCCGCTTGCCGGTGCGCAGGTAGAAGGGGACGCCCGCCCAGCGGCGGTTGTCGATCTCCAGCTTGACCGCCGCGTAGGTGTCGGTCTTCGACTGGGGGTCGATGCCCTCTTCCTGGAGGTAGCCGACGGCCTTCGCGCCGCCCTGCCAGCCGGCCGCGTACTGGCCGCGGACGGTGGACTTCGCCAGGTCCTTGGGCAGCCGGACGGCGCCCAGCACCTTGGTCTTCTCCGCGGCGAGCGCGTCGGCGTCGAAGGAGGCGGGCTCCTCCATCGCGGTCAGCGCGAGCAGCTGGAGCAGGTGGTTCTGGATGACGTCACGGGCGGCGCCGATGCCGTCGTAGTAGCCGGCCCGGCCGCCGATGCCGATGTCCTCGGCCATGGTGATCTGCACGTGGTCGACGTACGACCGGTTCCAGATCGGCTCGAAGAGGGTGTTGGCGAAGCGGAGCGCCAGGATGTTCTGGACGGTCTCCTTGCCGAGGTAGTGGTCGATGCGGAAGACCGCCTCGGGCGGGAAGACCTCGTGGACGACCTCGTTGAGCTCCTTGGCGGAGGCCAGGTCGTGGCCGAAGGGCTTCTCGATGACGGCGCGGCGCCAGGAGCCGTTCTTCTGGTCGGCCAGGCCGTGCTTCTTCAGCTGCTGCACGACGAGCGGGAAGAACTTCGGCGGCACGGACAGGTAGAAGGCGAAGTTGCCCCCGGTGCCCTGCGCCTTGTCCAGCTCGTGGATGGTGTCCTTGAGCTGCTCGAACGCCTCGTCGCTGTCGAAGTCGCCCTGGACGAACCGCATGCCCTGGATCAGCTGCTGCCAGACCTCCTCGCGGAAGGGGGTGCGGGCGTGCTGCTTGACCGCGTCGTGGACCTCCTGCGCGAAGTCCTCGTCCTGCCACTCGCGGCGGGCGAAGCCGACGAGCGAGAAGCCCGGCGGCAGCAGGCCGCGGTTGGCCAGGTCGTAGACGGCGGGCATCAGCTTCTTACGGGACAAATCGCCCGTGACGCCGAAGATGACCAGGCCCGACGGCCCCGCGATGCGCGGGAGCCGTCGGTCTGCGGCGTCACGGAGCGGGTTGGCTCCGTCGACGGTGCTCACTGTGGTCAGCCCTCCGAGGGGGCGAGGCGCTTGAGCTCCGCCTCGGTCGAGCCCAGCAGGTCGTTCCAGGACGCCTCGAACTTCTGGACGCCCTCGTCCTCCAGCAGCTGGACCACGTCGTCGTAGCCGATGCCCAGCTTCGCGACGGCCTCCAGGACCTCGCGGGAGGAGTCGTACGTGCCGCGCACGGTGTCGCCGGTGACCTCGCCGTGGTCGGCGGTGGCCTCCAGGGTCGCCTCCGGCATGGTGTTCACGGTGCCCGGGGCGACCAGGTCGACCACGTACAGCGTGTCCTTGTACGCCGGGTCCTTGACGCCGGTCGAGGCCCACAGCGGACGCTGCTTGTTGGCCTGCGCCTTGTCCAGGGCCGCCCAGCGCTCCGAGGAGTCCGAGAAGACCTGCTCGTACGCCTCGTAGGCCAGGCGCGCGTTGGCGAGCGCGGCCTTGCCCTTGAGGGCCTTGGCCTCGTCGGTGCCGATGCCGTCCAGGCGCTTGTCGATCTCGGTGTCCACTCGGGACACGAAGAAGGACGCCACCGAATGGATCTTCGACAGGTCCAGGCCGCGCTCGCGGGCCTTCTCCAGACCCGCCAGGTAGGCGTCCATGACCGCGCGGTAGCGCTCCAGCGAGAAGATCAGCGTCACGTTGACGCTGATGCCGAGGCCGATGACCTCGGTGATCGCCGGCAGGCCGGCCTTCGTCGCGGGGATCTTGATGAGGGTGTTCGGCCGGTCCACCAGCCAGGCCAGCTGCTTCGCCTCGGCGATCGTGGCCGCCGTGTCGTGGGCCAGCCGCGGGTCGACCTCGATGGAGACCCGGCCGTCCTGGCCGTCGGTCGCGTCGAAGACCGGGCGCAGGATGTCGGCGGCGTCGCGGACGTCCGCCGTCGTGATCATGCGGATGGCCTCTTCCACGGTGACCTTGCGGGCGGCCAGGTCGGCCAGCTGCTGGTCGTAGCCGTGGCCCTCGGAGATCGCCTTCTGGAAGATCGAGGGGTTGGTGGTCACGCCGACGACGTGGGACTGGTCGATGAGCTCGGCCAGGTTGCCGGAGGTGATCCGCTGGCGGGACAGGTCGTCCAGCCAGATCGCGACGCCTTCGTCGGAGAGGCGCTTGAGAGCGTCTGTCATGAGAGTTGCATCTCCAAAAGTCGTACGTATGGGCGTCAGCGCGCGGCGGCGTCGATCGATTCCCGGGCGGCGGCGACGACGGCCTCCGGGGTGAAGCCGAACTCGCGGAAGAGGACCTTGGCGTCGGCCGAGGCACCGAAGTGCTCCAGCGAGACGATCCGGCCGGCGTCGCCGACGTACTTGTGCCAGGTCAGGCCGACACCGGCCTCGACCGCCACGCGCGCCTTCACCGACGGCGGCAGGACGGAGTCCTTGTACGCCTGGTCCTGCTCCTCGAACCACTCCACGGACGGCATCGACACCACGCGGGTCGGGACGCCGGCCGCCTGCAGCTGCTCGCGGGCCTCGACGGCCAGGTGCACCTCGGAACCGGTCGCGATGAGCACGACCTCGGGCGAGCCGCCCTCGGCCTCGAACATCACGTAGCCGCCCTTGGCCGCGTCCTCGTTCGGCGCGTACGTCGGCACGCCCTGACGGGTCAGCGCCAGACCGTGCGGGGCGCCCTTCAGGTACTCCCGGGTGTGCCGCTTCATGATCTCGCGCCAGGCGATCGCCGTCTCGTTGGCGTCGGCCGGGCGGACCACGTTCAGACCCGGGATCGCGCGCAGCGCGGCCAGGTGCTCAACCGGCTGGTGGGTCGGGCCGTCCTCGCCGAGACCGATCGAGTCGTGCGTCCACACGTACGTCACCGGCAGGTGCATCAGGGCCGACAGGCGCACCGCGTTGCGCATGTAGTCCGAGAAGACCAGGAAGGTGCCGCCGTAGATGCGGGTGTTGCCGTGCAGCGCGATGCCGTTCATCTCCGCGGCCATGGCGTGCTCGCGGATGCCGAAGTGGATCGTGCGGCCGTACGGGTTCGCCTCCGGCAGCGGGTTGCCCTCGGGGAGGAAGGACGACGCCTTGTCGATCGTCGTGTTGTTCGAGCCCGCGAGGTCGGCCGAGCCGCCCCACAGCTCGGGGAGGACCTCGCCCAGCGCCTGCAGGACCTTGCCCGAGGCGGCACGGGTGGCGACGCTCTTGCCCGCCTCGAAGACCGGGAGCTTCCCCTCCCAGCCCTCGGGGAGCTCGTTCGCCTGGATCCGGTCGAACTCGGCGGCCCGCTCCGGGTTGGCCGCACGCCACTCGGAGAGCTGCTTGTCCCACGCGGCGCGGGCCTCGCGGCCCCGCTCGCCCAGCGCGCGGGTGTGCCGGATGACCTCGTCGGAGACCTCGAAGCTCCGCTCCGGGTCGAAGCCCAGCACGCGCTTGGTGGCCGCGACCTCCTCGTCGCCGAGCGCCGAGCCGTGCGCGGCCTCGGTGTTCTGCGCGTTCGGCGCAGGCCAGGCGATGATCGAGCGCATCGCGATGAACGACGGGCGCTCGGTCTCGGCCTCGGCCGCGCGGATCGCCGCGTACAGGGCCGCCGGGTCCAGGTCGCCGTTCTCCTGCGGCTCCACGCGCTGCACGTGCCAGCCGTACGCCTCGTACCGCTTCATCGTGTCCTCGGACACGGCGGTCTCGGTGTCGCCCTCGATCGAGATGTGGTTGTCGTCCCACAGCAGGATCAGGTTGCCGAGCTTCTGGTGGCCCGCGAGCGAGGACGCCTCGGCGGAGATGCCCTCCTGGAGGCAGCCGTCGCCGGCGATCACGTAGACGCGGTGGTCGAACGGGGAGGTGCCGGGGGCCGCCTCCGGGTCGAACAGACCGCGCTCGTAGCGGGCGGCCATCGCCATGCCGACGGCGTTCGCGACGCCCTGGCCCAGCGGGCCCGTGGTCGTCTCCACGCCGGCCGTGTGGCCGTACTCGGGGTGGCCCGGGGTCTTCGAGCCCCAGGTGCGGAACGCCTTGAGGTCGTCCAGCTCCAGACCGAAGCCACCCAGGTACAGCTGGGTGTAGAGGGTCAGCGAGGAGTGGCCCGCGGACAGCACGAACCGGTCCCGGCCCACCCACTCGGGGTCGGACGGGTCGTGGCGCATCACCTTCTGGAAGAGGGTGTACGCGGCCGGCGCGAGGCTCATCGCCGTACCCGGATGGCCGTTGCCGACCTTCTGTACGGCGTCCGCGGCCAGGATGCGGGCGGTGTCGACGGCCCGCTGGTCCAATTCGGTCCACTGGAGGTCTGTGGTGGTCGGCTTAGTGCTCACCCTGGGTCAGGGCTCCTCTCCACATGGTCTGTAGCCGGTGACTGAGGGTGTACCGGCGGTGTCGAGCCTACCCCCGAAAAAGCCCCCTCTTTTCGTGTCCATGCCCCTCAAATGAGCGGACATGGCAAGACTGCCAACGCCCGCGCGGGTTCGCCTCCCGAGCGGCGCGCCGAACCGTGTCCGCCCCTTGATACGGGGCCCCGGGCACACCCGCGGGTGACCCCCGCCAACACGACCCCACCCCCGCGAAGATCGGCGTCTGGGCAACGTCTACAGTGGCGTGGTACGCGCAAGTTTCACCCCGCCTTTATCCGGGGAACTTGCTGGGAATTTCTCTGTCAGGGGTGTGCGTGACGGCCGTCGAGTCCCGACCCGCAGGGGTCGTCTTGGCTTCCGGCCCGGGGGGCCATCGGCCGTTCGGGGCCCGCGTCAAGGCATTCGTGGCGCTGACCAAGCCGCGGATCATCGAGCTGCTGCTCATCACCACCGTTCCGGTGATGTTCCTCGCCGAACAGGGCGTGCCGGACCTGTGGCTGGTGCTCGCCACCTGCTTCGGCGGCTACCTCTCGGCCGGCGGCGCCAACGCGCTGAACATGTACATCGACCGCGACATCGACGCGCTGATGGACCGCACCTCGCAGCGCCCGCTGGTCACCGGCATGGTGTCGCCGCGCGAGGGCCTGGTCTTCGGCATCACCCTGGCCGTCGTCTCCACCCTCTGGTTCGGCCTGCTGGTCAACTGGCTCTCCGCGTGGCTCTCGCTCGGCGCGCTCCTCTTCTACGTCGTGATCTACACGATGATCCTGAAGCGGCGCACCGCGCAGAACATCGTCTGGGGCGGCATCGCCGGCTGCATGCCGGTCCTCATCGGCTGGTCGTCGGTCACGAACTCGATGTCCTGGGCCGCCGTCGTCCTCTTCATGGTCATCTTCTTCTGGACGCCGCCGCACTACTGGCCGCTGTCCATGAAGGTGAAGGAGGACTACGCGCGCGTGGGCGTGCCCATGCTCCCGGTGATCGCCTCCAACAAGGTCGTCGCCAAGCAGATCGTCGTCTACAGCTGGGTCATGGTCGCGGTCTCGCTGCTCCTCACCCCGATGGGCTACACCGGCTGGTTCTACACCGCCGTCGCCCTGGCCACCGGCGGCTGGTGGCTCTGGGAGGCGCACGCCCTGCTGAACCGCGCCAAGGCCGAGGTCACCGGCGCGAAGCTCAAGGAGATGCGCCTCTTCCACTGGTCCATCACCTACGTCTCGCTGCTCTTCGTGGCGGTCGCGGTGGACCCCTTCCTCCGCTAGACGCACCGGGCGTACGACCTCCGGCGACGGCCGGGCCGTGTGGGCTGAACCACGCGGCCCGGCCGTCGTCAGTCGATCTACCCCTCGGTAGCATCCTTGTCATGGCAGACACCAAGGAAGAGACCACGGCCGTCGCGCCCCGCGACGGGCGCAAGGCGGCCAAGCTGGCCAAGGAGATCCGCGCCTTCGGCAAGGAGCACGGCGGCGTCGAGGGCCAGCTCGCCCACATCGGCCAGGCCGGCACCCGGATCGTCCTCGTCGGCGAGGACGGCGGCTGGGGCGACCTGGTGGCCCCCACGTACGCGATCGCCCAGCAGGCGGCCGAGCAGGCCGGGCTGACGCTGCACGACGAGTTCGACGGCGAGTTCGCCGCCAAGGTCGTCACCGGCCCCTACGAGTGGACCCGGATGGCCGGCATCCAGCTCGGCGGCCCCGCCAACGCCTGAACCGGCCCACCGCGCCGGCGCCAGGCAACAACCTCGCGCGGGGCTCACCCGTTAGGACGTGTGGAGACACGCCCACGCAGGGAGCCCCGAGATGATCGACACGCCGCGCCTGGTGGACCAGTACTGCCACGGGCTGCTCCGGACGGAACTGGGCCTCGGCACCTTCGAGGCCCACCTCGGCCCGGCCGCCGTCCTGCCCGCCTCCGGGACCACCTTCTTCGACACCCAGACGGGTTTCGCCGTACGCCGCTGGTGCCCGCCGCTGCTCGGCCTCGACGCCCACTGCCCGCCGGCCCGCTATCTGGCCCGCCGCCGCGAGCTGGGCGTCGCCGAGACCGCCCGCCGGCTGCTGCGGGGCGCCGGCGTCGCCACGTACCTCGTCGACACCGGCCTCCCCGACGACCTCACCGGGCCCGCCGAACTCGCCGCCGCGGGCGGCGCGCGCGCCCACGAGATCGTCCGCCTGGAACCCCTCGCCGAGCAGGTCGCCGACACCTCCGGGACCGTCGACGGCTTCCTCGCCAACCTCACCGAGGCCGTCCAGGACGCCGCCGTCCACTCGGTCGCCTTCTCCTCGGCCGCCGCCGCGCGCTGCGGCCTCGCCGCCGACGCCCGCCCGCCCGGCCGCGGCGAGGCCCGCCGGGCCGCCGGCCGCTGGCTCGCCGACCGGCCCGCGAAGGGCCCCCTCGACTCGCCGGTGCTCCTGCGCCACCTGCTGTGGCTGGCGGTGGGCGCGGGGCGCCCGCTGCAGCTGCACACCGCCGACCGGGACCCGGCCGCGCTGGCCGGTTTCGCCGCGGCCACCGCCGGGCTCGGCGCCGACCTCGTCCTGCTGCACGGCTCCCCGCACCACCGGACCGCGGCCCGGATGGCGGGGGCGTACCCGCACGTCTACGCGGACCTGAGCGCCGCCCTGGCGCACACCGGGGCCCGGGCCGCGGACGTCCTCGCGGAGGTCCTGGAGCTGGCCCCGTTCGGCAAGCTGCTCTACTCCAGCGGCGCCCGCGCCCTGCCCGAGCTGCACGTGGTCGCGGCCGGCGCCTTCCGGGCCGCCCTCGACCGGGTGCTGGGCACCTGGGTGCTGGACGGCGCCTGGTCGCGCGCGGACGCGCAGCGGGTCGCCGCGATGCTGGCCGCGGAGAACGCGACGCGGGTCTACCGGCTGGGGTGAGCCGCCCGGCTCACGCCGCGGCCAGCTCCGGGTCCGCCTGGGCCGGGACGCCGGCCGTCGGCAGCGGGCGCTCGCGCAGGCTCAGGGCCAGCCGCAGCACCGCGATCCACATCAGCGAGGAGCCGAGCATGTGGGCGCCGACCAGTAGCTCCGGGACGCCGGTGAAGTACTGGACGTAGCCGATGCCGCCCTGGAGCAGCAGCACGACCAGCAGGTCGCGGGCGCGGGCGCGGGTGTCGTCGGGGGCGTCCACCACGCGCAGGACCAGCCACATCGCGACCGCGAGGGCGCAGACCGCCCAGGCGGCGATCGCGTGGAGGTGCGCGGCGTCCGTCCAGTCCCACGGCATCCGGGGCACGTCGCTGCTGTCGCCCGCGTGCTTGCCCGCGCCGGTCACCGTGGTGCCGAGCACGATCAGCAGGGCCGACACGAGCGTGATCGCCCAGGACAGCTTCCGTACCGGCCCCGGCACGCGCGGGCGCGCGGGCGTGTCGCCCTCGCCGGCCCGGTGCCAGGTGATCACGGTGACGGTGAGCAGCGCGTTCGCGGCCAGGAAGTGGCCGGCCACGGTCCACGGGTTGAGGCCCATCCAGACGGTGATGCCGCCGAGCACGGCGTTGCTCATCACGATCCAGAACTGGGCCCAGCCCCAGCGGGTGAGGTTCCGCCGCCAGGGCTTGGTCGAGCGGGCGGCGATGATCGCCCAGCCGACGGCCGCCGACAGGACGTACGTCAGCATCCGGTTGCCGAACTCGATGGCCCCGTGGAGGCCCTGTTCCGGCGTGGCGAAGAGGCTGTCGTCCGTGCACTTGGGCCAGGTGTCGCAGCCGAGACCGGAACCGGTCAGCCGGACCGCGCCACCGGTGACGATGATGAGCACGCTCATCACGACGGCGGAGAGCGCGGCGCGCCGGAGGGTCCGGGGGGACGGCGTCCAGCGCTGGGCGATGAAGGCGAGGGGGGTCTGCACGGGACCTATCGTAGGCAAGGGCTTGTGCACGCTTTCACGAGGGGTGGCTTGTCGGGAAACGTCACCCTCTGAGCCCCCGCGGCTACTCCCAGCGGAAGAACTTCGCCGCCGCGCCGAGCCCCAGGACGGCCCAGACGGCGAGGATCCCGGCGTCCGCCCACGGCATGCCCGCGCCGCCCTGGAGGACGTCCCTGAGGCCGTCGGAGAGGGCCGCGATGGGCAGCAGGGCCAGCACGTCGCCGGCCGCGCCGAACTTCTCCAGCGGGACGATCACCCCGCCGCCGACCAGGAGCAGCAGGAAGACCAGGTTGGCGGCGGCGAGGGTGGCCTCGGCCTTGAGCGTCCCGGCCATCAGCAGCCCGAGGCCGGAGAAGGCGGCGGTGCCGAGGACCAGAAGGAGCAGGACGGAGAACGGGTCGCCGTGCGGCGACCAGCCCAGGCCGAGCGCGATGCCGGTCAGCAGGACGACCTGGAGGACCTCGGTGACCAGGACGGAGAGCGTCTTCGCGGTCATCAGGGCCCAGCGGGGCAGGGGAGAGGCGCCGAGCCGCTTCAGGACGCCGTAGCGGCGCTCGAAGCCGGTGGCGATGGCCTGGCCGGTGAAGGCGGTGGACATCACGGCGAGCGCGAGGACGCCCGGGGCGAGGAAGTCGACGGCCTCGCCGGCGCCCGTGTCGACGACGTCCACGGTCGAGAAGAGCACCAGCAGCAGCGACGGGATGATCACCGTGAGGAGCAGCTGCTCGCCGTTGCGGAGCAGCATCCGGGTCTCCAGGGCCGTCTGGGCCGCGATCATGCGGCCGACGGGGGCGGCGCCCGGCTTCGGGGCGTACGTACCGGCGCTCATGCGCGCAGCTCCTTGCCGGTCAGCTCAAGAAAAACGTCTTCGAGGGTGTGGCGCTCGACCGCGATGCCGTCGGGCATGACGCCGTGCTGCGCGCACCAGGTGGTGACGGTGGCGAGCAGCTGGGGGTCGACGGTGCCGGTGATCCGGTACGTGCCGGGGAGCGGTTCGGCGGCCTCGGTGCCGTCCGGGAGCGCCTTGAGCAGGGAGCCGAGGTCGAGGCCCGGGCGGCCGGTGAAGCGGAGGGTGTTCTCGGCGCCGCCGCGGCAGAGCTGTTCGGGGCTGCCCTGGGCGGCGACCCGGCCGCCGTCGACGATGGCGATCTCGTCGGCGAGTTCCTCGGCCTCCTGCATGAAGTGGGTGGTGAGGACGACGGTGACGCCGTCGGCGCGCAGTTCGCGGACGAGGTCCCAGGTGGCGCGGCGGGCCTGCGGGTCGAGGCCGGCGGTGGGTTCGTCGAGGAAGACGAGTTCGGGGCGGCCGACGACGGCCAGGGCGAGGGCGAGCCGCTGCTGCTGGCCGCCGGAGAGCCGTCGGTAGGCCGTCCGGCCGCAGGAGCCGAGGCCGAGGCGTTCGATCAGGGCGTCGACGTCGAGCGGGTGGGCGTGCAGCTTCGCCACGTGGCGGAGCATCTCGTCGGCGCGGGCGCCGGAGTAGACGCCGCCGGACTGGAGCATCACGCCGATGCGCGGGCGGAGGGCGGCGGCGTCGGCGACCGGGTCGAGGCCGAGGACGCGGACGGTGCCGGCGTCGGGCCTGCGGTAGCCCTCGCAGGTCTCGATGGTGGTGGTCTTGCCGGCGCCGTTGGGGCCGAGCACGGCGGTGACCGTGCCGGTGCGCACGTCGAGGTCGAGGCCGTCGACGGCGGTCTTGGAGCCGTACCGCTTGACCAGGCCGCGGACGCGGACGGCGGGGGCGGTCCTGTCGGCGGACGCGTTTCGCATGCCGGGAAGTCTAGGAGAGAGCGGGAGGGGCGCGTCCGGCCGGGTCCGGGATTCATCCCATGAATGATCATTTCCGCAGGTCAGGTAAGCCTTACCTGAGTGACGCACGCCATCGCGGCCGTGTCCGGCGCGGCTTGTCACTGCCCGATTAATTACGCAACAATGGCGTTGTGAAAAACCTTGGCGCGGCTCCGGCGGAGGAACTCGCGACCCGAGAGCGGTCCACACGCAACCGGGTCGCGCGCTCCATCCTGGACCACGGCCCGTCGACCGTGGCCGACCTCGCGGAGCGGCTGGGGCTCACCCAGGCCGCCGTCCGCCGGCACCTCGACGCGCTCGTCGCCGAGCAGGTCGTCGAGGCCCGCGAGAAGCGGGTCTACGGAGCCCGCACCCGCGGCCGTCCCGCCAAGGTCTTCGCGCTCACCGACTGCGGCCGGGACGCGTTCGACCAGTCGTACGACTCCCTCGCCGTCGAGGCGCTCCGCTGGATCGAGCGGAACGCCGGGGGAGAGGCGGCCGTCGCCGCCTTCGCCCGCGACCGGATCGAGGCCCAGGCCGAGGCCTACCGCGAGGCCGTGGAGTCGGTCGAGCCGGAGCGGCGGGCCGAGGCGCTGGCCAAGGCCCTGACGGCGGACGGGTACGCTGCCACTGCGCGCAACGCGCCGGTCGGCGAGCAGCTCTGCCAGCACCACTGCCCGGTCGCCCACGTCGCCGAGCAGTACCCCCAGCTGTGTGAGGCGGAGACGGAGATCTTCTCCCGCCTTCTGGGAACGCACGTCCAGCGCCTGGCCACCATCGCCCACGGCGACGGCGTCTGCACCACGTTCATCCCGCACAGCACCCCACAGACCACCGAATCAGCATCCGCAAGCACGGCCGGGAGGAACCCCGCATGACCACCGAGATCAGCCACCCCGAGCTCGAGGGCCTGGGTCGGTACGAGTACGGCTGGGCCGACTCCGACGCGGCCGGCGCCGCGGCCAAGCGCGGTCTGAACGAGGACGTCGTCCGCGACATCTCCTCGAAGAAGAACGAGCCCGAGTGGATGCTGAAGCTGCGTCTCAAGGGTCTGCGCCTCTTCGACAAGAAGCCCATGCCGACCTGGGGCTCCGACCTCGGCGGCATCGACTTCGACAACATCAAGTACTTCGTGCGGTCCACCGAGAAGCAGGCCGAGTCCTGGGAGGACCTGCCGGAGGACATCAAGAACACGTACGACAAGCTCGGCATCCCGGAGGCGGAGAAGCAGCGCCTCGTCGCCGGTGTCGCCGCCCAGTACGAGTCCGAGGTCGTCTACCACCAGATCCGCGAGGACCTGGAGGAGCAGGGCGTCATCTTCGTCGACACCGACACCGCGCTGAAGGAGCACGAGGAGCTCTTCAAGGAGTACTTCGGCACCGTCATCCCGGTCGGCGACAACAAGTTCGCCTCGCTGAACACGGCCGTGTGGTCCGGCGGATCGTTCATCTACGTGCCGAAGGGCGTGCACGTCGAGATCCCGCTCCAGGCGTACTTCCGCATCAACACCGAGAACATGGGCCAGTTCGAGCGGACGCTGATCATCGTCGACGAGGACGCCTACGTCCACTACGTCGAGGGCTGCACCGCCCCGATCTACTCCTCCGACTCGCTGCACTCCGCGGTCGTCGAGATCATCGTGAAGAAGGGCGGCCGCTGCCGCTACACGACGATCCAGAACTGGTCGAACAACGTCTACAACCTGGTGACCAAGCGCGCCGTCGCCTACGAGGGCGCCACCATGGAGTGGGTCGACGGCAACATCGGCTCCAAGGTCACCATGAAGTACCCGGCCGTCTACCTGATGGGCGAGCACGCCAAGGGCGAGACCCTGTCCATCGCCTTCGCGGGCGAGGGCCAGCACCAGGACGCCGGCGCCAAGATGGTCCACATGGCCCCGAACACCTCGTCGTCCATCGTCTCCAAGTCGGTGGCGCGCGGCGGCGGCCGCACCTCCTACCGCGGCCTCATCGAGATCGGCGAGGGCGCCCCCGGCGCCAAGTCCAACGTCCTCTGCGACGCCCTGCTCGTCGACACCATCTCCCGCTCCGACACGTACCCCTACGTGGACGTGCGCGAGGACGACGTGACCATGGGCCACGAGGCCACCGTCTCCAAGGTCTCCGAGGACCAGCTCTTCTACCTGATGCAGCGCGGCCTGACCGAGCAGGAGGCCATGGCGATGATCGTCCGCGGCTTCGTCGAGCCGATCGCCAAGGAGCTGCCGATGGAGTACGCGCTGGAGCTGAACCGGCTGATCGAGCTGCAGATGGAAGGCGCGGTCGGCTAGGACCGCCACCGCCCCGCCCGTACCGCAGCGACTGATTCTTTACGCAGGAAGAGAGCAAGACGACAGCCATGGCTGAGGCTCAGAACATCCCCGCGGGCTCCACCACCGCGGGCTCGATCGCGGTGGCCGCCGAGTCCACCGTCGCCACCCGCATGAGCGCCCCGCCGTCCTTCGACGTCGCGGACTTCCCCGTCCCGCACGGCCGCGAGGAGGAGTGGCGGTTCACCCCGCTCGCCCGCCTCCGCGGTCTGCACGACGGCACCGCCGTCGCCACCGGCGAGGGCGTCCGGGTCGAGATCGAGGCCCCCGAGGGCGTCACCGTGGAGACCGTCGGCCGCGACGACGAGCGGCTGCGCAAGGCCGGCAAGCCGGTCGACCGCGTCGCCGCCCAGGCGTACTCCTCCTTCGAGAAGGCCTCGGTCGTCACCGTCGCCAAGGAGGCCGTCCTCTCCGAGCCGATCCGCGTCGCCGTGCACGGCCAGGGCGGCGTCGCCTTCGGCCACCAGGTGATCGAGCTCGGCGCCTTCGCCGAGGCCGTCGTCGTCATCGACCACACCGGTGACGCGGTGCTCGCCGCCAACGTGGACTTCGTCCTCGGCGACGGCGCCAAGCTCACCGTCGTCTCCGTGCAGGACTGGGACAAGGACGCCGTCCACGTCGCCCAGCACAACGCGCTCCTCGGCCGCGACGCCTCCTTCAAGTCGGTCGTCGTCACCTTCGGCGGTGACGTCGTCCGCCTCCACCCGCGCGTCAGCTACTCCGCCCCCGGCGGCTCGGCCGAGCTCTTCGGCCTGTACTTCACCGACGCCGGCCAGCACCAGGAGCACCGCCTCCTCGTCGACCACAACACCCCGCACTGCACCTCGAACGTCGCCTACAAGGGCGCGCTCCAGGGCCAGGACGCGCACGCGGTGTGGATCGGCGACGTCCTCATCCAGGCCGCCGCCGAGGGCACCGACACCTACGAGCTCAACCGGAACCTCGTCCTCACCGACGGCGCCCGGGTCGACTCCGTGCCGAACCTGGAGATCGAGACCGGCGAGATCGCCGGCGCCGGCCACGCCTCCGCCACCGGCCGCTTCGACGACGAGCAGCTCTTCTACCTGATGGCCCGCGGCATCCCGGAGACCGAGGCCCGCCGCCTCGTCGTCCGCGGCTTCTTCGCCGAGCTGGTCCAGCAGATCGGCCTCCCGGACGTCGAGGAGCGCCTGATCGCCAAGGTCGACGCCGAGCTGGAGGCGTCCGTCTGATGGCCTTCGTCCGAGTCTGCGCGCTGAGCGAGCTGGAGGCCGACACCCCGAAGCGGGTCGAGGTCGACGGCACGCCGGTGTCGGTCGTCCGCACCGAGGGCGAGGTGTTCGCGATCAACGACATCTGCTCGCACGCCAACGTCTCCCTCTCGGAGGGCGAGGTCGAGGACTGCGCCATCGAGTGCTGGCTGCACGGTTCCAGCTTCGACCTCCGTACCGGCAAGCCGTCGGGCCTTCCCGCGACGCGCCCCGTCCCCGTGTACCCCGTAAAGATCGAAGGGGACGATGTGCTCGTCTCCGTCACCCAGGAGTCCTGAGTCACCCATGGCAACGCTCGAAATCCACGACCTGCACGTCTCCGTCGAGGCGGAGAACGGCCCCCGCGAGATCCTCAAGGGCGTCGACCTGACCATCAAGCAGGGCGAGACCCACGCGGTCATGGGCCCCAACGGCTCCGGCAAGTCGACCCTGGCGTACTCCCTGGCGGGCCACCCCAAGTACACGATCACCGGCGGCACCGTCACCCTCGACGGCGAGGACGTCCTGGAGATGTCCGTCGACGAGCGCGCCCGCGCCGGCGTCTTCCTCGCCATGCAGTACCCGGTCGAGGTCCCCGGCGTCTCGGTCTCCAACTTCCTGCGCACCTCCGCCACCGCCATCCGCGGTGAAGCCCCCAAGCTCCGCACCTGGGTCAAGGAGGTCAAGGAGGCCATGGAGAAGCTCTCCATGGACCCGGCCTTCGCCGAGCGCAACGTCAACGAGGGCTTCTCCGGCGGTGAGAAGAAGCGCCACGAGATCCTCCAGCTGGAGCTCCTCAAGCCGAAGATCGCGATCCTCGACGAGACCGACTCCGGCCTCGACGTCGACGCCCTGCGCATCGTCTCCGAGGGCGTCAACCGCGTCCGCGAGACCGGTGAGGTCGGCACCCTGCTGATCACTCACTACACGCGCATCCTGCGCTACATCAAGCCCGACTTCGTGCACGTGTTCGCGAACGGCCGCATCGTCGAGTCCGGCGGCGCCGAGCTCGCCGACCAGCTGGAGAACGAGGGCTACGACAAGTACGTGAAGGGTGGCGCATCCGCGTGACTTCCGCCCATCAGGGGCTGACCGGCCTCCTCGACACCGAGGCGATCCGCAAGGACTTCCCGCTGCTGGATCGCACGGTCCACGACGGCAAGAAGATCGTGTACCTGGACTCGGCGGCGACCTCGCAGAAGCCGCGCCAGGTCCTCGACGCGCTCAACGCGTACTACGAGCGGCACAACGCCAACGTCCACCGCGGCGTCTACACGGTCGCCGAGGAGGCCACCGCGCTGTACGAAGGCGCGCGTGACAAGGTCGCCGCCTTCATCAACGCGCCGAGCCGCAACGAGGTGATCTTCACCAAGAACGCCTCCGAGTCGCTCAACCTCGTGGCCAACATGCTCGGCTGGGCCGAGGACCCCTACCGGGTCGACCACGAGACCGAGATCGCCATCACGGAGATGGAGCACCACTCCAACATCGTCCCGTGGCAGCTGCTCTCGCAGCGCACCGGCGCGAAGCTGAAGTGGTTCGGCCTCACCGACGACGGCCGTCTCGACCTGTCGAACATCGACGAGGTCATCACGGAGAAGACGAAGATCGTCTCCTTCACGCTGGTCTCCAACCTGCTCGGCACCCAGAACCCGGTCGAGACCATCGTCCGGCGCGCCCAGGAGGTCGGTGCGCTCGTCTGCATCGACGCCTCCCAGGCGGCCCCGCACATGGTCCTGGACGTGCAGGCGCTCCAGGCCGACTTCGTGGCCTTCACCGGCCACAAGATGTGCGGCCCCACCGGCATCGGCGTGCTGTGGGGACGGCAGGAACTCCTGGAGGACCTGCCGCCCTTCCTCGGCGGCGGCGAGATGATCGAGACCGTCTCGATGCACTCCTCCACCTACGCGCCGGCCCCGCACAAGTTCGAGGCCGGTACGCCCCCGATCGCCCAGGCCGTCGGCCTCGGCGCGGCCGTGGACTACCTGTCGGCGATCGGCATGGAGAACATCGCCCGCCATGAGCACGCGATCACCGAGTACGCCGTCCGCCGCCTCCAGGAGGTCCCCGACCTGCGGATCATCGGCCCCACCACGGCCGAGGACCGCGGCGCCGCGATCTCCTTCACGCTCGGGGACATCCACCCCCACGACGTGGGGCAGGTGCTGGACGAGCAGGGCATCGCGGTCCGGGTCGGCCACCACTGCGCGCGGCCGGTCTGCCTGCGGTACGGAATTCCTGCGACCACGCGGGCGTCGTTCTACCTGTACTCCACTCCGGCCGAGGTCGACGCCCTGGTCGAGGGGCTGGAGCACGTCCGTAACTTCTTCGGATAGGGCGGCTGACCTGTGAAGCTGGATTCGATGTACCAGGACGTCATCCTGGACCACTACAAGCACCCGCACGGGCGGGGCTTGCGGGACGGCGACGCCGAGGTGCACCACGTCAACCCGACGTGCGGCGACGAGATCACGCTCCGCGTGAAGTACGACGGCGACCGGATCGAGGACGTGTCGTACGAGGGCCAGGGCTGCTCCATCAGCCAGGCGTCGGCCTCCGTCCTCAACGACCTCCTGGTCGGCAAGGAGCTGGCCGAGGCACGGCGGATCCAGGAGACCTTCCTGGAGCTGATGCAGTCCAAGGGCCAGATCGAGCCGGACGACGCCATGGAGGAGGTGCTGGAGGACGCGGTGGCGTTCGCCGGCGTCTCCAAGTACCCGGCCCGGGTGAAGTGCGCGCTGCTCAGCTGGATGGCGTGGAAGGACGCGACGGCCCAGGCCCTGGGTGACGCGGAGAGGAAGTCGGCATGACTGAGAACACCGAGGCCGCGCTCAAGCCGGCCACCGAGGAAGAGATCCGCGAGGCGCTGTACGACGTCGTCGACCCCGAGCTGGGCATCGACGTCGTCAACCTCGGCCTGATCTACGGCATCCACATCGACGACGCCAACATCGCGACGCTCGACATGACGCTGACCTCGGCGGCCTGTCCGCTGACCGACGTCATCGAGGACCAGGCCCGCGCGGCCACCGACGGCATCGTCAACGAGCTGCGCATCAACTGGGTCTGGATGCCCCCGTGGGGCCCGGACAAGATCACCGACGACGGCCGCGAGCAGCTGCGCGCGCTCGGCTTCAACGTCTGAGATCGACCGTATGGGAAGAGGCCCCCGGCACACCGCCGGGGGCCTCTTCCCGTGCGCGCGGGTGCCGTCAGACGGCCGCCTCGGCGGCCAGCGCCGGGGCCAGGTTCTCCCGGCGGATGCGCTGGTCGACGTAGAGCAGGGCGGAGACCAGCGGCTGCAGCGGGGCCAGCAGGGCCTGGACGAGGAGCTGCACCAGGCCGACCGCGGCGATCAGACCGCCGACGGCGGCGAAGGCCGTGCCCGGGGCACCGTCGTCGGGGACCGCGAACAGCGAGAACTGGGTCACCAGCGAGGCGCCCATCTGCACCGTGAACGAGACGGCGGAGACGATCAGCACCATCACCAGGGTGTAGCCGAGGATCCGCCACCACGAGCCGCGCACCAGCTCCGCCGAGCGGCGCATCGCGGTCAGCGGGCCCGCCGACTCGATCACCGCGGCGGCCGGGGCGAGGCTGAACTTCACCCAGATCCAGACGGCGACCGGCAGGGTGGCGGTGCTGAGCAGCAGCACCAGCAGGCCGGCGACCGCGAGACCGGTGCCGTCGCCGGTGAGCTCCCGCTCGCTCGCGATGCTCACGAGCAGCGCGGCCAGCATCAGACAGAGCCCGACCAGGAAGAGCAGCATCGGGACGAGGGCGGCCAGGGCCGTCAGGACGAGCGAGCCGAGCGTCGCCCCCACCCGGGACCAGGCCCGCCGCCACACCGCACCGAAGCCGATCGCCCGGCCGACCACGGCCTCCTGCACCACCACCGCCACGGCGGCGTACAGCAGCGCGGTGGCGAACAGCAGACCCACGGCGCAGGCCAGCCAGACGGCGCCGACGCCGACGAAGAGCGCGGTCAGGTCCGGTACGGCGCCGTCCCGGGCGGGCGCGTCCGCCCAGCGCTCGTACCGGTCGGCGAGGGCGGCCCAGGCGGCCAGGCCGACCGCGACGATCAGCGCGCCGGCCACCGCGTAACTGGCCAGCGCGACGCCCAGGAGCACCTTCCCGTACCGGCGGTACGCGTCGAAGGCGCCGGCCAGCACGTCGCCGAGCCCGAGCGGCGCCAGCGGTATCACGCCGGGCCTGGAAGGCGGCGCGGGAGCGTAGCCGTACCCGTACGGCCCAGAGGGGTGAGTCATGCGCACACGGTAGCGGCCCGCCTTGTGTACGCCTGTACACAACGGCGGATACCCTCGGGCGCATGGGTTACGGACTGCTCGCCGGGGCCATCGCGGCCGAGATCATCGCCACCACCTCCATGAAGTACAGCGAGGGCTTCACCCGCCTCTGGCCCTCGGTCGTCACCGGCGCCGGCTACCTCGTCGCCTTCGCGCTGCTCGCCCAGGCCCTCAAGACCCTCCAGGTCGGCACCGCCTACGCCATCTGGTCCGGCGTCGGCACCGCCGCCGTCGCCGGCATCGGGATCCTCTTCCTCGGCGAGACCCTGAGCCTCGCCAAGATCGCCGGGATCGTCCTCATCATCGCCGGAGTCGCCGTCCTCAACCTGGGCGGGGCGCACTGATGGCCCGGCCCCGGCGGTACGACCCCGGGCGGCGCGACCGGATCGTGGACGCCGCCCTCGCGGTGGTGCGCCGGGACGGGATCGGCGCGCTCAGCCACCGCACCGCCGCCGCCGAGGCCGACGTGCCGCTCGGCTCCACCACCTACCACTTCGGCTCCCTCGACGACCTCCTCGTCGCCGCCCTCCGCAAGGCCGGCGCCGGCTTCGCCGAGGAGCTGCGCACCCGGCCCGCCCACCCGGCGGGCACCCTCGCCGACGGGCTCGCCCGGCTGCTCGGCGGCCGGCTCGGGGCCGAACGCGCCCAGGCGGAACGGGAGTACGAGCTCCACCTCGCCGCCCTGCGCCGCCCCGCGCTGCGGCCCGTCGCCGCCGCATGGGCCGAGGAGGCCGTCACCGCGCTCGCCCCGCACACCGGGCGGACCACCGCCCGCGCCCTGGTCGCCCTGATGGACGGCATCGCCCTCCAGGTCCTGCTCACCGGCACGCCCTACGACGAGGCGTACGCCCGGGAGATGATCGCCCGGATCCTGAACGAAGCGCCGAACGGCGGGACCGGGGCCTCGTCGGAAGCTCCGGGCGGCCCGACCGGCACCTGAGACCGGTTGGCCCGCGCGGGGCCTCGCCGGTTAGGTTTTCCGTCATGACCACCACTGCTCCCCGTACCACCGGCGCCGTCGCCGCCGGCCTCGCCACCGTCGCCGGCGACGGCACCGTTCTCGACACCTGGTTCCCCGCCCCCGAGCTCACCGAGGCGCCCGGCCCGGCCGGCACCACGCGCCTCTCCCCGGACGAGGCGGTGAACGCCCTCGGCGAGGGCGCCGCCAAGGCCATCGGCGTGGACGCCCGCCGCGGCGTCGAGGTGGTCGCCGTCCGCACCGTCATCGCCTCGCTGGACGAGAAGCCGCTCGACGCGCACGACGCCTACCTCCGTCTCCACCTGCTGAGCCACCGCCTGGTGAAGCCGCACGGCCAGAGCCTGGACGGCGTCTTCGGCCTGCTCGCCAACGTCGCCTGGACCTCGCTCGGCCCGGTCGCCGTCGACGACGTCGAGAAGGTGCGGCTCAACGCCCGTGCCGAGGGCCTGCACCTCCAGGTCACCTCGATCGACAAGTTCCCCCGCATGACCGACTACGTCGTGCCCGCCGGCGTCCGGATCGCCGACGCCGACCGGGTCCGCCTCGGCGCCCACCTCGCCGCCGGCACCACCGTCATGCACGAGGGCTTCGTCAACTTCAACGCCGGCACGCTCGGCACCTCCATGGTCGAGGGCCGCATCTCGGCCGGCGTCGTCGTCGGCGACGGCTCCGACATCGGCGGCGGCGCCTCCACCATGGGCACCCTGTCCGGCGGCGGCAACGTGGTCATCTCCATCGGCGAGCGCTGCCTGATCGGCGCCGAGGCGGGCGTCGGCATCGCGCTCGGCGACGAGTGCGTCGTCGAGGCCGGCCTGTACGTCACCGCCGGCACCCGGGTCACGATGCCCGACGGCCAGATCGTCAAGGCCCGCGAGCTGTCCGGGCAGTCGAACATCCTCTTCCGCCGCAACTCGGTCACCGGCGCCGTCGAGGCCCGCCCGAACAACGCGGTCTGGGGCGGCCTCAACGACATCCTGCACAGCCACAACTGACGGTCCGGCCCCGCCCGCCCTCCCCGGCCCGCTCCGGCGGGCCGGGGAGGGCGGCGCGCAGGCCGTCGCGACCGGAGGGCAACCGAACCCCGTCACGGAGCGTTGAGCACCCCGGAGCGGAGTGCTCCACCGAGAGACGAGGCGAGGAGTCGACATGAGGACGAAGCCCATGGTGGCCGGGGTGCTGGCCGCCGCGGCGGTGCTGCTGCCGGCGGGGGCCGCCCGGGCGGACGAGACGCACACGCACAACGGGCCGACGGTGACGAACGGCCCCAGTCTCGTCCTGCACACCGGTCAGATCGACGACCCGCTGGAGGACGTCCTGGAGCACGCGGCGATCCTCGGGCGGACCTACACCACCGACGCCGCCTGATCCAGCTCCGCCAGCAGGGCGCGCAGCCCGTCGGCCGTCTCCCGGCCGGCGGGCCGCAGCGGTTCCCGGACCGGGCCGCCGAGGAGCGCCTTCACGGTGACCGTGCCGGGCAGCCCGGCCGCCATCATCCGCTCGACCAGCGGCAGCGTGCGCGCGTGCAGCCGGGCGGCCAGCGCGGTGTCGCCGGCGTCGTACGCGTCGAGGACGGCGGCGAACGGGCGCGGCGCCACGTTCGCGACCGTGCTCACGTAGCCGGCGCCGCCGACCGCGTACAGCGGCAGGTTCAGCTCCTCGCTGCCGGAGTAGTACGCCAGCCCCGTCTCGGCGATCAGCCGGGCGGAGGCGAGCAGGTCGCAGGAGCAGTCCTTGACGGCCGTGATCCGCGGGTGCGCGGCGAGCCGGCGCATCGTGCCGGGCTCGACGCGGGTGCCGGTGCGGCCGGGGATGTCGTAGACCATCACGGGCAGTCCGGTGGCGTCCGCGACCTTGAGGAAGTGGGCGGCGACCGCGTCCTGCGGCGGGCGGCTGTAGTACGGGGTGACGACGAGCAGCCCGTCGGCGCCGGCCGCCTCCGCCTGCCGGGCCAGCTCCACGGTGTGCCGGGTGTCGGCCGTGCCGACGCCGGCGACCAGCGCCGGGGCCGGGCCGACCGCTTCCCGCACCGCCCGGATCAGCGCCGCCTTCTCCTCGTCCGAGGTGGTGGGGGACTCGCCGGTGGTGCCGTTCAGGACCAGTCCGTCGCAGCCCTCGCCGACCAGCCGGGCGGCCAGCTTCCCGGCGGCGTCGAGGTCGAGGGCGCCGGAGTCGGTGAAGGGGGTGACCATCGCGCAGAGGGCGCGGCCGAAGGGGCGGTGCGTTCCCGGAGTGCTCATGCGGGAAGTCTGGCCGCGTCCGTCCCGTAAGGTCCACTTAGATCTGCTTCGGCGGAACGTTCAGCCCGGGTGAAGGGTTCAGAGCGCCAGCTTGAAGCCCTCGTGGCTGCGGGCGTAGCCGAGCGAGGCGTAGAAGCGGTGGGCGGCGGCGCGCTCCTTGTTGCTGGTCAGCTGGACGAGGGCGCAGCCGCGGGCCCGCGCCCGGTCGGCGGCCAGCTCCATCAGTCGGCGGCCCAGGCCCGTGCCCCGGAGGTCGGCCCGGATCCGGACGGCCTCGATCAGCGCCCGCTCGGCGCCGCCCTTGCCGAGGCCGGGGATGTAGGTGGCCTGGAGGCAGCCGAGGACGAGGCCGTCGTCGGCGGCCAGGACCAGCATCTCGTTGCGGGGGTCGGCCTCGATGGCCGCGAAGGCGCGCTCGTACGCCTCGGTGACCCGGACGGCCGCCGGGTCGACGACCCGCTCCTCCTCGGCCAGGAGGGCGAGGACGGCGGGGAGTTCGGCGCGGGTGGCGGGGCGGAGGATCATGGGCCGAAGTCTGCCACGCGGAAAACCCTTGACCTCGACCAAGGTTGAGGAAGGAGGCTCGGGTCATGCGCACCGAGCAGAAGGAGCCCCGCATGAAGACCGTCGCACGCCCCGGCGCCCGTCCCGATCTGCACCGTCCCGGAGTCGGCGCCGTCCTCGTCAGCACCTGGCGGGTCGGCACCCCCGAGCGCCAGGAGGCCGCCGTGGAGGCCATCCGCACGACCTGGGAGCGGCGGGCGTGGCCCACCCCCGACCTGCTTTCGTACAGCGTCCTCGCCGGCACCGACGGAGAGACGCTGCTGCACTACTCGCAGTGGACCGAGGAGAAGGCGTACGAGGAGTTCGTCCGCACCTTCCGGGACGACCGGAACGCCGAGATCGACGCCGCCGTGCCCGGCATCGAGCGCGTCGAGCTCCGCCGGTACGGGCCGATCCACCGCTCGACCGTCCACCGCGCGGCGGGCCCGGGGAAGGAGCCGGGGATCGTCGTGGTCGTCGAGGCCGACTTCGACGCCGGGGCGGCCGGCGACGGACGGCGGGAGGAGTGGGTGGAGCGCGTCCTCGCCGCGCTGGCGGACGACGAGGCCACGGCGGCCCGGCCGGCGTCCGGCGGGATCAGCGGCAACTTCCACCTGACCGCCGACGGCGGCCGGGTCCTCAACTACGCCGAGTGGGAGAGCGAGCGGGCCCACGAGGAATGGCTCGCGGACGACGCCCCGCTGAGCGAGGCGTGGCGCCGGGTGCAGTACGACCCGCGGCTCGTGGGCGGCCGGGTACGGCGCTACGCGCCCGCGCTCGGCCTGAGCGCGGACGCGTAGCGCCCTCCGGGTCACGGGCGGAAGCGCAGCACCTGCGGGTCGTGGTCGCTGTCCTGGTCCGCGAACTCGGCGTTGATGTGCACGCTGTCGTACGCGAAGCGGTGCACGCCGGGGCTGGTCAGGATCTGGTCGAGGACCTGGCTGTTGCCCTGGTAGACGTACGAGTACCGCTCCGAGGCCGGCAGCGACGTCACGGCCGGGTACAGCACGCCGCCGTCGGTCAGCGCCTCGGTGGTGGCGGAGAACTCGAAGTCGTTGATGTCGCCGACGACGAGGACGTCCGCCTGCTTGTCGAGCGCCACGACGTCCTTCACGAAGGCGTTGACGGCCTGCGCCTGGAGGTGGCGCTTCGCCTCGGAGGAACGGTTCGGCGGCTGGTGGTGGGAGGTCAGGCCCTCGTCGCCGCCCTTCGAGCCGAAGTGGTTGGCGACGACGATGACCGTCCGGCCGCGGAAGAGGAACTCGCCGGCGAGCGGCTTGCGGCTGTTCTCCCACGCGGTGTTCGCCGGGTCGATCCGGCCGGGGGAGAGGGTGAGGGCGGCGCGGCCCTTGGTGCCGGTGACGGCGGTCGCGGTGGTCGCGTCGCCGCCCGGGCGGTCCACGAAGGAGACCCGCTCCGGGTTGAAGAGGAACACCTGGCGGATGTTGCCGCCGGGCTCGCCGCCGTCCTTGTTGTTCTCCGGGTCGATCGAGCGCCACTCGTACGCCGGGCCGCCGGCCGCGACGATCGCGTCCGTGAACTTCTTCAGCGTCTGGCCGGCCGAGACCGTGCCGTCGTTCTTGGCGCCGTTGTCGTCCTGGATCTCCTCCAGGGCGACGATGTCGGGCGCGGCGAGGTTCTCGACGACCGCCTTCGCGAGCGCGTCGAACTTCTCCTGCGGGTCGGTCGGGTCGAGGTTCTCCACGTTGTACGTGGCCACGGCCAGCTCGTTCTTGTGCTGCTTCGCGGTGACCTCGCGCTCCAGGCCCATGTCCTGGACGGTGCCGAGGGTGCGGGCGGTCAGCGTGTAGCCGCCGAACTGGTTGAAGTCGAGCGGGCCCTCGGTCGAACCGGTCAGCCAGTCGCCGACGTTCGCCTTCGGGAAGGGCTGCTGGGCGGTCGGGACCAGCGACTGGATCTGGAGCCGGCCGGTGTTCTGGGAGGCGTACGAGCCGTAGACCGTGCCGCCGCGCTCGTTGTCGTTCTCCCAAGGCTTCACCGTGACCCACAGCTCGGAGTACGGGTCGGTGGCGCCGACCACCCGGGAGGAGCCGACGCGGACGTTGGTGCCCTCCAGGGACTCGTAGTAGTCCAGGGCGTACGTGTCGGGGTCCAGCTCCAGGCCGTTGATCGAGCCGCCGTTCGCCGGGTCGCCCTCGGGGGCGTACGCGTCCGGCACCGACCAGGGGGCGATGTGGACCGGGGCGGGCAGCGCGTTGCCCTTCGACACCACGGTGACCTTGGGGCGGGACAGCTGGGTCAGCGACTGGTTGCCGGAGTTCAGGCCGCCGGGGACGTACTCGGTGACCGTGCCGTCCACGCTGACCGCGTCGCCGACGGCCACCGCCGGGGTGGAGCCCGTGAAGACGAACAGGCCCTCGCTGGTGGCCGGGTTCCCGTCGCCCTGCGGGTCCTGCATCCAGAAGCCGCGCGAGGATCCGTAGGTCCGGACGCCGGTGACGACGCCCGTCACGCCGGTGACCTGCTTGCCGGCCAGCGGCGAGACCCGGGTGGTGCCCTGGACGTCGTGGATGCGGACGGCGGCGGTGTCCTCGGCCGCGGCGCTCTGCGAGCCGGCGAGGAGTCCGGCCGCGAGCGCCGCCGCGACCACCGCGGAGACGGCGGCGGTTCTCGGTATGGAGGAAGACATCAGGAGGCTCCGAGGGTGCTTGGAGGAACGGCAGAGGGATCTACGCGCGTCAATCTCCGTGGGGAGCACCCCACTTGTCAAGGGTCGACGGGTGTACGAAGGCTGACGGATCCGTGAACCGGCGGGCGGGCCCCCGGATGCGTCTACGCTGAGACGCCGGCCCCACCGGTGCCGCCCGGTCCCCACCGGTCCACCCCACCGATCCACGCGCGCGTCGAGGAGATCCCCCACATGGCTGCGGAGCACCCCACCCTTCCCCCCGTTCGGCTGCCCTCGGACGCGGAGCTGGCTCGGGACGCCCTGGCCGCCCCCCTCCTCGCCCACGCCGTGCGCCTCGCCCGCTGGGCCGGCCCCGGCACCCGCGTCGGCGCGGGCGGCGAACTCGTCGACGAGCAGCTACCGGAGGCCGCCGGCGTCCTCGGGCTCGGCGACGACGAGGACGCCGAGTACTGGGCCGGCGACGCCTGGCGGCTCGCCGTCGACACCGGCCTGGTCGACGTCGAGGACGGCGCCGACGACGACACCCCCGGCACCGCCGCCCCCGGCGAGAACCTCGCCGTCGTCACCGGCGGCGCGCCCCGGGACGTGCTCGCGCTCTGGCTCGACGCCTTCGAGGCCGTCTTCGGCGACGCCGTCGCCCCCGTCCTCGACGACCTGGAGCCGCTGCTCGACGAGGACGGCGGCCTCGACCTCGACAGCCTCGACTGGGACCCGGAGGCGGAGGCCGACTTCCTGGAGGGCGTCCTCGGCAACCTCTACCTGCTGACCGTCAGCGACGGCGGCCCCGGCGACGGCCCGGTGCCGCTGCCCGCCCTCGCCGCCTCCATGGTCGTCCCCGACGACATGGGCGAGCCCACCGACGACGTCCTGGAGCAGGTCTCCGACGCGATGATGCGGCTCGACGAGCAGTTCCGGCTCCTGGAGCCCATCGGCCTCGTCGAGTACCAGCCCGTGGACGAGGCCCTGATGGCGGAGGAGGGCGAGGAGCCCGCGCCGCCCGTCGACGACGAGGACGTCACCCGCTACGGCATGGTCCGGCTCACCCCGCTCGGCCTCTACGGCGTCCGCACCCGCATGGTCGAGGCCGGCGTCGACGCGCCCGTCGTCGGCGACCTCGCGGAGAAGGACGCCGACGCCCTCCTCGCCGGCCTCGCCGGCTACCCCGAGTCCGCCGCCCGCGCCGAGACCGAGGCGTGGCTCGCCGGCCGCGAGCCGGTGCCCGCCGCCGCCGAACTCCTCGCCGCCGCCCGCGGCTCCGACCCCGCCTCGCCGCTGCGCCGCCTCCACTGCCAGCAGGCCCTCGCCCTCGTCGGCGCCGACGCCGAGCCGGTGGTCCGCGCCGTCCTCGACGACCCCGAGCTCGGCGGCCTCGCCCGCGTCTGGCTCGCCGAGCGCGGCGCCACCGACGTGCCGCCGCCGCCGGAGTCCATGATCTTCTGGCTCGCCGTCGACACCATCGCCGCCCAGCTCGACGCCTCCGGCGCCCCCGCCGAACTCCAGGAGCTCATCGAGGGCCTGACCAGCCGGCACACCGGCTTCCTGGAGACCGCCTGGCGGGTCGAGCACCCCGCCACCGCCGACGTCCTCGACGCCATGGGCCGGCTCCACCCGGACAAGAACGCCGCCAAGGAGGCCCGCAAGGCCGCCTTCAAGGCCCGCTCCCGCGCCGGCTCCGCCTGACGGACGCCCCCGCCGCGCCGGACGCGGAGCGCCCTTCCCCGGACCGGGGAGAGGCGCTCCGCGGCCGTTCCCGCGGTGTTCAGCCGCCGTTCCCGCGGGCGCGCGAGGGTGTGCGCGACAACCGGCACTCAGCTTGGGGAGAGACCGCACACCATGGCGCTCAACCGCAGAGAGTTCACCCAGAAGTCCGCCGTCGCCGGCTTCGCCCTCACCGGCGCCGTCGGTGTGCTCGCCACCGCCCCCGAGGCCCTCGCGAGCGACGACGACGCCCACGGCGGCCCCGACGGCGAGCGCGGCGGCCACGACCACGGCCGCGGCCACCACCGCCTCGGCTACGGCCCGCTGGTCGCCGACCCCGACGGCATCCTCGCCCTGCCCGAGGGCTTCACCTACCGGGTGATCACCCGCACCGGCGTCACCCGCCTGGAGACCGGCGAGTTCACCCCCGCCAAGCACGACGGCACCGCCGCCTTCGCCGGCCCGCGCGGCGTCACGTACCTGGTGAACAACCACGAGATCAAGGGCGACCGCGCCAAGGTCGAGTTCCCCGTCCCGCTCGCCGAGGGCCTCGTCTACGACCCGAAGGCGGCCGGCGGCTGCACCGTCGTCGAGGTGCACCGCGACGGCACCGTCGCCGAGTGGGTCGGCATCGCCGGCACCTCCACCAACTGCGCGGGCGGCCGCACCGACTGGGGCACCTGGCTCACCTGCGAGGAGAACTCCGACCTCGCCGGCAAGAACGGCATGACCAAGGACCACGGCTACGTCTTCGAGGTCGACCCCCGCGACCGCCGGGCCAACCTCGACCCCAAGCCCCTCAAGTTCTTCGGCCGCTACGACCACGAGGCCGTCGTCATCGACCCGAAGCGCGGCCACACCTACCTCACCGAGGACGCCTCCGGCCCCAACGGCCTCCTCTTCCGCTGGGTCCCGCCGCAGGGCTTCGCGCACGGCCGCGGCCGGCTGCGCACCCTCGCCGACGACGCCGGCGTCCTCCAGGCCGCCAAGTGCATCGACTCCGGCGGCCGGTTCGTCGACGACCTGTCCCGCGCCACCCGCATCGGCACCGTCTACGGCGTCGACTGGGTGGACGTCCCCGACCGCGACGCCCGCACCACCCCCGTCCGCAAGCAGTTCACCGACGGCCAGGTCACCCGCGGCCGGAAGCTGGAGGGCATGTGGTGGGCCGACGGCGGCGCGTACGTGGTCTCCTCGTACGCCCGTGAGGAGAGCCCCGGCACGCCCCACGACGGCCAGGTCTGGTTCTACGACCCCAAGCGCCGCACCCTCACCCTCAAGGTGCTGTTCGGCGTGAACCCCGCGCCCGACCAGGACGGCGCCTACGACGCCCCCGACAACATCACCGTCTCCCCGTACGGCGGGATCGTCATCGCCGAGGACGGCGAGGGCGTCCAGCACCTCGTCGGCGCCACCGACTCCGGCCGCACCTACCCGATCGCCCGGAACGACCTCAACGACAGCGAGTTCGCCGGAGTCGTCTTCTCTCCCGACGGCGACACCCTGTACGCGTCCATCCAGAACCCGGGGATCATGGTCGCGATCACCGGCCCCTGGCGCCGCCAGCCCCGCCGCTGACGCCCCGCCGGCCCCCGGCCCGCCGGAGCCGGGGGCCTGTGAGGATTCGGGTCGGGAATCCGACGGGTTCCCGCCAGCTTCCAAGATCCTCTGTCCGCTTCCGGGACTGACATCTAACCTGTCAGTCCATGGACGACGTTCTGCGGCCCGTGGGCCGGACCCTGTTGCGCGACCGGGCCTACGAGTCGCTGCGCGAGGCGATCGTGCGCGGCGACCTGGCGCCCGGCGCCCTCCTCAAGGACGCCGACCTCGCCGACCGGCTCGGCCTCTCCCGCGCGCCCGTCCGCGACGCCCTCGCCCGGCTCACCGTCGAGGGCCTGGTCGAGACCAAGCCGCAGAGCTACACCCGGGTCACCCGGCCGGTCAGCCGGATCGTCCGCGACGCCGCCTCCGTGGTCCGGGTGATGCACGAACTCGCCGCCCGCACCGCCGTCCCGCTGCTGGGCCCCGAGGCCATCCGCGCCATGCGCGAGGCCAACGAGCGCTTCGCCGCCGCCGTCCGCGCCTCCGACGTCGAGACCGCCCTCGACGCCGACGACGAACTGCACCAGGTCCTCGTCGGCGCCAGCGGCAACCACGCCGCCGCCGCCACCATCGACCGCTACACCCCGCTGCTCCGCCGCGTCGAGCGCCGGCTCTTCGGGAACGCCGACAGCTGCGCCTCCGCCGAGCTGCACACCCGCCTCATCGACGCCTGCGCCGCCGGCGACGTGGACGAGGCCGTCCGGCTCACCAGCGAGATCTGGGCCGCCCTGGAACAGCTGGCCGACGACGCCATCGAGGTCGCCGAGGTCACGGGCATCCCCGCGCCCGCGCCCTCGGCGCCGTAACCCCGTCCGCCACTCCAGGGAGAGCCGCCCGTGCCGATCACCGACTTCGACCGCTACCCGCTCCTCTTCGGGCCGTCCCCGGTCCACCCCCTCGAACGCCTCGGCCACCACCTCGGCGGCGCGGCCCTGTGGGCCAAGCGCGAGGACTGCAACTCCGGTGTGGCGTACGGCGGGAACAAGACCCGCAAGCTGGAGTACCTGGTCGCGGACGCCCTCGCGCAGGGCTGCGACACCCTCGTCTCCATCGGCGGCGTGCAGTCCAACCACACCCGCCAGGTCGCCGCCGTCGCCGCCCGCGCCGGGCTGAAGTGCGTGCTGGTGCAGGAGAGCTGGGTCGACTGGCCCGACGCCGTCTACGACAAGGTCGGCAACATCCTGATCAGCCGGCTCGCGGGCGCCGACGTGCGGCTGGTCAGGGCCGGCTTCGGGATCGGCTTCAAGGAGAGCTGGGAGCAGGCGCTGCGCGAGGTCGAGGAGGGCGGCGGCAAGCCGTACGCGATCCCGGCCGGCGCCTCCGACCACCCGCTCGGCGGCCTCGGCTTCGCGAACTGGGCCTACGAGGTGGCCGAACAGGAGCGGGACCTCGGCGTCTTCTTCGACACGGTCGTGGTCTGCTCGGTGACCGGCTCCACCCAGGCCGGGATGGTCGCCGGCTTCGCCGCGCTCGCCGAGGAGGGCGGCCGGCCGCGCCGGATCATCGGCGTCGACGCCTCCGCGAAGCCCGCCGAGACCCACGACCAGATCACCCGGATCGCCCGGAACACCGCCGCCCTCATCGGCGTCGAGCGCGAACTCACCGGCGCCGACGTGGAGCTGGACGAGCGCTACCACGCCGGCGTCTACGGCGTCCCGGACGAGGCCACCCTCGACGCGATGCGGCTGGCCGCCCGCACCGAGGGCATGGTCACCGACCCGGTCTACGAGGGGAAGTCGATGGCCGGGCTGATCGACCTGGTGGACCGCGGCGAGATCGGCCGCTCCTCGACCGTGCTCTACGCCCACCTCGGCGGCCAGCCCGCCCTCAACGCCTACAGCGCGCTGTTCTAGGCGCGCCGCGGGACGGACCGGCCGCTCAGAGGGCCTGGGCGGCCGGCTTCACCATGCCCCGGACCGTCCGGGACTTCACGAACTCGCCCATCGCGGTCATCTCCCACTCGCCGGAGAACTGCTTGATGAGCTTGGCCATCATCACGCCGGTCTGCGGCTCGGCGGACGTCAGGTCGAAGCGGACCAGCTCCTCGCCGGTCGCCGCGTCCATCAGCCGGCAGTACGCCTTGGCGACCTCGGTGAACTTCTGCCCGGAGAACGAGTTCACCGTGAAGACCAGGCCGGTGGCGTCGGCCGGCAGCCGGCCCAGGTCGACGGTGATGACCTCGTCGTCGCCCGCGCCCTCGCCCGTCAGGTTGTCGCCCGAGTGCCGGACGGCCCCGCCGAGGATGGTCAGCTTGCCGAAGTAGCAGCTGTCCAGGTGGTTGCGCTGGGGGCCGTAGGCGATGACCGAGGCGTCCAGGTCGATGTCCTTGCCCCGGTACGCGGGCTCCCAGCCGAGGCCCATCTTCACCTGGGAGAGCAGCGGACGGCCGCCCTTGACCAGCGACACCGTCTGGTTCTTCTGGAGGCTGACCCGGCCCTTGTCCAGGTTGATCTTGCCGGTGGCGGCCGGGGCAGGGGCCGCGGGGGCGGGCGGCGCGGGGGCGGCGGAGGGGGCGGGGGTGCCGAAGGCGAACCGGGGGTCGTTCGGGCCGGGCGGCGTCACCAGCGTGGGCGGCGAGGCCGGCATCGGCGGGGCGGGCGGCGCGGCCGGGGCCTGGGGAGCGGCGGCGGCCGGCTCCTCGTCCACGGAGACGCCGAAGTCGGTGGCGATGCCGGCCAGGCCGTTCGCGTACCCCTGGCCGACGGCGCGGACCTTCCACGCGCCGTTGCGCAGGTAGATCTCGACGACCACCAGGGCCGTCTCGGTGGCCAGCTGGGGCGGGGTGAAGGTGGCGATGACCGCGCCGCTGTCGGCGTCGCGGACGGTGGCGGTGGGCTCGATGCCCTGGAAGGTCTGGCCTGCGGCGTCCGGACTGGCCGTGACCACGATCCTCTCGATGCCGGCGGGCAGGCCGCCGGTGTCCACCAGGATCGCGTCCGGGGCGGTGCCGCCGCCGGAGCGGTAGGTGACACCGGGCCCGGCGGGCTGGTTGTAGAAGATGAAGTCGTCGTCCGAGCGCACCTTGCCGTTGGCGCCGAGCAGCAGGCCCGAGACGTCGAGCCGCACGGGGGCGGCGACGTCCACCGCCACGCGGGGGGCGGTGAGCGGGAGGTTCGAGCCGGGGGTCATTGCGGTCATGCCTGGGTCAACGATCCGGGCCGCTTTGCCGTTCCCTTACCCGCGGCGGGTTGCGCCACCCCGGTGACGGGGGTGGTTCCGCGCCTGCCGCTCGTTGCCGAAGCGGTACGACCCCGTCCAGCGGGCCATCAGCAGCTGGACGTCGCCGGACGCGGCCTCGGCCAGGAACGTCGCGGCCCGGGCGCCGCGCAGCACGCCGGCGGGGCGGCCGTGGTGGGTGAGGACGACGGAACCGTCCTTGCGCTCTTCGTACGCGAATCCCTGGGGTCGTGGCATGCGGGGCATCCTGCCCGTTCCGGACGGGTCCGTCATATGAATTATCTTTCGCACCGTGGGTGCTGTGGGTGGGAGCTCTTTTACGACCGGGGACGTCGACGAGGCGCGCCAGGAACTGGACGCGCGCTACTACACGAGCCGGATGGACGTCGTCGACGAGCACCGGACCTTCGCGGCCCGCTTCGACATCGTCGAGTTCGGGCCGCTCGTCATCGGCGACCTGAGCTGCGGCGCCGACGTCCGGATGAGCTTCGGCGAGCTGGGCGCGTACCACGTCAACGCCCCGATGAGCGGCACCATGGAGATGCGCCAGGGACGCGGCCCCGCCGTCCGCGCCTCCGCCGGCGAGGCGCTGCTCCTCGACCCCGCCGGGGACACCTTCCTCGACCGCTGGAGCGGCGACGGGCGGATCCTCTCCGTCAAGGTCGGCGCCGCCGAACTGCGCGACCGTCTGGAGAGCCTGCTCGGCCGGCCGCCGCAGGGCCGCCTCGCCTTCCGGCCCGGCCTCGACATCGCGCGCGGCCCCGGTCTCGGCTGGGTGCGGTTCGCCCGCCGGGTCGCCGCCGAGGCGCTGGCCGGGGAGGGCCTGGCCCACCACGAACTCGTCGCCCGCCCGCTCCAGGAGGCGCTGCTCAACGGCCTGCTGCTCGCCGCCGACCACCCCTGGCGGGACGAACTGGCCCACCCCGGCGGGCCGCGCCGCCCGGCCCCGGTCAAGCGCGCCATGGACGCGGTCCGGGAGCGCCCCGAACACCCCTTCACCACCGGGGAACTCGCGGCGCACGCGCGCGTGAGCGTCCGCCGGCTCCAGGAGTCCTTCCGGGAGTACGTCGGGATGTCGCCGATGGCGTACGTCCGCGAGGTCCGGCTGGAACGGGTGCGGGAGGAGCTGCGGGCGGCGGAGCCGGACGAGGTGAGCGTCAGCGAGGTCGCCTGGCGGTGGGGCTTCGCGCACCAGGGCAGGTTCGCCGCCCGCTACCGGGAGCGGTTCGGCGAGTCCCCGTCCCGGACGCTGCGCACGGCACCGTGAGCCGTCGGTGCGCCCCTGTCCGCCCCTGTGCTCCGGCCGGCCGCGCATTCCGGACAGAGGCCGCGTTCCGCGGCTCGCGGTGATCTTGGACGCGGCCTACCGTGGTCGCGTCCGGCGCTGCCAGCGCGCGCCGTCGAACCGGGCCCGGCCGGCTCCCCCGTATCACCGGCCGGGCCCGCGGACGTCCGCTCCGTCCCGGGCGCCGCACCGGCAGCGCCGGGTCAGGGCGCCGGCGGCCGCCAGCGCGGGGCGTCCCCGGTGTAGCCGCCGCCCAGGTACAGGTCGTCGGGGCTGCCCTCCGGCGGCAGGCCCTGCTCGGCGATCAGCTTCTCCGCGTACTCCTCCGAGTCGTCCCGCGGCGCGTAGCCGAGGGCGCGGGCGGTCGACAGGTCCCACCACGCGCGCGTGTTGGCGGAGGAGCCGTACACCACGGTGTGGCCGACGTCCGGCGCGGTGAGCGCGGCGTGCAGCAGCCGGGCGCAGTCGGCGGGGCTCAGCCAGAGGGACAGCATGCGGACCGAGGTGGGCTCGGGGAAGCAGGAGCCGATGCGGACCGAGACGGTCTCGACGCCGTGCCGGTCCCAGTACAGCTGGGCCAGGTCCTCCCCGAAGCACTTGGAGAGGCCGTAGAAGGTGTCGGGGCGGTGCGGGGTGGTGACCGGGACGAGGGGTTCGCCGGCGCGCGGGCGGCGGGTGAAGCCGACGGCGTGGTTGCTGGAGGCGAAGACGATGCGGCGGACGCCCTCCTCGCGGGCGGCCTCGTAGAGGTGGTGGAGGCCGGTGATGTTGGCGGCGACGACCGCGTCGAAGTCCGCCTCCCGGGAGATGCCCGCGAGGTGCACGACCGCGTCCACGCCACGGACCGCCTCGCGCAGCGCCGCGCGGTCGGCGAGGTCGGCGACCAGCGCGTCCGGGGCGCCGGGCACGGGGACGGCGTCGAGGAGGCGGAGCGCGTACCCGTGGGCCGGGAGCAGCTCCCGCATCAGGGTGCCGACGCCGCCGGCGGCACCGGTGAGGAGGAGCGTGCGGGGTGCGGGCATCGGGGGGTTCTCCTCGGCTGGGACGCGGGGCCCGGCGGGCCCGGGCCGTCCGCGGGTGGGGCATTCACGGACGTGGACACGCTAGGGAGGGGCCGAAGGGGCGTCAAGGCACTGCGCGGACAGGGGCGTTCCTCTTGACCCGGGTGGCGGGGCGGGTTAGCGTGCGGGCGTCGTTCAAGGATGTGAACGGCGCTGGATTCCGTGCCGCGTACCCCCGGAGCGCCCGTGACCACCCCCGTCCGCCCCCGCGCGGGAGCCTTCCTCTACCCCTGGGACGTCGACGGCGACCCGGCCGCCCCCGCCCTCCTCGCCGGACTCGGCGTCCAGCAGGTCACCCTCGCCGCCGCCTACCACGGCACCCGGGCGTTCACCCCCCGCCACCCCCGCCGGCGGGTCGTCACCGCCGAACACGCCGCCGTGCTCTACCCGCCGGACCCGGACCGCTGGGCCGGCCGCCGGCTCGCCCCGTACCCGGCCGGCGACTGGGCCCCCGGCGACGCCTGGGCGCGCGCCGCCGACGCCCTCGACGGCACCGGGCTCGCCGTGCACAGCTGGGTCGTCCTCGCCCACAACTCCCGGCTCGGCGCCGAACATCCGGACACCTCCGTGGTCAACGCCCACGGCGACCGCTACCCCTGGGCCCCCTGCGTCGCCCACCCCGAGGTCCGCGCCCTCCTCGTCGGCCTCGCCGCCGAGGCCGCCGTCCGCCCCGGCGCCGCCGGCACCGAACTGGAGTCCTGCGGCTGGTACGGCTACGCCCACCTGCACGCCCACGACAAGACCGGCGGCATCCCGCTCGACGACCGCGCCCGGCTGCTGCTCTCCCTCTGCTTCTGCCCCCACTGCCGGCAGGGGTACGCGGACGAGGGCGCCGACCCCGACGCGCTGGCCGCCGCCGTCCGCGCCGCCCTCGCCCCGGTCTGGTCCGGCACCGGCCCCGCCGGGGAGCCCGGCGCCCTCGCCGCGCCCGCCCTCGCCTGGCGCGCCCGGACCGCCCGCTCCTTCCAGGAGGAGGCCGTCGCCGCCGTCCGGGCCGCCGCCCCGCCCGGCTTCCGCGTCCTGCTGCACGCCGACCCGGACCCGTACGCCTGCGGCGCGGACGCCGGCACCGACCCCGCGCACGTCCTCGGCCTCGCCGACGGCGTGGTGGCCCGCCCCGGCCGGCTCGCCCCCTTCGCCGCCCGGCTGCGGCCCGGCACCACCCTCGCCGCCAACCTCTCCGTCGTCAGCGGCATGGGCGGCGCCCCCGGCCGGCTCGCCGAGGACGCCCGGCGGGCCGTCGCCGACGGCGCCACCGAACTCCGCCTCTACCACGCGGGCCTCGCCTCCGACGCCGACCTGGCGGCGGTCCGCACCGCCCTCGCGGACCTCGGCTAGCCGGCCAGCCGCCCGTCCCGGGCCACCACCCGGCCCGCCCGCACCACCAGGTCGCGGCGCGGCAGGTCCACCACGACCTGCGGCAGGCACTCGCCCTCGACCAGCATGAAGTCGGCGGGGGAGCCCGGGCGGAGGTCTGCGGCGGGCAGGCCCATCAGCGCCGCGCCGCCGTGGGCGGCGATCCCGAAGCACGCCTCCAGCTCCTCGTCCAGCCGGGCGTCCAGGGCCCAGCCGGCCAGCCAGGCGCGGTGCAGCATGTCGGCGTCGCCGTACGGGCTCCAGCTGTCCCGGACGCCGTCCGAGCCGAGGCCGACCGTCACCCCGCGCTCGGCGAGCCGCCGGAACGGCAGGACCGTCGTCTCGCCCAGGGCGACCGTCGTCAGCGCCACCCCGGACCCCGCCAGCAGATCCGCCGTCGCGTCCAGCTCCCGCTCCGCCAGGCCCGCGACCGCGAAGGCGTGCGCCACCGCCACCCTGCCGCCGAGGCCGGCCGCGCGGGTGCGGGCGGCGATGTCCCGGAGCACCGCGAGCCCCGGCTCGCCCCGGTCGTGGAGGTGGATGTCCAGCCCCAGGCCGTGCTTCTCCGCGAGCCCGAAGACCAGGCCCAGCTGGTCGCCCTCGCCGCCGCCGGAGGCGTCGAAGCCCGTCGGGTCGATGCCGCCCACATGGCTGACCAGACCGCTCGCCGCCGCCTCCGCCAGCAGCTCCGCCGCGCCCGGCTCGCGGACCACGCCGTGCTGCGGGAAGGCGACCAGCTCGACGTCGACGATCCCGGCCAGCTTCGCGGCGGCCTCCGCGACGCCCTCGATCGCTGACAGGCCGTAGGCGGGGGCCACGTCCGCGTGGGCCCGCATCGCCCGGGTGCCCCGCGCGGCGGCGTGGGACATCAGGCGCAGCGCCCGCTCGCCCACCGGGGTGGGCAGCGCGCGGGCCAGCTCCACGTCCCCGGCCACGTAGTCGGCGATGCCCGCCGCGGGCCGGCGGCGGTGCCACGGCTCGCCCCAGGAGGTCTTGTCCGGGTGGATGTGCGCGTCGACCAGGGTCGGCAGGGCGAGCCGCCCGCCGCCGTCGACCCGCTCCACGGCCACGCCCTCGGGGAGTTCCGCGACGAGCACGCCGTCGACGGCGATCAGGTCGCCGGCCGGCCCGCCCAGGGGCCGTACGTCGTGGAAGAGGGTCGCGGTGCGGGGCGTGGGGCTCACGGGGGTCTCCTTCGGATCGGACGGCACCCTTTTGGTATACCAGATGGGTCGCCGGGTGCGTCCGGGGTCACCAGGCCAGCTTCTCCAGCGCGTCCAGGTCCACGTTCGGCACCGCGTCGCCCGCCTCCGCGCCGCCGTCCCCGCCGTCCGGCGCCACCCGCAGCTCCGCCCAGATCGTCTTCCCCCGCCGCCCGTACCGCGTCCCCCAGCGCTCCGCGAACCGCGCCACCAGATACAGGCCCCGCCCGCCCTCGTCGGTCTCCGCCGCGTGCCGCAGGTGCGGCGACGTGCTGCTGCCGTCCGACACCTCGCACACCAGCCGCCGGTCGTACAGCAGCCGCACCCGCACCGGGTCCGCCCCGTACCGCACCGCGTTGGTGACCAGCTCGCTCAGGATCAGCTCCACCGCGAAGACCGTCTCGTCCAGCCCCCACTCGCCCAGCTTCGCCGTCGCCGCGTTCCGCACCGGCGACACCGCCGCCGGGTCCCGCGCCACCTCCCACTCGGCGATCCGGTCCGCCGGCAGCCGCCGGGCCCGCGCCACCAGCAGCGCGATGTCGTCCCGGGGCGCCGGCGACAGCAGGTTCGCCAGCACGTCCGCGCAGGTCTGCTCGGGACTCCGCTCCGGCCGCTCCAGCGTCCGGCGCAGCAGGCGCAGCCCCGTCCCCACGTCCCTGCCGTGGTCCTCCAGGAGCCCGTCCGTGAACAGCACCAGCTTGCTGCCCTCCGGCAGCACCAGCTCCGTCGACTCGAACGGCACGTCCCCGAGCCCCAGACCCAGCGGCAGCCCCGGCGCCAGCGGCGGGAACTCCACCCGCCCGTCCGCGCCGACCACCGCCGGCCCCGGATGCCCCGCGCTCGCCATCGTGCACGTCCCGGACGCCGGGTCGTAGATCGCGTACAGGCAGGTCGCGCCGGTGATCGTCTCCTCCCGCCGCCCCCGGTCCCCGTCGCCCGGCGCCATCGCCGGCTCCGCCTCCTCGTCGATCCGCCCGGTCAGCTCGTCCAGGTGCCCCAGGATCTCGTCCGGCGGCACGTCCAGCGTCGAGAAGTTGTGCACCGCCGTCCGCAGCCGCCCCATCGTCGCCGCCGCGTGCAGCCCGTGCCCCACCACGTCCCCCACCACCAGCGCCACCCGCGCCCCCGGCAGCGGGATCACGTCGAACCAGTCGCCGCCGACCCCCGCCTTCGCCGGCAGATAGCGGTACGCCACCTCCACCGCGTCCTGCTCCGGCAGCACCCGGGGCAGCAGGCTCCGCTGCAGCGTCACCGCCATCGCGTGCTCCCGGGTGAACCGGCGGGCGTTGTCGATCGCCACCGCCGCCCGCGCCGCCAGCTCCTCCGCGAACTCCAGGTCCTCCTCCCCGAACGGCTCCGGCGTGTCCGCCCGCCAGAAGTTCGCCATCCCCAGCACCACGCCCCGGGCCAGCAGCGGCACCGTCAGCAGCGAGTGCATCCCGTACGCCAGCGCCCGCGCCGCCCCCTCCGGGTCCTGCGCCCGCCAGCCCTCCGCCGCCGCCAGCTCCTCCTGCACCACCGCGTGCCCGCCCGCCAGCGCCGTCGACATCGGCGTGCTCGGCACGTGGAACCGGATCACCTCGCCGACCGGCTGCAGCGGCTGCTCCGCCCGCACCCCGGTCAGCGCCGTCCGCCGCATCTCCGCCAGCGTCGCGTCCTGCGGCGGCTCCTCGCCCCGCAGCACCGGCTCCAGCAGCTCCACCGTCGCGAAGTCGGCGAACCGCGGCACCGCCACCTCCGCCAGCTCCTCCGCCGTCCGGACCACCTCCAGGGTCGTCCCGATCCGCACCCCCGCCTCGTACAGCAGCTGCAGCCGGCCCCGCGCCACCTCGGCCCGCCCGGCGAGCGAGGCCAGCTCGGTGGTGTCCCGCATCGTCATCACGCTGCCCGAACCGCTGCCGTCCGGGACGGTCGGCCGCACGCTCACCGCGAGCAGCCGGTCGCCCGCCCGGTGCACCTCGTCCGTCGCGGTCCGCCCCGACTCCAGCAGCTCCACCGTCCGCGGGTCCAGCCCCAGCTCCGCCACCGGCCGCCGCTCGGCGTCCGCCGGCAGCGCCAGCAGCCGCCGCGCCTCGTCGTTGGCGAGCAGCAGCCGCCGGTCCGCGCCGACGATCAGCACGCCCTCGCGGACCGCGTGCAGCACCGCCTCGTGGTGCTCCTTCATCCGGGTCATCTCGGCCGGGCCCAGACCGTGCGTCTGCCGCCGCAGCCGCCGGGCCACCAGCGCCGCCCCGCCCACCGCCAGCAGCAGCGCCCCGCCGGCCGTGGCGAGCAGCACCACGAGCCGGCCGCGCACCGCCTCGCTGAGCGACTGCACCTCGATGCCGCTCGTCACCATGCCGACGATCCGGCCGTCGTCGGCCACCACCGGCACCACGGCCCGCACGGCGTCGTTCGGCGCGCCGCGGAAGGTCTCCGTGTACGACTCGCCGTCCACCACCGCCCGGTTCAGGTCCCCGGTCGCCTTCCGGCCGATCAGCTCGCGCTCCGCGTCCGTGTACCGCGTCCCGTCCGGGGCCAGCACCGCCACGAAGTCCACCCCGGTCGCCACCCGGGTCTGCTCGGCCCGCTCCTGGAGCGCGGCCGTCGGATCCGGCGAGGCCAGCGCCTCGTCCACGCCGGGCGCCTTCGCGAACGCCTCCGCCACCGCCAGCGACCGCGTCTCGGCGTCCCGCAGCACGTCCTGCCGGGCCTGCTGGAAGGTGACGAGCACCGCCGCCACGATCACCAGCAGCGCGATCAGCGCCTCCAGGGCGAGGACCTGCCCGGCGAGGCTCCGCAGTCCGGAGCCCCGGCCCGGCGCCGTCCCGTCCCGGCGGGCCGTCATCCCGTGCTCCCGGCGATGAGCAGCGCCACGTCGTCCGGGGCGCCGGGGCGGCGCAGCTCCCGCAGCAGCAGGTCGCAGCTCTCCTCCAGGGACAGCTCGCGGGTGGCCTCGACGAGACGGGTCAGCAGCGCCAGCCGGTCGTCGATGACACTGTCCCGGGTCTCGATCAGCCCGTCGGTGTACAGCACCAGCCGGTCGCCGGGGAGGAACGGCACGCGGGCGGTGCGGAAGGTGCCGCCGCCGACGCCGAGCGGCACCCCGGTGGAGAGGGGGACCAGCTCGGCCGGGCCGTCCGCCGGGAGCCGCACCGGCGGCGGATGGCCGGCGTTCGCGATCCGGCAGCCGCCGCCCGGCTCGTACACGGCGAACAGGCAGGTGGCGATGGAGTGCTCCAGGCCGACCGTGATCCGGTCCAGGTGCCGGAGCACCTGGCTGGGGGAGAGGTCCAGGTCCGCGAAGGCGCGGGTGGCGGTCCGCAGCCGGCCCATGGTCGCCGCCGCGTCGATGCCGCTGCCCATCACGTCCCCCACCACCAGGGCCGTCTTCTCGCCGGGCAGCGCGATCACGTCGTACCAGTCGCCGCCGACCTCGCTGGACTCCTGGGCGGGCTGGTAGCGGGCGGCGGCGGCCAGACCGGGGCGCTCGGGCGGGGGGCCGGGCAGCAGACTGCGCTGGAGGGTCACGGCCGTGTTCCGCGCGCTCTGGTACCAGCGGGCGTTGTCGATGCTCACCGCCGCCCGGGACGCCAGCTCCTGCGCGAGCAGCACGTCGTCCGCGTCGAACGGCAGCGGGTGGTGCCGGTCCCGCTTGAGGTCGAGGGCCCCCAGCACCTCGCCGCGAGCGATCAGCGGCACCGCCAGGTACGAGTGCACCCCGGCCCGCTCCAGCAGCCGGGCCGCCTCCGGGCCGCGCGCGATCCGCGGCAGGTCCGCCGCCCCGACCCGGGCCACCAGCACCGGCTGCCCGCTCTGCACGCACCGGGTCACCAGCCGGTCGGCGCCGTACAGCGCGACCGAGCCGGGCGGGTCGGCCGCCGCCAGCGCCTCCGTCTCGTGCCCGGCCCTCACCGCGAGCGCCCGGAACAGCGCCGGGCCCTCGGCGCTGCCCGGCCGGCGCAGCGACAGCACCGAGTCGAGGACGTCGACGGCGGCCACGTCGGCGAGCGCGGGCACCACCACCGACGCCAGCTCGCCGGCGGTCCGCTCCACCTCCAGGGTGGTGCCGACCCGCGCGGACGCGTCCGCGATCAGGGCGAGCCGCCGCCGCGACCGGTCGGCCGCCGCGTCCGCCCGGTACCGCTCGGTCACGTCGACCACCCAGGCCGCCACGCCGAGGACCCGGCCGCCGGCCGCCTCCAGCCGGTAGAACGACACCGACCAGGCGTGCTCGCCGCCGCCCGGGTCGGACGGGGTCGCGCCCAGCGCCTGGAGGTCGAGGAGCGGCGTCCCGGTCTCCAGCACCCGCCGGGCCGCCGCCTCCAGCGGCGCCGCGTCGAGGCCCGGCAGCACCTCGGAGGGGCGCCGCCCCAGGTGCCGCTCCGCCGGCACCCCGTCGAACCGTTCGAGCGCCGGGTTGACCAGCGCGTACCGCAGGTCCGTGTCGAGGACGGCGAGGCCGATGGGGGACTGGTCGACCAGCCGGTCGGAGAGGGCCAGCTCGGTCTCCACCCGGGCGACGGCGGACCGGTCGGCGCAGATGCCGAGCGCGTACAGGTCGCCGAGGTCGTCGGTGAGCCGCATGTTGCGGAACTCGACCTCGCGGGTCGAACCGTCCTTGTGCCGTACGGGGAAGGTGCCCGCCCAGGTGGTGCCGCGGCCCAGCACCTCGCCGAAGAGCCGCATCGCCTCGGCCCGGCGCTCCTCGCCGACGATCAGCGGGGCGATGTACCGGCCCAGGGCCTCGTCCACGCGGTAGCCGAAGAGCCCCTCGGCCTGCGGGCTCCACAGCACGATCCGGCCGGCCGCGTCCACCACCACGGCGGCCACCCCGAGCACGTCGAGCAGACCCCGCGCGCCGAACGCCGACCCTCGCACGGCACGCCGCTCCTCCGCGCCGGTCGTGTCCGCGCCCGTCTCCGTGTCCGTGCCCGTCTCCGGGAAGGAACCGGCCGTCACCCTGCCCTCCTCCCGCCGAGCCCGCCGCCCCTTCCATGCTCCCCGGCCCCTCGCGGGGGCGCACCACGAAGGGGGCCGGTCAGGACGGCCCCGCGGCCGGGCCGACCGCGCCCAGCCGCTCCTTGCACCTCGCCGTCGTCCCGAACCCGGACACGAGCACACCCGTCAGATACCAGCGCATGGACGGAGCGTGGCGCCTGAGGTGCCCCCGGCGGATCGGGCACCTGCCGTACGCGCGGCGCCGGAAGGGCCTCAGGTCCGCCGGCTCACGCGGTGCGCGCGGCCCGCTTCCCCTCGTACCTCAGCGCCGCGCCCGTCACCACGGCGCCGATCCCCTCCCACAGGCCGACCCCGAGGAACCCGGACGGGGCCCGCTCGGTGATCACGGCCAGCGTGAAGACCGCGCAGGTCAGCAGCCGGAAGGGGACCGTCCAGCGGAAGAACGCCCGCCAGTCGGCGAGCGCGGCGAGCACGTAGTAGACGCCCATGTTCAGCGCGGCCATCGAGGAGGCGGTCAGGAACACCAGCGTGTGGTCGCCGGCCGCGCGCTCCCCGTCGGGCACCGGCGCGAAGCCCATCACCGTGAGCAGGACGTCCGGGGCGACCAGGCCGACCACCCCGAGGGCGGCGGCGAGGAGGCCGAAGACCGCCATGGTCCAGCCGGAGAGCGAACGGGGCAGGCGACGCACGACGGTCCTCCGCGGGGCGAGCGAGATCGGCAGTTCGAAGAGATGCGCTCTGTTCGAGCGGGCGAGCGGGACCCTGCCTATCGCACGAAGGCCCGCGGGGGCCAATCCGGCCCCCGCGGACGCCACTTCACCGCAGCGCCGCCGCCATCATCCGCTGCGCGACCGGCGCCGCCAGACCGTTGCCGCTGACCTCCGAGCGGGCCGCGCCGGAGTCCTCGATCATCACGGCCACCGCCACCTGCTTCCCGGTCACCGGGTCCTTCGCGTACGAGGTGAACCAGGCGTACGGCGTCTTGCTGTTGTTCTCGCCGTGCTGCGCCGTGCCCGTCTTGCCGCCGACCTCGGCGCCCGGCACCGCCGCGTTGCCGCCGGTGCCCTTCTCCACCACCGTCACCATCGCGCTGCGCAGCTGCTCGGCGGTGGCGGAGGACACGATCCGGGTCGTGTCGCCGTCCTCGAAGGACTCCAGGGCGTCACCGTCGGAGTCGACCACCTCGGAGACCATGTGCGGGGCGGCCAGCAGCCCGTCGTTGGCGATCACCGCCGACACCATCGCCATCTGGAGCGGGGTGGCGGTGACGTCGAACTGGCCGATGCCGGTGAGCGCGGTCTGCGGCCGGTCCATGCCCGACGGGTAGACGCTCGCGTACGCCCGGACCGGCACGTCCCGCTCGTCGTCGTTGAAGCCGAACTTCTCCGCCGTCGCCCGCACCTTGTCCTGCCCCAGGTCGGCGGCCATCTTGGCGAAGACGTTGTTGCAGGAGTACTGGAGCGCGGTGCGGATCGTGGCGTTCTCGCAGGGCGCGGCGGCGTTCTCGTTCCGCAGCACTGTCCGGGTGTCGGGCAGGGTGTACGGGTCCGGGCTGTCCGTCCGCACGTCCACCGAGGAGTACAGGCCGTCCTCCAGCGCGGCGGCGGCGACCACCAGCTTGAAGGTGGAGCCGGGCGGCAGCGGCTGCCGCAGCGCCCGGTTGACCAGCGGCTTGTCCGGGTCGTCCAGCAGCTTCCGCCACGCGTCGCCGTCGTTCGTGCCGGCGATGGCCGAGGGATCGTACGACGGGGTGGACACCATCCCGAGGATCCGGCCGCTCACCGGGTCGATCGCGACCGCCGCGCCCTTCTTGTTCCCGAGCGCCCGGTAGCCGGCCTTCTGCACCTCCGGGTCGATGGTGGTGAGGACGGTGCCCGGCTCCTGCTGCTTGCGGGTCACCGCGTCCACGGGGTTCTTCAGCCGGTCGTCGGTGCCGTCCAGGACCCCCGACCAGATGCCCTCCAGCTGGGTGGAGCCATACGCCTGCGAGCTGTAGCCGGTGACCGCCGCGTACAGCTCGCCGTCCGTGTAGCTGCGCTCGTACGCGAGGTCGCCGCTCGCGGTGCGCTTCGAGCCGGTGACCGGCGAGCCGGCCACCACGATGTTCCCGAGCGGATGCGCGTACTGCGCGATCGTCTTCCGCCGGTTGCTGTTGTCGTTCGCGAGCGCCTTGCTCTCGTACGCCTGCACCCAGGTGGCCCGGCCGAGGAGGGCGAGCACGAGGAGCAGCACGAAGACCGAGGTGCGCCTGATGGTCTTGTTCATGGCACCAGAAGGGACGAACGGGGCGGTCGGCGGCGTTCCGGACGGGGCCGGATTCTCAGGAAACGTTCATCCTGCACGGACTCCGCGGCGCGGACCGGCGGCGCCTCAGAGCCGCCGGGTCGCCAGCGTCAGCCGGTCCCGCGCGTCGAACAGGGCGTCCTTGATCAGCTGCTCGTGCCCCGGCGTCAGCCGCGCGGCCGGCACCGAGCAGCTCAGCGCGTCCCGGGCCGGGGTCCGGTAGGGGATCGCCACCGCGAAGCAGCGCAGCCCCAGCGTGTTCTCCTCGCGGTCCACCGCGAAGCCCTGCTCCCGCACCGCCGCCAGCTCCTCGATCAGCCGTTCCCGGTCGGTGATCGTGTGCGCGGTGACCGCCGGCAGCTCCGCCGGCAGCAGCTCCCGCACCCGCTCGTCGTCGTGGGTGGCGAGCAGCGCCTTGCCCAGCGCGGTCGAGTGCGCGGGGAGCCGGCGGCCGACCCGGGTGAAGGGCCGCAGGTGGTGCTGGGACTGGCGGGTGGCCAGATAGACCACGCTGGTGCCGTCGAGCCGGGCCAGGTGCACGGTCTCGGTGGTGTCGTCCGACAGCCGGTCCAGGGTCGCCCGGGACGCCGCGACGACCTCGTCGCCGTCGATGTACGAGGTCCCCACCAGCAGCGCCCGCACCCCGATGCCGTACCGGGTGCCGGTGGCGTCGGTCTCCACCCAGCCCAGCTCGACCAGCGTGCGCAGCAGCATGTACAGGCTCGACTTGGGGTAGCCGACCGCCTCCTGCACGGCGGCCAGGGTGTGCATCCCGGGCCGGCCGGCGAAGAACTCCAGCAGCTCCACCGTCCGCACCGCGGACTTCACCTGCGCACCGCTCGCGTCGGCACCGGCCATGACCCCGCCCTTCTCCGTGACTACCGGGTGCCCTTGTCGGAACGCCCGCGGCCTCCCTAGAGTCCACCCCGAAGCGTTCATGCACAAGAACGACGTTCATCATAGTGAATAGGGGTGTGGGCCGTGTCGGCAGCAGCAGTGTGGAGTGTGGACCCCCGCTCGGGGAAGCGGCGCGAGCAGGTCGCGACGGAGGCCACGCCGGACGGCGTCGACCGCGCGGTGCGCGCCGCGCACGCCGCCCGCGACTCCCTCGCCGACCGCGCGGTCCGGGCGGCCTTCCTGCGGACCGCCGCCGACCTCCTCGACGCCGCCGCCGACGAGATCGTCCCCACCGCCGACGCCGAGACCGCCCTCGGCACCCCCCGGCTCACCGGCGAACTCGCCCGCACCACCGCCCAGCTGCGGGCCTTCGCCGCCGTCGTCGACGAGGGCGCCTTCCTTGACGTACGGATCGACCTGCCCGACCCGTCGGCCGTGCCGCCCCGCCCCGACCTGCGCCGCTGGAAGATCCCGCTCGGCGTCGTCGCCGTCTACGCGGCCAGCAACTTCCCGCTCGCCTTCTCCGTGCCCGGCGGCGACACCGCCAGCGCGCTGGCCGCCGGCTGCCCCGTCGTCGTCAAGGCCCACCCCGACCACCCCGCCACCTCCGAGCTGACCGCCGGCCTGCTGCGCCGGGCCGCCGCCAAGAGCGGCCTCCCCGAGGACGTCGTCGTGCTGGTGCACGGCTTCGAGGCGGGCGTCGCGCTCGTCCGGCACCCGCTGGTCGCGGCGGCCGGCTTCACCGGTTCCGTACGCGGCGGCCGGGCGCTCTTCGACGCCGCCGCCGCCCGCCCCGTGCCGATCCCCTTCCACGGCGAGCTCGGCTCGCTCAACCCGGTCGTCGTCACGCCCGGCGCCGCCGCCGAGCGGGCCGAGGAGCTGGGCGCCGGCCTGGCCGGCTCGATGATCCTGGGCGCCGGGCAGTTCTGCACCAAGCCCGGCTTCGTCCTCGCCCCGGCCGGTGACGACGGCGACCGCTTCCTGGCCGCCGTCACCGACGGCGTCGGCCAGGCCGGCCCCGCCGTCCTCCTCGACCACCGGATGCGGGAGGCGTTCGTCGCCGGGGTCGCCGAGCGCGCCGCCCTCGACGGCGTCGAGGCCCCCGTCGCCCCCGGCGCGGCCGGCGAGCACACCGTCACCGCCGGCGTCCTCACCGTCGACGCCGCCCGGCTCGCCGACGGCGGCCACGAACTCCTGCTGGAGGAGTGCTTCGGCCCCGTCACCGTCGTCGCCCGCTACACCGACGCGGCGCAGATCACCGCCGTCCTCGGCCGGCTCCCCGGCAACCTCACGGCCACCCTGCACTGCGCCGACGAGGACCCGGAGGCCCCCGGCCTGCTCGCCGCCCTCACCCCGCTGGCCGGCCGGATCCTCGTCGGCGGCTGGCCCACCGGCGTCGCCGTCGCCGCCGCCCAGCACCACGGCGGCCCCTACCCGGCCACCACCTCCACCGCCACCTCGGTCGGCACCACCGCCGTCGAACGCTGGCTCCGCCCGGTCACCTACCAGTCCACCCCCCAGCACCTCCTCCCCCCGGAACTCCGCGACGACAACCCCCTGGGCGTCCCCCGGCACTGAGCCCGCTCCGGGCGCCGGAGCACGGGCCGCGCCCGTGCTCCGGCTCACATCGGGGCCGTAAACGGAATGGGATCCGGGCGCCGGGCGTTTTCCCGGGAACTGACCCCATCGGCCCCCTTACACCCCCCCGGAGAAGAAGTGACCTTGCGCGTGGAGATCTGGTCGGACATCGCCTGTCCCTGGTGCTACATCGGAAAGGCCCGGTTCGAGAAGGGTCTCGCCGCCTTCGCGCACCGGGACGACGTCGAGGTCGTGCACCGGTCGTTCGAGCTGGACCCGCACCGGGCCAAGGGGGACACCGGGCCGGTCCTGGAGATGCTGGCGAAGAAGTACGGGCGGACGCCGGAGGAGGCGCGGGCCATGGAGGCGCACGTCGCGTCCAACGCGCACGCCGAGGGGCTGGAGTACCTGACCGACGGCCGCGACCACGGCAACACCTTCGACATCCACCGGCTGCTGCACCTCGCCCGCGAGCGCGGCCGGCAGAACGAGCTGCTGGACCTCGCCTACCGCGCGAACTTCGCCGAGGAACGGTCGGTCTTCGACGGCGAGACGCTGATCGCGCTCGCCGTGGAGGCCGGGCTGGACGAGGCCGAGGCGCGGGCCGTCCTCGCCGACGAGACCGCCTACGCCGACGCGGTACGCGAGGACGAGCGCGAGGCGGCCGAACTCGGCGCCACCGGCGTGCCGTTCTTCGTCCTCGACCGCCGCTACGGCGTGTCCGGCGGGCAGCCCGCCGAGGTGTTCACGCAGGCCCTGGAGCAGGCCTGGCAGGGCCGGGCGCTGCAGCCGGTCGCCGTCGCCGGCGACGCCGCCGAGGCGTGCGGCCCCGACGGCTGCGAGGTCCCGCCGCGCGACTGACCCTCTCTGACCTGCGCGGATAAGCGCGGCTTGGGGACAGTCCATGATCGGCGCCGATTGACGAGAGGTCGCGGGGAGCCCACGCTGGGGCCATGGAAACCCTCCACCAGCCGCTCGGCGGCGCCGAGTTCGCCCCCACGCGGACCTATCTGAACACCTCCGCCTGCGGCCTGCTGCCGCGCCGCACCGTCGAGGCGGTCATCCGCCTCGCGCGGGAGACCGCGGACGGGCGCCCGGGCGGCGCCGGCAGCTTCGACGTCGTCGACGAGGCCCGCGCCGCCTACGCCCGGCTCGCCGGGGTCGCGCCCGAGCGGGTCGCGGTGGGCAGCTCGGTCGCCGTGCACTGCGGCATGATCGCCCAGTCGATGCCGTCCGGCGCCGAAGTCCTCTTCGCCGAGGGGGACTTCTCGTCCCTCATCACGCCCTTCACCGTCCGCGGCGACCTGAAGGTCCGGTTCGTGCCGCTGGAGCGGCTCGCCGCGTCCGTCCGCCCGGAGACCGCGCTGGTCGCCGTCTCCGCCGTGCAGTCGGCGGACGGGCGGACCGCCGACCTCCCCGCCGTCCGCGCCGCCGCGGCGGCCCACGGGGCCCGCACCCTGCTCGACGCCACCCAGTCCGCCGGCTGGCTGCCGCTGGCGGCGGGGGAGTGGGACTACACGGTCGCCGGCGCGTACAAGTACCTGCTCTGCCCGCGCGGCACCTCCTTCCTCACCGTCACCGAGGAGGCCCAGGACAGCCTGCTGCCGATCCACGCGGGCTGGGTCACCGGCGAGGAGCGGTGGGCCAACAGCTACGGCCCGGTGCGCGAACTCGCCCGCAGCGCCCGCCGGTTCGACGAGCCCGCCGCCTTCCTCCCGTACCACGGCGCCGCCGCCTCGCTGGCGCTCCTGGAGGAGATCGGCGTCGAGCGGATCGAGGCCCACGACAAGGGCCTCGCCGCCCGTTTCCGCGCGGGGCTGCTCACGCTCGGCCACCAGCCGGTCATGGACGACTCGCCGGTCGTCGCCGTGCCGGGCCTCGGTCACCGCGCCGACGCCCTGGAGGCCGCCGGCGTGCTGCTGTCGGCCCGCGCGGGCAACCTGCGGGCCTCGTTCCACCTGTACAACACGGCGGCGGACGTCGACCGGACCCTGGACGTCCTCGGCGGCTGACGCCCGGTGAGCCCCGGGCACGCCGGAGGGGCGGGACCCGGCCACCGGGTCCCGCCCCTCCGGACGCGTCACGCCTGCCAGGCCCCGGTGACCGCCCGGCGCGCGCCCTCCAGGTCCACCGTCCGGCCCGCCTCGCCGAGCACCGCGCCCAGCGCGGCCAGCGACGACTGCACCGCGTTCGGCGTCGCGTCCGCCCCGTAGTGGTTGACCCGGATCATCTCCTTCGCCAGCGCCCCGCCGCCCGCGATCAGCGGCAGCGACGGGTCCGCCGCCAGCGCCTTCGCCACCACGTCGGAGGCGTCGAGGTCCGCCGGCACCCGCAGCGTCGTCGCCACCGGCGCCGCGTCCCGCGCCTCGTGCACGTACGGCTCCAGACCGCCGCCGAGCGCCACCGCGCCCGCGCGGGTCGCCGCCGCGGCCGACGCGTGCCGGGCCATCAGCGCGTCCAGGCCCTCCGCCTCGATCCGCTCCAGGCACGCCTCCAGGGCCAGCATCTCCAGCTGCGCCGGGGCGTGCAGCAGCGCCTTCCGGCCGCCGTCGATCCAGCGCTCCTTCCAGTCCAGGAGGGAGAGGTACGAGCGGCGCGGCGCGGCCGGGTTCGCGGCGAACCGCTCCCAGGCCCGGGCGCTCACCGACACCGCCGAGACGCCCGCCGGGCCGCCCATCGCCTTCTGCGCGCCGATGATGCACAGGTCGACGCCCCAGGCGTCCGGCAGCACCGGCTCGGCGCCGATCGAGGCCACCGCGTCCAGGTAGAACAGCGCGCCGTGCGCCCGGACGACCTCGCCGATCTCCGCGACCGGGTTGGTGTTGCCGGTGGCGGCCTCCGCGTGCACCAGGGAGACGAAGTCGATCTCCGGGTGCTCGGCGAGCGCCCGCTCGACCTGCTCGGCGGTGACCGCCGTGTGGAACGGCACCGCCAGGTCGACGACGGTCGCGCCGCAGTCGCGCAGCCAGTTCCCGAAGGTCTGCCCGTACGGACCCGTGATCACGTTCAGCGCGGTGGAACCCGCCCGCGCCCCGCTGCGGATGCACCCCTCCAGGGGCAGCAGCGCCTCGCCCTGGGTGATCACCACGTCCTGCCCGGTGGAGAGCAGCGCGGCCACCCGCCGCTCGATGGACGCGAAGTGCGCGGCGGTCATCGGAGCCAGGTCGAGCAGCGGATGTGTCACGGTCACGGTGGTGCCTTCTCGGAGTCGGTGATACGGCCGGTGGCCAGCGTACGCCCACCGCACCGGCGGCCCCTCGTACAGTGCTGGCATGAGCGATCACGAGGTGGTGCACGTGAAGGGGCGGGTGCTCGTCGGCCCGGAGGACGTGCGGGACGAACTGTGGTGCGTGGACGGGCGGATCACCTTCGAGCGGCCGGCCGGGGAGGCCGTGTCCGTCACCGGCTGGGCGCTGCCCGGTCTGGTCGACGCGCACTGCCACGTCGGGCTCGACCGGCACGGGCCCGTCGACGAGGCCACCGCCGAGAAGCAGGCCCTCACCGACCGGGACGCCGGCACCCTGCTGATCCGGGACGCCGGCTCGCCCTCCGACACCCGCTGGATCGACGCCCGCGACGACCTGCCGAAGATCATCCGGGCCGGCCGGCACATCGCCCGCACCCGCCGCTACATCCGCAACTACGCCCACGAGATCGAGCCCGCGGACCTGGTGGCGTACGTGGGCCGGGAGGCCCGGCGCGGCGACGGCTGGGTCAAGCTGGTCGGCGACTGGATCGACCGGGAGGTCGGCGACCTGGCGCCGTCCTGGCCGCGCCCCGAGGTGGAGGCGGCGATCGCGGAGGCGCACCGGCTCGGCGCTCGGGTCACCGCCCACTGCTTCGCCGAGGACTCGCTGCGCGACCTGGTCGAGGCCGGCATCGACTGCGTCGAGCACGCCACCGGCCTCACCGAGGAGACGATCCCGCTCTTCGCGGAGCGGGGGGTCGCGATCGTCCCCACGCTGGTGAACATCGCGACCTTCCCGCACCTCGCGGACGGCGGCGAGGCCAAGTTCCCCCGCTGGTCCGCCCACATGCGCCGGCTGCACGCGCGCCGGTACGACACGGTCCGCGCCGCCTGGGACGCGGGCGTGCCGGTCTTCGTCGGCACCGACGCGGGCGGCTCGCTCGCCCACGGGCTGGTCGCCGAGGAGGTCGAGGAGCTGACGAAGGCCGGCATCCCCGCGCTCGACGCGCTGTCGGCGACCACCTGGCGGGCCAGGGCCTGGCTCGGGCGCCCCGCCCTGGAGGAGGGCGCCCCCGCCGACCTCGTCGTCTACGACGAGGACCCGCGCGCGGACGTCCGCGTCCTCGCGGCGCCGCGCCGGGTCGTCGCCAACGGCCGGATCCTCGCCTGACCGGGCCACGGCCCCGCGGCGGGGACGGAACCCGGGCTCAGGCGGCCCGGCGGAGGAAGGCCAGCCGGGCCTTCTTCTCCGGGATGAACACCTCCGGCAGGTCGACCTCGGGCAGCACGACCTCCGGGCCGAGCTCGAACCCGGCCCGTGCCATGCGGGCGATCGCCTTCTCGTTCGCCGCGTCCGGCTCGACCACGATCCGGGTGTGGTCGCGGTGGCAGAAGGCGATCAGCGCGGTGAGCAGACCGGCCGTGAAACCGGGGGAGGGGGCGGTGCTCGGCGCGACGAAGAGGTGGCAGCCGATGTCGCCGTCCTCGACCTCGTAGCACTCGCTCACCCGGTCCTCCGCCGGGTCGTACGTCTGGAAGATCGAGACCGGCTCCCCGTCGAGCTCCACCAGGAAGCCGTGGTGGGTGGTGAGCGAGTCCAGGTGGGCGTAGACGTCCCGGACCTGCTCGACGGTGGTGCCGTGCATGCCCCAGAAGCGCGCCCGCTCCTCGTTGACCCACGCGTGGATGAGCGGGGCGTCCGCGTCCGGGACGACGGGCCGGATCGTGACGGTGCCGAGGCCCTCGACGGTCTGGACGTGTACGGGGGTGGTCATCCCTGCTCCTTGGTGAGGCGGTTCCAGTCGGTGGTGACGGGGGCGAGCTCGCCCCGCAGCCACAGGGGGAGTTGGTCGTCGTGGTGCGGGTCCCCGGCCACCCCGGACGCGCCGAACGGCACGATCCAGCCGCTGCGTTCGCGGTCGGCGAGGTCCCACACGTACCGGGCGGCGGAGGCCCGGGCGCTGCGGTCGGTGTAGCCGGGGGCGCTGGAGGTGGACAGCACGCAGTCGTGGTCGCCGCCGAGCCCCGGCCACCGCGCGTCGGCCTCGGGGGAGGGGTCGGGCAGCGCCTGCCAGGGCGCCAGCCGGTGGGTGGCGCCCCAGACGGCCGGCGGCTCGCCCGCCCCGACCTCCTCCAGCGCCTCGCGCACGATCCGGGCCACGTCTCCGGCGGGCACCGGCCCGGACGTCAGCAGCGTCTCCAGGGCCAGCCCGACCCGCGGCCCGAGGTACAGCCAGGGCCGGAACACCTCGGGGTACGGGGCGGGTTCGCGCAGTCCCGCGAAGACCTCGTGCGCGGCCAGCCGGCGCACCACCGCGCCCCGCACGGCCGCGAAGAGACCGGCGTCGGCGCTGTCCGCCTCCATCCGCCGGTCCCAGTCCAGCAGCCGCTTCCGCACGCCGGCGGCGGCGTGCGGAAGCCCCCCGTCGCCGGCCGCGGCGATCGCGGCGAGCAGCGGGGCCGCCGCCCGGTTGTCGGTGTCGCGGTGGACGGCGGCGGTGGCCTCGGGGGTCCAGGCGTCGCAGGCGCCGAGGAGTTCGGCGATCCGGTCGGCGCGGTGCGGGGGCGCGAACTCCACGCCCAGCGGGGCCGCGAGTCCCCGGGCGTTGGCCATCACGGCCTGGCCGCCGGTGACGTCGGCGCGCGGCAGCGGCGCGGGCGCGGGGCCCCAGGCGTGCGCCGGCTCCCAGGCGGGCACCGGCCGCAGCGCGTTGGCCCGGTCGCGTACGGGGACGTGTCCGGCGACCCGGTGCAGCAGCCCGCCCGCCGTGTCGGCGGCGAGCACCACGTTCACCGGCTCCACCCAGCCGTCGAGGGCGCGGTCGACGTCGGCGACGGTCCGGGCGGCGAGCAGCCGGGGCAGCGCCTCGAAGCCCAGCCGGCCGGTGACCCGGGGCACGTACCGCAGGCTCAGCCCCTCCCACTCGGCGCCGGCCTCCGCCGCCGGCTCGCCGGTGATCAGCGGGCCGCGCGCGGTCTCGACGACCTCGACGAGGACCGGCTCGCCGCCGGCGACCGCGACCGTCTCGGTGTGCGCGGCGGCCGGCCGCCAGCCCTCGGGGCCGTACGCCTCCACGCCGCCGTCCGCGGTGCGCCGCAGCCGCTCCCGGTAGAGGTCCTGGTAGTCGGCCATCGCGTTGGTGATCGCCCAGGCGACCGGCCCGGTGTGCCCGAAGTGGGCGAGTCCGGGCACGCCCGGCACGGCGAGCCCGACCACGTCGTACGCGGGGCAGGCGAGCCGGATCTGCTGGTAGACGCCCGGCGCCTCGATGAACCGGTGCGGGTCGCCGGCCACCAGCGCCGCCCCGCTCGCGGTCCGCTCGCCGGCCACCAGCCAGCCGTTGGAGCCCGCCGTGGCGGGGCCGTCGGCGGCGAACAGCTCGGTCCACTCCTCGCCGAGCGCGGTCGCCACCTGCTCGCGCCACAGCTTGGTCGGGAAGCCGGCGAAGAGGATGTGGGTGGAGAGCCAGACGGCCAGCGGCGTCCACGCCTCCCAGCGTCCCGGCACCAGCCCGGTCGCGGCGAACTCGGGTGCCCGGCGGGCCCCTTCGGCCAGGCCGTCGTTGACGCCGTCGGCGTATGCGCACACCCAGTCCGCGGTCTCCGGGTCGGTCTCCTCCAGCCGGGCCAGGCAGCGGCGCGCGGTGTCGGCGAGCCGGACGCGCCGCGCGAAGACGTCCCAGCCGGTCTCGGCCGCGCCGAGGAAGGCGGCCGTGGTGCCCTGAGCCCGGTGCCGCTCGACCTCCAGCTGCCAGGCCCGGTCGCGGGCGGTGACCCGGCCCTGCGCGAAGGCGAGTTCCGCGGGGTCCGCGGCGCGCAGATGAGGGACGCCGTACGCGTCCCGGAAGACCTCGATGCTCACCCGTACCGATCCCGTCCGTGTGCTTCCAGATGTCGTTAGGTTAGGCTGACCTAAATTGATCGCCGACCCAAAGTAACCCATGGGTCCGGGGGAGGAGCACGCGGTGGGGCACGGGTGGCAGGGCGCCGTCCTGAAGCTGATGGGCGCCAAGGACTTCACGTTCACCGTCACGGGGGCCGAGCAGGTCACCGAGGACTACCGGAGGGTCCACTTCACCGACGGCGGGCTGCTCGCCGCCGCCGGGGTGCACCCGACGATGTGGGTGCGGATCTGGTTCGAGAACGCCGGCAAGCCGCACCAGCGCGGCTACACCCTGGTCGACCCCGACCCGGCGGCCGGCACCTTCAGCCTGGAGTTCGCCCTGCACGACGGCCCCGCCAGCCACTGGGCGCGCGGCTGCGCCCCCGGCGACACGGTCGAGGCCACCCTCCAGGGCACCGGCTTCGAGACCCCCGAGCCCCGCCCGGAACGGCTGCTCGTCGTCGGCGACCCGGCGTCGCTGCCCGCCGTGAACTCGCTGCTCGACGCGCACCCGGACCTCCCGGCGACCATCTGGTTCGAGACCCAGCACGCCTCCGACGAGGAGCTGCCCTTCCGCGTCGACCCGGACCGGCACGAGCTGCGCCGGGTGCCCCGGCAGCGGGCCGGGGCCGCGCTCGTCGAGCGGGTCAGGGCCGAACTGCCCGCGCTCGCCGGGCCGGAGGCGTACGTGTGGATCGCCTGCGACACCGCGACCACCCGCGCGCTCGCCGGGTACGCGCGCAAGGAGCTGGGGCTGCCCAAGGAGCGGGTGCACGCGCTGGGCTACTGGCGGGCGAGCTGAACCGTTCCGCCGCTCCGGCGTGGCGTTGACGATCCGTGACCCGAGGGGGTCGCGGATCGTTTCTCTTTCCCGCGCCGCGCGCCGCCGACCCCCGGACGGAGTCCCCCGTACGAAACACGCGGGGCGAGCGTGAACGGTTGTGTCGTAAAGAATCGAAAATGAACACGGAAACCCCCCTTTGGAGTGAACTCACGTCAGGCGACTGCCGGTTCACTCTCCGTGCGTAAAGATTCCGGTGTCTCAAGTCGCCGCCGCCGCGCAGACCCACCGTCCCCGTGGTGAGCGGCCGGCGACGCCATGTCTTCTGTGGGGGTTCCACCATCTTGAACAGCAACACCTTCCGCGCGCCCGTCCGCCGCACCGCCGTCCGCCGCACCGCCGCCGCCGCGACCGTCGTCGCCCTCGCGGCGGGTCCCGTGCTCCTGGCGGCCCCGGCGCAGGCCACGGACGGCGAGCGCCGCGAGGGCCGGGCGAGCGCCGTCGTGCTCCGCACCGGGCTCGACGTCTCCCTCCTCGGCGAGACCGTGAAGATCCCGGTCCGCGCCACGCTCAACGAGGTCCAGGCGCCGGAGAGCGCGAACAAGACCGCGCTCAGCGTCAAGGTGGAGGGCGCCGAGGGTGGCAAGCCGATCGACATCCTCGCCGCCGACGTCGCCACCTCGACCGCCACCGTCGACGAGCGCAGGGCCGAGGGGTACGTCAACCTCGCCAAGGCCCGCGTCCACGTCCCCGGCCTGCCCGCGCTCGCCCTCGTCGAGGTCGAGAAGGTCACCTCCCGGGCGGTCTGCGAGGCGGGGAAGAAGCCGGTCGCCGAGTCCAACGTCCTCGGCCACGTCCAGGCCCTCGGCAAGAAGGTCACGCTGACCGCCGGCGGGCGCACCCAGCTCGACGTGCCCGCCGTCGGCAAGATCACCCTGGACCTCTCCCGCACCAGCACCACCACCCGCACCGCCGCCGCCACCGCCCTGGAGCTCGACGTCGAGGTCGACCCGCTCGCCCTCGGCGTCGCCAAGGTCAAGGGCACCGTCACCCTCGCCGAGGCCACCTGCGAGACCCCCGACGCCCCGGCGCCGACCGAGAAGCCCACGGAGAAGCCCACGGAGAAGCCGACCCCGGAGCCCACCGAGCAGCCGAGCGAGCGGCCGACCGAGAAGCCGAGCGAGCAGCCGTCGCCGCGGCCCACCGAGCCCGAGGACGACGGCGGCGTCGTCACCAACAACGGCGGCTCCACCCCGACGCAGAACCTCGCCGAGACCGGTGGCAGCTCCGCCACCCCGTACATCGCGGGCGGCGCCCTCGCGCTCGTCCTCGCCGGCGGCGTCGCGCTCGTCCTGGCCCGCGGCCGCGCCCGCGCCCGGGGCTGACGGCCCGAGGGGGACGCGTCAGGGGGGACGCAGGGGGAACCCGGCCCGGGGCGGGCGGTGCGCACGGACGCACCGCCCGCCCCGGGCGGAGCCGTCTCCGGCGGGGGGACGCCGACGGATCAGCAGCCCAGCAGCAGCGCCTGGTCCAGCGCCTGGAGGAAACGATTCGTCGTCGCCCGGTCCCGGACCGCGAGCCGCAGCCAGTGCCGGTCCAGACCCGGGAACGTGTCCCCGCGCCGGGCCGCGAACCCCAGCAGCCGCAGCCGCTCCCGTATCGCGTCCGCGCCCTCGATCCGGACCAGCACGAACGGCCCCTCGGCCGCCGTCACCGCCCGCACCTCGTCGAACTCCGCCAGACCGGCCAGCAGGTGCGCCCGGTCCGCCCCGATCCGGTGCGCCGCGAGCTCCGCCTCCGCCAGTGCGCGTCGCGACATGCACGCCTCCGCCGCCACCAGCGCCGGCGTCGACACCGGCCACAGCGGCTGCGCGCGTTCCAGCAGCCCGATCGTGTCCGGCTCCGCGAGCACGTACCCGATCCGCAGCCCCGCGAGGCCCCAGGTCTTCGTCAGGCTCCGCAGCACCACCAGACCCGGCACGTCCGGCCGCCCGGCCAGCGCCTCCCGCTCGCCCGGCACCGCGTCCATGAACGCCTCGTCCACGACCAGGTACCGCCCCGGCCGCGCCAGCGCCGCGATCGTCTCCGCCGGATGCAGCACCGAGGTCGGGTTGGTGGGATTGCCGATCACCACCAGGTCCGCGTCCTCCGGCACCGCCGCCGGATCCAGCCGGAAGCCGTCCTCCTCGCGCAGCAGCACCCGGCCCACCTCGTGCCCGGCGTCCCGCAGGGCCGCCTCCGGCTCGGTGAACTGCGGATGCACCACGACCGGCCGGCGCACCGGCAGCGCCCGCGCCAGCAGCACGAACGCCTCGGCCGCGCCCGAGGTCAGCAGCACCCGTCCGGTCGGCAGACCGTGCCGCTCGGCCACCGCCGCGCGGGCCGTGCGCCCGTCCGGATAGGCGGCCAGGGTCACCAGCGAAGCGGCGATCCGCTCCCGCAGCCAGTCCGGCGGGGTCGCCGTCCGGACGTTGACCGCGAGGTCGATGAGTTTCTCGTCCCGGACCTCGGCGTCACCGTGATGACGCAGGTCGTGGAGGTGTCTCCCCGCGTGGGGGCTGTCCGTGTGGGTGTCCATGTCCGCCGTCGTGTGGGGGGTGGGGATGTGGGGTGTGCCAGGCTCGCCAGCGATGTACCCGCACGTCAAGGGCAACAACCGTGCGACGGACGTCACTTCGTCCGGACGAAACGGTGCATAACCGGCGATCGCGCACGTCACGCGCCGCGCCTTCCGCTTCGGCACCAGCAACACCGCCCCTGGCCCCGCCGCCCGCAGCGCCGCAGCCTCCGCCACCGACGCCGTGCCCGTCGCCGCCAGCGCCGCCGCCGACGGATGCGGCACGGCCACCCCGGCCAGCTCCTCCGCCGCGAACCCCCGCACCGGCACCCCGAACCGCGCGGCGGCCCCCGCGACCCCCGCGTCCGCCGCCCGCGCCGCCACCGTCGCGAACCCCGCCACGCGCGCGTGCCCGAGGCCGTCCCGCCCCGCCTCCGCCGCGCCCAGCTCCGCCAGCGCCGCCCGCACCAGGGACAGCACCTCCGCCGCCGTCACCCCCGGACGGGCGCCGACGCCGATGTGCAGAGCGGGGGGCCCATCCGCTACGAAGGGGCCATGGCTGTGCTCGTCGCGCTCGGCGCGTTCCTCATGACGCTCTTCGGCGGCTGGGTCGCGCAGCGCGTCACCGACCGCCGGCACCTCGTGCTCGGGCTCGCCGGCGGCCTGATGCTCGGCGTCGTCGGACTCGACCTGCTGCCCGAGGCACTGGAGGCCGCCGGCGAGGAGGTGTTCGGCGTCCCGCAGGCGCTGCTGCTGTTCGTCGGCGGCTTCCTCTTCGCCCACGCCGTCGAGCGGCTGCTGGCCACCCGCCGCGCCGCCCACGGCGCCGAGACGGGCACCGGCACCGGCGTCGAACGGACCCCGCAGGTCGGGCTCGTGGCCGCCGGCGCCATGGTCCTGCACAGCCTCATGGACGGCATCGCCCTCGGCGCCGCCTTCCAGGTCGGCGGCGGCATGGGCGCCACCGTCGCGCTCGCCGTCGTCACCCACGACTTCGCCGACGGCTTCAACACGTACACCCTCACCAGCCTGTACGGGAACGAACGCCGCAAGGCCGTCGCGATGCTCCTCGCCGACGCGATCGCCCCGATCGCCGGCGCCGGCCTCGCGACGCTGCTCACTCTTCCGGAGGAACTGCTCGGCAGTTATCTCGGCTTCTTCGGCGGCGCCCTGCTCTACCTCGCCGCCGCCGAGATCCTGCCCGAGGCCCACCACACCCACCCCGCCCGCACCACCCTGCTCTGCACGGCCGCGGGCGTCGGCTTCATCTGGCTCGTGGTGGGCCTCTCCGGCGGCTGAACTCACCCGCAGCGCCCCACGAACCGCGCGGCCACCTCCGGCGACCCCGCCCAGTGCGTGTGCACATAGCTCGCGTGCACCCCGCCCCGCACGAAGCCCTCCACCCGGGTCTCCGGCTGCCGCAGCCCCCACGCGGGCCGCTCGCCCGCGCCCGGCTCGATCACCGTCCGGTGGAACTCGTGCCCGCGCAGCCGCGCCCCCGCGGGCGCGAGGACGCTGTCGCTGACGGCCACCGCGTCCCGGTAGCCGAGCGTCAGCCGCGACGACATCCGCGCGTCCGCGTCGAGGACCCCGCACATCGGCGTGCCGTCCAGCGACCGCGCCAGGTACAGCAGCCCGGCGCACTCGGCGGCGACCGGCGCCCCGGTGGCGGCGAAGGCGGCGACGGCCTTCCGCAGCGGCTCGTTGGCGGCCAGCTCCGCCGCGTACATCTCGGGGAACCCGCCGCCCACGACGAGCCCGCCGGTCCCCTCGGGCAGCGCCTCGTCCCGCAGCGGGTCGAAGGTCACCACGTCGGCGCCGGCCGCCGTCAGCAGCTCCGCGTGCTCCGCGTACGAGAACGTGAACGCGGCCCCGCCGGCCACGGCGACCACCGGCCGCCGCCCCGCCGGGGGCGCCGACGGCGGCGGCTCCCACGCCTCGGCGCGCAGCTCCGGCGCCGACCGGGCCAGCGCCAGCAGCGCCTCCAGGTCGCAGCCGGCCCGCACCTGCTCGGCCTGCGCGGCGACCGCCTCCACCGCCTGCGCCTGCCGCTCGGCCACCGGGATCAGCCCCAGGTGCCGGGACGGCGTGGCCACGGCGGGCGCCCGCCGCAGCACGCCCAGCACCGGCACCCCGGACTCGCCCAGCGCCTCCCGCAGCAGGTGCTCGTGCCGGTCGGTGGCGACCTTGTTGAGGATCACGCCGCCGATCCGCACCTCCGGGTCCCAGGACGCGAAGCCGTGCACCAGCGCCGCCACCGACCGCGACTGCGAGGACGCGTCGACGACCAGCACCACCGGCGCCCTCAGCAGCTTCGCCACCTGCGCGGTGGACGCCAGCTCGCCCTGGTCGGCGGCGCCGTCGTACAGGCCCATGACCCCCTCGACGACGGCCAGGTCGCAGCCGCGCGCGCCGTGCGCGAAGAGCGGCGCGACCAGCCCCGTCCCGCACATGAACGCGTCCAGGTTGCGGCCCGGGCGGCCGGTGGCCAGCGCGTGGTAGCCCGGGTCGATGTAGTCGGGGCCCACCTTGTGCGGGGAGACGGCGAGCCCGCGGGAGGCGAACGCGGCCATCAGGCCGGTCGCCACCGTGGTCTTGCCGGCGCCCGACGAGGGGGCCGCGATGACGAGACGTGCTACCACTCGATGCCCCGCTGGCCCTTCTGGCCGGCGTCCATCGGGTGCTTCACCTTGGACATGTCGGTGACCAGGTCGGCGAAGTCCACCAGCTCCTGCGGCGCGTTGCGCCCGGTGATGACGACGTGCTGCTGCCCGGGACGGTCCCGCAGCACCTCGACGACCTCCTTCACGTCGATCCAGCCCCAGTGCAGCAGGTACGCGAACTCGTCGAGGACGTAGAACTTGTACCGCTCCTCGGCCAGGTCCCGCTTGACCTGCTCCCAGCCCTCACGCGCCTTGTCCTCGTGCGACTGCTCGCCCTCGGCCGGCGCGCGCTGGATCCAGGACCAGCCCTCGCCCATCTTGTTCCAGGTGACGGTCCCGCCCTTGCCGGTCTCGCCGAGCGCCTTGAGGGCGTTCTCCTCGCCGACCTTCCACTTGGCGGACTTCACGAACTGGAACACCCCGATCGGCCAGCCCTGGTTCCAGGCGCGCAGCGCCATCCCGAAGGCGGCCGTCGACTTCCCCTTGCCGACGCCCGTGTGCACCATCACCAGCGCCCGGTTGCGGCGCTGACGGGTCGTGAGGCCGTCGTCGGGAACGACGGTCGGCTGTCCCTGCGGCATTAAGCGGCCCTCCTGACAGAGTGGTTGACTTGCGCATCCCGCACCAGCCCGGCGATCGCGTCGGCGCGCAGCTCGTCCAGGGTGACGGCGGTTCCGCCCAGTTCGCGGGCGAGGTTCCCGGCGAGACCGAGCCGCACCGGGCCTGCCTCGCAGTCCACGACGACGCTCGCCGTGCCGTCGGCGGCGTGCAGCCGCGCGGCCCGCGCGGCCAGCGCCAGCGGATCCGGCCCGCCGCCGGTCGCCCGCCCGTCGGTCACCACCACGAGCAGCGCCCGGCGCGACGGGTCCCGCAGCCGCTCCACCCGCAGCACGTCGTGCGCCCGCAGCAGCCCGGCGGACAGCGGCGTACGGCCGCCGGTCGGCAGCTCCTCCAGACGCGCCGCGGCGGCGTCCACGGACGACGTCGGCGGCAGCGCCAGCTCGGCGCCCCGCCCCCGGAAGGTGACGAGCCCGACCTTGTCGCGCCGCTGGTACGCGTCGAGCAGCAGCGACAGCACGGCGCCCTTCACGGCGCCCATCCGCCTGCGCGCCGCCATCGACCCGGAGGCGTCCACGACGAACAGCACCAGGTTCCCCTCACGCCCCTCCCGCACCGCCTGCCGCAGGTCGTCCCGGCGCAGCACGAGCCCCGCCCCCGACCGGCCGCGCGCCCGCTGGTGCGGCGCGGCGGCCCGGACCGTCGCGGACAGGTGCAGCTTCGTCAGCGCGCCGCGGGGCCGGGTCGCCCCGGTGGTCCGGCCGTGCTCGGTGCGGGCCCGGGACCGCCGCCCGGCGGCCCCGTCGCCGACCCCGGGCACGCTCAGCATCCGCGTACGGAACGGCTCGGCGGCCTTCACGGCGGCCCGCTCCCCGGCCGCGCCCTGCGGAACGGGCGCCTGCCCGGGCGCCTGGCCAGGTGCCTGCTCCGGTACGGAGTCGGGCTCGGGCGCGGCCCCCTCACCGCCCTGCGGCGGCACCCCGCCACCGCCCCCGGGCCCGCCGTCCCCCGGCCCGTCCGGACCCGGGTCCGGGTCGTCCTCGGGCTCGTCCCCCTGGAACCGCTCCAGGGTCTCGTCGAGCTTGTCCTCGTCCATCCCCGGCGCGTCGAAGGGGTTGCGCCGCCGACGGTGGGGGAGCGCGAGCAGCGCGGCCTGCCGCACGTCCTCGCTCGTCACCTCCTCCCGTCCCGCCCACGCGGCGAGCGCGGTCGCGGTCCGGGCCATCACGATGTCGGCGCGCATGCCGTCGACCTCGAACGCCGCGCAGGTGGCCGCGATCTGGAGCAGCACCGCGTCCCCGAGCACCACACGGGGCAGCACCTCCCGCGCGGCGGCGATCCGTGCGCGCAGCGCCGCCTCCTCGCCGGCCCACCGCGCGGCGAACCCGGCCGGATCGTCCTCGAAGGCCAGCCGGCGCCGCACCACCTCGACCCGCTCCTCGGGCACCCGGGAGGCGGCGACCTCCACGGTCAGCCCGAACCGGTCGAGCAGCTGCGGGCGCAGCTCGCCCTCCTCGGGGTTCATCGTCCCGACGAGCAGGAACCGCGCGGCGTGCCGCACCGAGACGCCCTCGCGCTCGACGTGCGAGGCGCCCATGGCGGCGGCGTCGAGGAGGTGGTCGATCAGATGGTCGCTCAGCAGGTTGACCTCGTCGACGTACAGGATCCCGCGGTGCGCGGCGGCGAGCAGGCCCGGCTCGAACGCCTTCACGCCCTCGGCGAGCGCCTTCTCGATGTCGAGCGAGCCGACGAGCCGGTCCTCCGACGCGCCCACGGGCAGCTCGACCATCCGCGCGGCCCGCGCCTCGGCCCCGCCGTCCCCGTGCGGCCCGTCCGGGCACCCGGGGTCGGGCGCGCCGGGGTCACAGCTGAACCGGCACCCGGCGACGACGGCCACCTCGGGCAGCAGCCCGGCGAGCGCGCGCACGGCGGTGGACTTGGCGGTCCCCTTCTCGCCCCGCACGAGCACACCGCCGACGGCCGGCGAGACGGCGTTCAGCAGCAGCGCGAGCCGCAGGTCGTCCATGCCGACGACGGCGGTGAACGGAAAGCGGGTGCTCATCGAGTGGTCGCTCCTTCGGTGCGTACGGATGCCGGGGCCGGGCGGCTGCTCACGGCGCCCCCGGCGGGACGAACGGCAGGCCCTTCGGGGCGCCGTCCTCGATGAGCCGCAGCAGCGCGTCCGTGTCGGCGTGCTCCTCGATCAGGTCGCCGAGCCGGTCGAGCTGTTCCTCGCGCAGCGCGCCGAACGACGTGTCCGGCGCCGGGACGAACGCCCGGCCGGCCGCCGCCGCGACCTCGCGCAGGAAGGCGCGGCGGAAGCCGTCGCTCTCCAGCGAGCCGTGCCAGTGGGTGCCCCAGACGGCGCCGACCCGGCAGCCGTCCAGGAACGGCTCCCCGCCGCGCACGTCCGCGACGCCGTGGTGGATCTCGTACCCCTCGACCCGCTCGCCGAGCGCCTCGCCGACCGGCCGGGCCAGCGTCTTCCCGGGCGCGAACCGGACGTGTACGGGCAGCAGCCCCAGCCCGTCGACGGCGCCCGCCTTCGACTCGACCTCGTCGTCGATGTGCTCGCCGAGCGCCTGGAAGCCGCCGCAGATGCCCAGCACCGGCCGCCCCTCGGCGGCCCGCCGCAGCAGCGCGTCCGCCAGGCCCCGCTCGCGCAGCCACGCCAGCGCCTTCACGGTGCCGCGCGTGCCCGGCACCACCACCAGGTCCGCGTCGGCCAGCTCCTCCGGCCGGTCCACGAACCGCACGATCACGCCCGGCTCGGCGGCCAGCGCGTCCACGTCGGTGAAGTTCGACATCAGCGGGACGGCGCACACCGCGACCCGCAGCACGTCCGCGCCGACCGGCGGCGCGACGACCGACTCGCGCACGGCGCCGCGCAGGGACACCCGGAGCCCGTCCTCCTCGTCGATCCCGAGCCCGTGCGCGTACGGCAGCACACCGAAGGTCCGGCGCCCGGTGAGCCCGTGCAGCATGTCGAGGCCCGGCTCCAGCAGCGTCACGTCGCCGCGGAACTTGTTCACCAGGTACCCGGCGACCAGCTCCTGGTCCTCGGGCGCGAGCAGCGCCGTGGTGCCGAAGAACTGGGCGAAGACCCCGCCCCGGTCGATGTCGCCGACCACGAGCACCGGGAGCCGCGCGGCCCGCGCGACGCCCATGTTGACGATGTCGGTGCGCCGCAGGTTGATCTCGGCCGGGCTGCCCGCGCCCTCGCAGATCACCGCGTCGTGGGTGGCCCGCAGCTCCTCCAGACAGGCGAGCACCGGTTCGAAGAGGGTCTGCTGCCGCCCGCCGTGGTAGCCGCGCGCGCTCATCTCGCCGACCGGCCTGCCCATGAGCACGACCTGGCTGGACCGGTCGCCGCCCGGCTTCAGCAGCACCGGGTTCATCAGCGCGGTCGGCTCGACGCGGGCGGCCTGCGCCTGCATGGCCTGGGCCCGCCCGATCTCGGCGCCCTCCCGCGTCACGAAGGAGTTGAGGGACATGTTCTGCCCCTTGAACGGCGCGACCTTGACGCCCTGCCGGACCAGCCAGCGGCAGATGCCCGCCGTGACGACGCTCTTGCCCGCGTCGGAGGTCGTCCCCGCGACGAGCAGCCCCCCACCCTTCACTTCGTCCTCCGCTTCACCGTGTCCGCGATCAGCCGGCCGCCCGCGCAGGCGGCCAGGGTCAGCCAGGTCACCCGGCGGGAGAGCCGGACGGCCCGGTCGATGTCGGCGACCTCCACGGGCCGCCCGCCGCCGTTGAGGACGGGCCGGTGCTCGACCCGTCCGCCGTACCAGAGCGTTCCCCCGAGCCGTACCCCGAGGGCGCCCGCGAACGCCGCCTCGACGGGTCCGGCGTTGGGGCTCGGGTGCTTCCCGGCGTCCTCCCGCCAGGCCCGTGCGGCTGCGCGCCGGTCGCCGCCCGCGAGGACGGCGAGGGCGGCGGTCAGCCGGGCGCCGGGCCAGCCGGCCAGGTCGTCGAGGCGGGCCGACGCCCAGCCGTAGCGGCGGTACCGGGGCGACCGGTGGCCGACCATCGCGTCCAGGGTGTTGACGGCCCGGAAGCCGAGCAGCCCCGGCACGCCGGCGACCGCGCCCCAGACGAGGGCGCCGACGACGGCGTCGGAGGTGTTCTCGGCGACGGACTCGACCACCGCGCGGGCCATCGCGGGACCGTCCAGGGCCTCCGGGTCGCGCCCGACCAGGTGCGGCATCCGCTCCCGGGCGACCTCCAGGTCGCCGGCGGCGAGCGCCCCGCCGATGGCCCGCGCCTCCCGGCCCAGCGTCGTGCCGCCGACGACGGCCCACACGGCGGCGGCGGTCAGCGCGACGGAGCCGGTACGGCTGCCCCGGACGGCGCGGGCGGCCAGCGCCCCGGCGGCGGCGGCGCCTCCGGCGCAGACGGCGGTGTGCAGGGCGCCGTGGCCGCGGTGGTCGCGGTAGAGGCGCTTCTCGACGGCGGCGGCGGCCCGGCCGAAGGCGGCGACGGGGTGGCCGCGGCGGGGGTCGCCGAGGACCAGGTCGACGGCGAGGCCGGCGGCCGCTCCGTACGCGAAGACTGCGGTGGCTCGGGAAGCCACGGGGGTGCGGCCGGGCATGGCGGCGTGTCCTCACTCAGGGTCCGCGCCCTGGGTCGACGTGACGGGCGGCGAGAGTTCCTGGCTTCCGGCCCGGGCTGTTCACCGGGGCCGGTCACAGTGGCGGGACCGCGCCGGAATCGCACCGGGCTTCCTCTCCATTGCCGCCGTACTGGCCCCGGCAGTCCACCACGCCCCGCGAACGGCCGTCAACTCACCTTGACCTGCGACGGGTCACTGTGCGGAGCGCCACAGACACGAGGGCCGGGCCCGCCCTCGTGCGAGGTGCGGGCCCGGCCCCAGGGGTGTCGCGGGTCAGGCGACGATCAGGTAGATGCCGTACGCGACGGCCGCCGCGCACAGCGCGAAGCAGGCGTACGCGCCGGTGCGGGCCAGGACGGCGGAGCCGCCCGCGGCGGCGGCCTTCTCCTGCTTGCCGAGGCCGACGATCCCGAGGGTGAAGAGGCCCACGAGGGCGACGGTCGCCACGAGGCTGACTCCGAAGACGGAGCCGAGAGCTGCCCAGTCGATCTTCATGGCTGGTTCCGGTTTCCTTAGGGGGTGCGCGGGAGGGGGCTCAGACCGCGGCGGCGGGGGCCGGGGGAGCGGCGGGGTCGTTCGGACCCGGCGCGGGGATGGTGGTCTTGAGGCCCTCGTCCGCGACGGCGGCGACGGAGCCGGCCGGCGGCGGGGTGACGGCGGCGATGGCCGTGGTCACGACGCCCGCGGACTGGCCCGGGGTGTCGTCGTCGTCGTTGACGTTGGTGTGGTCGACGACCTGGCGGCGGGAGTAGAGCCAGATGCCGAGGCAGGAGGCGACCAGGAAGCCGGCGACGAGGAAGACGCCCCAGTCGCCCTGGCGGGCCACGAACTCGGCGCCGGCGGCGACGAGGCCGGCGGCCGGCAGGGTGAGGCCCCAGGCGGCGAACATGCGGGTGGCGGTCGACCAGCGGACGACGCCGCCCTTGCGGCCGAGGCCCGCGCCCATCACGCCGCCGGAGCAGACGTGCGTGGTGGAGAGGGAGTAGCCGAGGTGGGAGGAGGCCAGGATGACCGTCGCGGCGCTGGTCTGGGCGGCGAAGCCCTGCTGCGGCTGGAGGTCGGTGAGGCCCTTGCCCATGGTGCGGATGATGCGCCAGCCGCCGAGGTAGGTGCCGAGCGCGATCGCCAGACCGGCGGAGACGATGACCCACAGGGGCGGGTTGGAGCCGGGGACGAGCGCGCCGCCGGCGACCAGGGCGAGGGTGATGATGCCCATGGTCTTCTGGGCGTCGTTGGTGCCGTGGGCGAGGGAGACGAGACCGGCGGAGGCGATCTGGCCGGCGCGGTAGCCCTTCTCCGTGGTCTTGGCGTCCGCGTTCCGGTCGATCCGGTACGTCAGCCGGGCGGCGAGCATCGAGGCCACGCCGGCGACGATCGGGGCGGCGATCGCCGGGAGGAGGACCTTGGTGACGACGACGTCGCCGTTCACGCCGCTGAAGCCGATCGAGGCGACGGTCGCGCCGATGAGGCCGCCCATGAGGGCGTGCGAGGAGCTGGAGGGCAGTCCGACCAGCCAGGTCAGCAGGTTCCAGAGGATCGCGCCGACGAGCGCGGCGAGGATCACTTCGGGCTGGATGCCCTCCTCGTTCACCAGTCCCTTGGAGATCGTGTTGGCGACCTCGACGGACAGGAACGCGCCGACCAGGTTCAGCACGGCGGACATGGCCACCGCCGTCTTGGGCTTGAGAGCACCGGTCGAGATGGTGGTGGCCATCGCGTTCGCGGTGTCGTGGAAACCGTTCGTGAAATCGAACACGAGAGCTGTCACGACCACAATGGCGAGCAGCAGCGTGATGTGTTCCATTTACCCAGGCAATCGTTTGACGTCAGTGGCTGGACGAACGTAGGCAACCTGAGTGAACGGAAGGTGAACTGGGCAGGGCATCACGGTGTCCCGAACCGGGGTCGTGAGGTTCCGCTTCGCCTCCCGGACGCCGCCGTGTCCACCATCCGGTCACCCCGCGACCCCGGTGAATCCCGGACGCCACGGGACGCATCGGGCCCACGCCGCCTTCGTCGCGATCGGGGCGTTCCACCCTCTGGACGGCGTCACCCGCACGGGGCACGCGCCGAGGAGACCCATGTCACTCCCCCGGGGGGCGCTTCCGAACCCCCCGCGCGCCGTCCCCCGGCACCCGCCCCGCACCCGCCCGGCCCCGCCCCGGTGGCAGCCCGCCGCCCCCGTGCCGAGACTGGGGGCGTGCGCCCGGCTACAGCGACGGCAGCGGCCGTCACCACCCTGATCGGTGTCGGCGCGGCCGCGGTGGCGGCCGGCCGGTACGCCAGCGACGTCGCCCTCAAGGCCGCCTCCGGGCGGCCCCTTCCCGGCGACCCCAAGCTCACCGTGCACGCCACGGGACCCGAGCGGGTCACCCTGACCCGCAGCCTCGCCTCGCTCCGCCCCGGCACGTACGGGATGGCGGGGCCCGGCCTGCACGCGGTCGCCGGACCGGTCCTCGACCGCGTCCCGCACACCGCCGACACCGTCGTCCGCCGCCTGGAACGCGTCGAGACCGGGGCGCTCGCCCCCGGCAGCCGCGTCCGGCTCACCCCGCAGCTGCACACCGGCACCCCGGAGACCGCGCTCGGCCTGCCCCACGAGGACGTCGAGATCCCCGGCGAGCTCGGCCCCCTCCCCGCCTGGCTGGTCACCGGCCCCCGCGCCACCTGGGTCGTCGCCCTGCACGGCATCGGCGCCGGCCGCGAGCACGCGCTGAACCTCGTCCCCTTCTACGCGCGCCGCCGCGTCCCCGTCCTCGTCCCCGCCTACCGCGGCGACGCGGGCGCCCCCCGGCCGGCCGACGGCCTCGCGCAGCTCGGCGACACCGAGTGGCGGGACGTCGACGCGGTCCTGCGGTACGCCGTCCGGCGCGGCGCGGCGAAGATCGTCGTCCACGGCTGGGGCACCGGCGCCACCATGGCGCTGCGCGCCGCCGCCGAGTCGGGGGTACGGGACCGGATCGCCGGCCTCGTCCTCGACTCGCCGGTCCTCGACTGGGAGGCGACCGTCCGCAACCTCGCCGCGGCGCGCGGCGTGCCGGCCCCGCTGGTCCCGCTCGCGGTCCGCGCCGCGCTCGGCCGCACCGGGCCGCACCCCGACCACACGACGGGCCTGCGCGTCCCGGTGCTGCTGGCGCACGGCCCCGACGACACGATCGCCCCCTGGGAGCCGTCGGTCGACCTGGCCGCGCGCCGGCCGGACCTGGTGACGCTCCTCCCGGTGCGGCAGGCGCCCCACGCGGCGATGTGGAACGCCGACCCCCTCCGCTACGAGGAAGCCCTCCGCCGCTACCTCACCCCCCTCCTGTAACCCCCTGCGCGCGGGCAGGCGTTCCGCGCGGGGCGGCGCGGCGGCCCGCGGCGCGGCGGCGGCCCGGGCCGCGGACGACCGGCCCGGTGCGGGGCCCGGGGGATTCCGATTGGGCTTTCGGGGCGTCAGCGGGAAGACTGCACCCCGTGACGTCTCGAAAGCCCGATGAACCATTGGCGCGCAACTCCAGACTCCGACTCGTCCGTCCGCGGTCGCTGGCCACCGCCCGACGGGCCGCGACGACGCGGCGCACCCGGCCTGCCCCGAGGCCGCCGGAGGGCACCCCGCCCCGGGCGGAACTGGCCCGGCAGGCGCGGCTGGTCCTCGCCGACGCCGTACGGATCGCCCGCTGGGCCGCCGCGCCGCGCGGCCCGCAGACGGGTCCCCGTGCCGTCGCCGACGCCGCTTCCGCTTCGGCCGCCGGCCCCCTCGACGGCACCGCCGCCGTCGAACGGGCCGCCGCCGACCTCGGCCTGACGCCGGATCGGGTCCGGGCCGGCTGGGACCGGGCCCGGCTCGCCGGTCTCGTCGAGCTGCACGGCGCCACGGTCCGCCCCGGCTGGCGGCTCCAGGCCTGGGACCGGGACGACTCCGCGGTGCTCCGCGGCTGGGTCGCGCTGCTCGACGCCTGGTCACTGGTGCATCCGGCGCCGGAGGGCGTGGCGCCGGGCGCGGTCGCCGAGGTCGTGGAGGCGGTGCCGCAGGTCCTGTCGCTGCTCCAGCTCTCCCACGGGCCCGTCCTCGTACCGGTCCTGCTCGACCTGCTGGGCCAGCGCGTGGACGAACTCCGCGAGGAGCGCTGCGAGGTCCCGGGCGACGGCGTCCCCGGTGCCGCACCCGCCGCCGTTCCCGCGCAGGAGCGGCCGACCGCCCCCGCCGAGGGGCTGCCCGCCCTCCTCGACTGGGCCCTGGAGGGCCTCGCGGAGGTCGGCGCGCTCACCCTGGACACGCCGGCCGGGCCGGACGGGCCGGAGGGACGTCACGCGACCCTGACGCCGCTCGGCAACTGGGCGGTCTGGGTCAAGCTGGAGCAGATCTGCGTCGCCGCCCAGAGCCCCGCCGGCAACATCGAGCAGTCCGCCGCCGATATGCTCCGCGGCTGCGCCCGGCTCACCCCGGGCCCGGCCCGCGACGAGTACCGCGCCTGGCTCGCGGCCCGCACCCTGTCCAGCGCGGTCGCCGAGCTGCTGGCCGCCGCGCGCGGCGAGGACGCCCTGCTGCGCGGGCTCGCGTTCGAGGCGCTGCGGGTCGTCGGCGCCCCCGCGGAGGCGGAGGTCCGGGCCGCGCTCGCGGAGCCGTCGCTGCGCCCGTACGCGCTGCTGTGGCTCGCCGAGTACGAGGGCACCGACCCCGACGACGCCCCGGAGGTCCTGACCCGCGAGGAGGCGACCTGGCTGTGGGTGGACACCGCGGCGGCCGTCGCGGACCACGGCGAGAGCGAGCTGCTGGTGCGGCACCTGGACTCGGCCGTGCAGGGCACGGTGCCGGCGCTGCTCGACGAGATCAGGGCCGTCGGCCATCCGCGGACCGTGCAGGTGCTGGTGGCGCTGGCCGCCGCCCACCCGGACCCGGCCCTGGCGAAGGCGGTCCGCCGGGCCGCGTTCCAGGTGCACACGGGCGGCGCCTGACGGAGCGGCGAGGGGGCGGCGGGTCAGCCGCTGCCGGGGGCGTACGTGCCGAAGCTCCACACGTTGCCCTCGGCGTCCTTCGCCATGTAGTCCCGGGAGCCGTACTCCTGGTCGGTGGGCGGCATCACGATCTCCACGCCGTGCTCGACGGCCCGGGCGTGGTGCTCGTCCACGTCCCGCACGCGGACGTAGACCCCCACCGGCCCGCCCGCGCCCATCGCCTTGTCGAAGACGCTGTCGGTGCCGGTGCTGCCGAGCATCACCGTGCCGTTGCCGTAGCTGAGCTCGGCGTGCGCGACCAGGCCGTCCTCGCCCTCGTACACCGCCGTCGCGGTGAAGCCGAACGCCTCCGTGAGCAGCCGGATCGCCGCCTTCGCGTCCCGGTACTTCAGGGCCGGACAGATGTCGGGTGCCTCGGACATCCCGCTCACTCCCTCTCGGTCGGTCGGGCTCCAGGTCACATGTGACCTGGAACACAGTCTGTCAGGCGGCGTCCGCCCGCGCGGGCACCGGCGGCCCGCCGGCCGGTCAGCGGAAGGTGTTGCACCGTGCCATGTCGCCGGTCCGGTAGCCGGTGGCGAACCATTCCTGGCGCTGTGCCGCCGAGCCGTGCGTCCAGCTCTCCGGGGTGACCCGCCCCTGGAAGCGCTCCTGGATCCGGTCGTCGCCCACGGCCGCCGCCGCGTCCAGGCCGTCCCGGATGTCCGTCTCGTCGAGGCGCGTGATCAGTGGCCGGCCGGTGGACTCGTCGGGGGTGCTCGTCGCGTGCCGGGCCCAGACGCCCGCGTAGCAGTCCGCCTGGAGCTCGACCCGGACCGCGTTGGAGTCCGCGCCGGTCCGCCCGTCCTGGGCCCGGCCGAGCGTCCCCATCAGGTTCTGCACGTGGTGCCCGTACTCGTGGGCCACCACGTACGCCTGGGCGAAGGGGCCGCCGCTGGAGCCGAACCGGGTCCGCAGCTCCTCGAAGAAGCCGAGGTCCAGGTAGACCTTCCGGTCGCCGGGGCAGTAGAAGGGTCCGACGGCGGAGGTCGCCGCGCCGCAGGCCGTGCCGACCCGTCGGCTGAACAGCACGGTGGAGGCGTCGGTGTAGGCGCCGCCGCGGCGGGCGTACTCCCCGCGCCAGTAGTCCTGGAGGCTGTTGACGACGGCGACGGTCCGGCAGTCCTCGCGGGTGTTGGCGTCCGCGCCGGTCCGGCAGGACCGGTTCACCTCGGCCGCGGAGGAGGCGGAGGCGGCGGGCTCGTCCTCGCCGCCGCCGGAGAGGCCCAGCTGGTCGGGGCCGACCCCGAAGAGGACGCCGAGGACCAGGGCGATGAGGCCGACGAGGCCGCCGCCGACGGTCGCCTTCCCGCCGGGGATGCGGCTGCCGCGGACGTCCTTCACCTCGGAGGTGTCCAGACGGGCGTCGTCGTCGAACTGCACGGTCCACCTCCGCGTCACCGCGGCGGCGCGACCGCCGCCCTCCGCCGAGTATCGGCCGCTCCCGCGCGCACCGCCCCTTTTGTTCCCCCTGGTGAGCGATGAGGGGAAGGTCCCGAACACGGTCCCGTCGCCCGCGTGGCCGAAAACCAGTTGCATGCGCCCGATAGAATGGCCGCATGGGCATTCTTCACTGGCTGATCCTCCCCTGGGTGCACTAGCGGGGCCGCAGCCCGTCACCCGCCGTCGTCCACCGCATTCCCCCACTGGAGTCTGTCCGTGATCACCGCTTCCGGCATCGAGCTGCGCGCCGGCGCCCGCATCCTCATCGAGAACGCCTCGTTCCGCGTCGCCAAGGGCGACCGCATCGGCCTCGTCGGCCGCAACGGCGCCGGCAAGACCACCCTCACCAAGTGCCTGGCCGGCGAGGGCCAGCCCGCCGCCGGCACCATCACCCGCTCCGGCGAGGTCGGCTACCTCCCGCAGGACCCGCGCACCGGCGACCTCGACGTCCTCGCCCGCGACCGCGTCCTGTCCGCCCGCGGCCTCGACGTCCTGATCCGCAAGATGCGGCAGAACGAGGAGCGGATCGCGAACGGCTCCGGCGCCACCCGCGAGAAGGCCCTCAAGCAGTACGAGCGCCAGGAGACCGAGTTCCTCACCAAGGGCGGGTACGCCGCCGAGGCCGAGGCGGCCACCATCGCCGCCGCCCTCGGCCTGCCCGACCGCGTCCTCGGCCAGCCGCTGCACACCCTCTCCGGCGGTCAGCGCCGCCGGATCGAGCTGGCCCGGATCCTCTTCTCGGACGCCGACACCCTGCTCCTCGACGAGCCCACGAACCACCTCGACGCCGACTCGATCACCTGGCTCCGCGACTACCTCAAGACCTACCGCGGCGGCTTCATCGTGATCTCCCACGACGTCGACCTGGTCGAGACCGTCGTCAACAAGGTCTTCTACCTGGACGCCAACCGCTCCGTCATCGACGTCTACAACATGGGCTGGAAGCTGTACCAGCAGCAGCGCGAGGCCGACGAGAAGCGCCGCAAGCGCGAGCGCCAGAACGCCGAGAAGAAGGCCGCCGCGCTCAACTCGCAGGCCGACAAGATGCGCGCCAAGGCCACCAAGACCGTCGCCGCGCAGAACATGGCCAAGCGCGCCGAGCGCCTGCTCTCCGGCCTGGAGGCGGTCCGCGTCTCGGACAAGGTCGCCAAGCTGCGCTTCCCCGAGCCCGCGCCCTGCGGCAAGACCCCGCTCACCGCGGAGGGCCTGTCGAAGTCGTACGGCTCCCTGGAGATCTTCACCGACGTCGACCTGGCCATCGACAAGGGCTCCCGCGTCGTCATCCTCGGCCTCAACGGCGCCGGCAAGACCACCCTGCTGCGCCTCCTCGGCGGCGTCGAGCAGCCCGACACCGGCCAGGTCACCCCCGGCCACGGCCTCAAGCTCGGCTACTACGCGCAGGAGCACGAGACCCTGGACCCCGACCGCACGGTCCTGGAGAACATGCGCTCCGCCGCGCCCGACCTCGACCTGGTCGAGGTCCGCAAGGTGCTCGGCTCCTTCCTCTTCTCCGGCGACGACGTCGACAAGCCGGCCGGGGTGCTCTCCGGCGGCGAGAAGACCCGGCTCGCGCTGGCGACCCTGGTCGTCTCCTCGGCCAACGTGCTGCTGCTCGACGAGCCGACCAACAACCTCGACCCCGCGAGCCGCGAGGAGATCCTCGGCGCGCTGCGCACCTACAAGGGGGCGGTCGTCCTGGTCACCCACGACGAGGGCGCCGTCGAGGCGCTCGACCCCGAGCGGATCATCCTGCTCCCGGACGGCGTCGAGGACCTGTGGGGCCCGGACTACGCGGACCTGGTCGCCCTGGCCTGAGCCCGCACTGGATCATTCGGCTCATCGCCGGATCCGTCATCTGAGTGAGAAGGTCTCGTACCCACGGCGCGGGCCTCTGCCGAATCCTTCCGGCAGGGCTCGTGCCGTACGCATGTTCGGACGATGGTGCTGACCTGCCGGTCCCTTGATCCATTCATCCGACCGTCGGGTTCCAGCCGCGCGGAATGACAGCTTCCGATCGTGAGGACGCCGTACTCGTCCGCAAACCCGGCAGGACGGACCTTGTCGAATGGGTGGCCAGGAGGACGGGGAGGGGTGATCATGAGAAGTCCAGAGCGCACTTCCCATGAGGAGGCACGGGTGGCCGAGACTCTGAAGAAGGGCAGCCGGGTGACCGGCGCCGCGCGCGACAAGCTCGCGGCAGACCTGAAGAAGAAGTACGACTCCGGTGCGAGCATCCGGGCGCTGGCCGAGGAAACGGGCCGCTCCTACGGATTCGTCCACCGGATGCTCAGCGAATCCGGAGTGACGCTGCGTGGTCGCGGCGGAGCGACCCGGGGCAAGAAGGCAGCCTCGGCCTGACGCCGGGGGCGGCTCGACCGGTCCACCGGGACCCTCCCGGTGGGCACCCGGTCGGTCCTGCGACCGACCCGGTGGTTACTGTGCAGTCACTTAGCATCGGATGCAGTGCTGCACCGGAACCGGAGGCGCCCCATGACCACGCCCGACGACTCCCAGCTCGTCTTCGACAAGGACGGTGTACGGCTCACCGTCGAGGACGCCGTTGCCACGGTGACCCTGACCAACCCGGCGAAGCGCAACGCCCAGTCTCCCGCTCTGTGGCGGGCGTTGACGGAAGCCGGCCGGTCTCTTCCGGGCAGCGTGCGGATCGTCGTCCTGCGGGGTGAGGGCAAGTCCTTCTCCGCCGGACTCGACCGGCAGGCGTTCACGCCCGAGGGCTTCGACGGGGAGCCGTCCTTCCTCGACATGGCGCGCGGGTCCGACGCGGACCTCGACGCGGTCATCGCCGAGTACCAGGAGGCGTTCACCTGGTGGCGCCGCAGCGACCTCGTGTCCATCGCGGCCGTCCAGGGCCACGCCATCGGTGCGGGCTTCCAGCTCGCCCTCGCCTGCGACCTGCGGGTCGTCGCCGAGGACGTGCAGTTCGCGATGCGCGAGACCAGCCTGGGCCTCGTCCCCGACCTCACCGGGACGCACCCGCTCGTGTCGCTCGTCGGCTACGCCCGCGCGCTGGAGATCTGCGCCACCGGCCGCTTCGTCCACGCCGACGAGGCCGAGCGCATCGGCCTGGCCAACATCGCCGTGCCCGCCGCCGAACTCGACGCGACGGTACGGGACCTGAGCGCCGCCCTGCTCGCCGCGCCGCGCGACGCGGTCGTCGAGACCAAGGCGCTGCTCCAGGGTGCCGCCGGCCGCTCGTACGAGGAGCAGCGCGTCGCCGAGCGCGCCGCCCAGGCCCGCCGCCTGCGCGACCTGGCCGGCCTCGGCGACTGACGCCCGCCCGGGCCGGCCCGCGCGCCGGCCCGGACCCCGGCGCGTCAGCGCAGCTCCGTCACCACCACCGTGACCGCGGCACCCTCCGGGGCCGCCGTGGCCGCCGCCGCGCGCGCCGCCCGGGCCACCTCCGCCGGCGGGCGCCCCACCGCCACCGCGCACTCCACCCGGACCGCGTCCGCCGTCCGGTGCACCGGCGCGCCCAGTGCGTCCGCCAGCGCCACCACGCCCGGCACCGCCAGCACCGCCCGGCCCGCCGGGTCCTCGGACGCGGGCGGAGTCCGGTCCGGCGGCGGGGGAGCCGGTTCTCCGGGCGCGGGCGCCTCCTCCAGCAGCTCCGCCACCCGCAGGTCGACCTCCGTCACCGCCAGGTCGAGCCCCCGCGCCGCCGCGAGCAGCGCCTCCCGCACCTCCCCCGCCGTCTCCGGCAGCGGCCGCCCGGACGCCACCACCGCCAGCTCCGCCGTGATCCGCAGCGGTCCCGCCGGCACCCCGCCCGGCGGCACCGGGAACGGCCCCGGCACCGCCTCCGGAGCCTCCTCCGCCGCGCCGATCCGCAGCGGACCCGGCACCGCGCCCCGTACCGCGAGCACCGCCCGCTCCAGCACCTGCCGGGCCGCGCGCTCCGCGAGCCACACGCCGTCCGCCGCCGTGCCGAGCGGCAGCAGCCTGCCCGGCGCCAAGCGGTCGCGCACCACCTCGGCCCATCCGTCACCCATCGTCATTGCCCCAGCCTGCCGTATCCCCGGAGCGGTGTCGGGGAACCGCCCTTAGTGTGGGCCAAGAAGCCCGAAATAACCCGAAAGGGGCTGAATCTAGATGACGGACAGCGAACGCAGCGCCGAGAGCACCCAGATCACCCGCAAGGGCGGCGGTGCCGCCGCCACCCGGGGCCGCACCACCATCGCCGACGGCGTGGTCGAGAAGATCGCCGGAATGGCCGCCCGGGACGTCGTCGGCGTCCACGCCATGGGCAGCGGCCTCTCCCGCACCTTCGGCGCCGTGCGCGACCGGGTCCCCGGCGGGGGCGGCGGCAAGTCGAGCGTCACCCGCGGCGTGAAGGTCGAGGTCGGCGAGGTGCAGACCGCCCTCGACCTGGAGATCGTCGTCGACTACGGCGTCTCCATCAACGACGTCGCCGGAGCCGTCCGCGAGAACGTGATCGCGGCCGTGGAACGGATGACCGGCCTGGAGGTCGTCGAGGTCAACATCGCGGTCAGCGACGTGAAGCTGCCCGACGACGAGGAAGAGGAGCCCGAGTCGCGGCTCCAGTAGCCGTCCACGGGCAAGGCACCCGCACACCTCGGAAAGGGGTTCAGCACATGAGCATGGCGGTGGTCGGCCTGCTGGCCGGCATGGGTCTCGGCTTCGCCGGATACTTCGGCGGCTTCGGGGCGTTCCTGCTGGTCGCGGCCTTGGGGGCGATCGGCTTCGTGGTCGGCCGCTTCCTCGACGGCGACCTCGAACCCGGCGACCTGCTCCGGGGCCGCGACCGTGGCGACCGGCGGCGGTGACGCCGGGTGCCCACGGATCCGACGGCACGGCCTCCGGTACGTGAACGGGGCGCGACCACGATCGCCGACCGGGTGGTCGCGAAGATCTCCGCGCAGGCCGCCCGGGAAGCCCTGGGCGGCGTGCCGGAGGGCGGCCACGGGCCGCACGCCTCGGTCGTCGTCCACCGGGACGCCGCCCGCATCTCGGTCAGCCTCGAACTCGGCTACCCGACCGACATCGGCCGTCGCTGCGGAGCCGTACGCGGCCGGGTCCGCAGCCGGGTCGAGGAGCTGGTCGGGATGGAGGTCCACGAGGTCTCCGTGCACGTCGAGCGGCTCCACTCCCCGCACACCACTCCCGCCGCCAGGAAGGGCCGGCTCGCATGACGACACCCGAACGGCCCCTCGACCCCCGGCGGACCGGCCCCGGCACCGACCCGGGCCCCGGCCCCGGCGACGGCACCGACGGCGGGGACGCGGGCGGCCCGGGCGGCGCGAGCGTCGCCGGCGGCGTCCCCGTCCTCGCCGACGACCCCGGCACCGCGCGGGTCCGGCGCTTCTGGTCCGTCCGGCGCGTCCCCGCCGCGCTGCTCGCCGCCGCCGTCCTCGCCGGCACCGGTCTGCTGCTGTACGACGTCGCCGCCGTCCGCGCCGACCGCACCGCCATGAGCTGGCGGCGCGAACTCGCCGACGCGCTCGCGACCCGGCCCCTCGACAGCGCCGCCACCCTCGCGGTGGCCGCCGCCGTCGTCCTCCTGGGCCTCTGGCTGCTGGTGCTGGCGGTCACCCCCGGCCTGCGGGGCGTGCTGCCGATGCGCCGCACCCACCCCGACGTGCGGGCCGGCCTCGACCGGGACGCCGCCGCGCTCGCCCTGCGCGACCGCGCCATGGAGGTCTCCGGCGTGCAGTCCGTGAAGGTCCGGGTCGGCCGCGCCAAGGTCGCCGTCCGGGCCGTCTCCCACTTCCGCCCGCTCGACGACGTCCGCACCGACGTCCGGAACGTCCTCACCGCCGGCATCGCGGAGCTCGGGCTGGCCCGCCCGCCCGCGCTGACCGTCCGGGTCGACCGCCCGTCCCCGAAGGGGTGACCCGCCCGTGAACGCACCCGTCACCGCCGTCCTGCGGCGGGTCAACCGCGTCCTGCTCGGCCTCGCCGGGCTGCTCCTCGTCGCCGCCGGCGGCGCCGTCCTCGCCGCCGGCCTCGACCTGCCCGTCCCGTCCTGGTGGCCCTGGTCGGGCCCCGACGACGTGCTCCTGACCGCCGCCGACCGGACGCGGTGGCGCGACGAGGGCTGGTGGTGGCCGACCGTCATCGCCGTCCTCGGCGTCCTCGTCCTGCTCGCCCTGTGGTGGCTGCTCGCCCAGTTCCGCCGCGCGCGGCTCGCCGAGGTCCTGGTCGACACCGGCGACGGCGAGGCCGCCGCGGTGCGCGGCCGGGCCCTGGCGGGCGCCCTGGAGGCGGACGCCGCCGCCCAGGACGGCGTGGCCCAGGCCAAGGTGGCCCTCACCGGCCGCCGCAGCGCCCCCCGCACCCGGATCGCGCTCCAGCTGGAGCCGTACGCCTCCCCGGGCGAGGCGCTGGCCGGCCTCAGCGGCGAGGCGCTGGCCCGCGCCCGTTCCTCGGCGGGCCTGGACGCCCTGCCCACCGAGGCCCGGCTCCGCGCGGTCAAGCACCGGGCCCGCCGGGTCACCTGACGCCCGGCCCCCCGCCGGACCGCCGTCAGAAGCCGCGGCGGGCGCCGCCGTCCACCGGCAGCATCAGCCCCGTCAGGTAGGACGCGGCGGGGGAGAGGACGAAGGCGGCCGTGCGGCCGAACTCCTCCGGGGTGCCGTAGCGGCGCAGCGGGATCGCCAGCTCGTTGGCCGAGCGGGCGGCCTCCGCGTCGCCCGACAGCGCGTCGAGCTGCCGCACCCGGTCGGTGTCGATCCGGCTCGGCAGCAGACCGACCACCCGGATCCCGCGCGGCCCCAGGTCGTTGGCGAGGGACTTCGCGAAGCCGGCGAGGCCGGGGCGGAGCCCGTTCGAGATGGTCAGGCCCGCGATCGGCTCGTGCACCGACTGCGACAGGACGAAGCCGATCACCCCGCCCTCGCCCAGCGTCTCGGCCGCCGCCCGGGCGAGCCGCACCGCGCCGAGGAAGACGGTGCCGAAGGCCGCCGCCCACTCCTCGTCGGTGTTGTCCGCGGCGAAGCCCGGCGCCGGGCCGCCGACGCTGATGAGGATGCCGTCGAAGCCGCCGAACCGGGCGCGGGCCTCCGCGATCAGCCGGGCCGGGGTCGCCGGGTCGTCGTTGTCGGCGGCGACGCCCGCCGCGCCCTCGCCCAGCTCGGCGACGGCCTCGGCGACGGTCGCCTCCCGGCGGCCGGTGATCAGCACCCGGGCGCCCTCGGCGAGCAGCGCCTCCGCGGAGGCCCGGCCCAGTCCCCGGGTCGCGCCGGTGACGACGTACACGCGGTCCTTCAGTCCAAGATCCATGGGCCTATCCTGCCGTCTCGTCCCAGGGCAGCGCGAGCGCCGTCCCCACCAGGCCGACGTGGCTGAACGCCTGCGGGAAGTTGCCGAGCTGCCGGCCGCTCACCGGGTCGTACTCCTCCGCCAGCAGCCCCACGTCGTTGGTGAGCCGCACCAGCCGCTCGAACAGCTCCCGGGCCTCCTCCCGGCGCCCGGTCATGCGCAGCGCGTCGGCGAGCCAGAAGGAGCAGACGAGGAACGTGCCCTCGCGCCCCGGCAGTCCGTCGATCGCGCGGGAGTCGGGGGTGTAGCGCCGCAGGAAGCCCTCGTGGGTGAGCTCGGCCCGCACCGCGTCCACCGTGCCGACGACCCGGGGGTCGTCCGGCGGCAGGAACCCGACCCGGGGGATCAGCAGGGTGGCGGCGTCGAGCCCGGCCGAGCCGTACGACTGGGTGAAGGTGTTCCGCACCGGGTCGTACGCCTTCGCGCAGACGTCCGCGTGGATCGCGTCTCGCAGCGCCCGCCAGCGGTCCGGCTCCCCGGGCAGCGACCGGTCGGCCTCCAGGGTCCGCACCGCCCGGTCGGCCGCGACCCAGGCCATCACCTTGGAGTGGGTGAAGTGGCGGCGCGGGCCGCGCACCTCCCACAGCCCCTCGTCGGGTTCGCGCCAGTGCGACTCCAGGAAGCCGAGCAGGCTCAGCTGGAGGTTCCAGGCGTGCCGCTCGGGCGGGATGCCGGCCTCCCGCGCCAGGTGCAGGGAGTCCATGACCTCGCCGTACACGTCGAGCTGGAACTGCTCGACGGCCGCGTTCCCGATCCGCACCGGGGCCGAGCCGGCGTAGCCGCGCAGCCAGGGCAGCGTGAGTTCGGGGAGCCGCCGCTCGCCGGCCGGGCCGTACATGATCTGGAGGTCGGCGGGGTCGCCGGCGACCGAGCGGAGCAGCCAGTCGCGCCAGGCGGCGGCCTCGTCGGCGTATCCGGCGGCGAGCAGCGCGCCGAGGGTGAGGGAGGAGTCGCGCAGCCAGCAGGACCGGTAGTCCCAGTTCCGCACGCCGCCGATCTCCTCCGGCAGCGAGGTGGTGGGGGCGGCGACGATCCCGCCGGTGGGGGCGTAGGTGAGCGCCTTGAGGGTGATGAGGGAGCGGACCACTGCGGAGCGGTACGGGCCCCGGTAGGCGCAGCGGGCGGTCCAGGCGCGCCAGTCGGCGAGCGCGTGCTCCAGGGCCTCGAAGGGGTCGACGAGCGCGGGCCGGTGTTCGTGCGAGGGGTGCCAGGTGAGCACGAAGGCGACCTTCTCGCCGGCGGCGACGGTGAAGGAGGAGCAGGTGGCGTACTGCTGGCCCCAGGTCTTCACGGCGGGTTCGCTGCGCAGCCAGACGGCGTCGGGTCCGGCGACGGCGACGCGGTGGCCTTCCGAGCGCCGCATCCACGGCACGACGGAGCCGTAGTCGAAGCGGAGGCGGAGCACGGCGCTCATGTCGACGCGGCCGCTGAGGCCCTCGACGATCCGGACGACGTCCGGGGCGCGGTCCCGCTGGGGCATGAAGTCGACGACCTTGACGCTGCCGGTGCGGGTCTCCCAGAAGGTCTCCAGGACCAGGGTGTCCTCGGCGTACCGGCGGGAGGTGCAGGTGCCGGCGCCCCGGGGGGCGATCCGCCAGTGGCCGTTGTCCTCGTCGCCGAGGAGGGCGGCGAAGCAGGCGGCGGAGTCGAAGCGGGGGAGGCAGAGCCAGTCGATCGAGCCGTCGCGGCCGACGAGCGCGGCGGTCTGGAGATCGCCGATCAGGGCGTAGTCGTCGATGCGTCGGGTCACGCTCTGGGCTGTTCCCGCGCGCGGCGGCGGTCAATCAGCGGGGCGTCGCGGCCCGGGCCGCTCCGTCGTCCTCGCGCGGGGCTCCGGGACCGTCCGGGCCGTCTCCGGGGGTGGTGTCGCCGGCCGCCGCTGCCGCCTCCCGGTCGCGCTTCTCGCGGCGGACGAGGACGAACCAGCCGACCGGCACGCCGGCGGCGAAGAGCCACCACTGGACGGCGTACGCCATGTGGGCGCCGATCGAGTCGTGGTCCGGCGCGGGGATCTGCTCGGGGGAGCCGCCGGTCGCCTCGGGCTCGGTCTGCTCGATGTACCCGCCCAGCACCTCGCGGCCGATGAGCTCGGCCTGCTGGCCGCTGCTGATGAGCATCACCTGACGGTCCGGCAGGCCCTTGAGGTCCTTGATGCCGCTGGCGCCGGTGGTCTCGTCCGCCTTGAGGCGGCCGGTGACGGTGACCTCGCCCTTGGGGGCGGGCGGGACGTCGGGGTAGTCGCGCTGGTTCGCGGCGGCGGGCACCCAGCCCCGGTTGACGAGGACGACGGTGCCGTCCCGGAGGACCAGCGGGGTGAGGACGTGCGCGCCGATCCGGTCGTCGGAGGAGGTGCGGCGGCGGACGACCACCTCGTGGGCGGTGTCGAAGGTGCCGGTGGCGGTGACCTGGCGCCAGTAGTCGGCGCGGGGGACGACGTGGCCGGGGGAGGTGAGCTCCTCGACCGGGACCGGCCGGGCCTTCAGGTTGTCCTCGATCAGGGTGTTCTGGGCGACCCGGCGTTCGTGCCGGTGGAACTGCCAGAAGCCCAGCTCGACCATCACGGGGATGAGCACGAGGGCGACGAGGGTGAGGATCACCCACTGCCGGGACAACAGGAAGCGGTACACCCCACGACCGTACAGTCCGGCCCGGGAGCGCCCGCACAGGGGGTCGGGTGACGGGCGCCACGGGGGCGGGGCGCCCTCGCCGGCGGGTGCCGCCCGCCGGGGCGGTCGCCCGCCGGCGACAAGGATCGTTTCTTCGCTTGTTCCTCAGGGACCGGGAAAGGGGCTCACACCCGGTCGACGATGCCCGCCTTCCCCTCCGCGCGGGCGCAGTGGGCGCCGCAGTACCAGTTCCCCTCGACCTCGACGCCCTGCCCGATGATCTGGACCCGGCAGTGCTCGCAGATGGGCGCCATGCGGTGGATGGCGCAGGCGAAGCAGTCGAAGACGTGCACCGCCCCTTGGGCATGGACCTCGAAGGACATGCCGTAGTCGTTTCCGCAGACCTCACAACGTGCCATGCGCCACAGGGTGGGCCCCCGGCTCCGCGCGCGCCGCGCGGCACGCCCGCCGGGGCCGGGGTGTCACCCGTCTGCCGGGGCGACGTCGCGCAGCAGGTGGGCGTAGGCGGCCTCGTCGAGGATCGGGGTGCCGAAGCTCTTCGCCTTGACCGTCTTGGAGGTGCCGGCGTCCGGGTCGTTGGTCACCAGCAGGCTGGTGAGCCGGGAGACCGAGGTCGCGACGTGCAGCCCGGCCTCGACCGTGCGGTCCTCCAGGAGTTCGCGGTCGACGGAGGTGTCGCCGGAGAAGGCGACCCGCATGCCCTGCTTGAGCGGCTTGTCGCTCTCGTACCGGCCGGGGTTGGGGTACGGGCAGGCCGGCCGCTTCCGCGAGGGGCGCCAGCCGCCCGCGCGGTACGAGGACTGGTGGCCGATCAGCGGGCGGGCCGGCGCGGCGGCCCACTCGGTGAGCGGGCGGCACTCCAGCAGCGGCAGCCGGACGCCCCGCTCCGCCGCCGCGTGCAGGCTCGGGCGGAACGCCTCGGCGAGCACGCGCGCGTCGTCGAGGGCGTCGTGCGCGCGCTGCTGCACCACGCCGAAGTGGGCGGCCAGCGAGGACAGCTTGTGGTTGGGCAGCGGCAGCGCCAGCTCCTTGGCGAGCGCGATGGTGCACAGCCGCTGCCTCACCGGCGCGGTCAGCTCGGCGCGCGCGTACTCCCGGGCGATCATCTGCCAGTCGAACATCGCGTTGTGCGCGACGAGGACGCGGCCGTCGAGGCGGGCCGAGAACTCCTCGGCGATCTGCGCGAAGAGCGGCGCCCCTTCGAGGACGTCGCTGGTGAGGCCGTGGATCCACACCGGTCCCGGATCCCGCTCCGGGTTCACCAGCGTGTACCAGTGGTCCTCCACGTGTCCCTGCGCGTCGAGGCGGTAGACGGCGGCGGACACGATCCGGTCGTCGCGGGCGAGACCGGTGGTCTCCACGTCGACGACCGCGTAACCCTGGGGGTACGCGGCCGGCCATGTCGCTGCTGTCGTGCGGTCGTCGAGCATGGTCACTGAGAATACGGCCCGCGACCGACACTCCCGTCCCCGGTGTCCGGCTTGTCCCTGATGTCCCCTGTGGTGGTGGTCGGTACGGCGACCTGCCGGCCCGTCACCCCGCGCGCGGACCGACGCCGCGCGGCTGCCGGCGCGCTGACGCGCGGGCGCGCGGCGGTCGGCGCGGGCGGTCCCGGGGTCCCCCGCCGGCCGGCGACGGGGCCGGGGCCCGCTCACTCTCTGACGCCCGGTCAGCCATCTGCGCGCGTTCCCGGGGACGGGGGAGAGGCACGCGCGCGTGCGGGTCGCTCCCCGCCCGGCGGGCCGGCGGGTGCGACCCTCCAGGGGTGACCGCACCCCCCGCCCCCGACCCGGCCCACGGCGGCGGCCTCGGTTCCCGGCTCAACTGGCTCCGGGCCGCCGTGCTCGGGGCCAACGACGGCATCGTCTCCACCGCCGGCCTGGTCGTCGGCGTCGCAGGCGCCACCGAGTCCCAGGCCGCCCTGCTCACCGCCGGACTCTCCGGCCTGCTCGCCGGCTCCCTCTCCATGGCCGCCGGCGAGTACGTCTCCGTCTCCGTCCAGCGCGACTCCGAGGACGCCGCCCTCGCCACCGAGAAGCGCGAGCTGCGCGACAGCCCCGCCGCCGAACTCGACGAGCTGACCGACCTCCTCACCGCCCGCGGCCTCAGCCCCGACGTGGCCCGCGAGGCCGCCGAACAGCTCACCGCACGCGACGCCCTGCGCGCCCACGCGCGCGTGGAGCTCGGCATCGACCCCGACGACCTCACCAACCCGTGGCACGCCGCCTGGGCCAGCTTCCTCGCCTTCACCGCGGGCGCCCTCCTCCCGCTCCTCGCGATCGTCCTCCCGCCCGCCTCCGTCCGCCTCTGGGTCACCGTCGCCTCGGTCCTCGCCGCCCTCACCGCCACCGGCTGGTGGGCCGCCCGGCTGGCCGCCGCCCCCGCCGCCCGGGCCACCCTCCGCACCGTCGCCGGCGGCGCGCTCGCCATGGCCGTCACCTACGCGGCCGGCTCCCTCCTCGACGTGGCGGGGGTCTGACCCCGCGAGAGACCTCGTGAGCCCGCGAGAGACCTCGTGAGCCCGCGAGACCTCGTGACCCCGCGACGGCCCGCGCATACTCGTCGGTAACGAGGTCTGTCCCCGCCCCGGGTCCGCGTCGTACCGTCGGCGCCATGCCGCACCCGACCGCCCCGGAGCCCGCCGCGTGACGACCCCGACCGCCGTCCCCCGCCCGGCCGCGGCCCGCCCCGCCCTCACCCGTGCCCTGGCGGCCGCCTTCCTCCTCGCCGCCGCCGTCGACCTCGGCTCGCTGCTCGCCGGCGCCGACACCGGGCACCTGATCGCCAAGCCCCTCCTGATGCCGCTGCTCGCCGCGTACGCCGCCACCCTCGGCGCCCCGCGGCTGCTCCTCGCCGCGCTCCTCCTCGGCTGGGGCGGCGACGTCCTGCTGCTGCTCGACGGCGACGCGGCCTTCCTCGCCGGCATGGGCTCCTTCGCCCTCGGCCACCTCTGCTACCTGGCGCTCTTCGGCCGCCGCCGCACCTCCCCGGCGCTCGGCGCCCTCTACGCCGCCGCTCTCGCCGGCACCCTCACCGCCCTCTGGCCCGACCTCCCCGCCGACCTGCGGATCCCGGTCGCCGGCTACTCCCTGCTGCTCGCGGCGACGGCCTGCCGCGCCGGTTCCCTCGGCGTCCTCGCCGGCACCGGCGGCGCCCTCTTCCTGCTCTCCGACACCCTCATCGCCACCGGCATCGCCGGCCGGCCCGCGCTCCCCGCGCCCGACTTCTGGGTGATGCTGACCTACCTCGCCGCCCAGTCCCTGCTGACCACCGGAATCCTGCGGGCGGGCCGGCTCGGGGCGAGCGATGTACGGTGAATGTCGTACGAACTGCTGACAGCGAGGAACCATGCGCGCCACCACCATCCATGCCCCGTACGACATGCGCGTGGAGGAGGTGCCCGACCCGGTCGTCCAGGACCCCACGGACGTCGTCGTCCGGGTCCTGCGCGCCTGCATCTGCGGCAGCGACCTGTGGGCCTACCGCGGCGAGTCCGCCCGGCAGCCCGGCCAGCGCATCGGCCACGAGTTCCTCGGCGTCGTCGAGGAGACCGGCTCCGAGGTCCGCGGCTTCACCCCCGGCGACCTGGTCGTCGCCCCCTTCGTCTGGTCCGACGGCACCTGCGAGTACTGCGCCGAGGGCCTCCAGACCTCCTGCCCGCGCGGCGGCTTCTGGGGCTCGGTGGGCTCCGACGGCGGCCAGGGCGAGGCCGTGCGCGTCCCCTTCGGCGACGGCACCCTCGTCAAGCTCCCGGCCGGCGCCGCCTCCGACGACCGGCTGCTGACCGCCCTGCTCGCGCTCTCCGACGTCATGGGCACCGGCCACCACGCCGCCCTCGGCGCCGGCGTCCGCCCCGGCTCCACCGTCGCCGTCGTCGGCGACGGCGCCGTCGGCCTCTGCGGCGTCCTCGCCGCCCGCCGCCTCGGCGCCGAGCGGATCATCTCGCTGGGCCGGCACACCGCCCGTACCGACATCGCCCGCGCCTTCGGCGCCACCGACGTCGTCGCCGAGCGCGGCGAGGCCGCCGAGGCCGCCGTCCGCGAACTCACCGGCGGGCAGGGCGCCCACGGCGTCATCGAGGCCGTCGGCACCGAGCAGTCCATGCGGACCGCCGTGAACATCACCCGCGACGGCGGCTCCATCGGCTACGTCGGCGTCCCGCACGGCTCCGGCACCGGCCTCGACCTCTCCGTCATGTTCGACCGGAACATCGCGCTGCGCGGCGGCGTCGCCCCCGTGCGCGCCTACATCCCCGAACTGCTCCCCGACGTCCTCGACGGCACCATCGACCCGTCGCCGGTCTTCGACCTCGCCGTCGGCCTCGACGGCGTCCCCGGCGGCTACAAGGCCATGGACGAGCGCACCGCCCTCAAGGTCCTCGTCACCCCGTAGCCCACACCGGGGCGTCAGCGCCCGCGACGCCCGGCGGGCGCGACCAGCCCGCCGGGCCGCCCTCGTACGCCACCGGCGACACCGCGTGCCGCAGCCGCCCCAGCGGCCCCTCCGACTCCGTGAGGTACCGCCCGGGGTCGTACCGGGGCAGCCCGTGCGCCAGCCAGTGCCCGGTCTGCGCCAGCGCCAGCCGGACCAGCCGGCTGCCGCCGTCCCGCTCCTGCTCCGTCAGCGACCGCAGCACCGCCGCCGCCAGCAGATACCCCGTCCCGTGGTCCAGCGCCTGCGCCGGCAGCGCGCCCGGCTCCTGCGCCGACCCCTCCACGACCGCGATCCCGGTGGCCGCCTGCACCAGGCTGTCGAAGCCCCGCCGGCCGCCCCACGGCCCGTAGTCGCCCCACGCCGACAGCCGGGCCGTCACCAGCCCCGGCCGCTCCAGGCCGTACCGCTCCAGCGCCCCCGGCCGGTAGCCGGTCACCAGCACGTCCGCCGCGTCCAGCAGCTCGTCGAAGGTCCGCCGGTCCGAGCGCCGGTCCAGGTCCAGGGCCGCCGTCCGCTTCCCGACGTCCGTGTCCGCGTGCTGGTCCGGCAGCTCCGGGCGGCCCGGCGGGTCGATCCGCAGCACGTCCGCGCCGAGCAGCGCCAGCGTCCGGGTCGCCACCGGCCCCGCGATGACCCGGGTCAGGTCGAGCACCCGCAGCGGCCCGGTCCGCCGCCGGGGCGGCGCGTCGTCCAGGCGCGACCGGCTCAGCACCGGCCGCGCGGCCACCTCCCGGCCCTGCTCGTGGGCGGCCCACGCGCCGGGCGTCCGCAGCGCCACCGCGAGGCCCCCGGAGGCGTACACCGCCTCCTCCACCCCGGCCGCCGTCCGTCCGCCGACCGCCTCCGCGACCGCCTCCACCGCGTCGGGCACGCCCAGCGCCGCCAGCAGCGCGGCCTTGTGGTGCGGGTAGTTGGCGTGGGTGCGGACCCAGCCGTCGGAGGCCCGCCAGAACCGGGACAGCGGCGCGAAGCTCACCGGCGCGCGCCCGTCCACCCGCAGGTGACGCTCGCTCACGAAGGCGGTGGCCACGGCCCCGTCGTCCACCCGCACCGGTCCCGCCACGCGCGCGTGCTCCACGGCCGCGAGCCCGCAGACCGCGACCGTCGCCCGCGCCAGGTCCATCACCGGCAGCCGGGCCGGCAACAGCCCCGCCACCCCGCCGTACTCCACCCGGTCGACCAGGGCGGGATCGCCGCCGAGAGCCGCCCACAGCGCTTCCGTACCGCTCCGAACCGTGCTGTCCATGCCCGCACTATGGCACCCGGTGCCACCCTCCGGACAGGCGCGAGGGCCCCGGTGTGGCAGACCACACCGGGGCCCTCTTCCGGCGACGGGCGTCAGTGCTTGCGGACGGCGTCCAGCGCGTCCACCAGACCGGCCCCGTAGAAGCCGTTCTTCTGCTTGCCGCCCTCGCAGACGGCGTCGACGGTGCCGTTGCCGTCGATGTCGTACGGGTTGGTGCAGGAGCGCTCGTCGGCCTGCGCGTACAGCAGCGCCTTCAGCGCGGCCGGGCTCGCGTTCGGGTGCGTCGACTTCAGCAGCGCGAGCACACCGGCGGCGTGCGGCGACGCCATCGAGGTGCCGGCCTTGTAGTTGTAGCCGCCCTTGACCGTGGTCGAGAGGATGCGGCCGTTGACCGCCGGGGCGTCCGGGGTCTGGAACTCGGTGCGGTCACCGCCGGGGGCGGCGATGTCGATGACGCCGTGACCGTAGTTCGAGTACGACGCCTTCAGGTCCTTCGCGCCGGTCGCCGAGACCGTCACGACGCCCGGCAGCTGGGCCGGGTAGTCGAAGCACTCGCTCGGGTCGATGTCACGGGTGACCGCCGTGCTGTCGTTCGGGCTGGAGGTGTCCGTGATGGTGTCCGCCGCCAGGTCGAACTTGGAGTTGCCGGCCGCGGCCACGTTGACCGTGCCCTTCTTCTCCGCGTACCGGGTCGCCCGGGTGACCGCCTCGACGAGGGCCTTCTGGTCCTCGTCCGTCTTGCAGGCGAACATCCACGGGTCGGTGTAGTAGCTGTTGTTCGTGATGTCGACGCCGTGCTCGGCCGCCCACACGAAGCCGCAGACCACGGCCTCCGTGTAGAAGAAGCCGTCCGGGGTGGACACCTTGATGCCGGAGACCTTCACGCCCGGGGCGACACCGGTGACGCCGACGCCGTTCTTGGCGGCGGCGATCGTGCCGGCCACGTGGGTGCCGTGGTCCGACTCGCCCGGGTTGGGGCGCCACGAACCGGCCGTGGTGTCCGGCTTGCCGGAGACGCAGTTGGCGGAGGCGGCGGTGTCGAAGTTCGGCGCCAGGTCCGGGTGGGTGTCGTCCACGCCGGTGTCGATGACGGCGACCGTCACCTTGCTGCTGCCGAGGGTCTTCTGGTGCGCCTGGTCCGCCTTGATGGCCGGCAGGTCCCACTGCAGCGGCTCCAGCGGGTCCTGCCCGTCGGAGGCGGTCGCGGCGGCGGCGGTGGCCTCGGCCGCGGTCAGCTCCTGCGAAGCGTCGCCCACGGAGTCGTCGCCCTGGACCTTGAGCGGGGCGGTACGGGTCGCACCCGCCGACACCACACCGCGGACCGCGCGGATCTGCTGCGCGAAGGCCGGGTTCTGCGAGTGGACGACGATCACGCCTATCTGGTCGTACGCGATCACGACCTCGCCGCCGGCGGCGGCGATCGCCTTCTTCACCGAGGCGGCGGTCCAGCGACCGCCCTCGATGTTGACGACGTACGAGAGCTTCTCGCCCGTCGACGCGACGGTGGCGGCCGCCGGGGCATCGCTCAGCTCCGCGGCGGAGGCGGCGCCGGAGGGGAGGAAGCCGAGCGAAGCGGTGAGCGCGAGACCAGCAGGCAGAGCGAGTACTCGGCCGCGCCTCGATCCCAGATGAGCCATGGGTTCTCCACATCATCCGTATGTACTGACCGGGCACGGGGTTGCGCACGGTCAGGTGCATGACGAGTGAAGCTATCGCCCCCCTCCCCGCGCATCAATGAGTTGAGAAGACTTCATGAAGATTCCCGCGGAGAAATCCACTCCGCTGAACCACTTCGCATCCGGCTCCGTGCCGTTGAGCAGGGGAGGGGCTCCAGCAGGCGCCCCGTTCCCGCACCCCCCGGTGAGGCCCCCTTGACCATGCCGTCCGTCCCCGCGTCACGAGGAGATTCCGTGGCTACCGAAGCACCGCCGCCGCAGAGAAAGGGCTCCGGGACCGACCCCGGCCCCGCCCGGCCCACCACGGAGCAGTTCGTCGAGGTCCAGGCGAGCGAGGAGTTCGGCGAACTCCGCCGCACCTACCGCTCCTTCGCGTTCCCCCTCACGATCGCCTTCATCGCCTGGTACCTGCTCTACGTGCTGCTCTCCAACTACGCGGGCGGCTTCATGGGCACCCGCCTCTTCGGCAACATCAACGTGGCGCTCGTCCTCGGCCTCGGCCAGTTCGCCACCACGTTCCTCATCGCCTGGCTCTACTCCCGCCACGCCGCCCGCAGCCTCGACCCCAAGGGCGAGGCCATCAAGGCCCGACTGGAGGGCGACGCATGAGCAGCACCCTCGCCACCGCCCCCGCCCTGCTCGCCGCCGGCAACGCCACCACCGAGCACCGGCCGCTGATCATCGCCCTCTTCGCGGCCTTCGTGATCGCCACCCTCGCCATCACCGTCTGGGCCGGCCGGCAGACCCGCAGCGCCGCCGACTTCTACGCCGGCGGCGGGCAGTTCACCGGCTTCCAGAACGGCCTCGCGATCTCCGGCGACTACATGTCCGCCGCGTCCTTCCTCGGCATCTCCGGCGCCATCGCCCTCTACGGCTACGACGGCTTCCTCTACTCCATCGGCTTCCTCGTCGCCTGGCTCGTCGCCCTGCTCCTGGTCGCCGAACCGCTCCGCAACTCCGGCCGCTTCACCATGGGCGACGTCCTCGCCTACCGGATGCGCCAGCGCCCGGTCCGCACCGCCGCCGGCACCTCCACCATCGTCGTCTCGATCTTCTACCTGCTCGCCCAGATGGCCGGCGCCGGCGTCCTCGTCTCGCTGCTCCTCGGCATCTCCAGCGACGGCGGCAAGATCGCGATCGTCGCCCTCGTCGGCGTCCTGATGATCGTCTACGTCACCATCGGCGGCATGAAGGGCACCACCTGGGTGCAGATGGTGAAGGCGGTGCTGCTCATCGCCGGCACCCTCCTCATCACCTTCCTCATCCTGCTGAAGTTCGACTTCAACCTCTCCGACCTGCTCGGCGCCGCCGCCACCAACAGCGGCAAGGGCGACGCCTTCCTGGAGCCCGGCCTCAAGTACGGCGTCACGGAGATCTCGAAGCTCGACTTCCTCTCCCTCGGCATCGCCCTCGTCCTCGGCACCGCCGGCCTGCCGCACATCCTGATCCGCTTCTACACGGTGCCGACCGCGCAGGCCGCCCGGAAGTCGGTCAACTGGGCCATCGGCATCATCGGCGCCTTCTACCTGATGACGATCGTCCTCGGCTTCGGTGCCGCCGCCCTGCTGAGCCCGGAGACCATCACCTCCTCCAACAAGGCCGGCAACACCGCGGCCCCGCTGACCGCCCTGGAGGTCGGCGGCGGCGCCGACTCCACCGCCGGCGCCATCCTCCTCGCCGTCATCTCGGCCGTCGCCTTCGCCACCATCCTGGCCGTCGTCGCCGGACTGACCCTCGCGTCCTCCTCGTCCTTCGCGCACGACATCTACGCCAACGTGATCAAGCGCGGACAGGCCACCGAGAAGCAGGAGATGCGGGCCGCCCGCTGGTCCACGGTCTTCATCGGCATCGTCTCGATCGCCCTCGGCGCCCTCGCCCGCGACCTCAACGTCGCCGGCCTGGTCGCCCTCGCGTTCGCGGTCGCCGCCTCCGCCAACCTGCCGACGATCCTCTACTCGCTGTTCTGGAAGCGGTTCACCACCCAGGGCGCGCTCTGGTCGATCTACGGCGGCCTGGTCTCCTCCGTCGTCCTCGTCCTCTTCTCCCCGGTCGTCTCCGGCGGCCCGAGCTCGATGTTCAAGGGCGTCGACTTCCACTGGTTCCCGCTGGAGAACCCCGGCCTCGTCTCCATCCCGCTCGGCTTCCTCCTCGGCTGGCTCGGCTCCCTCCTCTCCAAGGAGGAGCCGGACGCGGGCAAGTACGCCGAACTGGAGGTCAAGTCCCTCACCGGCGTCGGCACCGCCGCCGCCGTCCAGCACTGACGCGTCGCACCGCTCCGAGGCCGGCCGCGTCGTAGGGTCCTACGACGCGGCCGGCGCCGTCCTCGTGACAATCGGGCCCTGCCCGATGTCCGCGCCGTCACGTAGGCTCGGGAAAAGAAGCGAACCTGGAGAAGGGGAGGGGGACCGTGCTCCTCGACACGTACGGCCGAGTCGCCACCGACCTGCGCGTTTCCCTCACGGACCGGTGCAATCTGCGCTGCACCTACTGCATGCCCGAAGAGGGCCTGCAGTGGCTGGCCAAGCCCGACCTCCTCACCGACGACGAGATCGTCCGGCTCATCCGGATCGCCGTCACCGACCTCGGCGTCACCGAGGTCCGCTTCACCGGCGGCGAGCCGCTGCTCCGCCCCGGCCTCGTCGGGATCGTCGAGCGCTGCGCCGCCCTGGAGCCCCGCCCGAAGATGTCCCTGACCACCAACGGCATCGGACTGAAGCGCACCGCCGCCGCCCTCAAGGCCGCCGGCCTCGACCGGGTCAACGTCTCGCTGGACACCCTGCGGCCCGAGGTCTTCAAGACCCTCACCCGCCGCGACCGCCACCACGACGTCCTCGACGGCATGGCCGCCGCCCGCGACGCCGGCCTCACCCCCGTGAAGGTCAACGCGGTCCTGATGCCGGGGCTCAACGAGGACGAGGCCCCCGACCTCCTCGCCTGGGCGATGGAGCAGGGGTACGAGCTCCGCTTCATCGAGCAGATGCCGCTCGACGCCCAGCACGGCTGGAAGCGCGACGGCATGATCACCGCCGGCGACATCCTGGACTCCCTCCGCACCCGCTTCACCCTCACCGAGGAGGGCGCCGACGAGCGCGGCTCCGCCCCGGCCGAGCGCTGGGTCGTCGACGGCGGACCGCACACGGTCGGCGTCATCGCCTCCGTCACCCGCCCGTTCTGCCGGGCCTGCGACCGCACCCGGCTCACCGCCGACGGCCAGATCCGCACCTGCCTCTTCGCCTCCGAGGAGACCGACCTGCGGGCCGTCCTCCGCTCGGACGCTCCGGACGCCGACGTCGCCGCGCTGTGGAAGAAGGCGATGTGGGGGAAGAAGGCCGGCTCGGGCCTGGACGACCCGAGCTTCCTCCAGCCCGACCGTCCGATGTCAGCGATCGGCGGCTGAGTCCCCGGCCTCCGGCCCGCCCGTCCCGTCCTCGTCCCACTCGGCGAACGGAACGACGTCCTTCAGGAACCCCCGCACGCCCAGGAACTGGGAGAGGTGCTCGCGGTGCTCGTCGCAGGCGAGCCAGGTCTTGCGCCGCTCCGGCGTGTGCACCTTGGGGTTGTTCCAGGCGAGCACCCACACGGCGTCGGCCCGGCAGCCCTTCGCGGAGCAGACCGGCTTCTCGTCACTCACGGGACCATTGATCACCGGAACATTGTCCAGCAAGGGCGATGCCGAGCAGCCACGGGGGGAGCTGCCCGGCATCGGTCCGTCGCTCCGACGGGGGATGCGGAGCGCGTACGCAGTATGTCACGGCACCCCCGGTGCGGTGCACCGGAACTTCATGATTGATCTGAGCTTTTCTTGAGGTTCCCGGCGGCGTTCCCGCCACGTTCCGTGACCGGGGCACAGGGGTCCGCCTCAGGCGTGCCCGTACGGCCGTTCCGCTCCGGATTCCGCCCCGCCGTCGGCCGGGCCGAGGGCCGGCCGCACCGGCGCGGACAGATACGCCGACGGCAGCTTCGGCGTCGACTCGCGCCCCGCGTTCGCGATCACCACCGCGATGTACGGCAGCAGCACCCCCAGCGCCAGCGCGACGATCGCCACGTGCCGCTCCACGTTCCACAGCACCGCCGCCGCGATCACGGAGAGCGTCCGGACCGACATCGAGATCACATAGCGCCGCTGCCTGCCCCGGACGTCGTCCGCGAGCCCCTGCCGGGCCCCGGTGATCCGGAAGACCTCCGGCTCTCCGCGCTTCCGCATCGCGTTCCACCACCCGCAGCTCACGCCGGACCTCCCCGTCCGGACCTCTTTTCCACGGTACGCCCCGCCCTCCGGGCCGACGAGACCGGGGCTCGTACGGCGGCGCCCGACATGCGCCGTATGGCTTACGGGTCGAAACTGGGGCCACATGCGCAAAGGAGGCGGATATGAGTTGGTTGTGGGCGATCGTCGTCGGTCTGGTCCTGGGTCTGCTCGCGAAGGCGATCCTCCCGGGGAAACAGCAGATCCCACTCTGGCTGACGGTGATCTTCGGCATTCTGGGCAGCGTCCTGGGCAACGCGGTCGCCACCTGGATCGGCGTCAACGACACCAAGGGCATCGACTGGATCCGGCACCTGCTCCAGCTCATCGGTGCCGTGGTCGTGGTCGGCGTCGGCGACATGCTCTGGGCCTCCATGAAGGGCACCAGAAGGCGCGCCTGACCGGCGCCTGACCGGCGCGCAAGAACACGGAAGACACCGGAGGCCCGGTACGGCAGTCGCCGTACCGGGCCTCCCGGGCGTGGTGAGCCGCCGACTCAGGCGCCCGCGTACTCGATCGCGGCCAGGTTCTTCTTGCCGCGCCGCAGCACCAGCCACCGGCCGTGCAGCAGCTCGCCGGCCTCGACGACGGCGTCCTCGGCGGTCACCTTCGCGTTGTTCACGTAGGCGCCGCCCTCCTTCACCGTGCGCCGCGCGGCCGACTTGCTCGCCACCAGACCGACCTCGGCGAACAGGTCCACGACCTGGCCCAGCTCGGTCACCCGGGCGTGCGGCAGCTCGGAGAGCGCGGCGGCCAGCGTCGCCTCGTCCAGCTCGGCCAGGTCGCCCTGCCCGAACAGCGCCTTCGACGCGCCGATGACGGCCGCGCACTGCTCGGCGCCGTGCACCAGCGTCGTCAGCTCCTCGGCGAGCGCCCGCTGGGCGGCCCGCGCCTGCGGCCGCTCGGCGGTCTGCGCCTCCAGCTCCTCCAGCTCCTCGCGGGACTTGAAGGAGAGGATCCGCATGTAGGTGGAGATGTCCCGGTCGTCCACGTTCAGCCAGAACTGGTAGAACGCGTACGGCGTCGTCATCTGCGGGTCCAGCCAGACGGCGCCGCCCTCGGTCTTGCCGAACTTGGTGCCGTCGGCCTTGACCATCAGCGGCGTCGCCAGCGCGTGCACCTCGGCGCCCGGCTCCAGCTTGTGGATCAGGTCGAGACCGGCCACCAGGTTGCCCCACTGGTCCGAGCCGCCCTGCTGGAGCGTGCAGCCGTAGCGCCGGTACAGCTCCAGGAAGTCCATGCCCTGGAGCAGCTGGTAGCTGAACTCGGTGTAGCTGATGCCCTGCTCGGACTCCAGCCGGCGTGCGACGGAGTCCTTGGTCAGCATCTTGTTGACCCGGAAGTGCTTGCCGATGTCGCGCAGGAACTCGATCGCCGACATGCCGGCGGTCCAGTCCAGGTTGTTCACCATGACCGCCGCGTTCTCCCCCTCGAAGGAGAGGAAGGGCTCGATCTGGGACCGCAGCCGGTTCACCCAGTTCGCGACCGTCTCCGGATCGTTCAGGGTGCGCTCGGCCGTCGGCCGCGGGTCGCCGATCTGACCGGTGGCCCCGCCGACCAGCGCCAGCGGCCGGTGACCGGCCTGCTGGAGCCGGCGGACGGTGAGCACCTGGACCAGGTGGCCGACGTGGAGACTGGCCGCGGTCGGGTCGAAGCCGCAATAGAACGTGACGGGACCGTCCGCGAGAGCCTTGCGCAGGGCGTCCTCATCGGTGGACTGGGCGAAGAGCCCACGCCACTTCAGCTCGTCGACGATGTCCGTCACGGTCGTCAGTCTCCTTGGCTAGTTACGGGATGACAGCCCAGTCTAGGCGGGTCAGACGCCCTTGCTGACCGAGCTCATGTTGAAGTCGGGCACCCGCAGGGCGGGCATCGCCGCCCGGGTGAACCAGTCGCTCCACTCGCGCGGCAGCGTCCGCTCCGTCCGGCCCGCCTCGGTGGCCCGCGACAGCAGGTCCACCGGCGACTCGTTGAACCGGAAGTTGTTGACCTCGCCGACCACCTCGCCGTTCTCGACCAGGTACACGCCGTCCCGGGTCAGACCGGTGAGCAGCAGCGTCGCCGGGTCCACCTCGCGGATGTACCAGAGGCAGGTCAGCAGCAGCCCGCGCTCGGTGGCGGCCACCATCTCCTCCAGCGGGCGCTCGCCGCCGCCGTCCAGGATCAGGTTCCCCGCCCCCGGCGCCACCGGCAGACCGGTCAGGCCCGCCGTGTGCCGGGTGGTGATCAGCCGGTCCAGCGCGCCGGCCCGCATCCACTCCACCGGACCGACCGGCAGGCCGTTGTCGAACACCGAGGCGTCGTCGCCGGAGGCGTGCGCGATCACGAAGGGCGCGGACTCCAGGCCCGGCTCGTTCGGGTCGCTGCGCAGCGTCAGCGGCAGCGGCGACAGGGTCTCGCCGAGCCGGGTGCCGCCGCCGGGCCGGGAGAAGACCGTACGGCCCTCCACCGCGTCCCGCGCCATCGACGACCACAGCTGGTAGATCAGCAGGTCGGCCACGGCGGTCGGCGGCAGCAGCGTCTCGTACCGCCCGGCCGGCAGCTCGATCCGCCGCTCGGCCCAGCCCAGCCGGACCGCCAGCTCGGCGTCGAGCGCCGCCGGGTCGACGTCCTTGAAGTCGCGGGTGGAGCGCCCGGCCCAGGCGGAGCGGGACCGGTCGGGCGACTTGGCGTTGAGCTCCAGGGTGCCGTTGGGCTGGTCGTGCCGGAGCCGCAGCCCGGTCGTGGTGCCCAGGTAGGTGGAGGTCAGCTCGTGGTTCGCGAAGCCGTACAGCTCCCGGCCGCCGGCCCGGGCGCGGGCGAACGCCTCGCCGAGCGCCGGCGCGAAGTCGGCGAAGACGGCCGAGGAGGTCTCGGCGGGCGCGTCGGTGAAGTCGGGGGAGGAGGGCACCCCCTCCACCAGCGGCTGCGCGTCCTCGGCGGGCCCCGCCGCCCGCGCCGCCTCCTCCGCGGCCCGCACCAGCGGCTCCAGGTCCTCGGCGGTCACCGCGGAACGGGACACCACCCCGGAGGCGGTGCCCTCGGCGCCGTCCACGGTGGCGATCACGGTGAGGGTACGGCCCCGGGTCACGCCGTTCGTGGTGAGCGCGTTGCCCGCCCAGCGCAGGTTGGCCGAGGACTCCTCGTCCGCGATGACGACGCACCCGTCCGCGCGGGACAGCTCCAGCGCCCGCTCGACGATCTCGTACGGCTTGCTGGCGCGGCTGCTCATCGTCCGGCCTCCTGCGTGGTGTTGAGGATGTTGACGCCCCGGAAGAGGGCGGAGGGGCAGCCGTGCGAGACGGCCGCGACCTGGCCCGGCTGGGCCTTGCCGCAGTTGAAGGCGCCGCCGAGGACGTACGTCTGCGGGCCGCCGACCTGCTCCATGGAGCCCCAGAAGTCGGTGGTGGTGGCCTGGTAGGCCACGTCCCGCAGCTGGCCGGCCAGCCGGCCGTTCTCGATGCGGAAGAAGCGCTGGCCGGTGAACTGGAAGTTGTACCGCTGCATGTCGATCGACCAGGACCGGTCGCCGACCACGTAGATGCCCCGCTCGACGCCGCCGATCAGGTCCTCCGTGGACAGGCCGCCCGGGTCGGGCTGGAGCGACACGTTCGCCATCCGCTGCACCGGCACGTGCGCGGGGGAGTCCGCGTAGGCGCAGCCGTTGGACCGCCCGAGGCCGGTCAGCGCCGCGATCCGCCGGTCCGTCTGGTAGCCGACGAGCGTGCCGTCCTTCACCAGGTCCCAGGACTGCGCCTCGACGCCCTCGTCGTCGTACCCGATCGTCGCCAGCCCGTGCTCGGCCGTGCGGTCGCCCGTCACGTTCATCACCGAGGAGCCGTACGCCAGCTTGCCCAGCTGGTCGAAGGTGGCGAAGGAGGTGCCCGCGTACGCCGCCTCGTACCCCAGCGCCCGGTCCAGCTCGGTGGCGTGGCCGATCGACTCGTGGATCGTCAGCCACAGGTTGGACGGGTCGACCACCAGGTCGTAGCGGCCCGCCCGGACGCTCGGCGCCCGCATCTTCTCGGCGAGCAGCTCCGGGATCTCCTCCAGCTCCTTGTCCCAGTCCCAGCCCGTCCCCGTCAGGTACTCCCAGCCGCGCCCGGCCGGCGGCGCGATCGTCCGCATCGAGTCGAACTCGCCGGTGGTGCCGTCCACGGCGACCGCCGTGACCTCCGGGTGGAGCCGCACCCGCTGCTGGGTGGTGACGGTGCCCGCCGTGTCCGCGTAGAACTTGTTCTCGAAGACCGTGAGCAGCGAGGCGTCCACGTGCGCCACCCCGTCGGCCCGCAGCAGCCGCGCCGACCAGTCGGCGAGCAGCGCGGTCTTCTCCTCGGCGGGGACGGAGAACGGGTCGATCCCGTACGAGGAGACCCACGTCCTGTCCGCGTGCACCGGCTCCGGCGCGAGCTCCACCCGCTCGTCCGACCCGGCCGCCGCGATCACCCGCGCCGACAGCTGGGCCATGGCCACCGCCTGGGAGGCGACCCGGGCGGCGCCGTCCATGGTGAGGTCGACCCCGGAGGCGAACCCCCAGGCGCCGCCGTGCACCACCCGCACCGCGTAGCCGAGGTCGGTGGTGTCCGACGAGCCCGCCGGCTTGGCGTCCCGCAGCCGCCAGGAGGCGGAGCGGACCCTTTCGAGCCGGAAGTCCGCGTGCTCGGCACCGAGCGCCCGCGCCCGCGCGAGCGCCGCGTCGGCGAGCGCCCTCAGCGGCAGGGCCGTGAAGGCCGGATCGATGGAATGGGCCTCAGTTGGCACAGCTGTCTCCTGTCGTGTACGACCGGTCGCCCCGATCATGTCGCGCTTCGGGCCGGATTGCCCAGGGGGTTTATGTAGGGACCCGACAGTGACATCCGTACGCCACTGTCGGGGACCGATTCCGCGGATCGCGGAGGGGACCGATAGATTTTCGAGGTACCAGACCGCTGATCGAAAGGGTGATCCGTTGAGCCGCTCGGTTCTCGTCACCGGAGGAAACCGGGGCATCGGCCTCGCCATCGCCCGCGCGTTCGCCGAGGCGGGCGACAAGGTCGCGTACACCTACCGGTCGGGGGAGCCGCCGGCCGAGCTCGCCGCGCTGGGCTGCCTGGCCGTCCGCTGCGACATCACCGACAGCGAGCAGGTGGAGCAGGCGTACAAGGAGATCGAGGAGAAGCACGGCCCGGTCGAGGTCCTCGTGGCCAACGCCGGCGTGACCAAGGACCAGCTCCTCATGCGCATGTCCGAGGAGGACTTCACGTCCGTCCTCGACACCAACCTCACCGGCACCTTCCGCGTCGTGAAGCGCGCCAACCGCGGCATGCTCCGCGCCAAGAAGGGCCGCGTCGTCCTGATCTCGTCGGTCGTCGGTCTGCTCGGCTCCGCCGGCCAGGCCAACTACGCCGCCTCCAAGGCCGGTCTGGTGGGCTTCGCCCGCTCGCTCGCCCGTGAGCTCGGCTCGCGGAACATCACCTTCAACGTCGTCGCGCCCGGCTTCGTCGACACCGACATGACCGCCGTGCTCACCGACGAGCAGCGCGCGGGCATCGTGTCGCAGGTCCCGCTCGGCCGCTACGCGCAGCCGGCGGAGATCGCGGCCGCCGTGCGGTTCCTCGCCTCCGACGACGCCTCGTACATCACTGGAGCCGTCATCCCGGTTGACGGCGGACTGGGAATGGGTCACTGATCATGGCTGGAATCCTCGAGGGCAAGAAGATCCTCATCACCGGTGTGCTGATGGAGTCCTCCATCGCCTTCCACGCCGCGAAGCTGGCCCAGGAGCAGGGCGCGGAGATCATCCTCACCGCCTGGCCCCGGCCGACGCTGACCGAGCGCATCGCCAAGAAGCTGCCCCAGCCGGAGAAGGTCAAGGTCCTGGAGCTCGACGTCTCCAACGACGAGCACCTCGCCCGCCTGGAGGGCCAGGTCCGCGAGCACCTCGGCGACCGCATCGACGGCGTCGTGCACTCCATCGGCTTCGCGCCGCAGGACGCCCTCGGCGGCAACTTCCTCAACACGCCGTTCGAGTCCGTCTCCACCGCCATGCACGTCTCGGCCTTCTCCCTGAAGTCCCTGACGATGGCGCTGCTGCCGCTGATGAGCGAGGGCGGCTCGGTCGTCGGCCTCACCTTCGACGCCAAGTTCGCCTGGCCGCAGTACGACTGGATGGGCCCGGCCAAGGCCGCCCTGGAGGCCACCAGCCGCTACATGGCCCGCGACCTGGGCAAGCAGAACATCCGCTGCAACCTGGTCTCGGCCGGCCCGCTCGGCTCCATGGCCGCCAAGTCCATCCCGGGCTTCGGCGAGCTGGCGAAGGTCTGGGACAGCCGCTCCCCGCTGGAGTGGGACCTCTCCGACCCGGAGCCGGCCGGCCGCGCGATCGTCGCGCTGCTCTCCGACTGGTTCCCGAAGACCACCGGCGAGATCGTCCACGTCGACGGCGGCCTGCACGCGATCGGCGCCTGACCGCCCGCGTACCGTCCGGCCCGGGGCCGGGCCCGCGTCCTCCACGGGACCGCGGGCCCGGCCCCGGCCGTTTCCGGCCTCCCCGGGCCCCGACTCGAAAAGTCGGGCGGATCACCGCAGACTGGTCGAAGCGTGTCGTTCCGGCTACTCACGGGGAGGAGGTACGGGCATGCGCGCGCTTCACCGCGGCTTCGCCGCCCATGCCTCGGTCGCCGCCCTGCTTCTCGGCACCGCCGTCGCCGCGGAGGTCCACGCGGCCCCCGCGCCCGCCGAGGAGATCGCCGTGACCGTCCCGGCCGCCGAGGGCCCCGAGGACTTCGGCGCCTCCTGCCACACGGTCGTCGAGGGCAGCCGGGTCACCGCCCACTGCCGCAACCCGTATCCGCGGACCGACCGGATACGGCTCCACGTCGAATGCGACCCCTGGTGGGACCTCGACGCCGACAGCGCGCCCGTGGACGTCGCCCCCGCCGACCACGCGACCGTCACGGCCCGCTGCTGGAAGGACGTCCGCGCCGCGTGGGTCACGCACGAGCCGGCGGATCCTGCTCCTTCCGGCCGCCCAGGCACATGAACGGGTAGCCGGCCGCCTCCTCCGCCGCCCGCTCCGCGTCCCCGTCCCGGATCGCGTCCACCAGGCGCGCGTGGTCCATGTGGTTCTCCGGCCGCAGCACCTGCCCGACGTCGTCGCGCAGCCACTCCCGCAGGAGATCGCCCAGGTCCGCGTAGAGCTCGGTCAGCACCTCGTTGCCGGACGCCGACACCACCGCCTGGTGGAAGGCGGCGTCCACCGTCACGAACCGCTCCGCGTCCCCCGACTCCCACGCCTCCTCGCGCCGCAGCAGCAGCGCGTCCAGCTGCTTCAGGTCCCGTTCCGAGCGGCGCAGCGCCGCGAACCGCGCCGCGGCCGACTCCAGCGTGGAGCGCAGCTCGGCCACGTGCCGCGGGTCGGAGCCCGCGAACCGCCGGTGCATCACCCCGGCCAGCTCGCTCGTCGCGGCCACATAGGTCCCCGAGCCCTGCCGGATGTCGAGCAGCCCGTTGTGGGCCAGCGCGCGCACCGCCTCGCGGACCGTGTTGCGGGCCACGCCCAGCTGCTCGACCAGCTCGGGCTCGGTCGGGATCCGCGAGCCGACGGGCCACTCGCCGGAGGTGATCTGGTTCCGCAGCTCGGCGATGACCTGGTCGGTCAGACCGGTGCGCCGGGGGTGGCCGAGGGCCATGGGGGACTCACCTTCCGCAAGGGTCGAAGGAAATGTTCGAGATTGGACAACCAATCATCCCATGATTCTATGATGGTTCCATGTCAGACGAGCCGAAGACCCTCGACCCCGCCGCCACCCGGCCGGCCCCCACCCCGGAGCACCCCGCCCCCGCCGCCCCGGAGGGCACCCGCACCCCCCGCTGGACCCTCGGCCTCGTTTCCGTCGGACTCGTCCTCGCCGCGCTCAACCTGCGCCCCGCGATCACCAGCCTCGGCGCCCTCCTCGAAGAGGTCAGCGCCGGCCTCCACATGAGCGGCACCGTCGCCGGCGTCCTCACCTCCGTACCGCCGCTCTGCTTCGCGATCTTCGGCATCGCCGCCCCGCGCCTGGCACGCCGCTTCGGCCCCGCCGCCGTCGTCTGCGCCGGCATGGCCGCCATCCTCGCCGGCCTGCTGCTGCGCCCCCTCGCGACCGGCACCGCCGCCTTCCTCGCCGCCAGCGCCCTCGCCCTCATGGGCATCGCTGTCAGCAACGTCCTCATGCCGGTGATCGTCAAGCGGTACTTCCCCGACCGCATCGGCAGCATGACCGGCCTGTACTCGATGGCCCTGGCGCTCGGCACCTCCCTCGCCGCCGCGCTGACCGTCCCCGTCACCGACGCCCTCGACGGCGACTGGCGCCTCGGCCTCGGCGTCTGGGCGGTCCTCGCCGCCCTCGCCGTCCTGCCCTGGCTCCCGCTCGTCAAGGACCGCGCCGGCACGGCCCGTACCGAACAGGGCGCCCCGGCGTCCCCCGGCGCCGCGCAGACCCCGGCCGCGCCCCGCCCCATGTACCGCAGCCGCACCGCCTGGGCCCTCGCCTGCTTCTTCGGCCTCCAGGCCACCGGCGCGTACATCACCATGGGCTGGATGCCGCAGATCTTCCGCGACGCGGGCGTCCCCGCCTCCACCGCGGGCGTGCTGCTCGCGGTCACCATGGTCATGGGCGTCCCGCTCGCCTTCGTCATCCCGCGCCTGGCCACCCGCATGCGCCACCAGGGCCCGATCGTCGTCGCCCTCGGCACCTGCGGCCTCGTCGGCTACACCGGCCTCTTCCTCGCCCCCGCCGCCGGCGCCTGGGTCTGGGCGGTGCTCCTCGGCATCTCCAACTGCTCCTTCCCCCTCGCCCTCACCATGATCGGCCTGCGCTCGCGCACCGGCGCCGGCGTCGTCCGGCTCTCCGCCTTCGCCCAGAGCGTCGGCTACCTCATCTCCATCCCCGGCCCCCTCCTCGTCGGCGTGCTCTACCAGCACAGCGGCGGCTGGGGCGTGCCGATCGCCCTCATGGGCGGGCTGATGGTGCCGCAGATGATCGTGGGCTCGCTCGCCGGACGGGACCGGACGGTCGAGGACGAATCCTGAGATGCGAGACTGGGTCCATGCCCGTTCTCGAACCCAACCCCCAGGGCGGCCAGAAGAAGCTGCTCGTCGTGCTCGGCGCGATGCTCGGCATCACGGTCGTCATCGCCGTCATCGCCTCCTTCGCGTCCCCCTGACCCCCGGCCCGGCCCCCGGCCGACCGGGCCGCGGGGCGGAGGATTGACGGAAGCGCCCGCCCCGGGCCGCCGACCAGGCCGTTCGGCCGAGGGGCGGGGAAATCCGGCCGAGGGGTAGGGAAAACCCCCGCCGTCCCCTAGGGGAAAGACTCAGGGGCGACTGGGTGGATCACCGGATGGGCCGCGGCCCCCGCGCTCCCTACGGTGGAGACACACCGCGGTTCCGCGGCACCCACCTCCCCCGAGGACCGCGTCCCGGGGTACCCACCACGGAGGCGGCCATGGCGGCCCTCACCCGCACCGGAGACCGGACCACCACCACCGCCGGCGTCGACACCCGGCTGCCCTGGTGGGCCCTCGCCCTCCCGGTGGCCGCCTTCACCGTCCTCCTCGTGCTCGTCACCGGCCCCGGCGAGGCCGCCGCGGCCACCGGAGGCGACGGGATCGGCAGATTCCTCCAGCTCATCGGGCAAACCCTCGCTCTCTGAGTCAGGACGGGCGGATCCGTGCCAAGCTGTGGACCATGAGCGTCGAATCAACCCGCACGATCGTGCTGCTCCGGCACGCGAAGGCAGACTGGGGCCAGGAGACCGACCACGAGCGCCCGCTCGCCGAGCGGGGCCGCAAGGACGCCCCCGCGGCGGGCCGCAGACTCGCCCAGACCGGCATCCACTTCGACCTGGCCCTCTGCTCGACCGCCGCCCGCACCCGCGAGACGTGGAAGCTCGCCGTCCACGAGCTGCCCGAGCGCCCCAGGACGGTCTACGAGGAGCGGATCTACGAGGCGTCCCTCGGCGAGCTCATCGCGCTCCTCAACGAACTCCCGGACGACGTGTCCGACGTCCTCCTCATCGGCCACAACCCCGGCATGCACGCCCTGGCCGACGCGCTCGCCGGCGAGGCGGAGGGCGACACCCTCGCCCGCATGAACCGCAGCGGCTACCCGACCGCCGCCTGCGCCGTCCTCACCTTCACCGGCACCTGGAAGTCCGTGGAACACGGCGTGGCCCGCCTCACCGCCTTCTGGACGCCCCACGACTGACCCGCCCGCACCGGGGGAGCGGTACGCGGCCCCGGAGCGCGTACGCGAAGGGGCCCGGCCGCCACGAGGACGGCCGGGCCCCTTTCCGTACGCGACGCCCGTACGGGACGCGCTCAGTGCTCGCGCGGCTCCTCGCCGACGTCCGCCGCCTCGACCTCCTCGCGGGTGATCCCGAGCAGGTACAGCACCGTGTCGAGGAACGGCACGTTCACCGCGGTGTGCGCCGCCTCGCGGACCACGGGCTTCGCGTTGAACGCCACGCCGAGCCCCGCCGCGTTCAGCATGTCCAGGTCGTTCGCGCCGTCGCCGATCGCCACGGTCTGCGCCAGCGGCACCCCGGCCTCCGCCGCGAACCGGCGCAGCAGCCGCGCCTTGCCCGCCCGGTCCACGATCTCGCCCGTCACCCGGCCGGTCAGCTTCCCGTCGACGATCTCCAGGGTGTTGGCCTGGGCGAAGTCGAGGCCCAGCCGCTCCTTCAGGTCGTCGGTGACCTGGGTGAAGCCGCCCGAGACGACGCCCACCTGGTAGCCGAGCCGCTTCAGGGTGCGGATCAGGGTCCGCGCGCCCGGCGTCAGCCGCACCTCGGACCGCACCTTGTCCACCACGGACGCGTCCAGGCCCTCCAGCAGCGCCACGCGCGCGTGCAGCGACTGCTCGAAGTCCAGCTCGCCGCGCATCGCCGCCGCCGTCACCTCGGCGACCTTCTCCTCGCACCCGGCGTGCGCCGCGAACAGCTCGATGACCTCGTCCTGGATCAGCGTCGAGTCCACGTCCATCACGACGAGCCGCTGCGCCCGCCGGTGCAGCCCGGCGGACACCACGGCCACGTCCACGCCGATCGTGTGCGCCTCGGTGGCCAGCGCCGTCCGCAGCACCTCCGTCGCGCAGCCCGAGACGGCGAACTCGACCGCCGTCACCGGGTACTTGGCCAGCCGGAAGATACGGTCGATGTTGCCGCCCGAACCGGCGATCCTGGCCGTTATGGCCGCCGTCTGCTCGGCCGTCAGCGGGTGTCCCAGCACCGTCACGTGCGAGCGGCCCTCACCGCGCGGCCGGTTGTCACCGATGCCGGAGATGATCTCGGCCTGGAGCTTCAGGGACTCGGCCCAGCTGTGCACCGTGGCGCGCAGCTCGCCCTGCGAGGCGACGGTCGGCTCGGTGACCAGCGCGCACAGCACGAGCCGGCCGCGCGAGACGACCTGCTCGATGTCGACGACGTCCACGGAGAAGGCGGCCAGGGTGTCGAAGAGACCGGCGGTGATCCCGGGCCGGTCCTTGCCGAAGATCTTGACGAGAAGCGTGGGAACGTCCGCGGCGGGAACGGCGGGAACGTCCGGTGTCTGCGATGCGCTCATGGTGCCTCCACCGTATCGGGCCCCCACGCCCCCCCCGACCCCCCGTCCCGCGTACCGGACACCCCTCCGGGCCGCACCGCCGCTCCGCACCCCGACGCCCCGCTCCCACGCCGCCGACACCCCGCCCGCACCGCCCCCC
>JOFO01000002.1 GCA_000721275.1 Microtetraspora glauca | reverse complement strand
CCCCCCCCCCCCCCCCCCCCGCCCCCCCCCCCCCCCCCCGCCGCTCCCGCCGGGCCGCCAGCGTCCGCAGCGCCCGGTCCGGCTCCGGGCCCACCACCGACAGCGCGGCCAGATCCGCCCGCAGCGGATCCAGCGCCGCGTCCACCGCCCCCGCCGCCGGCCCCGCCCGCCCCGGCCGCCCGGCGCCCGCCTCCACCAGCAGCCCCGCCGACGCGAGCCGCCCCAGCAACGCGTCCAGCCGCCCCTCCGGCAGCCCCAGCTCCACCGCCTCCCGCCGCAGCAGCGCCGTCCCGCGCGTCCCGTCCATCAGCCCGAGCAGCCGGCCCGTCGCCGCGTCCACCCCGTCCAGCACCACCGCGTGCGCCGGCGCCACCCCGTACTGCGCGCACGTCAGACTCCGCCACGCCCGGCGCAGCGCCGGCTTCACCATCGGATGCATCCCGTCCCCGCCTTCCCCCGCGGCCTGATCGGCCGCGCGTCTTCGCTCCCGGGAACAGGTTGCCCGCCGCGACGCGACGGTGCGGAAAGTTGTCCACAGGCCCGCGCGAAAGTCATACGAACCGGCGTCGTCCCGGTCACACCCCGGGGATTCCGCCGGGCCGCCCGGTACCGTCGAGGGCGTGCCAGTCGAGATCCGCAGGAGCGCCCGCCGTACCCGATCCGTCTCCGCCTACCGCGAGGGGGACCGGACGATCGTGCTCATCCCGGCCCGGATGTCGGAGGCCGAGGAGCGCCGCTGGGTCGGGGTGATGCTGGAGAAGCTCGCCGCGAAGGACCGGGACAGGGAGCGCCGCGCCACCCGCGGCGACGCCGAGCTGGCCGAGCGGGCCGGCCGCCTCTCCGACCGGTACCTGGGCGGCAGGGCCCGGCCCGACTCGGTGCGCTGGGTCACCAACCAGAACAGCCGCTGGGGCTCCTGCACCCCCGCCGAGGGCACCATCCGCCTCTCCCACCGCCTCCAGCCGATGCCCGAGTACGTCGTCGACTACGTCCTCCTGCACGAGCTGGCGCACCTGCTGGTCCCCGGGCACGGCCCCGCGTTCTGGCGGCTCCTGGAGGCGTACCCCCGGACCGAGCGGGCCCGCGGTTACCTCGAAGGAGTGGTCGCCGCCGCCGGCCTGCCGCACCTCCACGAGGAGGAGACGGACGAGGACGCCACGGCCTGAGCCCGCCTCCGGCCCGTCCTTCCCGATTCCGTACCGGAACCGCCCCGGCCTGTCTCAATGTCGCTCCCAGCGGTTAGCCTGACGCGAGTCATTCGCCATCGGGATGGGGGACGGTCGTTACGCATGGCCAGGGAATTCCAACGCGGCCACAAGGCCAAGATCAGTGATCTGACCGCCGGCACCGATCTGTACGTGGGCGTGCAGATCGCGGCGCCCGGGCTCACCTTCGACATCAGCTGCTTCGGCCTCGACGCCGACGAGCGCCTTTCGGACGACCGCTACTTCGTCTTCTTCAACCAGCCGAAGTCGCCCGAGGAGTCCATCCAGCTGCTCGGCGCGCAGTCCGGCGACACCGAGTCGTTCCGCGTCACCCTCGACCGGATCCCCCCGCAGATCCACAAGCTGTCCTTCACAGCCACCATCGACGGCGACGGACAGATGTCGCAGATCGGCCCCGGCTGGATCAGGATCGTCGCCGGCGGCGAGGAGGTCGCCCGGTACGCCTTCACGGGTGCCGAGTTCTCCACCGAGCGCGCGGTCATGCTCGGCGACTTCTACCTGAAGGACGTGTGGCGGTTCGCCGCCGTCGGCCAGGGCTTCGACGGCGGCCTCGCGGCGCTGCTGCGGAACTTCGGCGGAGAGGTCCTGGAGGAGGAGCAGCCCGCGGCCCAGCCGCCCGCCGCCCCCCAGCAGGCCGCGCCGGCCTTCGGCGCGCCCGCCCAGGCCGCGCCGCCCCCGGCGTTCGCCGCCCCCGCCGCCCCGGCCCCCGCCCCGCAGCCCGGTTACGGCCCGCAGGCGCCGACCCCGCCGCCCGCCCCGCAGCCGGTGCACACCCAGCCCACGATGGTCGCGCCGCTCGCGCCGGCCCCGGTGCCGCCGCCCCCCGCGCCGGCCGCGCCCGGGCCGTACGGGCAGCCCCCGCAGGCCCCCTACGGGCAGGTCCCGGGCCAGACCCCGCCGCCGGGCACCCCCTACGGGCAGCCGCCGCAGGCCCCGTACGGCCAGCAGCCCGGCTACGGGCAGCAGCCCGGATACGGCCAGCCCGCCCCCTACGGACAGCAGCCCGGCATGCCCCCCGGCATGCCGCCGCAGGGCGTCCCGCAGGGCGCGCCCGCCACCGGCGCCGGGCTCGCCGCCGCGCTCGCCCCCTTCAAGGAGACCGCGACCGGCGCCCGCTGGACCCCGCAGAACCAGCAGCTCATGCGGGTCGACCTGGCCATGGGCGGCACCCCCGTCCTCGCCCGGCAGGGCTCCATGGTCATGTACCAGGGCAAGGTCGACTTCTCCTACAAGGGCGCCGGTTTCGCCGGCCGGATCGTCGGCAACGCCACCGGCCAGGAGATGCAGCTGATGCGCTGCACCGGCCGCGGCCAGGTCTTCCTCGCCGAGAACGGCGCCCATCTGCACCCGATCGAGCTCCAGGGCGACGCCATCTGCGTCTCCGCGGAGAACGTGCTGGCCTTCGACGAGTCGCTCCAGTACGAGGTCCGCCGCATCGAGGGGCACGGCATCCCCGGCGGCGCCCTGTTCACCATGCAGTTCCAGGGCACCGGCACGGTGATCGTCAAGACCCACGGCATCCCCGTGGTCCTCCCGGTCACCCCGACGACCTTCGCCGACTGCAACGCGGTCGTCGCCTGGTCCGCCGCCTCGCAGGTGATCCTCTCCAGCCAGGTCCGGCTCCGGCGCAACGCCTTCCCCGGCCACAGCGGGGAGACCGTGAACCTCCAGTTCCGGGGCGCCCCCGGCAACTTCATCGTCGTCCAGCCGTACGAGGTCTGAGGGAGCCCGACACCATGAACCAGCAGCTCGCGGGCTTCGCCCCGACCCCCGTCGCCGCGCGCATGGAGAACCACGGCCGCGCCATGCTCAAGGTCGCCATGGCCTCCGGCCAGGACCTCTACGCCCGGGCCGGCTCGATGGTCGCCTACGAGGGCTTCATCAGCTACGAGCCCAACCCGCCCGCCGTCCGCCAGGTCGCCAAGGAGTGGGCCACCGGCGAAGGCGCGCCGATCATGAAGTGCGCCGGCGACGGCCTGCTCTACCTCGCCGACTACGGCGCCGACGTCGTCGTGATCAACCTCCAGAACGACTCGATCTCCGTCAACGGCACCAACCTCCTCGCCTTCGACGCCCACCTCCAGTGGGGCGTCGAGCGGGTCAAGGGCCTCGCCAAGTTCGCCGGCCAGGGCCTGTTCAACGTGGAGATCGCCGGCACCGGCTGGGTCGCGCTCACCTCGCGCGGCACCCCGATCGTCGTCGACTGCGGCCGGGGCGAGGACGAGACGTACGTCGACCCCGACGCGCTCGTCGCCTGGTCGCCGAACCTCAAGGTCAAGGGCAAGCGCAGCTTCAAGGCGTCCTCCCTCATCGGGCGGGGCAGCGGCGAGGCATTCCAGATGGCCTTCTCGGGCCAGGGCGTCGTCGTCGTACAGCCCAGCGAGGACAGCAGCGACCGGCTTCGGGTCCGGGGCTGAGGGGGAGCGAGAACACATCATGCAGAGCCCGCTTTTCAACCACGCCGAGCAGCAGAGCCAGGAGCGGTACGTCGTGCAGAACCCGCAGCTGCTGCGGGTCAGCCTCACCGGCCACGACGACATCCTCGCCCGCAAGGGCGCCATGGTCGCCTACCAGGGCCTCGTCGACTTCGACGGCGAGTACCAGTCCAGCAGCCAGCGGCAGGCCCGCGCCCGCACCGGCGAGGGCCTCGACCTGATGCGCTGCTCCGGCCAGGGCACGGTCTACTTCGCCAACCTGGCGCAGTACATCCACGTCGTGGAGGTCGACCACGAGGGCCTGACCGTCGACAGCGCGTACGTGCTCGCGCTCGACACGAGCCTCCACACCGAGGTGATCGCCGTCGACAGCCAGTACGGGGTCTCCGGCACCGGCAAGTACCAGCTGAACATCACCGGCCGCGGCAAGGTCGCCCTGATGACGTCCGGCCAGCCGCTGATGCTCCAGGTCACCCCGGAGAAGTACGTCAGCGCCGACGCGGACGCCATCGTCGCCTGGTCCACCTCGCTGCGGGTCCAGATGCAGGCCCAGACGCACAACACCAGCGTCCGCAGCCGCCGCGGCAGCACCGGCGAGGGCTGGGAGCTCAGCTTCCTCGGCCAGGGCTTCGCCCTCGTGCAGCCCAGCGAGGTCATGCCCCCGCAGAACGCGGCGATCGGACAGGGCGTCGCCGCCCAGTTCGGCGTCGGCCAGCACGGCGCCCACGGCCAGAACCAGAACAACGCCTGGAACTGACCCCGCGCCCCGCGGCACGCACGGCGAAGGGCCCCCGGTCGCGACCGGGGGCCCTTCGCCGTGCCGTCACCTCACAGGCGGGCCAGCGTGCCCTCCAGGAGCCGCACCACCGAGGTGTCCGCGACGGCGGCCACCTCGTCGTACGCGTACCACTTCAGGTCCAGCGACTCGTCGCTGATCCGCTCCACGCCGTCCGTCGGCGCGAGCGCCGCGTACTGCACGTCCAGGTGCCAGTGGCACGGCGCGGGGATCGGGTGCCGGTCGAGCCGCACCGGGCCGCCGGGCAGCAGCGTCAGCCCCGCGATCCCCGACTCCTCGGCGGCCTCGCGCAGCGCCACCGCCTCCAGGGTCGGGTCGCCCTCCTCGCAGTGGCCGCCCATCTGGAGCCACAGCCCGAGCTTCTTGTGCAGGGTCAGCAGCACCCGCCCGCGCGCGGGGTCGACCACCAGCGCGCTGCCGGTGAGGTGACCGGCCGAGCAGGGCTTGTACATGCCGTCCGGATGCGCCGCCAGGTGCTCCAGGTAGAGCTCGCGCAGCTCCGGCTGGCCCTCGTACTCCTTCAGGACGAGGACCGCGTCGTCGTGCAGGGTCACTTGCCGTCGCCGCCGTCCCCGTCGCCGTCCTGGGGCGCGTCGCCGCGGGCGGCCTCGCCGAGCATCTTGTCCAGCTCGGAGAAGTCCAGCTGCTCGCGGTGGACGAAGCCGTCCGGGTCGTCCAGGTCGGTCGCCGTCGGCAGCATGTCCGGGTGCTCCCACAGCGCGTCGCGGCCGTCGACGCCCCGCGCGTCGGTGAGCGAGGCCCACAGCCGGGACGCGTCCCGCAGCCGGCGGGGACGCAGCTCCAGGCCGATCAGGGTGGCGAAGGTCTGCTCGGCGGGACCGCCGCTGGCGCGGCGCCGGCGCAGCGTCTCGCGCAGCGCGTCCGCCGAGGTCAGACGGGTCTTGGCGGCCTCGTGGACCACCGCGTCCACCCAGCCCTCGACCAGCGCGAGCGCCGTCTCCAGACGGGCCAGGGACGCCTTCTGCTCGGGCGTGTCCTGCGGCTGGAACATGCCGGACTGCAGCGCCTCCTGGAGCTGCTCCGGGTGCGTCGGGTCGAGCTGGGAGACGGCCTCCTCCAGCTTCGAGGTGTCGACCTTGATCCCGCGCGCGTACGACTCGACCGCGCCGAACAGGTGCGCCCGCAGCCACGGCACGTGGGCGAAGAGCCGCTGGTGGGCGGCCTCGCGCAGGGCCAGGTAGAGCCGCACCTCGTCGGCGGGGACGCCCAGGTCCTTGCCGAGCGCCGTCACGTTCAGCGGGAGCAGCGCGGCGCGGCCGGACGGACCGAGCGGCAGGCCGACGTCGGTCGAGCCGACGACCTCGCCCGCGAGGGCGCCGATGGCCTGGCCGATCTGCTGGCCGAACATGGCGCCGCCCATCGACCGCATCATGCCGATCAGCGGACCGGCCATGGCCTGCATCTCCTGCGGCAGCACGTCGCCCATGGCGGTGCCGACCCGCTCGGCGACCGGGTCCACCAGCTCCTTCCACGCGGGCAGGGTCGCCTCGACCCACTCCGCGCGGCTCCACGCCACCGCCGTGTGCGCGCCGGCGGGCAGCGAGGTCGCCTGGTCCAGCCACAGGTCGGCGAGGCGGACCGCCTCCTCGACCGCGGACTTCTCGGCCGGGCCCACACTGGCGTCCTTGACGCCGTCGGCGGTGCCCTGGGCGACCACCTGGCGCGCGATCTGCTTGGCCATGTCCCAGTTCACGGGACCGCCCTCGTAGCTGAGCATCTGCCCGAGCTGCTGGAAGGCCGCGCCCAGGTCGTTCGGGTTCATCGACCCGAACATCGCGGCGAACGGGTTGTCCGCGCCGCCCTGGCCGCCCATGCCGGGGATGCCGAAACCGAACGGGTTCGCCCCGAACGGGTTGCCGCCCTGGCCGCCGGACCCCTGGCCACCTCCGGCGGGGTCCTTCTTCTTGCCTTCGTCGCCGTCCTCCGGCTCCTCCGGCGGAAGGCCGAATCCGAATGGGGTGTCACTCACAGGTTTCCTCGGCTCCTAGGGCCACCGGCCTCCTGCCGGCGGCGACTGCCCGCTGCACAACACCAGCGTAGACATCCGGGTCGGATATGGGCTCACGTCTCCGCCGGGCCGTGCCCTGCGGCAGGATGGACGCCACCTGGTCCGTACGCGTCATCCCCGTACGTACTGAAGACAACCTCTGGAGTCGGTCGGTGAGTTCCCCAGATCCGCAGGTTCGCGGAGCGCGAAACCACTCAACCCGGTCCGCCGCGCGCGGCCCCGTCGTCGCGGTGACCGGCGCCGCCACCGGCGTCGGCGCCCTGCTGACCGCCCGGCTCGCCGCCTCGGACGAGGTCCGTCGGGTCGTCGCCGTCGACGAGCGGCGCGGCGAGGTGGCGGAGGCCACCTGGCACGTCCTCGACGTACGGGATCCGGCCATCGCCGAGAAGCTGCGCGGCGCCGACGTGGTCGTGCACCTCGCCGTCGACCTCGACCTGGAGACCGACCCGGCCGCCCGGACGGCGTACAACGTGCGCGGCACCCAGACCGTCCTCACGGCCGCGGCGGCGGCCGGCGTCCACCGGGTCGTGCTGTGCACCTCGACCATGGTCTACGGCGCCCTCCCCGACAACGACATCCCGCTCTCCGAGGATGCCGAGCTGCGGGCCACCGCCGAGGCCACCGGCGTCGGCGACCTGCTGGAGATCGAACGGCTCGGCCGCCGCGGCTCCCGCGCCCACCCCGGCCTCAACGTGACCGTGGTCCGCCCGGCCGTCCTCGTCGGCGGCACGGACACCGCACTGACCCGCTACTTCGAGTCGCCGCGCCTCCTGGTCGTCGCCGGATCCCGGCCCACCTGGCAGTTCTGCCACGTGGAGGACCTGGTCAGCGCCCTGGAGTACGCGGCCCTGGAGAAGGTCGACGGCGAGTTCGCGGTCGGCTGCGAGGGCTGGCTGGAGCAGGAGGAGGTCGAGGAGCTGTCGGGGATCCGGCGCATGGAGCTGCCCTCCGCGGTCGCGCTCGGCGCGGCGGCCCGGCTGCACCGGATCGGCCTCACCCCGTCCCCGGCGGGCGACCTCGCCTACACGATGCACCCGTGGGTGGTGAGCGTCGGCCGGCTCCACGACGCGGGCTGGCGGCCGAAGTGGACCAACGAGGAGGTCCTGGCGGCGCTGCTGGAGGAGGTCCAGGGCCGGCACACGGTCGCCGGCCGGCGGCTGGGCCGCAAGGACGCCACGGCGGCGGGCGCGGCGGGCGCGACGGTGGCCCTCCTCGGCACCGCGGCCCTGGTCCGGCAGATGCGGAAGCGGCGCGGCCTGTAGGACCCTCCGACGGAGGGGCCCGGTCCACCGGTCGAAAACGCTATTCCGGGATGTCGGAGGCGTGCGGCACCATGGACCGCATGACCACGACGCACGACCACCCCGGTGAGCTGGCCGCGGACGACCCGATCAAGCTCCTCGCCATCCGCGACACCCCGCTCTCGGTCGACGAGGTCTTCCGCGCCGTCGGCGACGACGCCGCGGGCGGCACCACCCTGTTCGTCGGCACCGTGCGCAACCACGACGGCGGCGCCGATGTCGACCGGCTGGGCTACTCGTGCCACCCGAGCGCCGAGGCGGAGCTGCGCCGGGTCGCCGAGAAGGTCGTGGCCGACTTCCCGGTCCGCGCCCTGGCCGCCGTCCACCGCGTCGGCGACCTCGCCGTGGGCGACCTGGCGGTCGTCGTCGCCGTGTCCTGCCCGCACCGCGGTGAGGCGTTCGCGGCGTGCCGCAAGCTCATCGACGACCTCAAGCACGAGGTCCCCATCTGGAAGCACCAGACCTTCTCGGACGGCACCGAGGAGTGGGTGGGCGCCTGCTGAGCGCTCGCCCCGAGGCTGGGGGTCCCCCCGGACGGAGTCTGGGGGAGGGTGGGCGCCTGCTGAACCCCCTTCGGGGTGGCAAGGCGACGCGCCGACACCCCGTAGCCGAACGCCCGATTTGCGTAACCGGCCCCCAGGCCCGAGCGTTGTTGGCACAGATGAATAATCTGCTGATCAACTCACTGGGGATGGGAGGTCGGGATGGCAGCGCTCGCCTGGTTGCTGATTCCGCTTTTCGCAGTCGTCGGCGCGGCGATATGGGGAAGCTGGGTCCAGAGGAACAAGACCATAGGCGACGTGGCCGAACTCGCCGGCTACGCCCGCTTCCGGGACGCCATGGAGCGTTCCCACCCGGCCGCGCCCCGCGCCGACGCCTTCCGCACGGCGTCCGAACCGGCCCCCGCCGAGTCCTGACCGCCGTCCCCGCCGCGCCCTGACGGCGTCCCGGACGGACCGCCCCACGGGTGCGCGCACAGGCGAGTCCCGTACTGTCGTTCCATGCCACGCCGCACCGCGACGATGCTCGCCTCCACCCTGGTCCTGATCTGCCTGCTGATCGCCGGCGTCCTGATCCCGGTGCCGTACGCGGAGATGAGTCCCGGTCCCACGGTCAACACGCTGGGCGAGGCGCGCGGCGAGCCGGTCCTCCAGATCTCCGGCCGCAAGACTTACCCGACCGACGGCCACCTCAACATGACGACGGTCAGGGTCACCAGCGCGGACTACAAGATGAACGCCGTAGAGGCGGTCTACGGCTGGCTGGCGCACGACAACGTGGTCGTGCCGCACGACACCCTCTACCCGGACGGGAAGACGGAGGAGGAGTCGAGCCAGGAGAACGCCGAGGAGTTCAGCCAGTCGCAGGAGAGCGCCAAGGTGGCTGCCCTCGACGAGCTCGGCATCCCCTTCACCACCCGGGTCGTCGTCGCCTCCGTGGTGAAGGGCTCCCCGGCGGAGGGCACCCTGCACGCCGGCGACGTGATCAAGGCCGTCGACGGTGCGGCGGTGACCGAGCCCGGCGACGTCGCCGCGGAGGTCACGAAGCGCAAGCCGGGCGAGAAGGTCGAGTTCACCGTCGTCCCGGCCAAGGAGGCCGCCGCCGCCGAGAAGGCGCACAAGGAGGCGACCGTCACCCGGAAGGTGGTCCTCACCACCGCGAAGTCCGAGGAGGGCGACCGGGCGATCGTCGGCATCCAGGCGGGCACCGACCACGTCTTCCCGTTCACCATCGACATCAAGCTGGCCGACGTCGGCGGCCCCAGCGCCGGTCTGATGTTCGCGCTCGGCATCGTCGACAAGCTGACCCCGGGCAGTCTCACCGGCGGCAGGTTCGTCGCCGGTACCGGGACCATCGACGACGACGGCGAGGTCGGCCCGATCGGCGGCATCCAGATGAAGCTGGTCGGCGCGCGGAACGCGGGCGCCGAGTACTTCCTCACCCCCGCCGACAACTGCGCCACCGCGGCGAGCGACGTCCCCGACGGGCTCACCCTCATCAAGGTCGACACCATCGACGACGCCACGAAGTCCCTGGCGAAGCTCCGCGCGGGCGACACCGCGGGCCTCCCGCGCTGCGCGAAGGGCTGAGCCGGTACGGAACCGGCCCAGCGCCCCGTACGGCTCAGCCCTCGAAGGTCGCGGCCAGCGCCTCGGCGAGCCCCGGCACCAGGTCCGGGCCGGTCAGCACCTCGGTGGGGGAGTCCTTCTCGCGCAGCCGGATCGCGGCCTCCCGGGTGCCGTCCCGCAGCACGGCGACCGTCATCCGGACCTCCTGGCGGTCCGGGTGCGCGGCCACCCACTTGTTCAGCCTGGCGCCGCTGAGGTCCTTGGGGACCTGGGCCTCCGCGGACGGCGGCAGCATCAGCCGTTCCACCGTCAGCGCGCAGCCCGCGACCGCCTCGGGCCAGGCGATCGTGCCGAGGAACTCGTCGAGCGGCTTCCCCTTGGGGATCTCCTCCTGCTCGATCGGGGTGTAGGCGGTGGCGTCCTCACCGAGCTTCAGCGAGGGCGCCTGGGCCCGCAGCCGGGCGGTGTCGACCAGGGCGAAGAGACGGGCGGGCCGGTCCCAGCCGAGACCCGAGGCGTACTCGTCGATCTCGAGCACCGCGCGGGTGAGGGGACTGGAGGCCATCGGCGGGCCCGAGGGGGAAACGTTGGACATGACCAATATCCTGCCTCCTCTTCCCCCGGAGACGGGAACTAGGTAAAGCGTCGGTAAGTTGCATCTGTGGGCCCTACGATCGCGGGGCCCGCATTCCGACGCATCAACACCGAGGGGCGCACGTTGGCTTTCCAGATGCCGGACCGTGGCGGAGGCCCGTCCGGGCCAAGGATCAGAGTCGGCCGGCCGTCCCGGCGGGCCCGCACCCTGCTGATGACACTGGGCGTGCTGGCCGTCCTGGCCATGGCGTTCGTGATGTTCGCCGGGTTCTGGACGGACTGGCTGTGGTACCGCTCGGTCCACTACTCGTCCGTGTTCACCACCACCCTGTGGACCAAGATCGGGCTGTTCGCGGTCTTCGGCCTGCTCATGGGTCTCGCCGTCGGCCTCAACATCTGGCTGGCGTACCGGCTCCGGCCGCCGCTCAGCGCCATGTCGCTGGAGCAGCAGAGCCTCGACCGGTACCGGATGGGCGTCGCCCCCTTCAAGAAGTGGGTGCTGCTCGCGGTCACCGCCCTGGTGGGCCTGATCGCCGGCGCCTCCGCCTCCGGCCAGTGGCGCACCTGGCTCATGTGGGTGAACGGGGTGGACTTCGGCGAGAAGGACTCCCAGTTCGGCAAGGACGTCTCGTTCTACGCCTTCGACCTGCCCTGGTACCGCTTCCTGCTGGCCTTCGGCTTCGCCGCCGTGGTGCTGTCGCTGATCGCCGCGGCGATCACCCACTACCTGTACGGCGGACTGCGGGTCACCAGCCCCGGTGCCCGCGCCACCGCCGCCGCCACCGGCCACCTCTCGGTGCTCCTCGGCGTCTTCGTCGCCCTGAAGGCCGTGGCGTACTGGCTCGACCGGTACGGCCTGGCGGTGAAGTCCAGCGACTTCAAGGCCACCGGCAACTGGACCGGCCTCAGGTACGTCGACGCCAACGCCTACCTGCCGGCGAAGACGATCCTCTTCTGCATCGCCGTCATCTGCGCGGTGCTCTTCTTCGCCACCCTGTGGCGCCGCACCTGGCAGCTGCCGGTCATCGGCTTCGGCCTGATGGTGCTGTCGGCGGTGCTGATCGGCGGCCTGTACCCGGCGATCGTGCAGAAGTTCCAGGTCCAGCCGAACGAGCAGGCCAAGGAAGCCCCGTACATCCAGCAGAACATCGACGCCACCCGCAAGGCGTACGCGATCGACGACACCAAGCTGGAGAACTACTCGGGCAAGTCGACGGTCAAGGCCAAGGACAAGCTGCGGACGGACGCCGACTCGGCGGCGGCCTACCGGCTCCTCGACCCCAACATCGTCTCGCCGACGTTCCAGCAGCTGGAGCAGAAGCGGAAGTACTACCAGTTCCCGACGACGCTCGACGTGGACCGCTACAAGGGCCAGGACATCGTCATCGGCCTGCGCGAGCTGAACATCCGCGGCATCCCGAAGCGGAACTGGATCAACGATCACTTCACCTACACCCACGGCTACGGCGCCATCATGGCCCGCGGCACCCAGACCGACGCCAACGGCTCCCCGGTCTTCACCGAGTCGGGCCTCCCGACCACCGGTGAGCTCGGGAAGTACGAGCAGCGGATCTACTACGGCGAGAAGACCGACCAGTACTCGATCGTGGGCGGCCCCCAGAAGGAGCTGGACTACGAGGAGAACGGCGAGAAGACCACCAGCTACCAGGGCAAGAGCGGCGTCAGCCTGGAGAACGCCTTCAACCGCGCCGCGTACGCGGTGGCCTTCAGCGAGCCGCAGATCCTCTACTCCGGGGCCATCGGCGACGGTTCGCGGATCCTGTACAACCGCACGCCCAAGCAGCGCGTCGAGGCCGTCGCCCCCTGGCTGACCATCGACGGCGACGCCTACCCGGCCGTCGTCGACGGGCGCATCCAGTGGATCGTCGACGCCTACACGACCAGCAACGGCTACCCGTACGCCTCGCGGACCACGCTCGGGGACACCACGGCCGACTCGCTGACCGTCGGCAACCAGCAGCGCGCGGTCGTCGCCCAGCAGAACCAGGTCAACTACATCCGCAACTCGGTGAAGGCCACCGTCGACGCCTACGACGGCTCCGTCACCCTGTACCAGTGGGACACCGAGGACCCGGTCCTCAAGACCTGGATGAAGGCCTTCCCCGGCACGGTGAAGCCGAAGGCGGACATCAAGGCCGGCCTGCTGGAGCACCTGCGCTACCCGCAGGACATGTTCAAGGTCCAGCGCGAGCTGCTGACCCGCTACCACGTCACCGACCCGGCCCAGTTCTACAGCGGCTCGGACGCGTGGCAGGTGCCGGACGACCCGACCAACAAGGACAACGTCGCCGTGCCGCCGTACTACCTGAGCATGAAGATGCCCGGGGACGCGGAGCAGCGCTTCTCGCTGACCACGACGTTCACCCCCAACGGGCGGCCCAACCTGGGCGGCTTCATGGCGGTCGACGCCGACGCCACCAGCAAGGAGTACGGCCGGCTGAGACTCCTCCGGGTCACCGAGGACGTGCCGGGACCGGCGCAGGTGCAGAGCAAGCTCAACGGTCTGCCCGATGTCGCCACCTTCGTCCGCGACATGAAGGGCGCCGACTCGGACATCCAGTACGGCAACCTGCTCACCGTGCCGCTCGACGGCGGGTTCCTGTACGTGGAGCCGGTCTACGCCCAGGGGCGGAACGCGCTCTACCCGCTCCTGAAGAAGGTCGCGGTCTCCTACGTGGACGCCGACCAGCCGGACGGCGACACCACCAAGGACACCACGGTGTTCGAGAACAACCTCACGGACGCGCTCAACGCGGTCTTCGGGGTGGAGGGCACGGCCCCGCCGTCCCCGCCGGACACCGACGAGCCGACCGAGCCGCAGCCGCCGGCCTCGGCCGACGCGGCGCTGAAGCAGGCGATCGCCGACGCCCAGAAGGCGTACGACGCGGGCCAGGCGGCCCTCGCGAAGGGCGACTGGGCGGCCTACGGCAAGGCCCAGGACGACCTCCAGGCCGCGCTCGAGAAGGCCGCGGAAGCGGGCGCCAAGATCCAGCCGCAGCGCGCTTCCGGCAGCTGACCTGCGGCCTTCACCCCGCGTCGTGATAGTGTGACATCACCGACGCGGGGTGGAGCAGCTCGGTAGCTCGCTGGGCTCATAACCCAGAGGTCGCAGGTTCAAATCCTGTCCCCGCTACTGACACGAGGGCTCGGATCCATAAGGATCCGGGCCCTCGTCGCGTGTCGTGGTGACGGGGGGCGCGGAAGAGCGGTACGGAAGGGGCGAGTTGAGGCGTCTCGTGTTTGACTTGTCTCTCTGTGGGCATGTCGACAAAACGCTGAGGTGACCTCACGGGCTGCGGTATACCGGGTGTGCGCGGGTTGCGGGTGGTGCGACGATGGTATTTATGGGGGACAGGGCAACTCTGTTGGAGACAGGGCGGTTTGTGCAGCGGCACGCCAGAAACGCCGCGGACGAGATCATCGAGGCAGTGCCGGCCGTCGACGTGGCCGCCGACACCCCCGCCGGAACCGGCACGCACACCGTCCCGGACCCCGGACCGGACACCGAGGCCGAGACGGAGGCCGAGACCGAGGCCCGGCACCGCAAGGCCGCCGAGCGCGGTGACACCGACGCCATGAGCGCCCTCGGCGCCCTGCTGCTGCGCCGCGGCGACCTCGCCGGCGCCGAGCCCTTCCTGCGCGCCGCCACCGCCGAGGGCGACCGGGCCGCCGCCAACAACCTCGGCGTCCTGCTCCACCAGCGCGGCTACCCCGACGAGGCCGCCGGCTGGTGGCGCGTCGCCGCCGTCGCCGGCTCCGCCCCCGCCGCCCACGCCCTCGGCCGCCACCACCGCGAGCGCGGCGACGAACCCGCCGCCGAGTACTGGCTCCGCCAGGCCGCCGAACAGGGCCACGCCCTCGGCGCCTACGCCCTCGCCGACCTCCTGGAGCACCGCAGCGACGTCGGCGCCGAGCGCTGGTTCCGCGCCGCCGCCGAACAGGGCCACCGGGAGGCCGCGTACCGGCTCGCCCTCGCCCTGGAGCGGCGGGCCACCGAGTCCTACCGCGGCCCGCACGCCTACGGCCCCGCCGCCGGCCGCCCCGGCCACGCCTACGACACCGCCGGCCGGCTCCGCGCCGCCGACACCCTCCGCGCCGGCGACCGCGCGTCCGGCGCCGCGCGCCCCGAGCCCGCCGCGCCCCGCACCGCCGAGGCGGCCGGCGCCGGGCTGCTCGGCGAGGCCGAGCAGTGGTTCCGGCAGGCCGCCGCGCGCGGACACCGGCGCGCCGCCCTCCACCTCGGCGCCATCCTCGAACACCGCGGCGAGCTGAAGGAGGCCGGACGCTGGTACCTCAGCGCCGCCAAGGAGGGCGAGGCCAAGGCCGCCTGCGCCCTCGGCTTCCTGCTGCGCGACGCCGGCGACGAGGAGAGCGCCGCCGTCTGGTGGCTGCGCGCCGCCCAGGACGGCGACGGCAACGCCGCCAACGCCCTCGGCGCCCTGCACGCCGCCCGCGGCGAGCAGCAGACCGCCGAGCGCTGGTACCGCGCCGCCATGGACGCCGGCGACGTCAACGGCGCCTACAACCTCGGGCTGCTCTGCGCCGCCCAGGACCGTCTCCCGCAGGCCGAGCAGTGGTACCGCCGCGCCGCCTACGCCGGCCACCGCGAGGCCGCCAACGCGCTCGCCGTGCTGCTCCTCCAGGCCGGGGACGCGGGCGGCGCCGAGCCGTGGTTCTCCAAGGCCGCCGAGGCGGGCTCGGTGGACGCCGCCTTCAACCTGGGCATCATCCACGCGGGCCGCGACGACGACCGCACCGCCCTCGTCTGGTACGAGCGGGCCGCCGCCGCCGGGCACACCGAGGCCGCCCTCCAGGTCGGCATCGCCGCCCTGCGCGACGGCGACGAGCAGACCGCCGAACGGCACCTGCGCTGCGCCGCCGGCGGCGGCAGCGCCGAGGCCGCCTTCCGGCTGGCCACGGTCCTCGACGCCCGCCGCCCCGAGCCCGGCCCGGTGGTCCTCGGCGCCCCCGTCGACCAGAAGACCGAGTGCGAGGAGTGGTACGAGCGGGCCGCCCAGCAGGGCCACCGGCGCGCCCAGGTGCGGGTCGGGATGCTCGCCGCCGGGCGCGGCGACCTCGCCGGGGCCGCCCGCTGGTACCGGGAGGCCGCCGAGGCCGGCAGCCGCAACGGCGCCTTCAACCTCGGGCTGCTCCTCGCCCGCGAGGGCAACGAGCGGGAGGCCGCCCTGTGGTGGACCCGGGCCGCCCGGGCCGGGCACGGCCGCGCCGCGCTCCGGCTCGGCCTGCTCGCCGCCCGCCGCGGCGAGCTGCTCATAACCCAGAGGTCGCAGGTTCAAATCCTGTCCCCGCTACTCAGTAGCCCGAAGGCCCGGATCGTCTCCCGACGATCCGGGCCTTCGGCGTTCCCGGGACGCGGGGACGGAAGCGGGACGCGGGCGCGCGAAGCGGGAAGGGCGCCCCTCCTGCGTCAGGAGGGGCGCCCTTCTTCCGTCGTCGGTCGTCGCTAGGCCGCCGCGCAGTTCGGGCAGAGGCCGCGGTAGGTGACCTCGACGTCCGAGATCGTGAAGCCGAAGCGCTCCGCGTCCGGCAGGTCCCGCAGCGGGTCGCCCGCCGGGTGCACGTCGCGGATCGCGCCGCAGCCGGCGCAGACCAGGTGCTGGTGCGGCCGGTGCGCGTTCGGGTCGTACCGCTTGGCGCGGCCGTCGGTGGCGACCTCGATGACCTCGCCGAGCGTCACCATCTCGCCCAGCGTGTTGTAGACGGTCGCACGGGAGATCTCGGGCAGGCGCTCGACGGCGCGGGCGTGCACCTCGTCGGCGGTGAGATGCACGTGGTCGCCGTCGAGGACCTCGGCGACGACACGGCGCTGCGCGGTCATCCGCCAGCCGCGTCCGCGCAGTCGTTCCAACAGGTCGCTCATGAAGGCCAGGGTAACAGCGGGCGGAAAACGGACGGAACGGCCTTCCGGCCCGTGGGACACGGGCCGGGCCGGTTCACTCGGCCGCGCTGTGCGCCGGGAGCCAGCAGCGGATGATGTCGCGGACCGACACCATGCCGACCGGTCCGAGGCCGTCCAGGACGACCAGGTGGCGGAAGCCGCCGCGGGTCATCGCCTCGGCGGCCTCCTCCAGCGTCCAGCCGGGCGCCGCGAAGACCACGTCGCGGGTGGTGTGCGAGCCGGCCGTCTCGCGGTCGGGGTCCTGGCCGAGGCCGAGGGAGTTGAGGACGTCGCGTTCGGTGAGGATGCCGAGCCCGGCGTCGCCGTCGAGGACGACGGCGGCGCCGACCCGGCGGGCGGACATCAGCCGGGCGGCCTGCCGCAGGGTGTGGGCGGGGCCGATGGTGAGGATGACGGTGCTCATGGCGTCACGGACGAGCATGGATGGAGCCACCTCCTCGGAACCGCCCACGTGAGGCGATTCACAAGCGCACAAGCGGGGGAGTCTCAGACTCGCACCGGGGGAGGAGGCCGACAAGGGGGCGCGCGGGGCGCCCCCGGGGGCGGGCGGGGGCGCGCTCAGGCGTCCGGCGCCGCCGCGTGCCCCAGGCGCCCCAGCAGTTCCGCGTGGAGCAGACCGTTCGAGGCCGCCGCGTTCCCGCTGTGCGGGCCGGGCCGCCCGTCCAGGCCGGTGTACGCGCCGCCGGCCTCCTGCACCACGATCGCCACCGCCGCCATGTCCCACAGCGACAGCTCCGGCTCCGCGCACAGGTCCACCGTGCCCTCGGCGACCATCATGTACGGCCAGAAGTCGCCGTACGCCCGGGTCCGCCAGCACGCGCGCGTGAGGTCCAGGAAGGCGTCGAGCCTGCCGCGCTCCTCCCAGCCGCTCAGCGACGAATACGCGAACGAGGCGTCGGCCAGCGACGCCACCCCGGACACGCCGATCCGGGTCCCCTCGTCCGGCCCGGTGCCCGCGAAGGCGCCCAGGCCCTTCGCCGCCCACCAGCGGCGGCCCAGCGCCGGCGCCGACACCACGCCGACCACCGGCTGGAAGCCGTCCTCGCCCTCCTCCATCAGCGCGATCAGGGTCGCCCACACCGGCACCCCGCGCACGTAGTTCTTGGTGCCGTCGATCGGGTCGATCACCCAGCGGCGCGGGCCGGTGCCCTCCACGCCGTACTCCTCGCCCAGGATCGCGTCCCCGGGCCGCTCCTTCTGGAGCTCCGCGCGGATCAGCTCCTCGGCGGCCCGGTCCGCCTCGCTCACCGGCGTCATGTCCGGCTTCGTCTCGACCTTGAGGTCCAGCGCCCGGAAGCGGGCCATGGTGGCCGCGTCGGCGGCATCCGCGAGGGCATGGGCAAGACGCAGGTCATCGTGGTAATCGGCCATGCCCGGCACTCTAGCGCCGCCCCCGCGCCGCCCGGCGAACCGTCTCGCCCCCGGCCCCCGCGCCCTTGACAGCGCCCCCGCCCCTGCCGACGCTAAGGGACCACCGACCGGACCGGAGGCGCCCATGCCGACCGCCCGCGAGGCCCTGCTCGACGCCGCCCTGGCTGCCCTGGCCCGCCACCCCTGGTCCGCCGTCCGAATGGCCGACCTCGCCCGCGCCGCCCGGGTCTCCCGGCAGACCCTCTACAACGAGTTCGGCAGCAAGGAGGGGCTGGCCCGGGCCCTCGTCCGGCACGAGGCCGACGCCTACCTCGACGGCGTCCGCCGGCTGCTCGCCACCCCCGAACCCTCCGCCCGCGACCTCGCCGCCCTCGCCGAGTGGACCGTCGCCCGGGCCGGTGACCGGCCGATACTCCGCTCGCTGCTCACCGGCGCCTGGACCGAGGGCCTGCCCCGCCCCCGCCCGGTCCGGCCGGGCGCCCCGCCCGCCCCCGTACCCGCCCAGCGGCGGGCGGACGCCGGGGCGCCGGCGCCGGGGGAGCTCCTCGCAGCGGGCGCGCGCTGCGCGGGGGAGCGGTGGGCGGCCGGCTGCGAGCTGGTCCTGCGGCTCGCCGTCAGCCACGTCGTCGCCCCGGCGCTGCCGCCGGAGGGTCAGTGCGCCGAGCCGGACAGCTGGAGGCCGATGACCCCCACGATGACGAAGGTGATCGAGACGATCTTGAGCGTGGAGACCAGGTCGCCGAGGAACACCATGCCGTAGATGGCGGTGCCGGCCGCCCCGATCCCCGTCCACACCGCGTACGCCGGACCCACGTCCAGCTTCTTCAGGGCGAGCGTCAGCAGCCCGAAGCTGCCCAGGGCGAAACAGGCGAAGGCGATCGTCGGCCAGAGCCGGGTGAAACCGTGCGAGAGCTTCAGGCAGACCGCGAAGCCCGTCTCCAGGAGCCCCGCGACCACCACCAGCAGCCACGCCATCGTCCCCGCCTCCCACCCGGTCCGGATCAGCCGCACTTGTGCGGTTATGTCCTTACCGGTCTGGGAGCGGCCGTAAACCCGGCCGGCCGGGGGCGGCGGCTCAGTCGCCCTCGCGGCGCTCCCGGGTGGAGAGCAGCCGCCGCAGCGAGTACAGCCGCGCCGGATCGGCGTGCCCCTCCGCCACCCAGGCGTCCAGGGCGCACTCCGGCTCGTCGTGGCTGCACGCGCGCGGGCAGTTCTCCGTGCCCGGCTCCAGGTCGGGGAAGGCGTGGATGACCCGGGACGGATCCACGTGGTGCAGGCCGAACGACCGCACGCCCGGCGTGTCGATGACCCAGCCGTCCACCGCGTCCAGCGGCAGCGCCAGCGCCGAGGTGGTGGTGTGCCGGCCGCGGCCGGTCACCGCGTTCACGTGCCCGGTGATCCGCCGCTTCCCCTCCGGCACCAGCGCGTTGACCAGCGTCGTCTTGCCGACGCCGGAGTGCCCGACGAAGGCCGTCACCCGGCCGTCCAGGTGCTCCCGGACCCGGTCCGCCGCACCGCCGTCGTACAGCTCCTCGCGGTTCACCACCACGTACGGGATGTCCAGGTCGCCGTACAGCTCCAGCAGCTTCTCCGGCGGCGCCAGGTCCGACTTGGTCATCACCAGGAACGGCTCCAGACCGCCGTCGTACGCCGCCACCAGGCAGCGGTCGATCAGCCGCGGGCGCGGCTCGGGGTCGGCGAGCGCGGTGACGATGGCGAGCTGGTCGGCGTTGGCCACCACCACCCGCTCGTACGGGTCGTCGTCGTCGGCCGTGCGGCGCAGCACCGAGCTGCGCTCCCCGATCCGGACGATCCGGGCCAGCGTGTCCTTCTCGCCCGACAGGTCGCCCACCAGCGAGACCCGGTCGCCGACCACGGCCGCCTTGCGGCCCAGCTCGCGGGCCTTCATCGCGAGCACGGTCCGGTCGTCGACCAGGCAGGTCAGCCGGCCGCGGTCCACGGTGAGGACCATGCCCTCGACGGCGTCCTCGTGCTTGGGGCGGATGCTGGTCCGCGGCCGGGTGCCCTTGCGGTTGGGGCGCTGGCGGATGTCGTCCTCGTCGGTGCGCTTGCCGTAGTGCCGCATGGTTCAGGCTCCGAGCATTTCGGTCCACATCCCCGGGAAGTCCGGCAAGGTCTTCGCCGTGGTCGCCACGTCCTCGATCCGCACGTCCTTCACCGCGAGGCCGATGATCGCGCCCGCGGTCGCCATCCGGTGGTCGTGGTACGTGTGGAAGACGCCGCCGCGCAGCGGGCGCGGGCGGATGTGGAGGCCGTCCTCGGTCTCGGTGACGTCGCCGCCCAGGCCGTTGATCTCCCGGGTGAGGGCCGCCAGCCGGTCGGTCTCGTGCAGCCGCAGGTGGGCCACGCCGCGCAGGGTGGAGGGGGAGTCGGCCAGGGCGGCGACCGCCGCGATGCCGGGGGTCAGCTCGCCGACCTCGCCCAGGTCCACGTCGATGCCGTGGACCCGGCCGGTGCCGGTGAAGGTGAGCCCGGCGTCGGTGAGCTCGCAGGAGCCGCCCATCTCGGTGAAGATCCGGCGCAGCTCGTCACCCGGCTGGGTGGTGCGGGCCGGCCAGTCGGGGACGGTCACCCGCCCGCCGGTGACCAGCGCGGCGGCCAGGAACGGCTGCGCGTTCGACAGGTCCGGCTCGATGACCAGGTCCCGGCCGCGCAGCGCCGACGCGGCGACCCGCCACACGTCCGGCTCGCCGCCGTGCTCCGGCTCGTCGACCTTGGCGCCCACCGCGCGGAGCATGTCCACGGTCATCCGGATGTGCGGCATCGACGGCAGCCGGCCGCCGACGTGCCGGACCTCGACGCCCTGGTTGAAGCGGGCGCCGGAGAGCAGCAGGGCGCTGACGAACTGGGAGGACGAGGACGCGTCGATCTCTACGGTCCCGCCGTCCAGGCCGCCGGAGCCGTGCACGGTCATCGGGAGGGCGCCGCGCCCCTCGTCGTCGATCCGGGCGCCGAGCGCGCGCAGCGCGTCGATCACCCCGTGCAGCGGGCGCTCGTGGGAGCGGGGGTCGCCGTCGAAGCGGACCGGGCCGTCGGCGAGGGCGGCGACCGGCGGCAGGAAGCGCATGACGGTGCCGGCGTTGCCGACGTCGACCGTGGCGGGGCCGCGCAGCGGGGCGGGGATGATCCGCCACGCCTCGCCGGTGCCGTCCGGGCCCACGCCCTCCTCGATCTTCACTCCCAGGGTGCGCAGGCCCTCGGCCATCAGGAGGGTGTCGCGGGAGCGGAGCGGGCGGCGCACCCAGCCGGGCTCGGCGGCGAGCGCGGCGAGCACCAGGGCGCGGTTGGTGACCGACTTCGAGCCCGGCACGGTCACGGTCGCGTCCACGGGGCCGCTCGCGTACGGGGCGGGCCAGAGGTCCGGCTCGGCGGGGGCGGTGGACGGCGACGGATCGGGGTGCGCGGGGGAAGCTGCGGTCATGCCCTCACTGTACGGGGGGTCAGCGGCCCAGAAGCCAGGTGGCACCGCCGATCAGGCAGCTGAGGGAGACCGTGTGGAAGAAGGCCAGCCACACCCCGGCGGGCACGTGGGTGAGCCGGGACAGCTGGTCGGCGTCCGAGTCCGGGGCCCCGCCGTGCCGGCGCTTCGCCTGGAGCTCGAAGGGCGGCCGCACCCCGCCGAGGAGCAGGAACCACACGACCGCGTACGCGAAGAGCGCCTGGACCTCCGGGGCCGCCAGCCACGACACCAGGACGAAGAGCGTGCCGGTGAGGAGCACGGAGAGGATCCCGTACGCGTTGCGGACCATGACCAGCACGGCGAGCAGCAGCGCGGTCGCCGCCCACAGCAGCACCGCGACCCTGCCGGCGCCGAGCAGCGCCGCCCCGCCGAGGCCGAGCAGCGGGGCCGCCGTGTAGCCGGCGGCGAGGGTCAGGACGACGCCGAGGCCGGTCGGGCGGCCCCGGGTGACGGTGAGGCCGCTGGTGTCGGAGTGGAGCCGTATCGCCATCAGCCGGCGGCGGCAGGCGAGGGCGACCAGGGCGTGACCGCCCTCGTGGGCGATGGTGATCGCGTTCCGCGCGACCAGCCAGATCCGCCGGGGCACGGTGACGGCGAGCGCGGCGACGCCGGTGGCGATCACCAGCCACTCCGCCGGGGCGGCCTGCGGGCTGAAGAGGTCCATCCTCCGGAACGCTCCTCTCTGGCTCGGGGATCGTGGCAGTGTGGCACGTATGTGCGGACGTTATGCGGCGAGCCGGCGGCCCGAGGACCTCGTGGACGTCTTCGGGATCGAGAAGTGGGAGCCGGAGGAGACCCTGGAGCAGGACTGGAACGTGGCCCCCACCAAGGAGGTCTACGCGGTCCTCGAACGCCCTGTGAAAGACGCGGAGACGCGCCGCCCGGTTCGCCAGCTGCGCGCCCTGAAGTGGGGACTGGTCCCGTCCTGGTCGAAGTCGCCGGAGGGCGCCGCCCGGATGATCAACGCCCGGGCCGAGACGCTGCACGAGAAGCCGTCCTTCAAGCGCGCCTTCCAGGCCCGCCGCTGCATCCTGCCCGCCGACGGCTATTACGAGTGGGTGACCGGCGCAGCCGAGCGCGACCTGGAGGTCGAGGGGAAGCGGAAGCGGCCCCGGAAGCAGCCGTACTTCGTGACCCCGGCGGACGGCTCCGTCTTCGCGATGGCCGGGCTGTACGAGTTCTGGCGCGACCCCGCGCTGCCGGCCGAGCACCCGGACGCCTGGTGGGCCACCTGCTCCGTGATCACCACCGAGGCGGAGACCGGCCCGCTCGGCGTGGCGCCCGCCGAGGGCCCCGGCTCGCTCGCCGAGATCCACCCCCGGATGCCGCTGATGCTCACCGAGGACCGCTGGGACGCCTGGCTGGACCCGGCCACCACCGGCCTCGACGAGCTGCGCGCCCTGCTCGCCCCGCCGCCCGGGGGCCTGATGCGGGCCTACCCGGTCTCCACCGCCGTCAGCAACGTCCGCAACAACGGCCCCGAACTCCTCGCCGAACTGGCCGGACCCGAGGTCGGCACGCTGTTCTGAACGCCGCCCGGCGCGGACCGGGACGGCAGGATGGGGACGTGACGAAGACCGAGACCGTGCCCACCGACGCCGGTGACGCCCGCATCACCTGGCACCCCGCCCCCCGGCCCCGCCGCGTCCTCGCCCTCGGCCACGGCGCCGGCGGCGGCATCGAGGCCCGCGACCTGGCCGCGCTCGCCGCCGCGCTGCCCGCCCACGGCGTCACCGTCGCCCTGGTCGAGCAGCCCTGGCGGGTCGCCGGCAAGAAGGTCGCGCCCGCGCCGAAGACCCTCGACACCGGCTGGCGCGGGGTGTGGCCGGCCCTCGCCGCGCCGGGCCTCCCGGTCGTCGCGGGCGGGCGCAGCGCCGGGGCCCGGGTCGCCTGCCGGACCGGCGCGGAGCTCGGCGCCGCCGCCGTCCTCGCGCTCAGCTTCCCGCTGCACCCGCCGGGCAGGCCGGAGAGCTCCCGCGCGGCGGAACTCCTCGGCACCGGCCTCCCGACGCTCGTCGTCCAGGGCGGCAACGACCCCTTCGGGCGGCCGGACGAGTTCCCGGCCGGAGGGACGTACGACCTCGTGGAGATCCCGTACGGCGACCACGGCTTCGCCGTCGCCAAGCGGGCGCCGGCCGGCCAGGACGAGACCGTCGAACGCGTCGTGGCGGGCGTCACCGACTGGCTCGCCGCCCTGTCCTGACACCCGCTCCCGGCCCGGGAATGCACGCGCAGGGGCCGCTGTTGTGGTGAGCGTCGGTGAGAGAAGCGAGAGAGGGAGTCCGTCGCATGGGTTCGACCATCTGCCCGGAGCGGGCCAGGTCCGCCGAGCTCGACTGGACCGTGCTGCCCGCCCCCAAGGCCGTCCCGATTCGGGCGGCGGGCGGAGCCGATCCTCGTCTATCCTCCGAGACGAGCGGGTCCGGCACCGGCCCCGTCACCGCGCTGGAGGAGGTGGGTCCGGTCACTGGGACCGACACAGGGACCGACGACGGCCCCGAGGAGACGACCGAGGAGCGCAACGCGCGCTTCGAGCGGGACGCCCTCGGCTACCTCGACCAGATGTACTCGGCCGCGCTGCGGATGACGCGCAACCCCGCGGACGCCGAGGACCTGGTGCAGGAGACCTACGCGAAGGCGTACGGCTCCTTCCACCAGTTCCGCGAGGGCACCAACCTCAAGGCCTGGCTGTACCGCATCCTCACCAACACCTTCATCAACTCGTACCGCAAGAAGCAGCGCGAGCCCCAGCGCAGCGCCGCCGAGGAGATCGAGGACTGGCAGCTCGCCCGCGCCGAGTCGCACATGTCGACCGGTCTGCGCTCCGCCGAGTCGCAGGCGCTCGACCACCTCCCCGACTCGGACGTGAAGGAAGCGCTGCAGGCGATCCCCGAGGAGTTCCGCATCGCGGTCTATCTCGCGGACGTCGAGGGCTTTGCCTACAAGGAGATCGCCGACATCATGGGGACCCCCATCGGTACGGTGATGTCCCGCCTGCACCGGGGCCGCCGCCAGCTCCGCGGCATGCTCGAGGACTACGCCCGCGAGCGCGGCCTCGTCCCCGCCGGCGCCGGAGAGTCGTCCAAGGATCTGAAAGGCGCGGACTCATGAGCTGCGGAGACCCGCACGAGACGGACTGCTCGGAAGTCCTCGACCATCTCTACGAGTTCCTCGACCGGGAGATGCCGGACGGTGAGTGCACCAAGTTCGAGGTGCACTTCGAGGAGTGCTCCCCCTGCCTGGAGAAGTACGGCCTGGAGCAGGCGGTGAAGAAGCTCGTCAAGCGCTGCTGCGGCAGCGACGACGTCCCCACCGACCTGCGCGCCAAGGTCATGGGCCGGATCGAGCTGATCCGCGCCGGGCACCTGGTGCCCGAGCAGGACGCCGCGGCGGAGAGCCCGGCGCCGCAGACACCGGCCACCCAGGAATGACCTCGGACGGGTGTGCGGGCCTTCGCCCGTGCACCCGTCAGCTTGTATCACCCGTTGGGAGGAATCGACGAGGGCCCGCCTCCCGCGGCCGCCGTCCTCGCTAGCGTGACCGCGTGACGGTCGTGAAGCCCCTCCCGCGAACGGCCCGCGCGTACATCGTCTGCGCCGCCCTTGGCGCCGGAGCGTGCGCCCTGCCCGCACTCCTCCCCCCGTCGCCCACCCCCTGGGCGACGGCCGGACTCCTCGCCGCCCTGTACGCGCTCTGCGAGCTGCCCGCCCGCTGCCGCCTCCTCGGCCGCGCCCCCGGCGGCTCCGTCCCCGTGGGCGCCGGGTCCTTCTTCCCCGTGCTGCTCGCCGCCGCCCTGCTGCTGCCCCCGGCCGCCGCCGCCCTCGCCGCCCTCCCCGGCGGCCTCCTCGCCCGCGTCGGCGAACCCCCCGCCGGCTGGCGCCGCACCTGGCGCGCCGCCGCCACCGCCCTCGCCGCCTGGGCCGCCGCCCACACCGCCACCGCCCTCGGCGCCCCCGCCGCCCTCGGCCCCGGCGCCCCCGACCTGCCCCGCGCCTTACTCCCCGCCCTCGCGGCGTCCCTCGTCTTCTGCCTCGCCGTCACCGCCCTCGACGGCGGCATCCGCGCCACCGCCGACGGCCTCCCGCTCCGCGCCGCCTGGCGCGGCCTCCTCGGCCGGGCCCTCGCCCCCCACCTCGTCCACGGCCTCGCCGGACTCATGATGGGCGTCCTTTGGCGCAGCGCCCACGGCCCCGCCGCCGCCCTCCTCGTCCTCCTCCCCATGTACCTCTCCTGCTGGGTCTTCGCCCAGTACCACCGCGAACGCGCCGCCCACCAGGCCACCATCCGCGCCCTCGTCCAGGCCGTCGACATCAAGGACAGCTACACCCGCGGCCACAGCGAACGCGTCGGCCACGCCTCCGTCCTCATCGCCCGCGAACTCGGCATGGACGGCGACCGCCTCGACACCGTCCGCTTCGCCGGCATCCTCCACGACGTCGGCAAGCTCGGCGTCCCCACCCGCGTCCTCCGCAAGGACGGCCCGCTCACCCCCGAGGAGCGCCGGATCATCGAACTCCACCCCGAGTACGGCCACGAGATGATCCGCGGCATCGGCTTCCTCGGCGAGGCCCGCGAAGCCGTCCTCCATCACCACGAACGGATCGACGGCAGCGGCTACCCCTACGGACTCCGCGGCGACGAGATCCCCGAATGCGCCCGCGTCGTCGCCGTCGCCGACGCCTTCGACGCCATGACCTCCACCCGCACCTACAGCCGCGCCCGGCCCGTCGCCACCGCCCTCGCCGAACTCCGCCGCTGCGCCGGCACCCAGTTCGACCCCCGGATGGTCGACGCGCTCGTCCGCGCCCTCGCCCGGGACGGCCGGCAGACCGCCGTCACCGCCGACGAACCCGGCACCCAGGTCCCCGGACCCCGCACCCCCGGCCCGCGCACCGCCAAGACCCAGGAGCCCGCATGAGACCCGGGGCGGTCACCGTCGGCGCCGTCCACGGCGCCGCCCTCCTCCTCGGCGCCGCCGGCCTCGCCCACACCCTCTGGCACGGCGTCGCCGAACCCGGCAACGCCCTCGCCTTCGGCGCCCTCGTCGCCCTCGGCGAACTGGCCCGCCGCGGCGCCCACCCCGGCGAACGCGAACCCGCTCCGCTCGCCGCCGCCGGAGCCCTCGCGTACGCCCTCCTCGGCGACGACGCCGGCGCCGCCACCACCCACGGCGTCCTCCAGGTCGTCGCCGTCGCCTGCGCCGGCGGCCTCGCCGGGATCGTCCCGCACGTCGCCCGCGGACACGGCCCCGGCCTCGACCACCTCGCCCGCCGGGTCCTCACCGTCGGCTTCGCCGCCCTCTGCTTCCAGCCCCTCTACAACTCCGGCACCGTCACCGGACGACTCGGCCTCGGCGCCGCCTACGCCCTCTTCCTGCTCCTCGTCCTCGGCCTCACCGGCCTCTGCGACGCCGTCCTCGCCGCGCTGCTGCTCCGCGCCCGCACCGCCTACCCGTACGGCCCCCTCCTCCGCGACGAACTGCGCGCCCTCCTCGGCATCGGCTCCGCCGTCTGCGCCACCGGCGTCGTCATGGCCCTCGGCGTCGGCGCCGCCGGGCTCTGGGCGCTGCCCGTGCTCGCCGTGCCGCTCCTCCTCACCCAGGTCTCCCTCCGGCGGTACGCGGCCATCCGCACCGTCAACCGGCAGACCATCACCTCCCTCGCCCGGGCGACCGAGATCGCCGGCTGCACCCCGCCCGGCCACGCCCGCCGGGTCGCCGCCCTCTCCACCGCCGTCGGCCGCGAGCTGGGCCTCGGCGGGTCCGAGCTGACCGTCCTGGAGTACGCCGCCCTCATGCACGACATCGGGCAGCTGTCCCTCGTCGACCCCGTCGCCGGCGGCGCCACCGCCCTCCTGCCCGCCGCCGAGCAGCGCCGGATCGCCCTGCTCGGCGGCGAGGTCGTCCGCATGACCGGCGTCCCCGCGGCCGTCGCCCAGATCGTCGAGCGGCAGGCCGACCCGTACCGCGAACAACCGCCCGCCGCCCGGATCGTCCGCGCCGTCAACGCCTACGACGACCTCGCGGGGGAGGGCGCCGCCACCGCCCTGGAAGCCCTGGAGCGCCTGCGCCTCGGCACCGCCCGCGACTACCACCCCGACGTCGTCGCCTGCCTCGCCCGGGTCCTGGCCCGCGGCGGAACGCCGGGGGTGACCTCGGTCCCCACGGGGTAACCCATGGGTAATGAGCGCGCGTCCGACCCGGCATGGTTGGATGCGAACAAGAGGGTGAAGCGACCGGGCAGGCGGGAATCGTGAGGATCTTCGGGAAGGTACGGCATCGGCCCTCCGCCTCGTGGCGGCAGGCCACCGACCGCGCGTTCACGCTGATCGGCGACGGCCGGTACGAGGACGCGGGCGCGCTGCTCACCCGGGCGGCCGATCTGGAGCCCTGGCTCTCCGAGTCCTGGTTCAACCTGGCGCTGCTGCACAAGTTCCGGCACGACTGGGAGCAGGCGCGGGCCGCCGGACTGCGGGCCGTGGCCCTGCTCGACAAGGAGACCGGCGCCCCCGACTGGTGGAACGTCGGCATCGCCGCCACCGCCCTCCAGGACTGGCCGCTGGCCCGCCGCGCCTGGCAGGCGTACGGGCTGAAGGTCCCCGGCGCCTCCTCCGCCACCGGCGAGCCCGCCGGGATGGAGCTCGGCAGCGCCGCCGTCCGCCTCTCGCCCGAGGGCGAGGCCGAGGTCGTCTGGGGCCGCCGGCTCGACCCGGCCCGCATCGAGGTCCTCTCCATCCCGCTGCCGTCCTCCGGCCGCCGCTGGGGCGAGGTCGTCCTCCACGACGGCGTGCCCAACGGCGAGCGGACCACCAGCGCCGGCCCCTCCTACCCGGTCTTCGACGAGATCGAGCTGTGGGCGCCGTCCCCCGTCCCCACCTGGGTGGTCCTCCTGGAGGCCGCCACCGAGGACGACCGGGACGCCCTGGAGCAGCTGGCCGCCGAGGCCGGCTTCGCCGCCGAGGACTGGTCGTCGTCGGTACGGCTGCTGTGCCGCGCCTGCTCCGAGTCGACCATGCCCAGCGCCGAGGGCGAGGGCGACCACGTCGATCCGCACGACCACAGCGAGCCCGGCCACCCCGGGCCGCTCGGCCACCGCTCGCCCGGCGAGCTGTGGGTGCCCGAGCGCGAGTGCGGCATCGCCGCCCCCGCCGACCTGGTCCGCGGCCTCCTCGACGGCTGGGTCGCCGACAGCCCCGACAGCCGGGAATGGCGCGATCTGGAAGAGGTCTGCTGAGCCTTCCGCCCCGGCCCCGTAGGCTGTCCCCGACGGAATCGGGTTTTCAGGAAGGCGCGGCGGCACATGGCGCAGCAGGAGACGGGCGAGCAGATCTTCACGGGCTACGCCCTGGACGACGACGGCTACATCGTGGACACCGAGGACTGCGAGGCGCGTGAGCTCGCCCACCGCGAGCGGGGCACCTCCCGCCCGATCACGGTCGTCGGCAACCCGGTGCTGCACCACGAGTGCAAGGACGTCACCGAGTTCGGCCCCGAACTCGCGGCCCTGGTCGACGACATGTTCGCCAGCCAGAAGACCGCGGAGGGCGTCGGCCTCGCCGCCAACCAGATCGGCGTCGGCCTGAAGGTCTTCGTCTACGACTGCCCCGACGACGAGGGCGTCCGCCACACCGGCCACGTGGTCAACCCGGTGCTCCAGGACCTCCCGGCCGACCGCCGCCACCTCGACGACTCCAACGAGGGCTGCCTCTCGGTCCCCACCGCCTACGCGGCCCTGGCCCGCCCCGACTACGCCGAGGTCCACGGCCAGGACCTGCACGGCAACCCCATCAAGGTCCGCGGCACCGGCTACTTCGCCCGCTGCCTCCAGCACGAGACGGACCACCTGTACGGCTTCCTGTACATCGACAAGCTCTCCAAGCGCGACCGCAAGGACGCCCTCCGCCAGATGGAAGAAGGCACCCCCCGCTACCCGGTCGTCCCCAACGACTGACCGCCCCCGGGACACACCGAAGGGCCCCGCACTCCACGAGTGCGGGGCCCTTGCGCGGTCCCGATGTGCCCTTTCCGGATGCACATGGATTTATTGTTGTCCCAAGTATCATAATTTCAGAGCTATTTGGTTCAGAGGGCGACGCAGGGGGAGCGGTTTGTCTTTCGACGAGGAGTGGGCACAGCTGAAGGCCGAGGCGCTGGAGCGTCGGCAGACGGCGATGCAGATCGACCAGGTGCCGGCGGCAGGCGGTGGAGGAAGTGCTCCGACCGCGGGGACCGTGCTGGCCCGGGCGGAGTCGATCAACGGTAACGCCAACCTGCTGATCGAGATCGCCGGTTTCCTCCACGAGGGCCGGCCCGACGCGGAGCTCACGACCCTGGCCAGGGAGCCCCGGGCGCACGCGGACGTCGCCGCCGAAGTCGCGAGATTCGCAGGGTTCGCCGGGGACCAGTACCTGGACGCGGTCGCCCTCTTCGCGGCGCTCTCCACCCGGTTGAGGAGCGCCGGAGGCACCTTCGTCGAGGTCGAGGGCGACACCGCCCGCAGCTTCCTCGACGACGTGCTGCTCTATGGCCAGTACGTCGCCCCGGAGGCCCGATGAGCGGGATCAGCCATCGCAAGGACGTCGAGTTCCTGGAGAGCTGCAGCCCGCCGCTCGTCGAGCGGAACGCGGACGAGTTCAAGCGGCTCCGCGACATGCTCGCGGCAGCCGCCCCGTCCGCAGAGCGCGCTGAGAAGCGCACCGAATGGAAGAGCGACGGAAGCGCGCGGTACGAGGCTCGGCTAGGCGAGGCGCGCAAGCTCCTCGCGCGGCTCGCCGAGGGGTATGCCAAGGCGGAGAGCTCGCTGCGCGCCTATGCGTACGCGCTGACCACCGCGAAGACCCACTACGCCAGCGGCCGGGCCAACGAGCGGCTCCTCGCGGACCTCATCCACACCAAGGGGACGGCGATCACCCGCACGGCCCAGGAGGCCGAGCCGATGCGTCAATGGGAGGACATGCGAGCCACCACCGGCGTCCTCGACTTCTTCGCCGAGCTCACGATGGACATCGACGACATCCGTGACGAGGCGAACCGGCTCCACGGTGCTGCCGGCGCGGATTTCCACCTGGCGAAGACCACGGAGCAGACGGCGCGGGACATCTGTGTTCATGGGCTGAAGCAGGCATACGACCTGCTGCCGGAGTTCCGTACGGGATTCACTGAGCGGGTCGACTTCGCTCCTGCCATCGCCGACTTGCGCCGGGAGGCTGCCGAGGCGAGCGGAAACCCGCTGACCCGGCTGGCCGGAAGCGCCCCCAAACAGGACTACTACCCGATGGCCGGGGATGAGATCGTCTCCCCTGCGCTGCGTGACATCCGCCTTCAGGTCGCCAATCTTCCGTCGGCGAAGGACAGTTACTGGAGCCCGCCGGGGAACGCTGAGGAGCGTGCCGCCTGGATCACGGCGAACAAGGACGTCATCAACGCCGCCGCCCGCAACGCCGGGCTGCCGCCGGACATGGTCGCCGGCATCGCGTGGCAGGAGATCGGCGGGCAGCCCGGCATCCTCGACGACATCACCGACACCCTGCGCGAGCAGGCCGCCTCCCCGCTGAGCCCGGTCATTCCCGAGAACCTGCCGTGGCGGCTCGGAGGCGATCAGGACAGTACCTCCTTCGGTCCGATCGCCATTCAGGTCAGGCGCGGCGCCGAGGTGCTCGGCTACGACCCGCAGGAACTTACCGATCAACAGCGCGCTATGGTCGAGGAAGCCCTGCAGGATCCCGCGCAGAACATCTTCATCGCCTCGGAATACCTGGCCCAGCTGAAGGCGGAGAGCGAGTTCGCCGATGTGCCGGCGGAGGAGATGACACCGGAGCAGTACGAGGAACTTGCCGCGCGGTACAACGGTGGCCCGTACTGGCAGACCGGTGACGCCCAGGCGTACGGGCGAGGGTTCACCAACAATCTGAACGACGCGAGGAACGCACTCCGCTGATGACACCGATGGCTCCGAACGACTCCGACAGCCCGGGCCCTGCGGTGCCCGACGACGACCGCCGGTGGCTGCGGGTCGTGTTCGCCGTGCCGGTGGGGCTGCTCACGCTGGTGGCGGGGTACTTCTGCCGGCTCGCGGTGACGATCCGGCCGTCCGGGGTGTGGGACGACGACGCCTACGCCGGGATCGAGCTGGCCGGGGCGATCGCCGTCGGTGCGGCCGGGGCCGTGGTGGCGCTGTGGCTGGCGCCGTCCGTGCGGCGGGTGATGGGCTGGCCGTGGGTGGTGCCGGCGGTGCTGCTGGGCGTCGTGGCGGCCGTGCGGTGGGGGGCGGTCGGCTGAGACCGGCCGCCCCCCCACCCGCGAGGTCAGAAGTCCTCGTCCAGGTCGACCGTGCCCTCGACCGCCACCTGGTAGGCGGAGGGGCGGCGTTCGAAGAAGTTGGTGAGTTCCTGGACGCCCTGGAGCTCCATGAAGGAGAACGGGTTCTCCGAGCCGTAGACCGGGGCGAAGCCGAGGCGCACCAGGCGCTGGTCGGCGACGCACTGGAGGTACTCGCGCATCGACTCGGTGTTCATGCCGGGCAGGCCGTCGCCGCACAGGTCGCGGCCGAACTGGAGCTCCGCCTCGACCGCCTCCCGCAGCATGTCCGTGACCTGCTGCCGCAGCTCGTCGTCGAAGAGCTCCGGCTCCTCCTTGCGGACCGTGTCCACGACCTCGAACGCGAAGTTCATGTGCATGGTCTCGTCGCGGAACACCCAGTTGGTGCCCGTCGCCAGGCCGTGCAGCAGGCCGCGCGAGCGGAACCAGTAGACGTACGCGAAGGCGCCGTAGAAGAACAGGCCCTCGATGCAGGCGGCGAAGCAGATCAGGTTGAGGAGGAAGCGGCGGCGGTCCTCCCGCGTCTCCAGGCGGTCGATCTTCTCGACCGAGTCCATCCACCGGAAGCAGAACTGCGCCTTCTCGCGGATCGACGGGATGTTCTCGACGGCCGCGAAGGCCGCCGCGCGGTCGTCCGGGTCGGGCAGGTAGGTGTCCAGCAGGGTCAGGTAGAACTGGACGTGCACGGCCTCCTCGAAGAGCTGGCGGGAGAGGTAGAGCCGCGCCTCGGGGGAGTTGATGTGCTTGTAGAGCGTCAGCACCAGGTTGTTCGCCACGATCGAGTCGCCGGTCGCGAAGAACGCGACGAGCCGGCCGATCATGTGCTGCTCGCCGGGGGTGAGCTTGGCGAGGTCGGCGACGTCCGAGTGGAGGTCGACCTCCTCGACGGTCCAGGTGTTCTTGATGGCGTCCCGGTAGCGCTCGTAGAAGTCCGGGTAGCGCATCGGGCGGAGCGTCAGCTCGAAGCCCGGGTCGAGGAGGTTGTTCGTACGGGTGGTCACTGGCATGCCTCGCAGGACTCGGGGTTTTCGAGGGAGCAGGCGACGGCGTCCGCGTCGGGGGCCGCCTGCTGGACGGGGATCGGGGTGGCGGCGGACGCCGACGCGGCGCGGGCGATCCGGGTCGCCGGGCGGGAGCGCAGGTAGTACGTCGTCTTCAGGCCCTGCTTCCAGGCGTACGCGTACATCGACGACAGCTTGCCGATGGTCGGCGTCTCCATGAACAGGTTCAGGGACTGCGACTGGTCCAGGAACGGGGTGCGGGCCGCCGCCATGTCGATGAGGCCGCGCTGCGGGATCTCCCAGGCCGTGCGGTACAGCTCGCGCACCTCGGCCGGCACCCAGCCGAAGCCCTGCACCGAGCCGTTGGCCTCGCGCAGCGCCTCCCGGGTCTGCGCGTCCCACACGCCGAGCCGCTTCAGCTCGTCCACCAGGTACGTGTTGACCTGCAGGAACTCGCCGGACAGCGTCTCGCGCTTGAACAGGTTGGAGACCTGCGGCTCGATGCACTCGTACACGCCGGCGATCGACGCGATGGTCGCCGTCGGCGCGATGGCGAGCAGCAGGCTGTTGCGCATGCCGACGGCGGCGATCCGCTCGCGCAGCGCCGCCCAGCGCTCCGGCCAGTTCAGCTCGACGTCGTAGTGGTCGGGGTGGAGCACGCCCCGCGCGGTGCGGGTCCGCTTCCAGGCCGGCAGCGGGCCGTTGCGCTCGGCGAGGTCGGCGGACGCCTCGTACGCGGCGAGCATGATCCGCTCGGCGATCCTCGTGGACAGCGCCTTCGCCTCGGCGGAGTCGAAGGGCAGCCGCAGCTTGAAGAAGACGTCCTGGAGGCCCATCGCGCCGAGGCCCACGGGGCGCCACTTCGCGTTGGAGTTCCCGGCCTGCTCGGTCGGGTAGAAGTTGATGTCGACGACCCGGTCGAGGAAGGTGACGGCGGTGCGGACCGTGTCGTCCAGGCGGGCCCAGTCGATCCCCCCGATCTCGGGGTGGACGAAGGCGCCGAGGTTGATCGAGCCGAGGTTGCAGACGGCCGTCTCGCCGTCGTTGGTGACCTCGATGATCTCGGTGCAGAGGTTGGAGGAGTGGACGACGGTGCCGGGCTCGGCGGTCTGGTTGGCGGTGCGGTTGGAGGCGTCCTTGAAGGTCATCCAGCCGTTGCCGGTCTGGGCGAGGGTCCGCATCATCCGGCCGTACAGGTCGCGGGCCGGGATGGTCCGGCTGGCCAGGCCCTTCGCCTCGGCGGCGCGGTAGGCGGCGTCGAACTCCTCGCCCCACAGGTCGACCAGCTCGGGCACGTCGGCGGGGGAGAAGAGCGACCACTCGGCGTCCGCGTTCACCCGGCGCATGAACTCGTCCGGGATCCAGTGGGCGAGGTTCAGGTTGTGGGTGCGGCGGGCGTCCTCGCCGGTGTTGTCGCGGAGCTCCAGGAACTCCTCGATGTCGGCGTGCCAGGTCTCCAGGTAGACGGCGGCCGCGCCCTTGCGCCGGCCGCCCTGGTTGACGGCGGCGACCGAGGCGTCCAGCGTCTTGAGGAAGGGCACGATGCCGTTGGAGTGCCCGTTGGTGCCGCGGATCAGCGAACCGCGCGAGCGGATGCGGGAGTACGACAGGCCGATGCCGCCGGCGTGCTTCGACAGGCGCGCGACCTGGTGGTAGCGGTCGTAGATGGAGTCCAGCTCGTCCTGCGGGGAGTCCAGCAGGTAGCAGGAGGACATCTGCGGGTGGCGGGTGCCGGAGTTGAAGAGCGTGGGGGAGGACGGCAGGTAGTCCAGCCGGCTCATCAGCCCGTACAGCGCCGCGACCTCGTCCAGGGCGCGGTCCGAGTCGTCCTCGGCGAGGCCGGCGGCGACCCGGAGCATGAAGTGCTGCGGGGTCTCGATGACCTTGCGGGTGAGCGGGTGGCGCAGCAGGTAGCGGGAGTACAGCGTCCGCAGGCCGAAGTAGCCGAAGCGGTCGTCGGCGGCCGGGTCGATCAGCGCGTCCATCCGCGCGGCGTGCCGGGCGACGAGGGCGGCGGTGCGGTCGGCGATCAGGCCCTCGCGGTGGCCGGTGGCGACCGAGGCGGAGAAGGAGACGGCGCCCTGTCCGGCGGCCTCCTCGGCGATGGTGAGGGTGAGCAGGCGGGCGGCGAGCCGGGAGTAGGCGGGGTCCTCGGAGATGAGTCCGGCGGCGGCCTCGGTGGCCAGTTCGCGCAGCTCCGCCTCGTCCGATCCGGCGTGCCGGCCGCGCAGCGCGGCGGCGGCGACCCGGCCGGGGTCGGTGTCGGTGAGGTCGGCGGTGAGGTCGGTCAGGGTCCGCAGCAATACGGTTCCGGGGCCGTCGCTCTCGCTCGTGGCGGCCTCGGTGGCTGACGGACCCGCAGGCGCGATGGTCACGTGGGGGCTCTCCCTCGCTCGGCCCGGGGCAGCGGCGGGGGAGGGCGGGCGTGCGCACGCGCGGAAGCGCCCGCGTCCACCGGCCCATTCCGCGAGGCCCGGACGTCGTCGGCGCCCGGAACGGTCGGACCGGGCGCACCGCGCGCAGGTGCTCGGACTCGCCCGTGCGGAAGTGAGGAAAGCGCACGAAGCACACCGTTGCGGGACAGTTCCGGATTCGCACCGGATTCCCCTGCGTCGACAGCGAGCACGAGCATACATGTGGGGGGCGCCGATCGCGGCACCCCCCACATGTTGTGTCGCCGGACGTCGGTGCGGTCAGAGGTCCAGGGCGAGGACGAGCAGCGGCGACAGCTCCGGAACGGGGCTCCAGTCCCGTTCCGGGAGCCGGGTGAAGCCGACCCGCTCGTAGATCCGGTGGGCCTCCGCCATCCGGTCCTGGGTGGAGAGCAGCATCCGGGTGCAGCCGTCGAGGGCCCGGGCCCGTTCGACGCAGGCCCGGACGAGCGCCTCGCCGACGCCCCGGCCGCGCGCGGCGCGGGCGACGGCCAGGAGCCGGAACTCGGCCTCGCCGGGCCCGGCGACGTCCGCGTACGCGCCACCGCCGGCGGTGAAGGTCACCCCGCCGAGCAGCCGGCCGTCGGCGTCGACGGCGACCAGCACCTCCGCCTCGGCGACCCGCCGGGCCACGTCCTTCATCACCGGCAGATAGGGGTCGTCCTCGCCGAAGGTGAGGTGTCCGTCGTCGAGGTAGGCACGGGCGGTGATCTCGCCGAGTTCCTCGTACTCCTCGGGCCGTACGGCCCTGATCGTGAAGTCCATGGCGGGCAGTCTGCCCGCAGGAACGGGCGAGGACCCGGGGTTTTCCGCCCCCGGGCCCTCGCCACCGTCCGCGTACCGCCGGATCAGTGGGTGCCGGCCCCCACCTTCGGGAGCTCGGTGCTGACCCCGGCGTCGCCGGCGTCGGCCGTGTAGTCCGACGGGGAGGTCTCGTCGACGCCCTGGGGGGCCTTGAGGGCCCGGAGGACGAAGGTGAGGACGACCGTGACGACGAGGTTGAGGACGAAGGCGGTGAGGCCGATGTAGCCGATCTCGCCGATGCCGGGGATCTCGGCGGAGGAGCCGCCGAAGTGCTTCTGGGTCGGGCTGGCGACGCCGTACGCGGCGGCGGTGCCGTAGACCATGCCGACGGCCCAGCCGGCGAGCAGCGCCCAGCGGTGGAACCAGTTGGTGAAGAGACCGCCGACGAGGGCCGGGAAGGTCTGGAGGATCCAGATGCCGCCGAGGAGCTGGAAGTTGATGGCGACCGTCTTGTCCATGGTGAGGACGAAGGCGAGCGCGCCGACCTTCACCAGCAGCGAGACCACCTTGGAGACCTTGGTCTCCTGCTCGGGGGTGGCGTCCTTCTTGATGAAGTCCTTGTAGATGTTGCGGGTGAAGAGGTTGGCCGCGGCGATCGACATGATCGCGGCGGGGACGAGCGCGCCGATGCCGATGGCGGCGAACGCGACGCCCGCGAACCAGTCGGGGAACATGTTCTCGAAGAGCTGCGGGATGGCGAGCTGGCCGTTGCTCACCTTGATGCCGGCGGCGATCGCCATGAAGCCGAGCAGCGCGAGCAGGCCCAGCATCAGCGAGTACAGCGGCAGGATCGTGGTGTTGCGGCGGATGACCTCGCGGCTCTTCGACGACAGGGTCGCCGTGATCGAGTGCGGGTACATGAAGAGCGCGAGCGCCGAGCCGAGCGCGAGCGTCGCGTACGTCCACTGGCTCGCCTCGCCCGGCACCAGGGAGCCGCGCGGCTTGTCGGTGGCCGGGTTGACCGTCGCGTACGCCTCGCCGGCCTTGGCGAAGATCTCGTCGAAGCCGCCGAGCTTGATCGGGATGTAGATGATCGCCACGGCGATGACGAGGTAGATCAGGGTGTCCTTGACGAACGCGATGAGCGCGGGGGCGCGCAGGCCCGAGGAGTACGTGTACGCGGCGAGCACGCCGAAGGCGATCAGCAGCGGCAGGTCCTTGATGAACCAGTGGGTGGTCTCGCCGCCGCCGACGCCCATCACGTCCAGGACGGCCTGGATGCCGACGAGCTGGAGCGCGATGTACGGCATGGTGGCGAGGATGCCGGTGAGGGCCACGGCGAGCGAGAGGCCCTTGGAGCCGAACCGGCCGCGCACGAAGTCGGAGGTGGTGACGTAGCCGTGCCGGTGCGAGACCGACCAGAGGCGCGGCAGGAAGGTGAAGATCAGCGGGTAGACCAGGATGGTGTACGGGACGGCGAAGAATCCGGCCGCGCCCGCCGCGTAGATGGCCGCCGGGACGGCGACGAAGGTGTACGCGGTGTAGAGGTCGCCGCCGAGCAGGAACCAGGTGACCCAGGTGCCGAAGGACCGGCCGCCGAGGCCCCATTCGTCGAGGCTGTTCTCGTTCTCGGCCCTGCGCCACTTGGAGGCGAGGAAGCCCATGACCGTGACGGCCAGGAAGAAGAACACGAAGACGGCGAGCGCGACGCCGTTGACGCCGTCCTTCATCGCGCGTCACCCCCCTTGCGGGCGCGCTGGTCGCGCTGCCACAGCTTGTACGCGATCATCGTGAGCGCGGTCGACACCAGCACCCAGAGCATCTGGTACCAGTAGAAGAACGGGATTCCCGCGAAGAGGGGTTCGGTCTTCGCGTAGGAACCGACCCAGAGCATCGCCACGAACGGCGCCGCCAGACAGAGCGCTATGACGATCCTGGCGGGTGTGATGACCGGTTGTTTCCCGGTCGTGGTTTCTGTCATGGCGAATGCGTCCCCTCACTGATCACCGGTTAATGCCGAGGAAATGTAGGGGACCGCTCACTTCCTGGGAACCCTCGTCCGAATAACGGACGTGTATCGGGCGGGTCTCGGCGTCGAACCGCGCCCCGGGAAACGGCGTACCCCGACACATCACACGGATGTGCCGGGGTACGGGTTCAGATCGATTTTCAGCCGTTGGGGCGCTGGAGGCGGGCGACGAACTTGTAGCGGTCGCCGCGGTAGACCGAGCGCACCCATTCCACCGGTTCGCCCTGGGCGTCCAGCGAGTGGCGGGAGAGCATCAGCATCGGCAGGCCGACGTCGGTGCCGAGCAGTCCGGCCTCGCGCGGGGTGGCGAGGGAGGTCTCGATGGTCTCCTCGGCCTCGGCGAGGTGGACGTCGTAGACCTCGGCGAGGGCGGTGTAGAGCGAGGTGTACTTGACGAGCGAACGGCGCAGCGCGGGGAAGCGCTTGGCCGAAAGGTGGGTGGTCTCGATGGCCATCGGCTCGCCGTTGGCGAGGCGGAGGCGCTCGATGCGCAGCACCCGGCCGCCGGCCGTGATGTCGAGCAGTCCGGCGAGGGTGTCGTCGGCGGTCACGTACCCGATGTCGAGGAGCTGCGAGGTGGGTTCGAGGCCCTGGGCGCGCATGTCCTCGGTGTACGAGGTCAGTTGGAGGGACTGGGAGACCTTGGGCTTCGCCACGAAGGTGCCCTTGCCCTGGATGCGCTCCAGCCGGCCCTCGACGACCAGCTCCTGGAGGGCCTGGCGCACGGTGGTGCGCGAGGTGTCGAACTCGGCCGCGAGCGTCCGCTCCGGCGGCACGGGGGTGCCGGGCGGAAGGGTCTCCGTCATGTCGAGGAGGTGCCTTTTCAGCCGGTAGTACTTGGGCACGCGCGCGGTGCGGGTCGCCGCCCCGCCCTCTGATTCCGTGCTGCCCGCCTCCGTGGCCATGGCCTGCCTTCCCGACTGTGCTGCTGCCGTCACCGGCTCCTCCGTCTGTCGCGGCTCACATGGTGGCACGGACCGGTCACGGGTCGTCGGCCTCCCTCAGGTGTCGGTCCGATAACGGACGCGACTGCCCTTCTTATACACCCTTGACACCCCCAAAGGTCTAGGCCAAGCTCCGGGTACTGGTCTAAACCATTAAAGACCAGGTCCCAGCCCCACGAGCATTACCTGACGTATGTCTTCGCGCGGTGGGCAGGGGTTGCAGGCATCCCTGAGGAGGGTGGCGTGAAGCGCAAGCTCATCGCGGCGATCGGCGTCGCGGGCATGATGGTCTCCATCGCTGCGTGTGGTGGTTCCGACAGCGGTGGCGACAAGGACAAGGCCGAGGGCGGCAACAAGTCGCTCACCGTCTGGGTCATGGACGGTTCCGCTCCCAAGGAGTGGATCGACGGCGTCAACAAGGAGTTCGAGGCCGCCCACCCCGGCGTCAAGGTCAACGTCGAGGTCCAGCAGTGGACCGACATCCAGACCAAGGTCACCACGGCCCTCTCCGAGGACACCCCGCCGGACGTCCTGGAGCTCGGCAACACCCAGACCACCGGCTACGCCGTCACCGGCGGCCTCGCCGACCTCACGGGTGAGAAGGACAAGCTCGGTTACAACAACTGGAGCAAGGGCATGCTGCCCTCGGCCGAGCTGGACGGCAAGCTCTACGCCGCTCCGTGGTGGGCCGCCAGCCGCGTCGTGATCTACGACAAGGCCGCCTTCAAGAAGGCCGGCGTCACCCCGCCGAAGACCCGCGACGAGTGGGTGAACGGCCTGAAGAAGCTCAAGGCCGCCGACCCGAAGTCGCAGCCCCTCTACCTGCCCGGCCAGAGCTGGTACGTCTTCGCCGGCTTCCTGTGGGACGAGGGCGGCGAGCTCGCGGTCAAGGACGGCGACAAGTGGAAGGGTGGCCTGGCCACCCCGCAGGCCGCCGCCGCCATGAACTTCTACAAGGAGCTGCAGTCCTTCTCGACCGCTCCGAAGGACAAGGACGAGGCGACCCCGCAGCAGTCCGTCGACATCGTCCCCAAGGGCGGCGTCTCCTCCTGGATCGGTCTCGGCTGGGAGGCCGGCGGCGCGATCGCCGCCATCGAGAAGGCCGGCAAGAAGGCCGACTTCGGCTACTTCCCGATCCCGGGCAAGACCGCCGACAAGCCGGGCTCCGTCTTCTTCGGCGGCTCCAACCTCGCCGTCGCCGAGCGCTCCAAGAACCAGGAGCTCGCGAAGGAGTGGCTGGCCTTCGTCACCAACAAGAAGCAGCTGGAGTCGTACGGCACCGCCAACAAGGGCGGCATCATCCCCGTCGACCCGTCCGCGCAGGTCCAGCCGGAGGCCGGCTCCTTCGCCGAGGCCATGGTCAAGGTCGCCGAGGTCGGTCACATCACCCCGATCACCGGTGGCTGGGCCAACGTCGAGACCGAGCCCAACCCGATCAAGGGCTACATGACCAAGGTCCTGAAGGGCGAGGACCCGCAGAAGGCCGGCGAAGAGGCCGACAAGGTCATCGCCGAGCGCATCAACCAGCAGTAGTCCCACCCCGGTGGCGTGGCCGGCTTCCCCCGGCCACGCCACCTGGGCGTTGCAGTGATTGCGGCCCGCTCCCCCGGGCCGCGCCCCGGTGGGCGCGGGAGCCCCAGAACCGCGAGGAAGAAGACCATGACCGTGGACTCCCAGGGGACGGCGACCGCCGGTTCCCAGGACGCGCCCGGGAGGGCGGCAGGGAAGTCGCAGACTCCGCCACCCCCTTCCGGCGCGAAGGAAGCCCTTCAGCCCTCGCGCGGCAGACGTTCGCTGCCCGGCGGGCTGCTGCCGTACCTGCTCGTCACGCCCGCCCTGCTGTCCATGGCGGTGCTGCTGCTCTACCCCCTGATCAGCAACCTGATCCTCTCCTTCCAGTCGGTCAACCGGCGTGAGCTGATCCGCCGCGAGACCCCCTGGGTCGGCTTCGACAACTACACGGAGCTGCTGGGGAACTCCGAGTTCTGGACCGTCGTCCTCCGCTCGGTCGCCTTCACCGCCGCCAACGTCGCGCTGATCATGGCGCTCGGCACCGGCATCGGCCTCCTCCTCAACCGCCTCGGCAAGAAGATGCGGCTGGTGCTCTCGCTGGCCCTCGCCTTCGCCTGGGCCATGCCGATCGTCGCCTCCGTCACGGTCTTCCAGTGGCTCTTCGACGAGCAGTTCGGCGTCGCCAACTGGCTGATGCGCACGCTCGGCTTCTCCGGCTACGACCAGCACAACTGGTTCGAGACCGGCTTCTCCACCTTCGTGATCATCACGGCCCTGGTCGTCTGGGGCTCCGTCCCCTTCGTCGCCCTCAACATGTACGCCGGCCTCACCACCGTGGGCACCGAGCTCTACGAGGCGGCCCGGATGGACGGCGCCAGCGGCTGGCGGACCTTCTGGTCCGTGGTCTTCCCCAACCTGAAGCCCTTCTTCATGATCACCACCTTCCTGGAGATCATCTGGGTCTTCAAGGCCTTCACCCAGGTCTACGCCATGCGCCAGGGCGGCCCCGACCGCGCCACCGAGACCCTTCCCGTCTTCGCCTACATCGAAGGCATGAGCCAGCAGCACTACGGCGTCGCGGCGGCCATCTCGATCCTCACCATCGTGATGCTCCTCGTGGCCATGTCCTTCTACTTCCGCCTGATCCTGAAGCAGGAGGACGAGAGTTGAGCACCACCGCACAGAACCCCAAGGCGCCCGCGCCGGCCACGGCCCCGCAGAAGCTGCGCACCCGCAAGCCGCTGACCGTCGGCGCCGTGGCGAAGAACGCCGCCGCGCTCGTCCTGGCCGTGATCTTCGTCTTCCCGGTCTACTGGATGTTCTCGTCCTCGCTGAAGCCGCAGAGCGAGATCCTCTCCAAGGACCCGGTCTTCTTCTTCACCCCGACCTTCGAGAACTACTCGACCGCCACCGGCGTCGACCTCTTCTGGACGTACGTCACCAACAGCCTGATCGTCACGGTCGGCGCCGTCCTGCTGGCCCTGCTCGTCGCCCTCGCCGCGAGCTTCGCGATCGCCCGCATGAGGTTCAAGGGCCGCAAGGGCATCGTCCTCATCGTGATGATGGCCCAGATGGCCCCCTGGGAGGTCATGGTCATCGCGATGTACATGATCGCCCGCGACAACGAGATGCTGAACAGCATCCCGCTGCTCACCGCGATCTACTTCGTGATGGTCCTGCCCTTCACCATCTGGACCCTGCGCGGCTTCATCGCCGCCGTCCCGGTCGAGCTGGAGGAGGCCGCCCAGATCGACGGCTGCACCCGCGGCCAGGCGTTCCGCAAGGTCATCTTCCCGCTGCTCGCCCCGGGCCTGATGTCCACCTCGCTCTTCGGCTTCATCACGGCCTGGAACGAGTTCGCCATGGTCCTGGTGCTCAACAAGGACAAGACGAACCAGACCCTGACGCTCTGGCTCACCCAGTTCCAGACCGCGTTCGGCGACGACTGGGGCGCCACCATGGCCGCCTCCACGCTCTTCGCCCTGCCCGTGCTCATCGTGTTCCTCTTCCTCCAGCGCAAGGCCGTCGGCGGCATGACCGCCGGCGCGGTGAAGGGATAACGGCGCCCCATGACCACACTCGTACACGGCTCGGACACCCTGACCCGTGACGCGCTCACGGTGCTCCAGCCCGGCTTCGTCGGCACCACCGCCCCCGACTGGCTGCTCCGCCGGATCGGCGAGGGTCTGTCGTCCGTCGGCCTCTTCGGCCGCAACGTCGCCGGCCCCGAGCAGCTCGCCCGCCTCACCGCGCAGCTGCGCGCCGAGCGGGAGGACGTCCTCGTTGCCATCGACGAGGAGGGCGGCGACGTCACCCGCCTGGAGGTCAACGAGGGCTCGTCCTTCCCGGGCAACTACGCCCTGGGCCGGGTCGACGACGTCGAGCTGACCCGGGCCGTCGCCCGCGAGCTCGGCCGCCGGCTCGTCGCCTGCGGCATCGACCTCAACTGGGCGCCCTCGGCCGACGTGAACTCCAACGCCGAGAACCCGGTGATCGGCGTCCGCTCCTTCGGTCCCGACCCCGACCTGGTCGCCCGGCACACGGTGGCGTACGTCGACGGCCTCCAGGCCGTCGGGGTCGCGGCCTGCACCAAGCACTTCCCCGGGCACGGCGACACCAACGTCGACTCGCACGACGCGCTGCCCCGGATCGATGTGGACCTCGCCACACTGCACGCCCGTGAGCTGGTGCCTTTCCGCGCGGCGATCGCCGCGGGTACCAAAGCGGTCATGAGCGCGCATATCCTGCTTCCCGCGCTCGACACCGAACGTCCGGCCACCCTGAGCCCGCAGATCCTCACCGGTCTGCTTCGCCAGGAGCTGGGCTTCGACGGCCTGATCGTGACCGACGGCATGGAGATGCAGGCCGTCGCCGCGACCTACGGCATCGAGCGCGGATCCGTCCTCGCGATCGCGGCGGGCGCCGACGCCATCTGCGTCGGCGGCGGGCTGTGCGACGAGGACACCGTGCTGCGGCTGCGCGACGCGCTCGTCTCCGCGGTACGGACCGGTGAACTGCCCGAGGAGCGGCTGGCCGACGCCGCGGCGCGCGTGCGCGCGCTGGCGTCCTGGACCCAGGCGCACCGGGCGAGGGGGGCTGGACCGGTGCCGGGCGCGGCAGTGCAGGAGGGGACCGCGCCCGGCGCCGGCATCGGACTCGTGGCGGCCCGCCGGGCCCTGCGGATCACCAGGGGCGACGGGCCCCACACCCCGGTGTCGAGCGCCCCCTTCGTCGCCTCCTTCACCCCGGTCGCCAACTTCGCGGTCGGCGACGAGACCCCGTGGGGCGTCGCCGCCGAGCTGGACCGGCTGCTGCCCGGCACCGCCTCCGGCTCCTTCGGCGCCGACGCCACGGCGGACGCCGTGCTCGCGGCGGCGGGGGAGCGGCGGATCGTCGCGGTCGTCCGCGACCTCCACCGGCACTCGTGGATGACCGCGGCCCTGGACGGCCTGGTCGCCGCCCGCCCGGACACCGTCGTGGTCGAGATGGGGCTGAACGAGGCCGGGCCGCGCGGCGCCCTGCACATCGCCACGCACGGCGCCGCCCGGGTCTGCGGCCGGGCCGCCGCCGAGGCCGTGGCCGGCACCGGCGCCTGACGGACCCGTCCGCGCGTACGCGAAGGGGCCCGGCACCTGGATCAGGTGCCGGGCCCCTTCGGTGCGCCGGTGGGTGGCGCGGGGTTCAGATGCCCTGCCAGGAGGGCTTGTTCGCGTAGGTGTGGCGGAAGTAGTCGGCGAGCTTCAGCTTCGAGGCGGCGGCCTCGTCCACGACCACGGTGGCGTGCGGGTGCAGCTGCAGCGCGGAGGCCGGCACGAGCGCGGCGACGGGCCCCTCGACGGTCTGCGCGACCGCCTCCGCCTTGCCCTCGCCGGTGGCCAGCAGCACCAGGTGGCGGGCCTCCAGGATGGTGCCGATGCCCTGGGTGATGACGTGGTGCGGGACCTGCTCGATGTCGTCGTCGAAGAAGCGCGCGTTGTCGATCCGGGTCTGCTCGGTGAGCGTCTTGATCCGGGTGCGGGAGGCGAGCGAGGAGCAGGGCTCGTTGAAGCCGATGTGCCCGTCGGTGCCGATGCCGAGGATCTGGAGGTCCACGCCGCCGGCGTCGGCCAGCGCCTTGTCGTACGCCTCGCAGGCCGCCTGGACGTCCTCGGCCGAGCCGTCGGGCCCCATGAAGTGGTCCTCGGGCAGGCCGAGCGGCTCCACGACCTGGCGCAGCACGGTCGAGCGGTACGACTCCGGGTGCCCGGCGCGCAGGCCGACGTACTCGTCCAGCTGGGCGATGCGCGCCCGGGAGGCGTCCACGGCGCCGGCGCGCACCTGGGCGATCAGGGCGTCGTAGATCGGGATCGGGGTCGAGCCCGTGGCCACGCCGAGCAGCGCGTCGGGCTTGCGGCGCAGGAGGCCGGCGATGCCGTCCGCGATGAGCTCTCCGCCCGCCTTGGCGTCCTTGACGATGACAACTTCCACGCTGTGCCTGCCGATCTGGTGAGGGGCTGGGGAGGGGCCGTGTGGTATAGACCAATCAAAGTCCCAATTTAGCAGAGGGAGGCCCGTCTCCTCATGCCGTTCCGCACCCCGGACGGCCCGCACCTCTCCCCTCCACCATCCTCGGCCGCACCCCCCGCGCCAGCCACTCGAACCCCGTGCGCGCCCCGGTCCGCGGGCCCGGCGAAGACCCCGGAAACGACCGCGGGCCGCGGCGCCCGGCGGGACCCTCAACCCGCCCGGCACCGCAGCCCGGGTGTGCCCGGCCGGGGGTGTGCGGACCCTCGGCCGTAAGGGAGGTCTCGGCGCGATCAGGGCAGAGGGCGCCGGGAACCTCGTCCATCCTCCTGTGCGGGGAGGATGGAGGTGTGTGCAGTTCGATGCGCTCATTGTGGACTAGACCATTCTTGTCTGTCCATCCACCTGAACGCGGTGTTTCCGGGCCCATCCTCCAACACGGAGCCCCGAAGAGCCAGGTTCACCAGCCGTTAATTCCGCGGGTACGCTCGCACCGTGCCCTCCATGAACGACCTCGTCCGCCAGCACACCGCCCTGAGCGACTCCGACCTGGAGTGGCTCCACCTGCTGGTGTCGGAGTGGCAGCTGCTCTCCGACCTCTCCTTCGCCGACCTCGTCCTGTGGGTCCCCACCCTCGACGGCACCCGGTACGTCTCCGTCGCCCAGATGCGCCCGAACACCGGCCCCACCTCCTACCAGGACGACATGGTCGGCCACCTGGTCCCGCGCGGCCGCCGCCCGCTGCTGGACGCCGCCCTCGACGAGGGCCGGATCGTCCGCGAGGGCGACCCCGAGTGGCGCGAGGAGGTCCCGGTCCGGGTCGAGTCGATCCCCGTGCGCCGCGAGGGCCGCGTCCTCGGCGTGATCGCCCGCAACACCAACCTGCTGACCGTCCGCACCCCCTCCCGGCTGGAGCTCACCTACCTCCAGTCGGCGTCCGACCTCGCCCAGATGATCGCGGCCGGCGCCTTCCCCTACCCCGGCGAGCAGTCCGACATGGACTCCCTGCCGCGGGCCGGCGACGGCCTGGTCCGGCTGGACGCCGAGGGCACGGTCCAGTACGCCTCGCCCAACGCCCTCTCCGCCTACCACCGGCTCGGCCTCGCCACCGACCTGGTCGGACAGCACCTCGGCCAGATCACCGCCGAACTGGCCCCGTCCCGCGGCCCGGTGGACGAGGCCCTGGTCAAACTCGCCTCCGGCTACGCCCCGAGGAACTTCGAGGTGGAGGGCAACGGCGGGGTCATCCAGCTGCGTTCCATCCCGCTCAAGCCCAAGGGCACCCGCATCGGCTCGCTGGTGCTGCTCCGCGACGTCACCGAACTGCGGCGGCGCGAGCGCGAGTTGATCACCAAGGACGCCACCATCCGGGAGATCCACCACCGGGTGAAGAACAACCTGCAGACGGTGGCGGCCCTGTTGCGCCTCCAGGCCCGCCGGATGGACTCCGACCGGGGCCGCGAGGCACTCAACGAGGCGGTGCGGCGCGTCGGTTCGATCGCCATCGTCCACGAGACGCTGTCCCAGAACCTGGACGAGCGGGTGGAGTTCGACGAGATCGCCGACCGGGTCATCGCGATGGTCGCCGAGATCTCCCCGGGCAAGGTGACCTGCCGGCGCAACGGCCGCTTCGGCATCCTGGACGCGGAGGTCGCCACCCCGCTCTCCATGGTCCTCACCGAGATCCTGCAGAACGCCCTGGAGCACGCCTTCGCCCCCGGCGAGCACGGCACGGTCGAGGTCAGCGCGGTCCGCGGCGAGCCCCGGGCCGACGCGCGGCTCCTCATCACCGTCCGGGACGACGGCCGCGGGCTCCCCGCCGACTTCGACCCGCAGACCGCCGGCAACCTCGGCCTGCAGATCGTACGGACCCTGGTGGAAGGGGAGTTGGGCGGCACCTTCGACATGCGGCCCGGCAGCGAGGGCGGCACCAAGGTGGTCCTGGACATCCCGGTCCGCCCGCAGAAGTAAGCCCCCGGCGGGCCGGCGATCCGGTCACGCACAGCAGCGAGCCCCGGACCGAAGTGATCGGTCCGGGGCTCGAATGCTGTGGGGTACTGCTTACTGCTGCGCGCTGCGGCTCGGGGGCGGTGAATGCGTACGCGGTGTACGCGCCGCGTGCCTCAGGCTGTGCAGGTGGCTCAGGCGCTGGCGTTGCGCGCCCGGTTGCGGGCGGCGCGGCGCTTCATCGCGCGGCGCTCGTCCTCGCTGAGGCCACCCCAGACGCCGGAGTCCTGGCCGGACTCGAGCGCCCACTGCAGGCACTGCTCCATGACGGGGCAGCGGCGGCAGACGGCCTTGGCTTCCTCGATCTGCAGCAGCGCAGGACCGGTGTTGCCGATGGGGAAGAACAGCTCGGGGTCTTCCTCACGACAAACGGCGTTGTGACGCCAGTCCATGGCTGCTACCTCTCTCGGTGTTACATGCAGGTTGCTTGTGAATGTGAACGCTTTCACGAATCCCTCAACAAGTGAAGGGCCGACTGCCGGATGAACCGGTGTGGTCCTGGGTTTGAGGAGGGGTTCTGGCTCTCAGTGGAGGCCGGTCCTGCGGGCCGTCCCGATCGCCAAGAAGAGACTCGCAAACCTCGGCAGCGGATACAACCCCTTCCGGAAAGTTTTTTTTGATTCCTCGGTGTCGGCTAGGTCACAGCCGTACTTCTAAGGGGTGGAGCCGCGCCTAAACGTTCGAGTGCAAGGACTTTCGCCCCTTCCACTCACACAATCACACGCAGTGCACGGCGTACGCCTGTGAACGTCACGCTCGTGCGCAGTCCGAGGTGGTCTCCGTCCATCTGGAGGGGGAGGGGCACCTTCGAATGCAAGGTGAAGTCGGTCAGGTCGTGCAGGGTCGTCGCGTGCTTGCCGCGCGGGCCCCGCTCGGGGCTGGAAGTGAGCAGCTGGGTGGCGTAACGGGCCACCGCCGGGGTCGAGAGCCGGCTCAGCCCGAGCACGTCGAGCGCGGTGTCGAAGGACGCCTCCGGGGACGCGTACACCGGACGATTGCCCAGGTAGGTCCAGGGGGAGGTGTTGCAGATTATGGAGAGGACCAGGTCCTCGACCGGCTCCGCGCCGGGCCGCTCCAGCGTGATCGTCCCGTGCCGCCGGTGCGGGTCCTCCAGGAACTGGCGGAACACCTGGCGCAGATAGAGCGCGTGCGTCGACCGCTTCCCCTGCTCGCGCTGCTGTTCGACCCGGCCGACCACGCCGGCGTCGAAGCCGAGCCCGGCGCAGAAGGTGAACCAGCGGGCCGGCACCTCCTCGTCCGGGGTGTCCGGCGTCCCCGACGCGAGACCGAGGCTCACCGTCCGGGCACTCCGCTCGCGCAGCGCGTCCAGCAGGGCGCCGGTCGCCTCCACCGCGTCGTTCGGCAGCCCCAGCGCCCGGGCGAAGACGTTCGTCGATCCGCCCGGCACGACCGCCAGACCGGGCAGCCGGTCCGGATCGGGCCCGTGGTGCAGCAGCCCGTTCACCACCTCGTTGACCGTGCCGTCGCCGCCGAGCGCCACGACCAGGTCGATCTCCCCGGACTCGGCCGCCCGCCGCCCGAGGTCCCGCGCGTGCCCGCGGTACTCGGTGCTGACGGCCTCCAGCTTCATCTCGCTGGCCAGCGCGTGGATCAGCACGTCACGGGTGCGGGCACTGGTGGTGGTGGCTGCCGGATTGACCACGAGAAGTGCGCGCATGCCCGCCAGCGTACCTACCCGGTGGTACCGATCCCACTCGCGCCCGCTCCCCGGACACCCCCGGCGGGCTCCGGTCCCGGCGCCGGTCCCGTTACGCTGCCTCTCATGAGCAGTACGGAGCAGACCCCCCGCCCCGCCCGCCTGGCCGCAGCCGCGGGCGTGGCCCTCGTCGAGGCCCTCGCGCTGCTCGCCGGCGGCGTGTACATGCTGGTGCGGACGCTGGTCGACGGCGCCGACCTGACCGGCGGCGTCACCGGCGGGGTGACCCTCGCCGCGCTCGGCCTGATCCCGCTCGCCGCCGCCGTCGGCCTGTGGCGGATGCGCTCCTGGAGCCGGGGCCCCGCCGTCATCACCCAGGTCCTCGCCCTGCCGGTCGCCTGGCAGATGCTCCAGACCGAGGGCGTGATCCCGTACGGCATCGCGCTCGCCGTGCTCGCCGTGACCGGGCTCGTCCTGCTGGTGAACCCGGCCACGACCCAGGCGCTCGGCATCCGGCGCCCCGGCCAGGACGCCTCCTGACCCTCACTCCTCCACGAGGAGCTTCTCCCGCAGCTGCGCCAGGGTCCTGGCGAGCAGCCGGGAGACGTGCATCTGCGAGATGCCGACCTCCTGCGCGATCTGCGACTGGGTCATGTTCCCGAAGAACCGCAGCAGCAGGATCCGCTTCTCCCGCGGCGGCAGGCCCTCCAGGAGCGGCTTGAGCGACTCCCGGTACTCGACCCCCTCCAGGGCCTCGTCCTCCGCGCCCAGCGTGTCCGCGACCGCCGGCGACTCGTCGTCGGTGTCCGGCACGTCCAGGGACAGCGTCGAGTAGGCGTTCGCCGACTCCAGACCCTCCAGGACCTCCTCCTCGGAGATCCCCAGCCGCTCCGCCAGCTCGTGCACGGTCGGTGACCGTCCGTGCTGCTGCGACAGCTCCGCCGTCGCCGTCGTCAGCGACAGACGCAGCTCCTGGAGCCGGCGCGGCACCCGGACCGCCCAGCCCTTGTCGCGGAAGTGCCGCTTGATCTCGCCGACCACCGTCGGCGTCGCGTATGTGGAGAACTCCACGCCCCGCTCCGGGTCGAACCGGTCGACCGACTTGATCAGGCCGATCGTCGCCACCTGGGTCAGGTCGTCCAGCGGCTCGCCGCGGTTGCGGAAGCGCCGCGCCAGGTGCTCGACCAGCGGCAGGTGCATCCGTACCAGCCGGTTGCGCAGCTCGGCCTTCTCCGGAGAGCCCTCCGGCAGCGACCGCAGCTCCACGAAGAGCGCGCGGGCACCGCTGCGGTCCTGCGGAGGCGGATCCCCCGCGTCGTCCCCGCTGTCGCTGTCGCTGTCGCCGTCCGCCGTCTCTGCGGCAGGCGCCGCTTCCGCGCCCGCGTCCCCGGGCGTCGCGTCCGCCGTCCCGGCGCTCCCGTCCGGGGACGGGCCCGGGCCCGGGGCAGCCTCGTCGTGCTGCTGCTCGTGCTCGCTCATCTGGTCCGCCTGCTGCTCCGTAGCGACCTCGTGCGGTCCCGCCGCCTGCTGGCCGGGGATGCCGGCCGTCGCGTCCCCGCTCCTCACGCCGGGCCTGGCCCCGCGCCGCGCTGTTTGTACAGGCTGATCGAGACCGTGTTGTCCTCCGCGACCGACGACTCGACCTTGCCGGCCAGCGCCGACAGCACCGTCCAGGCGAAGGTGTCCCGCTCGGGGGCCCGGCCGTCCGTCGTCGGCGCGGACACGGTCACGTCGAGGGAGTCGTCCACCAGCCGGAAGACGCAGCTCAGGACCGAGCCGGGCACCGCCTGCTGGAGCAGGATCGCGCACGCCTCGTCCACCGCGATCCGCAAGTCCTCGATCTCGTCGAGGGTGAAGTCCAAGCGCGCCGCGAGGCCGGCCGTGGCCGTACGCAGCACGGACAGATAGGCACCCGCAGCGGGCAGCCGGACTTCCACGAAGTCCTGGGTCCCGGGCTCGCCTGCGATCTGGGACACCCTCACCTCCAAGGTGGCACAAGCTCATTCGGGGCCCGGGGGAGACCCCCGGACCGGGCGCGGTCACGCAGGGGCTGCGCGGTCCGCCGTGACGCTATCGCGATCCATCCTGCCGTGTCGCCGCAAGCCCCCGGGCCCCCGATCCCGGCCCGTCACCCATGGTAGGCCCATGGGTGCGGACGGTGGCCAGGGGTGCGCGGGGCCGGAAAACGCGGTGACCGGCGGAGGGGTGACGTACCCAACGGGCAGCCCGTCGAACCTCGCCCCGCCCCGCGAACCGCGCCGCCCCGCACGTCGTACCGTGCCACGGCCCGCGCGGACGGCCCGCTCAGACCAGCGTCTCGTCCACGAAGCACCACCGCCACGCCTCGCCCGGCTCGAAGGTCCGCATCACCGGATGCCCGGTCGCGCCGAAGTGCCCGGTCGCGTGCCGCCCCGGCGAGGAGTCGCAGCAGCCCACGTGCCCGCAGGTCAGACAGAGCCGGAGCTGCACCGGGTTCGTCCCGTCGGCCAGGCACTCGGGGCACGTGTCGTGGAGCGGGGCCGGCTCGGGGCGCGGCATTTCTGCTACGTGCGGGCACTCGATCATGATGGCCAGGGTACGGGGCCGACACCCCCGGCCGGGCGGACGGACGAGCGGCGAGAGGGACGGTGGAGGGCGGCATGGACGCACTGGAACTGGTGGGACTGGTGGCGGCGAGCGCGGCGGTCGCGGGACTCGCCCGCCGCACCCCCGTACCGGCGCCGCTCCTCCTGGTGGCCGCCGGCCTGGCCGCCTCGTACGCCCCCGGCGTCCCCGACTACACCCTCGACCCGCACATCGTGCTGCCGCTGATCCTGCCGCCGCTGCTCTACACCGCCGCCGTCGAGTCCTCCTACCTGGACCTGAGGGCCAACATCCGGCCGGTCGCGCTGCTCTCCGTCGGCTACGTCCTCTTCGCCACCGTGGCCGTCGGCTGGCTCGCGTACGTCCTGGTGCCCGACCTGCCGCTCACCGCCGCCCTCGTCCTCGGCGCGGTGATCGCCCCGCCGGACGCGGTGGCCGCCACCGCCATCGCCCGCCGCCTCGGCCTGCCGCACCGGATCACCACGATCCTCCAGGGCGAGTCCCTGGTGAACGACGCCACCGCGATCACCGCCTTCAAGGTCGCCCTCGCCGCCGCGGTGGGCGAGGGCGTCAGCTGGGCCGGCGGCCTCGGCGAGTTCGCGCTCGCCGCGGTCGGCGGCGTCGGCGTCGGCCTGCTGCTGATGGTGCCCATCCACTGGCTGCGGACCCGGCTCACCGAACCCCTGCTCCAGAACACCCTCTCCCTCCTCATCCCCTTCGTCGCCTACGCGGCGGCCGAGGAGGTCCACGCCTCCGGGGTGCTCGCCGTCGTCGTGGTCGGCCTCTTCCTCGGGCACAAGGCGTGGAAGGTCGACTTCGCCACCCGCCTCCAGGAGGAGGCCGTGTGGAAGATGGTCGCCTTCGTCCTGGAGTCCTCCGTCTTCGCGCTCATCGGGCTCCAGCTGCCGTACGTCGTCCGGGAGCTCGGCCCCTACGGCATCGGGGAGGCCCTCTGGTACGCCGTCGGGGTCTTCGTCTTCGTCGTCGTGGTCCGCTTCGTCTGGGTCTTCCCGGCCACCTTCCTGCCCCGCCGGCTCTCCGCCGGCGTCCGGGAGCGCGAACCGGGTGTCGACTGGCGGGCGCCCGTGGTCGTCGGCTGGGCCGGCATGCGGGGGGTGGTCTCCCTCGCGATCGCCTTCTCCATCCCGGTCGTCACCGACGGCGTCGAGTTCCCCGCCCGGAACCTCGTCCTCTTCCTCACCTTCACCACCGTCATCGGCACCCTCGTCGTCCAGGGCCTCACCCTGCCCCCGCTCATCCGCGCCCTGAAGCTCCCCGGACGCGACCGCCACCAGGAGACGCTCGCCGAGGCGCAGGCCCAGAGCGAGGCGTCCCGGGCCGCCGAGACCCGCCTGGACGAACTCCTCGCCGACGAGCGCAACACCCTGCCGGGCCCCCTCGCCGACCGCCTCCGCACGGTCCTGGAGCGGCGCCGCAACAGCGTCTGGGAGCGCCTCGGCGCGGTCAACGAGGTCACCGGCGAGACCGCCGACGACACCTACCGCCGCCTCGCCCGCGAGATGATCGAGGCCGAGCGTGAGGTCTTCGTCCGGCTGCGCGACGAGCGCCGGATCGACGACGAGATGATGCGCAGCCTGCTGCGGCGGCTCGACCTGGAGGAGGCGGCGGCCTATCGGGAGGAGACGGACTGACGGAGTCCGCGCGGGCCGGTCAGGGGTCCCCGGGGCCGCCGGTGATCACGGCCGCGATCCGCGTCCCCGGCGGGAAGGCGCCGTCCTCCGCGAGGGTCACCACCGCGAGGAGCATTTTGGCGACATACAGTCGCTCGATGGCGAGTCCATGCCGCGCCTCGAAGTCCTGTGCGAACGCGTCGAGCGCGGAGTTCGTCCGGCCGTAGCCGCCGCAGTGGAACCGCTCGTCCAGCCACCAGTCGCCCCGGGGCCCGCCGAAGGCCGCCTCCTGGAGGGCCCGCACCTCCCCGCCGAGGAAACCGCCCTTCAGGACCGGCACCCCGAGCGTCCGCCCGTCGAAGCCGGCGGCGAGGCCCGCCAGGGTGCCGCCCGTGCCGCAGGCCACCGCGGCCACGTCCGCGCGCCCGGACAGCTCCCGGCCGAGCGCCGCGCACCCCTCCACCGCGAGCGCGTTGCTGCCGCCCTCGGGGACCACGCGGGTGCCCTCCGGGGCCCGGTCGAGCAGCGCCGCCAGCACCTCCGGCTCGTGCTTGCGCCGGTACGTGGCGCGGTCCGTGAACTCCAGCCGCATCCCGTCCGCCGCGCACCGCGCCAGGGAGGGGTTCAGCGGCCGGCCCGCCAGTTCGTCGCCGCGCACGACGCCGATGGTCGGGAAGCCGAGCAGCCGGCCGGCGGCGGCCGTGGCCCGCAGGTGGTTGGAGTAGGCGCCGCCGAAGGTCAGCACCGGCCGGCCGGCGGCGGCGCGCAGGTTGAGCGCGAGCTTGCGCCACTTGTTGCCGGGCAGGTCGGGGTGGATGAGGTCGTCCCGCTTGAGCAGCAGCGTCAGGCCGCGCCGGGCGAACCGCTCGTCGTCCACCGGCTCCAGGGGCGAGGGCAGCCGGGGCCGCAGGCCGGCGAGCTCGTACGTGTCCACCCGGCCATTCTCCCGGGCCGGGGGAGCGGCACGCGCGCGTGCGGGAGCCGGGGCCGTACGCGCGCGTGGCGGATCGGATCAGGGTCGGGTCGGATGGGGGTCGGGTCGGGTCGGGTCGGGGCGGGTCGGGGCGGGTCAGCGGAGCAGGTCGGCGACGCGGGCGCGCAGGGAGGCCATGGTGAAACCGCGCGGGTCGACCTTGCCGGGCTGCCACTCGCGGTGGCCGATGACCGAGCGGTGGGTCCAGCCGTGCGCCCGGCAGAGCGCCGCCGACGCCTTCGCGATCGCCTCCAGCTGGACCTTGGGCCAGGGGTCCTCGCCGTCGCCGAGGTTCTCGCACTCGAAGCCGTAGAAGTGCCGGTTGCCGTCGGTGGTGGCCTCGTCGTCGGCGGGCAGCCCCTGCTCGGCGATCACCGCCCGCAGCACCTCGTCGTCGCCGAGCCCCGCGTGGTTGGCCCGCCCGTGGCCGACCAGGTGGACCGTGCCGTCCTTGGCGATCACGCCGTGGCAGAGCGGGCCCGGCAGCCCCTCGTAACCGTCCCGGCAGATGCGCACGGTGTGCGCCGTGCCCCGGGTGACGGTGTGGTGGATCATCACTCCGTGCACCGGCCCCCAGGGGCCCTTGTGGTTCCTGTTGTGGGTGGACCAGTCGCCGACCTCGACGACCGACAGCCCCTCGCCGCGCAGTGCGCCGAGGACCCTGCTCGCGGACAGCGGAACGGCCATGGCGTGCTCCTTCCTACCGGTTCCTACCGGAACGGACCGGTTACCGGAGTACCGGAGCCCGTCCCTCCGCTGCCATCCGTTCGGGCCGTGTGCGAGCCGTTCCGGACAGCCCGGCCGGGTCGGGCACTCCGCCGCCCGAGGGGAAATCCGCCGACATGCCCCGAAGATCGCCGATCAGTCCCACCCGATTGTGTAATGGCGTCGGCACCCTCCGTGCTGACAGGCTTTCTTTCGCACGTCAGACGTACGAGAGGGAGTTCCCTGTCCGACCGGCGGGCGTGCGCCGCGGGCGAGGTCGGAACGTCCGCCCGCCGCCGGGGGGCCGCCGACCCGCCCCCGGCCCCCCGTAACCCCGCGTAACCGCAGGCCCCTCACCCCCCATCCCCGCCCACCGCCCCCGCCCCGCCGTGGGGCTCGTCGTGAAGAAGGACGACCAAGACCGTGACGCTGACGACCGCGGATCCCGTCATCGACGGACCGGGCGCCGTGGCGCTCCTCGACCGGACGAGGACCGCCGTGGACCCCCAGATCCGCTCCACCGTCGAGACCCTGCCCGGCTCCGTGCGCCGGGTGGCGATGTACCACTTCGGCTGGGAGGACGCCGACGGCACGCCCGCCGACGGCCAGGCCGGCAAGGCCATCCGCCCCGCCCTGGTGCTCGCCGCCGCCCGCGCGCTGGGCGCCGAGGACACCCAGGCGGTGAAGGCCGCCGCGGCCGTCGAGCTGGCCCACAACTTCACCCTGCTCCACGACGACATCGTCGACGAGGACCCGACCCGCCGGCACCGGCCCACCGCCTGGACCGTGTTCGGCATCCCCGACGCCCTGATGACCGGCGACGCCATGAACGCGCTGGCGCTCCGGCTGCTCGCCGAGGACCCGCACCCGGCCGCCGCCGCGGCCACCGCGCGCCTCGCCGCCTGCGTCATCGAGCTCTGCGCCGGCCAGCAGGCGGACTGCGCCTTCGAGTCGCGCGGCCCCCGCGAGGTCTCCCTCGACGAGTGCCTCGCCATGGCCACCGCCAAGACCGGGGCGCTCCTGGGCTGTTCCTGCGCGCTCGGCGCGCTGTACGCGGGCGCGGGGGAGGAGGAGGTCGCGGCGCTCGACTCCTTCGGCCGCGAGGCCGGCCTCGCCTTCCAGCTGATCGACGACCTCATCGGCATCTGGGGCGACCCCGACCGCACCGGCAAGCCGGCCGGCGCCGACCTCGTCGCCCGCAAGAAGTCGCTGCCCGTGGTCGCGGCGCTCACCTCCGACACCCCCGCCGGCGAGGAGCTGGCCGAGCTGTACTCCCGCGAGGTCCTGGACGAGCGGGCGGTCCGGGCCGCGGCCGACGCCGTGGAGCGGGCCGGCGGCCGGGACTGGGCGCAGGCCCAGGCGGCCGACCGGATGGGCCGGGCGGTCGAGCACCTGGCCGGGGCGGTCCCGGACCTGTCGGCGGCGGGAGACCTGCTGTCGCTCGCCGAGTTCGTGACCCGCAGGAGCCGCTGAGCAGCCGACAGGGACTCGCTCAACAACCGGGTGGGCTTTCGGGGTTGCGCGACCACTACAGATGAAGCACTATGTCTGTCGTGGTCGCGCTCGCGGTCACGCCCCGACAGAACAGGACCCGGTTTGCGCAAGCTCACGTACTACGTCGCCTGCTCCATCGACGGCTTCATCGGCGACCCGCACGGCGACGCCTCGTCCATGTACTCCTTCGTGGACGCGGAGTACCAGGAGTGGATGAACTCCGAGTACCCGGAGACCATCCCGTTCCACATGCGGGAGCCCCTCGGCATCGACGCCGACCCCAAGCACTACGACACCGTGATCCAGGGCCTCGCCTCGTACCGCATCGCCCTGGACGTCGGCATCGCCAGCCCGTACGCCCACCTCCGCGAGTACGTCGCCACCCGCACCCTCGCGGAGTCGCCCGACCCGAACGTCGAGCTGATCGCCGACGACCTCGTCGGCCGCGTCCGCGAGCTCAAGGCCGAGGACGGCGGGCTCGGCATCTGGCTCTGCGGCGGCTCCACCGTCGCCGGCGAGCTCATCGAGGAGATCGACGAGCTGGTCATCAAGACCTATCCGCAGGTGTACGGCTCCGGCATGCCGATGTTCGGCGCCGGCTTCGAGCCCCGCGAATTCGCCCTCGGCTCCGTGCGCGCCTTCGACAACGGCGTCCTGGTCCGCACGTACACCAGGAAGCGGTAGCGGGCGGCCCGGCGGCGCCCGGCCTACCCTGGAGGCATGGCTGAGGAGATCCCGCGCACGGTGAGGGACCCGCTGGCCGCGCCGCCCTGCCCGGCCTGCGGACGCCCCCGCGCCACCGTCGCCACCCGGCACAAGGTCCTCGGGGCCTGGGTGCCCGAGTGGACGGTGCAGCCGTGCCGCAACCACGACTGCCCGCACGCCGAGGCGCCGGGGCCGGACGGCACGGAAGCCACTACCACGCAGGTCACCGGCAAGAACGGCGAGAACGGGAGAAGTCCGGCCCCAGGGTGACCGGCCGCGCGCCGGAGCCGGTCATACCGCTACAGTCCGCGCATGTCATCGGAGTCGACAGAAGTCTGGACCGGCTGGTACCGGGACCGCCGCGGTGCGGAAGCGATCGTCATCACGGCCGACGGCGGGCGCGTCAGCGTCCGCGTCAGGGGAATCGAGTACACGGGCGCGAGCTTCGCCGCCCTCACCGCAGCCGGCGAGGGCGGGCAGGCCCTCACCGGCTGCGTACTGGAGTGGGACCTGCCGCTCCCCGTCGTCACCGGCGGAGCCGCCCAACAGGCCACGCTCAGCTGCCTGCTCACCCTCGGCGAGCGCGCCGACCTCAGCCTGACCCTGCACTACGGCGGCACCGCCTTCGAGGCCGTCGTCGCCGGCGGCGACTTCGAGGGCGCGCTGGCCCGGCTGCGCGGCCAGCTCCCCGAGGGCGCCGACTTCGGCCGGCGGCTCCTGTCGGCCGTGTGACGACCGCGCTGGTCAGCCCTTGAACGCGGAAGCGAGCCCGTAACGCCACAACTGGTCGACGCGGGCCCGCTCCTGGGCGTTCGGAGTGGCGTTCTGGCAGGACGTGCCCGGACCGCCGCCGGACATCAACTCGCTGCACGGGCCGCTGTAGTGGTCCGGCAGACCGAGCACGTGCCCGGTCTCGTGGGCGGTCACCCGGGTGGAGTTGTACAGCTGGTTCTGCCGGTAGTCGAGGAAGATGTAGCCGCTCCCGTGCCCGTCGGTGCTCGCGTACGAACCGCGGGAGTCGTTCCCCTCGTAGTAGCGGAAGTCCGGGTTGCTGCCCTCGACGAGCCGGACGTTCACCACCGAGCTGTTCCATATCTGGGTCGAGCGGGCGATCTGGGTGCGGAAACTGGGGGCGTTGGCCGCGCTGTAGACGACGGTGACGGCCGCGGTCGCGGACGGGTTCGCGGCCCGCTTCTTCGCCACCGACCGCATGACGGCGTCGTGGAACGCCTTGTTGGCCTTCGCCTCCTCCGCCGAACCGGCGTACGTGGCGTACCCGGCGACGGCGGCGGACGCGGACACCGGCGCGGCGGCGTCCGGCGCGGCACCGGCCGGGGCGGCGGCGCCGAGCGAGACCGCGAGACCGAGGCCGAGGGCGGCGGTGAGGGTACGGGTGAGGACCTTGGGGTGTCGCATGGGGGGCTCCTCCTGATCGGGGTCGGGAGAGAGTCTCGGACCGCGCGAGCCCGCCGGGAAGAATGTCAGTCCCCGATAGCACGACCGCATCACCTCCTTTCTCGCTCGCCAATTGGCCCCGCTATCAAGCGAGTTGGGCCGATCCGAGCATCTGGTGTGCGACCGGAACACCGTCCTACGCTCGCCCCATGGAGCTGGAGGTGAGACACCTGCGCGCGCTCTGCGCCATCGCGGACACGGGCAGCCTGCACAAGGCGGCGCGGCAGCTCGGCATGAGCCAGCCGTCCCTGACCACCCAGCTGCGCCGCATCGAGAACGCCCTCGGCGCCGAGCTGTTCTCCCGGGGCCGCACCGGCTGCCTCCCCACCCCGCTCGGCCGCTCCCTGCTCACCCGCGCCCGCCCGCTGGTCGACGGCATGGCCGCGCTCGTCACCGAGACCCGCGCCGAGGCCGCCCGCGCCGACGGCCCCCGGCTCCGCGTCGGCTCCACCGCCAGCCGCGCCCTCCCCGGCTGGCTCCGGCGGCTCCGCGCCCGCTTCCCCGGCACCGACGTCGGCCTGCGCGTCGACGTCTCCGCGCGGACCCTGCTGCGCGAGGTCGCGGCGGGCCGCCTGGACGTGGCCTTCGTCCACGAGGTCGAGGGCAGCCCCCTTCCGGTGCCCGACGGCCTCCAGCAGCGCGTCCTCGTCGCCCGCGAGCCCCAGTTCGTCTCCCTCTCGCCCGCCCACCCGGCCGCCGCCCACCCCGTCGTGGACCTCGCCGACCTGGCCCGTGACCACTGGATGGTCGATCCGGCGGTGGACGGCGAATGGGACGGGTTACGCCGCGTCCTGACGGCCGCCGGCATCGACCCGCCCCTCCTCCACGGCGACTACCACACCGCCGCCTCCCTCGTCGCCCTCGGCGAGGCGGTGGCCCCCTGCCAGCCGACGTCCGTGCCCCGCGAGGACCTGGCGGTCCGGCCGCTCCGCGGCGACCCGCTCGCCGTCCGCCTCCTCCTCTGCGCCCGCCGCACCACCCCGCTGGCCCCCCTCCACGCCACCCTCGCCGAGGCGTACCGCGAAGCCGCGCACCGGGCGCCCCCGTACCGCGCCTGGCTCCGCGCGGGCGGCACGGCACCGCCCTGCCTCCCGGCCGCCGCAGGCTGACGGGGGCGGCCGGTGGTGGCCGGGGCGGCTGACGGAGGCGGTCGGGGGCGGCCGGTGGTGGCGGTCGGTGGCGGTCGGCGGTCAGGCGTGGCGGCCGGGCGCGTCCCGCTCCAGGCGGGCCCGCAGGGTGGCCTCGAAGTCCTCGGCGCGGGCGAGCTGCACCCGCAGCTTCTCGACCTGCGCGGCGGCCTCCTGCTGATAGGCGCGGACGCGCTCCAGCAGGGCCTCGCGCTCCTCGGCGCCGAGGGCCGCGCGGACGTCCCCGCCCGTGGCGCCGTCCAGGCGGTCGGTGGCGTCGAGGAGGTCGCGCATCTGGTCCAGGGTGAAGCCGAGCGGCTTCATGCGGCGGACGACCATGAGGCGGGCGACGTCGGCCTCGGTGTAGAGGCGGAACCCGCCCTGGGACCGGGCGGACGGGGTGACGAGCCCGGTCTCCTCGTAGTGGCGGATCGTCCGCAGGGACAGCTCGGTCCGCGCGGCGACCTCGCCGATCTGCATGTGCTTGGCGTCCACGCCCGTGCTCCCCTGGCCCTTCTCCTCGTCCGGCGGCCCGGCCCCCGAGGGGCACGGCCGATCTCTACCCTCACGTCAGGGTAGAGTTGTGGGTGGCGAGGGCGGCGTTCCGCGGCCCCGCCGTTGCCGTGCCGGGGCCGACGGCGCCCCCGGCGACGTATCGAATTCTCGCAGGAGAGCAGCGTGCGCGAGCCCAGGACGCCCGGCGCCGCCGCCTGCCCGCCGTGACCCTCCGCTCCGGGACGTGAGAGCGCGCGCCGCGCTCCCTTCCCCGCGAACCCCCTCCCCGCCCTTGGCCGCCGCGCGTAGCGGTGCCGTCCGCGGTGCGCCGGCCCGGCCGCTCCGCGCCCTTCCGCACGTCCCCGGTCCGCCGTACGGGTCGTGCCCGAGCAACGACAGGTTCCGCCCCGTGTCCTCCGCTGCCCCCGCCGTGTCCCCGGCCGCGCGCCTGCGCGGTCTGAAGCCCGACTGGATCTCCGACCCGAAGGTCTGGCGTACCGAGGTCCTCGCCGGTCTGGTCGTCGCCCTGGCGCTGATCCCCGAGGCCATCTCGTTCTCGATCATCGCGGGCGTGGCCCCGGCGATCGGGCTCTTCGCCTCCTTCACCATGGCCGTCGTCATCTCGGTCGTCGGCGGCCGGCGGGCGATGATCTCCGCCGCCACCGGCGCCGTCGCCCTCGTGATCGCCCCGCTGAACCGCGAGCACGGCCTCGGCCACCTGGTCGCCGCCGTCATCCTCGCCGGCGTGTTCCAGGTGGTCCTGGGGGCGCTGGGCGTGGCGCGGCTGATGCGGTTCGTGCCGCGCTCGGTGATGGTCGGCTTCGTCAACTCCCTCGCGATCCTGATCTTCATGGCCCAGATCCCGGAGATGCGCGACGTGCCGTGGGCCGTCTACCCGCTGATCGCCGCCGGCCTGGCGCTCATGGTGTTCTTCCCGAAGGTCACCACCGCGGTCCCCGCCCCGCTCGTGTCCATCGTCATCCTGACCGTGATCACCGTGGCGGCCGGGATCGCGGTGCCGACCGTGGGCGACAAGGGCGCCCTGCCGACCTCCCTGCCCGTGCCCGGCCTGCCGGACGTGCCCTTCACCTTGGACACGCTGACGACGATCGCCCCGTACGCGTTCGCGATGGCGCTGGTCGGCCTGATGGAGTCGCTGATGACCGCGAAGCTGGTCGACGAGATCACCGACACCCCCTCGAACAAGACCCGCGAGTCCATCGGCCAGGGCGTCGCCAACATCGTCACCGGCTTCCTCGGCGGCATGGGCGGCTGCGCCATGATCGGCCAGACGATGATCAACGTGAAGGTCTCCGGCGCCCGCACCCGCGTCTCGACGTTCCTCGCCGGGGCCTTCCTCATGGTCCTCTGCATCGTCTTCGGGCCGGTCGTCTCCGACATCCCGATGGCCGCGCTGGTCGCCGTCATGGTCATGGTGTCGTGCGCGACCTTCGACTGGCACTCGATCGCCCCGAAGACCCTCAGGCGGATGCCGGCCGGCGAGATCACCGTCATGGTGCTCACGGTCGCCGCGGTCGTCGCCACCCACAACCTCGCCATCGGCGTCGTCCTGGGCTCGGTCACCGCCATGGTCGTCTTCGCCCAGCGCGTCGCCCGCCTCGCCGACGTCACCGCCGTCACCGACCCCGACGGCACGACGGTCGTCTACCGGGTCACCGGCGCCCTGTTCTTCGCGTCCTCCAACGACCTCGTCGGCCGCTTCGCCTACGCCACCGACCCCGACCGGGTGATCATCGACCTGAGCGCCGCCCACATCTGGGACGCCTCCTCCGTCGCCGCCCTCGACGCGATCGGGACGAGGTACGCCCAGCGCGGCAAGACCGTCCGGATCACCGGCCTCAACACCCCCAGCGCCGACCTCCACACCCGCCTCACCGGCGAACTCACCCCCGGCCACTGACCACGGCCGGCCCCCGCCTCAGCGGGCCCGCCCCTCTCATGCGGCCGGCAGTGAGGACACCTCCCGCTCCAGCAGCGGCTTGAGCAGAACGAGCGCCGCGCCGCGCGGGGGCGCGAGGGGACTCGGGATCCGGCGGGGAGGAAGGGTGCCGTTTCCGGCCATGTCCCGGAGGACGGTGACCACTTCGGCGTCGCCGGGCGCGGTCAGGGCGAGCACGAGGCGCAGGGCGTCCGCCCGGGGCCCGGCCGGCCAGCGCTCGGCCAGGCGCCGGACGCGGTGACGCGAGGCCCCGTGCCGGGTCGCCGCCGCGAGGCCGGCGAGGGCGAACCGTACGGCTTCGTCCTCGCCGTCCCACCGGTCCAGGAGGCGCGGCGCGGCGGCTTCGACCGCACGGCGGGCGGCGCGTTCGTCCGCCGTCTCCTCCAGCGGAAGCCCCAGGGCGACCCTGCGGTCGGCCCCGGAAGCGGCCAGCCGCAGGCCGATGGTGGCCGCTTCGTACAGGAACGTGAGGAACAGGGCCCGGTGCGCGGGACGGACGTCCGCATGGCCCGCGAGACCGGCCAGCAGCGGTATCTCCTCCGCGGTGTGCGGATAGCAGGTCCCCTGGTGCATGACCGCGTCGGCCAGTTCGAAGACGACCTCGCGGTCGCCGGAGAAGTCCTCCGCCTCCCCGGTGAGCCACCACGCCGTCCCGGCGGGCAGCCCGCCCCCACGGGCCTCCAGATCGCGCGCGACCTCCCGCACGCACTCCAGCACGGGCGGGTACGACCGGTCGGCGGTGGCGCACCGGAGCGGCGCGGCCGGGACCGGCTCCCGTACCGGCGGAGGGAAGCGCGCGACCACCTCGCGCCGCACGCGGTGGGCGTGCTCCTCGTCGTGCTCATGGACCAGCCCCCGGCGGTCGAACCCGGACAGCTTGGTCTCCCGGCGGGCCAGGGACCCGCTGTTCCAGAACCCGCCGTGCGCGCGGGCGACCGCGTCGACGGCCTTCCTCTCGCAGTCGTGCTGATGGGACTCGGAGGCCGCGTCGGGCGCCTCTTCGTCCACGAGGCTGTCGACGCTCCACCAGCCCTCCAGCTCGGGCCGCGAGAACGCGGGCCTGCCGAACAGGTGGTGCCCGGGATCCAGATGCGGCAGGTACACGGGCCGCACGGTCACCCACCGGTGCCCCCGCCGGGCCAGCGCCGCCGCCACGGCGCGGGCGTCCGCCTCGCTCGGAGCGGCGACGGAATAGTGGACCACCAGCTCGCAGACCCCCCAGGAGCCCACCCCACCCGCGCGTTCGTCCGCCATGCGGCGCAGCATAGGCGGGCGGTCGGACAACGGACCGCTCGGCGTCACCGCCGGCCGCGACCGAACGTGAGCAGGAGCAGCGCGACCGGGATCACGACGCCGATGCCCAGCACGCCGAGGAGCAGGCCGGCTTCGGCGGCGGAGGTGTGGGCGACGGCGTGGGAGCGGAAGCGCACGTGGATGAGGAAGTGCGCGGTGGACCACGTCGCGTACGAGGCCAGGGCGGTGCGGGCGAAGGCCGGGGTCATCACCACGGCGGCGCCGGCGAGAGGAATCGCGGCGGCCAGGTTCATCGCCCCGTAGTCGAGCGTCAGGTGCGGGTTGTAGGCCATGCCCAGGTTGACCCAGGACCAGCTGAAGAACCCCTCGGGCGAGAGGAGGACGTACAGGCCCAGCACGGCGGAGACCACGGCGAGGAAGGCCAGCCCGGCGCGCACCCACACCGCTCTCGCCCCGCTCATGCGCCGTCCTCCTCGCGCTCGCGCCGGCCGGCGAGGAAATCGGCGAAGGTGAGGGTGCCGACGCCGTGGTGCGGGACGAGGTTCGCGCCCCCGGCGAAAGCGCGGGCGATCCTCCCCGGCACGGGCAGGGAGACGACACGCCGACGGAGACCGTGCGCCCTGTTGTACGCGGCGGCGAGGTCGCGCATGTCGCACACCTGCGGCCCGCCGATGTCGGGCGCCCGCCCGGCTGGCTCGCTCAGGGCGAGACCGGCCAGCCGGTCGGCGACGTCGCGGACGTCGATCGGCTGGAACCGGAACCGCCGAAGGGCCAGTGTCAGCGGAAGCCGCCGCTGCCACGCGAAGAAGGCCGCCACGAGATCGTGGAACTGCGTGGCCCGCTGCACCGTCCACGGCAGCCCGCAGTCCGCGATCATCCGCTCGGCCGCGAGCTTGTCGCGGTAGTAGGGCACGGGGATGACGTCGACGCCGACGATGGAGACGTACACCAGGTGCGGACGGCTCCCGCTCCGCAGGGCCGCGTCGATCAGATTCCGCGTCGCCGCGACGTCCCCCCTGCCGTACGTGGTGGCGCAGTGCACGACGGCCCCCACCCCGCGCACGGCATCGTCCAGCCCCCGCCCCGTCCGCAGGTCCCCGACCACGTGCCGGTACGCCGCCGCCGGCCCGGAAGGCCGCTCCCGGCGGCTCAGCACCCGCACCTCCCGCCCCCCGTCACCGAGCCGCCGCACCACGGCCCGCCCCAGCTTCCCGGTCCCACCGGTCACCAGCAAAGGCTCCATCCCGACCTCGTCTCTCTCATCCGACTGCCACGCGGCAGCGGCGAGTTGTCGTCTCACCCCCCTACGACCGACGAGAACGACGAAACGTGACACCCCACGACCCCGCTGCCGACCCCTCACACGAGGACGCCGCACGGAAGATGGCACCCCCGTGGAAACGGCGACGGCCCGCGCCGGGGTGTCCGGGCGGGCCGTGCCGTCGTCCTCTGGCCTGCGGTGGGGCAGGGGGAGAGGGAGGGCCTGGGTCAGGCCTTCTTGGTCTCCTAGTAATGGGCTGGGTCGGTGACCTGCGGGGAACTCCCCTGCGGGGCGCTGACCTGGCCTTTTGTTGATGGCTGGCGATGGGGTGCGACGGTCTTGATCGGGTGTCCTGCGGACTGTGTGCGGACTGCGGGCGGCGAGGTCACTGTGCTGTGCCCTCGCCGAAGCGAGTCTGGAGCGGTTCGCCGCTCATGCCCAGGGGCGGAGACGCCGAGTGGTCTTCACGGCCGGGGTCGACGCCCCTGCGACGCCGGAAAGTGCGACCCTCGAGGCATGGAGATCGAGGTCCTAGTCGTGGCCGACTGCCCCAACGCTCAGCCCGCCGCTGAGCGGCTGCGTCAGGCGTTGGACGCCGTCGGCCTCGGCGAGGGCTTCACCACCCGGGTGATCGCCGACCAGGCCGAGGCCGAGCGGTGCGGGTTCATCGGCTCGCCGACGATCCTGATCGACGGCCGCGACCCGTTCGTCGAGCCTGACCGGCCGCCGGGGCTGGCCTGCCGGATGTATCGGACCGTGAGTGGTCTGTCCGGGGCGCCGGACCTCGAACAGCTCCGCCGGGCCCTCGCCTCTGCGGCCCGTGTCGACGGCTGACCCCTGCGGGGGCCCTCGTCAGGCTCGGGCGGTGGGCGCGTTTCGTTCCAGCCGGGCACGCAGGGTGCCCTCGAAGTCTTCGGCGCGGGAGAGCTGGACGCGGAGCTTCTCGACCTGCTCGGCGGCTTCCTGCTGGTAGGTGCGGACGCGTTCCAGGAGGGCCGCGCGCTCGTCGGCACCGAGGGCGGAGTCCGCGTCGAGGCGGTCGGTGGCGTCGAGAAGATCGCGCATCTGGTCCAGGGTGAAGCCGAGCGGCTTCATGCGGCGGATGACCATGAGGCGGGCGACGTCGTTCTCGGTGTAGAGGCGGAAGCCGCCCTGGGAGCGGGCGGAGGGGACGACGAGGCCGGTTTCCTCGCAGTGGCGGATGGTGCGCAGGGACAGTTCGGTCCGTGCGGCGACCTCGCCGATCTGCATGTGCTTGCCGTCCACGCCCGTTATCCCTCTGGCCCTTCTCGTTCCCGGCGGTCTCGGTCCCGGATGGGCGCCGCCGATCTCTACTCTAACGTTAGGGTAGAGTTGCTGGTGGTGAGAGCAGTGTTCCGCTCTCTCGCCGTTGCCATGTCGGGGCCGATGGTGCCCCCGGCGAAGTTCCGATTCTTGCAGGAGAGAAGCGTGCGCGAGCCCACGACGCCCGGCGCTGCCGCCTGCCCGCCGTGATGCTTCGCCTCGGGACGTGAGCCCGGCCGTACTGACGGCCGTAGCTGCTCTGTCCTCTTTCGACTTCCGGCTCCGCATTTCGCGGCGCCGCACGCGGGTGCCGGCCTGGCTTCTCCGCGTCCTCTCCCGCGTACCCCGGCCTGCCGAACGGGGTGTGCCCGAGCACGACAGGTTCCGTCTCCCTTGTCTTCTGCTGCCACTGTTGTGTCCCCGGCCGCGCGCCTGCGTGGCCTGAAGCCCGACTGGATCTCCGACCCGAAGGTCTGGCGCACCGAGGTCCTGGCCGGCCTGGTCGTCGCCCTCGCGCTGATCCCCGAGGCCATCTCGTTCTCGATCATCGCGGGCGTGGACCCGGCGATCGGTCTGTTCGCCTCCTTCACCATGGCCGTCGTCATCTCGATCGTCGGTGGCCGGCGGGCGATGATCTCCGCCGCGACCGGTGCCATCGCCCTCGTCATCGCCCCGCTCAACCGTGAGCACGGCCTGGGCTACCTGATCGCGGCCGTCATCCTGGCCGGCGTCTTCCAGGTGATCCTCGGCGCGCTCGGCGTCGCGAGGCTGATGCGGTTCATCCCGCGCTCGGTCATGGTCGGCTTCGTCAACTCCCTCGCGATCCTGATCTTCATGGCGCAGGTCCCCGAGATGACCGACGTTCCCTGGCCCGTCTACCCGCTGATCGCCGCCGGCCTGGCACTCATGGTGTTCTTCCCGAAGATCACCACCGTGATCCCGGCCCCGCTGGTCTCCATCGTCATCCTGACCGTCATCACTGTCGGTGCGGCCATCGCGGTGCCGACCGTCGGCGACAAGGGCGAACTGCCGTCCTCCCTGCCCGTGCCGGGCCTGCCGGACGTGCCGTTCACGCTCGACACGCTGACGACGATCGCCCCGTATGCGTTCGCGATGGCGCTGGTCGGACTGATGGAGTCGCTGATGACCGCGAAGCTGGTCGACGACATCACCGACACCCACTCCAACAAGACCCGAGAGTCCATCGGCCAGGGCGTCGCCAACATCGTCACCGGCTTCTTCGGCGGCATGGGCGGCTGCGCGATGATCGGCCAGACGATGATCAACGTGAAGGTCTCCGGCGCCCGCACTCGCGTCTCGACCTTCCTCGCGGGCGCGTTCCTGATGGTGCTGTGCATCGTCTTCGGCCCGGTCGTCTCCGACATCCCCATGGCCGCCCTGGTCGCCGTCATGGTCATGGTGTCGTTCGCGACCTTCGACTGGCACTCCATCGCCCCGAAGACCCTCAAGCGGATGCCCGCCGGCGAGATCGCCGTCATGGTGATCACCGTCGCCGCAGTCGTCGCCACCCACAACCTCGCCATCGGCGTCGTCCTGGGCTCCGTCACCGCCATGGTCATCTTCGCCAAGCGGGTCGCCCACCTCGCCGAGGTCACCGCCGTGGTCGACCCCGACGGCAAGACGGTGGTCTACCGGGTCACCGGCGAGCTGTTCTTCGCCTCCTCCAACGACCTGGTGGGCCAGTTCAACTACGCCACCGACCCTGACAAGGTGATCATCGACCTGAGCTCGGCGCACATCTGGGACGCCTCCTCCGTCGCTGCCCTCGACGCGATCGAGACCAAGTACGCCCAGCGCGGCAAGACCGTGGAGATCACCGGGCTCAACACTCCCAGCGCTCACCTGCACGGCAAGCTCAGCGGCGAACTCGCCGCCGGTCACTGACCAGCCTCGTGACCCACTCAGCAGAACCCCGGCCCAACCGCCGGGGTTCTCTGCTGTTCGAGGTCACCACATCCCTCTCCTGCGTGATGGCACCGAGGCGGCTTCGTTGGCGTCGCTGTTCCAGTTGAGGATGGCGCCGAGTATCCGAATCCTTTCAGAGCGGGAATCGGTCAGGCCATGCGCTTCATCTCGATGGCGAGGGCTCCGAGGGCTTCCTTCTCAGGGCCGTAGATGGTGCGGATATTGGCCAGTTGCTGGTCGCGGGTGGCGGTCGGGTTGACATTGGACGGGCCCTCGCCGTCGAGGAGGGTCTCGAAGTCGGGGTACTCGGTGACGCGGAGGACTTCGACGTCGCAGGTCTCGTCGGTGTCCTTGATGCGGAAGCGGATGGTGTCGCCGGCGGCGAGGTCGGCGAGGTGCGGGTACTTGACCCGCACCTCGATGGTCTTGGTGCCCGCGGAGACGAGCTCGAAGTACTGGCGGTAGAGGTTGAGCTCGCGGACGCGGGCGGTGCGGTCGGTCATCGGGAGGGAACGCTCCTGGGGGACGGTGCGGTGATCAGGCGGCCGATTTCGGCGGCCGAGTACGAGCGGAAGAAGTGGCGGGGGTCGGAGAGCAGGATCTCGGTCATGGCGAGCAGCTGGTCGGCGTACTCGGTGACGGTGCCGGGCCACTGCCGGGTGTCGAGCATCCAAGGGGCGGCTCCCTCGGGCAAGGGGGCACGGCCTTCTCGTATGAGGGATTTCGACAGCTTGGCGCCGGTGTCGGACACGATCTGCGGGCAGAACAGGCGGGCCGGGAGCTGGGATCGGGTGAGGCCCACGGCCTGGAGGGCCTCGTCGACGAGGTGGGAGCCGAAGACCCAGTCGCCGCCCTTGACCATGACGTGCAGGGTGCCCTGGGGGCCGGTCAGGGCGAGTTCCTTCACCAGGTTGCGGTAGAGCGTGGCCAGGTCGAGGTAGCCGTCGGCGGTGGGCGTGATGGTGGCCTCGTACGGGCCGTGGTGGAGGCAGACGGCGGAGACTCGCGCGGACTCGGGGCCGGCGAGGTGGGCCCGCGTGCGTTCGGCGTGCTTCTCCGCCCAGCCGCAGTCGGGGTGCGTGCAGGGGACGCGGAGGTGCGGGGTGCCGGTGGAGGGGGCGAGCCACCAGCGGGCGGCGTCGATGCGGGGGAGGAGCCGGAGCCAGGTGCGGCGGTAGTGCTCGCCGGCCTGTTGCTGGGTGTACGTCTCGATGTGGTGCGGGATGCCCAGACGCCTGGACAGGGCGGTGAAGAGCGGTTGGTACAGGGCGGTGACGAGGTCGAGCAGGGCTTGCTCGCCGAGGGCCTGGGCGTAGGCGCGCTGGTAGCGGTGTCCGCTGGCCGGGTCGGTCGCCAGCTCGTACGGGGCGTTGTCGAGGGCGCTGAAGACGACCTCGGTGGGGAGGCCGAAGCGGTCGCGCAGTCGGGCGGCCATGGCGAAGGCCAGGGACTGCACGAGCGAGGTGCCGATGTGCGGGGCGCCGTTGATCTGGGTGCCGACGACCAACACGATGCGCTCGGGCGGGCTGGCGAGGATACGCGGGGTCAGGACGTCCTCGGCGTGGTGGAGGGCGTTGGCGAGAACGGTGTTCGGCGAGACGGGGTGCGTGGTCACGAGGTGGCCCCCTGGGGTTCGGTGATGCGGTTGAAGGCGGCCCAGACGCACTTTCCGGGGCCTGTCCGCTCCTTCACGCCCCAGCTGTCCGCCGTGGCCGAGACGATCAGCAGGCCGCGGCCGTCGACGGCGGACTCTCCGGGATCGCGCTGGATCGGGGTGGCGTCGCCGGCGTCGTGGACCTCGATGCGCAGTTGGTCATCAAGGGAGCCGACACGCACGAGGACGAGGCGTCCCACGGGTGCTCCATGAAGTACGGCGTTCGTGACGAGCTCCGAGGCGCACAGCCTCATGTCGGCGAGGCGGCTGGTCTCGCCCCATTCGGTCAGCGTGTCGACGACGAAGTTGCGAGCGGTACGCGGTGTGGTCCTGCGGCGGGGGAAGAGCATGGTGCGGTGCCGGCCCGTGGCCGGAAGGAGATCCGGTGTGGCGTCGGTTGCCTCGTTGGTGAGTCTGCTTGCCATGGTCAACAGCAAAGCGACTTAACTCATTTGGGTCGGGAGCCAGCACGGGGGCCAAAGTCGGGGCCACTATGGGGGCCAGAGGTCACGTGTTCCTGGGGGACGGCATGGGCGACACCGGGATCGGCGCCTTGCTCGTCCGGCTGCGTACCGCGCGCGGCTGGAGCCAGCAGAGGGTTGCCGACGAGTACAACGCCCTGGAGGGGCGCTCCGCGAAGACCGGCAAGGAGATCGGGCGGTACGAGCGCGAGGCACGGATTCCGGTTCCTTACACCCGGAAGCACCTGGCGCGGGTCTTCAACGTCGATGTCGCCCAGCTCGACCAGGCTGTGGCAGTGAGCAGGGGTAGGCGGAACGAGACCAGCGCTGACGAGGTCGAGATCGCGCTGCCCGTGGTGTTGCCCCGGGCTTCTGGCGCCCGTGGGGCTCCACTGTCGGAGGACGCAGTGCGGTCGGCGGAGTTCGCTCGGTTCATCGCGCAGCGCAACGTCGACGAGCTTGTCGTCGAGCAGTTGGAGGCGGACGTCGGTCGGCTCGCGCGGACCTACGTCAGCCACCCGTTGATGGAGCAGTACGTCGAGATCAAGCGGTTACGGGACGGGGTGTTCGAGCTGTTGCGCGGACGGCAACGCCCCCGGCAGACCACCGACCTCTATCTCTCAGCCTCTCGTCTCTGCGGCCTGTCCGCCCACGTCTGTCTGGACCTCGGCGACTACGACTCGGCTGCCACCCACGCCCGTACCGCACGGGCCTGTGCCGAGGCGGCCGGACATGAGGGGATGCTGGCCTGGGTGCGGGCCGTGGAGTCACTCATCGCGTATTGGACCGGGCAGTACGAGCGGGCGGCCCAGCTCGCCCAGGCCGGTCGTCAGCACAGGGAGGGCGGCAGCATCGGGGCACGGCTGGCGAGCCTGGAAGCGCGGGCGCTCGCGATAGTCGGCGACTCGGCAGGAGCGCTCGCCGCACTGTCGGATGCCGAACGATCTCGTGAGGCGATCTCGGGTCGGGACGAGGTACTGGGAGTCTTCGACTTCCCCGCGGCCAAGCAGTTCGCGTACGCCGGAACGACACTTCTGGCCGTGGGCGGGCAGGAGCATGTCCAGCGGGCCATCGTCAGCGCGGAGACGGCGATCCGCCTCTATCGCAGCGCGGACGGAGACGACCAGTCGGTCGGCGACCTGTTCGCCGCGCACCTCGACCTCGCCAGCGGGCACCTGCTCCTGGGCGACCTGGACGGCACGGAGAAGATGCTCGGCTTCGTGCTCCAGTCCTCGCCGGAGCGCATGTCGGCCAGTATCGTGCGCCGGCTCACCGTTCTCGGGCGGGAGCTGGAAGGGCCGCAGTACGGTGGAGCCGCGCAGGCGGTGCACCTGCGTGACCGGCTCCAGCACACGGTCGTCCGTGCGTCCCTGCCCGCCGCCCACCCTCCGGAGTTGCCGACGTGACCGACCTGTCTGCCGCCCACGACGCCGCTGTCACCGACCGGGCCCGCCTGGCGGACAGCGCCTACAACGGAGACCGGGACCTTGCTGCCCGGCAGTCGCTCTACCAGTGGCAGACGCCCCGGTACGACTTGCCGGGTCTCGTCGCTGAGCAGTTGGGCGACGTACGCGGGCGCGTCGTCGACATCGGCTGCGGCAACGGCAAGTTCATCCAGCGGCTCCGTCAGGACCGTGGGGACCTGTTCTTGCTCGGCCTCGACATCGCCCCCGGCATCCTCGCCGACGTCCCCGGCCCCGTCGCCGTGGCGGATGCCACGAGGCTTCCGCTCGCGACGGGCAGCGTCGACGCCGCCCTTGCGCTCCACATGCTCTACCACGTGCCCGACATCCCCCAGGCGGTTAGGGAGCTGGCCAGGATCGTGGCCGGTGACGGGCTAGTGATCGCCTCCACCAACAGCGACCGCGACAAGGCCGAACTCGACGATCTCTGGCAGCGGGCCGCTGGCGATGTCCTCGGTATCGACCGGGGCCCGGCTCGTATCTCGCTCAGCGCTCGCTTCTCCCTGGAGAAGGCGCCGGCCTTCCTCGGCGAGGAGTTCAGCCGCGTGGAGGTCGTCGAACTGCCGGGGACCATCACCGTCCACGACCCCGAGCCCGTGGTTGCCCACATGGCTTCGTACCGTGCATGGGCGGACCAGCACGACGTGCCCTTCGACGCGACTATCGACCGCGCCCGCACGTTGGTGGCCGACCACATCGCCCGGCACGGGTCATACGAGATCACCTGCCTTGGCGGCCTCCTTGTCTGCCGTCGCTGAGAGCCGACGCACTATCGACGACGACCGCGCTCCGTGGGCTGCTTGCTCATCGGTGTGGGTGTGGGCCGTGGTGTAGGCGGGGTCGTGCGCGTGTTCCTCATGCGAGCCGCTTGTGTCCGCCGGTTCGGCTGAGCTGTGATGCGCCAGTTGAGGACCTCGGCGGGGCGCTCGGCGATGTCGAGTTCGCGCTGTGTGCCTACCTCGACCAGGAGCCGTCGGGGGTTGTGGCCGGCGGTTTCGGCTTGGGCGAGGGTTGTGGTCAGGGCGGTCCAAGTGGGGTCGGCGAGGATCCGGTCGGCGTGGTCGGGGAGGGCTGCGCACACGTCTTGCTCGAAGCGGCGGGCGGTTGCGTCGCGTGGTGCGCGGCGGGCCAGGTCAGCCAGGACGGGTGTGGCGGCCTGCTGGTAGCCCGCCTGGAGGTGGCGGAAGGCTTCCTCGGCCGCGGCGGCCTGCTGTGCGTGGCCGCGCTGTTCGTGCCACTTGGCGGCGGCGTGGGCCAGGTGCACGGTGGCGAAGAGCAGGGCGATGGCGAGCCCGCCCGGCGCGTTGGAGGCGTAGGCGAGTTCCTTGGCGGCCTTGCGCAGGGCGGTGGCGGCCTGGTGGTCGGCGCGGGTGGCGGAGCGGCGGGCGCGGTTGAACGCCATCGCCGCCGCCCGCAGTTCTGTTCGGTGTGGGCCGGTCGTGGCGCTGGCGATGTTGTACAGGGCGTCGCCGAAGGCGGCGAGGTGGCCCTGGGCGGCGGCATCGTCGCCGGAGTCGAGGACGGTGCGTGCCGTGTGGATTGCGGTGGTGGTGTGGCGCCATGGGGCGGCGGGGTCCGCCACATATCGGGGGTGGTCCGCCATCTCCTGGTCGGGGAGGCGTTCGCGTAGGCGGTTGATGGAGAGGTCGGGGGCGAGTTTGGAGCCGCCGTACCAGACGGGTTCGCCGGCCGCGTTGGTGTCGTTGGGGGCGGCGAGGCTGTAGCCGATCACGTCGCCGGTCTCGGGGCCGAGTCGTGTCTTGACCTTGATGCCGAGGGACTGCAGCACGGTGAAGTAGTCGGCTTCGGTTCGTACGGCGGCGGCGACCGCGTACGCCTGCTCGCGCAGCCAGTGCCGTGCGGTGACCGTCTGGCCCTGGCGCTCGGCCTTGGCGCGTTCGGCGCCGGTAGGGGTGCGCGGCGCGGTGAGATCGCCGGACTTCAGGCGGCGCAGGCCGAACTCGGCCTCGATCTTGCGGCACTCGGCTTGTGCCCGCTGTCCGTCGCGGTGGGTGCGCGGGCGGCGTCCGTCGGCGCGGACGGTGGTGGCCATGATGTGGATGTGGTCGTCGGCGTGGCGCACCGCGATCCACCGGCATGCCTTCTCGTCGCCTTCGGGGGCGATGCCGGTGGCGTGAACGATGCGGCGGGCGACCTCGGCCCACTCGGTGTCGGTGAGGTAGCGGTCGCCGGGCGCGGTGCGGACGGGGCAGTGCCAGACGTGCTGGGGCGGTTTCTTGCCGCCCAGTTCGCGGGTGCGCAGGTCGACGTGGGTGTCGAGGCGCTTGGCGAGCAGGGAGTAGGTGGCTGTCGGGTTACGGCCCGGGTCGGGGGCGCCGGCCATGTCCCAGGCGGCGACGATGTGAGGGTCGGTGTGTTCGTCGCGGCGGCCGGGGCCGAAGAGGTAGGCGATCAGTCCGCGGGTGTCGGAGCCGGTGGAGACGTCAGGAACCATGCGTGGTGCCTTCCGTCAGGAGCTGGTCGATCAGTCGATAGCTGCTCTCGGCTGCTTGCTCGACTCGGGCTAGCACCGCCTCGGCGCGCTCGGGCACGGTTCCTCGGTGGATGGCTGCGGTGATCTGGTTGAGGTTGCCGCCGATGCGGTTCAGCGCGACCGTGTGTGCCTCGACGGCCTCGATCAGCGGGCGGAAGGGATCGTCCTCCGGGCTGCCGACCAGTCCTGCCTTGCCGAAGGCGACGGCGAGGGCGGCGTCGCCGACGAATCCGGCGAACTTCTGACCACGCTGGTGAGCGGCGGCGCTGATCACGCCGACCGCTGTCCGTGTGAAGCGGATGGTCTTCTCCTGGTCGCGCTTCTCCACGGTGCGCTTGCGGTTCATCAGGGCGGGCAGGACGGGGGCATCGAGGTCCCGCCAGGAGGGCTGCTCGACAGGCGGTTGGACGTCGGTCGGTGCCTGGGGGCGGAGGGCGGCGGAGTCGGCTATGACCCCTTCCAGCTCGGGCGCCCCCTGGCGCTCGGCCTCCTCCTCCGCCACCCCTGGGGCGGGGGCAAGCGCGGACGAAGCCTTGTTAGAGGCTCGTTCGCTCCAGCTTGCTGCTGATCGGCGGGTCAGGCCGAAGAACCCCTTGCGGCGGCGGGCGGGGGCGTTGTCGGTGCTCGGTTCGGGCATGGTGGTGCTCCGTTGGTCGTGTGGGGTGGGGCTTCGTCACGTCCGTTGCATCCGTCCCGTAGCTGGTCAGGACAGGTACGGAGACGGTGGCAGGTACGGAGTGATCCGTATCGGCGAGGAACTCCGTCCCCGCGCTGACCTGCGCGGGGACGGATGCGACGGATTGATACGGAGCTGGGGTCAGCGCTTGGGCCTGGGGCCGGCAGGCCCGCCGGGCGGGCCGATGGGCAGCGTCCCGGGCGGAGGGGTCGGTGGCTTGCCCTGGGCTCGACGTGCGACCACGGACTCGCCGGCTGCGGGGGCCGACTGGGTGGGGTCGGGGCAGTAGCGGGCCCAGGCGTCGAGGAACTGGTTGCGGGCGTACGCCTTGGCCTGTCGGCCGTTCTCGAAGCGGTGGTTGGCCGGGCTGATACCGAAGTCGCGCAGCAGGTTGGCCAGGTGGTAGGCGTTCAGGCCCTTGGTGCCGTACTCGGCCCATGGTGCTTCCGCGTCCTGGAGGAGGGCGGCGAGCAGGTCGTGGCTGCGCAGCGCCTCCGTGTCGCCCTGCTGCTCGAACACGCGGCAGATGTCGCGCAGCAGCCGCGTTTTCAGCGTCGCCTGCTCGTCCTGGACCACCTCGTTCCTGGTCATCGCCAGGCAGGCCGCACGGGCCCGCGAGGGCCAGTGCCCGCCGGCCAGGTCGGCGACGATCACCAGCGGTTCCCACGTGTCGGCGGCACGGTCTTCGACCGGCATCTGCGGAACCAAGCCCTCTGCGGTGCTCCGCAGCGAGGCCAGCCAGGCGGTCAGACGGTCGCGCAGCGCGTTCAGTTCCGGGACGGAATACCGCGAGCGGAACGGGGCTATGCGCTCACCCGGCTTGCGCTTCTGCATGCGGAGTACGACCGCCCGGTCCATGATCGTGTCTGGCAGGTCGCCGATCCCGGCGAGCGCCGCCATGGCGAAGGTGGGAAACGCCGTCGCCTTGTGCTCCGGGCCGGAGATTCGCCAGGCGGGCCGGTTGCGCTGGTGCCCCGCGTTCAGCAGGCCGCGCAGGTCCTCCTTGTCGCCGGCCTTGGGGCCGAAGATGGTGTCGGCCTCGTCCACCAGCAGCGTCGGCGGGTCCTCGCCGATGACGCGGAAGACCACCGCCGGTGAGGTGTTCACCGTCATCATCGGCTTGTGCACGGTCTCGTGGAGCACGTCCAGGACGCGGGACTTGCCACAGCCCTTGGTCGGTCCCACCACCGCCAGGCGTGGTGCGTGCTGGAGGGCGGGCTGGATGTGGGAGGCCGCCACCCAGAGGGTGACCGCGGTCAGTGCCTCCTCGCTCGGCAGTACGACGTACCGGCCGATCGCGGCACGCAGGTCGTCCAGTACGGCGGTCCCGTCCTGGTCCCGGTCTGCCGTGAGGCCGGCGCGCTCGCGGTCCCCAGTTCCCGGTCCGGGGACTGTCCCCGGGTCACCGTGGTCCACCGGGACCGTCGGTCCGGGTTCTTCGGCCGACTGACCGGAACTCTCTGCCCGGTCCTCGGCTTCCGGACCGGGGCCGTGGTCCGGGTTCCCGGTCCAGTCCGATAGGCCGTTGAGCTGCGTGTTCTCAGTCGGTCCGGGTTCCTGGTCCGAGTTGACCGGAACTTCGGTCCGGGTTTCGGCAGCCGGTTGGTCCGGTTCCGGACCAACCGGACCAGCGGCACGGTCCGGTCGGTGGCCGGTCCCCGGAGAGGTGGACCGTCCGTCCGCTCGGTCCGGACGGTGCCACGGGATGCCCTGGCCGGGGACCGCAGGGGTGGGCCAGACGACCTTGGGGGACGTGTTCGAGGCGGCGAGGGACGTAGAGTCCTCCATTGGCGTTCCTCTCAGGTGAGGGGCGGGACTGGCAAGGTCCCGCCTCTCACCGGTTCGTTCGTTCAGGGATGGGCGACGTGCAGGGGAATCTCCGGCCCTCGGCGTTGGCGCGCCGGGGGCCGTTGCTGTGTCCGGGGTTGCTGGCGGCTCATGAGGCCAGGCCCCACTCGTCTCGGCCGTCGATCAGCGTGCGCTCGTAGCGCAGCAGCTCCGCCTCGGGGTACAGCACCCGCTTGCCGACCTTGATGCCGCGCGGCCCCTTCTTGATTTGGCGCCAGTAGCGGACGGTGCTCTCGGCTGTGCGGTAGCGCTCGGCGACCTCGGCAGTGGTCAGGTATCGCATGTATTCCCATTCGGCTAGGTGGCGATTCGATCTGCATAGAGTTGTACCTCGGGATCGGCGGTTAACCAAATCGGGAAGCTCATGTTTCAATTGGGATAGCGACGATGGCGATGGAGGTTCGATGGCAGGCGACAGGCCCGAAGGCGGCGAGGTGCCGCTGCTCTACAGCGAAGGGAACGTGGCCGCGCGTGTGGCCCTGGAGCGCGAGGTCAGAGGGTGGAGCACGACCGAGCTGGCTGATCGGGTGACCAGAGCCGGCGTGAAGATGAACCAGACGGCGGTCTGGCGCATCGAGAACGGCACCCCTCGTCGACGCATCAACCTCGACGAGGCCCTCGCCTTCTCCCGCGTCTTCGAGCTCCCTCTCGAAGAGCTGATGTCCCCGCCCCTGGAGGGGCTCGACATCGACAGCCGGCGCCTCGTCCAAGAGGCCGTCGAAGCGTTCTACGAGGCCCGAGATGCGCGCGACCGTCTCCACCGCGCCGTGGTCGCCATCGCCGACCACATCAGGGCCCACCCGGACAGCTCGCGGGCCATCCACGAGCAGTGCCTCCGCCTCATGGGTGACGAGCGGGACGCTCGCACGCTCAGTAGCGACATCGAGGACGGCGGCCACTACTGACAACCGACACGAAGGAGAGGCCACTTGGCCAACATCCAGAAGCGCCCCAACGGCAAATGGCGGGCCCGCTACCGCGACCTCGACGGCAAGGAACACGCCCGCCACTTCGAGCGGAAACTTGACGCCCAGCGCTGGCTCGACGAGGTCACGGCCAGCATGGTCACCGGCCAGTACGTCGATCCGCGCGCCGGCCGCGTCACTTTCGAGAAGTACGCCGAGAAGTGGGAGGGCTCGCTCATCGCCAGTGAGGCGGGCGAGCGCATCACCGACAACGCGCTCCGGCTCCACCTCGTACCGGCGCTGGGTGCCCGCTCCATGGCCGCGATACGCCGCAACGACATCCAGGTGCTTTTCAAGCACCTCTCCGACCAACTCGGACCCGGCAGCGTGAGGAACGTCTATGACGTTCTCGTGCGCGTCATGACGGCGGCCGTGGACGACAAGGTCATCGCCTCCAGCCCGTGCCGCCGGATCACCCTCCCGGCCATGCAGGACGAGGAGGTCACTCCGCCCACGGTCGAGCAGATCGAGGCGATGGCGCGGGTGATGCCGCCGTACATCCGCGCGGCGATCGTCACCCTCGCCGGATCAGGGCTGCGCATCGGCGAACTGCTCGGCCTTAAAGTGTCGGACGTCGACTTCAAGGCCGGCATCATCCGGGTCGACCGGCAGCGGCTCCAGTCCGGGAAGATCGGGCCGCCCAAGACCGCCAAGTCCCGGCGCACGGTTCCGGTCGGCGAGGTCGTCACCGACGCGCTCCTCGCGCATCTCGCCGCTCGTCCGTCCAGGGAGTGGCTGTTCACCATGGAGGAGGGCGAGCCGCTCAACTACCGGCGGTGGAAGACCGAGTGGAATGGGGCTCGCAAGGCGCTCCAGGCGGCCGAGAATGGGGCCGCCGAGCGAGAAGGCCGTAAGGCCGTCGAGCTGCCGCACATGGTCACCCACGACCTGCGGCGCTTCTGCGCCTCCGCGCTCATCGCCGGCGGCGCGAGCGTCAAGCAGGTGCAGCTCGTCCTCGGGCACGCGTCCGCCGTCATCACGCTGCGGATCTACGCGCACCTCTGGCCCGGGGAAGAAGACCGCACCCGGGCCGTCATGGACGCCGTGCTCGGCGGACTGCGGACCGGGTGCGGACAGCTAAGCGGCACGACCCGCGAAAGTGCAGGTCAGGCCGCCTAGAGGGAGATCAAGCCTTCTTGGTCTCCCAGAAGATGCGGTCGATCTCGGCGATGAGCTCCAGGGCCTTCTCGCCGGTCTTCGGGTCGGTCGACGCCTTGGCGGCCGAGAGGGCCTTCAGGGTGTCGTTGACCAGCTGGTTGAGCTCGGGGTACTTCTCGAAGTGCGGAGCCTTGAAGTAGTCGCTCCACAGGACCGAGACGTGGTGCTTGGCGAGCTCGGCGCGCTGCTCCTTGATGACCGTGGCGCGGGCCCGGAAGTGCGGGTCCTCGTTCGCCTGGTACTTCTCCTGGACGGCCTTGACGGACTCGGCCTCGATACGGGCCTGGGCCGGGTCGTACACGCCGCAGGGGAGGTCGCAGTGGGCGCTGACCTTGACCTTGGGGGCAAACAGGCGGGAGAGCATGGAGCCGTCCTTCCTCGTGATCGTCTTCTCAAGTGGGAGATTACTCGGTGAGAAGGGCGTTTTCGCGAGCGCCCCCTGGGGCTTAGGTCAAAAGTCCGGGGAACGGATCGGACTCGTGTACGAGTCGACGAGGGGAGCAGGAGTGGAGCGGGAGGCTACCGCGGCGGCCGAGGCGCCGTTCGGGATCGCCGAGGTGACCGGGGTGTCGATGGTGCCGACGCTGCTGCACCGCGATCGGCTGCTCGTGCGGTACGGCGGGCGGGTGGCGGCCGGGGACGTCGCCGTGCTGCGCCATCCGCTCCAGCAGGATCTGCTCGTGGTGAAGCGTCTGGTCGAGCGACGGGACGCCGGCTGGTGGGTGCTCGGGGACAATCCGGGCGCCGAGGGGGACAGCCGGGTGTTCGGGGCGGTGCCGCCCGAGCTGGTGCTCGGGCGGGTGCTGGCGCGGTACCGGCCGTTGACGCCGGGGCGTCAGCGGTCGGCCGGGGTGCTGCTCTCCTGGCTGTTCTCGTCGGTGCGGCCGGTGAGGTCGGCCCGTTCGGCCTCCAGGCGCTTGCGGGCCCGGTAGGCGGCCACGTTGGCGCGGGTGGCGCAGCGGTCGGAGCAGTAGCGCCGGGAGCGGTTGGTGGAGGTGTCGAGGTAGGCGTTGCGGCAGGGCGGCGCCTGGCAGAGGCCGAGCCGGTCGGCGCCGAACTCGGTCAGGTGGAAGGCGAGGCCCATCGCCGAGATGGCCGCGTAGCCGGCGGTCGCGTTGGACGAGTGGTCGGCGAGGTGCATGTGCCAGCGGGGCCGGCCCTCCTCGTCGAGGGTGTCGTGGCCGGAGATCTGGGGGCTGACCGGGAACTCCAGGAGCAGGGAGTTCAGCAGGTCGACCGCGCCGGTGTGGTCGCCCTCGTCGGCCGCGGTGAAGACGGCCCGCAGCCGGGCCCGGATCGCGCGGAACCGCGGCAGGTCGGCCTCGGTGATCCGGCGGGACATCTGGGTGGCCGGGCCGAAGAGTTCCTTGAGCACCTCGACCGTGGTGAGGCCGTCCCTGCCGCGGGCCGGCTCCTCGGTGTTGACGAGGCGCACGGCGTAATCCGAGTAATAGGCCAGTTCCACTTGTAGTCCTTACGGTGGCGGGCTAGGGTCGGCGTCGAGGGGGTAACTGGTGTTTCCCCTCTGAGGGTATTACGTTCTCGGCTTTTCCGTGGCGACGACGAGAGGGTACGGACATGGGTGGCACCGACTGGGCCGGCTGGCAGCGGAGCTGGGACCGCCAGCAGGAGTGGTACATGCCGGACCGCGAGGAGCGGTTCCGCGTCATGCTCGACATGGTCGAGGCACTGGTGGGACCGGAGCCCCGCGTCCTCGACCTCGCCTGCGGTACGGGAAGTATCACGGACAGGCTCCTCCGGAGGTTCCCGAAGGCCGAATCCACCGGCGTCGACCTCGACCCCGCGCTGCTCGCCATTGCCCGGGGCACCTTCGAGGGCGACGGGCGCGTCACCTTCGTGACGGCCGACCTCAAGGACCCCGCGTGGACGCGGGAGCTGCCGTACGACACGTACGACGCCGTGCTCACGGCCACCGCGCTGCACTGGCTGCACAGCGAGCCCCTGGCCGCCCTGTACGGGCAGATCGGCGGGCTCGTCCGCGAGGGCGGCGTCTTCATGAACGCCGACCACATGATCGATCCGGACACCCCGAGGATCAACGCCGCCGAGCGGGCCCAGCGGCACGCCCGGATGGACGCGGAGAAGGCCGCCGGGGTCCTCGACTGGGCCGACTGGTGGGCGCTCGCCGCGAAGGACCCCGTCCTCGCCGAGCCCACCGCGCGCCGCTTCGAGATCTACGGCGAGCACGCCGACGGCGACATGCCCCCGGTCCGCTGGCACGCCGACGCGCTGCGGGCGGCCGGCTTCGGCGAGGCCCGGCCGGTCTGGTGCTCGCCCTCGGACACCCTGCTGCTGGCCGTGAAGTAGGTAGAAGGCGGCCGCGGACCGCGGACGTGCGAGAGGGGCGGTACGGGCTCGTGCCCGTACCGCCCCTCCTCGTGCGCCCTGCGGCGCCGTGCGTCTTACAGCACCGTGCGTCTTACAGCACCTTGGACAGGAACGCCTTCGTCCGGTCGTGCTGCGGGTTGGTCAGGACCTCGCGCGGGTGGCCGGACTCGACCACCACGCCGCCGTCCATGAAGACCAGCGAGTCGCCGACCTCCCGGGCGAAGCCCATCTCGTGGGTGACGACGATCATCGTCATGCCCGACTCGGCGAGGTCCCGCATGACGTCGAGGACGTCGCCGACGAGCTCCGGGTCGAGCGCCGAGGTGGGCTCGTCGAAGAGCATCAGCTTCGGCTCCATCGCCAGCGCGCGGGCGATGGCGACGCGCTGCTGCTGGCCGCCGGAGAGCTGCGACGGGTAGTTCCCCATCCGGTCCCGCAGGCCGACCCGGTCGAGCAGGCGCTCGGCCCGCTCGCGGGCGACGGCCTTGGACTCGCCCTTCACCTGGATCGGGGCCTCCATGACGTTGGCCAGGGCCGTCATGTGGGGGAAGAGGTTGAAGCGCTGGAAGACCATGCCGATGTCCCGGCGCTGGGCCGCGACCTCGCTGTCCTTCAGCTCGTACAGCTTGTCGCCCTTCTGGCGGTAGCCGACGAGCTGGCCGTCGACCGAGAGCCGGCCGCCGTCGATCCGCTCCAGGTGGTTGATGCAGCGCAGGAAGGTCGACTTGCCGGAGCCGGACGGGCCGACCAGGCAGAACACCTCCCCGCTGCGGACCTCCAGGTCGATGCCGCGGAGGATGTGGGCGGCGCCGTAGGACTTGTGGACGCCCTCCGCCTTGACCATGAGCTGACCGGTCATGCCGATGCCTCCGGGGAGCGCTTGAACGTGGCGAGGTTCGTCTTGACCCGCTGCCACGGGGTGGGGGGCAGGTTACGGGTCGAACCGCGGGCGAAACGGCGCTCCAGGTAGTACTGGCCGACGCTGAAGACGCTGGTCAGCGCCAGGTACCAGATGGACGCGACGAAGAGCATCTCCATCACCGCACCGGCCGTGCTGCCGATGTTCGAGGAGGCGCGGAGGAGCTCGGTGTACTGCACGGCCGAGACCAGCGACGAGGTCTTCAGCATGTTGATGAACTCGTTGCCCGTCGGCGGCACGATCACCCGCATGGCCTGCGGAAGAACGATCCTGCGCATGGTCTTCGTCTGCGACATGCCGAGCGCGTGCGCCGCCTCGGTCTGGCCCTCGTCGACCGACTGGATGCCGGCCCGGACGATCTCCGCCATGTAGGCGCCCTCGTTCAGGCCGAGGCCCAGCAGGGCCACCATGAACGGGGTCAGGACCTGGGAGGTCTCGTCCTTGTAGATCGGGCCGAGGTTCACGTACTCGAAGATCAGGGCCAGGTTGAACCAGACGAGCAGCTGGACGTAGACCGGCGTGCCGCGGAAGAACCAGATGTAGAGCCACGCGACGGCGCCCGTCACCGGGTTCTTCGACAGCCGCATCACGGCGAAGAGGATGCCGAGCACGAGGCCCAGCGCCATCGCCGAGACGCTGATGAGGACGGTCTTCCAGAGGCCGCTGAGGATCGACGGGTCGAACAGCTTGTCTCCGACCGTCGCCCAGACGATGTTGCCCTGGGAGAAGGCGTAGACGAGCCAGCCGAGGAGGACCACGACGACGACGCCGCTGACCCAGCGACCCCAGTGCCGGACCGGGACGGCCTTGATCGCCTCGTACGGCGTGCCCGAGGGGCCGGACCCGGACGGCGCGGGGGCCGGGTCCTTGCTGATCTTGTCAGTCATCACGACTGCCCTTCAGTGGTGCGTGGGGGAGGAGAGCAGGTCACTTGCCGGCGTTGATGGTGGCCGACTTGACCGCGCTGTCCTCGACGTCCCACTTCTTCAGGGCCTCGGCGTAGCTGCCGTCCTTGATGGCGGCGTCGAGCGCCTCCTTGATGGCGTCGCGCAGCTGGGTCTTCTCCTTGGAGACGGCGATGCCCATGAGGCCGACGTCCGTCTGGTTGCCGACGACCTCGAAGTCCTTGCCGCCGCCGGAGGTCTTCGCGATGTACGCGGCGACCGGGTAGTCGTTCAGGTCGGCGACCGCACCGCCGGCCTTCACCCGGGTCTGGGCCTCGGCGTCGGTGTCGAACGCCTGGATCGTGAGCTTGTTCGAGCCGCACTTCTCGGCCTGGGCCTTGAAGGTGTCCTCATAGATCGTGCCGCGCTGGACGGCGACGGTCTTGCCGCAGAGGTCGTCGAGCGAGTTCACGCCCTGCGGGTTGCCCTTCTTGACCAGCAGGGAGACGCCGGAGGAGAAGTAGTCGACGAAGTCGACGCCCTTGCCGATCTTCTTCCCGTTGTCGTCCAGGCCCTCCTGGCGCTTCTTGTTGTCCGTCATGGAGGACATGACGATGTCCTGGCGGCCGGTCTCCAGGGAGGTGATCAGGCCGTCGAAGGTGCCCGAGGTGAACTCGAACTTCACGCCGAGCTGCTTGGAGAGGGCGGCGGCGATGTCGGGGTCGACACCGACGATCTTGCCGTCCTGGGTGAACTCCATCGGGGCGTAGGAGGCGTCCGTGCCGACCTTGATGACGCCGGCCTTCTGGATGTCGGCGGGCAGCTTCGAGAAGAGCGGGGCGTTGCTGGCGGCGGTGCCGCCCTCCTTCGTGGAGCCCCCGTCGGTCTGGTCGCCGCAGGCGGTCAGCAGCATCGAGCCGGCGACCGCGATGGCGGCGACCGCGGCAAGACGGGAGGTGCGGGTCTTGGCGGCGGTCGTACAGCGCGTGGTGCGTGCGGTCATGGTCGGGATCCTCCGGCGTGTGAGGGAGTAGCCATAGGCGTTGCCAAAAAAGTCGCGTACGCATCTTCGAGTGTCGCGACCTCGTGTGATTACGGCATCTTGCCATTCGGACTGCCTCAAACCGACGGCCACGGATGTCAAAATCGGGTAACGGGTCGCGCCCGAATCCCGACAGGCCGGTACATCAAGGCCGGACCATCTTTCGTTCGCTTCCCCCTCCACCGGAAAATCTGCTGTCGATCTCGCCATTCGGACGACACGAAGGCCATCAATCGGGTGGTGGAGGCATCTGTCCGGACATCCGGTGACGAGTCGCTGTCCGTCCGCGTCCGGAAGCAGTACGTATGAGTCGTGTCACCGAGGGGATACGGACTCGTCTGCGGTGCCCCCCGTCCGGTAAGAAGGATCCTTACACCCCTCATCCGGGGCTCAGGGCGCGTTGTGCGGCGCGCCCGCGCGGCTGCCAGACACGGCGGCCGCGGGACCCGCCCACCGCTCCACACCAGGAGCGGCCACCCTCGACAACAGACATAAGGGGTCTCACCCACATGGCAGCGGAGATCGTCAATCCTCGCAGCGAGAGCGGTACGGAAGGAGCTCCCGAGGAGCCCTTCGACCCGGCTTTCGCCCTCCACCGCGGAGGCAAGATGGCCATTCAGGCCACCGTGCCCGTCCGCGACAAGGACGACCTGTCCCTCGCGTACACCCCCGGCGTCGCCAAGGTGTGCACCGCCATCGCCGAGCAGCCCGACCTGGTCCACGACTACACGTGGAAGTCCCAGGTCGTCGCCGTCGTCACCGACGGCACCGCGGTGCTCGGCCTCGGCGACATCGGCCCGGAGGCCTCCCTCCCGGTGATGGAGGGCAAGGCGATCCTCTTCAAGCAGTTCGGCGGCGTGGACGCCGTCCCGATCGCCCTCGCGACCACCGACACCGACGAGATCGTCGACACCGTCGTCCGGCTCGCCCCGTCCTTCGGCGGCGTGAACCTGGAGGACATCTCGGCGCCGCGGTGCTTCGAGATCGAGCGCAAGCTCCAGGAGCGCCTCGACATCCCGGTCTTCCACGACGACCAGCACGGCACCGCGATCGTCACCCTCGCCGCCCTGCGGAACGCGGCGAAGCTGACCGGCCGGACCCTCGGCGACCTGCGCGCCGTCATCTCCGGCGCGGGCGCGGCCGGCGTGGCCATCGCCAAGTTCCTGCTGGAGGCCGGCATCGGCGACGTCTGCGTCGCCGACCGCAAGGGCGTCGTCAGCAGCGACCGCGAGGACCTCACCGACGTCAAGCGCGAGATCGCCGGCCTCACCAACAAGGCCGGCCTCACCGGCTCCCTGGAGAGCGCCCTGGCCGGTGCCGACGTCTTCATCGGCGTCTCCGGCGGTACGGTCCCCGAGGCCGCCGTCGCCTCCATGGCCAAGGACGCCTTCGTCTTCGCCATGGCCAACCCGAACCCCGAGGTGCACCCCGACGTCGCGCACAAGTACGCGGCGGTCGTGGCCACCGGCCGTTCGGACTACCCCAACCAGATCAACAACGTCCTCGCGTTCCCCGGCATCTTCGCCGGCGCGCTCCAGGTCCGGGCCTCCCGGATCACCGAGGGCATGAAGATCGCCGCCGCCGACGCCATCGCCGGTGTCGTCGGTGACGCGCTCGCCGCCGACTGCGTCATCCCGTCGCCGTTCGACGACCGGGTCGCCCCGGCCGTCGCGGCCGCGGTCGCCGCCGCCGCGCGCGCCGAGGGCGTCGCCCGCCGCTGACCCCCGTCGCGGAAGCCCCCGGGAGGGCCCCGCTCCGTCCGCCGCATCGGACGGGGCGGGGCCCTTTCGCGTGGGGACGGGGGAGGCCCGGCGGCGCGGGCCCGGGCGAGGGGATGTGCGTCACAGCGGTGTGTGGTTCCGCGACGTCGCCACGGGCGCCTAGGGTCGGGGCCATGTTCGCTGCCTACGCTGCCCGAATCGACCGCGACCAGCCCCTGAACGGACTCGAGTTGGGCGAACGCCCCGAGCCCGTCGAGCGCCCCGGCTGGACCACCGTCACCGTCAAGGCCGCCTCGCTCAACCACCACGACCTGTGGTCGCTGCGCGGGGTCGGACTGCCCGAGGAGAAGCTGCCGATGATCCTCGGCTGCGACGCCGCCGGGATCGACGAGGACGGCAACGAGGTCGTCCTGCACTCCGTCATCGGCCAGACCGGCCACGGCGTCGGACCGGACGAGCCCCGCTCCATCCTCACCGAGCGCTACCAGGGCACCTTCGCCGAGCGCGTCGCCGTCCCCCGCTGGAACGTGCTGCCCAAGCCGAAGGAACTGTCCTTCGCCGAGGCCGCCTGCCTGCCCACCGCCTGGCTGACCGCCTACCGGATGCTCTTCACCAACGCCGGCGTCCGCCCCGGCGACTCGGTGCTCGTCCAGGGCGCGGGTGGCGGCGTCGCCACCGCCGCGATCGTCCTCGGCAAGGCGGCCGGCCTGCGCGTCTTCGCCACCAGCCGGGACGAGGCCAAGCGGAAGCGGGCCGTGGAGCTCGGCGCCGTCGAGGCGTACGAGCCCGGCGCCCGGCTGCCGCAGCGCGTGGACGCCGTCATCGAGACCGTCGGCGCCGCCACCTGGTCGCACTCGGTCAAGTCGCTGCGCCCCGGCGGCACCCTGGTGATCTCCGGCGCCACCAGCGGCGACCGGCCCTCGCACGCCGAGCTGACCCGGATCTTCTTCCTGGAGCTGAAGGTGGTCGGCTCCACCATGGGCTCCAAGGACGAGCTGGAGGACCTGCTGTCCTTCTGCGCGGCCACCGGGGTCCGTCCGGTGATCGACGAGGTGCTGCCGCTGGACCGGGCCCGCGAGGGCTTCGAGAAGATGGCCGCCGGCGACCTCTTCGGAAAGATCGTGCTGACGACCTCTTGATACGGGTCGGTCGACCTGATGGGATCTCCGGCACGCGAACGTGAACAACGCTCACTTCCTCGTGCCGGAGGCCCCCGTGTCCCGCTTGTCGCGCACCACTCTCATGGCGACCGCCGTCGCCGCCTCCCTCCTCGCCACGCTCGCCCCCACCGCCACCGCCACCCCCGGCTCCGCCGATGATGTCGCCGCCGCCCGCCCACAGCCCGCGCCCGGCGCGGAGAACGGCGCCCAGAACGGTACGGAGACCGGCGCGCAGACCGGCGGCGACGGGATCCCCGACCTCACCGACGCCCGGGGCCGTGTGCTCACCCTCCGCGGCTGGAACGTGGAGGACAAGGCCAACCGCGGCGACGCCGCCCTCTCCGCCGTCACCGAGAAGCACTTCCGCGACATGCGCGCCAAGGGCTTCAACTTCGCGCGCCTGCTCGTCTTCTGGGACGACCTGGAGCCCCGGCCCGGCCACTACAGCGAGGCGTACCTGCGGAAGATCGAGCGGATCCTGGACTGGGCCGACCGGTACGACGTCCAGGTGCTGCTCGACGCCCACCAGGACGTCTTCGGCCCCGCCTTCGGCCACCGCGGCATCCCCGCCTGGGCCACCCGCACCGACGGACTGCCCTTCACCCCCCGTCCCGACGACTGGTTCTCCGAGTACTTCGAGCCCGCCGTCCAGCGCGCCTTCACCCACCTGTACGAGGACGAGGACCTGCGGCGGGCCCAGGTCCGCATGTGGCGGGTGCTCGCCGAGCGCTTCGACGACCACCCGGCCGTCCTCGGCTACGACCCGATCAACGAGCCGATGGGCGAGCTCCGCGAGGGCGAGGACCTGGCCACCGCCGCCCGCCGCATCGAGAGCGAGCAGCTCACCCCCATGTACAACCGGATCGCCGACGCGATCCGCGCGGCCGACCGCGACGCCTGGATCTTCGTCGAACCGACCCCGATCGTCGGCGAGGGCGTGCCCACCGGCCTCGGCCGGATCGACGACCCGAAGATCGTCTACGCGCCGCACTTCTACAACACCGGCATGGAGGCCGGCGCCGACTACGACCCCGCCGCCGGCTGGATCGAGAGCTACGAACAGGCCGTCACCGTCTACCCCAAGCAGTACAAGGTGCCCGTGGTGGTGGGGGAGTGGGGCCCGCTCAACAACTCCCTGCCGCAGATGAACCGCTTCTACCGCGACGCCATGGCCTCCCTCGGCCGTTACACCTCCGGCTGGGCCGGCTACGTCTGGTGCTACGGCGGCGGCTACTGCGCCGTGGACGGCACCGGCGCCTTCCGCACCAACAAGGAGCTGACCGCCGAGCCGTACGCGGAGGCCGTCGCCGGCCGGGTGCGCTCCGCCGCCTACGACCCGGCGGCCGGCGTCTACCGCCTGGAGTACCGCGCCGCCGGCCCCCGCGGCTCCCGCGTCACCGAACTGTCCCTGCCGCCCGGCGACTGGAAGGTCACGGCCCGCGGCGCCCACGTCCTGCGCGACCGCGACCGCGACCGTGGCCGGGTGCGCGTGGTCGCCGCGCCGGACGCCCGGGTCACCGTCACGGCGACCCGGGCCGCCGCCCGGCCCTGACCGACGGCCCCCGCCGCTCAGACGCCCGAGCGGCGGTGGAGTATCCCGGTGATCCGGGTCGCGGCCGTGACCAGGTGGTCGCGGGCCTCCGCCAGCTGGGAGTCCGTCACCCCGTGGTCGCGGGCCGCGTCCCGGATCTCGTCCCGGAACCGGTCCAGCAGCCGGTCCAGGTCCCGGGCCGGCTGCCCCGACCCGGCCGCCTCCCGCGCCCACGTGGGGGTCTCCGCCGGGGCCTCCGCCGCCGCACCGGGCGCCGCGGCGGCGGCCCACGGCATGTCCGGCGCCTCGGCCCGGGCCCTGGGGTGATGGCCCTGCACGAGGTCGCCCAGCTGCGCCGTGATGCCCGACAGGCCCTCCCAGACGGCCTGCGGCCACTCGCCCCGGGCGAACCGGTTCTGGACCTCGTCCTGCACCTGCTGGGCGATCCGCTGGAACTCCTTCGCCTGGAGCTTCGCCGAGCGGGCCTCCTCCTTCGCCTGCCGGGTCTGCTCCTTCCACTCCCGGGTCGCCTTGCGCAGCTCCTCCTTGGCGTCGGAGAAGGCGCCGCCCTCCGCCGTCCGCGTCCGGCTCGCCGCCGCGCGCATCTCGCTGCGCACCCGGCCCGCCGCGCCCCGCACGTCCTCGCGGATCTCGGCGGCCAGCTCGGCGACGGACTCCCGGATCTCCCGCTCCAGGGCGTCCAGCTCGGCCTCCCGGCCGGCCAGCTCGGCGCGGCCCGCGTCGGTGATCGCGTACACCTTGCGGCCGCCCTCGCTGGTGTGGGTGACCAGTCCCTCGGCCTCCAGCTTGGCGAGCCGCGGGTAGACCGTGCCGGCGGAAGGCGCGTACAGCCCCTGGAAGCGCTCCTCCAGCAGCCGGATCACCTCGTACCCGTGCCGGGGGGCCTCGTCGAGCAGCTTGAGCAGGTAGAGGCGGAGTCGGCCGTGGGCGAAGACGGGGGGCATGTCAGAGCACCTTTCCGGACGCGGGGGCGGAGGGGTCGGCGGAGCCGGAGGAGGAACCGGCGGGCGCGGGCTCCGGGTCCTCGGGGGACTCCGGGCGGCGGAGGAGGGCGATCGAGCCGGAGACCGTGGTCGCCTTCAGCGTGCCGCTGCCGGCGCCGAGCGTCCCGGTGAGCGACCGGGTGCCCCAGTCACCGGCCACCCGCAGGTCGTCGAAGGCGTTGGACAGCGAGCCGCTGGTGGTGCTCGCCTCGACCCGGGCGTCCGCCGGGTGCGGCAGCCGGATGGCGACCTCGCCGGAGACGCTGGACAGCCGGATGTCGGCCGGCGGCGCCCCCGCCGGTGCCGGGTCCAGGTCCAGGACCATGTCGCCGCTGACGGTCTCCGCCCGTACCGCCGCGCCGGAGCCCTCGATCACCGTCACGTCGCCGGTCACCGAGCTCACCCGCAGCGCGCCGGTCACCGACTGGGCCTCCAGGGGGCCCGACACGCTCTCGGCGCGGACCGGCCCGGAGAGCCGCACCAGCGTCGTCGCGCCGGTCACCCCGCGCACCTCCGCGCGGCCCCGCAGACCCGACACCACCGTGTCGGCCGTGACCGCGCCCACCTCGACCTCGGCGTCGGCCGGGACCGCGACGGAGACGACCGCCCGCCGCCGGTGGGTCTTGGTGTCCAGCCACTTGTGCAGGGACTTCCAGTGCAGGTCCTCGTAGGCGATGGTGAGGGTGGAGCCGTCCTGCGTGACGATCAGGGGCGGGCCCTCGATCTCCGAGACCTCCACCCGTGCGGTGCTCTCGTCGGTGCCCACCACGTTCACCGCCCCGCCCACGACGCGGATGCGCAGCCGCGTCACGGGGTCGGCGGGCGCGAGTTTCACCGGCTCGGTGACGGACCACTCGGTCATGGTGCGGACCTCCCGTTTCCTCGAAGCGTTCCGAAGCCGCGTCGACACGCCGTCGAGCCAGCGCCGGGCGGGTGTCGCCCGGCGACGCAACATATCGCGACTTCACGACTCACGATATATCGCGGTGTGACGGAGTCAACCCTGATTCATCCCTGACAGGGTCGGCGCAAACACCGCAGTACACGGACAAACTGGCCTAGCGTAGGGCCCATGAACGCGACATCCGGACCGAGCCCCGCCGGGGCGCTGCTGCTGTGCCGAGCCGACCCCACGGCGGTCCGGCCGCCCGCCCAGCTCCTGCGGGAACGGCTCCTCCTCGCCCCCGCCGGGGCCGGCTGGAGCGTCCTCGTACCGGAGGGAAGGCCCTGGCAGGACGGCGCCGAGCCGGTCGAGCGGGTCGTCACCGGCTGGGCCACCGCCCTCGCCGTCTCCGCCGCCACCTGGCCCGTGCTCGCCCTCTGGTGGGACGGCGACCGCGCCGGCCTCACCCTCGCCGCCGGCTTCCGCCGCACCGTCGGCTACACCTGGCTCGCCGACGGCACCCCGGCCGGCGAGGACGAGGCCATGCGCACCTTCGCCGACCGCCTCGCCCTCGACCCGGTCCTCGACGTGCAGGCGCTGGAGCCGCTCACCGTCCCCGACCCCGAGGCCGACGCCCGGACCCGCCTCGTCGGCCTGGTCGCCGTCCTCGCCCGCACCGGCCTCGACCTGCCCGCCGGCGTCGACCCCGGCGAGGCCCCCGCCCGGCTCCGCGAGGCGGCCCTCGCCGCCGGCGCCGAGCAGTTGGCGTGGCCGGGATGGCGCGGCGCCGTCCGCGACGAGCTCGACGCCGTCGAGGACGGCCCCCTCGGCCCGTACGTGCGCGGCCCCCGGGCACGCCTCCTGGGCGCCGCCCAGCTCGCCGCGGGCGCCCCGCTGCTCCTGTGGGGCCTGCGCAGGCGTTCCGGCGGCTGGGCGACCGCCGGGGCCCTGCTCGTCGCCCACGGCGCCCTCGGCCTCGCCTACGACCGGCTGCGCGAGCACTGACCGGCCCGGCGCCGGAACGCGAGAGGCCCCCTCCCACCCGGGAGGGGGCCTCTCGCGCAGCGCGTACCGCCGTCGTCTACTCGTCGTCGTCCTCGTCGTCCAGACGGGCCAGCCAGGTCGCGAGGCGCTCGACCGGCACCTCGAAGTCGGGGTTCAGATCGACGAAGGTCCGCAGCTGCTCGGCGAGCCACTCGAAGGTGACCTCCTCCTCGCCGCGCCGCTTCTCCAGTTCCTCGATGCCACGGTCGGTGAAGTACATGCGATCCAGGATAGGCCCGCCCGGACAGGCCGGAGGCCCGGCACCCCAGGTGGGGTGCCGGGCCTCCGTACGGGGTGCCGACGTCAGGCGTCGAAGACCTCGTTGACCAGCTGCTGCTGCTCGGCCTGGTGCCGCTTGGCCGAACCGACCGCCGGCGACGAGGAGTGCGGGCGGGAGATCCGGCGCAGGCGCTCGCCCGCCGGGATGTCCGCGCCGACCGCCAGGTCGAGGTGGTCGATCAGGTTGAGCGCGATGAACGGCCAGGCACCCTGGTTCGCCGGCTCCTCCTGGGCCCACAGGTACTTCTCGGCGTTCGGGTACTTGGCGATCTCGGCCTGGAGCTCGGCACCCGGCAGCGGGTACAGGCGCTCGAGGCGGATGATCGCGGTGTCCGTGACGCCGCGCTTCTGCCGCTCGGCCTCCAGGTCGTAGTAGACCTTGCCGGCGCAGAAGACGACCTTGCGGACGTCGGCCGGGTTCACCGTGTCGTCGCCGATCACCGGGCGGAAGCCGCCGGTGGTGAACTCCTCCACCTTCGACGCCGCGGCCTTCAGGCGCAGCATCGACTTCGGGGTGAAGACGATGAGCGGCTTGTGGTGCGGGTTGTGCACCTGCCAGCGCAGGAGGTGGAAGTAGTTCGACGGCAGCGTCGGCATGGCGACCGTCATGTTGTCCTGGGCGCACATCTGGAGGAAGCGCTCCGGACGGGCGGACGAGTGGTCCGGGCCCTGGCCCTCGTAGCCGTGCGGCAGGAGCAGGGTGACGCCGGAGGTCTGGCCCCACTTCTGCTCGGCCGAGGAGATGAACTCGTCGACGACGGTCTGGGCGCCGTTGACGAAGTCGCCGAACTGGGCCTCCCAGATGACCAGGGAGCTCGGGCGGGCCAGCGAGTAGCCGTACTCGAAGCCCATCGCCGCGTACTCGCTGAGCAGCGAGTCGTAGACGTTGAAGTGGGCCTGGTCCTCGGTCAGGTAGAGCAGCGGGGTGTAGTCCTCGCCGGTCTCCTGGTCGACCAGGACCGCGTGGCGCTGGCCGAAGGTGCCGCGGCGGGAGTCCTGGCCCGAGAGGCGGACCGGGGTGCCCTCCATCAGCAGGGAGCCGATGGCGAGGGTCTCGCCGAAGCCCCAGTCGATGGTGCCGTCGTCGATGGAGGCCGCGCGGCGCTGCAGCTGCGGCAGCAGGCGCGGGTGGACCGTGATCCGCTCCGGGATGTTGACCTGCGACTCGGCGATCCGCTTCACGACCTCCTGGGAGACCGCGGTGGTGACGGCGACCGGGAACTCGGCCTGCGCGTCCGGCACGTGGGCCGGCGCCGGGGCGGCGGTGGCCTCGCGGACCTCCGCGAACACCTTCTCCAGCTGGCCCTGGAAGTCCTGGAGCGACTGCTCCGCCTCCTCCAGGGTGATGTCGCCGCGACCGATGAGCGACTCGGTGTACAGCTTGCGCACCGAGCGCTTCTTGTCGATCAGGTTGTACATCTGCGGGTTGGTGAACGAGGGGTTGTCGCCCTCGTTGTGACCGCGGCGGCGGTAGCAGATGAGGTCGATCACGACGTCCTTGTTGAACGTCTGGCGGAACTCGAAGGCGAGCCGCGCGACGCGGACCACGGCCTCCGGGTCGTCGCCGTTCACGTGGAAGATCGGCGCCTCGATCATGCGGGCCACGTCGGTGGCGTACATGGAGGAGCGGGACGACTCGGGAGCCGCCGTGAAGCCGACCTGGTTGTTGATGACGATGTGGACCGTGCCGCCGGTGCGGTAGCCGCGCAGCTGCGACATGTTCAGCGTCTCGGCCACCACGCCCTGGCCCGCGAAGGCCGCGTCGCCGTGGAGGGCGACCGGCAGGACGGTGAAGTCGGTGCCGCCCTTGTTGATGACGTCCTGCTTGGCGCGGACGACACCCTCCAGGACCGGGTCGACCGCCTCCAGGTGCGAGGGGTTGGCGACCAGGGAGACCTTGATCTGCTCGCCGTCGAGACCGGTGAAGGTGCCCTCGGCGCCCAGGTGGTACTTGACGTCGCCGGAGCCGTGCATCGACTTCGGGTCGAGGTTGCCCTCGAACTCGCGGAAGATCTGCGCGTACGACTTGCCCACGATGTTCGCGAGGACGTTGAGGCGGCCGCGGTGGGCCATGCCGATGACGACCTCGTCGAGGCGGGACTCGGCGGCGGAGTCGATGACCGCGTCGAGCAGCGGGATGACGGACTCGCCGCCCTCCAGGGAGAAGCGCTTCTGGCCGACGTACTTCGTCTGCAGGAAGGTCTCGAACGCCTCGGCCGAGTTCAGGCGGCGGAGGATGCGGAGCTGCTCCTCGCGCTCCACGCGCGCGTGGGGACGCTCGACGCGGTCCTGGATCCACTTGCGCTGCTTCGGGTCCTGGATGTGCATGAACTCGATGCCGGTGGTGCGGCAGTACGAGTCGCGCAGGACGCCGAGGATGTCGCGGAGCTTCATCATCGACTTGCCGGCGAAGCCGCCGACCGCGAACTCCCGCTCCAGGTCCCACAGGGTGAGGCCGTGCTCGGTGATGTCCAGGTCGGGGTGCTTGCGCTGCTTGTACTCCAGCGGGTCGGTGTCGGCCATGACGTGGCCGCGGACCCGGTAGGAGTGGATGAGCTCGAAGACGCGGGCGGCCTTGGTGACGTCGTCGTCGTGCGACGCGTCGATGTCCTTGAGCCAGCGGACCGGCTCGTAGGGGATCCGCAGCGACTTGAAGATCTCGTCGTAGAACTCGTTCTCGCCGAGGAGGAGGTTCGCGACGATCCGCAGGAACTCGCCGGAGGCGGCGCCCTGGATGACCCGGTGGTCGTAGGTCGACGTCAGGGTCATCACCTTGGAGATGCCCAGCTTGTTCAGGGTGTCCTGGGAGGTGCCCTGGAACTCGGCCGGGTAGTCCATGGAGCCGACGCCCATGATGACGGACTGACCGGGCATCAGACGCGGCACGGAGTGGACGGTGCCGAGGCCGCCGGGGTTGGTCAGGGAGACGGTGACGCCGGAGAAGTCCTCCATCGTCAGCTTGCCCACGCGGGCGCGCTTGACGATGTCCTCGTACGCCTGCCAGAACTCGAAGAAGTTGAGCGTCTCGGCCTTCTTGATGCCGGCGACGACGAGCTGGCGGTCGCCGTTCGGCTTCACCAGGTCGATGGCGAGGCCGAAGTTCACGTGCTCCGGCTTGACCAGGGTCGGCTTGCCGTCCTTCTCCGCGAAGGAGTAGTTCATCGACGGCATGGCCTTGATCGCCTGCACCATGGCGTAGCCGATGAGGTGGGTGAAGGAGATCTTCCCGCCCCGGGCGCGCTTCAGGTGGTTGTTGATGACGATCCGGTTGTCGAACAGGAGCTTCACCGGGACGGCGCGGACGGACGTGGCCGTCGGCATCTCCAGCGAGGCGTTCATGTTCTTCGCGACCGCGGCGGCCGGGCCGCGGAGCGTGATCAGCTCGGGGCCGGCGGGCGCCTCGGCGGCCGGAGCGGCCTTGGCGGGCGCCGGGGCGGCCGCGGCGGGCTTCGCCGGAGCCGCGGCGGGCTTGGCCGGAGCCGCGGCGGGGGCGGCGGGAGCAGCCGGAGCCGGGGCGGCGGCCGGAGCGGCCGGGGCGGGCACGGCGGCGGCCGGAGCGGCAGACGTGGCCTGTGCGGGGCCCGTCTGCTGCGCCGAGGGCGCTGCCGAGGTGGTGGCGGCCGGGGCGGACGGGGTCTCCGCCGCACCCGGCTTGTAGTCGGCGAAGAAGTCCCACCAGGCACGATCGACCGAATTCGGGTCCTGGAGGTACTGCTGGTAGATCTCGTCGACGAGCCACTCATTGGCACCGAAGGCGGTCGCGGGGCTCACGCCGCGCCCGTCTTGGTCGGCCGGGGAGCTCGGGGTACTGGGGGACTGAGACGACACGGCGGCAACCGCCCTCTTCCGCTTCGCAAGGTGATGGACAGCGGAAATAAAGGCTACGCCTGTCCGGGCGGGACGTGCAGGCCGGGCACTCCAACGTCGCGCAAGTCACACTTGACGGGGTGTTTCGGCGCCGTGAATGGCGGGAAACAAGCGTGGTTCCGCATCGGTGAGGGTACGGAAAAGCGCGGGCTACGGCCCCCTTCGGCCGCACCCTGACCACGTCCTGCCCCTGATCACGCAGAACGTTCGCTTCCGGTTCGAACCCTACGTCAATCCCGGAGGGGAAGGCTGCCCGGAAGAGTGACGCGGATGCGGCACCCGCGTGAAGATTCGGCCACACCGATTCCGCCACCGTGCAGATCCACCGCCCAGCGCGCGATCGCCAGACCGAGCCCGGTGCCGCCGTCGCTCCCCGGCCCCTGCCGGTCCGGAGCCGTCCCCCGGTTGAACCGCTCGAAGACCTTGTGCCGCTCCTGCTCCGGGATGCCCGGGCCCTCGTCCTCGACCACCAGCTCCAGCGACTCCGGGTACGGACCGCGCCGCGCCCGCACCGTCACGCGCCCGTGCGGCGGGGAGTGCTTCACCGCGTTGTCGATCAGGTTCGCCATCACCTGGTGCAGCCGCTCCACGTCCGCGTACGCCGTCAGGTCGGACGGCGACACGTCCAGGTGCAGGTGCACGTCCGTACGCCGGTGCAGACCGGACGTCGACGGCAGACCGCGCTGCGCGGCGGCCAGGTTCGCCTCCCGCAGCACCCCGGACAGATAGGGCCACACCTCGAACCGGCGCACCCGCAGCTGCACGACACCGTTGTCGAGCCGCGACAGGTCGAGCAGCGTCTCCACCAGCCGGCCCAGCCGCTCCGTCTGCTTCAGCGCCGACCGCATCGTCTCCGGATCGGCCTCCGAGACCCCGTCGACCACGTTCTCCAGCACCGCGCGCAGCGCCGCGATCGGCGTGCGCAGCTCGTGCGAGACGTTGGCGACCAGCTCCTTGCGGTGCCGGTCCACGGCCTCCAGGTCGTCCGCCATCCGGTTGATCGTCGAGGCCAGGTCGCCCAGCTCGTCGCGCCGGTCCGCGCCCCGCACCCGCCGGGAGAAGTCCCCGCGTGAGATCGACCCCGCCACCGTGTTCATCTCGTCCAGCGGCGCCGTCAGCGACTGCGCCACGAACTGCGTGATCAGCAGCGTCGCGATCATCGCGAAGATCGTGATGTACCGGAACTCGGTGGACGTGCGGATCGCCACCAGGGCCAGGCACGAGGTCAGCAGCACCGCGCCGACCACCAGCGCGCCCAGCTTCGTCTTGATCGAGATCACGATCCGGCGCCTGGGCCCACCGGTGCGCCGCCCCGGCCGGCTCACGACGCCGGGGTCTCCAGCGCGTACCCGACGCCGTGCACCGTACGGATCCGCTCGGCGCCGATCTTCCGGCGCAGCGCCTTGATGTGGCTGTCCACGGTCCGGGTGCCGGAGGCGTCCGCCCAGTCCCACACCTCGGCGAGCAGCTGCTCCCGGGAGAGCACCGCGCGCGGGGTGTTGGCCAGACAGACCAGCAGGTCGAACTCGGTGGGAGTCAGGTGGACGTCCTCCGCCCGCACCCGGACCCGGCGCTGCGCGTGGTCGATCTCCAGCTCGCCGAGCCGCAGGATGCCGCTGCGCGGGGTCACGGCGGCGAGCGCGGCCCGCTCCACCCGGCGCAGCAGGACGTGCACCCGCGCGGCCAGCTCGCGCATGGAGAACGGCTTCGTCATGTAGTCGTCGGCGCCGACGCCGAGTCCGACCAGCATGTCCGTCTCGTCGTCCCGCGCGGTGAGCATCAGCACCGGCACCGGGCGCTGCGCCTGCACGCGGCGGCAGACCTCCAGGCCGTCGAAGCCGGGCAGCATCACGTCGAGCACCATCAGGTCCGGCTGCCACGCCTCGGCGGCCTCCACGGCCGCGGGGCCGTCGGTCGCCGTCTGGACCAGGAAGCCCTCCGCGCGCAGCCGCGCGGAGACGGCCTCCACGATGGTGGCGTCGTCCTCGACGACCAGGACGCGCCGCTGGGCCCCCGGAGTCGCCGCACCCTGGTGACTGGTGTGTGTCTGCTCCATTGCCCCGCCTCGCGTCGCCGATGTCGGTGCAGCAGCCTAGAGGCACCGACGGCGTCCCGGCTACGCAGGCCGGATGCCGAGGTGGACCACGTCGGGGACGCCCCGGGCAACGGCGATCTCTTCGGTCCGTACCCCGCTGAATCCGGCATTCCGCAAGGACTCTTCGAAATCGCCGGACGGCCGCGCCGACCACACCGCGAGCACCCCGCCGGGGTTCAGCCGGGCCGCGCAGGACGCCAACCCCCTGGCTCCGTACAGGGATTCGTTGTCCTCGGTGACCGTCCAGTCCGGACCGTTGTCGATGTCCAGGCAGAGCGCGTCGTACGTGTCGTCCGAGGAGTCCAGGTACGTCACCAGGTCCGTGTGCAGGATCACGGTCCGCTCGTCGGCGAGCGCGCGGCCGGAGAGCGCGGCGAGCGGGCCGCCGCGGTGCCAGTCGATGATCGCCTGCTCCCGCTCGACCACCGCGATCCGCCCCCAGCGCGGGTCGGCGGCGGCGTGGGCGAGCGAGAAGCCGACGCCGAGCCCGCCGATCAGCACGGACGCGCCCACGCGCGCGTGCTCGGGCAGCGCCTCCATCGCCGCGTCCACGAGCAGCCGCTCGGAGCGTCCGTCGGAGGTGTCCATCAGGAAGGTGCCGTTGGCGATGATCTCGAAGTCGGTGCGGTCGCCGGTGTCCCGGCGCCGCAGGACGACCTCTCCGTACGGGCCCTCGCGGCGGTCGAGGGTGACGGGGCTGTTCATGATCACTCCGTGTCTCGTCGTGCGGTACGCGTCCTGCCTGCCATCCTCGCGGAGCGCGGACGGCCGGGACAAACGGGTTCGGAAGCGACGGTACGGAGGCCGGTGACGGTCTCGTACGGGAGTTACGCGCGCGGGGCCTCGCGCTCCACGTACCGCTGCACGGCCCTCAGTTCGCGCCGGGCGTCGACCGGGGTGCCGTAGGTGCGGTCCCAGGTGATCGGGGCGACGGTCACGTGGCCCCTGCCCAGCAGCCAGGTGGAGTCGGCGTCGGCGCGGCGCTCGGCGCACTCGCCCGCGCGCTCGCCGCCTTCGCCGCCCTCGCAGAGGCCGAGGGCGATGTCGAAGGTGTCGCTTGAGCCTCGCCGCTCGTACGCGTGGTAGGCGACCGCGCCGTCGCCGACCCGGGTCCAGACCGGCGCCTTCGCCCGCTGCCCGGCGCTGACGTCCGGGTAGTCGACCTTGAGCGCGAAGGCGGAGGTCAGCAGGCCTCGTTCCGACAGGCCGGCGACGAACCGCGCGCCGAACTCGGCGTGCGCCCGGTAGTTCTCGCGCGGGAAGAACAGCTGGCTCGTGTCACCGGAGGACGAGAATGCGATGGCCGGGACCTCCTGGTCGATCGCGGCCACGGCGGCGCCGACGGTGCCCGAGTCGTTGACGCTCGCGGCGACGTTCGGGCCCGAGTTGATGCCGGTGAGGACCAGGTCGGGGGCGCCCCGCCAGCCCACCTTCGCGGCCAGACCGCCGCGCAGCGCCAGCTTCACGGTGTCCGCAGGGGTCGCGCTGGGGGAGTCCGGCGTGCAGTCGCCCTCGCCCAGGCAGACGCCGAAGACGGCGCCCCCGGACGGCGCGCCCGCGCAGTCGCCCTCGTAGCCGGCGGGCAGCGCGGTGCGGCGCTGGGCGGTGAGGGCGCCGCCGTTGGTCACGGCCGTGCCCTTGCCGGACTGCACCTGCCAGGGCGCCATCACCACGACGTCGGCCCCGGCCGCGCACATCGCGCGGCGCAGCTCGTACAGGCCGAGCCCGTCGGCGTTGCTCGCCTTCGCGGCGCGCATGGAGTCGTCGTTGGAGAGCAGGATCCGCAGCCCGGCGAGCGGCCCGCGCCCGCCGCGCGCCTCCGGCGGGGCGGGGGTGGTCGCGTAGGCGGTGGCGCCCAGTCCGGCCAGGAGGGCGGCGGCGGTGGTCAGCGCGAGAGTACGGCGCATGGCGGTGCGTCCTTTCATGGGCATGACACATCGGGAGAGGGGTCCGGGGCCCGACCCCCCACGGGCGGGCCCCGGAGCGCGCGGGGTCGTCAGGGCCCCGCGGTCTGCGGGCCGGGTGCGGCGGAGACGGTGCCGTCCTCGGCGGGCTCAGGCTAGGTGCGAAAACCGAGTGGGTACTAGGTTTGTCATGTGTGAGCCAGATCACACGCCCCTCAAGGGGTGGCGCGGCCGCGGCTAGGGTGGCCGCATGCCGGAGAAGAAGGTCACCGCGGGCGGCCGGAGCGCGGGTCGGGGGAGTTACGCCGTCGGGGACGCGCGCCGCCGGCTGATCCTGGAGACCGCCGTCGACCACTTCGGCACGTGGGGCTTCCACGCCTCCTCCCTGGCCCGCATCGCCCATGACTGCGGCATCACCCAGGGCGGCCTGCTGCACCACTTCCGCAGCAAGGAGGACCTGCTCCTCTCTGTCCTCGCGCACAGCGAGGAACACGACGTCGAGCGCCTCCTCGCCACCGAGCCGGAGTCGTACGAGGCCTTCCTCGACGCTCTCGTCCGGCTGGTCGAGGACAACACCCGGCGCCCCGGCATCGTCCGCATGTTCAACGTCCTCGTCGGCGAGTCCGGGAACCCCGGCCACCCCGCCCACGCCTACTTCAAGGACCGGTACGCGCGCGTGCTCGCGCACGGCGTCGAGTGCCTGGAGGAGGGCGTCCGGCGCGGCGAACTCCGCGCCGGCCTCGACTGCGAAGGCGTCGCCCGCGAGTACCTGGCCGTCATGGACGGCCTCCAGATCCAGTGGGCCCTCGACCCCGGCTCCTTCGACATGCCCGCCCGGGTACGGGACTTCCTGCGGCGCCAGTACGCCACGATCCGCGCGACGCCTGCGTAGCTCCTCGCCTCACGCGCCCTGCGCGTCACCCTCGCTCCACGCGCCCCCCGCGTCACCCGTCCCCGCGCGGGCGCGCCCCGCGCCACGCGTACAGGCCCGCCCCCGCGGCCAGGAGGCCGCAGGCCACCGCCCAGGCCACACTCTGCGGGCCCGGCCGCAGCACCCACCCCCACCACACCGCCGCCGTCGCGTCCGGCGGCGTCAGATACACCGCCCACGCGTACGTCACCGGCGGCAGCCAGCTCGACCGCGCCCCCGTCCGCCCGCCGCGCCGGCCGCCATCCCGGTCAGGCCGAGCGTGTTCCATACGGCGGCGAGCCCGCTGAACTCCGCCGCCGGACCCGGTCACACCAGGGCGAACACCTCGACCGGGCACCGCCGGGCCGGCCGGGCGTACAGCCGGCCGGCGTGCCGGTCGTGCAGCAGGCCCAGCGCCTCCGTGTCGCCGCGGGCGACCGCGCGCAGCAGCGCGGCGTCGTCGGCCGCGCCGTCCCCCTCGCCCCCGGAGGGGCCTCCCCGTGCGGGGCGTGACAGTCTCACGCCCTCTCTATCGCACGGCGCGCCCCGCGCGGTTCACGGGCCGTCAGGGAGAGGTCGGCGGGGCGCCCTCGGGGAGGGCGTCGAAGACGCGACGGAGGGCGGGGGGCAGGTCGCCGTCGCCCGCCACGACGGTCCGGTCGTGGTACGTCACGGTGTACTGGAACCCGTCGGCGACCGGCCGTCCGGCGGGCCGCTCGGGCACGCGCGCGTAGGCGGGGTCGTCGAGCGCCGCCCGCAGCTCCGCCAGCCCGCCGGCGGTCATCCGCCCCGACCGCTGCTCCCCGCTCCGGGACCGCACGGTCCAGGAGCCGTCCTCCCGCACCACGAGCCGGTTGTCCACCCCGGCGAACCCCCCGCTCACCCCCACCTCGACCAGCGCGCTTTCGGCCCGCGGCTCCGCCGGGACCTCCGCCCTGGTCGTGCTCCCGCCCCGCTCGGGCACGTCGGCGTCGGCGCACCCGACCGCCCCGAGCACCAGCGCCGCCGCCACCGCCGGCACCGCACCCCACACCCGCCGCCCCCGCACACGACTCTCCATGCGCCCGAGCATGCCCGCCCCCACGGACGGCCGCAGCCGGAACACGCCAGGTCCGCCAGCGAGAGACCCTGCCCGGCAGGGTGATCGCTCACAGCGAACAACGGCCGGGGAACATTCGGAGGCTCACAAGCATTGAGTCGGCATAGCTCAACTTGACTGCCGAAGGGGAGATCATGACTGCTGGCTCCAAGCCGTCCGTGCCGCTCACTCTGCCTGTGCTGCCGCTCGATGACGAGGTCGTGCTGCCCGGGATGGTCGTGCCGCTCGATCTGTCGGACAACGAGGTGCGCGCCGCCGTCGAGGCCGCGCAGGCCGCCGCGCGGGGAGCCGGCGGGAAGCCGCGGGTGCTGCTGGTGCCGCGGGTCGACGGGACGTACGCCGGGACCGGCGTGCTCGGGATCGTCGAGCAGGTCGGGCGGCTGTCCGACGGCGACCCGGGGGCGCTCATCCGCGGCATCGGGCGGGTGCGGATCGGGGCCGGGACGACCGGGCCCGGCGCCGCCCTGTGGGTCGAGGGGACGGTCGTCGAGGAGACCGTTCCCGATCCGCTGCCCGGCGCCGTCACCGAGCTGGTCAAGGAGTACAAGGCGCTCGCCACCACCTGGCTGAAGAAGCGCGGCGCCTGGCAGGTCGTCGACCGGGTGCAGCAGATCGACGGCGTCGGCGCGCTCGCCGACAACTCCGGCTACTCGCCCTTCCTCACGGTCGAGCAGAAGGTCGCCCTGCTGGAGACCGCCGACCCCGTCGCCCGGCTGAAGCTCGCCACCGCCCAGCTCCGCGAGCACCTCGCCGAGCAGGACGTCGCCGAGACCATCGCCAAGGACGTCCAGGAGGGCGTCGACAAGCAGCAGCGCGAGTTCCTGCTGCGCCGCCAGCTCGAAGCCGTCCGCAAGGAGCTGCGCGAGCTGAACGGCGAGAAGGAGGGCGAGGAGTCCGACGACTACCGCGCGCGCGTGGAGGCCGCCGACCTCCCCGAGGCCGTCCGCGAGGCCGCCCTCAAGGAGGTCGACAAGCTGGAGCGGTCCAGCGACCAGTCCCCGGAGGGCTCCTGGATCCGCACCTGGCTCGACACCGTCCTCGAACTGCCGTGGAACGAGCGGACCGAGGACCGGTACGACATCCAGGGCGCCAAGGCCGTCCTGGACACCGAGCACGCGGGCCTGGAGGACGTGAAGGAGCGCATCACCGAGTACCTGGCCGTCCGCAAGCGGCGCTCCGAGCGCGGGCTCGGCGTCGTCGGCGGGCGCCGCGGCGGCGCCGTGCTCGCGCTCGTCGGGCCGCCCGGCGTCGGAAAGACCTCCCTCGGCGAGTCCGTCGCCCACGCCATGGGGCGGAAGTTCGTGCGCGTCGCCCTCGGCGGCGTCCGCGACGAGGCCGAGATCCGCGGCCACCGGCGGACCTATGTCGGCGCCCTGCCCGGCCGGATCGTCCGGGCGATCAAGGAGGCCGGGTCCATGAACCCCGTCGTCCTCCTCGACGAGATCGACAAGGTCGGCTCCGACTTCCGCGGCGACCCCGCCGCGGCCCTGCTCGAAGTCCTCGACCCGGCGCAGAACCACACCTTCCGCGACCACTACCTGGAGGTCGAACTCGACCTCTCCGACGTCGTCTTCCTCGCCACCGCCAACGTGCTCGAAGCCATCCCCGAGGCCCTGCTCGACCGCATGGAGCTGGTCCGCCTCGACGGCTACACCGAGGACGAGAAGGTCGTCATCGCCCGCGACCACCTGCTGCCCCGGCAGCTGGAGCGGGCCGGCCTGGAGACCGGCGAGGTGACCGTGGACGAGGCGGCGCTGCGGAAGCTGGCAGGCGAGTACACCCGCGAGGCCGGCGTCCGCACCCTGGAGCGGTCCATCGCCCGGCTGCTCCGCAAGGTGGCGGCCCAGCACGAACTCGGCGACCGCGAGCTGCCGTTCACGGTCACGCCCGACGACCTGCGGGACCTCATCGGACGCCCGCACCACGTGCCCGAGTCCGCCCAGGACCCGGCCGAGCGGCGTACGGCCGTGCCCGGTGTCGCCACCGGACTGGCCGTGACCGGCGCGGGCGGCGACGTCCTCTTCGTGGAGGCGTCCCTCGCCGACCCGGAGACCGGCGGCGCCGGGCTGACCCTCACCGGCCAGCTGGGCGACGTGATGAAGGAGTCCGCGCAGATCGCGCTCTCCTTCCTCCGCTCGCACGGCGCGGAGCTGGAACTGCCCGTCACCGGCCTCAAGGACCGGGGCGTGCACATCCACTTCCCGGCGGGCGCGGTCCCGAAGGACGGCCCGAGCGCGGGCATCACCATGACGACCGCGCTGGCCTCGCTGCTGAGCGGCCGGCTGGTCCGCACCGACGTGGCCATGACCGGCGAGGTCTCCCTCACCGGCCGGGTCCTGCCCATCGGCGGCCTGAAGCAGAAGCTGCTCGCCGCGCACCGGGCCGGGATCACCACGGTCGTCATCCCCAAGCGGAACGAGGCCGACCTGGACGACGTCCCGGCCGAGGTCCTGGAGAAGCTGGAGGTCCACCCGGTGACCGACGTCCGCCAGGTCCTGGAGATCGCCCTGGCCCCGGCGGAGGTCCCGGTCCCGGTCGCCGCCTGACCGGGCCGCGAGAGCCGGGCCGCCGAGCCCGGCGTCACGGCCGGGGTATGAGCGGCGGGCGCCGGCGCCCCGCCCGGGGCGGCCGGTACGCCCGGGTCCTGACGTCCGGTGCTCCCGGTACGCGCGCGTACCGGGAGCACCGGACGTCACCGGTTCACGCCGGGGTCGTACGGCGCACGGCGTCGACGATCACCGAGGCCAGCGTCGGGTCGCCGGAGTGGGCGGCCCGCCGCTGGGCGTCCGCCCCGGTGCCCCGGGCCAGCAGCCGCTCCACGCCGGCCTCGGCGCGCTCCCGGTCGCCCGCGTCCGCGAGGGCGGGGCGCACGTGGTCGAGCAGGGCGTGCAGCACCTCGCCCGCCGGGGCGGGCCGCCAGCTGCGCGGGTCGAGCAGCTCGCCGCCGAGCCCGTACCGGCTGGCGCGCCAGGCGGCGAGCCGCAGCACCACCGTCGACACCGGGTCGGGGAGCAGCCCCAGGCGCCACTCGCGGGCCGCGGTCTCCACCAGGGCGCGGCTGAGCACGGCGAGCAGGACGGTGTCCTCGACGTCCAGGCACACGTCGCCGACCCGGATCTCGACCGTCGGGTAGCGGCGGGAGAGCCGGGCGTCGAAGTAGACCATGTGGTCGTCGACCAGCACGTCGCTGGCGAGCATCGCGCGCGTGGTCCGCTCGTACGCCTCCACGTCCCCGTACAGCTCGCTCGGGCCCGCCATCGGCCAGCGCTGCCACAGTTGGTGGCGCCAGCTCGCGTACCCGGTGTCGACGCCCTGGAAGTAGGGGGAGTTGGCGCTGAGCGCGAGGAGCGGGGCGAGCCAGGGCCGGATCCGGTCGAGCACGCCCACCCCCTCCTCCGGCGAGGCGAGGTGGACGTGGACGTGGCAGGCGCAGGCGAACTCCTCGTCCACCAGGTGCGCGTACCGCGCGTGGATCCGCCGGTAGCGCTCGTCGGGGGTCAGCAGCGGACCGAAGTCCACGGGTGGGGTCGCGAGCGCGGCGATCGCCACCCCGGCCTCCTTGGCCGCCGCCGCGGCGGCCAGCCGGGCCCGGCGCAGCTGGTCGGCGAGCTGGGGCGTGGTGACGCAGGGGGTGGTGCCGATCTCCAGCTGCTCGGAGTACAACTCGGGTTTCGCCGGCTCCGGGCCCTCGGTCTTCGGCCCGGCGTCGGCGTGCCAGGCGGCGATCTCGGTGACGGTGCCGGCCAGGGGCTGCGGAAGTCCGGTCTCGGGATCGACCAGGAGGAGCTCCTCCTCCACCCCGAACGTGCGCGGTCCTTCCCCGCGGTGGTAGACCCACCGCTGCTGGTTCCGCATGGAGCGCTCTCCTTCACGGGCGGCCGGTGGTGCGCTGACGGGCGTTCGAACGTGCTTTCTCCAAGGGTGTCCACGAACGTCCCGGCTTCCACCCGTCCCCGCGCAGATGGCGCGAAATCGCCCCCGGAGCGCGCGCTCCGGGGGCGAGGCCCCTCCCAGGGGCGGAAGGGGGCTCCCCTAGGAGGCGGAGGTTCCGCGGCGGCGGCCCAGGAGCAGGCTGCCCGCGCCGAAGACGGCGAGGGCGCCCGCGCCGGCCAGGGCGACCGGCAGCGGCGAGCCGGGGGTCGCGGCGGCTTCGGCGGAGAGCGCCGGCGGCTGCTCGTCGCCGCCGTGGCCCGCGTGGCTCACGGTGGACAGCTCGGCGCCCGCGGCCAGTTCGGCCTCGGTCGGCGCCTCGGCCTTCGGCGCCGCGGCGGAGGCGTCGGCCGTGCCGAAGGTGACGTCGGAGCAGCTGTAGAACGCCTCGGGGCTGTCGTTGCGCTGCCAGACCATGTAGACGACGTGGCGGCCGGTGCGGGCCGGCAGGGTGCCGGTGAAGGAGTAGAAGCCCTCGGTGGCGGTGCGGGTGGTGGGGTACACGGCGACCGGGGCGGCGTCGAGGTCCGACCACTTGAGCGGCTGCGTCGGGTCGAAGCCGGGCTTCGTGATGTACATGGTCATCGTGCCGGAGTGCGCGGCGGTGGCGCGGATCCGGAAGCCGAAGGAGCCGGCGCTGACGGGGGTGGCGGGCCAGTCGGTGCGCGCCCAGTCGAGCGCGCGGTACTTCTCGCGGTTGGCCGAGCAGAGCTTGCCGTCGGGGATGAGCGCGCGGTGGTTGCCGTCGGCGTTGGCGATGTTGACCTCGTTCCAGTCGTAGAGCGGCTGGGTGCCGGAGTCGGCGACGAGGTCCTTGCACACCTGCGAGTCGGGGCTCTCGGGGCCTTCCGCGTAACAGGCGGCGATCCTGCTCACGGGGTTGAAGACGGCTCCGTGGGCGGCGGCGGTGGTGGGGGTGAGTCCGACGAGCGCGGCGGCCGCGGACAGGGCGGCGACGCCCGCGGCGGTACGGCGGGTGGACGGCATGCGGGGGCTCTCTCTCGTGCGTGGGGGAGTACGGAACGAGCAACGCGCGCGGGGCGCACGGGGGTTGGGACCCGGGCGACCGGGATAGAGACTCGCATTGGTCCATACCAATGAGCAAGGGGGTGAACGCAAAAAGCCCCCACCGGGGCGCGGGAAGCGGTGGGGGCGTGGAGTGACGGTGAAGACGAACGGCGGTTCCGGGAGCGGCACTTGTCGCAGCCGTCCCGGAACCGCCGTTCTCCGTGCGGGCGTCAGCCGTTCGCGAGCGCCTGGACGCGCGAGAGATCGCCGTTGAAGTGGTTGTGGTCGCCGACCGTCGGGCCGGACGAGGTGTACTGCCACATCGTGTAGTACGGCCAGCCGGCCGGGAGTTCGCCGACCTCGGAGGCGTACCGGGCGATCCACAGCGGGTTGGTGGACGCGAAGCCGGAGTAGTTGCCGGTGCACTGCTTCCACCAGCTGGTCGCCGTGTAGATGACGGCGTCGCGGCCGGTGCGGGCCTTGTACCGGTTCAGGAAGTCGCGGATCCAGGTGACCATCCCGGACTGGGTCTTGCCGTAGCAGGTGGCGCCGTACGGGTTCCACTCGATGTCGAGGACGCCGGGGAGGGTCTTGCCGTCCTTGGACCAGCCGCCGCCGTTGTTGACGAAGTAGTCGGCCTGGGCGGCGCCGGTCGTCGTGTCCGGGGTCGCGAAGTGGTACGTGCCCCGGATCATGCCGACGTTGTACGAGCCGTTGTACTGCTGCGTGAAGTAGGTGTTCTTGTAGTACGTGCCCTCCGTCGCCTTGACATAGGCCCACTTCACGCCGCTGTTCCAGAGGGTGGACCAGGCGACGTTCCCCTGGTGGCTGGAGACGTCGACGCCTTCGGTCCAGGTGGCGAGGGCGGAGACGTCGCCGGGGGCGGTGGCGCCCCGGCCGTCGTGCTTGAGGACGCCCATGCCCATGTGGGCGGTGCCGCGCGCGGGGACGGCGGCGCGGGCACCGGGGTCGGCGGCGCCGGCCTGGCCGGCGAGCGGCAGGACGAGGGCGGTGGCGGCGAGGCCGGCGAGCAGGGTGGTGGGGACGGATCTGCGCACACGCATGGCGTGACTCCCGAGAGGTCGGTGTCGCTGGGGGTGGTGTGGACATGTCAGTCACGTGCTCGACGGTGACTCTACGCACGTAGACAGCCGGGGTGGAAGAGGGGCCGGGCGCCGCCGTTGGTCTACTCCTGCGAAATACTGGAGGAGCTGCGGCGATGCGGTGCCGCGGCGGCAAACTTTCACCCGACGAAACACCCGCGGGAGGTGCGGCGTGCGCGCAGGCGGTACGGCCGGTGAAGACGACGCCACGCCCGGGGGAACCCCGGCGCACGGGCCCGGCGACGGGACGGCCGCCGGGGGCGATGCGCCCTCCGGGGCCTCCCGGACCGGCCGGGAGGCCGAGGGGACGGGAGCGCCCCGTGGCGCCGGCGGCGACGGTGCCGGCCCGGCCGGAGAAGGTGCTCAGGCCGGCGACGGTGCTCAGTCCGCCGGGTCCCGCCGAGCCGGAGGCGCCGGCGCCGGCGGGAAGGGCGGGGCCGAGCGGGAGTTCCTCGCGCTGGAGCGGGAGCTGGCCGTGTTCCTGCGGCGGGCCCGGGCGCAGTCCGGGGAGATGGCGCGGGAGGTCCATCCGGAGCTGGAGTCGTCCGCGTACGGGCTCTTCGTGCGGCTCGACGACGCCGGGCCGCAGCGCGCCACCGAGCTGTCCGCCTATTTCGGCGTCGGCAAGGCCACCCTGAGCCGGCAGCTGCGCGCCCTCGAACAGCTCGGCCTCGTCGCCCGGGACCCCGACCCCGCCGACGGGCGCGCCTCCCTCGTGCGGCTCACCGACGAGGGCCGCGCCCGCTTCCGGCACGTCCGTGACGCCCGCCGCGAGCGGTACGTCCGCAAGCTCGCCGACTGGGACCGCGCCGAGGTCGCCGAACTGGCCCGGCTGCTCCATCACTTCAACCAGCGCTCCGAGGGCTGAACCGCACCGCGTCAGAACGTCACGTACACGCCCGTCGCGTCGTCGTGGAGCTTCCCGCGCCGCCCGCTGCCCGCCGCCGCGTCCTCCGTCTCCAGCACCCGCACCCGCTGGAGCAGCCCCGCCGGGCCCTCCTTCGCCAGCACGCGCGCGCACTCCGTCCAGTCGCCCGCGCCGAACCGCTCGACCCAGCGGCTCGCCCCGTCCGTGAGCGCCGCCAGCGCCCGCACCTCCGCCAGCGGGGTCCGCCCGGTCACCGCCCGCTCCGCCACCGACGGGTCCGCGGCGGCGGTGAAGAAGCCGCCCTCCCGGTTCCGCAGCCGGTCCGCCGCCTCGTGCGAGCGGAGCGCCTCACGGGGGATCCGGTCCAGGCGGTCGTCCACCACCGCCCGGACCGAGCCGTCCGGCGCCTGGAGCAGCAGCACCGAGTCGGAGAGGACGAGGTGGTCGACCGCCTCCGCGTCCCACCGCGCGAGGACCACCGTCGCCTGGGGCGTACGGACGTGAGAAAGGTCACAGGTGTCCGCGTGGAGCTCCGCGGTGCGCCGGATTGCCCGGGCCAGGATCTCGGACAGCGTCAGATCGGCGCGGGAAGCGGACAGTTCGGTCAAAGCGCCGCCGAGTCGCGCGGTGAACCACGGCACCGTGTGCACACAACCGTCCTCACCCGGGGGAGGGGTCACCCCGTCCAGGAGGACCAGCGTCCCCCCGTCGCCCGAGGCGGGCAGAGCTGCGGCGGCCCAGTCCTCGTTGGGGCGTTCGGGGCTGCCGGGGAGGGTGGCGACTTCGCTGCGCATGATGTCCAGTGTGCCCGGCTCGCGCGAGGTCTTCACACCGTCTGCAAAGGGCCGAAAATGGCCTGTACCAACCAGCCGAGGCCCGCCCGGACGGCGGAACCGTCACCTCCGGCGAGCTGCGGGCGGGCATCCTGCCAAAGCCCGCCCGGAAGATCCAGCCGGGGCCCGGCACATGCCCCCGGCGGCGGTCACCGGAAGTTGTTCGCCAACTCAGGAGTGTTGTTCACTCGTTCGGGTGGCGGAGCGGCCGATGCCCGTCCCCTGCCGAGAAGCGCTGGAATGGTCGGAAGCCGTACCAGGGGTGGGGGCAGGACCTCGTGACCGGCCGTCACCTCTGCTGTGTGGGCGGACGAGTCAAGGATGCGAGCACCGGTGCAGAAGAAGCGGCCTCGGAGCATGAACGGCGCGCGGAGCCAGACCCCCGGTGAGCCGCCGGCCCCCGGCACCTCGCCGAACCCGGGGAGCGCGCCGGGAGCCCGTGCCGCCGCGCCCACGGGAACCGGCACCGGAACCGGAACCGGAACCGGATCCACCGCCCCCGGTGGCGGCACCGGAACCGGATCCACCGCCGGCGCCACCGCCACCGGCCCCAACGCCCCTGCCGCCGCGCCCGCGTCCGCGCAGACCCCCGCCGGCCGGGCCAAGCGCGTCCGGAACCGGCTCGTCGCCGGTGTCGCCCTCGTCGGCGTCATCGTCGTCGGCGCCGGCGCCCCCGCCGTCCTCACGGCCTCCACCGAACTGAACGAGTCGCGGCGCCTGGTGACCCTCGCCGAGCTCGACCGGCAGGCCGTCACCCTCGCCCACTCCCTCGCCGACGAGCGCGACGAGGTCGTCGCCTTCGTCGCCGCCGGACGCGACGAGCAGACCGGCCCGAAGAAGGACCGGCGGACCCTCACCCCCGCCAAGTCGACCCGCGTGGACCGCCAGATCGACGAGATCCGGTCCGCCGCCCCCGACGCGCTCCGCCGGGAGCTCGCCGGCGTCGCCTCCGTCCGCCGCGCCGCCGTCAGCGGCGAGGGCACCGCCCTGGAGGCCCACAAGGCGTACAGCGACGTCATCGCCAAGCTCCAGGACCTCGCCGAGGACCTGGCCGAGCGGACCCCGCCGCGCGCCACCGACCCCGTCCTCACCGGCACCGGCCGCGCCCCCGCCGACCTCGGCCGCGCCGTCGAGCAGGCGTCCGCCACCCGCGGCCTGCTGCTCGCCGCGCTCGCCGTCCCGCAGCCCGAGCCCAGCGGCGACCTCCGCTACGACCCCGCCACCGGCACGTACGTCGCCGAGGAGCCGGAGGGCAAGGAGGAGGCCGAGCGGGCCCGCGACCAGCTGAGCGCCGCCGCCCAGCAGGCCCGTGTCCGGGAACTCGCCGCCCTCGGCGACTTCGACCGCTCCGCCGGGCCCGCCGCCCGCGACTCCCTCGCCGGGACCGTCGCCGGCCCCGAGGTCAAGACCGCCGAGCAGGCCCTCGGCCAGCTCACCGACCAGCCGGCCCTCTCCGAGGCGGAGACCCGCACGTCCCCGTCCGCCCTCGACGCGGCGCTCTCCGCCCGCATCGAGCAGATGCGCGGCGTCGAGTCCACCCTCGCCGCCAAGCGGGTCGAACGGCTCACCGCCCTCCGCGACGACGACGTCACCGCCCTCGAACTGCGCCTCGCCTTCCTCGGCGGCTGCCTCCTGCTCGCCGTCGGCGTCTCCACGTACGTCGCCCGCAGCCTCACCCGGCCGCTCGCCGTGCTCCGCCTCGGCGCCGCCCGGCTCGCCGCCGCCCAGGAGCCGGCCACCGAGGACGCCGTCCGCTTCACCGGCCGCAACGACGAGTTCGCCCAGGTCGTCCGCTCCCTCAACACCCTCCAGGGCCGGCTCGCCGCGCTCTCCGCGCACACCGCCCGGCTCACCGGCGAGCGGGCCGGCCTGGTCGCCGCCGAGGAGGCCGCCCAGGCCGAACTCGCCGCCCAGCGCGCCGAGCTCCAGGGCCGGATCGCGGTGCTCACCGCCGACCTCGAACGCCTCCGGGGCACCGTCCAGCACACCTTCGTCAACCTCTCGCTGCGCAGCCTCGGCCTCGTCGACCGGCAGCTCGCCGTCATCGAGAAGCTGGAGGAGCGCGAGCAGGACCCGGACCGCCTCGCCACCCTCTTCAAGCTCGACCACATGGCGACCGTCATGCGCCGCCACAGCGAGAACCTGCTGGTCCTCGCCGGGCACGAGCACGTCCACGGCCACACCGGGCCGGTGCCGCTGGTCGACGTGCTGCGCGCCGCCGTCAGCGAGATCGAGCGGTACGAGCGGGTCACCATCCAGTCGCTGCCGCCGCACGCCCAGCTCGCCGGCTTCGCCGCCGACGACCTCAGCCACCTCGTCGCCGAACTCCTGGAGAACGCCACCTCGTTCTCCCCGCCGGACGCCGAGGTCCAGCTCTCCGGCTGGCTCCTGGAGACCGGCGAGGTCATGCTCTCCGTCCAGGACTCCGGCATAGGGATCCCCGAGCACCGGCGCAACGACCTCAACGCCCGTCTCGCCGCCGCCGATCCGGACGCCTTCGAGGGCGAGGGGCTCGGCATGCGGGTCGTCTCCCTGCTCGCGGCCCGGCACGGCGTCGGCGTCGAGCTGCGCGAGCAGAAGCCGGGCGGCACCGCCGCCGTCGTGGTGCTGCCGCTCCCGCTGCTGCCGAGCGCGCCCCCGGCCGCCGTCCCCGACCCGGCCCTGCTCGCGGGCACCGGCACCGTCCCCGTGCTGCACCTCCCCGGCTCGGAGGCCGAGGCCAACTCCAACGCCCTCCCGTCCCGCACCCGCGACCCGCTCGTCGAGGCGGCGGAACGCGCCTTCCGCGAGACGGAGTCCGAGCCCCAGCCCGGGCCGGCGGCATCGCAGCCCGAGCCGGAGCCGGTGTACGAGGCGGAGCCCGCGCCCGCACCCGCACCGCAGCCGGACACGCAGCCGCAGCCGGAGCCCGCGCCGGCGTACGCGCCCGAGCCGACCACCCCGGAGCCGTACGACCACGACCACGGCCCCGCCCAGAACTCCGCCCAGGACTCCGCCCAGAGCTCTGAGTACGGCCCCGGCCCCGGCCACGCCCCCGACCACGAGCAGCCCGCCGAGTCCGTCTCCGAGACGACCCTCCAGGTCCGGCTGCCCGACCCGCCGCCGGAGCCGGACGGGCACGAGCGGGCCGCCGAGGCGCCCGCCCCGGTCGTGCCCGAGCAGGCCGGGCCCGCCGACGAGGCGCAGGTGCCCGGACCGCGGCCCGCGCAGTGGGAGCGCGTGACCGACAAGGGCCTGCCCAAGCGGACCCCGCAGGTCGTCCGCGGCCCCGCCGCGCCCACCGCGCCCCGCCAGGGCTCGGTCGACGCCGAGGCGCTCCGCCGCCGCCTGGGCGGCTTCCACCGGGGCGCCGTGGCCGGGCGGCGGGACGTCGAGGCGGAGATAGCAGCCGGAGACACCACGCGTACAGAGGAGATGACGGGGGACACAGTCGAGGAGGCACGCAGTTGACCGCCACGGGAACGAGCACCACCAGCACCACCGGTACGTACGGACCGAGCACGGAGGCCCGCAACCTGCAATGGCTGCTGGGCAACCTCGTGGAGGAGGTGCCCGGCGTCCGCTCGGTCGCCGTCGTCTCCTCCGACGGGCTCCTGCTGCTCTCCTCCGACCCCGACGAGCGGCCGGGCCCGGCCGCCGACGACGGGACGGCCCGCCCGCGCGGCCCGCGCGGTTCCAGCGCCGACCTGGCCACCATCGTGTCCGGCATCGGCAGCCTCACCGTCGGCGCCGCGCGGCTCATGGACGGCGGCGGCGTGAAGCAGACCATGGTCGCCATGGAGGAGGGCAGCGTCTTCGTCATGTCGATCAGCGACGGCTCGCTGCTCGGCGTGCACGCCACCCCCGACTGCGACATGAGCGTCATCGCGTACCACATGGCGCTCTTCGTCGGCCGCGCCGGCCACGTCCTCACCCCCGAAGTCCGCAGCGAGCTGCGCAAGTCGATGGAGAGTTACCGGTGACCTCGCCGATCGCCGCCGCCCACCGGCTGCCCGTCCGGGGCGAGGGACGGCGCCCCGCGCGCGTGCGCCCGTACTCGCTCACCGGCGGGCGCACCCGGTTCGCGCACGTGCTGCTCGTCGAGACGTTCGTGGCCGCCCTGGAGGCGCCGGTCGCCCGCAAGGTCCTCACGGACGGCGGCCCCGGCGCCCGGGGGCTGATGCCCGAGATGCGCGCCATCGTCGAGATCTGCCGCCGGATGCGGACCGTGGCCGAGATCTCGGCCCTCCTCAAGATGCCATTGGGTGTCGTCCGGGTGCTGCTCAGCGACCTGGCCGACCAGGGAAAGATCCGTGTGTACGGGACCGGTCACGGCACCGGCCAGCCCGACCGCGCGCTCCTCGAAAGGGTGCTGAGTGGACTCCGCCGTCTCTGACGCCACCGCCGTCGACCCCGCCGTCGACACCCCCGCCGCTCCTCCGGCGGACACCGTCCCCGCCGCCGCGATCCCCGCCCAGCCCGGGCGCGCCGACGCGGAGCCCGGCCCGGAACCCGACCCGGAGGACGGGGCCCAGGACTGGCAGCTCGACCACTCGCGCGCCCCGATCGCGACGAAGATCGTGGTCGCGGGCGGCTTCGGCGTCGGCAAGACCACCTTCGTCCGCGCGGTCTCGGAGATCACCCCGCTCCAGACCGAGGCGCTGATGACCCGGGCCAGCGAGGAGACCGACGACCTCACCGCCACCCCGGACAAGCTCACCACCACCGTGGCGATGGACTTCGGCCGGATCACGCTCGACAACGACCTGGTGCTGTACGTCTTCGGCACCCCCGGCCAGCAGCGCTTCTGGTTCATGTGGGACGACCTCGTGCGCGGCGCGATCGGCGCGATCGTGCTCGCGGACACCCGCCGGCTCACCGACTGCTTCCCGGCGCTCGACTACTTCGAGAGCTGCGGCCTGCCGTACGTCGTCGCCGTCAACCACTTCGAGGGCACCCCGCGGTTCGACCCGGAGGACGTCAGGGAGGCCCTGACGATCACCCCGGAGGTCCCCGTGGTGATCATGGACGCGCGCAAGCGCTACAGCGTGGTGGAGACCCTGCTCGCCATGGTCGAGCACGCGCTCTCCGCCACGCCCGAATAGCGGCCGCCACCCCCGCCGTTCGTCCCCGTCCCCGCCCCCCACCTCCCCGTTCTCGCCAGGAGCAGCACCACCCATGCGGAAGATACTCATAGTCGGAGCCGGACAGTCCGGTCTCCAGCTCGCCCTCGGCCTCCAGTCCCACGGCTACGAGGTCACCCTCATGTCGAACCGGACCGCGGACGAGATCCGCTCCGGCCGCGTCATGTCCACCCAGTGCATGTTCGCCACCGCGCTCGGGCACGAGCGCGACCTCGGCCTGAACTTCTGGGAGTCCCAGGCCCCGAAGATCGAGGGCCTCGGCGTCTCCGTCGCCGGCCCCGAGTCCGCCCGCCTCATCGACTGGGTCGGCAAGCTCGACGGGTACGCCCAGTCCGTCGACCAGCGCGTGAAGATGGCCGGCTGGATGGAGACCTTCGCCCAGCGCGGCGGCCAGCTCGTCATCCACGGCGCGGCCGTCGGCGACCTCGACTTCTTCGCCCGCCGCTACGACCTCGTGCTCGTCGCCGCCGGCAAGGGCGAGCTGGTCTCCATGTTCGGCCGCGACGCCGACCGCTCCCCGTACGCCGAGCCGCAGCGCGCGCTGGCCGTCGCGTACGTGCACGGCCTCGGCCCCCGCCCCGAGCACCCCGACTTCGACGCGGTCCGCTGCAACATCGTGCCCGGCGTCGGCGAGCTCTTCGTGATGCCGACGCTCACCCTCGGCGGCCGTGCCGACATCCTCTTCTGGGAGGGGATCCCCGGCGGCCCCGTCGACGCCTTCCAGGGCGTCAAGGACCCGGCCGAGCACCTGGCGCTGACGCTGGAGCTCATGGAGAAGTTCCTGCCCTGGGAGTACGCGCGCGCCACCCGCGTCGAACTGACCGACGCCGGCGGCACCCTCGCCGGCCGATACGCCCCGACCGTCCGCAACCCGGTCGGCCGGCTCCCCGGAGGCGGCCTGGTCCTCGGCGTCGCCGATGTCGTCGTCGCCAACGACCCGATCACCGGCCAGGGCTCCAACTCGGCGTCCAAGTGCGCCGCCGCCTACCTCGCGGCCATCGTCGAGCACGGCGACCGGCCCTTCGACGAGGAGTGGATGCGGTCCGCCTTCGACCGCTACTGGAAGACCGCCGAGCCGGTCACCAAGTGGACCAACGCCATGCTGGCGCCGCCGCCGGAGCACGTGCTGAACCTGCTGGGCGCGGCCGGCGGGCTCCAGCCGGTCGCGGACCGCTTCGCCAACGGCTTCGACGACCCGGCCGACTTCGAGAATTTCTTCTTCGACCCGGAGAAGGCCGCCGCCTACCTGGCCTCGGTCGCCGGCGCCTGACCGCCGCCGCCGGGTCCGGGCGGCGCGGACACCGCGTCGTACCCCTCGTCCGAGCCCTCCCGGGCGCCCTCCGGGAGGACCGGCGGGGTGTACGACGCCAGCGGCGTTCCGCCGGGGTCCGGCCGTACCGCCCCGAGCAGCGGGTTCGCCGCGAGCGGGGAGACTTTCACCCGGCCGCCCGGGCGCGGGGCGTGCACGACCAGGCCCTCGCCCAGGTAGAGGGCCACGTGCGTGGCGCCGGGGAAGTACACCGCCAGGTCCCCGGGGCGCAGCTCGCCCAGCGCCACCCGTGGCAGCCGCGCCCACTGCTCCTGGCTGGTGCGCGGGATGTCCCGGCCGGCCGCCGCCCACGCCCGCTGCGTCAGCCCGGAGCAGTCGTAGCTGTCCGGGCCCTCCGCGCCCCACGCGTACGGCTTGCCGAGCTCGCCGACCGCGAAGGCCAGCGCCTCGGCGCCCGCGCGGGACGGGGTGCGGGTGAGGTCGAGGACGCCGGAGCCGAGGAGTTCGCGCTGGGCGCCGGCCGTCTCGGTGCGCTCCAGTTCGGTGAGGCGGGTCAGCTGCTCGGCGGAGAGGGAGGCGAGCAGCTTCTCCACCTCGGCGAGCTTCTTCCGCACCTCGTCCCGCCGGGCCCGCTGCCGGGCGGCGAGCGTCCGCTGCCGGCCGAGGGCGGTGCGGGAGGCGGCGGCGAGCGCGGCGGCGCGCCGCTCGGCGGCCTGGAGCCGGGGCAGGGCGTCGGCGCGCTCGCGGGCCGTGCGGTCCACCAGGTGCCGCGCGTCGAGGGCCGCCTGGGGGTCCGGGGCGAAGAGCAGCCGCAGCGGGGAGTCGTCGCCGGCGCGCCCCTGGTACTGCGCCCGGGCCAGCCGTCCCGCGTCGGCCCGGCCGCGCGCCAGCTCGGCGCGGGCGGTCTCCAGGTCGGCGGTGACCCGGCGGGTGGCGGCGTCCTGGAGCCGCAGCGCCTCCTCGGCGGCGTTGAACTCCTCGGTGGCCTCCTCGGCCTGCCGGTAGAGGGTACGGAGCCGGGCGAGCAGCGTCGCGACGGAGCCGCCGCCGGGAGGCGCGAGCGCGGCGGCGTCGTCCTCGGCGTCAGCGGAGTCCTCGGCGTCGGCGGCGTCAGGGGGCTCCGTTGTGGCCTCCGCGCTGTCGGGGTCCACCGGGCCGACCGGTTCCGCCGCGGGGTCCGCCCAGGCGACGGGCGCCGACTCGGCGGGCGGGTCTGTCGGTGGTAGGGGCGGTGCGGGCGCCGCCGCCGTGCCGGTCAGGGCCGTCAGCGCGGCCAGCGCTCCCGTACAGACCGTGCGCAGCAGCCTTCGCGACACGTCACCACCACCTCCAGAGCGGGCTCCGGAGGCATCATGACGCGCCTGTTCTTCTGATTACCGTACGAAACGGGCGTGCCGTGCGGACGGGAGCGCGGGGCTCACCCGTTCGGCTCCCCGCCGGGCCCGGCGGGCCGGGGGCCCGGCTTCGACCAGGGCCACTTCAGCTCGCGCCGCTCGCGGCCCTCGGGGGCGTACACGTAGACCCAGCCCCGCTGCAGCCCGAGCCGCTTGGTGTGGCCCGCGGGCTCGCGCCGGTACGCGTACAGCATGGGCGGCCGGCCGTCGTGGGCCGGCACCGGCACCTCGTACCACTTCGGCGGGTGGCCGGTCGGGCCGAGGAGGATGGGCAGCACCCGACCGTCGAGCGGGCCGCCGCGGAAGGGGGTGTTCTCGCTTCTCACGGGACAAGTCTCTCCCGGCCGCCCCCGGCCTGCGCGGGCGGTCCGAGCAGGTGCGTCGCGTCGCCGGCGAGCGGCAGCAGCCGGCGGGCGAGGCCGGCGACGGGGCCGTCGGGCTCCTCCTGGGCGAGGAGCCGCCGGACGACGTCCGCGGTCTCCGGGTCGCGCGCGGAGCCGGCGGCGAGCACCGCGACGAGGTGGTCGACCAGCCAGTCGCGCAGCTCGCCGGCGTCCGGCCGCTTGCCGTCGCCGAGCCAGAGCAGGGACGCCGCCTCGACGGCCGCGATCCAGGTGCGGACCAGCATCGCGAGCCGTCCGCCCGGCCGCTCCACGCCCAGGTGCAGGAAGATCTGCCCGGCGGCGGCCCGCCGCACCTCGTCGACGATCGCGGCGGTGTGGGCGGTCTCGACGACGCTGCCGCCGCGCAGCAGCGCGCTGAAGCCGGCGTCGTGCCCGTCCACGAAGGCGAGGTAGCGGTCGAGGACCCGGCCCAGCCGCTCGGTCGGCGGGCCCTCGGCGGGCTCGGCGAAGCAGCGGTGCAGCGCGTCGGCGGAGGACCGCAGGGCGGCCTCGTACAGCTGCTGCTTGCCGCCGGGGAAGTAGCGGTACACCAGCGGCCGGGACACCCCGGCGGCCTCGGCGACGTCGTCGAGCGACACGTCCTCCGGCGCCCGGTGCGCGAACAGCCCGAGCGCGGCCTGCAGCAGCTGGCCGCGCCGCTCCTCGACGCTGAGCCGGCGGTACGCGGGGGAAGCGGCGCTCGTCATGCCCGCAGCGTAACCCCGGTACCTCCGGCTCCGGGTCCGGGCCGGGAGCTCCACCCGGCGCTCAGGCCAGCAGCCCGGACGACCGCCACAGCCGGCGGCCCGGACCCCGCAGCACGCCGATGTCGTCGAGGAAGTCCGTCAGCCGCTTCGCGCCGGACTGCATCACCTCGCGGCGGTGGCCGCTCGCCCGGACCTGGGCGACCGCCTCCCGCCGGTCCAGGCCCACCGCGTCGTACACCGCCGGGTTGACGAAGCAGACGGAGAAGACCCGGGCGGCCTCGCCGCAGCTGAGGCGGGTCAGCTCGCGCTCCCAGCGCGGCGCCGTCACCATCTGGCGGCGCAGCTCCTCGCGGGCGTACCGCACGTGCCGGGCCTCCTCGACGACGTGGATGCGGGTGACGCCGCGCACCAGCGGCTGGATCCGCTCGTCCGGGAAGGTCAGGCGCTGCATCCAGTCGAGGATCTCCTCGCCGAGCAGGGTCGCCGCGAAGGAGCCGGGGGTGGTGGAGACGGTCTTCAGGACCCGGGCGAGGTTGTGGTAGACCCGTGGCACCGGGTACTCGCCGGTCCCGCTCTTGCGGATCAGCCGCGCGAACATCATCGAGTGCCGGCACTCGTCGGCGATCTCCGTGAGCGCGTAGCCGACGTGATGGCTGGTCAGCGGCTTGTCGTAGATGTGCCGGACGAGCAGCTGCATCAGGATGACCTCGAACCAGATGCCCAGCGAGGCGAGCGACGCGGCCTCGTGGCGGGAGAGGGCGATCCGCTGCTCCTCGGACATCCGCCGCCACAGCGGGGTGCCGTAGAGCGAGACCAGCTCCGGCGGCCAGTACCAGAGGCCGTCCTCGAAGGGCGCGTCCCAGTCGAGTTCGGCGTCGGGGTCGTGGGAGTGCTTGCGTGACGCCTCCAGGAGCCGTGCGGCGAGCCGCTCGCGGTCACGGAGCGGCCCCAGCGCGTCCCGCAGCAGGGTGAGGTCGGGCTCGGTGAAGGGACTCATGGCGGGGCACCTCGCTGGCGGCAGATCGGGGTTACCGTCGGTCACTCTTTATCAGACTGCCCGTCAGCAAGCCCGTCAATCCTTCACGCGCGACTTGTTGACGCTTCGTCCAGCAGCGTGTGAGCCTGCTGGCAGCGGCTGACACGCCGTCAGGCCGGAAGGAGTGGTCGATGTCGACGCACGAGCTCTACGTGAACCCCCCGTCCGGACCCGGCCGGGAGATCCCCGCCACCGGCGAGGCCCGCTTCTCCTGGGAGTACGACATGGCCGACGCCGGCCGTGACCGGCTCCTCGCCCTCTACCAGAAGGGCAAGGACAAGCAGTGGGACGGCGCCCGCCGCATCGACTGGGAGCTGGAGGTCGACCCGTACGACCCGCTCGGCACCCCCGACGAGGCGCTCGCCCTGTACGGCACCCGGCACTGGGCCAAGCTCACCGAACGCGACAAGGGCGAACTCCGCCGCCACTACGCCTCCTGGAACTTCAGCCAGTTCCTCCACGGCGAACAGGGCGCCATGGTCTGCGCCGCCCGGATCGTCGAGTCCGCGCCCGACCTCGACGCCAAGTTCTACTCCGCCACCCAGACCATGGACGAGGCCCGGCACGCCGAGATCTACGGCCGCTTCCTCCACGAGAAGATCGGGATGCTGTACCCGATCAACGACCACCTCCAGGCGCTCCTCGACGACACCCTCCGCGACTCCCGCTGGGACATGCCCTACCTCGGCATGCAGGTGCTCATCGAGGGCCTGGCGCTCGCCGCCTTCGGCATGATCCGCGACACCACCGACAAGCCGCTGCCGAAGCAGATCCTCGCCTACGTCATGCAGGACGAGGCCCGGCACGTGGCCTTCGGCCGGATGGCCCTGCGCGACCACTACAAGCAGCTCACCGACGCCGAACTGCGCGAGCGGGAGGAGTTCGTCATCGAGGGCTGCTACCTGATGCGCGACCGGCTGCGCGGCGTCGAGGTGCTGGAGAACTTCGGCATCCCGAAGAAGGAGGCCGAGGAGTTCAGCGAGCAGAGCGAGTTCCTGCACCTCTTCCGGAAGCTGCTGTTCAGCCGGATCGTGCCCTGCGTCAAGGACATCGGCCTGTGGGGCGAACGCCTCCAGAAGGCATACCTCGACATGGGCGTCTTCGACCTCGGCGACTCCAGCCTCGACCTGCTGATGACCCAGGACGAGGAGATCGCGGAACGCCTCGACGCCGAACGCTTCGCCGCCGAGGAACAAGCCCGCGTGGCGGAGGTGGCCGAGGCGATCACGGACGGCGCGTCGGACTGACGGCGCGCGGCCCGGCGCCCGGGGCGCCGCGCGGGACCGCCGGACGCGCGGGAGCGGCGTCCTCGTCCCGGCCGCCGCCCGCCCCCGGCGCGCCCGCGGTACGGGCCTCCGCCTCCAGGCGCAGCGCCTCGCGCATCACGTCCCGGGCGATCGGGGCCGCGCTGCCGCCGCCGCTGATGTCGGTGCGGGACGCCTCCGCGTCCTCCACGACGACCGCCACCGCGACCGCCGGGCGGGCCGAGTCCTCGGCCTGCGCCCAGGCGATGAACCAGGCGTACGGGGTGCCGGTGTTGCCGAGGCCGTGCTGCGCGGTGCCGGTCTTGCCGCCGACGCGGGCGCCGGGGATCGCCGCGTTCCCGCCCGTGCCCTCGTCCACCGCCCGCACCATCAGCCGCTGGAGCTGGAGGGCCGTCGACGGGTTCATCGCCTGGCGGTGGCTGCGGCGCGGGGTGCGGTCCACCGTCGTGCCGCCGGAGGTGGTCGTCCGCTCGATCAGGTACGGCCGCGCGATCTCCCCGGTGTTGGCGACGGCCGCCGCCACCATCGCCATCTGGAGCGGCGTCGCCGTCGTGTTGAACTGCCCGATCGACGACAGCGCCAGCTGGTCCGGGCTCATGTCGCGGTCGAAGTTCGACACCGCCACCCACGACGGCACCCGCAGCGCCGGGTCGCCGAAGCCGAAGCGCTCCGCCGCCTCCACCATGCCCGCCAGGCCCACCTCCACGCCGAGCCCGGCCATCACCGTGTTGCAGGACCACTGGAGGGCGTACGCGAGCGAGGCGTCCTCGCAGCCCCGGGCCTCGTTCGGCAGCACCTGCCGGGTGCCCGGCAGCACGAACGGGTCCGGCGTGTCCGTCGGCGCGTCCACGTCCCGCACCACGCCGGCGTCCAGCGCCGCCGCCGCCGTCACGATCTTGAAGGTGGAGCCGGGCGGGTACGTCTGCCGCAGCGCCCGGTTCAGCATCGGCTGGTTCGGCGAGGTGGTCAGCCGGGTCCAGGCGTCCTTCACGTCCGGCCCGGTGCCGGAGAGCACCCCCGGCTCGTACGAGGGGGAGGAGACCAGCGCCAGGATCCGGCCGCTCGACGGCTCCAGCGCCACGACCGCGCCCCGCTTGCCGCCGAGCCCCCGGTAGGCGGCCTCCTGCAGCGGCGCCCGGATCGTCGTCACCACGTCGCCGCCGGGGGAGCGGCCCCGGGTGAGGTCGTTCCACAGCGGCAGCGGCGCCAGCGCCGGGTCGGTGCCGGCGAGGAGCGCGTCCTCCGCGTGCTCGACCAGCGTGGTGCCGTACGTCTGGGAGGCGTAGCCCGTCACCGGCGCGTACAGCGGACCCCGCAGGTAGGTCCGCTCCCAGCGCAGCTGCTGGCCGCTGTCCCGGGAGCCCGTCACCGGCTCGCCGTCGACGACGATCGCGCCGCGCGGCTCGGCCCAGCGGACGATGGCGTTCCGCCGGTTGGCCGGGTTCGCGTCCAGCTCCTCCGCCTCGACCAGCATCACCCGGGCCGCGTTGACCAGCAGCGCGGCGAGCAGCAGCAGGCAGAGCGCGGCGGCCCGCCGGATGTACCGGATCACCGGCCGGCCCCCACCGTGGCGAGCTCGCCGGTGTCGGCGGCCTCCGGCTGCGGCGCCCGCGCCGAGTCGCTGACCCGGACCAGCAGCGCGACGATCACCCAGTTCGTCACCACCGACGACCCTCCCTGTGCCAGGAACGGCATCGCCATGCCCGTCAGCGGGATCAGCCCCATCACCCCGCCCGCGATCACGAACACCTGGAGCGCCACGATCGACGCCAGCCCGACCGCGAGCAGCCGCCCGAACGGGTCCCGCAGCGCGAGCCCCGCCCGGTAGCCGCGCGCCACGAAGAGCGCGTACAGCAGGAAGAGCGCGGTCAGCCCGACGAGCCCCAGCTCCTCGCCGGCCGTCGCCAGGATGAAGTCCGACTTGGCGGCGAAGCCGATGAGCACCGAGTGGCCGAGGCCGAGGCCGGTGCCGAGCATCCCGCCGGCCGCGAACGCGAACAGCGACTGCGCCAGCTGCCCGGGCCCGTCGCCGGCCCGGATGGAGGCGTACGGATCCAGCCAGTCCTCCACCCGCCCGTGCACGTGCGGTTCGACGGACCCGATGAGGAAGGCCCCCGCCGCGGCCAGCAGCAGCCCGATCGCGATCCAGCCGGTCCGCCCGGTCGCCACGTACAGCATGATCACGAAGAGGCCGAAGAAGAGCAGCGAGGTGCCGAGGTCCCGCTCCAGGACGAGGACACCGACGCTCACCAGCCAGATCGCCACGATCGGCCCGAGCACCCGCCAGGTGGGGAACTGGAACCGCCAGATCCGGCGGCCGGCGTACGCCAGCACGCTGAGGTTGGCCGAGAGGTACGCGGCGAAGAAGACCGCCAGCAGGATCTTCGCGAACTCGCCCGGCTGGAACGACAGCCCGCCGATCCGGATCCAGATCCGGGCGCCGTTCACCGCCGGGAAGAAGATCGGCAGGATCATCAGGGCGAGCGCGGCGGCCACCGAGACGTACGCGTACCCCTGGAGGGCCCGGTGGTCGCGCAGCACCAGCACGACCACGATGAACAGCGCCACGCCGAGCGTCGACCAGATCAGCTGCGGGGTGGCCGCCTGGTCGCGCGGGGTCTCCAGGTCCAGCCGGTAGATCAGCACCAGACCGAGCCCGTTGAGCAGCAGGGCGATCGGCAGCAGGAGCGGATCGGCGTACGGGGCCCGGAACCGCACGGCGAGGTGCGCGAGCAGCGCGAGGAGGCCGAGCCCCGCCCCGTACCGGGCGGCGTCCGGCGGCACGGCCCCGTCGTGGGCGAGGCCCACCTCGGCGTAGCCGCAGACGGAGATGAGGACGGCGCCGAGGAGCAGCACCAGCTCCACCCCGCGCCGCTTCGGGACCCGGACACCGGGCGGCGGCGCGTCCGGGGGAGCGTCCGTGGTCCGAGGTGCGGTCATGGTCGGCAACGTAGCAAGCCGTATGCCGTATGTCCCTTTTGTGTGACGGTGTGCCGTGCGGGGCCGCGCCCCCGGGGGCGGCGGTGCGGCCGGTCAGCCCTGCTCCGGGTCGTCGTCCGCGAGCCGTACGTACTCCGGCAGGCGGATCCGGGCCTCGGCGCCGCCGTCCGGGGCGGCGGCGAAGACCAGCTCCGCGCCGATCACCTCCGCCTGCCCCACCGCGATGGTCAGCCCGAGCCCGTGCCCCTTGCCGCCGCTCTCGGTGCGGAACCGCTGCGGACCGGAGGCCAGCAGATACGCCGGATAGCCCGGCCCGTGGTCCCGCACCGTCACCTCCGGACCGTCCACGGTCACCACGACCGGCGGCCGGCCGTGCCGGTGCGCGTTGGCCACCAGGTTGCCGAGGACCCGCTCCAGGCGCCGCCGGTCCGTCTCCACCGCCGCGTCCCGGACGATCCGCACCTCCGTCTCCGTGCCGGACGCCCGCACCACCCGCTCCACCAGCGGGCCGAGGTCGTGCACGGCCAGGTCGACCGTCTCGTTGCGGGCGTCCAGGCGGGAGATCTCCAGCAGGTCCTCGGTCAGCCCGCGCATCGCCCGCACCCGGTCCCGCACCAGCTCGGCCGGCCGCCCCTCCGGCAGGAGTTCGGCGGCGGCCGAGAGGCCGGTCAGCGGGGTCCGCAGCTCATGGGCCACGTCCGCCGTGAACCGCTGCTCGCTCTGCAGCTTGCGCTGGAGCGAGGACGCCATGGTGTCGAGCGCCCCGGACACCGTCGCCACCTCGTCCTGCGGGCGCCGCGGGTCCCGCGTCCGCGGGTCGTCCACGCGCGCGTCCAGGTCGCCGGCGGTGATCCGGCGGGCCACCTGCGCGGTCGCGTGCAGCCGCCGGGTGACCCGGGTGACGGCCGTGACGCCGACCGCCAGGGTCACCGCGATCGCGAGGACCGAGGAGCCGACGATCGACCGGTCCAGGGCGTCGAGGGTCCCCGCGCCGAGGCTGTGGTCGACCCGTACGGCCAGCGCGTGCCCGTCCGCCGGGCCCGCTGCCCACATGGTGGGCCGCCCCCGGTGGTCGGCGACCATGGTGCCGCGCTCGCCGCGCGCGGTCAGCCGCCGCAGCGGCTCCGGCAGCCCGTCCGGATCGAGCCCGGCGAACGGCGGCAGCGGTTCGCCCGCCTCGTACAGCCGGGTCACGTCCACCAGCCGGGCCAGCGACTTCTCCCGGGCGTCCCGCTCGGTCTGCCCGGTCACCGACACGTGCACCAGCGTGCCGAGCAGCGCGGCCAGCGCGCAGCACATCACGGCGATGAAGACCGCGGCCTTCCAGGTGAGCGTCGCGGTCCAGGCGGGCGCCCGGGGCCGGCGGGCGCGGCGCGCGGTCACGGCGCCGGCTCCGGACGCGGGCCGGCGGTCCCGGACGGCACGGGCGTCGTCCGTACGGGCACGATCTCGTCGCGCGCCGGAAGCATGCTGTGCTGCCGCTCGTCCCACGACCACGCGGTGCGGTACTCGTACCCGGGGATCCCCGCCGACGCGGCCCGCACGATCAGGTCCCGGCCGGCCAGCTCCACGCTGATCACCTGCTCGACCGTGGACATCACCCGGGTGAGCCCGCCGCGCTCGGCGAGGTACACCCGGACGGCGACCTGCTGCTCCGGCATCCGGATCCCCACGATCAGCTCGTCCCGGCCGTTCCCGGTGAGGTCCCGGTAGTACGGCGACAGCACCGGGCAGGCGGCCGGCGCGGTGTCGCAGGCGAGGACCGCGCGGGCGGTCGCGTCGTCCATCCCGTCGCCGCCGGAGTACGTGCCCGGGCGGGCGGCCACCTCGGCCCGCACCACCGCCACCGGGTCCACGCTCCGCACGTCGGCGTTCCGCACGGCGATCCCCGGCACGCGGGGCGTGTCCGTCTCGCCGTAGTCGACGGGCGGGTCCGAGGCGGGCGGCAGCTCCGGCCAGAGCCGCACCGGCCCCACCGCCGTCTCCGCCGGACCGTCGCTCTTGAGCCCGCCCTCACCGCCGCAGCCGGTGAGGACCACCGCGCCCAGCACGAGGGCGGCGGGCGCAGCGGCGAGCCGGACGGTCAGGGGTCTCACGCTGCTCCTCCGGATCGGTCGGTGCGGAGTCGGTACCGAGTCCGTACGGATCAGAACGATAGGCGGAATCGCCTCCCATTGTTCGATTGCCGGAATTGTCGTGCGAGCGGAAGGCAGGACGAAGGGGCGGACGGGAGGGGCCGAAGGGAGGGGCGGAAGGGACGGGCGGGGCAGGATGGCGGGGCGGAGCGGCCCCGGTCTCGCGGGGGAGCCGCCTACCGCGCGTCCCGGCGCTCCATGCGGGCCAGGGCCGCCCGGCACAGGGTCAGCAGCTTCTCGTCCTGGTGGATGTCATGGCTGCCGGAGGCGCCCTCGCGGGCGTTGTGCCGGCGGCGGCGGGTCAGCTCCGTGAGGACCGGCAGCTGGGCCGCCGCCGCGGCCGGGCCCATCTCCGCGAAGCACTCCGCGATGTCCACGCGCGCGTGCCGGTTCTCCTCCCAGGCCGCCAGCAGCACCGGAAGCGTCCGCTCCGTCTCCCCGGACACCCGCCACAGCGCCGCCGCGCACCGCACCCGCTCCCACAGGTCGCGCGAGGTCAGCCCCGGCCGCAGCGCCCGCGCCGCACCGGCCGCCGCCGGCCCGATCGCGCCCAGCGTCTGCGCCGCCGCGCACCGGTCGGCCCCCGACGTCCCCGGCCGCAGCCACCGCACCAGCACCGGCACCACCGCGTCCGCGTCCCCCTCGACCGCCCACAGGGCCCCCGCCGCCGTCGTGGCGACCGGCGCCGACTCCGCGGCCAGCAGCTCCCGCAGCTCCGGCACGGCCTCCCGCGCGGCCGGCCCGAACGCCCCCAGGGTCCGCGCCGCCGCCTCCCGCACCCACGCGCGCCGGTGCGCCGGCGCCCCGCGCAGCACCCGCAGCACCTCCGGCAGCGCCTCCCGGCCCCGCACCGCCGCCAGCGCGTACAGCAACGGCGCCGCCCGGTCGTACAGGTCCTCGTCCAGCGCCACCGCCGCCAGCCGCCGCCGCAGCAACGGCGCCAGCCCCGCCGCGGCGGGGCCCAGCCCGTCCACCGCGTACAGCAGCTCCCGCCGCACCTCACCCGGCCCCTCCAGCGCCCGCGCGAGCAGCGGCACGGCCCGCGCGTCGCCGCTCCGCGCCAGCGCCAGCAGCGCCCCGTCCCGCCCGGTCCGGCCGGTCAGCTCCGCCAGCCCCCCGGACACACCGGGCGCCCCGCCCGCCCCCCGGGCGAGGACGCCCGCCAACGCGTCCGCCGCCGGCGCGCCCCGCTCGAACAACCGCTCCAGGAACGAGGTGGCGGCCTCCCGCAGCCGCGCGTCCGGATCGGCCAGCTGCTCCCCGACGAGCCGCACGACCTCCTCGTACCGCCCCCGCCAGAGCCGTATCAGCCCGCCGCACAACCAGATCGCGTCCGACCGCTGCCCCGCGTCCGGGCTCCGCAACTGCGCCGTGATCAGCGCGATCCGGTCGTCCACCCGGTCGTCCAGCGCACCGTGCAGCGTCCGCAGCAGCTCCTCCGTCCACGGCGTCCGCCGGCCCGTCACGTGCTCTTCCAGCAGCTCCCGCACCTGCCCCACGAGCGTCACCGGCATCCGCGCCGGACCCGGCTCGCCGCCCCCGTCCCCCGGTTCCGGCGCCGTCCGGATCTCCTCCAGCAGCGCCGTCACCCGCCCCACGACATCGTCCGGGATCCGCCCTGGCGCACACCGCGCGAGCTGCGCCAGCGCCGCCAGCCGCAGCCCCGGGTCCTGCGCCGCGCCCGCCAGCCAGCCCAGCCAGTCGACGGTCTCGCCGCGCAGCGACGCGTGCCGCAGCGCGATCCGCCCCACCGCCTCCACCAGCGCCAGCCGCACCTCCGTGTCCGGCTCCACGGTCAGCCGCTCCCGCAGCAGAGTCAGCACGCGCGCGGGGTCCGGGTGCAGCGACGCCAGCGCCACCGGCACCGCCAGCCGCACCTCCGGATCGGCGTCGTCGACCAGGCCGAGGAACACGTCCGCGCCGGCCGCGACGGCGGCGGCGGCCATCGCGAAGTTCGCGGCCGGGACGAACCCGTCGTCGTCCCCGCCGGGCCCGGCCGGCCCGTTCAGGTCGTCGTCCTCGTCGACGAGCTCGATCCCGCCGATGCTGGTGAGGAGTTCGACGATGCCGCCGCGGTCCTGGACGACGGGGTCGGCGACCAGCTCCAGCAGGAACGGGATGCAGGCGAGCGTGGAGTCGTACACGTCGCCCTGGTGGTGGACCGCGCCGTACATGCCGTCGAGACCGGCCTCCCGCTCGGCGGGGTCGGCCGAGGCGAGACCGCGGAGCAGCGCCGGAACGTCGTCCGCGGGGCCGTACGCGTGCCCCAGCGAGGCCCAGTCGACCTCCTCGATCCCCGTCAGCATCGCCCGGCCGCCTTCCCCGTGAGCCCTCATACCAGGCAGCAAGTGTGCACCACAGGAGGGACATCGACGCCGAACGGACGCCACCGACCCCCGGACCGGCGAACGTTGCGCTCGGTTTGCGCCATCTGCGGTCAGCGACAGGCGTGTTGGGCCTCGTGCGCCTCACGCGCGCGTGCACGGGAGTGAGGAACGCACCGCCCGGCGCCGGATCTCGCCGTCGTACGACCGCCCGGCGGCCGTACGTCACACCCCCTCGCCCCGGAAGCGCACGAACGCCGGCGCGCCCGTCTGCCGTCCGGCGGCCTGCCGCAGCTCCACCGTCAGCGGCACGGCGAGCCGCAGGTACGGGCCGTGCTCGGGATCGGTGTCCGGCACGAGGCCGCCGCCGACCTCCGCGACCCGCCCGCCGACCTCGCGGGCCTGCAACGGCGTCAGCCTGGGCACCGTCGGCACCGCCCGCCCGTCCGGCAGCCGGACCAGCAGCGCCCGCGGCCGTTCCGCCGGGCCGATCAGCCCGATCAGCTCCGCGTCGACCGTCTCCGCGTGCCGCACCTTCCGCCACGCCCAGGTGGCACCGGAGCGGTACGCGGACCCCATCGCCTTGGCCACCACGCCCTCCACGCCCGCCTCCCGCAGGTCCCGGAACCACGCGCGCGCCGTCTCCTCGTCCTCCGTGGCCAGCACCCGCTGGAGCGGCGGCCCGGCCTCGCGCAGCGCCGCGCCGAGCAGCTCCCACCGGTCCCGCAGCGGCAGCGCGCGGACGTCCCTGCCGGGCATCGCGAGCAGGTCGAAGGCGATGTACGAGACGGGCACCCCGGTCCGCACCCGGTCGGCGTGCGTCCGCAGCAGGTCGGTGAAGCTGAGCCGCCCGTCGCGGTACGCGCACAGCTCGCCGTCCAGCACGATCCCGGGCGGCAGCAGCGCCGCGAGCGCCGCCGCGACGTCCGGGAACTCGGGGGCGAGGTCGCGCCGGGACCGCGACTGGAGCACCACCCGCCCGCCCTCCAGGACGAAGGCGAGCGCCCGGAACCCGTCGAGCTTGAGCGAGTACTGCAGCTCCCGGGGCGCCGGCGCCTGCGCGGGGATCTCCGCCACCGACCGGGGCCGCATGACGTCCACCGGCGGCACCAGCACGACGCCGCCGCTGCTGTTCACCGCATTCGTCACGGCACTCTCCCCGCCCGTCCCGCGTCGAACAGGGGCCCCAGCAGTTCCCCGTACCGCTCCAGACGTGGCGCGATGTCGCCCATGGCGAAGGAGAGGTCGGCGGGGTCCGCGCACGCCTCGACCTCCTCCCAGGTGACCGGCGCGGAGACGGTGGGCCGCTCGCGCGCGCGGAGGGTGTAGGGGGTGGCGGTGGTCTTGGCGGCGGCGTTCTGGCTGTGGTCGACGAAGACCTTTCCGGGGCGCAGCGCCTTCGCCATCCGGTGCGTGACCAGCGCCGGAAGCTCCGCCTCGGCCTCGACGGCGAGCCGCTTGGCGTACGCGGAGACCTCCCCGGACGGCGTCGGCACGACCGGGACCAGCAGATGGAGCCCCTTGGCGCCGGAGGTCTTGGCGAAGGCGGTCAGACCGTCGCCGGCGAGCCGTTCGCGCAGGTGGAGCGCGACCCGGCAGCAGTCGACGACGGTGGCGGGCGGTCCCGGGTCGAGGTCGAGGACGAGCCGGTCGGCGACGGCGGGGGCGGCGGCGGTCCACTGCGGCGTGTGGAACTCGACGACCAGGTTGGACGCCCACACCAGCGACGGCAGGTCCTGGACCATCACCTGCCGGGCGCGCGGGTCCTCGGTGCGCGGAACGGGCGTGGTGGCCACCCAGGCGGGCGTACCGGGCGGCGGATTCTTGGTGAAGAAGAGCTGCCCGCCGGGCCCGTCCGGATAGCGCAGGAAGGACACGGGCCGGTCGCGCAGATGCGGCAGGATCGCGGCCTCGACGGTGGCGTAGTAGTGCAGCAGCTCGCCCTTGGTGGTGCCGGTGGCCGGATGGATGACCTTGCCGAGGTTACTGAGCGTGATGCGGCGCCCCGCCACCTCTGTGATGGGCGTCATACGATGAGGCTCCCACGAATCCCGACAAACCGGTATGAAGGGAGCGAACCGTGCGATCGATCTGGAACGGCGCCATATCCTTCGGCCTGGTCAGCATTCCGATCAAGCTCGTGAACGCCACGGAGAGCCGGTCCGTCTCCTTCCGCCAGATCCACGAGGCCGACGGCGGCCGGATCCGCTACCGGAAGGTCTGCGAGCTGGACGGCGAGGAGGTCACGCAGGCCGAGATCGGGAAGGCGTACGAGGACGCCGACGGCACCATGATCCCGATCACCGACGAGGACCTGGCCGCGCTGCCGCTGCCCACGGCCAAGACGATCGAGATCGTCGCCTTCGTCCCGGCGGCCGACATCGACCCGCTCCAGATGGACGCCGCGTACTACCTCTCCGCGAACGGCGTGCCGGCCGCCAAGCCGTACACGCTCCTGCGGGAGGCGCTGAAGCGCAGCGACAAGGTGGCGGTGGCGAAGTTCGCGCTGCGGGGCCGCGAACGGCTCGGCATGCTCCGGGTGGTGGACGACGTGATCGCCATGCACGGCCTGCTCTGGCCCGACGAGATCCGCGCGCCGGAGGGCGTGGCCCCGGAGACCCCGGTCACCGTCCGTGACGCCGAACTCGACCTGGCGGACGCCCTGATGGCCACCCTCGGCGAGGTCGACATCAGCACCCTCCACGACGACTACCGCGAGGCGGTGGAGGAGATGATCGCGGCGAAGGCGGCGGGCGGCGAGGGGGTCGCGCCGCCGGAACCGGGCGAGGAACGCGGCGGCGGCCAGGTGATCGACCTGATGGCGGCGCTGGAGAAGAGCGTCCGCGAGGCGAAGGAGGCCCGCGGCGAACCGGCGGAGGTCACGGACATCACGAGCCGCCCGCCGAGGAAGGCGGCGGCGAAGAAGGCGGCGGAGGCGGAGAAGGACACGGCCGAGAAGGAGCCGGCCGAGACGGAGCCGGCGGAGAAGCGAACGGCGGCGAGGAAGACCGCCAAGAAGACGCCGGCGAAGAAGACGGCAGCGCAGAAGACAACGGCGCAGAAGACGGCAGCTCAGAAGACAACGGCGAAGAAGACGACGGCGAAGAAGACTGCGGCGAAGAAGTCGACCCCGAAGAAGCGCTCGGCCTGACGTACCGCCCTCCCCAGGGCATACGGAAGCCCCCTGCCCCCACCTCCCCGCCGGAGGGGGCAGGGGGCTTCCGCATGCCCCAAAACCGCCCCCGCCCACCCCCGTTGAGGGTGCCGCATACCGGACGCGTCACCCCGCCCTTCGGACAACAGATGGTCACATTCTTGTTGCATACCTGTCAAAAACCCGGTTCTGCTGGCACGCTCCCCTCCGCGTCACCCCCCACATGAACCCCCACGCGTTTCAGCGAAGGAGCCCGCGTGATCCGCCAGCAGTCCTCGCACCGCCGGACCGTCGTCCGCACCGCCGCCCTCGTCGCCTCGGCCGCCATGGTCGTCGTCGGCGTCCAGACCGGAACCGCCGGAGCCGCGGCCGTGAACGAGACCGGCAGCGAGCCGGGGGCCACCGCCCTCGTCCTCAGCGCCCCCGAGCGGGCCGCCGCGATCCGCCAGGCTCAGGCGTCGGCGTCCGAGACGGCGCAGGCGATCGGCCTCACCGCCCGCGAGAAGCTGGTCGCCCGCGACGTCGTCAAGGACGCGGACGGCACGGTCCACACCCGTTACGAGCGCACGTACGACGGCCTGCCGGTGCTCGGCGGCGACCTCGTGGTCCACCAGAAGAAGAACGGCGCCCGCTCCACCACGAAGGCGACGAAGGCGAGCATCGCCGTCCCCGCCACGACGACCGCCACCGAGGCCCGCGAAGGCGCCCGCAAGGTGATCTGGGCGGCCGGCGGCAAGCCCGTCCTCGCCTGGGAGACCGTGGAGAAGGGCCTCCAGCACGACGGCACGCCGAGCGAGCGCCACGTCATCACGGACGCCGCCACGGGCAAGGAGCTCCACGCGTACGAGGCGATCGAGACGGGCGTCGGCAACACCCAGTACAGCGGCCAGGTCACCCTCGGCACCGCCCCCGGCTTCACCCTCACGGACACCGCCCGCGGCGGCCACAAGACGTACGACCTCAAGGGCGCCACCAGCGGCACCGGCACCCTCTTCACCAACTCCACCGACACCTGGGGCGACGGCCTCGCGAGCAACCGCGAGACGGCCGCCGCCGACGCCCACTACGGCGCGGCGGTCACCTGGGACTTCTACAAGAACGAGCTGGGCCGCAACGGCATCCGCGGCGACGGCGTCGCCGCCTACTCCCGCGTCCACTACGGCAACGCGTACGTCAACGCCTTCTGGTCCGACTCCTGCTTCTGCATGACGTACGGCGACGGCGCCGGCAACGCCAAGCCGCTCACGTCCCTCGATGTCGCCGGCCACGAGATGACCCACGGCCTCACCGCCGCCACGGCCAACCTCCGCTACAGCAAGGAGTCCGGCGGCCTCAACGAGGCCACCTCCGACATCCTCGGCACCGCGGTCGAGTTCTACGCCGCGAACCCCTCCGACCCCGGCGACTACCTCATCGGCGAGAAGATCGACATCCGCGGCAACGGCACCCCGCTCCGCCACATGGACCGTCCCAGCAAGGACGGCAACTCCGCCGACTACTGGTCCAGCAGCCTCGGCCGCCTCGACGTCCACTACTCGTCGGGCCCGGCCAACCACTTCTTCTACCTCCTGGCCGAGGGCAGCGGCACCAAGACGATCAACGGCGTCACCTACACCTCCCCGACCTACGACAACTCCACCCTCACCGGCATAGGCCGCGAGAAGGCGTACCGCATCTGGTACAAGGCCCTCTCCACCTACATGACCTCCACCACCACCTACGCCGGCGCCCGCACCGCCACCCTCACCGCCGCCTCCGACCTCTACGGCCCGACCTCCCCGGAGTACACCGCCGTCAACGCGGCCTGGAAGGCCGTCAACGTCAAGTGACCCCCGCCGCCCGGCCGTCACCGACGGCCGGGCCCGGCGCAGCGGCCCGAGGCTCCGTCGCGGGCGCTCTTCCGACGGTCACTCCTGAGGACGACGTCCCGAACGTCGTCGGATTTGTCTCACAGTGCTCAGCGGCAAGGGGGCGCCATCCCCGGTCGAATAGCCGGCGGAGTCCTTCGACGCTGCGGTCGCCGAGACGAGGACGGCTCTCCGTCTTCGGACGCGGCACTGATCACCGGCAGAACCGTGACAAGCCGCGATGCGACGGGTCGTACGTCGCCAAGGGATTTCGAGACGGAGCCCGATATCTCCTGATCCGGGAAGGGGTCGCGTCCGCCGGCACCCGCCTTGGACGTGGTCGGCCCGGACCCCCATGTTAAGGTCCGCCAGCGTGACTTCTATACGAGGCCGACGCCGCCGCGTCGCAGCCGTGACCGCTGCCGCTCTTGCCGCGGTGGCGACTGCCGCATTCCTGGTGACCGACCGAGACACGGCGCCCGCCACCGCCTCCGTGCCGGAGGTGATCGCTCACCGGGGAGCCTCTGCCGTAGCTCCAGAGAACACCCTGGTCGCGGGTGAGGTGGCACGCCGGGCAGGAGCGGACTGGATCGAGAACGATGTGCGGCCGAGCCGGGACGGTGGCCTCTACGTGCTCCACGACGCGACTGTGGACCGGACGACCAACGGCAAGGGCAACATCGGCAAGCTGACCTCGGCGGAGATCGACGCCTTGGACGCGGGTTCCTGGTTCGCGCCGGAGTACAAAGGAACCCGGATACCGACGTTGGCCGCCCAGCTCGCGGACCTGCGGGAGCGGGGCGGAAAACTCCTGCTGGACATCACCGGAACACGCGGCAAGGCGGACATCGAGCGCATCATCCACACCGTGCGGGACGAAGGGATGATGGACCGGGTGATGGTCCAGAGCTTCTTCCCGGAGTCCCTGAAGCATGTGCGCCAGCTGGCCCCGCAGGTCCCGATGGCCTTCCTGCAGGGCAAGCTGGACGCGGACCCGGTGGCGGTCGCCAAGGACCTCGACGTAATGGCGTACAACGTCTCCGACGAGGCCCTGAAGACGCGCCCCGAGGTGGTAAAGGACCTCCACTCCGCGGGTGTGAAGGTGAACGTCTGGACGGTCAACGACCCGAAGCGCTGGAGCGAGTTGGCCGACCTGGGCGTGGACGGCATCATCACGGACAAGGCGCCGGAACTGGCGGGGTGGAACGCGGCGCGAGCCGGTGAACGCTAGGCCACGCGGCTGGCTTGACCACCGCCTGATGCGAGTGACGGCTTGTGGATTTATCGTGCGTGGGCCACTACGGCAAACGAAGCGGCCCTGCCAGGGTATGACTGGCAGGGCCGTACGTACTCGACTAGCTGCAGTGGCCGGATCGTGTCACGCTGAAGATTCCGGACTTATCCAGCAGTTCGGAGAGGAGCGATGCCTCCACGAGTGTTCCTTCATAACCCCGCTGCTTCAGCTCGTCTGCCATTATTTTCGCCTCTTGAATCGACGTACCGAAAGCTGACCGGAAGGACTTCAGGATCACTCCTCCGTGGGCTGCGGGGTCGACGAGCTTCAAGCAGTGGGGCCCATGCTGACCCAGGATGGCGTTGCGGACTCTTGGCGGTGGCCATCCCTCGCCCGAGTCATGCGAGATTCCGCATGTGGCGCAGTCCCATTCGACTTCCCAGCCGAGGCGCCCATCTTTGGCAGACTGAACTAGCCACTCCGTGCCAGTTCCGCCGCATTCCTGGCACGGGCCTGGGAGCCGCGCCGCCTGTTCGGTCATGACCAACCCCTCATGGATTCATAGCGAGCGATGATGGAATAGAACCTGTCCGATGTCCCGGAACCGTCGCGAGGATGATGGTTGGTTAGGCCGCGGGCGAACCAGCGGTGATGGAGCTCTTCATGGACCAGAGTGTTGCGAAGCAAAGCACGGCTCGCAAACCGCTTGTATCCAATTTGAGTGCCCACATTAGGCTTAGCCATTCCGGAGTTTACCCCGTAGCTGTACACGGGGCGATGAGTGAACTTCAGGTCCGGGAAATCCTCCTTGATGAGCGCATTAATGGCGCGATTCCGGGACGCTGACGTTTTGCCGGTGGCCCCGCTCAGTTGGTCGCTGGTTTTCCATTGGTTTCCGCTTCCCTGCTCTTCGGCGGAGCCACAGTTATGTACCAGAACTGTGGTAGCCCCCGCCAGCACATAGTACGTATGGAAGTCGGCGACCGTCAGGTTGCGGACGCTGGCCGGCTGGGTCCAGGCGCGGACCGCGGTGACCTGGACGTGGGTGCCTGCGCTCGTGCGGAGCCACTGGCCGGGCTTAAGGTCCTTGGCGACGATCCACTTGTTGAGGGCCGGGACCCAGAAGGGGTGGCCGTCGGTGGCCGTCAGGGTGGCCGTGGCCTCGCCTTTGTCGCCGTCCGTGTCGATCGTGACGCGGACCAGGTGCTTCTCGCCCTCGCCCACGATCGTCGCCGTGATGTCCTTGCCCGCCGTCTCGCCGGTCTTCTCGTCCGTCGCGAGGACTTCGTCGCCCGGCTGCAGGTCCTTGATCGGCTTGGTGGTGCCGTCGGCCAGGAGGACCTTCGTTTCCGGCGTGAAGCTGTTCCGGATCGGACAGGACCCCGATCCGCCTCCGGATCTCTTCGCCGCGTCGGCCGCCACTTCGTCGGCCTTCTTCGACGCGGCCATCGCCGCGTCGGCGGTCTTCCTCCAGGCGGCGTACTCCTCGGCGTACTTCGCCATGGCCACGGCGTCTTCGTCTGCCCGTCGCATGACGCTGACGGCCCAGCGGACCTCGTCTTCCCAGCGGTGGTACATCTTCCAGGCGGCCTCGAGCGCCTTGAGCGTGCGCTTGGCCCTTCCTGCGAGCGGCATGGCCGCGTCCAGGGCGAGTGATCCGCAGGCCCACACGTCACCGCCGAGGCAGGCCTTGATGTCGTCGAAGGCGCTGATCCCCTTGGCGACTTCCAGCGCGATCTCGAGGATGACGTCTGTCTTGGACTTCCGCAGCACCTGCTTGGCCTTCTTGACCTCCCCCTCACTCGTGGAAGTGGTGGGCGGCGGCGGCGGCGGGGTGGTGTCGAGGGTGTAGCCGAGCTGGTTCGTCTCGTAGTCCTCGTAGACCTCCTCGGGCGATTCCTTTCCCTCGGTCTGGATGGGCGCGCCGCAGCCGCCCTTGCCGTCGCACGAGGCCAGGCCCGACGGGTCCGAGTACGTGATGGGGCTGTTGTTCCCGTACGCGTACGGGTTCATGGTCTGCGACTCGGCGATGTCCATCAGAGGGTCGACCGAGATGAATCGGCCCAGTGCCGGGTCGTACTCGCGGGCGTTGAGGTGCGTCAGACCGGTCGCGTCCTTCGCGCCCCCGAGGTAGCCCTTGTCGTCAGGCCACACCGAGGGGGCCGTACCGCGGTTCTCGCCGAACGGCGTGAACTTGCGACGCGTGACCGTCTTCGTGTCCGCGTCGACCGACGTCGTCGATGAGCCGTTGCGGTCCGCGAGGAGGAACGACGTCCTGACAGTGCCCTTCTCGGCGACCTTGACCATGGTGGGGCCGGCCGGGTGGCTGTAGTAGCGGGTGGTCTTCTCGACCGCCCCCGAGGCGTTGAGCCTCAGCTCGGTGCCCGGCAGGTAGAGGGTCGTCCCACCGGCCTCCCGCTCGATGAGTCGGTTGCCGCCCGCGTCGTACACGTAAGAGGACTCATCCGTACCGGCGGTCACCTTCTCCAGCCGGCCCTCCACGTCCCACTGGAGGCTCTGTGTCTTGGTCGGGAAGGTACGGGACGTCATGTTGCCCGCACCGTCGTAGCCGTAGGTCTCCTCGCTCGCGCCCTGCGGGCCCGTCGTGGACACCTTGGCGAGACGGCTTTTCGTGGCCAGGCCGTCGGCGTACGTGTACGTGCGCTTGACGTCTTTGGCGGAATCGCCGAGGGGGTCGTGCTTCGTCTCGCTGAGGCGGTTCCCGGCGGCGTCGAACGTGTACGAGTGCCAGTACGCGTCGGGACCGCCGACCTCCGGCGCCGATCCAGGACCGGTTTCCCCGGGCTTCAGCGCACAGGCGTCGGACGCAGACCAGGCGTGGGTCATTCGCCGCAGGTGGTCGTAGGCGAAGCACTGGACGTCGGTGGTCGCGGCCGTCGGGGTGTTGCCGGCCTTGTCCGTGATGCGGGTGACGTTTCCCGCGGGGTCGTAGTCGGTGACGATGTCGTTGAGCGTGACGGTGTCGACCGTGCCGACTTCCTGGTGGTGCGTCGTGCGGATCGTCCGGCGGGTCTGTTCGTCGAACACGTTGCTGGTGGTCAGCTGCCTGCCTGCGTCGTCGACGCGGGTGCGCACCACGTCACCGAGGGAGGTGTACTCGGTACCCGCCACGAAGGTGGTCGTACCGACCGCCATGGTGTCGATCGTGTCCAGGGCGTTGTAGCCGATGGACACCCGCTCGGCGGGAAGGCCGCCGACCGCCGGCGACGTCATGGTTTGCGGGAGGCCGGTGCGCGGGGTGTACGTGTTGCTGTACGCGTACGTGCCCGCGAGCTTGCCCTCACTGGCCGGGATCGTCACCGCAGTCTTCTTGACGCGGTACTCGGTGTCGTACTCGGTGATCGCCTGGGTGTACGCGTTGGTGCCGACGTAACGGGTCGAGGAGGCCGGGAGACCCAGCGCGCCGGGAACCGTGTCGTACGTCTGCGACGTCAGCTTCGGGCCGCTGAGCGAGCCCTCGTGGGTGGCCGTGACGCGGCCCAGCGCGTCGTAGGCCATGGCGATCGTCCGAGCCGGGCTCCGGCCGTCCGTCATGGAGACGACCCGGTCGCCATGGTCGTACACCATCGATGACGTGCCCTTGTCGGGGTCCGTCGTCGTCTTCACACGACCGCGGACGTCGTAGGTCGTCGACCACTCGTTGCCGATCTGGTCGGTGACCTTCTCCAGCCGTCCCTTGCGGTCGTAGCTGTAGATGATCCTGTCGTAGGCGCCGGTGGGTGAGTCCCCCTTGAACTGGCGCAGCTCGGTCTTGCGGCCCGCGGCGTCCATCAGCGCCATCGTCGGCGTGTCGCCGGACGGCGGATCAACGGCCGTCCAGTCACCGCCGTAGGTGATCGTGGTCCGCCAGGTCTCGTTGCCCTTGTGGCGCGCGATGGTCTCGACAGGACGCCCGACGCCGTCGTACTTGGTCACCGTCGAGGACGGAACCACGTTGTCGTCCGGATCGAACATCGTGGCGACCGGGCCGCTGGTGCTGTTGTAGTAGCCCGCGTTCTCCTTCCAGACGCGGCCGAGGCTGTCGTAGAAGGTGTCGGTGATGACCCGGCCGCCGTTCATCGCGGGGTTCTGGGTCTGCCGCAGGCGGAGCGCACCGTCGTAGAAGTCGTAGGAGACGCGGTAGGAACCGTCCTCCAGGAGCCTCTTGTTGGTGATGACGACCGGTGCGTTCTGGCCGACGGTGTACGTGAACTCCGCGTCCGGCGTCATGGTGAGCGGGTCGCGGTCGGGCGACCAGACCTTGGTGGTCCGGCCCAGCGCGTCGTACCGCATCACGGTGTCGCGACCGTTGGCGTCGGTCTGCACGAGAGGCAGACCGCGCCCGGGGTCGAGCTCGGTGGTGGCTGTGTGACCGAGTGCGTTGGTCGTGACGATCTTGGTCACGACCGCGTCGGTGGCCGGCGTATAGGCCGTCTTGGTGACCTTGCCGTAGATGTCGGTCGCCGAGGTGATGCGGCCGTGGGTGTCGAAGGTGGAGGTGCCCTCGGTGGTGTACTGCGGGGTTCCGTTGGTGAAGCCTGAGAGCGACTCCGTCTTCACGGCGTTACCCACGGCGTCGTATTCGACCTTGGCGTCGGAGATGACGTTGTCGGGCCCCAAGACGACGTCGGGGTCACAGGTCGCCGCGACGGTCAGAACCCTGGTCTGCTGGGACTTGAACCACTTCGCCGCGTCGTCGAGGTACTCGTACCTGGTGCACGTGTCGTCGTCGGCGACGGAGGTGTCGCCCTTGGACCAGGTCGCCGTGATCCGGCCTTCGGCATCGTATGTGTGCTCGACAGCGGTCTTCCGGTCCGGTCGTCCTCCCGACAGGATCGTGCGGGAGGACGTCGACCTCTGTCCCTGGATCCAGGACTCGAGGGCCGAGGCCCCGGTGGCCGAGCGGTCGCGGGAAGCGATCGGGCCCTTCAGGTAAGGGGTGTTGATGGTCGCAGAGCTCAGGGGGCCGGAGACCCCGTTGAAATACTGCGTCTCCCTGACCTGCCCCGCGAGCATCCGGTGGTCGGCGACCGAACTGGTGTCAGAGGCCACGATGGATTCCGAGCGGCGGGTGCCGTCCGCCTTGAGGTCACCGTCGAGGCCCCGGTAGAAGAGGGTCTCCGTGCGGGTGAGCACGTGGGGGGAGACGCCGTGGACGGCCTTGACCTTGGAGTAGCCGCGGTAGACGGACCAGGTGCGGGCAGGCTTGTTGGTCAGCTCGCTGGCGTCGTCGTAGGCCCAGGCGGGGCTGCCGATGTAGGTGTAGTTGACCTCGCTGGTCGGCGAGGTGCCGTTCTTGTCCTCCTCGCGGACCTGGTCGACACGGTGCTTGTGGAACCAGTCCGTGGAGTACTTCTTCTTCAGACCCGTCGGATCGGTGGGGTCGTTCGTCTCGACGACGACCGGGAAGCAGCGCAGGCCGTTGGTGTCGGGCGAGGCGGGGAGATTGACGGCGCCCGGAACGCTGGAGCACTCGGTGGGCGCGTACTTGACCACCGTGCGGGCGCCGGTCTCCGTGTTGATCTGCTTCACGCGCCAGCGGAGATACGGCGGGTTGCCGTCGTCGTTGTTGTCGACGCGGTTGGGCAGCTGGGTGCCGACGAACGTCACGGCGGGCAGGTCGATCGCGGTGCCGTTCTGGCCGGAGCGCTGGATGCTCTTGAGCCAGAGCGGGTACTCACCGCTGACGGCGCCGTCACCGGTGGACTGGAAGTCCTGGTCCAGGGTCCAGACGTCGACAGGGACGTGGACACCTCCCTTGAGGACCTTGGTGGTGATGCTTCGCAGGAGCTTGCGGGTGAAGAAGGTGGGCGAGTACCGGTCCTTGCAGACTTCGCCGGCGTCGCAGATCTGGTCGGTGGGCACGTCGGGCCACTTCGCGGCGATGTCGCTGGAGGCCGTGGAGGTGAGCTTGCCCTCGGCGCAGTCGAACGTCTCGGTGACCCGGCAGCGCTCTCGCGTGCTGTATCCGACCTCGGCGGGCGAGATCACGAAGAGATTGTCCGAGCGCAGGCCGTACGAGGCGCGCCGCAGGTAGCTGCCGCGGTCGTAGGGTCGGGCGGTGGAGGTGCCGGTGGCGGTGACGTTGGAGCCGTAGTAGTTCCGCTCCTTCTCGTACCAGTAGGTGAGGGCGTTGCCGCGCGGGTCGACGACGTAGTCGAGGTTCCAGCGGTAGGTCTGGTCACAGACCGAGGCCGCGTAGGTGGTCGCATGACAAGGCTCGCCGGCGTGGTTGCCGTAGACCGGAACGTTCAGCGCCGAGTTGGTTTCCCTCTTGCCGTCCGCCCAGCCGGGCAGGCGGTTGAGACCGAAGTGGAACTTGACGCCCTCGGTGTTGGTGACGATCCAGTACTCGCCTTCCTTGTCGCCGTTGACCGCACCCGTCTTGAGCTCGACGCTGGAGCCGTCGTGGTTCGCCGGATACCACTTCTTGACCTTGGGATCCGCGTTGTCGTCCAGGACGAGGGCCGTGGAGGAGCCGTTGAGGGAGAGCGTGACCATCGGGGGACCCTGGCAGAGGTCTCCCGTCGGGTGCGTCGTGGGATTGTTGAACCCGCTGCCCGCCTTGCGGTCGTTGGCGCACGGCACGTACGTGCGCTCGATGAAGCTCGACCCGGTGTCCCAGCCATCGCCGACCCAGGAGGGCTGCTGCGAGGTCGCGAGCGTGCGACCGTCGATGCTGCCGGAGTTGTACCCGATCGCCGTGGACGGCCCGGGGCCGCCGAGCGAAGGGGGAACCTCGATCGGGTAGGTCCAGGAGAAGTCACCGGTGGAACCGCCGGCTGACCAGGAGCCCGTGGGGCTCAGAGAGGTCGCCGTATAGGTGCCCTTGGAGCCGGAGGCCGAGGCGGTCGCGGCGAGGACGACAGCCCCGCTGCTCGCGGCGGGCGCCGCGAAGGTGCCGGTAAGCGTGCCGGTCTCGGCGTCGTTGGTGCTCGGCAGGGGGACGGAGCCCTGGCACTCGGGCTTCTGCGGCGTCGTCAGCGAACACGCGGGGCGCTGGCTGAACTGCAGCCGGGATCCCCAGTCGGCGCTGTAGGCATCGGCGAAGGAGCGGTAGTCCAGCGCGACGGAGAGCGGGTTGGTCTCCTTCCCGTGGTCGGTGCGCTGGACGGTCAGCAGGATGCCCTGGACACCGGCCTTGCGCGTGGTCGCCTGACTGTGGAGGGAGACCTTGGCAGTCACGGAGGGGCTGTCGGCCTTGGGAGCGACGACTCCCTTGACAGAGCCCTTGTCGCCGAAAGCGACCCGGACGGGAAGGGAACCGACGCGCGCCGAGGGGCTGGCCAGGGCGGCCTTGCCGCGGCTTCCGGATGCGCCCAGGGCGGGGGACGCGGCGGCGCGGGCAGTCGTGGCCCTCGGCACGGTGGCTTCGGCCGTGGCGGGAGCTGGCCAGCGGACCATGGGCACCCGCTTCACGGCGGGGCGGCTGTTCGTCTCCGATGGCGGAGCCGGTGCTCTGTGCGGTGTGGGAGCCGCCGGAACGTCCGTGACCTTCTGAAGTTCCGGCAGCCCTCGTGATTCCGATGCCTGGGCGGCGACGGGGGAGAGGGATGCCCCCGATGCCACGATGGCCAGCGCAAGCACCGAAAGTCCGGTACGCCATGTTCGAGATTTATATCTGGAAAGTATTCGAGCATGCCGAAGTGGCACGTTGACCCCCACCCCTTAATTCGTTGATCCCGTGAACTGGCGAATCCTAATCAAGATGCCGAAAGTCGATGGGTGAGGTCGCTCGACAATTCGTGCCGAACCCGGGTTTCCGCTGCCCGAATCGAGCATCTTCCTGGCAGGTGCGGCGAGAGTATGTCAAGTCGACATGCTGACTTGACTGCGCATCACTGGAGCCTGCTAGAAAGCAGCCTGAATGATTCCGTTCGAATTTCGGTGATGCCGCCCGAGGGGGATTTGTCTCCACATGCCGGAGACGTGGGATTGGCCTCACGTGCTGGAATTCGCGATTGAGAATGGTATGGATCTCGCTTTGAGACAGATCAGGTCCAGAAGGAGGGGCCCCGGGGGGGTCGTGCGCGGAGGGATTTCGGCGGCCGTCGCCACGGCGATGCTCCCCGGTCTCCTTGTCCTGGCGCATCCGAGCCTCGCCGCTGACAAGGGCACGGCCGCCGAGGCGGCGTCCGAGCCCGAGCCGGGTCCGGACGCCGAGACGAAAAAGGCTCTCAGGGAGGCCAAACGCAGCGGAAAGCCCGTCGAGCTCACGTCCTGGCGCACGGAGACCGACGAGGTCTTCGTCAACCCGGACGGTACGGCCCGGGTCGACCGCGCGATCCTGCCCGCGCGCGTCTATCAGGGCACCGAACTCGTCGACATCAACCCTGACCTGGCGCTGCGCCCCGATGGCCGGATCGCTCCCCGGGCCTCGGCGATGTCCGTCTCCTTCTCAGGGGGCGGCGACGATGTCTTCGCCACCATGGTCCGCGACGGCCGCAATGTGGATCTCACCTGGCCGCACGGGAAGCTCCCGAAGCCCAGGGTGGAGGGCGACACCGCCACCTACGCCAACGTCCTTCCCGGTGTCGACCTCACGGTCACGGCGGATGAGGTCTCCTTTTCGCATACGCTCGTCGTCAAGACGCCCGCCGCGGCCAAGAACCCGGCCGTCCGGTCGATCGATTTCGGCCTCAAGGCCAAGGGTCTGAAGATGGCCCGGACCGCCTCGGGCGACATCCAGGCCGAGACGCCGTCCGGTGCCGCGGTCTTTGTAGCTCCGCAGCCGAGGATGTGGGATTCCGCCGGTTCGGAGCACAGTACTGCCGTCGACCCGAAGACGCCGAAGAGCGCCATGCCGTCGGCCACGCGCTCGCTGCAGGACACGCTGGAAGGTGCCGTAGAGGGAAGCAAGCAGGCCAAGCTGGACGTGAAGCTGGGCGCCGGTAAGCTGACCCTGGTCCCGGACGCGGGCCTGCTGGACGACCCGAAGACCACGTACCCCGTCGTCATCGACCCCGTATGGGGCCCGGATGCCTGGAAGAATGCCTGGTCGATCGCCTACAAGCACTCCGCGTACCCGGGTACCGGCGACACCGTCTACTACAACGGCGGCACTCTGACGGACGAGGCCCGTGTCGGCGTCGCGACCGACGGGCAAAACGGCGGGACCGTTCGGGCCAACACCTACTTCCGCATCCCCATCAACAACCTGTCCGGCAAGCAGATCATGGAATCGACGCTGCGCATCAAGCAGACGCACGCCGGGTCCTGGTCCTGTAACTCCGGCAACGTCCTGGTGAAGACCGTCGGAAAGACGCTCCCGAAGGACATCACTTGGAACAACCAGCCGGCGTGGGGTGCCCTGGCGGACTCCTCCGGAGCCTCCTTCGGCGGCCGCAACTGCCCTGACAGCACGGCCAACCTCGTCGAGTTCGACGTCAAGGGAGCGATCGCCGACGCCGTTGCCGACGGCTGGGGCAGCTGGGTCTTCGTGCTGACCGCCAAGTCGTCCGAAGTCGACGTCTCCTGGCGCAAGTTCGATCCGGCCACCGCGCGGCTCTCCACGAAGTACAACACCCTTCCGACCAGACCTCGGCTCAATATCGACCCGTCGCTTCCCTGCGCGGGGGGTGTCATCGGGACGACCGACGAGATCGTGCTGAAGGCGTTCGGGTTCGAGGACGACGAGAACGACGACCTCAGGGTCGAGTTCAAGTACGGGCAGGTCGGCAAGACCGGTGCCACACGGGCAACGAGGGACGCGAGCAGCGGCGGGGTCGCGCAGCTCCGGATCCCCGCGGGGACGACCCTGCCGTCCGCTCAGTACTGGTACGAGGTGACCGTCGACGACGGCATCGGCGACAGCCCGATAGCCGGCCGGTGCTACTTCACCTACGACCGGGTCCGTCCGGCGAAGCCGCCGAAGGTGAGCTCCTTCGAGTTTCCCGAGGACGTGGAAGCCGGGTGCAGCAGCAAGCCCACGGGTACGTGCGTGATGCCCGCCCGCACCACAGGCACCTTCAAGTTCGAGTCCAACCTCACCGGCACGGCCAACGACGTGGTCGAGTACGTGTACTGGACCGACTTCGACACCAAGGAGAGGGCGCTCCGGCCTTCGACGACCGGTGGCTCGGTCACCGTCCAGCTCAAGCCCCTCAACGCCGGCCCGCAGTTTCTCTACGTGCGCAGCGAGGATGCGGCCAACAACCGCTCCTCCATCAGGACGTACCAGTTCCTCCCGACCCGTTCCGCCACCCGTGACAGGCCCGGCGACATGAACGGCGACAACACCATCGACCTGGTGACCGTCGACCCGGGCACCGGGGCTCTCTGGACTTATCCAGGCCGTGGGGACGGGACCTTCGGCACGGGCGAGCTGGCGAGCAAGGGGTCCTTCTCCGCCGGTCCTGTGACGAACGGCGGCAACTGGGACGCGTCGGACTACTACGAGGATGTCCTCGCCCTGCAGCCGGCGCCCGCCGGTGAAGGCGGTTTCGAGCTGTGGGCCTACAAGGGTGACGGCAACGGAGCGATCAAGACCACGGTCGACAGACGACGGCTGCTGAAGGTCGACAGAAGCGAGGACAATCACTGGCGCAACGCCACGCAGATCGTTTCCGTCGGCAGCTTCAACGACGACGGCAGCAATCTCGGCAAGGCCCGCGACGGTAAGTCGACCATGGACGACCACCCGGATCTGCTCGTGAAGGAGGGCTCCAGGCTCTACCTGTACCTGGGCACCCGCGGCAGCGAGTACCTCGACCTCGTCGATCCCAGTCGACCCGCGATCGAACTGGGCAACGCCGACTGGCAGGACATGACGATCATGTCCCCGGGCGACGTGAACGGCGACGGTCTGCCGGAGATCTGGGCCCGCGACACCGTCAAGGGCACGATCCACCAGTACACGAGCCGCCTGTTGCCGGAGTCGGAGCGGGACAGCACGATGCTGGCCGACCTGAGGGTGTACAGCAACGCGGCGGTCCGCCAGACCTCCATCGCCACGGGATTCAAGGGCGCGACGTACCCGCACCTGACCTCGTCCGGCGACTTCGAGGGAAACGGCCACGCCGACCTCTGGTCGCGTGACGGGGCCGGCCGCACGGTCGAGTTCCCCGGCCGCCCCTACACCGACGGCTCGGCCTTCGGCTTGGAGCGCGCCCTCGCCACCACCGGCTACGACTGGACCGACTGCAAGGGCTTCCCTGCCGCATCTGGCAGCGGAACCGTGTCGCTCTGCGGACCGATCCGCGGGAAGTACGAGTCGCTCGGCCCCGAGTTCGGAAAGCCCGTGGCAGGCATGGTCACCGTCAGCGACGGCGGCCGATACGTCAACTTCGCCGCGCCGGGCACGACGGCGACGGACCGTGCGATCTCCTGGAGCGAGAACACCGGGGCCTGGTCCATCACCCGGGGGGCATTCAGCAAGTGGGCCGCGAACGGCCGTGAACTTGGGTACCTGGGTTACCCGACCTCGGACGAGCGTCCGACGGGCGTCGACGGCGGCTACTCCATCACCTTCAGAAAGGGGAGTGTCTCCAGCGCCATCTACTGGCGGAGCGGCCTCGGCTATCAGATGGTCAGCGGATACATCTACGACAAGTACGTGAGGCTCGGTGGTCCCGCCGTCTACGGCTACCCGACCGGTGACGAAGCATCGGTGGAGAAGATGGGCGGGGTCCTTGTCCAGCACTTCCGCTCAGGCAGTGCCACCACGGACAACCACTCCTTCTACCAGTACCTCGACAGCGGGACCGGGAGGGTCGCGGTCTGGCCCGTGTCCAACGCCATCCGTACCCATTGGTCGAGCCAAGGCGGTTTCACGGGGCCTCTCGGCCCTCCGACCTCGGTCGAGTACGAGGTCTACGGCGGCAAGCGCACGAACTTCAAGGGTGGCTACATCCGCTGGAACCGGCAGAGCGGTTACGTGGCGGAGCACGCCTTCACCGACCGGACCGCGCACCTGCGCACCGACCTGGCCGGTGATTACAACGGCGACGGCAGAACGGACATGTTCACCGTCTACAACTTCCTGAAGGGGGGCATGGGCCTCTACGTCTCCAAGGCCAACGCCGACAACGCGCTGACCCCGCCGAAGGCCTACTACGTCACCGACGACCCGGGCGACTGGTACGACGACAGCAGCAAGTGGGCGGCCGGTGACTTCGACGGGGACGGGCGTGACGATCTCGTGGGCTTCTACGGTTACCAAACGGGCGCGGTGAAGGCGTTCACCTTCCTGAGTCAGGCCAAGGGAGGCCCCGTTCAGCGCACGAGCATCGACCTGCCGACCGGTCAGTGGAACTGGTCCAGGAGCACGATGCTCGCCGGCGACCTCAACGGGGACGGCCGTGACGACCTCACCTTCCTGTACGACTACGGCGACGGCGTCCTGGGCGTCTTCAGGGCACTGTCCCGTGCCGACGGCACCTTCGAGAACCCGGTGCTGTCGTTCAAGACCGGCGTGAACTCCTGGTACACGTCCTCCGTCAGTTACACGATGGGTGACACGAACGGCGACGGCCGCGACGACATAGTCGCCTTCTACGGTTACGGCACGGGCGAGTCCCGGCTCTTCACCTTCGCGGCGAAGGCGGACGGTCACCTGAACTCGTACGTCGGCTCCTGGTCCGCTCCGGCGGGCGCCTGGGAGCGCAGTCGGGGCAAGCTGACCACGGGCGACTTCAACCAGGACGGCCGTGACGATCTCGCGATCATGTACGGGCACGACGACGGGCGCACCGAGTTCCGGCTCTCCTACGCCCGTGCGGACGGCGGCTTCGACGCGTTCACCACGCCGTACACCACCGACCCGGGGGACTGGTACACCTCCAGCACCGGAAACCTGGTCACGGGCGACGTGAACGCAGACGGTCGACCTGACATCTCCGTCTCCTACAACTACGGCAACGGCGAGACGCGTGTGTTCACCTTCCGCGGCAACGCGGCGGGGACGATCAGCCCGGGGATCCGCGGCTGGTACGCGGCCCCCGGCACGTGGTGACGTGACGAGCCGAGGACTCGCACAGTGATGAGGGCCGCACTCCTGCAAGGGGTGCGGCCCTCCCTGTTGCGGCGCTCTCCCTCGCGCTCTCGGCGAGCCTGCTGCCGCTCTGGCCCAGCAGGCGGAGGCGCTGTCTTCAGCTCTCTCCGGCGGGGAGTAAGGCGGTGATCCGCGCACCTGCGGCCGTCCTCGCCTCGCCGCTCGCTCTCGAGCACTCCGCGCGTCGTCACTGGAGCGGGGACGCCGCGCGCGATGGCACCTGACCGTGTCCGGTGGTTCCGGCGTTCTCCCGCTCAGAACGGGGCGGTCCACCCCGCCGGCCAGTTCGTCGCGTGTCCGGGCGGGGGGTACACGTCCGAGCCGTTGTGCACGACCCACTGGAGGCCCAGCCACTCGCACTCGGGGATGGATCCCTCCCAGTCGTCGGTGCAGCGGTCCGCCCACTCGCGGCCCACGAGAACGGGCCGGGTCAGGATCCCGTCCTCAGTGTCCTGGACGCGCAGGACCATGCCGACGTCGTCGATCCCCGGGTTGCCTCGCGGACCGTAGGGACACGTGGTGAGTGCCCGAGGAATGAAGGTCCAGGAGCCTCTCCTGGAGCACGGCAGGCACGCGGCCGGTCAGCTCCAGGCCGTCCAGAGTCACGCGCGGTCCGTGGGCGGCGTCGGCAGCCACGCAGAAGAGGCGGCCGGCGCCCTCGAAGTACGTGGAGACAGCCCGCATCCCCGGATGGAAGCCGAGCCGGCGGCCGTAGATCTCCAGGTAGAAGGGCTCGGCGGAGAAGCGGCTCAACTCGACGGCTTCCGGAAGGGCGGCCCGGACCTCGCCGGCGGACATGCCGAAGCGCAGCGGACCGACGCTCTCCAGCGGAGTCAGCACCCACACCGGTCGGACCGGCTCCGTCGCGGTCTCCCCGGCTCCCGAACCCATCCGCTGCTCCCCCCCCGGCATACGCCCGCACATACAACAAGACCCCGCTCTCAGCGTTTCCGCTGATCACGGGGTCTGTGTGGCACTTCTGCGAAGTGCCCCCGGCAGGATTCGAACCTGCGCACACGGCTCCGGAGGCCGTTGCTCTATCCCCTGAGCTACGGGGGCTTCGTCGCTGCTCGGCGGCGACGGGTGAAACCTTACCAGCTCTTTCGGGGTGCCTGTGAACAGGTATTTCCGGGGCGTCACCAGGGGGGTGTTCGCTCGCACGGGTCGGAAGTGGGCAAAACCCGGACGCAGCCCCTCGGGGCGCCCTACTCTCGTTCACGTGTCAGGCATGTCCGGGCGGGTGCTCGTTGTCGACGACAACAAGGTCATCCGGCAGTTGATCAGGGTCAATCTCGAACTCGAGGGGTTCGAGGTCGTGACCGCGGCCGATGGTGCCGAGTGCCTGGACGTGGTGCACCGCGTCCGGCCCGACGTCGTCACTCTCGACGTGGTCATGCCACGGCTCGACGGCATCAGGACCGCCCAGCGGCTACGGGAGGATCCGCGCACCCGGCATCTGCCCGTGGCCATCATCAGTGCCTGCGGGGAGGGCGAGGCCGCCCCGGCGGCGGACGCGTTCCTGGCCAAGCCCTTCGAGCCGGCGGAGCTCGTACGGGTCGTCCGGCAGCTGCTGCACCGGGAGCCCCGGCCGCGGCGGCAGCCCGGCGCGCCCGACGCGGGAGAGGAGCCGTCCGCAGGCGGCGGGAGCCAGGACGGGGACAGACGGGACGGGGACAGGTCGGCGGCCGGGAGTGTTCGGCCGGGGGCCTGAGGCTCGGCAGCGGCCCGGGCCTCCCGCCTCCGCATTCCCGGTCCCGCGCGAGGCGGGTGACCGGATGGCGAAACCGGTTCGCGTTCCGACCCCCCTCCTCCCCTAGGCTGGGGACCGTGACCCCCGCGGACCTCTCCCTCACCGTGCAGCACGCCGTGCGCCGTGCGGTCGACGACGGTGCGCTGCGGGTCGAGGTCCCCCCGCGGGTCAAGGTCGAGAAGGCCCGGCCCGGAGGGGTGGGGGAGTACGCCAGCAGTGTCGCCCTCTCGCTCGCCCGGCCCGCCGGGCGCCCCGCGCTCGACGTGGCCTCCGTGCTGAAGGCGCGGCTCGACGGCGCCGCCGGGATCCTCGCCGTGGACATCACCGGCCCCGGCTTCCTGAACTTCACCCTGCGGCCGGAGGACGGCGCCGACCTCGTCCGGGCCGTGCGCGCCGCCGGAACCGGATACGGACGGGGGGACGCGCTCGCCGGGGAGGTCGTACGGTTCGAGCCGCCCGCCGAGGCGCGCGCCGCCCTCGTCGTCGCGTGTGTGACCGGACTGCTGCGCGGGCAGGGCGCCGACGCCGGCGTCGCGGCCGGCGGGGAGCGGCCGTACGTGCACCCCGGTGCCGACGAGACCGCGCGGCTCGGGAGCGACGCCGCCCGCTGGCGGCTGCTGCGGGCCGCCCCGCACGACCGGCCCCTCGACGGGCCCCCGCTGCTCGTACGGCACGAGCGCAACGCGCTGTTCCGCGTCCAGTACGCCCACTCCCGCGTCCGGCGGCTCCTCGTCAACGGCCGGCAGCTCGACGTCCTCCCCTCGTACGAGACCGAGGTCCACGACCCGCTGCCCGGGCTGCTCCGCGACCACCCCGACGTCCTCCTCGCCGCCGCCCGCCACCGCGCCCCCGACCGGGTCGCCCGGCACCTCGAAGCCGTCGCCGACGCGCTGCTCGGCTTCCAGCACACCGTCCTGCCGCTCGGCGACGAGAAACCCTCGGCCGCCCACCGCTCCCGGCTGGCGCTCGCCGAAGCCGCCGGGACGGTGCTCGCCGGCGGCCTCTCCGTGCTCGGCATCAGCGCACCCGACCGGATCTGAAAGAGCAGACCAGACATGAGCCGTTCCGCCCACCCCGCCGGCCCCCGCCACGCCGACGTCCTCCCCGAGGGCCACTACACCGCGCCGCCCGCCGACCTGAACGCGCTCGACCCCAAGGTGTGGGCGCGGACCGTCGCCCGGGACGAGCAGGGCGTCGCGACCGTCGGCGGACTGCGCGTCACCGACCTCGCCGAGGAGTTCGGGACCCCCGCCTACTTCCTGGACGAGACCGACTTCCGCACCCGCTGCCGCGCGTGGGCCGACGCCTTCGGCCCGGACGCCGACGTGTTCTACGCCGGCAAGGCGTTCCTCTCCCGCGCGATCGTCCGCTGGCTGCACGAGGAGGGGCTCAACCTCGACGTCTGCTCCGGCGGCGAGCTCGCCACCGCGCTGTCCGCCGGGATGCCCGCCGAGCGGATCGCCTTCCACGGCAACAACAAGAGCGAGGACGAGATCCGGCGGGCCGTCGAGGCCGGCGTCGGCCGGATCGTCCTCGACTCCTTCCAGGAGATCGTCCGGGTCGCGCACATCGCCCAGTCCCTCGGCAAGCGGCAGCGCGTGCAGATCCGCGTCACCGTGGGCGTGGAGGCGCACACCCACGAGTTCATCGCCACCGCCCACGAGGACCAGAAGTTCGGCATCGCGCTCGCCGGCGGGCAGGCCGCCGAGGCCGTCCGCCGGGCGCTGAAGCTCGACGGCCTGGAGCTCATCGGCATCCACTCGCACATCGGCTCCCAGATCTTCGACATGGCCGGCTTCGAGGTCTCCGCCCGCCGGGTCGTCCAGCTCCTCGCCGAGGTGCGCGACGAGCACGGCGTCGAGCTGCCCGAGATCGACCTCGGCGGCGGTCTCGGCATCGCGTACACCTCCGAGGACGACCCGCGCGAGCCGCACGAGATCGCCAAGGCGCTCAGCGAGATCGTGACGCGCGAGTGCGAGTCCGCCGGGCTGCGGACGCCGCGGATCTCCGTGGAGCCGGGCCGGGCCATCGTCGGACCGACCGCGTTCACGCTGTACCGGGTCGGCACGATCAAGCCGCTCGACGGGCTGCGCACGTACGTGAGCGTGGACGGCGGCATGTCGGACAACATCCGCACCGCGCTGTACGACGCCGAGTACAGCGTCAGCCTCGTCTCCCGCGTCAGCGACGCCGAGCCGATGCTCTCCCGGGTCGTCGGCAAGCACTGCGAGAGCGGTGACATCGTCGTCCGCGACGCCTTCCTCCCCGCCGACCTGGCCCCCGGCGACCTGATCGCCGTGCCCGCCACCGGCGCCTACTGCCGCTCCATGGCGAGCAACTACAACCACGCCCTCCGGCCGCCCGTGGTGGCGGTCCGCGACGGCGAAGCAAAGGTCATCGTCCGGCGCGAGACGGAGGAAGATCTCCTGCGTCTCGACGTCGGCTGATGAAATAGTCGGGTGGTGGAATCGATGTCTCACGATCCGGACGGGCGGCTGAATTGTCCGTCCGGTGAGTGAGACTTGTCCCCACCCCCGTGCGAACCGCAAGGACCGCACGAACCGCAATACCGGCAGTAACCGCAAGAACCGTAGAGATACGAAGCAGAAGTACGAGAGACGAGGTCGGATGATGCGTACGCGTCCGCTGAAGGTGGCGCTGCTGGGCTGTGGAGTTGTCGGCTCCGAGGTGGCGCGCATCATGACGACGCACGCCGACGACCTCGCCGCGCGCATCGGCGCGCCGATCGAGCTCGCCGGCGTCGCCGTCCGCCGGCCCGACAAGGTCCGCGGCGGCGTCGACCCCGCCCTGATCACCACCGACGCGACCGCCCTGGTCAAACGCGGCGACATCGACGTCGTCGTCGAGGTCATCGGCGGGATCGAGCCGGCCCGCACCCTCATCACCACCGCCTTCGAGCACGGCGCCTCCGTGGTCTCCGCCAACAAGGCGCTGCTCGCCCAGGACGGCGCGACCCTCTACGCCGCCGCCGGGCAGCACGGGCAGGACCTCTACTACGAGGCCGCCGTCGCCGGCGCCATCCCGCTGATCCGCCCGCTCCGCGAGTCCCTCGCCGGCGACAAGATCAACCGGGTCATGGGCATCGTCAACGGCACCACGAACTTCATCCTCGACAAGATGGACTCGACCGGCGCCGGCTACCAGGAGGCCCTGGACGAGGCCACCGCGCTCGGGTACGCCGAGGCCGACCCCACCGCCGACGTCGAGGGCTTCGACGCCGCCGCCAAAGCCGCCATCCTGGCCGGGATCGCCTTCCACACGCGCGTGCGCCTCGACGACGTCTACCGCGAGGGCATGACCGAGGTCACCGCCGCCGACTTCGCCTCCGCGAAGGAGATGGGCTGCACCATCAAGCTGCTCGCGATCTGCGAGCGGGCCGCCGACGGGGAGTCCGTCACCGCGCGCGTGCACCCCGCGATGATCCCGCTGAGCCACCCGCTGGCCTCCGTCCGCGAGGCGTACAACGCGGTCTTCGTCGAGGCGGAGGCCGCCGGACGGCTCATGTTCTACGGCCCCGGCGCCGGCGGCTCGCCGACCGCCTCGGCCGTCCTCGGCGACGTCGTCGCCGTCTGCCGCAACCGTCTCAACGAGGCGACGGGCCCCGGCGAGTCCGCGTACACCCAGCTGCCCGTGAGCCCCATGGGCGACGTGGTGACGCGGTACCACATCAGCCTCGACGTGGCCGACAAGCCGGGCGTCCTCGCCCAGGTCGCGACGGTCTTCGCCGAGCACGGCGTATCGATCGATACCGTGCGCCAGCAGGGCAAGGACGGCGAGGCGTCCCTCGTCGTCGTCACCCACCGCGCCGCCGACGCCGCCCTCTCCGGGACGGTCGAGGCGCTGCGCAAGCTCGACACCGTGCGCGGTGTCGCCAGCATCATGCGTGTTGAAGGGGAGTAAGGACCCATGACCAAGCAGGGCACCCACCAGTGGCGCGGCATCATCGAGGAGTACCGGGACCGCCTTCCGGTCACGGACACGACGCCGGTCGTCACGCTCCGTGAGGGCGGCACGCCGCTCGTCCCGGCCCAGGTCCTCTCCGAGCGCACGGGCTGCGAGGTGCACCTCAAGGTCGAGGGCGCCAACCCCACCGGGTCCTTCAAGGACCGCGGCATGACCATGGCCATCACCCGCGCCAAGGAGGAGGGTGCCAAGGCGGTCATCTGCGCCTCCACCGGCAACACCTCCGCCTCCGCCGCCGCGTACGCGGTGCGCGCCGGGATGGTCTCGGCGGTGCTGGTGCCGCAGGGCAAGATCGCGCTCGGCAAGATGGGCCAGGCCCTCGTGCACGGCGCGAAGATCCTCCAGGTCGACGGCAACTTCGACGACTGCCTGACGCTGGCCCGCGCGCTCTCCGAGAACTACCCGGTGGCGCTGGTCAATTCGGTCAACCCGGTCCGCATCGAGGGCCAGAAGACCGCCGCGTTCGAGATCGTGGACATGCTGGGCGACGCCCCCGACATCCACGTCCTGCCGGTGGGCAACGCGGGCAACATCACCGCGTACTGGAAGGGGTACCGCGAGTACGCCGAGGACGGGCTCGCCACCCGCCGGCCGCGCATGTGGGGCTTCCAGGCGTCCGGTTCGGCGCCGCTGGTGCGCGGCGAGGTCGTCAAGGACCCGTCCACCATCGCGACCGCGATCCGCATCGGCAACCCGGCCTCGTGGCAGTACGCGATCGCCGCGCGCGACGAGTCGGGCGGCTTCATCGACGAGGTGACGGACCGTGAGATCCTGCGCGCCTACCGCCTGTTGGCCGCGCAGGAGGGCGTCTTCGTGGAGCCGGCGTCGGCCGCCTCGGTCGCCGGTCTGCTGAAGGCCGCCGAGCAGGGCAAGGTCGACCCGGGCCAGCGGATCGTCTGCACCGTGACCGGGAACGGCCTGAAGGACCCCGACTGGGCCGTCGCCGGCGCCCCGCAGCCGGTGACCGTCCCGGTGGACGCCGCCGCGGCCGCCGAGCGGCTCGGACTGGCCTGATCCCGATGCCCCGGACGGGGGAGCGGATGCTCGGGAACGAGCGGAAACTCCCCCGACCGGGTGAAGGCTCTGGTCGAAACCCGATCAGGAACGTACATAGGCGCACAGGTTGGCGCGCGACACGCATCGTGCGCCTCCCGTGCGCCCTATGTCGCCACAGAACCTTCCTTCGATAGGCTGTACCGAACCCGCCCCGGCGCGCAGGCGCGGTGCCGTCGCCGTGGTCGCCCGCTCGCGACCGAACGGCCGAAACGGCCCCCCGGGTTCCCCAGCACTTCTCTTGAACACCCCGTTGCCGCAGTCAAGGAGAGTCATCGAGCGATGGCCGGTCCCGCGTTCCGCGCCGCCGCCGTACGGGTGCGCGTCCCCGCCACCAGCGCCAACCTCGGCCCGGGCTTCGACGCCTTCGGCCTGTCGCTGGGCCTCTACGACGACGTCGTCGTCCGGGTCGCCGACTCCGGGCTGCACATCGACATCGCCGGAGAGGGCGCCGACACGCTCCCGCGCGACGAGAAGCACCTGCTCGTACGCTCCCTGCGCACGGCCTTCGACCTGCTCGGCGGGCAGCCGCGCGGCCTGGAGGTCGTCTGCGCCAACCGCATCCCGCACGGCCGCGGCCTCGGCTCCTCCTCCGCCGCCATCTGCGCCGGCATCGTCGCCGCCCGCGCCGTGACCATAGGCGGCGACGCCAAGCTCGACGAGGCCGCCCTGCTGGAGCTGGCCACCGAGATCGAGGGCCACCCCGACAACGTCGCCGCCTGTCTGCTCGGCGGCTTCACCCTCGCGTGGACCGAGGCCGGCGCCGCGCGGGCGATCAGGATGGACCCCTCGGATTCCATCGTTCCGGTGGTTTTCGTGCCCGGGAAGCCGGTCCTCACCGAGACCGCCCGGGGCCTGCTGCCGCGCACCGTCCCGCACGTGGACGCCGCCGCCAACGCCGGCCGCGCCGCCCTCCTCGTCGAGGCCCTGACCCGCCGCCCCGAGCTGCTGCTGGCGGCCACCGAGGACCGGCTGCACCAGGAGTACCGGGCCCCCGCGATGCCGGAGAGCGTCGCCCTGGTGAACCGGCTGCGGGCCGACGGAGTGCCCGCGGTCATCTCCGGCGCGGGCCCGACGGTCCTCGCGCTGGCCGACAACGGGACGGCCGACAAGGTCGCCCTGCTCGCGGGCGAGGGCTGGGCCGCCAACCGGCTCGACCTCGACGCGTCCGGAGCGAGCGTGCTGCCGCTGGCGCCCTGACGGCGCGGCGGCGGACGCCGTACGGGACGCCGGGCAGCGTTCCGAACACGCGATTGCCGGTGAGTGAGAGGGGGAATGTTTGTTGGAGCCGGTAGTGTTAACCTCAAGTCTGCACCCGACCTCTTTGTGGAGCGGTGCGGAGTGTCCCCTCAGGGACCACCCATTCTTCCGGGAGCCTCCTCCCCAACTGCCTGAGCAGCCTGCCTGAGCAGTTTCGAGCACGCTCCGGAACCGGCACGACACCCCTCGCTCCCACCCGCGAGGGCCGAGCAGGGGGCGCTCGGGCCGGACACAGCACGTTTTCTCTCCTCTCGCCGCATTCCGGCGGGACCACCGCCCCGGACACGGTCCGCCAACCAGGACCGCTGCCGGACAGCACAACCGGTCGCCGAGCCACAGGGCCGACGTCCGCTCCAGGGAAGGACCCTTCGTGAGCGACACCACCGATCTGATGGGCGTGACTGCCGACGACACCGTCGACGCCGCCGCGCCCGCCGCAGGTGCTGCCAGTGGCGGCACCGCACGGCGCCGCCGCTCCGGCACCGGCCTCGAGGGCATGGTCCTGGCCGAGCTGCAGCAGGTCGCGTCCGGCCTCGGCATCAGGGGCACCGCGCGGATGCGCAAGAGCCAGCTGATCGAGGTCATCAAGGAGGCGCAGGCCGGGGCAGGCAGCGCCGCCCCCGCCAAGACCGACGCCGCCGCCGAGGCCAAGCCGAAGCGCCGCGCCACTTCCAAGGCCCGCACGGGCGAGACCGCCGAGGCCGCCGAGCCGAAGGCGGAGCAGGCCGAGCAGGCCCCCGCCCAGCAGCAGATCGACATTCCGGGCCAGCCGTCGAAGCCGAGCACCGCCGAGCAGGGCGACGAGCAGCCGGCCGGCGAGCGCCGCCGCCGCCGGGCCACCGCCCCCGCCGGTTCGCCGGAGGGCGCCGAGGCCGCGCAGGCCGTGAAGACCGAGACGCGTACCGAGGCCAAGGGCGAGGCGCAGGGCGACCGCGCCGAGTCCGCCGCCGACACCGCCGAGGGCCGCAGCCGCCGGGACCGCCGGGACCGCCGCGACCGCCAGCGCGAGCGCGGCAAGGGCGACGACCAGCAGCAGGGCGGCGGCCAGCGCAAGGACCAGCAGCGCCAGGGCCAGGGCCAGGGCCAGCAGCAGGGTCAGGGCCAGGGCCAGCAGGGCGGCGGCGGCTTCCAGGACGACGACGACTTCGAGGGCGGCCGGCGCGGGCGTCGCGGGCGCTACCGCGACCGCCGCGGCCGTCGCGGGCGCGACGAGTTCGCCGCCGGCGAGCCGCAGGTCTCCGAGGACGACGTCCTGATCCCCGTCGCGGGCATCCTCGACATCCTCGACAACTACGCGTTCATCCGGACCTCCGGCTACCTGCCCGGCCCGAACGACGTGTACGTCTCCCTCGCCCAGGTCCGCAAGAGCGGCCTGCGCAAGGGCGACCACCTCACCGGCGCGGTCCGCCAGCCGAAGGAGGGCGAGCGCCGCGAGAAGTTCAACGCGCTGGTCCGCCTGGACTCGGTCAACGGCATGGCGCCGGACTCCGGCCGCGGCCGCCCCGAGTTCAACAAGCTGACGCCGCTCTACCCGCAGGACCGGCTCCGCCTGGAGACCGACCCGGGCGTGGTGACCACGCGGATCATCGACCTCGTGTCGCCGATCGGCAAGGGCCAGCGCGGTCTGATCGTGGCCCCGCCGAAGACCGGCAAGACCATGATCATGCAGGCGATCGCCAACGCGATCACCCACAACAACCCCGAGTGCCACCTGATGGTCGTCCTGGTCGACGAGCGTCCGGAAGAGGTCACCGACATGCAGCGGTCGGTCAAGGGCGAGGTCATCTCCTCGACCTTCGACCGCCCGGCCGAGGACCACACCACCGTCGCCGAGCTGGCCATCGAGCGCGCCAAGCGCCTCGTCGAGCTGGGTCACGACGTGGTCGTCCTGCTGGACTCCATCACCCGCCTGGGCCGCGCGTACAACCTCGCGGCGCCCGCCTCCGGCCGCATCCTGTCCGGTGGTGTCGACTCGACCGCGCTCTACCCGCCGAAGCGCTTCTTCGGTGCCGCGCGCAACATCGAGGACGGCGGCTCGCTGACCATCCTGGCCACCGCGCTGGTCGACACCGGCTCGCGGATGGACGAGGTGATCTTCGAGGAGTTCAAGGGCACCGGCAACATGGAGCTCAAGCTCGACCGGAAGCTCGCCGACAAGCGGATCTTCCCGGCCGTCGACGTCGACGCCTCGGGCACCCGCAAGGAGGAGATCCTCCTCGGCAGCGACGAGCTCGCCGTCACGTGGAAGCTCCGCCGCGTCCTGCACGCGCTCGACCAGCAGCAGGCCATCGAGCTGCTCCTGGACAAGCTCAAGCAGACGAAGTCGAACGGCGAGTTCCTGCTGCAGATCCAGAAGACGACGCCGGGCGGCAACAACGACTGACGTCGCCGGGGAGACCCGCGTCACATCGCGGAGACCGGCTCCGAGGCCGTGATCCGTTCGTGACCTGCGCGAACACCGTGCCCGCCACTCACCGAGTGGCGGGCACGGCGCGTTGCGGGAGGCTCGCGCAGCGAAACCTCACAGGTCCGTATGCAACCCTTTCGGGTGCTTCGCCGTCACAAAAGGTGAACCATAGGCCCGAGGGAAGACGATGACCGAGCAGACACCGAGCGGGCGCGCACGCGGAGGCGCCACCGGACGCCGCCGCAAACCGCCCGCCAAGCGCCGCCGCGCCGGCATAGCCGTGTCCGGCGCCTTCGCCGTGCTCGTCCTGGCCGGCGCCGGACTCGGCTACGTGTTCCTCCAGCTCGACGGGAACATCCAGAGCGTCGACATCAACGCCCAGCTGGGCACCGACCGCCCCAAGAACGTCGACAACGGCTCGCTGGACATCCTCGTCCTCGGCTCCGACTCCCGCTCCGGGGACAACGGCGCCTACGGCAAGGACGAGGGCGGCGCCCGCTCCGACACCGCGATGGTCGTCCACGTCTCCGAGGGCCACCGGAAGGCGAGCGTCGTCTCCATCCCGCGCGACACCCTCGTCGACCGCCCCGCCTGCACCACCCCGCAGGGCGCCGAGGCCCCCGGCGAGAGCCGCGCCATGTTCAACACCGCGTACGAGGTCGGCGGCCCCGCCTGCGCCGTCAAGACCGTCGAGGCGATGTCCGGCATCCGCATGGACCACTACGTCGAGGTCGACTTCACCGGCTTCACGAAGCTCATCGACACCCTCGGCGGCGTCGAGATCACCACCACCCGGCCCATCAAGGACGCCAAGAGCCACCTCGACCTGGAGCCCGGCACCCACACCCTCGACGGCGAGCAGTCCCTCGGCCTCGTCCGCACCCGCAAGAGCGTCGGCGACGGCAGCGACCTCGGCCGCATCCAGCTCCAGCAGGCGTTCATGAAGGCGTTCATCGACCAGGTCAAGGGCCTCGGCCTCGGGACGAACCCGAAGAAGCTCCTGGACGTCGCCGACGCCGCCACCAAGGCGATCACCACCGACTCCGAGCTCGACTCCGTCCAGGAGCTGATGGGCTTCGCCCAGGGCCTCACCGGCCTCTCCGCCGGGAACGTGCACATGGTGACCCTCCCCGTCCGGTACGACCCCGCCGACCCCAACCGGGTCGTCCCCGTCGAGGAGAAGGCCCAGCAGGTCTGGAAGGCCCTCGCCGCCGACCGCCCGATCCCCGCGGCGGCGACGAAGGACACCGCCACCGGCAAGGCCGAGGGCGTCATCCGCTGACCCCGCCGGCCCCCGGGAATACCGGCGCCGCCACCCCGGTTTGGGGAGATGCGGCCGGTCCTGGCAGACTGGTACGTCGGCCCCGGTTCACGTCCGCCGCAACCCGCGGCGACGACCCGGTGCCCTCCCGGAACTAGGAGACACCCTTGAAGCGCGAGATCCACCCCGAGTACGTCGAGACCCAGGTCAGCTGCACCTGTGGCGCGTCGTTCACCACCCGCAGCACCCTGACCGAGGGCACCATCCGTGCCGAGGTCTGCTCCGAGTGCCACCCGTTCTACACGGGCAAGCAGAAGATCCTCGACACGGGTGGCCGCGTCGCCCGCTTCGAGGCCCGCTTCGGCAAGGCCGCCGGCTCCAAGAAGTAGCGAGCCCCCGCGCCGGTCACCGGCCGCCCCCGAGCGGGGCGGCCGGGACCGGCGCTTTGGCGTCCCCGTAGCAACTGACGAAACCAGGAGCCCGAAGATGTTCGAGGCGGTCGAGGAACTGGTCGGCGAGCACGCCGACCTCGAGAAGAAGCTCGCCGACCCGTCGGTCCACGCCGACCAGGCCAACGCGCGCAAGCTGAACAAGCGCTACGCCGAGCTGACCCCGATCGTCGGCACGTACCGCTCCTGGAAGCAGACCGGGGAGGACATCGAGACCGCGCGCGAGTTCGCGCACGACGACCCCGACTTCGCCGCCGAGGTCAAGGAGCTGGAGAAGCAGCGCGAGGAGCTCACCGAGAAGCTCCGCCTTCTGCTGGTCCCGCGCGACCCCAGCGACGACAAGGACGTCATCCTGGAGATCAAGGCCGGCGCCGGCGGCGACGAGTCCGCCCTCTTCGCCGGGGACCTGCTCCGCATGTACCTCCGCTACGCCGAGCGCGTCGGCTGGAAGACCGAGATCATCGACGCCACCGAGTCCGAGCTCGGCGGCTACAAGGACGTCCAGGTCGCCGTGAAGACCAAGGGCGGCCAGGGCGCCACCGAGCCCGGCCAGGGCGTCTGGGCCCGCCTCAAGTACGAGGGCGGCGTCCACCGCGTGCAGCGCGTGCCCGCCACCGAGTCGCAGGGCCGCATCCACACCTCCGCCGCCGGCGTGCTCGTCACCCCCGAGGCCGAGGAGGTCGACGTCGAGATCCACGCCAACGACCTGCGCATCGACGTCTACCGCTCCTCCGGCCCCGGCGGCCAGTCGGTCAACACCACCGACTCCGCGGTCCGCATCACCCACCTGCCGACCGGCATCGTCGCCTCCTGCCAGAACGAGAAGAGCCAGCTCCAGAACAAGGAGCAGGCCATGCGCATCCTGCGCTCCCGGCTCCTCGCCGCCGCCCAGGAGAAGGCCGAGGCCGAGGCCGCCGACGCCCGCCGCAGCCAGGTCCGCACGGTCGACCGCTCCGAGAAGATCCGCACGTACAACTTCCCGGAGAACCGCATCTCCGACCACCGCGTCGGCTTCAAGGCGTACAACCTCGACCAGGTCCTCGACGGCGAGCTCGACGCCGTCATCCAGGCGTGCGTCGACGCCGACTCGGCGGCGAAGCTCGCCGCGACCTGAGCAAGGCCGTTCCCCAGCCCCACCCCGCACCACGGAGGACCGCGTGAACCTGCTGCTCGCCGAGGTGGCCCAGGCCACCCAGCGGCTGGCCGACGCCGGCGTTCCCTCACCGCGCTTCGACGCCGAGGAACTCGCCGCGTTCGTGCACGGCGTCAAGCGGGGGGAGCTGCACAACGTCAAGGACGCCGACTTCGACGCCCGCTACTGGGAGGCCGTCGCCCGCCGCGAGGCCCGCGAACCCCTCCAGCACATCACCGGCCGGGCGTTCTTCCGCTACCTGGAGCTCCAGGTCGGCCCCGGCGTCTTCGTGCCCCGCCCGGAGACCGAGTCCGTGGTCGGCTGGGCCATAGACGCCGTCCGCGCCATGGACGTCGTCGAACCGCTCATCGTCGACCTCTGCACCGGCTCCGGCGCCATCGCCCTCGCCATGGCCCAGGAGGTGCCGCGCTCCCGCGTCCACGCCGTCGAGCTGTCCGAGGACGCGCTCGTCTGGACCCGGAAGAACGCCGAGGGCTCCCGCGTCACCGTCCACCAGGGCGACGCGCTCACCGCGCTCCCGGAGCTGAACGGCCAGGTCGACCTGGTCATCTCCAACCCGCCGTACATCCCCCTCACCGAGTGGGAGTACGTCGCCCCCGAGGCCCGCGACCACGACCCCGAGATGGCGCTGTTCTCCGGCGAGGACGGCCTCGACACCATCCGCGGCATCGAGCGCACCGCCCACCGGCTGCTCCGCCCCGGCGGCCTCGTCGTCATCGAGCACGCCGACACCCAGGGCGGCCAGGTGCCGTGGATCTTCAACGAGGAGGCCGGCTGGTCGGACGCCGCCGACCACCCCGACCTCAACAACCGGCCGCGCTTCGCGACCGCCCGCAAGGCGATGCCATGAGCCGGCACCGCACCACCACGAAGGAGGAGCGCGACTGATGGCACGCCGATACGACTGCAACGAGGCGACCGACCGCGCGACCGGCCTGCGCGAAGCCGCGTCGGCCGTCCGCCGCGGCGAACTCGTCGTGCTCCCCACCGACACCGTGTACGGGCTCGGCGCGGACGCCTTCTCCGGCGAGGCCGTCGCCGACCTCGCCGCCGCGAAGGGCCGCGGCCGCGGCATGCCCCTGCCCGTCCTCATCGGCTCCCCGAACACCCTGCACGGGCTGGTCACCGACTTCTCCGAGCAGGCGTGGGAGCTCGTCGACGCGTTCTGGCCCGGCCCGCTGACCCTGGTCGCCCGGCACCAGCCGTCCCTCATGTGGGACCTCGGCGACAGCCGCGGCACCGTCGCCATCCGGATGCCGCTGCACCCGGTCGCCATCGAGCTGCTCACCGAGGTCGGCCCGATGGCCGTCACCTCGGCGAACGCCGCCGGGCACCCCGCGCCGGAGGACTGCGACGCCGCCCAGCAGATGCTCGGCGACGCGGTCTCCGTCTACCTCGACGGCGGCCCGACCCCGGGCATCGTCCCCTCCTCCATCGTCGACGTCACGGGCAAGGTCCCGGTGCTGCTGCGCGAGGGCGCGCTGTCACCGGAAGAGCTCCGGAAGGTCGTACCCGACCTCGAGGTGGCCAGTTGACCGCCCCTGAGGGGCGTGGCATAGCGGGGTACGAGCAGCACGAGGGCACCTTCCGCATCCTCCACGTCAGCACCGGCAACGTCTGCCGCTCGCCGATCACCGAGCGGCTGACCCGCCACGCCCTGGGCCAGCGGCTCGGCGACGGGCTCGGCACGGGCCTCATCGTGGAGAGCGCCGGCACCTGGGGGCACGAGGGCGCGCCCATGGAGACCAACGCGGAGCTGGTCCTCGCCGACTTCGGCGCCGACCACAGCGGCTTCGTCGGGCGCGAGCTGCTCGACGAGCACGTCATCCGCGCCGACCTCGTCCTCACCGCGACCCGCGACCACCGCGCGCAGGTCATCTCGATGGGCCACTCGGCCGGCCTGCGCACCTTCACCCTGAAGGAGTTCACCCGGCTGGTCCGCGCCATCGACCCCGCCACCCTCCCGGACCCGCGCGACGGCGTGGTCGGACGCGCCCGCGCCCTGGTCCGCGCCGCCGCCGCGCTCCGCGGGTGGCTGCTGGCCCCCTCCGCCGAAGCGGACGAGGTCAACGACCCGTACGGAGCCCCCATCACCGTCTTCCGCTCCATCGGCGACGAGATCCAGGAGGCCCTGGACCCGGTCGTCACCGCCCTGACGGGCGTCCCGACCCGCCGCTGACGACGGCGGCCCGCTCCCGTGCCGGCGGTCGGAGGCCGCCGCAGCGGCCCGAAGCCCGAGAGGCCCCCCGGGGCCGAGCGGTGCGAGGGGCGCGTCGGGGACAGGGGCTCCAGGAAGCCCTGGACCCGGTCGTCACCGCCCTGACGGGCGTCCCGACCCGCCGCTGACGGGCGGGCGCTCCGGGGGCGGGGTGCGGGGGGCGCGCCTACATTGGTGCTACGTCCCTCCAGGCACGGAGTCAGCCATGTCGGTCAGCGCGCCCCCCGAAGAGGTCCTCGACGTCCTGCGGCGGCAGGATCCGGAGATCGCCGACGTGCTGGCCGGGGAGGGGCGGCGGCAGGCCGAGACGCTGCAGCTGATCGCGGCGGAGAACTTCACGTCGCCGGCGGTGCTGGCGACGCTGGGGTCGCCGCTCGCGAACAAGTACGCCGAGGGGTACCCCGGCGCCCGCCACCACGGCGGCTGCGCGTACGCCGACGCCGCCGAGCGGATCGCCGTGGAACGGGCCACCGCGCTCTTCGGAGCGGATCACGCGAACCTCCAGCCCCACTCGGGCTCCGCGGCCGTCCTGGCGGCGTACGCAGCCCTTCTCAGGCCCGGTGACACGGTCCTCGCCCTCGGTCTGGACCAGGGCGGGCACCTCACGCACGGATCGCCGGCGAACTTCTCGGGCCGCTGGTTCGACTTCGTCCCGTACGGCCTCGACGCCGAGACCGGGCTCATCGACTACGAGCAGCTCGCCGCGCTCGCCCGCCACCACCGGCCGAAGGCGATCGTGTGCGGCTCGATCTCGTACCCCCGCCACCCCGACTACGCGCTCTTCCGGGCCGTCGCGGACGAGGTCGGCGCCTACCTGATCGCCGACGCCGCGCACCCGATCGGACTGGTCGCCGGGGGAGCGGCGCCGAACCCGGTGCCGTACGCGGACGTCGTCTGCGCCACCACCCACAAGGTGCTGCGCGGTCCGCGCGGCGGGATGCTGCTGTGCACGGCGGAGCTGGCCGAGCGGGTGGACCGGGCGGTCTTCCCGTTCACCCAGGGCGGCGCCCAGATGCACACCATCGCGGCGAAGGCGGTGGCCCTGGGGGAGGCGTCCACTCCGGCGTTCACCGCGTACGCCCATCGGGTGGTCGAGCACGCGCGCGTGCTGGCCGCGGCGCTCGCCGCCGAGGGCTTCGCGCTGAGCACCGGCGGCACCGACACCCACCTCATCGCCGCCGACCCCGCCCCGCTCGGCACCGACGGCCGGACCGCCCGCGCCCGGCTCTCCGCCGCCGGCGTCGTCCTGGACACCTGCGCGCTCCCGTACGGGGACCGGCGCGGGATCCGGCTCGGCACCGCGGCGATCACCACCCAGGGGATGAGCACCCCGGAGATGGCCAGGATCGCCGCGCTGTTCACCGCGGCGCTGCGCGACGAACCGGAGGAGACGGCGCGGGTACGCGCCGAGGTACGGGAGCTGACCAGGAGATTTCCCCCGTATGGACGGTGAGCGGAAGACGGCCGCCGGGTGTCCGCAACCGTTCGGCGGCCCCTGGTGTCTCCAACCACATGGACGGCACGGCTAGGGTGTGGGGCTGAGATGGCCAGCGATTCCTGTGGGGACAGCCCGTGCGTGATTACCTGCTGACGCTCTGTGTCACGGCCGCGGTGACCTATCTGCTGACCGGTCCGGTGCGGAAGTTCGCCATCGCGACCGGCGCGATGCCGGAGATCCGCGCGCGGGACGTGCACCGAGAACCGACTCCGCGGCTCGGTGGCATCGCCATGTTCTTCGGGCTGTGCGCGGGCCTGCTCGTCGCCGACCACCTCCAGAACCTCAACAGCGTCTTCGACCAGTCGAACGAGCCGCGGGCGCTGCTCTCCGGCGCCGCGCTGATCTGGCTGATCGGTGTCCTGGACGACAAGTTCGAGCTGGACGCGCTGATCAAGCTGGGTGCCCAGATGATCTCGGCCGGCGTGATGGTGGCGCAGGGTCTGACGATCCTGTGGCTGCCGATCCCCGGCGTCGGCACGGTCGCGCTCACCCAGTGGCAGGGCACGCTGCTGACGGTGGCCCTGGTGGTCCTCACGATCAACGCGGTCAACTTCGTGGACGGCCTCGACGGCCTGGCCGCCGGCATGGTCTGCATCGCCACCGGCGCCTTCTTCCTGTACGCGTACCGGCTCTGGTACGGCTACACGATCGAGGCGGCGGCCCCCGCGACCCTCTTCGCCGCGATCCTCATGGGCATGTGCCTGGGCTTCCTGCCGCACAACATGCACCCGGCGCGGATCTTCATGGGCGACTCCGGCTCGATGCTGATCGGCCTGATCCTGGCCGCGTCCGCCATCTCGATCACCGGCCAGGTGGACCCCGACACCCTGAAGATCTTCGAGGGCTCGACCCGTGAGGCGACCCACGCGGCGCTGCCGGTCTTCATCCCGCTGATCCTGCCGCTGACCATCATCGCGATCCCGATGACCGACCTGGTGCTCGCGATCGTGCGGCGCACCTGGAAGGGCCAGTCGCCGTTCGCCGCCGACCGCGGCCACCTGCACCACCGGCTCCTGGAGATCGGCCACTCGCACAGCCGGGCGGTGCTGATCATGTACTTCTGGTCGGCGCTGATCGCGTTCGGCACGCTCGCGTACTCGGTGCACTCGACGTCCATGTGGATCGTGCTGGTCATCACCGCGCTGAGCGCGGTCGGGCTGGTGCTGCTCCTGCTGCCGCGCTTCTCGCCGCGGGCGCCGCGCTGGGCGGAGGCCGTGGTCCCGCCGCGGTACCGGCGCCGCAAGCCCGCCCCCGTACCGGAGCCGGAGCCGCAGCACGAGGCGGCGGCGGACGAGCGGGTCCCGGTGCCGGCCGGGCTGCACGGGTCGACGGCCATCGGTCACCGTTCGCGCTTCACCGACCGGCGGAAGGCCGGAACGCCGAGTTGACGCGGTGGCCGGCGCCGGCCACCGAAAGCCTCAGCGGCGCCCATTACCAGACAAGGTGCCCCGCTGTCCCGCACAACCGCGCGTTGTAGCCCTCATGTGTGACAGTTGGCACACCCCTGAGTAAAGACCTATTCAAATAGTTTGTGATACGGTTCACGAGACCCGGCGACAGTGCCGAAAGACCGTAGTGCGACGGTCTGTTGGCCCCGAGACCCACCTCGGACCGGGCATACGCTCGTCCCTGACGACACCATCGCCCCCCAGCAATGCGGAGACACCGCCATGCCTTCCACCGACGCACGCCTTCTTCTCTCGGCCGTCGTACCCACTGCCGCCGTCGGCGCCGTCGCCACGGTCATCAGCGGGATCGTCGCCGGTGGGAAGGGGGCGATCGGCGCCGTGCTCGGCACCCTGGTCGTGATCCTCTTCATGGGCATCGGGATGCTGGTGCTCCAGCGGACGGCAAAGAAGCTTCCGCAGCTGTTCCAGGCCATGGGGCTCTTGCTCTACACGACCCAGCTGCTGGTTCTCTTCGTCTTCCTGGCCTTGCTGAAGGGCACCACGGTGTTCGACTTCAAGGCCTTCGCCTTCACGCTGCTCGCGGCGACCGTGATGTGGGTGGCTGCCCAGGCCCGTGCCTACATGAAGGCCAAGATCGCGTATGTCGAGCCCGAGAAGTCGGGTTCAAAGCCGTGAGGGGTAGGGCCGGTATAAAGACGCGTTCTGCTTCCTGCTATCGTCCGGTGCCAACTGCGGCACTGCGGGCGCGGGCATCCGAAGAGGCGCCTGTCCCAGCGCGAGGCTCGATGCCGAACCGCCGCCCCCTTATCCGTAAGACCAGTCCAGTGCCGACCCGCGGCTGCGTGCCGCGCCGACACAACGAGGTTGCCGTACCTATGCGCCACGCTGAAGGAGCCCGCGGTGAGTGCTGACCAGACGCTTGCCTTCGACCCGGATTGCCACATCTTCACCGGATGCGGCTTCCCGGCTCCGGGCCTGCACACGTTCATCTACGAGCCCATCGCGACGTGGGGCAGCTTCGAGCTGACCAAGCCCATGCTGCTCGCGGTGCTGAGCTCCGTCGTGGTGGTCGGTTTCTTCTGGGCGGCCTTCCGCAAGCCGAAGCTGGTCCCCGGCAAGATGCAGATGATCGGCGAGGCCGGTTACGACTTCGTGCGCCGCGGCATCGTCTACGAGATCATCGGCAAGAAGGACGGCGAGAAGTACGTCCCCTTCATGGTGTCGATGTTCTTCCTCGTCTGGATGATGAACCTCTGGTCGATCATCCCGCTCGCCCAGTTCCCGGTCACCTCGCTGATCGCCTTCCCGGCGGCCCTCGCGCTGATCGTCTACGTCCTCTGGGTGTCGCTGACCTTCAAGAAGCACGGCTTCGTCGGCGGCTGGAAGAACATCGTCGGCTGGGACAAGTCCCTCGGCCCGATCCTGCCGCTGGTCGTCGTCCTCGAGTTCTTCTCGAACCTGATCATCCGGCCCTTCACGCACGCGGTCCGACTGTTCGCGAACATGTTCGCCGGTCACCTGCTGATCGTGATGTTCTCGCTGGCCTCCTGGTACCTGCTCAACGGCATCGGCATCGTCTACGCGGGCACGTCCTTCGTGATGGTCCTCGTGATGACCGCCTTCGAGCTCTTCATCCAGGCCGTCCAGGCGTACGTCTTCGTCCTCCTGGCCTGCAGCTACGTCCAGGGCGCGCTCTCCGAGCACCACTGAGCCCCCTGCCACGGACCAGCTCCACCACCCACCCCGCAGTCTCCGGTGGCCAACCCCCACCGGGTCCTTGAAAGAGAAGGAAGAACCGGCATGTCCGCTCTCCAGACCCTTGCTGCTGTCGAAGGCAACGTCGCCGCCATCGGTTACGGCCTCGCCGCGATCGGCCCCGGCGTCGGCGTCGGCATCATCTTCGGTAACGGCACCCAGGCCCTCGCCCGCCAGCCCGAGGCGGCCGGCCTGATCCGCACCAACCAGATCATGGGTTTCGCCTTCTGTGAGGCGCTCGCCCTCATCGGCATCGTCATGGGCTTCGTCTACTAAGCCTGCTTCACGACGACAGCCACATTTTCACGGAAGGCACTGATGTGAACGCTCTGCTTCTTGCGGCCGAGGGGGAGCCCATGCCCCCCCTCCTCCCGCATCTTGACGAGCTCGTCATCGGCCTGATCGCCTTCGTCATCGTCTTCGGCTTCCTCGCCAAGAAGCTCCTCCCGAACATCAACAAGGTTCTGGTCGAGCGCCGCGAGGCCATCGAGGGTGGCATCGAGAAGGCCGAGTCGGCCCAGATCGAGGCTCAGAGTGTGCTGGAGCAGTACAAGGCACAGCTTGCCGAGGCCCGCCACGAGGCCGCGCGTCTCCGCCAGGAGGCGACGGAGCAGGGCACCGCGATCATCCAGGAGATGAAGGCGGAGGGCCAGCGCCAGCGCGAGGAGATCATCGCCGCCGGCCACACGCAGATCGAGGCCGACCGCAAGGCCGCGGCCGCCTCCCTGCGCCAGGACGTCGGCAAGCTCGCCAGCGACCTGGCCGGCAAGCTGGTCGGCGAGTCCCTCCAGGACACCGCCCTCCAGAGCCGCACGATCGACCGCTTCCTCGACGAGCTCGAGGAGAAGGCTGAGGCCGTCCGATGAACGGAGCGAGCCGTGAGGCACTGGCCGCCGCCCGCGAGTCCCTCGACGCGCTGACCGACAACACCTCGGTCGACGCGACGAAGCTTGCGGACGAGCTGGCCGCAGTCACCGCCCTGCTCGACCGCGAGGTGTCGCTGCGCCGGGTCCTGACCGACCCCGCGCAGGCGGGTGAGGCCAAGGCCGAGCTCGCGCAGCGACTCCTGAACGGTCAGGTGGGCGGGGAGACCGTCGATCTGGTCTCCGGCATGGTCCGGTCCCGCTGGTCGCGCTCCCGCGACCTGGTCGACTCGGTCGAGGAGCTGGCGAACACCGCCGACCTCACCGCGGCCCAGAAGGCGGGCGCCCTCGACTCCGTCGAGGACGAGCTGTTCCGGTTCGGCCGGATCGTGTCCTCCAGCACCGAGCTCCGCTCGGCGCTGACGGACAAGACCGCCACGGCCACCGCCAAGGGCGAGCTGCTCCGCAGCCTGCTCGGCGGAAAGGCCCACCGCACCACCGAGCGTCTGGTCGTCCGTCTGGTGACCCAGCCCCGGGGACGTAGCCTGGAAGCGGGACTCGAGTCCCTGTCCAAGCTCGCCGCGGCGCGCCGGGACCGGATGGTCGCGGTCGTCACCTCGGCGGTCCCGCTGACCGACCAGCAGAAGCAGCGCCTCGGTGGCGTCCTCGCCAAGCTGTACGGCCGCGAGATGCACCTGAACCTGGACGTGGACCCCGCGGTCCTCGGCGGGATCTCGGTGCGAGTCGGTGACGAGGTCATCGACGGCACGGTCGCAGAGCGCCTCGGCGAGGCGAAGCGGCGGCTGGCCGGCTGACGGCAGCAGCCGCCGGCAACACAACACGCATCACAGCGGCCCGGTTGGGCCGTGCAGAGATTGCAGAAGATTCCTGGGGGTCGGCCCCCAGACCCCTTAAGAAACTTCGGGCCCAACAAGGAGAGCAGGGAACCCAGATGGCGGAGCTCACGATCCGGCCGGAGGAGATCCGGGACGCACTGGAGACCTTCGTCCAGTCGTACCAGCCGGACGCGGCCTCGCGCGAGGAGGTCGGCACGGTCAGCCTGGCCGGCGACGGCATCGCGAAGGTCGAGGGTCTTCCCTCGGCCATGGCGAACGAGCTGCTGAAGTTCGAGGACGGCACCCTCGGCCTCGCGCTGAACCTCGAAGAGCGCGAGATCGGCGCGATCGTCCTCGGCGAGTTCAGCGGCATCGAGGAGGGGCAGTCGGTGCAGCGCACCGGCGAGGTCCTCTCCGTCGGCGTCGGCGAGGGATACCTGGGTCGCGTCGTCGACCCGCTCGGCAACCCGATCGACGGTCTCGGCGAGATCGCCACCGAGGGCCGCCGCGCCCTCGAGCTGCAGGCCCCGGGCGTCATGGCCCGTAAGTCGGTCCACGAGCCCATGGAGACCGGCTACAAGGCCGTCGACGCCATGACTCCGGTCGGCCGCGGTCAGCGACAGCTGATCATCGGCGACCGCCAGACCGGCAAGACCGCCCTGGCCGTCGACACGATCATCAACCAGCGCGACAACTGGCGCTCGGGCGACGTGAACAAGCAGGTCCGCTGCATCTACGTCGCCGTCGGCCAGAAGGGCTCCACCATCGCGTCCGTGCGCGGCGCCCTGGAGGAGGCCGGCGCGCTCGAGTACACGACGATCGTCGCCGCCCCGGCGTCCGACCCGGCCGGCTTCAAGTACCTCGCCCCGTACACCGGCTCGGCCATCGGCCAGCACTGGATGTACCAGGGCAAGCACGTCCTGATCGTCTTCGACGACCTGTCGAAGCAGGCCGACGCCTACCGCGCCGTGTCCCTGCTGCTGCGCCGCCCGCCGGGCCGCGAGGCCTACCCGGGTGACGTCTTCTACCTGCACTCCCGCCTGCTGGAGCGCTGCGCGAAGCTCTCGGACGAGCTGGGCGCCGGCTCGATGACCGGTCTGCCGATCGTCGAGACCAAGGCCAACGACGTCTCGGCGTTCATCCCGACCAACGTCATCTCCATCACCGACGGCCAGTGCTTCCTGGAGTCCGACCTGTTCAACGCCGGCCAGCGCCCGGCCCTGAACGTCGGTATCTCGGTCTCCCGCGTCGGTGGCTCCGCCCAGCACCCGGCCATGAAGCAGATCGCCGGCCGCCTCCGCGTGGACCTCGCCCAGTTCCGTGAGCTCGAGGCGTTCGCCGCCTTCGGTTCCGACCTGGACGCGGCCTCGAAGGCGCAGCTGGAGCGCGGTCAGCGCATGGTCGAGCTGCTCAAGCAGGCTCAGTACCAGCCGATGCCGACCGAGAACCAGGTCGTCTCCGTCTGGGCCGGCACCACCGGCAAGATGGACGACGTCCCGGTGGCGGACATCCGTCGCTTCGAGGCCGAGATGCTGGCGTACCTCCGCCAGAACCACTCCGGCCTCATGACCTCCATCCGCGAGGGCAAGAAGATGTCGGACGACACCCTGACGGCCGTGGCCGACGCCATCGCGGAGTTCAAGAAGCAGTTCGAGACCTCTGACGGCAAGCTGCTCGGCGAGGACGCTGCCGCTCCTGCCGCCGTCAACGTCTCGAAGTGACGACGGAAGGGACCTGACTCATGGGAGCGCAGCTCCGGGTCTACAAGCGTCGCATCAAATCCGTCACCGCGACGAAGAAGATCACCAAGGCGATGGAGATGATCGCCGCCTCGCGCGTCGTCAAGGCTCAGCGCAAGGTGCAGTCGTCGACCCCGTACGCCACCGAGCTCACCCGCGCGGTGACCGCGGTGGCCACGGGCGCCAACGACAAGCACCCGCTGACCACCGAGGCCGAGAACCCGACCCGCGCCGCGGTTCTGCTCCTGTCGAGCGACCGCGGTCTGGCCGGCGCCTTCAACTCCAACGCCATCAAGGCGGCGGAGCAGCTCATCAAGCGGCTGGAGGGCGAGGGCAAGGCGGTCGACATCTACGTCGTCGGCCGTCGTGGCATCGCGCACTTCAACTTCCGTGAGCGCAAGCTGGCCGACACGTGGGCGGGCTTCACGGACGAGCCGACGTACGCGGACGCCAAGAAGATCGGCGCCCCGCTGATCGAGGCGATCGAGAAGGACACGGCCGAGGGTGGTGTGGACGAGCTCCACATCGTCTACACCGAGTTCGTCTCGATGATGACGCAGACGGCGGTCGAGGCCCGGCTGCTGCCCCTCAGCCTCGACGAGGTGGCGAAGGAGGCCGGCGAGACGGACGCGCTCCGTCCGCTGTACGACTTCGAGCCGTCGGCGGAGGACGTCCTGGACGCCCTCCTGCCGCGCTACGTCGAGAGCCGCATCTACAACGCGCTGCTCCAGTCGTCGGCGTCGAAGCACGCCGCCACGCGGCGCGCGATGAAGTCGGCGACCGACAACGCGGGCGAGCTGATCACCAGCCTGACCCGACTTGCCAACGCGGCCCGCCAGGCCGAAATCACCCAGGAAATCAGCGAGATCGTCGGTGGCTCCGCAGCCCTGGCCGACGCGACCGCGGGGAGTGACAAGTAATGACGACCTCTGTTGAGACCGCCGCTGCCACGGGCCGCGTCGCCCGGGTCATCGGCCCGGTCGTCGACGTGGAGTTCCCCGTCGACGCGATGCCGGAGATCTACAACGCGCTGAACGTCGAGGTTCCGGACTCGACCGGCGAGGGCACCAAGACGCTGACCCTGGAGGTCGCGCAGCACCTCGGTGACGGCATGGTCCGCACCATCTCCATGCAGCCCACCGACGGTCTGGTCCGCCAGGCCCCGGTGGTCGACACCGGCGACGGCATCACGGTGCCGGTCGGCGACGTCACCAAGGGCCGCGTGTTCAACACCCTCGGTCAGATCCTGAACGAGCCCGAGGCCGAGTCCGAGGTCGGCGAGCGCTGGTCCATCCACCGCAAGGCCCCGGCGTTCGACCAGCTCGAGTCGAAGACCGAGATGTTCGAGACCGGCCTGAAGGTCGTCGACCTTCTCACCCCGTACGTCAAGGGTGGAAAGATCGGTCTGTTCGGTGGCGCCGGTGTCGGCAAGACCGTTCTGATCCAGGAAATGATCATGCGTGTGGCGAAGCTGCACGAGGGTGTTTCCGTGTTCGCCGGCGTCGGTGAGCGTACGCGTGAGGGCAACGACCTCATCGCGGAGATGGAGGACTCGGGCGTTCTCGACAAGACCGCCCTCGTCTTCGGCCAGATGGACGAGCCGCCGGGCACCCGTCTCCGGGTCGCCCTCGCCGGTCTGACCATGGCGGAGTACTTCCGCGATGTGCAGAAGCAGGACGTGCTGTTCTTCATCGACAACATCTTCCGCTTCACCCAGGCCGGTTCCGAGGTGTCGACCCTGCTCGGCCGCATGCCCTCCGCGGTGGGCTACCAGCCGAACCTGGCCGACGAGATGGGTCTCCTCCAGGAGCGCATCACCTCGACCCGTGGTCACTCGATCACCTCGATGCAGGCGATCTACGTCCCCGCCGACGACCTCACCGACCCGGCGCCGGCGACCACCTTCGCCCACCTCGACGCGACGACGGTTCTCTCCCGTCCGATCTCCGAGAAGGGCATCTACCCGGCCGTGGACCCGCTGGACTCCACGTCCCGGATCCTGGACCCGCGCTACATCGCGCAGGACCACTACGACGCCGCCATGCGCGTCAAGGGCATCCTGCAGAAGTACAAGGACCTCCAGGACATCATCGCGATCCTCGGTATCGACGAGCTCAGCGAGGAGGACAAGCTCGTCGTGCACCGTGCGCGTCGTGTCGAGCGCTTCCTGTCGCAGAACACCCACGCCGCCAAGCAGTTCACCGGCGTGGACGGTTCGGACGTTCCGCTGGACGAGTCGATCGCCGCGTTCAACGCGATCTGCGACGGCGAGTTCGACCACTTCCCGGAGCAGGCGTTCTTCATGTGCGGTGGTCTCGAGGACCTCAAGAAGAACGCCAAGGAGCTCGGCGTCTCCTGAGCCCCGTGCTCGCCCGAGGGGGGCGGGATCGCTTCCCGCCCCTCTCCCACGCCCTAGCGGCATTCCCCGGGGGACGACCCCGGGATCCCCGGGATTCACCCTCGGGGACGGGCTCCGGCACTTCGGTGCCGGACGCCCCACTAGACTTTGACCCAACACCCGGCGGCACCGCCGGGTGGTGAACCGAGGAGCCCACCCTTGGCTGCTGAGCTGCACGTCGAGCTGGTCGCCGCGGACCGGAGTGTCTGGTCCGGCGAGGCCACCCTGGTCATCGCGCGTACCACCTCCGGCGACATCGGCGTCATGCCCGGTCACCAGCCGCTTCTCGGTGTGCTGGAGTCGGGCCCGGTGACCATCCGCACGAGCGAGGGCGCCACCGTCGTGGCCGCCGTCCACGGCGGTTTCATCTCCTTCGCGGACGACAAGCTGTCGCTGCTGGCGGAGATCGCCGAGCTTGCGGACGAGATCGACGCCCAGCGCGCCGAGCGCGCGCTGGAGCGTGCGAAGTCGGAGGAGGACGCCGCCGCCGAGCGGCGCGCCGAGGTCCGGCTGCGCGCGGTGGCCGTCCGCTAGCGGACCGGCGACCGAAGAGAGTAGTGCCCTCAGCCGCGGCACGGCTGGAATGTTCCAGACCGTGCCGCGGCTGAGGCGATGCAGATGCAGGTCGTATTCGGTGGGGCCGGCGGCGCCGGTCACGGGACGCAGCGAGGAGGTCGGTGAAGATGTTCCTCGCGCTGTTTGTCTGCGGGCTGGTCGTCGCACTGCTGGTGATCGGGCTCTTCGTCTTCGGACTGCGCCGCAGGCTGATCCAGCGGGCCGGCGGCACCTTCGACTGTTCGCTGCGCTGGGACGTCCCGGAGGAGCCGGACCTGTCCGGCAAGGGCTGGGTGTACGGCGTGGCCCGGTACAGCGGTGACGAGATCGCGTGGTTCCGGGTCTTCTCGTACGCGCCCCGGCCGCGCCGGTTCCTGGAGCGGTCGGCGATCGTGGCGCTGGAGCGCCGGATGCCGGAGGGCGAGGAGGAGCTGGCGCTGCTCTCGGACTCGGTGATCCAGCCCTGCATGTACAACGGCGTCCGGCTGGAGCTCGCGATGAGCGAGGACGCCCGGACCGGTTTCATGGCCTGGCTGGAGGCGGCGCCGCCCGGCCAGAGGGTGAACGTGGCGTAGCCGTGCGCGTGCGTACGGAAGCGGGGGACGGTGTGCTGCACCGTCCCCCGCTTCGTCGTACCGGCGTCCGCTAGCTCAGGCCGCCATTGATCGCGGAGACCAGCTCGCCGTTGCTGGTGTCACCGCTGAACTCCCAGAAGAACGCTCCGCCGAGGCCCTGGTTCTTTGCCCAGCCCATCTTGGAGGTGACGGTGGCGGGGGTGTCGTAGCTCCACCAGTTGGTGCCGCAGTGGGCGTAGGCGGTGCCGGCGACGGTGCCGTTGGACGGGCAGGAGGTCTTGAGGACCTTGTAGTCCTCGATGCCCTGCTCGTACGTGCCCTGGGCCGGGCCGGTGGCCGTGCCGCCGGGGGCGGACTGGGTGACGCCGGTCCAGCCGCGGCCGTAGAAGCCGATGCCGAGCAGCAGCTTGTTCGCCGGGACGCCCTTGGCCTTGAACTTGGCGATCGCCTCGGCGGAGTTGAAGCCCGCCTGCGGGATGCCGGCGTACGAGGTCAGCGGGGAGTGCGGGGCCGTCGGGCCCTTCGCCGCCCAGGCGCCGAAGAAGTCGTACGTCATCACGTTCAGCCAGTCGTAGTACGGCGCGGCGCCGCCGTAGTCGGCGGCGTCGATCTTGCCGCCGGCGGAGGCGTCGGCCGTGACGGCCGCGGTGACCAGGTTGTTCGGGCCGAACTTGGCGCGCATGGCCTGCATCATGGTCTTGAAGGACGCGGGGCCGCTGGTGTCACAGGTGAGGCCGCAGGCGTTCGGGTACTCCCAGTCCAGGTCGATGCCGTCGAAGACGTCGGCCCAGCGCGGGTCCTCGACCAGGTCGTAGCAGGACTGGGCGAAGGCGGCCGGGTTCTGCACGGCCTGGCCGAAGCCGCCGGACCAGGTCCAGCCGCCGAAGGACCAGAGGATCTTGATGTGCGGGTACGCCTTCTTCAGCTTGCGCAGCTGGTTGAAGTTGCCGCGCAGCGGCTGGTCCCAGGTGTCGGCGACGCCGTCGACGGACTGGTCGGCGGTGTAGGCCTTGTCGTAGTCGGCGTAGGCGTCGCCGATGGTGCACTTGCCGCCCTGGACGTTGCCGAAGGCGTAGTTGATGTGGGTGATCTTGGACGCGGAGCCCGAGGTCACGATGTTCTTCACGTGGTAGTTGCGGCCGTAGACGCCCCAGTTGGTGAAGTAGCCCATCTTGACCGTGTTCGGGTTCGGCTGGCCGCCGTCGCCGCCGGTGGTGCGGACGGCGACCGGGCCGGCGGCGGGGCCGGTCTGGTCGGCGGTGTCGCGGGCGACGACGGTGTAGCTGTAGTCGGTGCCGGCGGTGAGGCCGGTGTCGGTGTAGCTCAGGGCGGTGGTCGTGGTGACCTTGGTGCCGTTGCGGAGGACGTCGTAGTTCTTGACGCCCTTGTCGTCGGTGGCGGCGCCCCAGCTGAGCTTCGCCGAGGTGTCGGTGACGTTCGAGGCGGTGGGGGTGCCGGGGGCCGACGGCGGGGTGTCGCCGGGCTGCTGGGTGCCGTCGCAGGAGGCGCCGTTGATCTTGCAGCCGCTGGGGGCGCCGGAGCCGGAGCCGTTGTAGCCGAAGGAGACGGAGGCGCCGGGCGCCAGGGTGCCGTTCCAGGAGACGTTCTTGGCGGTCCAGTGGTCGCCGCTGTTGGTGACGGTGGCGTCCCACGCGGAGGTGACCTTGGTGCCGGAGGGGTAGTCCCACTCCAGGTTCCACGCGGAGATGGTGGTGGTGCCGGTGTTCTTGATGGTCCAGCTGGCACCGAATCCGGTGCCCCAGTCCTGGGTCTTGGTGTAGGTGGCGGTGACCGAGGTGGCCGCCTCCGCGGGGGTGGCGAGGCCGACCATGGCGGCCAGCGGAAGGGTCAGGGCGGTGAGGCCGGCGGCGGCCTTCGCCTTGAGTCCTCTTCGGCGCGTCGGTGCTTGAGTGCTCAACGGTGCTCCTCAAGTTGCGGACGTTCGGGGTGGGGGTGGTCCGTGGGAGAGTTGCGCGCGCCCCGCGAGCGTAGGAAGGTCTGGACCAATCGTCAAGAGGTCCAGACCAACGTTGGTGGCGTTCTACTGGAGCCCCAACTCCCGTGCCAGCACCGCCGCTTGCACCCTGCTGCGCAGCCCGAGCTTGCCCAGCACCTTGCTGACGTGCGTCTTCACCGTCGCCTCCGCCATCTCCAGCCGCACCGCCACCTCCGCGTTCGACAGCCCCGCCCCCAGTGCCGCCAGCACCTCGCGCTCGCGCGGCGTCAGCCCCGCCAGCACCTCCGGGTCCCTCCGTACCGGCGGCGTGGGCGCGGCGAACTCGGCGATCAGCCGCCGCGTCACCGCCGGCGCGATCAGCCCCTCGCCCCGCGCCACCGTCCGCACCCCCTCGACCAGCTCCCGCGCGTCCGCGTTCTTCAGCAGGAAGCCCGACGCCCCCGCCCGCAGCGCCCCGAAGACGTACTCGTCCAGATCGAAGGTGGTCAGCACCAGCACGTCCGCCAGCCCCTCCGTCACCACCAGACGGGTCGCCGTCACCCCGTCCATCCGGGGCATCTGCACGTCCATCAGCACCAGGTCCGGCCGCAGCTCCCGGGCCAGCTCCACCGCCCGCTCCCCGTCCTCCGCCTCCCCGACGACCTCGATGTCCGGGGCACTGCCCAGGATCAGCACCAGACCGGCCCGTACCGCCGCCTGGTCCTCGGCCACCACCACCCGCACCGTCATGCCCGCTCCTCCTCGCTCGCGTCCACGGGCAGCTCCGCCCGCACCCGCCACACCCTCGCGCCGCCGTCCACCGCCGCCGGACCGGCCTCCAGCGACCCGCCCAGCAGCGCCACCCGCTCCCGCATGCCCACCAGTCCCGCCCCGGATCCCGGCGCGCGGGGGCCCGGCCGCTGCCCGTACGGGCTCGTCACCGTCACCCGCAGCGCCCCGTCCCGGTGCGCGAGCGCCACCCGCACCTCGCCGGGCGCCGCGTGCTTCAGCGCGTTCGTCAGCGACTCCTGCACGATCCGGTACGCCGCCAGCTCCACCGGCGCCGGAAGCCCCGGACCGTCCCGGCGGGCGTCGTCCAGGACGAAACGCAGCCCGCTCGCCGACCCGTTGGCCCGCGCCTGGGCGACCAGGGCGTCGAGCCCCGCCAGCGTCGCCGTCGCGGCCGGCTCGGTCTCCGCGCCGCTGTCCCGCAGCAGCCCGATCAGCCGCCGCATCTCCGCCAGCCCCGCCACGCTGTTCTCGCGGATCACCGCGAGCGCCTGCCGGGTGGTGCCGGGATCGTCCAGGGAGAGCGCCGCCGTCGAGTGGATCGCGATCGCGGAGAGGTGGTTCGCCACCATGTCGTGCAGCTCCCGCGCCATCCGCGCCCGCTCCGCCACCACCGCCTGCGTCCGGTCCATCTCGGCCAGCAGCGCCGTCTGCTCGGCGCGCAGCCGGGCGGACTCGGCGGCCTCGCGGTGGTTGCGCACGATGGAACCGGTGACGGCCGGCAGGAAGGCGACGATGCCGGTGATCACGCCGACGAGCAGCGCGTAGGCGTTCTGCCACCAGACCAGGAAGGCCACCGTGACGCCGACGGTGACCAGCGCGGTCGTGTACGGGATGCGGCGGGCCTGCGCCGGGGTGCCGTAGACGACCGCCGCGTAGACCACGTCCGTGAACATCAGCACCGTCGCCAGGTTCCCCTGGGTCAGCTGGTCGGCCACGATGGCCAGCGTCCCGGTCACCAGAGCGGTCCACGGCGCGGCCCGGCGCAGCGCCTCCGCCCCGGCCATCACGGTCAGCGGCACGAGCGCCGCCCCCCGCTGGTCGAAGACCCGGTCGGCCGTGGTGTACAGCCCGAACGACCACAGCAGCACGCCGACGGAGAGGCCGGCGAGGGCGATGAGGAGGTCGTGGCGGTGGGGACGGGGGAGGGTCACGTCCCCATCCAACACGCCCCGGGCCCGTCTGCCCTCGGCGTCCGGGCCGATCCGGGCGGGTCGGCGCCTCCGCCGAACGATGTAGGCGCGGTTCGTCTCCGGCGACGACGCGGCGCGCCGGACCGCACGGGAGGCTGGGAGGGACCCGGCGGGGGAAGCGAAAGGGGAAACGCCGTGATCGTCACGCTGATCATCGTCTGCGAGGTGGGGTTCTGGGTCCTGCTGGCCGCCGGGCTCGCCGCCCGCTATCTGCTGCGGATGCCCCGGCTCGGCATGGGGCTCCTGCTGTGCGAGCCGCTCCTGGAGGTGCTGCTCCTCGTCGTCACGGCGATGGACCTCAAGAACGGCGCCGACCCCAGCTGGCGGCACGGCATCGCCGCCGCGTACATCGGCTACACCGTCGGCCACGGCCACCGCACCGTGAAGTGGCTCGACGGGCACGCCGCCCACCGCTTCGGCGACGCCCCGCCGCCCCCGAAGCCGCCCCGGTACGGACTCGCCCGGGCCCGGCACGAGGGCGCGATCTGGCTGGGCTCGGTGGTCGCGGGCGCCGTCGCCTCCGGGCTGCTGCTGGCCGCGATCGCCTACGTCGGGGACGGCGGCGACACCTCCGGACTCCACTCCACGATCAGCGCCGTGTGGAAGGCCGTCGGCATCCACGGCCTGATCGCGCTCAGCTACGCGGTCTTCCCCAAGAAGGACGGGGAGGACGCGTCCGGGAAGGCGTCAGCGGTCGCCGCCCGGGACCCAGAGCACGTCCCCGACCTCGCGGTTCGCGGTCCGCGCAAGGATGAAGAGCAGGTCTGACAGCCGGTTGAGGTAGGTGGCGGTGAGCGGGTTCATCGTCTCGCCGTGCACCTCCATCGCGGCCCAGGTCGACCGCTCGGCCCGCCGGACCACCGTGCACGCCTGGTGCAGCAGCGCCGCGCCGGGCGTGCCGCCGGGCAGGATGAAGGAGCGCAGCTTCTCCAGGTCCTCCAGGAAGCGGTCGCAGTCCGCCTCCAGCTTGTCGACGTACGACTGCTCCACCCGCAGCGGCGGGTACTCCGGGTCCGGGACCACCGGCGTGGCGAGGTCGGCGCCCACGTCGAACAGGTCGTTCTGGACCCGGACGAGGACCTTCACCACGGCCTCGTCGAGCCCGCCGAGCGCGATGGCCGTGCCGATGACGGCGTTGGCCTCGTTGGCGTCGGCGTAGGCCGCGATCCTGAGGTCGGTCTTGGCGGTGCGGCTCATGTCGCCGAGGGCGGTGGTGCCCTGGTCGCCGGTACGGGTGTAGATGCGCGTCAGATTGACCATGGGACCACCCTAGTGACGCCCCGCCTCCCGGGCGCGCCGCTCCCACCGCCGCCGGCTTCCTCCCCCGCGAGACCGCCGCCGGCGGCCGGGCCGCGGCCCCCGGGGGTGTCGCGAGTGTGACGTCCGTCAAAGAGAGCGTGACGCGCATTACTTCACGGTCACATGGCGGCCCGCGCCCGCTAATCTCCGCCGGAGAGCCAGAAGTGAACAGGCGTTAAGGGGTGGAATCGTGGCTGGGAAGCTCGCCGTCATCGGGGCCGGACTCATGGGGTCCGGCATCGCGCAGGTCTCGGCCCAGGCCGGCTGGGACGTCGTCCTGCGGGACGTCACCGACGCCGCCCTCACCCGGGGCACCGACGGCATCCGGGCCTCGTACGACAAGTTCGTCGCCAAGGGCCGGCTCACCGCCGAGGACGCCGCCGCCGCGCTCGGCCGGATCACCGCCACCACCGACCTCGACGCCGTCGCCGACGCGGACGTCGTCGTCGAGGCCGTTTTCGAGAACCTCGACGTCAAGCACGAGATCTTCCGCTCGCTCGACAAGATCGTCAAGGACGGCGCCGTCCTCGCCTCCAACACCTCCGCGATCCCGATCACCAAGATCGCCGCGGTGACCGGGCGCCCCGAGGCCGTCGTCGGCGTCCACTTCTTCTCGCCCGTCCCGATGATGCAGCTCGTCGAGCTCGTCCGCGGCCACAAGACCAGCGACGCCACCCTGGCCGCCGCCCGCGCGTTCGCCGAGTCCGTCGGCAAGACCTGCATCGTCGTCAACCGCGACGTCGCCGGCTTCGTCACCACCCGGCTGATCTCCGCCCTCGTCGTCGAGGCCGCCAAGCTGTACGAGTCGGGCGTCGCCACCGCCGAGGACATCGACACCGCCTGCAAGCTCGGCTTCGGCCACGCCATGGGCCCGCTCGCCACCGCCGACCTCACCGGCATCGACATCCTGGTGAACGCCGCCGGCAACATCTACACCGAGTCCCAGGACGAGAAGTTCGCGCCGCCGGAGCTGATGCGCCGGATGGTGGACGCGGGTGACATCGGCCGCAAGAGCGGGCAGGGCTTTTATACGTACTGAGTCCGAGGCGCCACCCCTCGTCACTCCACGGGGTGAATTTCGGTATCGGTTTGCTGACAAGGCGCAACGTATCTGCCGAGGCAGCAGTCAGTTGTTGCGAAGACGGAGCATTTCCCGGGGAGCGACTATGCACATCAGGGGCGACCACGTCGAGCTGGTCGTCGGGGGCCGCCTCGACGTCCGCAGCGCGGCGGACGCCCGTACGGTCCTGCACTCGGCCGTCGACGACGGCGTCGGCGACCTGGTCCTCGACCTGACCGGGCTCGACTCCTGGGACGCGACCGGACTCGGCGTGATCATGGGCGCGCACCGGCGGGCCGGCCGCTGCGGCCGCCGGCTCGTCCTGCGCGGGGTCCCGCCGCAGATGCAGCGGCTCCTCGTGGCGACCCGCCTCCACCGCATCCTCGCCATCGAGGGCGGCCTCGCCCTGGAGTCGCTGCCCCGCGTCTGAACGGGCGGACGGGCCGGGGGCCTTGGGCGTACGGAGGGACGGGCGCCGGCCGTCCGGAAGGACGGAGGGCACTCCTCCAAGGGGACGGGGTCGCGTCCGGACCGGCCCGGTCCCGGGGTGAACCGATGGTGAAGCCCCTGTGCGAACCAGGCGTCACGCTCAATCCTCACGAGACCGTGACGTCTTGGGCTCGACGGCACCCCGGCTGTTCCCGGGCGCCCCGCGACCGTCTAGGGTTCGGTCGCCCGCACCCGACGACACCACCCACCCGGCGGGCTCCGCACCACCGCTCTTGGGGGCTTTGACCATGGACCCGATACACCGGGGGCCGGACGAGTCCGGTCACGACACCGCGGCCGAGGACGCCCGCCCCGCCCACCCCGCCGCCCTGCCCGAGCGCGCCGCCGCGACCCCCGCCCGCGCCCGCGTCACCCGGATCGTCTCCGGCGGCCTGCTGCTCACCGTCAACCCCGTCGACGGCAGCGAGATCGAGGCGTGCCCGCCCGGCGAGGAACCCCCCGCCGCCCGCCGCCGCACCCCCGAGGAGCGCGCCGAGGCCGCCCGCGCCGCCACCGCCCCCGTACCGCCCGGCCCCGCCGCCCCCGCACTGCCCCTCCTGGAGCGCGAGGAACAGCGCGCCCGGCTCACCGAGATCCTGACCCGGGGCCGCAGCGCCCGCCTCACCGGCCCCGACGGCTCCGGCCGCACCGCCCTCCTGGACGCCGTCGCCGCCGACGTCGCCACGCTCGCCCCCGACGGCGTCGTCCGCCTCTGCGGCCACCACCGCACCACCGCCGAACTCCTCCACGACCTCCGCGCCGCCGTCCTGTACGCCCCCGGCCACCGCCCCGACCGCGACGGCCTGCGCGCCGACCTCGCCGGCGTCGGCGCCGTCGTCGTCGTGGACGACCTGGAGTTCGGCGGCGCCGCCCTCGACGAACTCCTCGCCGCCGCCCCCGAGTGCGCCTTCCTGTTCGCCGCCGCCCCCGGCGTCCCCGCCCCCTCGGCGGACGCCGCGATCGAGGAGGTCGCCCTCCCCGGCCTCGGCCGCGCCGCCTCCCTCGCCCTGCTGGAGGCCGCTGTCGGCCGCCGCCTCACCGACGAGGAGGCCAACTGGGCCGGCGACCTCTGGTTCGAGTCCGAGGGCCTGCCGCTCCGCTTCGTCCAGGCCGGCGCCCTGCTCCGGCAGCGCGACCGGCTCCGCGTCACCCCCGCCGAGTTCGACGCCTTCGGCGCCCTGGAGGAGGCGTTCGGCCCCACCGGCACCGGCCCCGGCACGGGCTCCGCCGGCCGCCCCGCCGATCCGTACGAGGACCCCGACGTCGAACTCCACGACGTGCCGCTGCCCAGCCTCGGCGAGGGCGCCGCCCCCGCCGCGCTGCTCGCCTCCCGGCTCAGCCGCGCCGCCCAGACCACCCTGCGCTTCGCCGTCGCCCTCGGCGGCGAGGTCCCGCACCACGCCCACCTCCCGGCGCTCGTCGGCGACACCCACGCCGACGCCGCCCTCGGCGAGCTCCGCGCCTGCGGCCTCCTCAGCCCCGTCGGCCCCCGGCACCGCCTCGCCGGCGGCGTCCTCACCCAGCTCCTCGCCCACGGCTACGGCCTCGACGCGGCCGACCGCGCCCACACCTCCGCCCAGCACTACGCCTGGTGGGCCGGCCACCCGTCCGTCGGCCCCGACCGCGCCGCCGCCGAGGCCGACGCCCTGCTCGCCGCCCTCGCCGCCCTCGTCGGCGGTACGCAGGGCGGCGCGGCCGGCACGGACGGCGGGGGAGCGGCCGGGGACGGTTCCGGCGAGACCGCCGCCGACCCGCGCGCCACCGCCGTCGCCCTCGCCCGGGCCGCCGCCCCCGCCTTCGCCGCCGGCCTGCACTGGGGCGCCTGGGAACGCGCCCTGCGCTCCGGGCAGGAGGCCGCCCGGCTCGCCGGCGACGTCGCGGAGGAGGCGTACTTCCACCACGAGCTCGGCGTCCTCGCCCTCTGCGCCGGCAACCTCGGCCGCGCCCGCGCCGAACTGGAGGCGTCCATCGGCCTGCGCGGCGTCCTCGCCGACAAGCGCGGCACCGTCGCCGGCCGCCGGGCCCTCGCCCTCGTCGCCGACCTCGGCCGCGACCGCGAGCAGCCGCAGCCCCCGCAGCCGTCCCGTACCGACTCGCCGGCGCGCGGCCTGCCCGCCGTCCGCGCCGCCGCCCCGGCGCCCGCCGAGCCGCCCACCGCGCCGCTGCAGCCGGTCCCGGGCACCGGCCCGGCCACCGCGGCGACCACCCCCGTCGTCCCGGCCGTCCCCTCCTTCCCGGACTACCCGGACTTCGCGGAGCAGGGACCCACCCTCGTCACCCGACCCGACCCCGCCCCGGCCGCCCCGCCGCGCAAGGGCCTGGCGGCGGGCATCCTCGACGGCACCCGCCGCAACCTGGCCGCCGTCGGCGCAGGGGCGCTCCTCGTCGCCGTCCTCGGCACCGTCGTCACCCTCGGCGCCACCTCCGGCAACGACGACACCCCCACCTCCGGCACCGTCACCACCGACGCCACCGCCGACCAGGGCGGCGGAGACGAGACCCCCAGCACCGACGACGGGACCCCGGCGGAGGGCGAGGCCGGCGACCCGGCCGAGACGGGCACGCCCACCGCCTCCGGCACGCCCGGGCCCACCACCTCCGGGGCGGCCTCGACGGCCACGTCGACCGACCCGACGGCGACGGACTCGCCGTCCACCAGCGCCTCGGGGGACCCCGACCCGTCGGCGACGACGAGCACGCCCGGCACCGGGACCGGCACCACGGACGCCCCGACGGCCCCGTCGACGGGACAGCCCACGACCACCCCGCCGCCGGCCTCGCCCACCACGACGTCCGCACCGCCGACGACCACCTCGCCCCCGCCGACCTCGGAGAGTCCCGGCCCGGAGCCGACGACGAGCTCCGCCACTCCGTCGTCGCCCGAGACGCCGAGCACGACGGCCAGCAACGAGGCGCCCAGCAACGCCGCCTCCTCCACCCTCGACGGCACCCCCGCCGGCACCACCCCCGTGAGCTGAGGCGCGGGAGCGGGAAAGGGGACGGCCCCGGGCGCTTCTCGCGCCCGGGGCCGTCCCCGTCGTCGTACCGCCCGGCTCAGAACAGCCGCAGCTTGTCGTCCTCGATGCCGCGCAGCGCGTCGTAGTCGAGCACCACGCAGCCGATCCCGCGGTCCGTCGCCAGCACCCGTGCCTGCGGCTTGATCTCCTGGGCCGCGAAGATGCCCTTCACCGGCGCGAGCAGGGGATCGCGGTTGAGCAGTTCCAGATAGCGGGTCAGCTGCTCGACGCCGTCGATCTCGCCGCGCCGCTTGATCTCCACCGCGACCGTGGCGCCGTCCGCGTCCCGGCACAGGATGTCGACGGGGCCGATCGCCGTCGGGTACTCGCGGCGCACCAGCGTCCAGCCCTCGCCCAGCGTCTCGATGCGGTCGGCGAGCAGTTCCTGGAGGTGCGCCTCGACGCCGTCCTTGATGAGACCCGGGTCCACGCCCAGTTCGTGCGACGAGTCGTGGAGGATCTCCTCCATCGTGATGATCAGTTTCTCGCCCGCTTTGTTGATCACCGTCCAGACGCCGGCCGCGCCGTCCGCGCCCTCGGAGTCCTCCTTGAGGGTGCACGGCGGGGACATCCAGTTGAGCGGTTTGTACGCCCGGTCGTCCGCGTGGATGGAGACGCTGCCGTCCGCCTTGACCAGGATCAGACGGGGCGCGGAGGGTAGGTGGGCCGTGAGCCGGCCCGCGTAGTCCACGGAACAGCGGGCAATGACGAGACGCATGGTCGCCAACGCTACAAGAGGAGCGCCCTTCTACGCGATTCGGGCACCCGAGTGAGACGAACACCCGTCGGTTATCGGCCTGTTGTGTGCCCATTCTCCTGGTGCCGACCGGACCGCGCGCTTACCGTGGATGCCGGAGGTCGTCGTCCGTGCACGCTGCGTGGCGTACGGCGGCCCTCGACCCTGCCCGCACAGACCCCGTCCGCGGGGTCGCGAGAGGAGAACCCATGTCGCTCGACGTCTCACCGGCACTGTTGGAACAGGCCGAGCGAGGCGAGGTCGACGAAGCCGCCTTCGTCGACTGCGTCCGGACCTCCCTGCCCTACGCGTGGGAGATGATCAGTTCTCTGGTGGCCCAGCTGGAGGTGGAAGGCGGCGAGTTCGCCGACAACCAGACGCCGCCGCCGAACGAGCAGGCACGTGGTCAGCTGCTGCGCGCGCTGGCGAGCGACGCGATACGCGGTGCGCTCCAGCGTCACTTCGGGGTGCGTCTGGCCTTCCAGAACTGCCACCGCGTGGCCGTCTTCCCGCTGGACCCGGCGGTGGACGACCGGCTCGCCCGCTTCACCTCGATCCGGGGCCAGCTGCTCAACCAGTCCCCGGAACTCCGCGACTGCTGAGCCCGGACCGCCACCGGGACCCCGGGGACTCGAACGCCGCCGCGCCGCGTCGCGGACCCGCGACCGGTGCGCGCCGACGCGCACCGTCCCGCCGGGACGCCGGAGCGGCGGCGGGAGCCGGACCCCGGACGGGTCCGGTGCCGTGTCCGGGACCGGCGGCGAGGGCCGGACCTCAGACCACCAGGGGGAGGACGTCGGTGCCGAGCCGCCGCAGGTTCTCCTCGGTGCCCGCGAGGTCGCCGGAGCCCTCGGCGAGCAGCGCGAAGCGGGTGATGCCGGTGCGCTCGGCCGTGGCCGCCAGCCGGTCGGCCGCCAGCGCCGGGGTGCCGACGGGGTGCAGCGAGCAGAGCAGCTCGGTGTACGCCACCGGGTCCCGCATCGCCCGGTGCCGGCCGTCGACCGTCACATGCGCGTCCAGCCCCTGCTTCAGCCAGCCCGGCATCGCCTTCACCAGGGTCTCCGCCGCCTCCTGCGTGCGGTCCGCGAGCTGCACCACGCCCGCCGAGACGTGCCCGGCGCCGATCCGCGCGATCTCGTCCGGGTCCCGCCCGGCCTCCCGCGCGCACCGCTGCCAGGCCGCGACCATCTCCGCCTTGTCCTCGTCGCCGCAGTGCATGCCGAGGAGCATCGGCAGCCCGCGCTCGGCCGCCAGCCGCACGCTCCTGGGCGAGGTGCAGGCGACGACGACCTCCGGCGACGGCGCGCCGCCGATCAGCTCGCCGGGGCGCGGCACCACGGCCACCTCCCGGAAGGAGAATCGTTCTCCCTCGGCGCCCACCCGGGCCTCGCCCAGCCAGCGCAGCAGCAGGTCGAGCGCCTCCGGGAAGCCGTGCTCGTACGCCTCCAGGCCCGCGCCGAACACCTCCAGGTCCACCCAGGGCCCACCGCGGCCCACCCCGAGGGTGAACCTGCCGCCCGAGGCGATGTGCAGCAGCGCCGCCTGCTCGCCCAGGGAGACCGGGTGGACCGTCGGCAGCACGCTCACCGCCGTGCCCACCCGCAGCCGCCGGGTGCGGCCGAGCAGCAGCGCCGCCAGCGTCACCGCCGACGGGCACACCCCGTACGGTACGAAGTGGTGCTCGGCCAGCCAGACCGAGTCCAGGCCCGCCTCCTCGGCGACCTCGGCGGTCCGCACCGCGCGGTGCAGTGCCTCTCCCTGGCCCTGGCCCGGGAACTGGGCCGCCAGTACGAATGTCCCTACGCGCATCGCGTTCTGCCTCCTCGCGGCCGGCGCGTTCACTCCCCCTCGTAGGGCAACAACGTCTGACACGTGCCAAAGGCAACGGCCGAACATGAAGTTCTTGCGATTTTCGGTCCGGGGGCCGGGACCGGGGAGCCGGGCAGCCCGTCGCGGCCCGTAGGCTGGAACGAACGGTCCGTGTTCCCGACCCCGTGAGGTGTGCTGTGTCCCCGCGTCACCACCGCCCCCGCCGCGGCGCCAAGCCGGCGGCGCAGGAGGACCGCGACGACCGGTACGGCGGCTCCCAGCGCACCGAGACCTGGCAGGGCGAGGAGTGGTACGTCCGCCTCGTCGCCGGCGCCAGCTCCCCGGGCAAGCGCTACCGCTGCCCCGGCTGCGACCAGGAGATCCCGCCCGGCGCCCCGCACGTCGTCGCCTGGCCCGAGTACGGCGGCGTCGACGACCGCCGCCACTGGCACAAGGCGTGCTGGAACGCGAAGGACCGCCGCACCACCCGGGTGCAGCGGTCCCGCAACGCGCCGAAGTACTGAGCCCCGGTCCGGCGCCGGCCCGGACGCCGGCTCAGACGTCCCGGTTGTTCAGCAGCGCGTACGCGGCGCCCAGGACCACCGCGGTGACGCCCGTCAGGATGAACAGCGCGTCCCAGCCCGCCGGACCGCTGTCGCCCAGCATCGGCTCCGCGCTGTACAGGGCGATCATCTGCGACGGCACCGAGTAGGTGAACAGCGCCTCCTGGATCCCCTTCAGCGCCGGCGCCATCATGAACAGGGCCGCCACCAGCGGCAGCAGCAGCACGCCGATCATCGCCGTGATCGCCCCGGCCGAGTGCCGCACCAGCGCGCCGACCGCCATCGACAGCAGGCCCAGCACCGCCATGAACGCCGCCGCGCCGACCGTGGCCCGCGCCCACTCCGCGCCCGTCGGCTCCGCCGCGTCCACCATCGACACCTGCGCCGTCGCCACCGCGAACGCGACCACCAGGGTCACCGTGAAGACCAGCAGGAAGAAGACGACCGCCTTCGCCGTCAGCACCCGGGACCGGCTCGGGCACGCCGTCAGCGTGGTCCGGATCATGCCCGTGCCGAACTCGGAGGAGATGGTCAGCACGCCCAGCGTGATCACGCAGATCGACGCCGGCAGCATCCCGAAGAAACCCAGCGGCAGCGCCGAGTCCTCGCCCATGGTGCCGCCCTCGCTCGCGGCGACCGCGGCGACGCCCAGACCGATCAGCAGCATCAGCGCCACCATCGTCCCCAGCGTCCACATGGTCGACCGCACCGAGCGGATCTTCGTCCACTCCGAGGCGAGGGCGTCCCCGAGGTGCGCCCGGCGGACCGGGATGGGGGAGACGTAGCCGTACGGCGGGGGAGGCGTGGGGGTCGGCGTCGGGGCGGTCATCGGGCGTCCTCGGTGGTGTCGCTCGGCTTCTGGAGGCTCGGCCGCTCGCCGCCCGGCTGGGCGGCGGCGGGCTGCGGGGCGCTCGGCGGGGCGGCCGGGGCCGCCGCCGGGGGCTGCGGCGCGGTGTACGGGTTCTGTCCGGGCGGCGGCGGGGCGTACCAGCCCTGCTGCGGCACGTCCGCCGGGACCGGTGGCTGCGGCGGCATCCCGTACCCGGGCTGCCCGGGCTGCGGCGGCGCCTGGAGGTGGGCCAGCCGGTCGTCGGTGGAGCGGTAGTCCACGGCGCCCTGCGTCAGCCGCATGTACGCCTCCTCCAGCGACGCCTGGTGCGGGGACAGCTCCCAGAGCCGTACGTCCGCCTCGTGCGCCAGGTCGCTGATCCGCGGCAGCGGCAGACCGGTCACCCGCAGCGCCCCGTCCGGCTCGGACAGCACCTGGCCGCCGGCCTCCGCCAGCACCCGGGACAGCTTCTCCCGCACCGCGACCTCGCCGTCCGGGGTGCGGACCCGGGCGAAGTCCGCCGAGTTCGCCGAGATGAACTGCTTCACCGGCATGTCGGAGAGCAGCTGGCCGCGGCCGATCACGATCAGGTGGTCGGCCGTCAGCGCCATCTCGCTCATGAGGTGGCTGGAGACGAAGACCGTACGGCCCTCGGAGGCCAGCTTCTTCATCAGGTTCCGCACCCAGAGGATGCCCTCCGGGTCCAGGCCGTTGACCGGCTCGTCGAAGAGCAGCACCTGCGGGTCGCCGAGCAGCGCGGCCGCGATGCCGAGCCGCTGGCCCATGCCGAGCGAGAAGCCCTTGGAGCGGCGCCGCGCCACGTCCTGGAGGCCCACCACGCCCAGCACCTCGTCCACCCGGCGGGCCGGGATGCCGGCCAGCTGCGCCAGCGACAGCAGGTGGCTGCGGGCGCTGCGCCCGCCGTGCACGGCCTTGGCGTCGAGCAGCGCGCCGACCTGCCGGGGCGCGTTCGGCAGCTGCCGGAAGGGGTGGCCGCCGATCGTCACGTGCCCGGCCGTCGGCCGGTCGAGGCCGAGGATCATGCGCATGGTGGTCGACTTGCCGGAGCCGTTCGGCCCCAGGAAGCCGGTGACGACACCCGGCCGCACCTGGAAGGAAAGGTTGTACACGGCCGTCTTGGCGCCGTAGCGCTTGGTCAGGCCGACTGCCTCGATCATTCTCCAGCCCCATCGACAGATCGGTCGCGTGCGATCGGGGCATGGCGGCGCACGGCCGGACGGCCCCCGTACGAGTGAGGAGCTTATCCAGCCATGAACGGTTCCCGCTTCCGGGAAGCGAGACCGAAGCGAAACCTCAGGGGGAAATCCGGGACGCACCCCAGGGGCGGGGCAGTCGCCGTCAGGCGTCCCGCCGCTTCAGCACCAGGTAGCCGCCGAGCAGCGAGGCCGCCACCCACAGCAGCATGATCCCGAGCCCGCCCCACGGCCCGTACGGCGCCCTGTCCGAGCCCAGCGCGTCCGGCACCACCTGCATGATCTTGGAGCCGGCCTGGTCGGGGAAGTACTTCGCGACCTCCTTCGCCTTCGGCACCGCCGACAGGATCTGCGAGATCAGGAAGAAGAACGGCACCAGGACGCCGAGCGACAGCACCGTGGAGCGCAGCATCGCCGCCACGCCCATCGAGAAGACCGCGATCAGCCCCATGTAGATCCCGCCGCCGACCACCGCCCGCAGCACGTTGTCGGCACCGATCGTCGTGCGGTGCTCGCCGAGCAGCGCCTGGCCGAGGAAGAACGACAGGAAGCTGGTCACCAGACCGACCAGCAGGGCGAGCACCCCGGCCACCGTGACCTTGGAGAAGAGGAAGGTGGCCCGCTGCGGCACGGCGGCGAGCGAGGTGCGGATCATGCCCGAGGAGTACTCGGTCCCCACCACGAGGACGCCGAAGACCACCATGGCCAGCTGCCCGAGGACCATCCCGGAGAAGCTGACGAACGTCGGGTCGAAGGTGGCCCGCTCCAGCTCGGAGAGGTCGTCGAAGGTGGAGTTCAGGACCGCCGAGAGCGCCGCGCCCATCGCCACCGTGACGAGCAGCGCGCTCGCCAGCGTCCAGACCGTCGACGAGACCGTCCGGATCTTGGTCCACTCGGACTGGAGGACCGCGGGTACCGCTGCCATGGATCAGACCCCTTCGGTTGTCGAGCCGGAGCCGGAGCCGGAGCCGGAGCCGCGGGCCGGGCCCCAGCCGGACGTCGCGCCCCACGCGGGGCCGGGCGCCGCCGGCCCGTCGCCGCCGCGGGTGTCGGTGCCGTGCGCGTGGTACTCCACCGCGCCCGCCGTCATCTGCATGAACGCCTCCTCCAGCGAGGCCCGCTGGGCGCTCAGCTCATGCAGCGTCAGCTGGTGCGCCGCCGCCAGCTCGCCCAGCCGCTCGGTGGTGGCGCCGTCCACCTCCAGCGTCCCGTTCCCGGCCTCGACCACCACGAATCCCTCGGCGTGCAGGACGTCCCGCAGCCGTTCCTGCTGCGGCGAGCGGAGCCGTACGAAACTCCGTGAATTCCGCTGGATGAAATCAGCCATGGACATGTCGGCCAGCAGCTTTCCCTGCCCGATCACGATCAGATGATCCGCCGTCAGCGCCATTTCACTCATCAGATGGCTGGAGACGAAGATCGTTCTTCCTTCCGCCGCCAGCGACTTCATCAGATTGCGGATCCAGTGAATTCCCTCGGGGTCCAGACCATTGACGGGTTCGTCGAACATCAGGATCTCGGGATCGCCGAGCAGCGCCGACGCGATCCCCAGCCGCTGCCCCATGCCGAGCGAGAAACCCTTCGACTTCTTCCGCGCCACCGCCGTCAGCCCGACCAGGTCCAGCACCTCGCCCACCCGGCGCTCCGGGATCCGGTTCGACTGCGCCAGACACAGCAGGTTGTGGTACGCCGACCGGCCCCCGTGCATCGCCTTGGCGTCCAGCAGCGCCCCGATGTACTTCAGCGGCTCGTCCAGCTCCCGGTAGTGCCGGCCGTCGATCCGCACCGTCCCGCTCGTCGGGTTGTCGAGATCGAGCATCATCCGCATCGTGGTCGACTTCCCCGCCCCGTTGGGCCCCAGGAAGCCGGTGATCATGCCCGGCCGGACCTGGCAGGAGAGATGATCGACCGCCGTCTTCGTCCCGTACCGCTTCGTCAGCCCGTCAAGCTCGATCATGCGTACCAAGCTAAGGGCGCGCGAAACCCCCCGCCACCGGAGTGACGGGGGGTCCGTGGACGCGACGGGGCGGGGCCTCAGCGGGTCTGCTGGGCCGGCACGCCGGCGGAGCGCTCCTCGTCCAGCGGCGAACCGGCGGCGGCCACCGCGGCACCGGTCAGCGTCGCCAGCATCTCGCGGACGTTGGTCAGCTGCGCGTTGATGGAGTCGCGGCGGTTCGTCAGCGCGGCGAGCTCGCGCTCCGATTCCGACCGGATCCGGTCCGCCTTGGCGTTGGCGTCGGCCACGATGTCCTCGGCCTGGCGCTGCGCGGTCTCCACCGTCTGGCGGGCCCGGCGCTCGGCGTCCGTGCGCAGCTTCTCGGCCTCCAGGCGCAGCTGCTCGGCACGGTGCTCGATCTCGGCCAGGCGCTTCTCCGCCTTGGCCTGACGCGACGCCAGGTCGCGCTCGGACTGCTCGCGGCGCTTGGCCAGGTTGGTCTCGAAGTCCGCGGCGGCCTGGGCGGCCTTGGCGCGGGTCTCCTCGAAGAGCGCGTCCGCCTCCTCGCGCTTCGACTGCGCGTCCTTCTGCGCCTCGGCCCGCAGCGAGTTGGCCTCGCCCTGCGCCTTCTCGACGATCCGGACGCCCTCGTCCTCGGCCTTCGCCTTCCGCTCGGCCGCGAACGACTCCGCGTCGTTGCGCACCTGCTGGGCGGCCGACTCGGCCAGCTCGCGGTGCTGCTCGGCGGCGCGACGGGCCTCCTCGCGCAGGTCCTTCGCCTCCTCCTCGGCGAGACGGAGGATCTTCTCGACGCGCGCGCCGAGCCCGGCGTACGACGGTTCCGCGTCGCTCACCTGCGCCTGGGCGTTCTGCGTCTCGAGGTGCAGCTCCTCGATGCGCTTCTCCAGGGAGGTGATCCGGGCCAGAGCACTGTCACGGTCGGCGACGAGCTTGGTAATGCGGTCGTCCACCTGACCGCGGTCGTAACCACGCCGCACGAGCTCGAAGCCGAAGGGGGAGGAAGTGTCGCTCATGGGGTTCCTGTCGAATGAGACCGGTGAGGTGTTAGAGGGAATCCTAGGGGCCGAAGCGGCGTGTCATCGAGCGTATGCCCGTTTGATCTGGAGAATGTCCAGCCTTTTGAGTGGCTAGCCGTCCTGGGACTTGCCACCCGAACGAGTGGAACCCGAGGAAGCGCCCGCCTTGAGCCCGTCCTTGGTCCCCGCCGACGGAGTCTCGAAAGACTCCAACGCCTCCAGCACGTCCTGGACACGGGAGATCTCGGCATTGATGTCGGTCCGGCGACGGGTCAGGGTCTCCAGCTCGCGCCGGCCCTCCTCGACCAGCCGGTCCGCCTCGGCCTCCGCCTCCACCTTCAGCCGCTCGGCCTCCGCCTTGATCCGCTCGCCCTCCGCGATCAGCGAACTCTTCTTCTGCTCCGCCTCCTTGAGGAGCGCGTCCGCCTTCCGCACGGCCGCGATGCGGACCTTGCTCGCCTCCGAACTCGCCTCGGAGACCATCTCCTTGGCCTTCTCCTCGGCCTCGGCCCGCTGCTCCTCCGCGGCCTTCACCAGCTTGTCGACGCGCTCGCCGGCCGTCTTCATCTGCTCGGCCGACTCGCGCCGCGCCCGCTCGTGCAGCTCCTCGATCTCCCCCTCGATCCGGCTCCGCAGCTCCTCCGCCCGCTCCCTTATCGCGGTCGCGTCCTGCCGCGCCCCGACCAGGAGTTCGTCCGCGTCGGTCCGCGCCTTCTCCACCAGCGCGTTGCCCTCGACGGTCGCCTCGGCGACGATCCGCTCGGCCTCCTTGCGGGCGGCGCCCACCATCGTGTCCGCCTGCGCCTCCGCCTCGGCGGTCGCGCGCAGCGCCTCCTCGCGGGCCTTGGCGATCAGCTGGTCCGCCTGCTCGGCCGCGTCCGCGCGCTTGCGGGCACCGGCCTCGCGGGCCTCGTCCAGGGTGCGGTCCGCCTCCTCGCGGGCCTCCGCGCGCATCTGCTCGGCCGCCGCCTCGGCGTCCTCCCGGACCCGCGCCGACTCGGTACGGATCCGCTCGGCGTCCTGACGGGCCGCCGCCAGCTCCTCGGCGCCCTCGGTGCGCAGCCGCTCGGCCTCGCCCGCCGCCTCCGCGACGGTCCGCTCGGCCTCGGCGCGGGCGTCGGCGGTCACCGAGTCGGCCAGCTCGCCGGCCTCCTCGGTGATCCGGCCGGCCTCCGCCGTCGCCTCGCCGATGAGCGCGTCGGCCTGCTCGGCCGCGTCCTGGCGCCGCTTGTCGGCGGCCTGCCGGGCCTCGTCCAGGATCTGCTCGGCGTCGGCCAGGGCCGCCGTCCGCAGCGCCTGGGCGTGCGCCTCGCCGTCCGTCTTGACCTGCTCGGCCTCGGTCCGCAGCCGCGCCGCGTCCCGCTCGGTCGTCTCCCACAGCTCCGCCGCCTCGGCGGTGATCCGCTCGGCCTCGGCCGTGGCCTCGCCGACGAGGGTGTCGGCCTGTTCGGCGGCGTCCTGGCGGCGCTTGTCGGCGGCCTGCCGGGCCTCGTCGAGGACCCGCTCGGCCTCCGCGCCGATCCGCTCCGCCTCGGCCGTCGCCTCGCCGACCACGCCCTCGGCCTTCTCGGCCGCCTCCGAACGGATCCGGTTGGCGTCCTCCCGGGCGTCCGCCCGGGTGCGGGCCGCGTCCTGCTCGGCCGACGCCAGCGCGTCCGTCGCCTCCGTCCGCACCCGCTGCGCGTACTCGGCGGTGTCCGCGCGCAGCTTCTCCGCCTCCGCGATCGCGTCCCCGACCGTCCGCTCGGCCAGCGCCTTCGCCGCCTCGGACTCCTCCTGGGCACGCGCGCGCGTGCGGGCCGCGTCCTCCGACGCCCGCTCCCGCTCCTCGTACGCGTCGGCGCGGACCCGGTCCGCCTCCTCCTGCGCCTCGGTACGGGTCCGCTCCGCCGCGTGCTCCGCGGCCGAGCGCAGCCCGGCGATCTCCTCCTCGGCCTGCTCGCGCAGCCCGGCGACCGAGTCCCGGACCTCCTGCGCGGTCTGTTCGGCGGCGCCGACCATCTCGGTCGCCCGCGCGTCCGCCTCCTCGACCAGCCGCTGCGCCTCGGCCTGCGCCTCCTCCACCCGCTTCCGGGCGGCGGCCAGCAGCTCCTCGGACTGCTCGCGGGCGAGCTCCCGCTCCCGGCCGGCCTCGGACCGGGCCGACTCCAGCGTCTCCTCGGCCTCCCGGCGGCGCCTGACGGCCTCCTCCTGCGCGGCCGACAGCGCCTCGGCCGCCTCGGCGGCGACCCGCTCGGCCGCGGCGGCGGCCTCGGCGCGGACCCGGTCGGCGGTCTCCTGGGCCTCCGACCGCAGCCGCTCGGCCTCGGTCTCCGCCTCGGAGGTGAGCCGCTGCGCGGTCGCCTCGGCCTCCGCGCGGGACGCCGACGCGTCCGCGGCGGCCTCGGCCCGCAGCCGTTCGGCCTCCTGCTCGGCCTGCTCGCGCAGCGCCCTGATCCGCTCGGCGCCCTCGGTCCGCAGCCGCTCGGTCTCCTCGGCGGCCTCGCGCCGGATCCGCTCGCCCTCCGCGCGGGCGTCGGTCAGCTCCCGGCCGGCCGCCGCCACCTTCGCCTCGGCGTCGGCGTGCAGCCGGGCCAGCTCCTCGGCGGCCTCGGCCCGCCGCGCCTCGGCGGCGCGCTCGGCGTCCGCGCGCAGCTCGGCGGCGGCCTTCTCGGCCGCCTCCCGTACCGACCCGGCGTGCTCCTCGGCCTCCGCGCGCAGCCGCTCGGCCTCCGCGCGGGTCCGCTCCAAGGTCTCCTCGGCCTGGGCCCGGAGCGTCTGGGCGCGCTCCATCGCCTCCGACTTGACCTTCTCGCTCTCCGCGCCGGCGCTGGCGCGCAGCTCGTCGGCGTCGCCCCGGGCCTTGGACAGCAGCTCCTCGGCGGTCTTCGCCGCCTCCTCGATCTGCTGGACGGCCTCGCGGCGGGCCTCGCCGCGGATCCGCTCGCCCTCGGCGATGGCCTCGGCGCGCAGCTGCTCGGCCTCGCCGCGCAGCCGCCGGGCCTCCTCCTGGAGCTCGACGGTCTTGGCCCGGTACTCCTTGGTGTCGTCCTTCGCGGAGCCGAGCAGTTCGTCGGCCTGCTCCTCGGCGCGCGAGCGCAGCCGGTCGGCCTCGGTCTCGGCCTCGCGGCGGATCCGCTCGGCCTCCTCGGACGCCTTGCGGGTGGTCTCGGCGGCGTCCTCGGACGCCTTGGTCAGGATCTCCTCGGCGCTGCGGGCGGCCTTGGCCAGCGCCGCCGCCGAGTCCTCGGCCGCGGTGGCGCGGGCCTTCTCGGTGGCCTCGGCGAGGACCTTCTCGGCGTGCGCGGTCGCCTCGCGCAGCTTCTCCTCGGCCTCGGCCTTCAGCTGCTCGGCCTTCTCGGTGGCCTCGCCGACCAGCCGGGCGATCTCGGACTTGGCCGTACGGGTGCGCTGCTCGTTGACGGAGTCGGCGGAGGCGAGGGCCTTCGCGGCGGCGTCCTTGGCCTCGGCGAGCGTCTTGTCGGCCTCGGCGCGGGCCTGCCGCAGCCGCTCGTCGGCCTCCTGCATCCGCTGCTCGGCGGCGCGGGACAGTTCGGTGGCCTGGCGGCGGGCCTGGTCGGTCTCGGCGACGGCGGCGGTACGCAGCTGCTCGGCGTGGCCGGTGGCCTCCTGGGCCTGCGTGGAGGCGGTCGTCATCAGCCGCTCGGCGTCCTTGCGGGCGCGCAGCAGAATCGCTTCGGCCTCGGCGCGGGCGGCCTCCGCCTCGGCGCCGACGCGGCGGCCGGTCTCCTCGGTGAGCCGGGCGGCCTCGGCGCGGGCGGCGGCGAGCGACTGCTCGGCCTCGGCGCGGGCCTCCTCCATCAGCCGGCGGGCCTGGGACTCGGTGCGGGCGCGGAGCTGTTCGGCCCAGGCCACGTTCTCGTTGACGTGCGCCTCGACGGTCTGGCGGCGCTCGTTCAGCTCCTGGTCGAGCTGCTGGCGGCGCTGGACGGCCTCGTTGTGCAGCTCGGCCTGGAGCCGGGCCTGGTGCTCGGCGTGCTCCTGGAGGATCCGCTGGGTCTGCGCCCGGGCCTCGCGCAGCTCGCGCTCGGCGTCCTGGCGGAGCTGTTCGGCCTGGGCCTGCGCGTTCCGCAGCAACTGCTCGGCCTGGTAGCCGATGTCGGCGCTGTCGTAGGCGGGCCGGGACGCGATGGTGCGCCGCGCCTCGTGGAGCTTGGCACGCAAGACCTCGACCTGGTAGCCCAGGTCCTCGGCGTGCTGGACGGCCTTCTCTCGCTCCTTCTTCAGCCGGTCCATCTCGGCTTCGAACCGCGAGAGATGGTCGTCTTCAGCTCGGTGGCTCTCCTGGCGTTCGTAGCCCCGCACTGCGCGGTCCATCCTTCCCCGAGCTCTGCGAGCAGGGGAGACCCCAACCCGGTCGCAACTTTCCGACGAGCACCGTTCACTGGAAGAACGGCCCCCCGGGGAATCGTGGCAGATCGGACGACCCCGACATCCCGACTACGGCGCCGCGCGAAGCGGCCCCGACCGGCCCCGGCCCGGAGCCGCCCACTCTACCGGGCCCGGAATACGGAGGTCAGTGCTCCGCTGAGGAGTGGTCAGCGGAAGCCGGTGCCGAGGTGACGAGTTCGGTCAGGACGCCGTGGCAGTCCTTGGGGTGCAGGAAGGTGATCCGGGAGCCCATCGAGCCGATCCGCGGCTCGTCGTACAGCACCCGGACGCCCTTGGAGCGGATGGCGTCGGCGTCGCCGTCCACGTTCGCCGTGCCGAAGGCGATGTGGTGGACGCCCTCGCCGTTCTTCGCCAGCCACTTGCCGACCGCGGAGTCCTCGCGGGTCGGCTCCAGGAGCTGGAGGTAGGTGGCGCCGCCGTCGTCGGTGCCGTTGATCCTCAGCATGGCCTCGCGGACGCCCTGCTCCTCGTTGACCTCGGAGTGGTAGACCTCGAAGCCGTACGTGGCACGGTAGAACTCGACGGTCCTGTCCAGGTCGAAGCAGGCGATCCCGATGTGGTCGATACGCGTCAGCATGGCTCCAGTGCACCCCCGCCGGGGTGGTTACGCAACGTGCGCGCCGTCACACCGGCAGGCCGGTGACCTCGCGCCGCACCGCTCAGTACATTGGCGGTAAACCCTCGTTCACTCCTCATCCCAAGGGGCCGTGCCTCATGTCTGGAACGACCGGTACCACCTCAGTGATCGTCGCGGGCGCCCGCACGCCCATGGGTCGCCTGCTCGGTTCGCTCAAGTCCTTCTCCGGCGCCGACCTCGGCGGCTTCGCCATCAAGGCCGCCCTCGACCGGGCCGGCATCGGCGGCGACCAGGTGCAGTACGTGATCATGGGCCAGGTGCTCCAGGCGGGCGCCGGGCAGATCCCCGCCCGCCAGGCCGCCGTCAAGGCCGGCATCCCGATGAACGTCCCCGCGCTCACCATCAACAAGGTGTGCCTGTCCGGCCTGGACGCCATCGCGCTGGCCGACCAGCTGATCCGCGCCGGTGAGTTCGATGTCATCGTGGCCGGCGGCCAGGAGTCCATGACCAACGCCCCGCACCTGCTGCCGAAGTCCCGCGAGGGCTACAAGTACGGCGCGATCGAGATGCTCGACGCGATGGCGTACGACGGCCTCACGGACGCCTTCGAGAACATCGCGATGGGCGAGTCCACCGAGAAGCACAACACCCGCCTCGGCATCGACCGCGCCTCCCAGGACGAGATCGCCGCCCTCTCGCACCAGCGCGCCGCCGCCGCCCAGAAGAACGGCGTCTTCGAGGCCGAGATCACCCCGGTCGAGATCCCGCAGCGCAAGGGCGACCCGGTCGTCTTCGCCACCGACGAGGGCGTCCGCGCCGAGACCACCGTCGAGTCCCTCGGCAAGCTCCGCCCGGCCTTCGCCAAGGACGGCACGATCACCGCCGGCTCGTCCTCGCAGATCTCCGACGGCGCCGCCGCCGTGGTCGTGATGAGCAAGGCCAAGGCGGAGGAGCTGGGCCTGGAGTGGATCGCCGAGATCGGCGCCCACGGCAACGTGGCCGGCCCGGACAACTCGCTCCAGTCGCAGCCGTCCAACGCGATCAACCACGCCCTGAAGAAGGAGGGCCTGACCGTCGACGACCTCGACCTGATCGAGATCAACGAGGCCTTCGCCGCGGTCGCCGTGCAGTCCATGAAGGACCTCGGCGTGTCCCCGGAAAAGGTGAACGTCAACGGCGGCGCCATCGCGCTCGGCCACCCGATCGGCATGTCCGGCGCCCGCGTGGTGCTCCACCTCGCCCTGGAGCTCAAGCGGCGCGGCGGCGGCGTCGGCGCGGCGGCGCTGTGCGGCGGCGGCGGTCAGGGCGACGCCCTGATCATCAAGGTCACCGGCAAGTAAGCACCTCTGACAGGAGAACGCAGCATGGTGGACGTCCCCGCTCTCGTCGCCCAGGCACGGGAGGGCCGGCCACGGGCCGTGGCCCGGCTGATCTCGCTCGTGGAGGGGGCGTCCCCGCAGCTGCGCGAGGTGATGGCGGCGCTGGCCCCGCTCACCGGCAACGCCTACGTGGTGGGCCTGACCGGCTCGCCCGGCGTCGGCAAGTCGACGTCGACGTCGGCGCTGGTGACCGCGTACCGCAAGGCGGGGAAGCGGGTCGGCGTGCTCGCCGTCGACCCGTCCTCGCCGTTCAGCGGCGGCGCGCTGCTCGGCGACCGGGTGCGCATGTCGGAGCACGCCTCCGACCCCGGCGTCTACATCCGCTCGATGGCCACCCGCGGGCACCTGGGCGGTCTGGCGTGGGCCGCCCCGCAGGCCATCCGGGTGCTGGACGCGGCCGGCTGCGAGGTGATCCTGGTGGAGACCGTCGGCGTCGGCCAGTCCGAGGTGGAGATCGCCGGGCAGGCCGACACCTCGGTGGTGCTGCTCGCCCCGGGCATGGGCGACGGGATCCAGGCCGCGAAGGCGGGCATCCTGGAGATCGGCGACGTGTACGTGGTCAACAAGGCGGACCGGGACGGCGCCGACGCCACCGCCCGCGAGCTCAACCACATGCTGGGCCTCGGCGAGGCCCGCGGCCCGGGCGACTGGCGCCCGCCGATCGTGAAGACGGTCGCGGCGCGCGCCGAGGGCGTGGACGAGCTCGTGGAGGCGCTGGAGAAGCACCGGGCCTGGATGGAGGAGCACGGGGTGCTCGCGGAGCGCCGGAAGGCGCGCGCGGCCCGCGAGGTGGAGACCATCACCATCACGGCACTGCGGGAGCGGATCGGCGACCTGCACGGGGACCGGCGGCTGGACGCGCTGGCCGAGCGGATCGCGACCGGCGCGCTCGACCCGTACGCGGCCTCCGACGAGCTCCTGGCGAGCCTGACGGGCAGCTGAGCGCCCGAACGACGAGAGAAGGGCCTCCCCGCGCCGGGGAGGCCCTTCTTCCGCACATCTGTCAGGTCACGGCTTGCCGCGCTTGCCGCGCAGCCGCTCGGCGACCGGCTTCAGCGACTCGTGGAGGTCGCCGAGCGCCTCCGGGGTGAGCCGGTCGATGAAGTGGTCGCGGACCGACTCCACGTGGTGCGGGGCGACCTTGCGCATGGTCTCCATGCCGTGGTCGGTGAGGACCGCGTAGAGGCCGCGCCGGTCGGACTCGCAGTTCACCCGCTCGACCAGGCCGGCGTTCTCCATCCGGGTGATCTGGTGGGAGAGGCGGCTCTTGGACTGGAGGGTGGCCGCCGCCAGGTCGCTCATCCGGAGCCGGCGGTCGGCGGACTCCGAGAGGTTGACGAGGATCTCGTAGTCGTTCATGGTCAGGCCGAAGGGCTGGAGGTCCCGCTCCAGCTGGTGCGTCAGCATTCTCTGGACGTCGAGGAAGGTGCGCCACGCGCACTGCTCGGCGTCGGTGAGCCAGGGAGTGGCCGTCTCGGTGTCCATAGAGTGGATTCTACCTAAGAAGTTGAATACTTGACGAAATCTGCGGGGTGACGCTCGGCACCCGCCGTTCCGTCCGCGCACCCCGCGCGGCCGTTCGATGCGTCACGCTCCGCAGACTACCGCTCACAGCCCGAAGCGCCGCTGCAGGTCCCCGAGCTGGCCGGGAAGGCGCGGTACCGCACCCTGCGCCGCCTGGCCGGAACCGTGCGCCCCGTGCCCGCCCGGCACCCCGGCCTGGGCCGGCGGCCCGCCGGTCGCGCGCTCCGCCATCAGCAGCTCCGTCGACTGGAGCAGCACCGTGCCCGCGCCGACGAACTCGAACTGGTGCTCCTCGCCGGAGGAGCCGCCGATGCCGGTCAGGGCCCGTACGCCGCCCATCACGCCCGTCAGATAGGCGTGGTCGTAATGATGGCAGGGGGAGGGGCAGTCCGCCCAGCCGACCAGCGCCTGCGGGTCCACGCGCAGCGGCGGCTCCATGAAGACCACCGGCCCGTTCGACGCGGCCACGAACTTCCCGGTGCCGATCAGCGTCACGAACCCCGGCACGATCGACTGCTTCAGCGCCAGCGTCGGCTGGTAGGCCAGCAGGTTCCCGGACCGGATCGTCAGGTTGCCCTCGTCCAGGTCGTACGAGTTCACGTCGAAGGCCCGGTCCGCGAGCAGCATCTTCCCGGTGCCCTCGGCCACCACCCAGTCGCTCGCGTGCAGCGGCGAGTGGAAGGCGGTCCGCACCAGCCGGTCGAGCCGGCCGTGCCCGATCCCGTTGAACTCGATCCGCCCGTAGTAGGCGATCATCTTGCCCTTCTGGAGGAACCAGGGGCTGCCCTTGAGCTCCACACAGAACGTGTACGCGTTGACGTTGTCGTCCGACGGCAGGGTGTGCGGATCGTGGATGACAGGGGTGCTCACAGCTTCTCCTCCGACGCCTGGACGTACACCGCGCCGCTGCCGCTCAGCTCCAGCTGGAACGCCTCGCCCGAGCCGCGGCCCACCATGTCCCGCCAGCCCAGGGCCGTCGAGAGCTTGTTCCGCACGTCGCCGTGGTGGGCCACGTACGCCTGCGGGTCGACGTGCACCGGGCGGCCGGGCGCGATCGGCAGCTCGATGACCCCGCCGTGCGCCATGACCGCCACCGAGCCGTGCCCCTTGAGGGTCGTGGTGAACAGGCCCTGGCCGGTCACCTGGCCGCGGACCAGGCCCATCACCCCGCCCTGCGAGCCCATGAACATGGTGCCCTGCTCCAGGGTGCCGTCGAAGGCGAGCAGCCGGTCCGCCTCCACGTACAGGGTGTCGCCGGAGAGCGTGATCACCTGGATGTGGTGGCCGCCGTGCCCGAACATCACCAGGCCGTTGCCCTCCACCGTCATCAGCGGCGTCGCCTCGCCGGCCACCCGGCGGCCGATCATCGACATCACGCCGCCCTGCCCGCCCGCGATGTTCGGCGTGAACGTGACGTCCCCGCGGTACGCGAGCATGGCGCCGCGCTGGCTGAAGAGGCGCTGCCCGGGGACGACGGTCGCCTCGATCATCTTGGAGTTGACCTCACGGAACGGCACTAGACGTCCCCTCCGATCGTGTTGCGCTCGCTGGGCTGCACGTAGACCAGTCCGTCGCCCTCGAAGCGGATCTGGAACGCCTCGCCGCCGCCCTCGCCGATCAGGGTGCGGAAGGTCACGCCCGACTGGAAGTGCTGCTGGAGGTTGCCCTGGTGGGCGACGTACGCGCCCGGGTCGACCGACAGCGGGTACTGCGGGGTCACCCGCAGCACCGTCGCCGGGCCGTCGGACATGATCGCGGCCTGGCCGGTGCCCTCCACCGTGGTGGTGAAGAGGCCGTTGCCGGTCGCGCCGCCGCGCATGCCGGTGAAGGTGGTGCCGGTGCGCAGCCCCGCGTCCACGCAGAGCAGGTTGCTCGCCTCGACCCACAGCTTGTCGCCGTGCAGCTGGACGAGGTTGATCTCGGAGGCCCGGTCGGCGAACCAGCAGGTCCCCTGGCCCCTGACCTCCATCACCTCCATCTGTTCGCCGGTCAGCCGACGGGTGACCATGCCGCGCAGGCCCTCACCGCCGCCGCTCATCTTCTTGAACGCCATCTGCCCGTCGTAGGCGACCATCGAGCCGTTCTTCGCCTTGACGGCGTCGCCGGTCATCGTCACGGCGAGCACCTTGCTGCCTTGGAGTCGGAACGTAGCCACGGCCCGAAGGTAGCGGGGACCCGGTTAAAGGGACTGCAAAGTCGCCGTGCACAATGGACCGACGCTTGTGCGCCGATTCACAAGATCGCCCGCCCCTTCCCGAAGAGGACCCCGTGGACATCAAGACCGCTTCCTCCCTCCACCGTCTCCGGCTCGTCTCCACGCCCGAGGCCGTCTCGTTCCTGCTCCTGCTGGTCTGCTCGGTGCTAAAGCGGACCACGGACTTCAACGCGGTGCCGGTCATGGGCGCCGTCCACGGCGTGCTCTTCGTGCTGTACGTGCTCTTCTGGCTGGACGCCTGGAACCGCACCAAGTGGAGCTTCGGCGCCGCGGCCGTCTACTTCCTGCTCTCCGTCGTGCCCTTCGGCGGCTTCTTCGCCGACCGCAAGCTGAAGCGCGAGGCCGACGCCGCCGTCATGGCGTCCCGCGCCCGCGCCGAGGCCGCCGAGGGCAAGGTGACCGCGTGATCGTCGCCTTCTCCGTCACCCCGCTCGGCGTGGGCGAGGAGGTCGGCGAGTACGTCGCCGACGCCGTCCGGGTGGTCCGCGAGTCCGGCCTGCCGAACCGCACCGACGCGATGTTCACCAGCGTCGAGGGCGAGTGGGACGAGGTCATGGACGTCGTGAAGCGGGCCGTGGCCGCCGTCGAGGCGCGCGCCCCGCGCGTCTCCGTCGTCCTCAAGGCGGACATCCGGCCCGGCGTCATCGACGGGCTGACCGCCAAGGTCGAGACGGTGGAGCGCCACCTCGGCGCCTGAGCCCGCCCTGCCCGGCCCCGCCCGCACCGCCAGCAGCCCCCGGCCCTCCGGCCGGGGGCTGCTGCCTTCCCCCGCGCGCCGGAGGAGTGTTGAGCGAGTGCTCAACATCGGCTAGCGTGCTCCTTGAGCAGTCGCTCAAGACAGGGCATCGGGCGGGGGCGCCACGGCGGACCCCGTCGCCCGGCCACCGCCGGCACCGGTGTCTCCGCGGGGGAGCGCCACCGGGGCCGGCGGTGCGCCGCGGACGCGAGGAGGGGCGGGATGGCGCAGGACGCCAAGGGGCGGGAGACCCGCGAGAAGCTGCTCGACGGGGCGCTGCGGGTGCTCGTCGAGCACGGCATCACCGGCACCTCCGCCCGGGCCGTCGCCGCCGCCGCGGGCGTCAACCAGGCCCTGGTCTTCTACCACTTCGGCTCCGTCGACGAACTGCTCGCCGAGGCGTGCCGGCGCGGCGCCGAGCAGCGGGTGGCCCGCCACCGCGACCGGCTGCGGGCCGTCGCCAGCCTCACCGAGCTGCTGGCCTTCGGCCGGGCCATGCACGACGAGGAGCGGGCCGCCGGCCGCCACGTCGCCGTCCTCGCCCAGCTGCTCGCCGGCGCCCAGAGCCACCCCCGGCTCGCGCCCGCCACCGCCGCCGGGCTCGACCTGTGGGCCGAGGAGATCGAGCGGGTGCTCCGCCGGGTGCTCGCCGGCACCCCGCTGGACGGCTTCGCCGACCCCGCCGGACTCGCCCGGGCCGTCGCCGCCTCCTTCGTCGGGCTCGCCCTCTACGAGGGCGTCGACCCCGCGGGCGCCGACGCCGCCCTCACCGCGCTGGAACAGCTCGGCGCCCTGCTCGCCGCGATGGACGAGCTGAACCCGGTGGCGCGGAAGGCGGTCGCGTACACGCTGCGTCGATCGGGTGGACGCGAGCGCTAGAACGCCCTCACTCGGAGTACTCCAGTCGACACGCCGGATGATGTCCCTTTTCGTGGGGATATCGACCCGATCGACGACAGCTGGAGGCACCGTGCGGCCGGGAGGCTACGACTACGACACCTACAGCCGACTCGCCGGTCCCCTCACGGAACCGGACACGGCGGAGTACCAGGTGCGGTACACGAGTCTGCTCTCGAAGGAGCCGCACCGAATACGAGCCGTCCTCCTCATGGCCCTCGCGCCGCTGCTCTCCGCGGTGCTGCTCGCCTACCTGGTCTGGCCCAGCCACTGGACCGTCCGCGAGGGCGACGACAGCTGGCGGGTGCCGTACGACACCGTGATGCTCGTGTCGATCGGGCTCATCTGCCTCTTCATGCTGGTGAACGTCACCTCGATCGCCCACGCCACGATGGTCGCCCGCGACCCCGTCCCCGTGTACCCCGAGAAGGGCACCCGGGTCGCCTTCCTCACCACGTACGTGCCCGGCAAGGAACCCCTCGCCATGGTGCGCGGCACCCTGGAGGCCGCCGTCCGCCTGCGGCACGACGGCACCCTGCACGTCTGGCTCCTCGACGAGGGCGACTCCGACGAGGCCAAGGCCCTCTGCGCCGAACTCGGCGTCCGCCACTTCACCCGCGCCGGCGTGCCCGAGTGGAACCGCCCCAAGGGCCCGCACAAGGCGAAGACCAAGCACGGCAACTACAACGCCTGGCTCGCCCGGCACGGCGACGCCTACGACTTCTTCGCCTCCGTCGACACCGACCACGTCCCGCTCCCGAACTTCCTGGAGCGGATGCTCGGCTACTTCCGCGACCCCGACACCGCCTTCGTCGTCGGACCGCAGGTCTACGGCAACTACACCGGCGCCGTCACCAAGGCCGCCGAGTCCCAGCAGTTCCTCTTCCACGCGCTCATCCAGCGCGCCGGGAACCGCTACCGCGCCCCCATGTTCGTCGGCACCAACAACGTCGTCCGGATCGCCGCCCTGAAGCAGATCGGCGGCCTGTACGACTCCATCACCGAGGACATGGCCACCGGCTTCGAGCTGCACCGCCGCAGGAACCCGGCCACCGGCCGCCGCTGGCGCTCCGTCTACACCCCCGACGTCCTCGCCGTCGGCGAGGGCCCCGAGTCCTGGACGGACTTCTTCACCCAGCAGCTCCGCTGGTCCCGGGGCACGTACGAGACGATCCTCAAGCAGTACTGGAAGGCGCCGTTCAGCATGCCGCCCGGCCGCCTCCTCAACTACACGCTGATGCTCGTCTACTACCCGATGACCGCCGTCAACTGGCTGCTTGGCATCCTCAGCTGCGTCCTCTACCTGTGGCTCGGCGCCTCCGGCACCCAGGTCTCCTCCCAGGTCTGGCTCATGATCTACAGCGACGCCGTCGCCCTCCAGATCGGCCTCTACCTGTGGAACCGCCGCCACAACGTCTCCCCGCACGAACCCGAGGGCTCCGGCGGCCTCGCCGGCATGGTGATGTCCGCGCTCTCCGCCCCCGTCTACCTGCGGTCCCTCGGCTCCGCGCTGCTGCGCACCCGCGGCCGGTTCGTCGTCACCCCCAAGGGCGGCGCCGCCAGCCCCGACCGCGTCCTCACCTTCCGCATCCACCTCTTCTGGGCGGCCGTCCTGATCGCCTCCCTGGTGGCCTCGGTCCGCTACGACCACACCCACGCGGCCATGCGCACCTGGGCGGTCCTCGCCCTCGTCATCGCGCTCGCCCCGGTCACCGTCTGGGCCTTCACCCTGCTGCGCGACCGGCGCCGGCGCGCGGTCCGCGCCAAGGCCCGCGCCCGCACCGGCAACCGCCGCCTCACCATCGCCCGCTCGGCGATCGAGCTGCGCCCCGTACCGCCGCGGCCGCAGTTCCCGCCGCTGCCGCCGCACCCGCCCGCGACCCCCGCGCCCACGACGACCGGAGGGAACTGATCCATGGCCTACCGGCCGTCCAAGAAGTTCAAGAAGACCCTGCTCGGCAGCGGCGCCGTCGTCGTCCTGGCGGCGCTCAACGCGCCCGCCGCCGTCTCCTTCGCCTCGGAGAAGTACCACGCCTACAAGATCGCCCAGCCCGGCTACAAGAAGAAGTACGGCTCCTGGGGCGGCGTCTCCGTCCCCGACGGCGCCCGGATCAACGCGATCCACGCCGCCCTGCTGCACACCGGCAAGGTGCTGCTGATCGCCGGCTCCGGCAACAACCAGAAGAACTTCGACGCGGGGACCTTCGACACCGTCCTGTGGGACCCGGTGAAGAACACCTTCAAGAAGGTCCCCACCCCCGAGGACTTCTTCTGCGCCGGCCACAGCCAGCTGCCCGACGGGCGGCTGCTGGTGGCCGGCGGCACCGCCCGCTACGAGGTCCTGGACGGCGGCGTGACGAAGGCCGGCGGCGGGATGCGGGTGAAGAACGAGAGCCCCGACAAGGCGGTCACGCTGAAGAAGGGCACCCGCTTCCGCTCCCCGTCCGGCGTCGAGTACGTCACCACCACCGACGTCACCGTCCCCAAGGCGAAGCGCGAGTTCGAGATCTCGTACTTCAAGAGCGGCCAGATGAAGCCGTGGAGGACCAAGGTGACCGCCGCCGAGGCCCGCGTCTTCGTGGAGGCCGTCGAGGAGGGCCCGCGCGGCCTCACCACCCAGGCCGCCCAGTACGAGGTCGTCGGCCTCAAGGGCAAGGACGCCGACAACGTCTACGGCCTCGCCCAGAAGCTCACCACCGAGAAGCAGGACTTCCAGGGCATCAAGGCCGCCTACGAGTTCGACCCCAAGGCGGAGAAGTACGTCCCCGTGGCGCCGATGAAGGACGCCCGCTGGTACCCGACCCTGGTCGGCCTCCAGGACGGCAAGGTCCTCGCCGTCTCCGGGCTCAACGACGTCGGCGACGTCGTCCCCGGCGACAACGAGATCTACGACCCCAAGACCAAGAAGTGGTCCAAGGGCCCCTTCCGCTACTTCCCCACCTACCCCTCGCTCTTCCTCACCAAGGGCGGCAAGCTCCTCTACACCGGCTCCAACGCCGGCTACGGCCCCGCCGAGAAGGGCCGCGCCCCGGGCCTGTGGGACCTGAAGACCAACCGGTTCACCCCCCTGGCCGGCCTCACCGACCCGGACCAGCTGGAGACCTCCGCCTCCCTGATCCTGCCGCCCGCGCAGGCCCAGAAGGTCATGGTCCTCGGCGGCGGCGGCGTCGGCGAGTCGCCCAAGTCCACCGCCCGCACCTCCATCGTGGACCTGACGACGGAGAGCCCCACCTTCAAGGACGGCCCGGCGCTCCCGCAGGGCACCCGCTACCTCAACAGCGTCCTGCTCCCCGACGACACCGTCTTCACCACCGGAGGCTCCCGCGACTACCGGGGCCGCGGCGGCAGCGACATCCTCAAGGCCCAGTTCTACGACCCCGCCGCCAACGCCTTCGCCGCCGCCGCCGACCCCACCGTCGGCCGCAACTACCACTCGGAGGCGCTGCTGCTGCCCGACGGGCGGGTCGCCACCTTCGGCTCCGACCCGCTCTTCAGCGACAAGGACAACACCAAGCTCGGCACCTTCGAGCAGCGCATCGAGGTCTTCACCCCGCCCTACCTGCACAAGGCCGGCGGCGACCGCCCGGCGCTCGGCGAGGGCCCCCGGGAGCTCGACCGGAACGGCCGCGCCACCTTCAAGACCAAGGACGCCGGCCGGATCGCCAAGGCCCGGCTGATGCGGCCCAGCGCCGTCACCCACACCACCGACGTCGAACAGCGGTCGGTGGCGCTGGAGCTGACCAAGGGCAAGGACGGGCTGACCGTCACCGTCGACGCCCCCGACGACCACACCCTCGTCCCGCCCGGCTGGTACATGCTCTTCGTCACCGACGACGCCGGCATCCCCTCCGAGGCGAAGTGGGTCCAGGTGAAGGGCGACTGACGGGCGGCCGGGGCGTCAGGACCCCGCGCGGCGGGCCAGCCCGAGCGCGTAGTCCGGCCACCAGGTCCCCGCGGCCGGGCCGCCGCGGCACTGCCCGTCCGAGTCGCCCGGCCGCTTGATCCACAGGTACGCGTCGACCAGCGCGTCCCCCGTCCGGTCCGTCGGCGGCACGCCGAGCGACCGGCCCGGGGGATTGCACCAGGCCTCCTCCCGGTCCCCCGGGAGGGGGCCGGCGCCGTTCCGGCTCGTGTCGATCGTGAAGTGCATCCCGCCGAGCAGCCCCGACAGGGTCGCCCCGAACGCCCGCACCGTCTCGTTGGTCTGGAAGTTCGACACGTTCAGCGCGAAGCCGTCCGCGCGCTCGATCCCGGCCCGCCGCAGCGGCTCCACCAGCTTTCCCGGATCGTCGATCCACGCCGGGTTCCCCGCGTCCAGGTAGACCCGGGTCCTCGGCTGCCGCTTCAGCCGCTCGATCGCCTCCGTCAGCAGCCGCGACCGCTCGTCGTGGTACTGCGCCGGCGTGCAGCCGTCCACCATGTGCGGCACCGCGTCCGGTTCCAGCACCACCACCGCCTTCGCGTCCCCGATCGCCGACGCGAAGGCGTCCACCCACGCCCGGTACGCCGCCCCGTCCCGCGCGCCGCCCGCCGAGTACATGCCGCAGTCCCGGTGCGGGATGTTGTACGCCACGAAGACCGCCGTCCGGTCCTCGGCCGTCGCCCCGCGCACCGCCCGCAGGATGTCCGGCACCGGGTCGTCGCCGGCCGGCCACTCCGCGACCGGCCGCTCGGCGATCCGCTTCAGCACCCGGGCGTCGTCGGCGCGGCCCTCCGCCTCGTACTGCCGCACCTGCTTCGCCGCGTCGCTCTCCGGGTCCACCCAGAACGGCGAACCGGCGGTCGGCGCCGGGGCCTCGCCCTTCGTCGCGGGCGGGCCGACGGGGGAGGGGGCGGGCCCGTCGGACGAGCAGCCGCTCGCGGTCAGCAGCAGCGCGCCGAGCAGGGCGAGCGAGGCGGTGGCGGTGGTACGGCGGGACATCCGGCCCCCAGGGTCGGCAACACGGGGAGGACAGGCGGAACCAACGGGACACATCGTGACATGCCGGTCACCCGGCGTCCGGCTGCGACACCGCCGTCCCCAGCGGCGTCCGCTCGTACAGCACCTGGTGGCCGTACCGCCGCGAGGTCAGCAGCCCCGCGTCCCGCAGCACCGCCAGGTGCGCCGACACCGACGATGGCGCCCGCCCCAGCCGGTGCGCCAGCGCCGTCGTCCCCGCCGGCTCGTCCAGCGCGCACAGCACGTCCGCCCGCACCGGCCCCAGCAGCCGCGCCAGCGCCTCCGGCGTCCGCTCCCGCGACCGCGTCCACAGCCCGCCGATCCCGCGCACCGGGTACACCACCGTCGGCTGCCACGGCTCCTCGAAACCGCTCACCACCTCCGGCCAGATGAACACCGACGGCATCAGCACCAGACCCTGCCCGCCCAGCACCCGCACGTGCTCGCCCCGGAAGGCGCCCACCTCCAGCACCGACGCCTCCGCGTCCCACGAGAACGACGGGTGCAGCTCCCCGAGCAGCCGCTCCAGGCCGCCCTCCGCCAGCCGCCGCGAGTGATACGCCACGTCCGCCTCCAGCAGCGCCCGGAACCGCGGCCACTCCGGCGCGATCAGCGCCTCCCACGCGGCCTCCAGCAGATCCGCCAGCCGCTCCACCGTCCCGGCGGGGTCGGCCAGCATCCGCCGCCCCTCCGCGCTCCGCGCCGCCCCCGGCGTACACGCCAGCGCCTGCTCCAGGTCCGGCCGCACCAGCGCCGGATCCACCGCCCGGACGGCCGCCAGCTCCTCCTCGAAGGACGCGGCGGGCCCCAGCGGAGGCGGATAGAGGAAGTCCGGCGAATGCCCCCGCTCCGGCATCAGCAGCTGCAGCGGCGCCAGCTCCAGCGACCGCGCCGCCCCCGCGATCCGCCGCAGCCACGGCAGGTGGTAGCCCTGCTGCCGGGGCCGCGCCAGCACCCGTACGGCCGACTGCGTCTCCCACAGCGGCGACACGGCGAACCGGATCCGCAGCGGATCGGCCTCCCCGAAGACCAGGTGGTACGGCACCACACCCCCAAGATTCGGCTCCAGCCGAAAGTCTAGGGGCCGGGCCGCCCCGCGCAGCACGCTGCGGCCATGACCCGGACCGACACCCCGCCCACCGCTCCTCCCGACGCGGAAGCCGCCCCGCCCGGATACCTCGACGTCCTCCGCGTCCGGGAGTTCCGGTGGGTCTTCGGCGCCCACCTGCTGTCGCTGCTCGGGCTCGTCGTGAGCGAGATCGCGCTCACCGTGCTCGTCTACGACCTCACCCGCTCCCCGCTGCTCTCCTCCCTCACCTTCGCCCTCGGCTTCCTCCCCTACCTCCTCGGCGGTACCCTCCTCGCCGGCCTCGCCGACCGGTACCCGCCCCGCCGGGTGCTCGTCGTCTGCGACCTGGTCTGCGCCGCCGCCGTCGCGCTCATGGTGCTGCCCGCCACCCCCGTCGCCGGACTGCTCGCCCTCCGGTGCGCGGTGGCCGCCGTCGCGCCCGTCTTCCAGGGCACCCGGATGGCGACGCTCGCCGACATCCTCGGCGACGGCGACCTCTTCGTCCTCGGCCGCTCGCTCCTGCGGATCGTGTCCCAGTCCGCGCTGCTCGCCGGCTTCGGCATCGGCGGCGTCCTGCTCACCGTCGTCCCCGCGCGCGGCGCCATCGCCCTCACCGCCGGCACCTTCCTCCTCTCCGCGCTCCTGCTGCGCGCCGGCACCGCCCGCCGCCCCGCCCGCGCCGGGGACCGGCGCGAAGGGCTCGGGGCCACCTGGGCGCTGCTGCGCGACCGGCGGATCCGCGCCCTGATGCTGCTCTTCTGGGTGCCGCCGATGTTCACCGTCGTCCCGGAAGCCCTCGCCGCCCCGTACGCCGACGAGATCGGCGTCTCCACCGCCGCCCTCGGCCTCCTCATGTGCGCCCTGCCGGTCGGCACCGTCGCCGGCGAACTCCTGGCCGGCGCCGTCCTGCGGCCCGCCACCCGCTCCCGGCTGGTCGCCCCCCTGCTCCTGGTCGGCTTCCTCCCTTTCCTCCTGTACGCGCTCCGCCCCGGCGCCGCCCTCGCCGCGGTCGCGCTCGTGCTGGCCGGCGCCGCCGGCGCGTACACCCTCGGCCTCGACGCCTGGTTCGTCGCCGCCGTCCCGGAGGAGCGGCGGGGGAGGGCGATGACCCTCATGTCGGCCGGGATGATGACCGTCCAGGGCGTCGGCATGGCCGGTGCCGGGCTCGTCGCCGAGTTCGTCCCCGTCCACCTCGTCGTCGCCGGCGCCGGAGTCCTCGCCACCGTCGCGGTCGCCGCCCTGCTGGCCGAGACGCGTGCCGCGGGCGGCCGAAAGGTGAGACGGGGCTGACCGCCATATGACCAGTCGGTAAGGTCGACGCGTGCCGAAGCCGCTCAGTCTCCCCTTCGACCCCATCGCCCGAGCCGACGAACTCTGGCAGAAGCGCTGGGGGCCGGTCCCCTCCATGGCCGCGATCACCTCGATCATGCGCGCCCACCAGATCCTGCTGGCCGAGGTCGACGCCGTGGTCAAGCCGTACGGGCTGACCTTCGCCCGCTACGAGGCGCTGGTGCTGCTCACCTTCTCGCAGGCGGGCGAGCTGCCGATGTCGAAGATCGGCGAGCGGCTGATGGTCCACCCCACCTCGGTGACGAACACGGTGGACCGCCTGGTGAAGTCCGGCCTCGTCGCCAAGCGCCCCAACCCCAACGACGGGCGCGGCACCCTCGCCTCCATCACCGAGAAGGGCCGCGAGGTGGTCGAGTCCGCCACCCGCGACCTGATGGACATGGACTTCGGCCTCGGCGCCTACGACGCCGAGGAGTGCGCCGAGATCTTCGCCCTGCTGCGCCCGCTGCGGGTCGCGGCGCACGACTTCGACGAGGGCTGACCCCGGCGAAGATCGCCCGGAACGGGCGGTTACGCTCGACGGCATGAAATCCAGCGTGCTGACCCGCTACCGCGTCATGGCGTACGTGACCGCCGTCATGCTGCTCGTGCTCTGTGGCTGCATGGTCGCCAAGTACGGCTTCGACACCGGCGAGGACGTGACCTTCGCGGTCTCCCAGCTCCACGGTGTCCTCTACATCGTCTACCTGGTCTTCGCCTTCGACCTGGGCTCCAAGGCCCGCTGGTCGTTCGGCAAGATCGTGTGGGTGCTGCTCTCCGGCACGATCCCCTTCGCCGCGTTCTTCGTCGAGCGCAAGGTGTACGCCGAGGTGAAGCCGCTGGTCGACGGCGCGCGACCGGTGCCCGCCAACGCCTGACCTCCGCCCCCGTACAGATGTACGGGGGTTTGTCATCGACATTTACTAGGACGTCCTAGTAAATTCGAAGGCATGGACGCTGACGCCATCGAGGAAGGCCGCCGTCGCTGGCAGGCCCGTTACGACAAGGCCCGCAAGCGCGACGCCGACTTCACCACGCTCTCCGGTGACCCGGTCGAGCCGGTCTACGGGCCCCGCCCGGGGGACACCTACGAGGGGTTCGAGCGCATCGGCTGGCCGGGCGAGTACCCCTTCACCCGGGGACTCCACCCGACCGGCTACCGGGGCCGCACCTGGACCATCCGCCAGTTCGCCGGCTTCGGCAACGCCGAGCAGACCAACGAGCGCTACAAGATGATCCTCGCCGCCGGCGGCGGCGGGCTCTCGGTCGCCTTCGACATGCCCACCCTCATGGGCCGCGACTCCGACGACCCCCGCTCGCTCGGCGAGGTCGGCCACTGCGGCGTCGCCATCGACTCCGCCGCCGACATGGAGGTCCTCTTCAAGGACATCCCGCTCGGCGACGTCACCACCTCGATGACGATCTCCGGACCCGCCGTCCCGGTCTTCTGCATGTACCTCGTCGCCGCCGAGCGCCAGGGCGTCGACCCCGCCGTCCTCAACGGCACGCTCCAGACCGACATCTTCAAGGAGTACATCGCCCAGAAGGAGTGGCTCTTCCCGCCGGAGCCGCACCTGCGCCTCATCGGCGACCTGATGGAGCACTGCGCGCAGGGCATCCCCGCGTACAAGCCGCTCTCCGTCTCCGGCTACCACATCCGCGAGGCCGGGGCGACGGCCGCGCAGGAGCTGGCGTACACCCTCGCCGACGGCTTCGGCTACGTGGAGCTGGGGCTGAGCCGCGGCCTCGACGTCGACGTCTTCGCGCCCGGCCTCTCCTTCTTCTTCGACGCCCACCTCGACTTCTTCGAGGAGATCGCCAAGTTCCGCGCCGCCCGCCGGATCTGGGCCCGCTGGATGAAGGAGGTCTACGGCGCGAAGACCGACAAGGCGCAGTGGCTGCGCTTCCACACCCAGACCGCCGGCGTCTCCCTCACCGCCCAGCAGCCGTACAACAACGTCGTGCGCACCGCGGTCGAGGCCCTGTCCGCCGTCCTCGGCGGCACCAACTCGCTCCACACCAACGCCCTCGACGAGACCCTCGCCCTCCCCAGCGAGCAGGCCGCCGAGATCGCGCTCCGCACCCAGCAGGTCCTCATGGAGGAGACCGGCGTCGCCAACGTCGCCGACCCGCTGGGCGGTTCCTGGTACGTCGAGCAGCTGACCGACCGCATCGAGGCCGACGCCGAGAAGATCTTCGACCAGATCAAGGAGCGCGGCCTGCGCGCCCACCCGGACGGGCAGCACCCGATCGGCCCGATCACCTCCGGCATCCTGCGCGGCATCGAGGACGGCTGGTTCACCGGTGAGATCGCCGAGTCCGCCTTCCGCTACCAGCAGGCACTGGAGAAGGGCGAGAAGAAGGTCGTGGGCGTCAACGTCCACCACGGCTCGGTCACCGGCGACCTGGAGATCCTGCGGGTCAGCCACGAGGTCGAGTGGGAGCAGGTCCGGGTCCTCGGCGAGCGCAAGGGCCGGCGCGACGAGGCGAAGGTCCGCGCCTCCCTCGACGCCATGCTGGCCGCCGCCCGGGACGGCTCCAACATGATCCCGCCGATGCTCGACGCGGTCCGCGCCGAGGCCACCCTCGGCGAGATCTGCGGCGTCCTGCGCGACGAGTGGGGCGTGTACGTGGAGCCCGCCGGCTTCTGAGTTCCCGAAGGCGAGGGGCCGGTACGGGAGTTCCCGCACCGGCCCCTCCGCGCTGCCGCTCCGCTACTTCGCCGCCGTGCCCAGCACCTTCACGGGCGTGATCCGGATGACCACCCGGACCCGCTCCGGCGGCAGGTCCAGGTACTCCTGGCCGGCGCCCTCGCCCTCGTACGCCTCCGCCAGCGCGACCGCCAGCTTCCGGCCCTCGTCCTCGGCGACCGTGGCCGTCCCGCGGATCTCCGCGTAGACCAGCGGGTCGCGGCGGTCGTGGACGGTCAGGGAGACCCGGGCGTCCGCCCGCACGTTCTTCACCTTCCGGCGGCCGTCCTGGCTGGAGATCAGCAGGTCGTCGCCGTCCCGGCCCACCCAGACCACCGAGGTCTGCGGCGAGCCGTCGGGCTGGACGGTGGCCAGCACGGCGGGGTTCACGTCGTCGAGCAGGGCCCGGACCCGGTCCGGAAGCGGTGTCGTCATCCCGGCACGCTAACCCAGCACCGCCGCCGCGCCCAGACCGCCCACGAGCAGCGCGGAGAGCCGCGCCACCCACTGGCCGTCCACCGGCTCGGCGCTCACCAGGGCGCGGTGCACCACGGCGCCGGCGACCACGTCGAAGATCAGGTCGTCGGTGGCGTCCACGGCCACCGGGTCCCGGTCCGCGGGCAGTTCGCCGCGCTCCTGGGCGCGCCGCCGGCCGTCCAGCACGAGCCGCTTCTGGCGCTCCACGATCGAGGCGCGGATCCGCTCGCGCAGCGGCGCGTCCCGGGTCGACTCGGCGACCACGGCCATCAGCGCCGTCTTGGTCTCCGGGCGCTCCAGGAGGGCGGCGAACTGGAGGACCACGTGCTCGATGTCGGCCTGGAGGGAACCCAGGTCGGGCAGTTCGAGTTGGTCGAAGAGGACGGCGACGGCGTCGACGACCAGTTCGTTCTTGTTGGCCCAGCGGCGGTACAGGGTGGTCTTGGCGACCCCGGCACGGGTGGCGACGTCGCCCATGGTGAGCTTCGACCAGCCCAGCTCCACCAGGGCCGCGCGGGTCGCCTCCAGGATGGCCTCGTCGGCCTCCGTGGAGCGGGGGCGGCCGGTTCGGGGGGTGGTGCGGCTACACATGGACGACGACCATACTCGCCGGTAGGTAGGGCGCCAGAGGGCCGTCGTGTGAGGCAGTTCACGGTGAAGGGCTCCCTGGGGGGCGCCCTCGGCCATTACGCTACGACCCGTAGCGAAAGGCATTGAGCGGCCTGAGCGACAACCAGTGCAGGACCGCCGGGTGGGGACCCGGCGGAGACGGAGCGCCCTCGGCGGAGGGCGCTGTTCAGCCACGGCTTACCGGTTCCGCGCGCGGAAGGGGGAGGATGTACTCATGCAGCCCCGAAACATGTCCATGAGCGGCGTCGTCGACCTCGCCGCGGTGAAGGCGGCCGGAGAGGCCAAGGCGAAGGCGGAGCAGGCGCGCGCCGAGGCGGCGCGGCACGGCGGGCCCGCGGCGGTGCCGCCCTCCGCCCTTGTGATCGACGTCGACGAGGCGGGCTTCGAGCGCGACGTGCTCCAGCGCTCCGCCGAGGTCCCGGTCGTCCTCGACTTCTGGGCCGAGTGGTGCGAGCCGTGCAAGCAGCTCGGCCCGCTCCTGGAGCGGCTGGCCGTGGAGTACGACGGCCGCTTCCTGCTCGCGAAGATCGACGTCGACGCCAACCAGATGCTGATGCAGCAGTTCGGCATCCAGGGAATTCCGGCCGTTTTCGCGGTCGTCGCCGGCCAGGCCCTCCCGCTCTTCCAGGGCGCGGTGCCCGAGGCCCAGATCCGCGAGACCCTCGACCAGCTGATCAAGGTCGGCGAGGAGCGCTTCGGCCTCACCGGTCTCACCGTCGACCGGGACGCCGACGGCTCCGCCGCCGCGCGCCCGGCCGCCGGCCCGTACGACGCCCTCCTGGAGGCGGCCATGGCCGCGCTGGACGCGGGCGACCTGGGCGGCGCGGTGCAGGCGTACAAGAACGTGCTGGCCGACGACCCCGAGCACCCCGAGGCCCGGCTGGGCCTCGCCCAGGCGGAGCTGCTGCGCCGGGTGCAGGACATGGACCCGCAGGCGGTGCGGAAGAACGCGGCGGACCACCCGGCGGACATCGAGGCGCAGATCGCCGCCGCCGACCTGGACCTGGCGGGCGGTCACGTGCAGGACGCCTTCGGGCGGCTGGTCGACACCGTGGGCCGGACCGCCGGCGACGACCGGAACACGGCGCGGCTGCGGCTCCTGGAGCTCTTCGAGGTGATCGGCCCGGAGGACCCGCGGGTGATCGCGGCCCGGCAGGCGCTGGCGCGCGTGCTGTTCTGATTCCCGAATTCCGGTCCTGTCGCGGGCGTATGCGCTAAGCGCCTGCTCAGGGCCGGAAAAGGCGCCGGATCGTCCGACGATTTGGCGACACGGTGACAAACGGCGGCCGCGCTTTACCAAATCTTGATAATCGCGGCCGCTGTTACTTGCAGTAAATCGAACCTGTTGATCTGTCCGGGTTCGCTCTCCTATAAGAGGATTTTCCGCACCTCGCGCCTCCACCCTGCGTACCCGCCCGGCGGCGTCGCGCCATGACGGGGTCACACATCCGTTACTAGCGAGTAATGAACCCCTTGTGCGGGCGCCGCCGATAGACCACGATCGGCCACGCTCGGTCCGTACCGCACGCTCCCCGGCAACCGCCTGGGTCGCGCGGCACGGGTCCCCACCGAGCGGGCCGGCGCCACAGGCGGCCGGCCATCGGACAGGGGGGTTCCTGCTCCCACCGGGCAGGACCTGTCCACCGGGCCGTGCGCACGCGCGGCACATGGTTGTCGCTCGGGGGTGATCGCCGGTGATCGGACGCGCGTCGCGTCTCCTGATGCCTCGGCGCTCTCCTTCCCGAGGACGTAGCTCTTCTCCCATCCCAGGACGGGCCCCGGGCCCCTGCTGGAGATGTACGTCCGAGAAGGAGGATTCTCATGAGTTCCCAGGTTCGTGGCGGGACCAGATGGAAGCGGTTCGCCGTCGTCATGGTCCCGAGCCTGGCGGCCACGGCCGCGATCGGTGTCGGCCTGGCGCAGGGCGCGCTCGCCGCGTCGTTCGCGATCTCCGGCCAGGAGTTCAAGGTCACGACGGACAAGCTCGAAGGCACCGAGTTCGTCCAGTACGGCAGTGTCGACCAGGGTGCGGACCTGCGCGGCAACAAGTTCGCCGCCCCGGTCGCGGTCTCCGGCTTCGACACGGCCAAGATCACCAACATGTGCCAGTCGGTCGTGACCCCCGTCCCGGGCCTCGGTGACATCACCCTGCGCCTGGAGGCCGGCAAGGCCGCCGCGCAGAGCGGCGCCGACGCCGACAAGGTGCAGGCCAAGGACATCTACCTCGATGTCTCGTACCTGGACGCCGACGCCGAGTTCAAGCGCATCGACATCGGCGTCGCGGCCGGCTCGCTGCCGAAGTACGAAGGCGGACAGGGCACCCAGCCCGGCGTCGACCCCCAGAGCTACAACAAGAACGGCTTCGCGCAGCGCGCCGAGAGGGTCACGCTGACCAACGTGAAGCAGAAGGCGTGGGCCACCACGGCCGCCACCTTCAAGCTCCCCGACCTCAAGCTGTCCCTGCACCGGGGCACCGAGAAGGAGTGCTTCTAGGACCGACCCGGTCCTCTGAGGTGCGGGCCGTCCCGGCGGCCCGCACCCGCACCGGGTCCGTCCCGGTCTCTCCACCTTTCTCAGCAACACCGCTTCCAGGGAGCTGTTTTCCATGAGCGCCGAGACCCCTGCCTCCCCCGAAGTCCGCAAGGAGAACCGGTTCAAGGTCTGGCGGCAGACCCGGCCTTTCTGGGCGGGCCTGTTCACCGTCATCGCCAGCGTGCCGATCGCCTATCTCCCGTACGGGGACGTCCGGCTCGGCAACATCACCCTGGCCATGGCCACGACCGCCGGAGCGGGCGCGCTGATCATCGGCGTCCTGCTCTTCACGCTGGGCCTGACGATGTGGTTCCAGCCCGCCGTGCGGGTCTTCGCGGGCATCGCGGCGATCGTGCTCGGCCTGGTCTCCATCCCCGTGTCGAACTTCGGCGGTCTCGTCATCGGGTTCTTGTTCGCCCTCGTCGGCGGCGGCATGTCCGCGGCGTGGGCCCCCGCCCCGCCGGTCGAGGAGACCGGCGACGCGGAGCACGACGGTGAGCCGGCGGCCTCCGAGGAGACCGCGTTCGACGGCGAGCCCGCGACCGAGGCCGTACTGGCGGCCGGGGTCCCGGAGCAGCGCGAGCCGTACGGGCCGGCGACCGACACGACGATCGACGCCAAGGGCGGGAGGAACAGTGCGGGGTGACGAGACCCAGCGGGGCCTCGGGAGGAGCGGACCGCGCCACGCGGCCCCTCGCAAGACGCTGCTGAACAGGATCCAGGGCCCGGCGGGCAAGGCGATGGCGCTGGCCGCCATGCCGACCGCGGTGCTCGTGGGCATGGGACTGGCGCCCAGCCCCGCCCTGGCCGACGAGAAGGACGTCCCCTTCGCGCCCGGCCCGTGTGTGACCCGCTCGGACGAGCCGGTGGCGGAGGAGACGACGGCCACGCCCACGGCGAAGGCCACCGAGACCGCGAAGCCGGAACCGACGGGCACGGCGACGCGGCCGGCCGAGCCGACCGGGGCGCCGACGGCCACCCCGTCCGCGACCGCGTCCGCGTCCGCGTCCGCTGAGCCCACCGCGACGGCGACCCCGGAACCGACGGCGACCGCGACGGCCTCCGCCCTGGCGGCGGCCCCCCAGGAACCGGCGGCCACGGCCACGGCCGCGCCGACGCCGACGAAGTCGGCCAACCCGCTGGACCCGCTGGGCGTCGGCGACGCCCTCACGGACTTCTTCGACGGCCTGACCCCGGACCGGGAGCCCACGGCGACCCCGACCCCGACCCCGACCGCCCCCGCGCCGACGACGACGGCACCGCAGCAGCAGCAGCAGAAGGCGGCGACGGCGGACGACCCCGCGCCCACCGCGACGGCGACCCCGTCGCCGGCGGCCACGAAGGCCCCGAAGGCGGACAAGGCCGCCGACACGACCAAGGCCGCCATCAGGGAGGCCGCGGAGAAGGCCGGCGTGCCGGTCCGGGAGCTCCCCGAGAGCGCGAAGGGCCTGGACGCCAAGAAGGACACCGACATACCCGACGGTGCCAAGCCCCGCTTCCCGTGCCCCGAGCGCGACGACGCGGCGCTCGCCGCCGCCGAACTGGAGCAGGGCATCCCGCTGCTGCCGGACGAGCCGTGGCGCCTGGAGAGCAGCAGGCTCTCGCTCAGCGGCCTGAAGTACCACGGCATCGTCGAGGTGAAGACGTACGGCGGTCAGGTCAAGAAGGTCCTGAAGTTCACCGCGACGTACATCGGCATCAAGGACCTGCACCAGATCACGGAGCACTCCGAGGGCCGCGAGGCCCACGTCCGCTCCCAGAGGGGTTCGACGTCGACCATCACCGACGGCACGGTGACGATGTACACGGAGGAGCTGAAGGGCAACCTCCTCGGCATCATCCCGATCACCTTCGGCCCCGAGTCCCCGCCGCCGCTGGACCTCCCGGCGGTCTTCTTCACCAACGTCAAGCTGAAGCAGGCGGGCCAGTTCGGCGGCACCCTCAAGGTCGAAGACCTCCGCAACACCATCGAACCGGCCTGACCCCCGCCCCCTCGGGAGCCGCACACGCCGCGGGCCGCGTCCACTCCGCCGGACGCGGCCCGCGGCGCCGTCCGCCGGGCCGCGAAAGGAAGCCGTGGGCGAAGTGACCTGTCGGACGCCGGACTTCGAGGCGTACTTCATGCTGGGAGCCGAGGACGACGAGGCGACGGTCGACAACGTCGACGTCCTGGTCACCCTCGCGGACGGGAGCCGCTACAGCGCGACCGTGCTGACGGTCGCCGCGCTCCAGCGGTGGATGGACAGCGGGGCGGACGCGTACGAGCGGCTTCAGTTCCGGTGCCCGGACCTCGTCGTCACGCGCCACGCGGGCGTCCCCGCGATGATGCGCGTCTTCGAACTGGCCCACGAGCGGGACGAGCTGCGGTTCCTGCTCCAGGAACTCGGGCCCGCCGAGGACGAGGACGAGGACGAGGACGAGGACGATGAGCTGGAGGGCCCGACGTCGGGCCGGGCGGCGGGGGCCGGATGAGGTTCCGCGTATCGGCCGGCGAGACCGCGGTCGTCGTGCAGTTCGAGCCGTCGGGCATGGAGTACGAACTCGCTCCCGGGGACCATCTCGTCGTCGAGTGGCCGCCGGTCCCGGACGGGGAGGTCGCCGGCGACGTCGTGTACGCGCCCGGCATGGTGACCGTCGCCGAGCGCGGGCCGGGACACAGCCGGGCCTGGAACTCCGGCGGCGTCGAGGTCACGACCTGAGACGGCCGGTGGGCCGCACCCCGAGGGGTGCGGCCCACCGGCCGTCTGTGCGGAGGAGGGGCGGCGGGTCAGTCGCGTTCGCCGTTGCCCAGGTGGTGGACGCGGACCATGTTGGTGGTGCCGGGGACGCCGGGCGGGGAGCCGGCGGTGATGATCATGGTGTCGCCCTCGTTGTAGCGCTGGAGCTTCAGGAGCTCCGCGTCGACGAGGTCGACCATCGCGTCGGTGGTCTCGACGAAGGGGACGAGGAAGGACTCGACGCCCCAGCTGAGGGTGAGCTGGTTGCGGGTGTTCTCGTCCGTCGTGAAGGCGAGGATCGGCTGCTGCGCCCGGTAGCGGGAGAGGCGGCGGGCCGTGTCGCCGGACTGGGTGAAGGCGATCAGCGCCTGGCCGCCGAGGAAGTCGGCGATCTCGCAGGCCGCGCGGGCGACGGAGCCGCCCTGGGTGCGCGGCTTCTTGCCGGGGACCAGGGGCTGGAGGCCCTTGGAGAGCAGCTCCTCCTCGGCCGCCGCGACGATCTTCGACATCGTCTTGACGGTCTCGATCGGGTAGGCGCCGACGGAGGACTCCGCGGAGAGCATGACCGCGTCGGCCCCGTCCAGGATGGCGTTGGCGACGTCGCTCGCCTCGGCGCGCGTCGGACGCGAGTTGGTGATCATCGACTCCATCATCTGGGTGGCGACGATGACCGGCTTGGCGTTCCGGCGGCACATCTCGACGAGCCGCTTCTGCACCATCGGGACCCGCTCCAGCGGGTACTCGACGGCGAGGTCGCCGCGGGCGACCATGACGGCGTCGAAGGCGGCGACGACCTCGGCCATGTTCTCGACGGCCTGCGGCTTCTCGACCTTGGCGATGACGGGGACCCGGCGGCCCTCCTCGTCCATCACCTTGTGCACGTCCTTGACGTCGGCGGCGTCGCGCACGAAGGACAGCGCGACCATGTCGCAGCCCATGCGGAGCGCGAAGCGGAGGTCCTCGACGTCCTTCTCGGAGAGGGCCGGGACGTTGACCGCCGCACCGGGCAGGTTGATGCCCTTGTGGTCGGAGATGACACCGCCCTCGATGACGACCGTCTTGACCCGGGGGCCGTCGATCTCGACGACCCGCAGCTCGACGTTGCCGTCGTTGATGAGGACCTGGTCGCCCTTGGAGACGTCGCCCGGGAGGCCCTTGTAGGTGGTGCCGCAGATGGACTTGTCGCCGGGGACGTCCTCGGTGGTGATGGTGAACTCGTCCCCGCGGACCAGTTCGACCGGACCCTCCGCGAAGGTCTCCAGCCGGATCTTGGGGCCCTGGAGGTCGGCCAGCACACCGACGGCGCGGCCGGTGTCGGCGGCGGCCCTGCGGAGACGGTCGTACCGCTCCTGGTGCTCTGCCTGGGTCCCGTGGCTCATGTTGAAACGGGCCACGTTCATGCCGGCCTCGATGAGAGCCTTCAGCTGCTCGTACGAGTCGACGGCGGGGCCCAGCGTGCAGACGATTTTGGAACGGCGCATGAGGCGGATCCTATCGGTTTGTTTCACTGCGGAATATTCCGACTGGCGGAAAGTACAAATGGGCGCGGGCCCGCTCAGGCGTTCACCTTTCCGGCCGTCAGCTCGAAGGTCTGGCGGGCGATCTCCAGCTCCTCGTCGGTCGGCACCACGGCGACCGCCACCCGGGCGTAATCGGGCGAGATCACCCGGGGTTCACCGGACCGCACGGCGTTGAGCCCGGCGTCCACGGCGAGGCCCAGTTCCTCCAGGCCGGCGATGGCGGCCTCCCGTACCGGCGCCGCGTTCTCGCCCACGCCGGCGGTGAACACGACCGCGTCGACCCGGCCGAGCACCGCGTAGTAGGCGCCGATGTACTTCTTCAGCCGGTGGACGTAGATGTCGAAGGCGAGCGCGGCCCGCTCGTCGCCCTCGTCGACCCGGCGCCGGATCTCGCGCATGTCGTTGTCGCCACAGAGGCCGACCAGCCCCGACCGCTTGTTGAGCAGGACGTCGATCTCGTCCGCCGACATGCCCGCCACCCGCTTGAGGTGGAAGGTGACCGCCGGGTCGATGTCTCCGGAGCGGGTGCCCATGACCAGGCCCTCCAGCGGGGTCAGGCCCATCGAGGTGTCCACGCAGCGCCCGCCGCGCACCGCCGAGGCGGAGGCGCCGTTGCCGAGGTGCAGCACGATCACGTTCACCTCCTCGGGCTCCTTGCCGAGCAGCTTCGCCGTCGCCCGGGAGACGTACGCGTGCGAGGTGCCGTGGAAGCCGTAGCGGCGGATCCGGTGCGCGTCGGCGGTCTCCACGTCGATCGCGTACCGGGCCGCCGCCTCCGGCATCGTGGTGTGGAAGGCGGTGTCGAAGACGGCGACCTGCGGCAGGTCGGGGCGCAGTGCCATGGCCGTGCGGATGCCGAGCAGGTTCGCCGGGTTGTGCAGCGGCGCCACCGGCACCAGCCGCTCGATCTCGGCGATCACCGCGTCGTCGATGACGGTCGGCTCGGTGAAGCGCAGCCCGCCGTGCACCACCCGGTGGCCGATCGCGGCCAGTTCGGGGGAGTCCAGGCCGAGCCCGTCCGCCGCCAGCTCCTCGGCCACCGCCTTCAGCGCCGCCGCGTGGTCCGGGATCGGGCCGGTCCGCTCGCGCCGCGCGCCGTCGCCTGCCCGGAGCGGGGTGTGCGCGAGCCGGGAGGTGTCCTCGCCGATCCGCTCGACGAGCCCCTGCGCCAGCCGGTCGCCGCCGGCCATGTCGAGGAGCTGGTACTTCACCGACGAGGAGCCGGAGTTGAGGACGAGGACGCGGGTGGGGGTGCCGGTCATGCGGGGAGCTCCTGAGCCGGGGTCGGGACCTGGGACTGGATCGCCGTGATGGCGACCGTGTTGACGATGTCGCTGACGAGGGCGCCGCGCGAGAGGTCGTTGACCGGCTTGCGCAGGCCCTGGAGGACCGGGCCGACGGCGACGGCGCCGGCCGAACGCTGCACCGCCTTGTAGGTGTTGTTGCCGGTGTTGAGGTCCGGGAAGATCAGCACGGTCGCCTGGCCGGCCACCTCCGAGTCCGGCAGCTTGGTCGCCGCGACGGACGGCTCCACGGCGGCGTCGTACTGGATCGGGCCCTCGATCCGCAGCTCCGGGTGGGTCTCGCGGACCAGCTTGGTGGCCTCGCGGACCTTGTCGACGTCGGCGCCGGAGCCCGAGGTGCCGGTGGAGTACGAGAGCATCGCGATCCGCGGGTCGACGCCGAAGCGGGCCGCGGTGGCCGCCGACTGCACGGCGATGTCCGCCAGCTGCTCCGCGTCCGGGTCGGGGTTGACCGCGCAGTCGCCGTACACGAGCACCTTGTCGGCGAGGCACATGAAGAAGACCGAGGAGACGATCGAGGCGTCCGGCTTGGTCTTGATGATCTCGAAGGCGGGGCGGATGGTCGCGGCGGTGGAGTGCACGGCGCCGGAGACCATGCCGTCGGCCAGGCCCTCCTGGACCATCAGGGTGCCGAAGTAGTTCACGTCCGAGACGACGTCGTACGCGAGCTCCACGGTGACGCCCTTGTGGGCGCGCAGCGCCGCGTACTTCTCGGCGAAGGAGTCCCGCAGCGCGGAGGTCTGCGGGTCGATCAGCTGGGTGTCGCGCAGGTCCACGCTCAGGTCGGCGGCCTTCTTGCGGATGGCCTCGACGTCGCCGAGCAGGGTGAGGTCGCAGACGTCGCGGCGCAGCAGCACGTCGGCGGCGCGCAGCACCCGCTCCTCGGTGCCCTCGGGCAGCACCACCCGGCGGCGGTCGGCCCGGGCCTGCTCCAGCAGCTCGTGCTCGAACATCATCGGGGTGACCCGGCCGCTGGGCGCCACGGAGATCCGCTTCAGCAGGTCGGCGGTGTCGACGTGCCGCTCGAAGAGGCCGAGGGCGGTCTCCGCCTTGCGGGGGGTGGCCGCGTTCAGCTTGCCCTCCAGGGCGAAGAGCTCGGCGGCGGTCGGGAAGCTGTTGCCGGGGACGGAGATCACCGGGGTGCCGGGCGCGAGCCGGGCGGCCAGGGTGAGGATCGCGTCGGTGGGCCGCTCGTCGAGGGTGAGCAGGACGCCGGCGATCGGGGGCGTACCGGCGGAGTGGGCGGCGAGCGCGCCGACGACCAGGTCGGCGCGGTCCCCGGGGGTGACGACGAGGCAGCCGGGGGTCAGCGCGCCCAGGAAGTTCGGCAGCATGGCGCCGCCGAAGACGAAGTCGAGGGCGTCGCGGGCGAGGCCGGCGTCGTCGCCGAGGACGACGGTCGCGCCGAGCGCGTGGGTGATCTGGGCGACCGTGGGCGCGGCGAGCGCGGGCTCGTCCGGCAGGACGTAGCAGGGCACGGGGAGGCGGACGGTCAGCCGCTCGGCGATCGTCTCGCGGTCCTCGGCCGCCACCCGGTTGACGACCATGGCGAGCACGTCGCAGCCGAGGCCGTCGTAGGCGCGGAAGGCGTTGCGGGCCTCGGCGCGCACGGACTCGGCGGGCTGGCCCTTGCCGCCGACGACGGGGATGACGGAGGCGCCGAACTCGTTGGCCAGGCGGGCGTTGAGGGCCAGCTCGTCGGGGAGCTGGGTGGCGGCGAAGTCGGTGCCGAGGACGAGGACGACGTCGTAGTCGCGGGCGACCGCGTGGAAGCGGTCGACCAGCCGGGAGACCAGTTCGTCGGTGCCCTGCTCGGCCTGGAGCGCGGACGCCTCCTGGTAGTCCATGCCGTAGACCGCGGAGGGGTCCTGGGTCAGCCGGTAGCGGCTGCGCAGCAGGTCGAAGAGGCGGTCGGGGCCGTCGTGCACCAGGGGGCGGAACACCCCCACCCGGTCCACCTGCCGGGTGAGGAGCTCCATGACTCCCAGCTCGACGACCTGGCGGCCGTCCCCGCGGTCGATCCCGGTCACGTACACGCTGCGCGTCACGCCGTGGTCTCCTGTCCAGTCCTGCGGAAGGGGCCCGTCCCGCGGACGGGCCGTCCTGCGTGAGGGCCCGGCCCGCCGTGGGACCCGGCCCTCGCCCTGCGTCAACCCCCGGCCCCGAAAAGAAGCCGATAGGGCGGCATTACCCCCTTGACAATACCCCCGCACCTGGATAGGTCGCCCGCTGTACGAAAGACCTTCCCGGGGGGACGAAAGCCCCCGTTCGGCCCCGTTCCCGGCACGCGCGGAGCGGCGGCGAGCGGCCCGGACGCACCGTCCGTGGGAGAATCGAGACGGCTTGAACGGACCGCGACCGAGCAGGAGACACAGCACGATGCGCATCGGAGTCCTCACCGCAGGCGGCGACTGCCCAGGCCTGAACGCAGTGATCCGGTCGGTCGTGCACCGGGCCGTGACCAACTACGGCGACGAGGTCATCGGCTTCGAGGACGGCTACGCCGGACTCCTCGACGGCCGCTACCGCCCCCTCGACCTCAACGCCGTCAGCGGCATCCTCGCCCGCGGCGGCACCATCCTCGGCTCGTCCCGGCTGGAGCGCGACCGCTTCGCCGCGGCCTGCGACAACGCCAAGGCGCTCGTCGAGAAGAGCGGCTTCGACGCCCTCATCCCGATCGGCGGCGAGGGCACCCTGACCGCCGCCCGGATGCTCTCCGACGCCGGCGTGCCGGTGGTCGGCGTCCCCAAGACCATCGACAACGACATCTCGTCGACCGACCGCACCTTCGGCTTCGACACCGCCGTCGGCGTCGCCACCGAGGCGATGGACCGGCTGAAGACCACCGCCGAGTCCCACCAGCGGGTGATGGTCGTCGAGGTGATGGGCCGCCACGCCGGCTGGATCGCGCTGGAGTCCGGCATGGCCGGCGGCGCCCACGGCATCTGCCTCCCCGAGCGCCCCTTCGACCCGGCCGACCTGGTCAAGATGGTCGAGGAGCGGTTCGCCCGCGGCAAGAAGTTCGCCGTCATCTGCGTCGCCGAGGGCGCCCACCCGGCCGACGGCACGATGGACTACGGCAAGGGCGAGATCGACCAGTTCGGCCACGAGCGCTTCCAGGGCATCGGCACCGCCCTCGCGTACGAGCTGGAGCGGCGCCTCGGCAAGGAGGCCCGGCCGGTCATCCTCGGCCACGTCCAGCGCGGCGGCACCCCGACCGCGTACGACCGCGTCCTCGCCACCCGCTTCGGCTGGCACGCGGTGGAGGCCGTGCACCGCGGCGACTTCGGCAACATGACCGCGCTGCGCGGCACCGACGTGAAGATGGTGCCGCTGGCGGAGGCCGTCACCCAGCTCAAGACGGTCCCGGCGGACCGGATCCGGGAGGCCGAGTCGGTCTTCTGACCGCTCCCCGCCCCCCTGGACGGAGGTCCCGCACGGCGGGACCTCCGTCGTCTCTTTCCCGGGACATCGGTCCTCTCTTCCCCGGAAGAAATGGCTAGTGCCCGACGGCCGCCCAGAAGTGGTCGGTGATCGCCTCCAGGTAGGCCCGGCCCTCGTCGCCGGTGGCGCCCGAGGCGCCCCAGCTGGACGTCGCCGCCATGCGGGCGTGGTACTCGGCGTGCAGCCGGGCGAGCGCCGGCTCCACCACGCGCCGGGGCAGCGGCAGCATCCGCACCGCCGGTTTCACGTACGCCTGCCAGCGGGTCGTCGCCGCGTCCCGGAGCAGTTCCGCGAGGCCGGCGTCGCCGCCGGTGGCGGTGATCAGCGCGCGCGGGCCGAGGCCGAGGACCTGGGCGAGCGCGGCCGTCTGCCGCTCGGTGCCCTTCCAGCGGCCCTCGTCCTCCATCCGGCGGTACGCGTGCGCGGCGACGCCGACCTGCCGGGCCAGCTCCTCCACGGACAGTCCGCGCGCCATCCGGTGCTCCCGCAGGGTGGAGGCGACGGCGATCAGGTCGGCGGGCGAGCACCACAGGACGCCCGCGAGGGCGGTCAGCTCCTGTTCGCTCGGCGCGAGGGTGCCGCGTTCCCAGGCGGCGACGGTGTCGGGCGTGACGGGGAGGCCGTACTGCGCCCGCAGGCCGTACGCGACGTGGTTCGGGGCCATGCCGAGTCCCTGGCGCAGGCGGCGGGCGGCCGGGGCGTCGAAGGGTGGAGAGGGATGGTGCACCACGCCACGGTAGGTGCGCGCAGTGACGGATGGCTACGGTGCGTTCATCCGAGGCCAGGGCCTGGAGGAAGGTGGGAACCGGTCGGTAATCGGTGCGTGACGTCCGGTCACCGGAAGACCGCCCCGTCAGCGGGCCGCGCGCCAGCGGTACTGGAGCTCCGGGCGGCCGATCTGCCCGTACTGCGGGGCCCGCACCGCCCGCCCCTCCGTGACCAGGTGCTCCAGATAGCGGCGGGCGGTGATCCGCGAGATGCCGACCGCCGTTCCCGCCTCGGCGGCGGTCAGCCCGGCCGGCGCCTCGCGCAGCGAGCGGGTGACCGCCTCCAGCGTCGGCCCGCTCAGCCCCTTCGGCAGCGTCGCCGGCCGCGGGGCTCGCAGCGCGGCGAGCGCCCGGTCGACCTCGTCCTGCCCGGACGCCTCGCCGGCCGCGCCCCGGAACTCGGCGTACCGGACCAGCCGGTCCCGCAGGGTGGCGAAGGCGAAGGGCTTGAGGACGTACTGGACCACCCCGAGCGACACGCCCTCGCGCACCACCGCCAGGTCGCGCGCCGAGGTGACCGCGATGACGTCGGCCCCGTGCCCGGCGGCCCGCAGCGCCCGCAGCAGGGCGAGTCCGTGCCCGTCCGGCAGGTAGAGGTCGAGCAGGATGAGGTCCACGGGCGTCCGGTCGAGGAGCCGTACCGCCGCGGCCCGCGAGTGCGCCACCCCCACCACCCGGAAGCCCTCCACCCGGCCGGCGTACAGCGCGTGCGCGTCGGCGGCGACGGGGTCGTCCTCGACCACCAGCACCCGGATGTCCTGCGGCCCGGTCACGCCCCGCCTCCCGTCGCGGCGGCGGTACGGGGGAGGGGGACGCGGACCGTGAAGCGGGCGCCGCCCTCCGGCGCCTCGTCCACGGTGAGCGTGCCGGACGCGCGGACGACGGCCTGCCGCACCAGCGCCAGCCCGAGCCCGCGGCCCGGACCCCGGGTGGACCAGCCCCGCCCGAGCACCGCGTCCCGGTCGGCGGGGCGGACGCCGGGCCCGCTGTCGTCGACCCGGAGCAGCAGCTCGCCGTCGCCCGCGCGCGCGGCGACGGTGACCGTCACGCGCGCGTGCGGGGTGCCGCCGGCCGCCTCGACCGCGTTGTCCACGAGGTTGCCGAGGACCGTCACCAGGTCCCGGGGCCCGAGCGCCGGCGGGAGCAGCCCGTCGTCGATCCGGCTGTCCTCGGTGAGGACCAGCTCGACGCCCCGCTCGTTGGCCTGCGCCGCCTTGCCGAGCAGCAGCGCCGCGAGGACCGGTTCGCCGACCGCGTCCACGACCCGGTCGGTGAGCGCCTGCGCCAGCTCCAGTTCGGCGGTCGCGAACTCCACCGCCTCGGCCACCCGCCCGAGTTCGATCAGCGACACCACCGTGTGGAGCCGGTTCGCGGCCTCGTGCGCCTGCGAGCGCAGCGCCTCCGTGAACCCGCGCTGCGAGTCCAGTTCGCCGGACAGCGCCTGGAGTTCGGTGCGGTCCCGGAGGGTGACGACGGTGCCGCGCCGCTCCCCGCCCACCACCGGGCGGGTGTTGACGACGAGGACCCGGTCGTCGGTCAGATGGGTCTCGTCCACCCGCGGCTCCGAGGAGAGCAGCGCTCCGGTCAGCGGCGCCGGCAGCCCGAGTTCGGCGGGCGACCGGCCGATCACCCCCTCGTCGAGGCCGAGGAGCGTGCGGGCCCCGTCGTTGATGAGCGCGATCCGGCGCCGCCCGTCGAGCATCACCAGGCCCTCCCGCACCGCGTGCAGCGCGGCCTCGTGGTAGTCGTGCATCCGGCTCAGCTCGGCGGCGTTCATCCCGTGGGTGTGCCGGCGCAGCCGCGCGTTGATCACGTACGTGCCGGCGCCGCCCAGCGCCAGCGCGGCTCCGGCCATCCCGAGCAGCGCGGCCACCTGCTCGCGTACCTGCGCGCTGATCCGCTCGATGGTGATGCCCGCGCTGACCAGGGCGACCACCCGCTCCCCGTCGAGGACCGGGGTGACCGTCCGCACCGACGGCCCGAGCGTGCCGGGGTACGTCTCCGAGAAGGTGCCGCCGCGGACCGCGGGTTCGATGTGCCCGAGGTAGGGGCGGCCGATCCGCCCCGGGTCCGGGTGCGTCCACCGGGTGCCGTCCGGCGCCATGATCACCACGAACGCCACGTCGGCGCGGCGCCGCAGCTGCTCCGCGTACGGCTGGAGCGCGGCGGACGGGTCGGCGGTGCGGGCCGCCGCCACCACGGACGGCGAGCCGGCGACGGCTGTCGCGGTCGCGGTGGACTGCCGGCGGGCGGTCTCCTCGGCCTGTGCCCGGTCGGTGACGTACGCGAAGACCGCGCAGCCCGCCACGACCGCGGCCATCAGCACGACCTGCATCGCGAAGAGCTGGCCGGCCAGGCTGCGGGGCCGCGGCCGGGGGAGGGGGCGGAGGAGCGGGAGACGCATGCGAGCAAGTGTGCACGCCGGGATTTGCTCCGGTGCATTGCGTTCCCGAATCGTTCCCCGCGCGGGCGGCCCGGTGACGTTTCGGCCATGAACGAAACGCACGCAACGGTGACCCGGGTCACAGGCTGATGGATAGTCGCGGAGTCCACCGGGACGTGGACACCCATCAGCACGAGGAGGACCCCGTGGCCGCACGCCGGGACCGTACCCACTATCTGTATCTGGCCGTGATCGGCGCCGTCCTGCTCGGCGTCGGCGTCGGCTTCCTCGCCCCCGGCGTGGCCGTCGAGCTGAAGCCGCTGGGCACCGGCTTCGTGAACCTGATCAAGATGATGATCTCGCCGATCATCTTCTGCACGATCGTGCTGGGCGTCGGCTCGGTCCGCAAGGCCGCCAAGGTGGGGGCCGTCGGCGGCCTCGCGCTCGGCTACTTCATGGTGATGTCGACCGTCGCACTCGCGATCGGCCTCGTCGTCGGCAACCTCCTGGAGCCCGGCTCCGGCCTCCACCTCACCAAGGAGCTGGCCGAGGCGGGTGCCCAGCAGGCGGAGGGCGCGAGCGAGGGCACCGCCGACTTCCTGCTCGGGATCATCCCGACCACCCTGGTCTCCGCCTTCACCGGGGGCGAGGTCCTCCAGACCCTCCTCGTCGCGCTCCTCGCGGGCTTCGCGCTCCAGGCGATGGGCCCGGCCGGCGAGCCGGTGCTGCGCGGCATCGGGCACATCCAGCGGCTCGTCTTCCGGATCCTCTCCATGATCATGTGGGCGGCCCCGGTCGGCGCCTTCGGCGCCATCGCCGCCGTCGTCGGCGCGACCGGCCTCGACGCCCTGAAGTCGCTCGCCGTCATCATGATCGGCTTCTACGTGACCTGCGCCCTCTTCGTCTTCGTCGTCCTCGGCGCGCTGCTCCGGCTGGTCGCCGGCGTGAACATCTGGTCGCTGCTGAAGTACCTGGGTCGCGAGTTCCTGCTCATCCTGTCGACGTCGTCGTCCGAGTCCGCGCTGCCCCGCCTGATCGCCAAGATGGAGCACCTGGGCGTCTCCAAGCCGGTCGTCGGCATCACCGTCCCCACCGGCTACTCCTTCAACCTGGACGGCACCGCCATCTACCTCACGATGGCCTCGCTGTTCGTCGCCGAGGCGATGGGCGACCCGCTCTCCGTGGGCGAGCAGATCTCGCTGCTCGTCTTCATGATCATCGCCTCGAAGGGCGCCGCGGGCGTCACCGGCGCCGGACTCGCCACCCTCGCCGGCGGCCTCCAGTCGCACCGCCCGGACCTGGTCGACGGCGTCGGCCTGATCGTCGGCATCGACCGCTTCATGAGCGAGGCCCGCGCCCTCACCAACTTCGCCGGCAACGCCGTCGCGACCGTGCTCGTCGGCACCTGGACGAAGGAGATCGACCGGACGCGGGTGACGGAGGTCCTGGTGGGGAAGTTCCCCTTCGACGAGAAGACGTTCGTGGACGACCACGCCGGTGAGGCCCCCGCGGCCGTGCCGGACCCGCGCGACCAGGGTGAGGAGCGCGCCCGCGCCGGCGTCTGACCGCCCCGCACCTCCTCCCGGGACCCGGGCCTTGAGCCGGATCCGGGCACCGGGAGGAACCCGCCCGCCAGGCCCTCGACCCCCGTCGAGGGCCTTCGTGCCGTACTGGGGTTGACGTTCCCCGGTGCCATGGCGATACGATACGTCTCGTCTTGTTGAACGGTGTGAGGAGAGCGGCATGGCGCGGGAACGGTTCGTGGACGTGGAGCCGGGCGTACGGCTCTGGGCCGAGGAGCACGGCGACGCGGACGCCCCGCCGCTGCTGCTGGTCATGGGCGCGCTGGCGTCCGGGCGGGCCTGGCCCGACGCACTGGTGGCGCTGCTCGCCGAGCGCCACTGGGTGATCCGCTACGACCACCGGGACACCGGCCGCTCCACCTGGGCGTTCGACGAGCGGCCCTATCCGCTCGCCCGGCTGGCCGCGGACGCGGTCGCCGTCCTGGACGCCTTCGGGGCGGACCGGGCCCATGTCGTCGGCATGTCCCTGGGCGGGCTCCTCGGCCAGCTGCTGGTCGCCGACCACCCGGAACGGCTGCTGAGCGCCACCCTGATCGGCACCAGCGCGCTCAGCACCACCCCGTACGTCCGCCCCGACGGCACCCGGGTGCCGGCCGAGGAGCTGCCCGGACCCTCGCGGCGGCTCCTGGAGTTCTGGTCCCGGCCCGCGGAGGAGCGGGACCTGGAGGCGGAACTGGACCACCGGGTCGCGCACTGGCGGGCCCTGGCCGGCGACGCGCTGCCGTTCGACGCCGAGTGGTTCCGCGCCCAGGAGCGGGCGGTCGTCGCGCACACCGGACACCACCGGCCCGCCACCGCCCACGCCCTCGCGGACGCCTCCGGGCTCCTGCGCACCGAGGAACTGGCCGCGACCGAGGTGCCCGTCCTGGTGATCGCCGCCCCGGCCGAACCGGTCGCCCCGCCCCCGCACGCCGACCACCTCGCCCAGGTGATCCGCGGCGCCCGGATCGCCGAGATCCCCGGCATGGGCCACGCCCTGCCGCCGCAGGTGCACGCCCCGCTGGCGGAGGCGGTCCTGCGGCACACCGGAGCCTGAGAGCGGCCTCCCGCGGACACGAAAAAACCCCGGCTGAATTGACAGTCGGGGTGGTGCGGCGCCTATATTGGTGAATTCCGTTTGTTCGTCGGCATATTCACGACGAATTCAAGGAGCATTTCACTAAAGGCACTGTATCGCGCTGGGAGTCGAATTGTCAACCGAGCCAATTCGGGAAGAGCAGAAATTCATCACCTCGCTCTACGCGCGGCTCGACGACCTGAGGGACCGGGCCGAGGCCGCCGTCGGCGACGCGCTCAGGACGCCCGGGACCGGAAGCGCGCAGTCGCGCCTGGAGCGGGACATCATGGTGGCCGAGCAGTCGGGGCTGCTCGCCGCCTTCAACGCCGGCGAGACCGGCCTCTGCTTCGGCCGCCTCGTCTTCCGCGACGGGCGCGACCACCACATCGGACGCATCGGCCTGCGCGAGGACGACCCCCAGCGCACCCCGCTGGTCGTCGACTGGCGCGCCGACGTCGCCCGCCCGTTCTACCTCGCCACCGGCCACGAGCCGATGGGCCTCACCCGCCGCCGGCACATCACCACGAAGGGCCGCGAGGTCGTCTCGCTGCACGACGAGGTCCTGGACCTGGCCGACCGCACCCGCTCCGGGCACGAGGGCCGGGACGCCGACGAGGTGCTGCTGGCCGCGCTCGACGCCGCCCGCACCGGCCGCATGCACGACATCGTGCAGACCATCCAGGCCGAGCAGGACGCCATCATCCGCTCCCCGCACACCGGCGTCCTCGTCGTCGAGGGCGGCCCGGGCACCGGCAAGACCGCCGTCGCCCTGCACCGCGCCGCGTACCTGCTCTACGCCCACCGCGACCAGCTCGCCCGGCGGGCCGTCCTCATCGTCGGCCCCAACCCGGCGTTCCTCGGCTACATCGGGAACGTGCTGCCCTCGCTCGGCGAGACCGGCGTCCTCCTCGCCACCCCCGGCGAGCTGTACCCCGGCGTCCGCGCCACCGGCACCGACACCCCGCGCGCCGCCGCCGTGAAGGGCGACGCCCGGATGGCCGCCGCGCTGGCGGAGGCCGTACGCGACCGGCAGCAGGTCCCCGAGCGCGGGGCGCCGCTCGTCGTCCCGCACGAGGACGGCGACCTGGTCATCGACTGGGACATGGCCCTGGAGGCCCGCCACAAGGCCCGCGAGACCGCCCTCCCGCACAACCTCGCCCGCCCGTACTTCGTCTTCCGGATCCTCGACGCGCTCGCCGCGCAGCTCGCCGACCGCATCGGCGCCGACCCGTACGGCGGCCCCAACTTCCTCGGCCCCGACGACATCGCGCTGCTCGCCAAGGGCATCGCCGCCAACCCCGACGTGCACGCCGCGATCGACACCCTCTGGCCGGAGCTCACCCCCGAGGACTTCCTCGCGGACTACCTCGCCGAGCCCACCCACCTGCCCGAGGAGGACGCGGCGGCGATCCGCCGCGACGGCGGCGCCTGGACCCCGGGCGACGTGCCGCTGCTGGACGAGGCCGCCGAGCTCCTCGGCCGCGACGACTCCGCCGAGCGGGCCGCGCAGGAGGCCGAACGGCAGCGGCAGGTGCAGTACGCGCAGGGCGTCCTCGACGTCTCCTTCGCCTCCCGGACCTACGAGTTCGAGGACAAGGAGGAGCTGGACGAGGACGCCTCCGAGGTGCTGTCCGCGCACGACATCATCGACGCCGAGCGGTTCGCCGAACGGCACGAGGAGGCCGACCACCGCACCGCCGCCGAGCGGGCCGCCGCCGACCGCACCTGGGCCTTCGGCCACATCATCGTCGACGAGGCGCAGGAGCTGTCCGCGATGCAGTGGCGGCTGCTGATGCGCCGCAGCCCCACCCGCTCGATGACCCTGGTCGGCGACCCGGCCCAGACCGGCGACCCGGCCGGCGTCGGCGCGTGGGACGCGATCCTCGCCCCGTACGTGCAGGACCGCTGGCAGCACGTGCGGCTCGGGGTCAACTACCGCACGCCCGCCGAGATCATGGCGGTCGCCGCCGCCGTCCGCCGGGCCGACGACCCGCACTTCGAGCCGCCCGGCTCGGTCCGCTCCACCGGCGTCGAGCCGTGGGACCGGACGGTGGAGGACCCGGTGAAGGAGACCGCCGACGCGGTCGCGGCCGAACGGGGCGCCGAGGGCCGGCTCGCCGTGATCGCGCCGCCGGAGCTGCTGCCGGCCCTGGCCGCGGCCCTCCCCGACGCCGCGCACGGGCCGGCGCCCGACCTCACCCGGCCGGTGGTCCTGCTCGACCCCCGGCAGGCGAAGGGCCTGGAGTTCGACACCGTCCTCGTCGTCGACCCGGACGGCATCCGGGCCGGCGCCCCGCACGGCACGAACGACCTGTACGTGGCGCTGACCCGGGCCACCCAGCGGCTCGGGATCGTCAGGCGGGCCTGAGCCAGACCGTCGCGAGCGGCGGCAGCGTCATCCGGACGCTCGCCGCCCGCCCGTGCCAGGGCACCGACTCGGTCTTCACCGGTTCGGTGCCGACCACGTCCGACCCGCCGTACCGCGCCGCGTCCGTGTTCAGCACTTCGCCCCAGGCGGCGAAGGAGTCCGGCACGCCGAGCCGGTAGTCGTGCCGGACGACGGGCGAGAAGTTGCAGACGGCGAGCAGCGGCGAGCCGAAGGCGTCGTAGCGGAGGAAGGCGAGGACGTTGTCGTCGGCCGCGTCCCCGGTCACCCACTCGAAGCCCTCCGGCGCGGTGTCCCGCTCCCACAGCGAGGGTGTCGCCGTGTAGACCCGGTTCAGGTCGCGCACCAGGTCCTTCACGCCCCGGTGGTCGGCCGCGGCGCCGTACTCCGGGTCGAGCAGCCACCACTCCGGCCCGTGGTCCGCGGACCACTCCGCGCCCTGCGCGAACTCCTGCCCCATGAAGAGCAGTTGCTTGCCCGGGTGGGCCCACATGAAGCCCAGGTAGGCGCGGTGGTTGGCGCGCCGCTGCCACCAGTCGCCGGGCATCTTCGACACCAGCGCCCGCTTGCCGTGCACCACCTCGTCGTGCGAGATCGGCAGGATGTAGTTCTCGCTGTACGCGTACACCATCGAGAAGGTCATCTCGTGGTGGTGGTACTTGCGGTGCACCGGCTCCTTCTCCATGTACTGGAGCGAGTCGTGCATCCAGCCCATGTTCCACTTCATGCCGAAGCCGAGCCCGCCGAAGCCGCCCGGACCGACCACGTCCGTCGCCCGGGTCACCCCGTCCCAGGCCGTCGACTCCTCGGCGAAGGTGACGATGCCGGGGCAGCGGCGGTAGACGGTGGCGTTCATCTCCTGGAGGAAGGCGACCGCGTCCAGGTTCTCCCGGCCGCCGTACTCGTTCGGCAGCCACTCGCCGTACTCCCGCGAGTAGTCGAGGTAGAGCATCGACGCCACCGCGTCCACCCGCAGGCCGTCGACGTGGAACTCCTGGCACCAGTACACCGCGTTGGCCACCAGGAAGTTCCGCACCTCCTTGCGGCCGTAGTCGAACTCCAGCGTCCCCCAGTCCGGGTGGTGCGAGCGGCGCGGGTCCGCGTGCTCGTACAGCGGACGCCCGTCGAACTCGGCGAGCGCCCAGTCGTCCTTCGGGAAGTGGGCCGGCACCCAGTCCATCAGCACGCCGATCCCCGCCCGGTGCAGCGCGTCCACCAGGTACTTGAAGTCGTCCGGGGTGCCCAGCCGGGCGGTCGGCGCGTAGAAGCCGGTGACCTGGTAGCCCCAGGAGCCGCCGAAGGGGTGCTCGGTGACCGGCATGAACTCCACGTGGGTGAAGCCCATCTCCCGTACGTACGCGGGCAGTTCCTCGGCGAGCTGCCGGTAGGTCAACCCGGGCCGCCAGGACGGGAGGTGGACCTCGTACACCGAGATCGGCGCCTCGTGCGGCGGACGGGCGCCGCGCCGCTCCATCCACTCCTGGTCGGACCACTCGTAGTGCGACTCGGTGACGATCGAGGCGGTGTCCGGCGGGCACTCGGTGCGCCGGGCCATCGGGTCGGCGCGCACGGTGTGCGAGCCGTCGGGGCGGGTGATGTCGTACTTGTAGACCGCCCCCTCCCCGATCCCGGGCACGAACAGCTCCCAGACGCCGGTCGAGCCGAGCGAGCGCATCGGCAGACCGGTCCCGTCCCAGTGGACGAAGTCACCGGTGACGCGGACGCCCCGGGCGTTCGGCGCCCACACGGCGAAGCGGGTGCCCCGCACCCCGCCGTGGGTCATCACCCGGGAGCCCAGCGCCGTCCACAGCTCCTCGTGCCGGCCCTCGCCGATCAGGTGCAGGTCCAGCTCGCCCAGCGAGGGCAGGTGCCGGTACGGGTCCTGGACGACGAGCTCCGGCCCGTCGTCGTACCGCACGCGGAGCTCGTACGCGGGGACCTTCCGCAGCAGCGGCACCAGCGCCGAGAACAGGCCGTCGCCCTCGTGGCGCAGCTCGACCGTCCGCCCCTTCGGCAGGACGGCCGTGACCGCGCGGGCCCAGGGGCGGAGCGCCCGGAGGACGACGCCGCCCTTCACCGGGTGGGCGCCGAGCAGCGCGTGCGGATCGTGGTGCTCCCCGGCGAGCAGCCGCGCGCGCTCGCCGGGGTCGATCGGGGGCGCCGTGCGGGGCGTCTTGGCGGTCACCGGTAGCCTCCTGAAACGTCGAAAAGGGTACGAAATAGGCAACTCCCGTGCCGGGCGCCAGGACACTCCGCCGAACGGGCCATCTCGCCCGTCCGGAGCCGCCCGTCCGGCGGAGGTGTTCCGCCGTCCGGGTGCCGTCCGCTCACCGGGAGGTGGCGAGACGGTGGATGGCGGACATGGGCACGGGGAGCCAGTCGGGGCGGTGCCGGGCCTCGTAGACGACCTCGTACACCGCCTTGTCGGTCTCGTAGGCGCGCAGCAGCGCCGGGTCGGTGCGGGGGTCCGCGCCGGAGACCTCCGCGTAGCCGGTGCAGTACGCGGCCCGGCAGCGGGCCGCCCAGTCGGCGTTCCACGGCCGGTGGGTGCGGGCCGCGTAGTCGAAGGAGCGGAGCATGCCGGCGACGTCGCGGACGGTGGGCTGCGGGCGGCGCCGCTCGTCGAGCGGCTTGGCCGGCTCGCCCTCGAAGTCGATGACCGCCCAGGCGCCGTCGGAGCCGCGCAGGGTCTGCCCGAGGTGCAGGTCGCCGTGGATGCGCTGCACCGTGCCCGCGCCCTCCGCCTCGCCGGCCGCCGCGAAGACGGCCCGCAGTCCGGGGACGTAGGGCAGCAGCGCGGGCACGGCCTGGGCGGCGGCGTGCAGCCGCCGGTCCATCGCCGCGGCCAGGCCCTCGGTCTCGGCGCGCGGCAGCCGCTGGGTGGGCAGGGCCTCGGCGAGGGCGAGGTGCACCTCGGCGGTGGCCCGGCCGAGCGCCCGCGCCTCGCCGGTGAACTCCCGCCCGGCCGCGAGGGCGTCGAGGGCGAGCCGCCAGCCGTCGCGGGAGTCCCGAAGGTACGGCTGGAGCACGCCGAGCGTCGCCGCCCCGGACTCGAACCAGGCGACCGGGGCCGGGACGCGGGCGCACCCCGCCTGGCCGAGGGCGAGGGGCAGTTCGAGGTCCGGGTTGGCGCCGGGGCTGACCCGACGGAAGATCTTCAGGATGTACGCGTCGCCGAAGACGAGCGAGGAGTTGGACTGTTCGGCGTCGAGGACCCGGGGGGCGAGCGCCCCGGGCAGCGCGCGGGTGGCGTGGAAGCGGAGCGGCCCGGTGCGGCCGGGGGTGCGCAGCCGTTCGTAGAGGAGTCCGGCGAGGCGCGGGTCGCGCAGCCCCTCGTAGACGGCGCGGCCGGCCAGGGGACCCTGCCGGACACGGCCGATGAGGGCGGGGGCGAGACGGGGCGGCAGCTGGCTCCGTACGCCGAGGAGGATCTGGTAGCAGTCGGCGGGTTCGCCGGCCGGGCGGCCGGGCTGCTCGACCCGCAGCAGGAGGTGGAGGAGTCCGGGGCCGGCGCCGTCCAGCGGCAGCAGCTCGGTGGCCGCGTCCAGCGTGAATCCGGTGACCCGGCGCCCCTTGCCGGCGAACCAGCGCTGCCGGGGCAGCCATTCGCGGAGCAGGGGCGTCAGGGACGGAAGGAGGGCGTCCGGGGCCCGGGTGGTGGATGCGGTCTCCGGCATGGCGTCGCGTCCTTTCCCCGGGGCGCGCAGTTGGCTGTCGTAGGCGTTCAAATGCGCAGATTGTCCCGGATGGCGGCTGGGGCTGTCCGGATGTGCGGGACGTGTCGGAAAGGGAGGGCCCATATGGAGGGGCCCGGTTGGGCCTGGATGGTGCGGGTTCGTGCGTGGGGACACCGTTCCCGGGGTGGGGCGGCGGTAACCGTCCCACCCCGGCAAACCGAAGCTGATGTTCCGTCAACTACGCTTCATGCGGAACCAGTAGAAGCCGTGACCGGCCAGCGTCAGCAGGTACGGCAGCTCGCCGACGGCGGGGAACTCCACCCCGCCGATGAGCTCCACCGGCCGCATCCCGGCGAAGCGCCGCAGATCGAGTTCGGTCGGCTGTGCGAAGCGTGAGAAGTTGTTGACGCAGAGGACCAGGTCGTCGGCGTCCTCCCGGAGGAAGGCGAGCACCGACGGGTTGGACGCCGGGAGTTCGGTGTACGTGCCCGTGCCGAAGGCCCGGTTCTGCTTCCGGATCTCGATCATGCGCTTGGTCCAGTGCAGCAGCGAGGACGGCGAGGCCATCCCCGCCTCCACGTTGGTCACCTGGTAGCCGTGGACCGGGTCCATGATGGCCGGCAGGTAGAGCCGGCCCGGGTCGCAGGAGGAGAAGCCCGCGTTCCGGTCCGGGGTCCACTGCATCGGGGTGCGCACCCCGTCCCGGTCGCCGAGCCAGATGTTGTCGCCCATCCCGATCTCGTCGCCGTAGTACAGCACCGGCGAGCCCGGCAGCGAGAAGAGCAGCGCGGTGAACAGCTCCATCTGCTTGCGGTCGTTGTCGAGGAGCGGGGCGAGCCGGCGCCGGATGCCGATGTTGGCCCGCATCCGCGGGTCCTTGGCGTACTCGGCGTACATGTAGTCCCGCTCCTCGTCCGTGACCATCTCGAGCGTGAGCTCGTCGTGGTTGCGGAGGAAGATGCCCCACTGGCAGCCGGAGGGGATCTCCGGGGTCTTCGCCAGGATCTCGGAGACCGGATACCGGGACTCGCGCCGCACGGCCATGAAGATCCGCGGCATGACGGGGAAGTGGAAGGCCATGTGGCACTCGTCGCCGCCCGCGCGGAAGTCGCCGAAGTAGTCGACGACGTCCTCCGGCCACTGGTTGGCCTCGGCCAGCAGCACCGTGTCCGGGTAGTGGGCGTCGATCTCCTTCCGGACCTCCTTCAGGAAGGCGTGAGTGGCCGGAAGGTTCTCGCAGTTGGTGCCCTCCTGCTGGTACAGGTACGGCACCGCGTCCAGCCGGAAGCCGTCGATCCCCAGGTCCAGCCAGAACTTCAGCGCCGACAGGATCTCCTCCCGAACCGCCGGGTTCTCGTAGTTGAGGTCCGGCTGGTGCGAGAAGAAGCGGTGCCAGTAGTACTGCTTGCGGACCGGGTCGAAGGTCCAGTTGGACGTCTCCGTGTCGACGAAGATGATCCGGGCGTCCGGGTACTGCTTGTCGTCGTCGGCCCAGACGTAGTAGTCGCCGTACGGGCCGTCCGGGTCGCTGCGCGACTCCTGGAACCACGGGTGCTGGTCGCTGGTGTGGTTCATGACGAAGTCGATGATCACGCGCATCCCGCGCTGGTGCGCCGCGTCCACGAACTCCACGAAGTCGGCGAGGTCGCCGAACTCGGGAAGGACCGAGGTGTAGTCGGCGACGTCGTAACCGCCGTCACGCAGCGGCGACTTGAAGAACGGCGGCAGCCACAGGCAGTCCACCCCGAGCCACTGGAGGTAGTCCAGGCGGGAGGTGATGCCCTTCAGGTCGCCGACGCCGTCGCCGTTGCTGTCCTGGAAGGACCGGACGAGGACCTCGTAGAAGACGGCCCGCTTGAACCACTCGGGGTCGCGGTCCTGGGCGGGGGTGTCCTCGAAGGTGTCGGGGACGGGATCGTTGACAGTCATGAGGTGGGTGACCCTCCGGTCTGCGGGGACGGTCGCAGGACGAGCACGTGCGCGGGCGCGACGCCCGGTTCCAGGCGCACGTAGGCGTTCCTGCCCCAGTGATAGGTGACGCCGGTGAGCTCGTCGCGCACCGGCACGGTCTCGTGCCAGCCGAGGCCGAGTTCCGGCATGTTCAACGAGACCGTCGCCTCCTGGGTGTGGTGCGGGTCGAGGTTGACGACCACCAGAACGGTGTTCGAACCCGACTTCTTCGAGTACGCGATCACCTGCGGGTTGTCCGCCTGGTGGAAGGTCAGGTTCCGCAGCCGGCGCAGGGCCGGGTTGCGGCGCCTGATCCGGTTCAGCGCGGTGATGAGCGGGGAGATCGTCGCGCCCGCGCGCTCCGCCGACTCCCAGTCACGCGGCCGGAGTTGGTACTTCTCCGAGTCCAGGTACTCCTCGCTGCCCGGGCGCAGCGGCGTGTTCTCGCACAGCTCGTACCCGGCGTAGATCCCCCACGTGGGCGCCAGCGTCGCCGCGAGCACCGCGCGCGCCTCGAAGGCCGGGCGACCCCCCTCCTGGAGGTACGCGTGCAGGATGTCCGGGGTGTTCACGAACAGGTTCGGGCGCATCTGCGCGGCCACGTCCCCGGACAGCTCCGTCAGGTACTCGGTCAGCTCGTCCTTCGTGTTCCGCCAGGTGAAGTACGTGTACGACTGCTGGAAGCCGATCGCGCCCAGCGTCCGCATCATCGCCGGCCGGGTGAACGCCTCCGCCAGGAAGATCACGTCCGGGTCCTGCGCGTTGATCTCCCCGATCACCCGCTCCCAGAACACCACCGGCTTGGTGTGCGGGTTGTCCACCCGGAAGATCCGCACCCCGTGGTCCATCCAGTGCCGCAGCACCCGCACGGTCTCCGCGACGATCCCGTCCATGTCCTTGTCGAACGCGATCGGGTAGATGTCCTGGTACTTCTTCGGCGGGTTCTCCGCGTACGCGATCGAACCGTCCGGCCGGTGGTGGAACCACTCCGGGTGCTTCTCCACCCACGGGTGGTCCGGCGAGCACTGCAGCGCGAAGTCCAGCGCGATCTCCAGGCGCAGCTCACGGGCCCGGGCCACGAACGCGTCGAAGTCCTCGATCGTGCCCAGGTCCGGGTGGACCGCGTCGTGCCCGCCCTCCGGCGAACCGATCGCCCACGGCACGCCCACGTCCTCCGGGGCCGCCGACAGCGAGTTGTTGGGGCCCTTGCGGTGGGTCTCGCCGATCGGGTGGATCGGTGGCAGGTAGACCACGTCGAAGCCCATCGCCGCGATGGCCGGGAGGCGTTCGGCGGCGGTGCGGAAGTTCCCCGGCACCGTACGGCCCTTCACCTTCCGCACGCCCTCCGAGCGCGGGAAGAACTCGTACCAGGAGCCGAACAGCGCCCGCTCCCGCTCCACCCGCAGCGGGAACGCCGGGGAGGCGGAGACCAGTTCGCGCAGCGGGTGCCGCTCCAGCGCCTCGGTCACCTGCGGCGCCAGCGCCGCGGCGAGCCGGGCGGCGGCCGGCCGGGACTCGTCCCGCAGCGCGTCCGCCGCCGCGAGCACCGCCTCCCGGCCGCCGCCCTTCTTCGGGACGCCCTTGGCGGCCCGTTCGTGCAGCTCCGCGCCCTCGGCGAGCACGAGCTCGGAGTCGATCCCGGCCGGGATCTTGATCTTCGCCGCGTGGCGCCACGTCGCCAGCGGGTCGCTCCACGCCTCGACGGTGTACGTCCACAGGCCCTCGGCGTCCGGGGTGACCTCGGCCCCCCAGCGGTCGGAGCCCTCGGCCAGCTCGCGCATCGGGGTCCAGGGCCCCGGCCGGCCGGTCGGACCGGTCAGCACGACATTCGCGGCGACCGCGTCGTGGCCCTCGCGGAAGACGGTCGCCGACACCTCGAAGGTCTCGCCGACCACCGCCTTCGCGGGGCGCCGGCCGCAGTCGACCATTGGGCGGACGTCCAGTACGGGAATGCGTCCCATGAGCGGATTCACAGCATCACCTGACGGTTTACGGGGGTGCGGGTGGTGGTGCGCTCTTTCTAGCCGCGCCGGAGGCCGCGGGGAGGCGGGCATCGCCGCGCCCCTCCGCGTTCACTCGGATGGCGGGCCCACAGGGATGAAGACGGGTACGGGGGAGACGGATTCGGGGGTACCGGGGGAAGCCTTGCCCAGCTTCCCGGGCGGGCAATCCGGCCCTTTGTTAACTACTAGGGCGTAGGGGGCCGGACAAGACGCGTGCCGGACACGAAACCCGCCCGGCCCCCGCGACCCGGCCCGATCCGCCGCCCCGCTCGCTACGCTGACGGTCCGTCGTTCACCCGGTGCGGAAGGCGGCAGCTCCCATGCAGACCGAGACCGGCGGCGCGCGGGCCGTCCTCCACCACGTCCTCGCCGGACGCTGCCGGCTCGCCGCGACGGGCCTCCGCCCCCTCGACCTCGCCGCCGGAGACCTCGCCCTCCTCCCGCACGGCGCCCCCCACCACCTCAGCCCCGGCCCGCCACCGGCCCAGCCCCCGCCCGCCGGCGGCGTCACCGTGGCCGAATCCGACGGGGTGCGGGTGCTGACCGTCCGCGTCGGGTACGCGCGCCGGGGACTGCCCGGAGGCGTCGCCGCGCTGCCGCGGGCGCTGCGGCTCGACCGGCGGCGGGTGGCCGCCGACCCGCTGCTCCGCGACACCCTCGCCCTGCTCGCCGCCCCCGGCCGCCGGCCCGGCCCCGGCGACCGGCTGCTCGGCCTGCGCGTCCTGGAGGCGGCCCTCGACCTCGCCGCCGCGCCCCCGCCGCCGGACGGCCCGCACCCCCACCCCGGCCTCGCCCGCGCCGCCGCCGCCATCGAGCACCGCTACGCCGAACCGTGGACCGTCGTCACCCTGGCCCGCGAGGCCGGCATGTCCCGCTCCGCCTTCACCGCCGCCTTCCGCGCCGCCGTCGGCACCTCCCCGGCCCGCCACCTGGCCGCCCGCCGGATACGGGAGGCCGCCCGGCTCCTCGCGGAGACCGGGCTCCCGCAGTCCGCCGTGCCCGCCCGCGTCGGCTACCGCAGCCGCGTCGGCTTCCACCTCGCCTTCCGCACCGCCTACGGCCTCACCCCGGGGGAGTACCGGGCCACCGCACCCCGCCGGACCTGAGCCCGAGGCACCGTGGCCCGGCGGCGGCCGAGCCCCTACGCTCGGTGCGGCACGCCGGACGCACAGCGTGGTGCGTCCACTCCGTACCGTCACCGGCCTGCGAAGGTGGGACACGTGAAGGCAATCCGTCGATTCACCGTCCGTCCTGTCCTCCCCGACACCCTTCGACCCCTCGCCGCCCTGGCGCGCAACCTGCGCTGGTCCTGGCACGAACCGACCCGCGCCCTCTTCGACTCCCTCGCCACCGACGGGCTCCGGGGCGCCGACCCCGTCCGCGTCCTCGGCGCCCTGGAGAAGCCCCGGCTCGCCGCGCTCGCCGCCGACCCGGACTTCCTCGCCCGGCTCGCCGCCGCCGCCGACGACCTCGACGCCTACCTCGACCGGCCCCGCTGGTACCAGGAGCGCGGCTCCGCCGACGGGCCCGCCGCCCTCGCGTACTTCTCGCCCGAGTTCGGCGTCGCCGCCGCCCTGCCCCAGTACTCCGGCGGGCTCGGCATCCTCGCCGGCGACCACCTCAAGTCCGCCAGCGACCTCGGCGTCCCCCTCATCGGCGTCGGACTCCTCTACCGGCACGGCTACTTCCGGCAGTCCCTCGGCCGCGACGGCTGGCAGCAGGAGCAGTACCCCGTCCTCGACCCCGGCGAGCTGCCCGTCAGCCCGCTCCGCGAGCCCGACGGCACCCCCGCCCGGATCACCCTCGCCCTGCCCGGCGGCCGCAGCCTCCACGCCCACCTGTGGATCGCCCAGGTCGGCCGCGTACCGCTGCTCATGCTCGACTCCGACGTCGAGGAGAACGCCCCCGGCGAGCGGTCCGTCACCGACCGGCTCTACGGCGGCGGCAGCGAGCACCGGCTCCTCCAGGAGATGCTGCTCGGCATCGGCGGCGTCCGCGCCGTCCGCACCTACTGCCGGCTCACCGGCCACCCCGAACCCGAGGTGTTCCACACCAACGAGGGCCACGCCGGCTTCCTCGGCCTCGAACGCATCCGCGAACTCCAGTGCCTCGGGCTCGACTTCGACGCCGCGCTGGAGACCGTCCGGGCCGGCACCGTCTTCACCACCCACACCCCCGTCCCGGCCGGCATCGACCGCTTCGACCGCGAACTCGTCGCCCGCCACCTCGGCGACGACGGCGTCCTGCCCGGCCTCGACACCGCCCGCGTCCTCGCCCTCGGCGACGAGACCCCGCTCGGCGGCGACCCCGGCGTCTTCAACATGGCCGCCATGGGCCTGCGCCTCGCCCAGCGCGCCAACGGCGTCTCCACCCTCCACGGCACCGTCAGCCGCGAGATGTTCGCCGGACTCTGGCCCGGCTTCGACGCCGACGAGGTGCCCATCACCTCCGTCACCAACGGCGTCCACGCCCCCACCTGGACCGCCCCCGAGGTCACCCGCCTCGGCCCCGACGCCTCCGACGCCGAGCTGTGGGAGCTGCGCCGCACCCTCCGCGCCCGGCTCGTCGCCGACGTCCGCGACCGGGTCCGGGCCTCCTGGCGGCAGCGCGGCGCCGCCGCCGCCGAACTCGGCTGGACCGACTCCGTCCTCGACCCCGACGTCCTCACCATCGGCTTCGCCCGCCGGGTCCCCTCGTACAAGCGGCTCACCCTGATGCTCCGCGACAAGGAACGGCTGCGCTCCCTGCTGCTCCACCCCGAGCGGCCCGTGCAGCTGGTCGTCGCCGGCAAGGCCCACCCGGCCGACGACGGCGGCAAGAGGCTCGTCCAGGAGCTGGTCCGCTTCGCCGACGACCCGCGCGTCCGGCACCGGATCGTCTTCCTGCCCGACTACGGCATGGAGATGGCCCGCGGCCTCTACCCCGGCTGCGACGTCTGGCTCAACAACCCGCTGCGCCCCCTGGAGGCGTGCGGCACCAGCGGCATGAAGGCCGCCCTCAACGGGTGCCTCAACCTCTCCGTCCTCGACGGCTGGTGGGACGAGTGGTTCGCGCCCGAGTTCGGCTGGGCGATCCCCACCGCCGACGGCGCCGCCGCCGACGACGAGGAGCGCCGCGACGACCTGGAGGCCGCCGCCCTCTACGAGCTGATCGAGCGCCGCGTCGCCCCCCGCTTCTACGACCGCGGCCCCGACGGCGTCCCCGCCGCCTGGACCGCCATGGTCCGCCGCACCCTCGCCGACCTCGGCCCCAAGGTGCTCGCCGACCGCATGGTCCAGGAGTACGTGGAGCGGCTGTACGTCCCCGCCGCCGCGGCCCGGCGCGCCCTCACCCCCGACCGGGCCCGGGAGCTCGCCGCCTGGAAGGCGCGGGTCCGGGCGGCCTGGCCCGGCGTCTCCGTCGACCACGTGGAGATCGGCGACGACCTCGCCGAGGACGGCGCCGAACTGGGCGCCACCCCCGCGGTCCGGGTCCGCGTCGCGCTCGGCGGCCTCACCCCCGACGACGTCGAGGTGCAGGCTGTCACCGGCCGGGTGGACGCCGACGACACCCTCGGCGCCACCCGCACCGTCACCCTCAAACCGGCCGGCGGCCCCGACCTGGAGGGCCGGCAGCCGTACGCGGGCACCCTGGAGCTCGACCGCACCGGCCCCTTCGGCTGCACCGTCCGGGTGCTGCCCGCCCACCCGCGCCTCGCCCACCCCGCCGAGCTCGGCCTCGTCGCCCTGCCGGAGGACCCGGCCGCCGAGGTCGCCGGAGTGCTCCTCCGCTAGCGGCCACCCGGTCCGGTCCCGCCACGGCCACGCCCGCCCCGGGCGTGGCCGCCGGCTCCCGGCCGCGCGCCGCGTCCGCCTACGCTGGAGCGCATGATCAGGGTGCTGCTCGCCGACGACGAGGCGATGATCCGGGCCGGCGTGCGGGCCATCCTCACCACCGACCCGGGCATCGAGGTGGTCGCCGAGGCCGGCGACGGCCACGAGGCCGTCGAGCTGGCCCGCCGCCACCGGCCCGACGTGGCCCTCCTCGACATCCGGATGCCCCGCCTCGACGGCCTCGCCGCCGCCGACGCGCTCCGCCGCGCCCTCCCGGACACGGCCGTCGTCATGCTCACCACCTTCTCCGAGGACGACTACATCGCCCGCGCCCTCGGCGGCGGCGTCGGCGGCTTCCTCCTCAAGTCCGGCGACCCCCGCGAACTGATCGCCGGGGTGCGCGCGGTCGCCGCCGGCGGCGCCGCGCTCTCGCCCGCCGTCGCCCGCCGGGTCATCGACACCCTCGGCGGCGAGCGGCTGAGCCGCGCGGCCGACGCCCGCGCCCGGCTCGCCCCGCTCACCGGCCGCGAACGCGAGGTCGTCGCCCTGCTCGCGGCCGGCTGCTCCAACCAGGAGATCGCCGCCCGGATGCACGTCGTCGAGGGCACCGTCAAGGCGCACGTGAGCGCGGTCCTGGGCCGGCTCGGCCTGCGCAACCGCGTCCAGCTCGCGGTCCTCGCCCACGAGGCCGGTCTGGTGGCGGAGGAACCGCCCGGTGCCTGAGACCTCCCCGGCCCGCCGCCGCCTCTTCGACCTGGCGCTGTGGCTGCTGCTCTCCGTCCCGGTGCTGCTGCGCTCCGACCCGGCCGACGGCGGCTCCTGGTTCCAGGTCGCCGCCGGCGTCACCGTCCTCGGCGGCTGCGTCGCCGTCAGCCGCCGGTGGCCGCTGCTGCCGCTCGCCATCACCTGCGCGGCCAGCCTGCCGGCCTCGCTGGAGCTGTTCACCCCCTCGTACAGCCTCGCCCTGGTCGCCTTCGGCTACCTCGCCGGGCGCCGGCAGGACCACACCCGCGGCTCGCTGTGGCTGTTCGGCGGCGTGGCGGCGGTGGGACTGCTGCTCACCCGGCTCACCGGCACCTCGCTCGGCCCCTGGTTCACCCTGCTGCTCGCGCTCGCGCTGGCGATCGTGGCGCCCTGGCTGGTCGGCCGGTACGTGCGCCAGTACGACCGGCTGGTGCGCAGCGGCTGGGAGCTGGCGGACCGGATGGAGCGCGAGCAGGCGGCGGTCGCCGACCGGGAGCGGCTGCGGGAGCGGTCCCGGATCGCCGGCGACATGCACGACTCGCTCGGCCACGACCTGGCGCTGATCGCGGTGCGCGCGGGCGTCCTGGAGGTCGATCCGGCGCTCGGGCCGGAGCAGCAGCGGGCGGCGGGGGAGCTGCGGCGGGCGGCGGCGGAGGCGACCGAGCGGCTGCGGGACGTCATCGGGGTGCTGCGCGAGGAGGGCGCGGGGGCCCCGACGGCCCCGGCGGGCGAGACGGTCGGCGACCTGGTGGACCGGGCGCGGGCCTCGGGCCTCGACGTGACGCTGTCCGGCGCGGTGCCGGAACTGCCGGGGATGCCGGGCCGGGCGCTGCACCGGGTGGTGCAGGAGGGGCTGACGAACGCGGCCCGGCACGCCCCGGGCGCGGCCGTCGCGGTCGAGGTCCGGGAGGCCGGCGAGCGGGTGACGGTACGGGTGGAGAACGGGCCGGGCGCCGGTGCGGAGCCGGCCGCCTCCGGCGGGTCCGGTCTGGTCGGGCTCGACGAGCGGGTGCGGCTCGCGGGCGGCACGCTGACCCACGGGCCGCTGCCGGGCGGCGGGTTCGCCCTGGCGGCGGTGCTGCCGCGGCGGGCGCCGGCGGCGGTGCCGGCCGCGCCGACCTCGGCCCGGGAGCTGGACCGGGCCCGGCGGCGGGTGCGCGCGGACCTGGTGCGGGCGATCTGGATCCCGCTGGCGCTGCTGGCGGCGCTGGCGGTGCTGACGGCGGGCGTCGCGGTGTGGACGCAGTCCCGCTCGTACCTGGAGCCGGACAACTACGCGCGGCTGCTGGTCGGGCAGCCGTACGCGGAGATCGTGGAGGACCTGCCGGACCACGCGCTGGAGCGGCTGCCCGCGGGGCTGCCGGTGGAGCCGGCGGGGGTGGACGAGTGCCGGTACTACCGGGCGACGGTGTTCGCGGAGCGCCCGGTCTACCGCCTGTGCTTCACGGCCGGCCGGCTGGTCTCCCGGGACGAGCTGGGGTGAACGGGCGGACGCCCGGAGGGAAGGGTCCCTCCGGGCGTCCGCCGGGTGCGTGGGCCGTGCCCGTCCGTCCCTTACGGGAAGGTCAGCTTGAAGCTGTTGATGTAGCCGGTGTCGATGGAGGCGCGGTCCTGGACGCGGAGCTTCCAGACGCCGTTGGCCACCTCGGACGAGGCGTTGACGGTGTAGGTCTGGCTGATGTTGTCGGCGCTGCCGCCGGTGCGGTTGTGCAGGTTGTAGACCGAGCCGTCGGGGGCCACGAGGTCGACGATCAGGTCGCCGATGTAGGTGTGGACGATGTCCACGCCGACGGACAGGTTGCTCGGCGCGTTGCCGGTGCGGCCGGTGACGGTCACCGAGGAGGTCACCGCGGCGCCGTTGTCCGGGACGGAGACGTCGGCGGTGTTCTCGAAGACCGTGCCGGTGGGCGGGGTGGTGCCGGGGCGGGTGCCGACGTTGACGGCGGCCCAGGCGTGCTGCACGGCGAGAGCCTCGGGGCTGCCGGCGCCGTACAGCTCCTCGGCGGCGGCGACCGTTCCGGTGCGGGCGCCCGCGTAGTTGGTGGACGAGGTCCACTTGGTGGTGAGCGCCTTGAACCAGATCATCCGGGCCTTGTCGATGCCGATGCCGGTGACCGGGAGGCCGTCGGAGGTCGGCGAGTCGTAGGTCACGCCGTTGACGGTCTTGACGCCGCTGCCCTCGGAGAGCAGGTAGAAGAAGTGGTTCGCCGGGCCCGAGGAGTAGTGGACGTCGATGGAGCCGATGCCCGAGTACCAGTAGTCCTTGGACGAGCCGTCCTTGCTGGGCTTGTCCATGTAGCGCAGCGGGGTGCCGTTGCCGCGGATGTCGATCTTCTCGCCGACGAGGTAGTCGCCCTTGTCGACGGGGTTGTTGGCGTAGAACTCGACGGCCGCCGCGATGATGTCGGAGGTGGCCTCGTTGAGGCCGCCGGACTCGCCGCTGTAGACGAGCTTGGCCGTGGCCGAGGTCAGGCCGTGCGTCATCTCGTGGGCGGCCACGTCGATGGAGGTGAGCGGCTTGGTGTTGCCGGAGCCGTCGCCGTACGTCATGCAGAAGCAGGAGTCCTGCCAGAAGGCGTTGACGTAGGCGTTGCCGTAGTGGACCCGGGAGTACGCGCCGACGCCGTCACCGCGGATGCCGGAGCGGCCGTGCACGTTCTTGTAGTAGTCCCAGGTGAGCGCGGCGCCGTAGTGGGCGTCGGCGCCGGCCGTCTCCAGGTTGGACGGCGTGCCGTCGCCCCAGATGTCGTCCGCGCCGGAGAACAGCGTCCCGGTGCCGGAGGTGCCGCGGTTGAGGTTGTACGTCTTGTGGTTGCCGCGGGCGGTGTCGGTCAGCGTGTACGAGGGCGCGGTGCCGAGCGTGACCTGGCCGCTGTACTGGGTGTTGCCGGTGCCGGTGTGCACGGCCTGCCACTCGTACAGCTTGGCGCCGGACTTGGCGTCGGTGACGACGTGCAGCTCGTTCGGCGTGCCGTCGTGCTGGAGGCCGCCGACGACGGTCTCGTACGCGAGGACCGGGGCGCCGCTCTGGCCCATCCAGACGACCTTGCGCGGGGCGCGCTCGGTGTCGGTGGCCTTCGACCCCTCGGCGGCGGCGCGGCCGAGGGCCTGCTTCTCCGCGGCGGCGGGGGCGACGGTGGCGGTGAGGTCGACGTTCTTCAGCTCCGCGCGGGACGCCTTGGAGACGCCGGTGGTGGCGCCGGCCTTCGTCTCGGCGACGACCAGGTCGCCGCCGAGGACGGGCAGGCCCGCGTAGGTGCGCTCGTAGCGGGTGTGGGTGGTGCCGTCGCGGTCCTGGACCACGTCCCGGACGACGAGCTTCTCCTGGCTGCCGAGGCCCAGTTCCTTCGCCGTCTCGGCCTTGCCGGCGTCGGCGGCCTTGATCAGCGCGGTGCGCTCGGCGGGGGAGAGGTCGGCGGGGAGCTTGCCCGGGTTGACCTTGCCGAGGGCGGCCGTCGCCCGCGGAGCGGTGGGCCATTCGTCGTCGGCGGAGGCGCTGCCGGTCTGGACGCCGACGGCGATCATGGCGGCTGCGGCGACGAGCGCGCCGGTCGCGGTGGCACGGCGACTGGGAGTGGATCTCACGCGAACTCCTTGTGCGAGGGGGGTACCGGGCCGCTGGGTGGGCGGCCGGGCGGAGCAAGCAGAGCGGTGGCGCACGATCGGGTGATGCGGCGAACGCGGTTGCGAGGAACCGGGGGAGAGACTGGCAGCTACCGCCGGTATCTGTCAGGACCGCGTCAACAACTTGGCCGGAAGTCGTCCGCTGCGCGCACGGTCAGGTTCGTTAACCGGACGTTTCACCGATCTTGGGCCGGCCGCCCCACCCCGTTCGGCATGCGGAAACGCCGCGCGGCCCGCCCGGCACCGCCGCAACGGACCGCCCACCGTCCCGCCCTTCGGACGTGGGCCCCCTCCCTCGGGCCGTTGGCCGAAAACCCCCGTCCTGAACCATCCCTTCCGGTACGTCAGCCCGCCAGGGAGTCGCGCCAGGCGCGGTGGAGGCCCGCGTAGCGGCCCTCGCCGCCGACCAGGTCGGCCGGGGCGCCGTCCTCGACGATCCGGCCCGCCTCCATCACCAGGACCCGGTCCGCGACCTCGACCGTGGACAGGCGGTGCGCGATGACCAGCGCCGTACGGCCCGCCAGGACCGTGTCCATCGCGTGCTGCACCGCCCGCTCGCCCGGTACGTCCAGCGAGCTCGTCGCCTCGTCCAGGATCAGCACCGCCGGGTCCGCGAGCAACGCCCGCGCGAAGGCGACCAGCTGGCGCTGACCGGCCGAGATCCGGCCGCCCCGCTTCCGTACGTCCGTGTCGTAGCCGTCCGGCAGCCCGGCGACGAACTCGTGCGCGCCGATCGCCTTCGCCGCCTGCTCGATCTCCTCCCGGGTGGCGTCCGGCCGCCCGATCGCGATGTTCTCCGCGATCGTCCCGGAGAACAGGAACGCCTCCTGCGTCACCATCACCACCCCGCGCCGCAGCTCCGGCGTGGCCAGATCGCGCAGGTCCACGCCGTCCAGCAGCACCCGGCCGTCCGTCGGGTCGTAGAAACGGGCCAGCAGCTTCGCCAGCGTCGACTTGCCCGCGCCGGTCGCGCCGACCACCGCCACCGTCTGCCCCGCCGGGATCCGCAGGGAGAAGCGGGGCAGCACCTCGCCGCCCGTCCGGTACGCGAACCGCACCCCGTCGAAGACCACCTCGCGGCCCGGCGCCGACCCCGCCCGCTCCGGCAGCTCCCGCGGCGCCGCCGCCTCCGGCACCCCCGGCTCCTGCGCCAGCAGCCCCGCGATCTTCGCCAGCGACGCCGCCGCCGACTCGTACGAGTTGAGGAACATCCCGAGCCGGTCGATCGGGTCGTACAGCCGCCGCACGTACAGCACCGCCGCCGCGAGCACGCCCAGCTCCAGCGAACCGTCCGCGACCCGGTAGGCACCCCACAGGCACATCCCGGCCACCGCCGTGTTCGCCACCAGCCGCGAGCCCACCACGTAACGGGCCATCTCCAGCAGCGCGTCGCCGTTGCTCCGCTCGTGCCGGCGGTTGAGCCCCGCGAACTCCGCGTCGTTGACCCGCTCCCGGCGGAAGGCCCGCACCGGCCGGATCCCGTTCATCGTCTCCGCGAACTTCACGATCACCCCGGCGATCGCCGTCGACCGCTCCGCGAACACCGCGCCCGCCCGCCGCCGGTAGCTCCGCACCAGCAGGTACAGCGGCCCGAACGAGGCCACCGCCACCGCGCCGATCCCCAGGTCCAGCCAGAGCAGCACCAGCGCGATCGACACGAACGACAGCACCACCCCGATCAGCTCCTGCAGCCCCTCCGACAGCAGCTCCCGCAGCGACTCCACGTCCGTCGTCGACCGCGAGATCAGCCGCCCCGAGGTGTACCGCTCGTGGAAGTCCACGCTCAGCACCTGCGCGTGCCGGAAGATCCGCCCCCGCAGGTCCAGCAGCACGTCCTGGTTGATCCGCGCCGCGCCCCGCACGAACGCGTACTGGAGCGCGCCCGCGCCCACCGCGCACAGCAGGTAGCCGACCGCCACCGCGAGCAGCGGCCCGTGGTCCCCGGCCCGGAAGGCCGGCACGCCGCGGTCGATCGCGTACGCCACCAGCAGCGGGCCCGCCTGGACCGCCGCCTCCTTCACCAGCAGCACCAGCGCCGCCACCGCCACCCGGGCCCGGTGCGCGGCCAGCAGCGAACGCAGCAGCGCACCGGTCGCCCCGCGCGGCGCCGGCAGGTCGTCCCGGTCGAACGGGTCACCGGCCGAGGCCGGCTCCTCGCGTCCCGCCGGCCCGTCCCGCTCCTCCTCCGGCTGTACGAGCGTGGTGTCCGTCATCGCTCCCCGTCCTTCTCGCCCGACATCAGCCACGCGTACTCGGCGCTGCTCCGCAGCAGCTCCTGATGGGTGCCGACCGCCGCGATCCGGCCACCGGACAGCAGCGCCACCCGGTCGGCCAGCATCACCGTCGACGGCCGGTGCGCCACGACCAGCGCCGTCGTCTCCTTCAGCACCTCGCGCAGGGCCGCCTCCACCCGCGCCTCGGTGTGCACGTCCAGCGCCGACAGCGGATCGTCGAGCACCAGGAAGCGCGGCCGGCCGACCACCGCCCGGGCCAGCGCGAGCCGCTGCCGCTGACCGCCCGACAGGCTCAGCCCCTGCTCGCCGACCCGGGTCGCGGCCCCCTCCGGAAGCCGCCCGACGAAACCGTCCGCCTGCGCGATCGCCAGCGCCCGCTCCAGCTCCGGCGCCCCGGCCGCTGCGTCCGCGCCCATCAGCACGTTCTCGCCGACGCTCGCCGAGAACAGCGTCGGCTCCTCGAAGGCCACCGACACCAGCGACCGCAGCCGCTCCCGCTCCATCAGCGCGACGTCCTCGCCGTCCAGCAGGATCCGCCCCCCGGTCGCCTCGTGCAGCCGCGGCACCAGCGCGGTCAGCGTCGTCTTGCCGGAACCGGTCGCGCCGACCAGCGCCAGCGTCTCGCCCGGCCGCACGTGCAGGTCGATGCCGTCGAGCACGGGCGGCGCGCCGTCCGGCGCGTCCGGGAAGCGGAACGACACGCCCTCGAAGCGCAGCCCGTCGGCGGCCCCCGGCACCGCCGCCGGGCCGGGCGCGTCCCGCTCCTCCTCGGCGTCCATCACCTCGAAGTACCGTTCCGTCGCCGTCACCGCCTCCTGGCTCATCGCCAGCAGGAAGCCGATCGACTCCACCGGCCAGCGCAGCGCCAGCGCCGTCGACAGGAACGCGACCAGGGTGCCCGCCGACAGCCCGCCGTCCGCGACCCGCACCGAACCCAGCACCAGCGCGGCGCCGATCGCCAGCTCCGGCAGGACCGTGATCAGCGCCCAGATCGTGGCCAGCAGCCGCGCCTTGGACAGCTCCGTGGAGCGCAGCAGTTCCGCGAGCCGGCGGAAGGCGTCCGCCTGGCTGCGGTGCCGGCCGAAGCCCTTGACGATCCGGATGCCGAGGACGCTCTCCTCCACCACGGTCGTCAGATCGCCCACCTGGTCCTGCGCCCGCCGCGCCACCACCCCGTACCGCCGCTCGAAGTACGAGCACAGCACCACCACCGGCACCACCGGCGTCAGCAGCACCAGCCCGAGCGGCCAGTCCTGGGCCAGCAGCAGGACACAACCCGCCACGATCGTCACCGCGTTCACGATCAGGAACGTCAGCGGGAAGGCCAGGAACATCCGCAGGATCATCAGGTCCGTGGTGCCGCGCGACAGCAGCTGCCCGGACGCCCACCGGTCGTGGAAGGCGATCGGCAGCCGCTGCAGCCGCCCGTACAGGTCCCGCCGCATCCGCGCCTCCACCGAGGACAGCGGACGCGCCACCAGCCACCGCCGCAGCCCGAACAGCCCGGCCTCGGCGACCCCGAGCAGCAGCAGGTACAGCGCCCCCAGCCACACCCCGCCCGGATCCCGCGCCGCGACCGGCCCGTCCACCAGCCACTTGAGCACCAGCGGGATGACGAGCGACAGACAGGAGGCGACGACCGCGACGAACGCGGCGGTGAAGAACCGCCCGCGCACGGGCCGCAGATACGGCCACAGCCGCAGCAGCACCCGCACGGCCGAACGGCGACCGGGCACGGACTCAGGGGTGGCAGTGTTCTCGGGCATCAGCCCCGACCCTACGGTTCACCCCTGACACCCCTCATCCGATTTTCGGACGACCTCCCGGCCCGCCGTGCCGTCCCCTCACCCCACCACCCGCAGCAGCACCACCGACCGCGCCCCCACCTCCAGGACCGAGCCGCCCGGGTGGAGGGTGGCCGGGGGGGTGGTCTGGTCGTCGAGGGACGTGTCGAGGACGCGTTCGTAGGTCTGGGCCCAGGGCGGGCCCGGGAGGCGGAAGTCCAGGGGGCGGTGGCCCGCGTGGAGGACGGCGAGGAAGCTGTCGTCCAGGATCTGCTCGCCGCGCTCGTCCCGGCCCGGTATGTCGCGGCCGGAGAGGTAGAGGGCGAGCGTGGCCGACGGGGCGTACCAGTCCTGCTCGGTCATCTCGGTGCCGGACGGGCCGAACCACGCCAGGTCCCGCAGGCCGTCCGCGCCCTGCGGGCGGCCCGAGAAGAAGGCGCGGCGGCGCAGCACCGGGTGGCGGTGGCGCAGCGCGAGGAGCCGCCGGGTGAGGGCGAGGAGCTGGGCGCGGCCGGGGTCGTCCGGCAGCGACCAGTCCAGCCAGCTGGTCTCGTTGTCCTGGCAGTACGCGTTGTTGTTGCCGCCCTGCGTGCGGCCCATCTCGTCGCCGGCGACGAGCATCGGGACCCCGGTGGAGAGCAGCAGCGTGGTGAGCAGGTTGCGGAGCTGGCGCAGCCGGAGCGCGTTCACCTCCGGGTCGTCGGTCTCGCCCTCCGCGCCGCAGTTCCAGGAGCGGTTGTCGTGGGTGCCGTCCCGGTTGCCCTCGCCGTTGGCCTCGTTGTGCTTGCGCTCGTACGTGACGAGGTCGCGGAGGGTGAAGCCGTCGTGGGCGGTGACGAAGTTGACGGAGGCGTACGGGCGCCGGCCGCCCCAGGCGTACAGGTCGCTGGAGCCGGAGAGCCGGTAGCCGAGGTCGCGCACGTCCGGCAGGGCGCCGCGCCAGAAGTCCCGTACGGCGTCCCGGTAGCGGTCGTTCCATTCGGTCCACAGCGGCGGGAAGGCGCCCACCTGGTAGCCGCCGTTGCCGACGTCCCACGGTTCGGCGATGAGCTTCACCCGGCGCAGCACGGGGTCCTGGGCGATGACGGCCAGGAACGGGGAGAGCATGTCGACGTCGTGCATGGAGCGGGCGAGCGCCGCCGCCAGGTCGAAGCGGAAGCCGTCGACGCCCATCTCGGTGACCCAGTAGCGCAGCGAGTCGGTGATGAGCCGCAGCACCTGCGGCTGGACGACGTGCAGGGTGTTGCCGCAGCCGGTGTAGTCGGCGTACCGGCGGGCGTCGGACTGGAGGCGGTAGTAGCCGCGGTTGTCGATGCCCTTCAGGGAGAGCGTGGGGCCCAGTTCGCCTGCCTCCGCGGTGTGGTTGTAGACGACGTCGAGGATGACCTCGATGCCGGCCGCGTGCAGCGCCCGCACCATCCGCTTGAACTCGCCGACCTGCTGCCCTGTGGTGCCGGACGACGAGTAGCCGGCGTGCGGGGCGAAGTAGCCGATCGAGTTGTAGCCCCAGTAGTTGGTGAGGCCGCGCCGCAGCAGGTGGTCCTCGTGGGCGAACTGGTGGACCGGCAGCAGCTCGACCGCCGTCACCCCGAGCCGCACCAGGTGGTCGACCGCGGCCGGGTGGGCGAGCCCCGCGTAGGTGCCCCGGAGGCGTTCGGGGATGCCGGGGTGCCGGGCGGTGAAGCCCTTCACGTGCAGTTCGTAGATGACGGAGTCCTGCCAGGGCGTCTTGGGCCTGCGATCGTCGGACCAGTCGTCGTCGTCCCGCACGACGACTCCCTTGGGGACGTACGGGGCGGAGTCCCGCTCGTCGCGGACGGTGTCGGCGACGTGCTGCTGCGGCCAGTCCCGGACGTGCCCGTACACCTCCGGCGGCAGCCGGAAGTCGCCGTCGACGGCCCGCGCGTACGGGTCGAGGAGCAGCTTCGCCGGGTTCCAGCGGGCGCCGGTCCACGGGTCCCAGCGGCCGTGCACCCGGTAGCCGTACCGCTGCCCAGGGCCGACGCCCGGCACGAAGCCGTGCCAGATCTCATGGGTGAGCTCGGTCAGCGGCAGCCGGGTCTCGGTGCCGTCCGGCGCGAAGAGGCAGAGCTCGACGGCCTCCGCCCCGGCCGCCCAGAGGGCGAAGTTGGTGCCCCGGGTCCCGTCGGGGCCGGTCCGGCACCGCGCCCCGAGAGGAGTGGGCGCCCCCGGCCACACCGGGGGCGCGGGCCGTCCCGGGGCCCGCTCCGGTACCGCCTGCTGTTCGGCTGCGCTCGACACCGCCCTGGCCTCCCGCGGCTCCGGCGGGCCCGCGTGCCGGGGCGGGGGCGTCCCGGCCCCGGCCCCCGCGCGTCCTCCCGCACCCTCGTGTACTCCCGGTCGTACTCCCCTGTTCTTCCCGCGCCGGGGTCCCCCCAACATGGCCCGCACGGACGTTTCCCCTGGAGGGGGGTCGTCGTTGGGCCACGCGTGACACGTGTATGGGTACGGGCCGGACAACTCCTCGCGGTGGCGGGGCTCCTCGTGGGTCTCGCCGGCTGCACCGGATCGGACCGGGAAGGAGGCGTCGGCCTGGGCCTTCCCGGCAAGGCGAGGGCCCCCGGGGACGTGATCCGGGTCAGCCCGGAGGACGGCAGCCGCGGGGTGCCCGCGGACGGTCCGCTGGAGGTACGGGTGGACAGCGGGCGGCTCGAACGGGTGACCGTGACCCAGGTGGCGGACGGGCGCCGCTCCGCCGTCCCGGGCGCCGTCTCCGCCGACGGGCTGCGCTGGCGGCCGGCCGGCGGCACCCGGCTGGCGCTGGCCGCGAAGTACAGCGTGGACGCGGTCGCGCTGGACGCGCACGGGCGCCGCTCGGCCCGGCACACCACCTTCACCACGGTGGTGCCGGAGAGCCGGTTCATCGGCTACTTCACGCCGGAGAACCGTTCCACTGTCGGCGCCGGGATGATCGTCTCCTTCGGCTTCAGCCGCCCCGTCGAGAACCGGGCCGCGGTCGAGCGGGCCATCCGGGTCACCGCCGACCCGCCGGTCGAGATCTCCGGCCACTGGTTCGGCAAGGAGCGGCTGGACTTCCGGCCCGCCGCGTACTGGGCGCCCGGCACGAAGGTGACGGTCGAGCTGGCGCTCCGGGACGTCGAGGGCGCCCCCGGCGTCTACGGCATCCAGCGCAAGACGGTCGGCTTCACCGTCGGCCGCTCCCAGGTCTCCCTGGTCGACGCCGCCGCCCACACCATGGAGGTGCGGCGGGACGGGCGGCTGCTCGCCACCCTGCCGATCACCGCGGGCGCGCCGAAGACCACCACGTACAACGGCAAGATGGTGGTGACCGAGCTGTACGACGTGACCCGGATGAACGGCGCCACGGTCGGCTTCGGCGGCGAGTACGACATCAAGGACGTGCCGCACGCCATGCGGCTCACCGAGTCGGGCACCTTCATCCACGGCAACTACTGGGCCGACCCCGCGACCTTCGGCTCGGCCAACGTCAGCCACGGCTGCGTGGGGCTGCGGGACGTGAAGGGCGGCGGCTCCGACACCCCGGCCGGCTGGTTCTTCGACCGCAGCCTGATCGGCGACGTCGTCGAGGTGGTCAACTCGAAGGACCGGAAGGTCGCCCCGGACAACGGCCTCGGCGGCTGGAACCTGGACTGGGCGGCCTGGAAGGCCGGTTCGGCGCTCCGCTGACCCGCCCCGGCACGAGGGCCGGACGCGCGCCGCTCCCCGCGCGCCTCCGGCCCGTCCCGACTGGGACTGAACGGTGACATTCACGTGGAACTTTCGTGTCTTCCGGTGTGATTATCTAGCGCCGTGCGCGGGACGTGCGCACGGGGGTGGGGCCCGGCCGGCGGCCGGGTCGTGCGAGGGGAGAAGACCATAGTGAACGGGCAGCCGATATCGGGGACGTCGGCGCGGCGGCGGGGGCTGCGCCTCGGCGCCCTGGCCACGGGGACGCTGCTCCTCGTCCTGACCGCCTGCGGCGGCGAGGAGCCGTCGAAGACGGCCGACGGGGCCGGGGCCAAGGGCTCCGGCCAGGGGACCGCGGCCCCCGACAACGCCGCCTCGCAGGCGGTCGTGACCATCCTGCCCAAGGACGGCGCCGACGCGGTCGCCACCAGCGGGTCCCTCAAGGTGACCGCCGAGCAGGGCACCCTGACCACGGTGACGGTCACCGACACCGAGGGCGGCGACCCGGTCGAGGGGAAGATCTCGGCGGACGGCGCGAGCTGGGAGCCGCTGACCCACCTGTCCGCCGGCACCCAGTACAAGGTCCACGCCGTCGCGAAGGACGCCGAGGGCCGGGAGTCCGCCAAGGACACCACCTTCAGCACCCTGGTCCCGAAGAACACCTTCATCGGCCACTACACGCCCGAGGCGGACACGACCGTCGGCGTCGGCATGCCGGTCTCCATCAACTTCACCCGGGGCATCACCGACCCCGAGGCCGTGGAGAAGGCCATCAAGGTGACGGCCGTGCCGGCCGTCGACATCCAGGGCCACTGGTTCGGCAACGACCGCCTCGACTTCCGCCCGAAGGAGTACTGGAAGGCCGGGACGAAGGTCACCGTCGAGCTCAACCTGGACGGCGTCGAGGGCCGTCCGGGCGTCTACGGCAAGCAGAAGAAGTCGTACTCCTTCACCATCGGCCGCCGCCAGGTGTCCACGGTCGACGCGAGCGCCAAGACCATGAAGGTCGAGCGCGACGGGAAGATCGTCAAGACGCTGCCGATCACCGCCGGCGCCCCGTCCACGACCACGTACAACGGCCAGATGGTCATCAGCGAGAAGTACAAGGTGACCCGCATGAACGGCGCCACCGTCGGCTTCGGGGGCGAGTACGACATCAAGGACGTGCCGCACGCCATGCGCCTGTCGACCTCCGGCACCTTCGTGCACGGCAACTACTGGGCCCCGAAGTCCACCTTCGGCTCGCAGAACGTCAGCCACGGCTGCGTCGGCCTCTCCGACACCCGGGGCGCGGGCGACAGCTCCACCCCCGCCGCCTGGTTCTACGACAGCTCGCTCATCGGCGACGTCGTCGTCGTGAAGAACTCCAAGGACAAGCAGATCAAGCCGGACAACGGCCTGAACGGCTGGAACATGAGCTGGGAGGAGTGGATCGCCTGATCCGCGCCGTCCGGCCGGGCCCGGTGCCGCCGCTCTGTGAGCAACGGCACCGGGCCCGCTTCCGTTAACGGCCACTAACCTCTTCCCATGACTGTGAACCTCGAAGTCGCCGACGGCGTCGGCACGATCCGCCTCGACCGCCCGCCGATGAACGCCCTGGACATCGCCACCCAGGACCGGCTGCGCGAGCTGGCCCAGGAGGCCACCGACCGCGACGACGTGCGGGCCGTCCTCCTCTACGGCGGCGAGAAGGTCTTCGCGGCCGGCGCGGACATCAAGGAGATGCAGGTCATGGACCACGTGGCCATGGTCGAGCGGTCCCGCGCCCTGCAGGACTCCTTCACCGCCGTCGCCCGCATCCCCAAGCCGGTCGTCGCCGCCGTCACCGGGTACGCGCTCGGCGGCGGCTGCGAGCTCGCCCTCTGCGCCGACTACCGGATCGCCGCCGACAACGCGAAGCTCGGCCAGCCCGAGATCCTGCTCGGCCTGATCCCCGGCGCCGGCGGCACCCAGCGCCTCTCCCGCCTGATCGGCCCGTCCCGCGCCAAGGACCTCATCTTCACCGGCCGGATGGTGAAGGCCGACGAGGCGCTGACCCTCGGCCTGGTCGACCGGGTCGTCCCGGCCGCCGAGGTGTACGCGCAGGCGCACGCCTGGGCGGCGAAGCTCGCCCAGGGCCCGGCGGTGGCGCTGCGCGCCGCCAAGGAGGCGGTCGACCAGGGCCTGGAGACCGACATCGACACCGGCCTCGCCCTCGAACGCACTTGGTTCTCCGCGCTGTTCGCCACCGCCGACCGCGAGACCGGCATGCGCAGCTTTGTCGAGGAGGGCCCGGGCAAGGCGAAGTTCGCCTGACGTCCGCCCGTACGTCCGCCTGACGGCCCGTCGTCCGACGGCCCGTCACGGCGACGCGCCGCCCCGCGGGGGCCATTCCACCGGAACGGCCCCCGCGGGGCGTCCCGGGCGGTCATGATGGGGGGCATGGCGGGCCTGGAGAGCAGGGAGCAACCGCGGCAGGGCGGTGTGCCCGCCGCACGGTGGACTCCGACCCTGGAGGACGAAGAGGCCCTCGCGGCGATGCGGGAGTGGGGCAATCCGGCGGACGCCGACGTCCGGCTTCCGTCGCGGCCCGAGTCCGCCAGGACCGCCCGGCGGCTCACCCAGTACGTGGTGCTCCGCCAGTGGGGCCTGGGCGCGACCCTCGCCGAGCACGCGGTCCTGCTCGTCTCCGAGCTGGTGGGGAACGCGGTCCGGCACACCGGCGCCCGGGTCTTCGCGCTGCGCGTCCAGCGGCGGCCGGGGCGGATCCGGATCGAGGTCCGGGACCCCTCGCGCGGGCTGCCCTGCCTGATGCCGGTGGCCGAGCTGGACGTCAGCGGCCGGGGTCTCTTCCTCGTCGACAAGCTCTCCGACCGGTGGGGCGTGGACCTCGGGCCGCGCGGAAAGACGACCTGGTTCGAGATGCGGGTCACCGACCGCTGACCACCGGCCCGCTTTCGCGCGCGGAACGGCCCCGGACGCACGGAAGCCCCCGTGCGCCGTGGTGGGGCTGCTGGGGGCTTCCGTGTGAAGCGCCGTGGACGGGGGGGTGTATCCACGGCCGCTGAGTCGACCTGGCCCGGGTCAATGGGGGTCGTGACACCGACTATGACAGACGGCGGGCCACACCGCCAAACGCCCATACCGCACATAGGCGTGGCAAATGCGGACACTTCAACGATGAATCGTTGGTGACGTGAAGCACCCGCCTTGCAAACTATGAATGACTATGCGCTTCATCGTTTGTTTCCCTCGATCATCCACATGGTGGACACCCGGCGCGGGGCGGAGCCCGTACCGCTCTCGGCGGACCCCGCCCGGCCCGCTAATCTGACCCCCGTCAAGAACAGCACCGAGAAGGGGCGGACAGCAGTGGCGGACATCGAGTCGGCACGCACGGCATTCAACCGATACGACGTGGACGGGGACGGCTTCATCACCGCCGCGGAGTACAAGAGCGTCATGGCCCAGCTGGGTGACTTCAACGTCACCGAGACGGTCGCCGAGGCCCTCATCAAGCAGCGCGACGACAACGGCGACGGCCGCCTGTCGTGGGACGAGTTCTGGTCCCACCTCAGCAAGGCGTGACCCGGGGCTGACCTGGCACGGGACCGGGACCGGGCGGCGTTCACCCTGAGTTGCCGCCCGTCCCGGCCTCGGTGACGATCGTCCGGTGACGCTTCCCGGACCTCTCGGCACCCCCCGCCGCCGAGGCGCCGCGGTGCTCCCCGCCGCCGCCGTCCTCGGCGTTCTCGCCGTCGCCCTGCTGGGCGCCGGACTCGCCCGCGCGGGCACCGGCGAACTCCGCATACCCGCGGCCGGCATCACCACCCTCCTGCGGATCCTGCTCCTGGCCGGCCTCGCCCTCGCCGCCGGCGAACTCGCCGGCACCCGGCTCGCCGGCGACGGCCCGCTGCCGCGCCCCTGGGCCGCCCCCGGCGCCCTGCTCGCCGCCGCGGCCTCCGCCGGCCTCCTGCTCCTCCTCGCCGCCGTCAGCGGACTGAGCCTCCCCGTCGTCTACGGGCTCCGCGAGGGCCGGCTGCTGCTCGTCACCGCCAACGCCTGCCTGCTCGCCGCGCTCTGCGCCGCCTCCCGGCGCCCCGCCCTGGCCGCCCTCCCGCTCGCCGCCGCGATCGCCGCCGAGGCGCTGCGCGCCCACCCCGAGACCGCCGGCTTCGGCACCGGCACCGCCCTCACCGTCGTCCACCTCACCGCCGCCTCGCTGTGGACCGGCACCCTGCTGTACGTCCTCCGGGTGGTGCGGCTGCGCGGCGGCGGGCGCGCGGTGCTGCTCCGGTACGCCAGGCTCGCCGCCTTCCTGTACGCCGCCCTGGCCGCGACCGGCACCGTCTCCACCCTGCGCCGGCTGCCGCTGGACGCCGTCCTCACCACCGCGTACGGCAGGGTCCTGCTGCTGAAGCTCGCCCTCTTCGGCGCCGCCAGCCTGCTCGCCCTGGCCGCCCGCTCCCGGCTGCTGTCGGGCACCGACGCGCGCCCCCCGGCCCGGGTCGAGCTGAGCGTGCTCGCCGTGATCGTGGCGCTCTCCGCCCTCCTCACGGTGGTGCCGGACCCGCACTGGATCCGCTTCTGACCGCTCGGATCCGGCCGTCCACCCGGCATCCGGCCATCCATCCGAGGATTGGCCTAGACCTATTGCCCGCGACGGGGGCGGCCGATACGTTTCGTCCCGGCTGCGCAGCCGGCACGAAACGCACGGCACCATCCCGCACCGCATCGCATCGTTCATTTCAGGAGGACATGCCATGTACCGTCGCGTCGCCGCCGCCCTCGCCACCGCGGCCACCGCCGGAGCCCTCGCGCTCGGCACCGCCGGCACCGCCGAGGCCGCCGCTCCCGGCTTCTACGCCCGCAGCCACCACGCCTCGTACGCCGAGTGCCAGGCCGCGGGCCAGGCCGGCGAGTGGATGTGGGGCAAGATCTACTTCTGCGAGCCCTTCCACCCCAGCCGCCCGGACGTCTACGTCCTCTGGGTCCGCTACTGACCCGAACGCACCACGGCCGGCCCCGCGGGGGCGGGACCGGCCGTCGCGTGTGGGGGCACGCGCACTGATCGACGAACGGGAGAACCGGCCGTGACCGGCGTGAAGACCCTCGCTTCCCTCATCACCACCGGAAAGCTGTACGGCGTCGGCATCGGCTCGGTCCTCGCCGACGTCGACCGGGCCCTCCGCCACCCCTTCGCCGACGTCACCGACGACGAGGGGGAGTGGCTGCGCCGGGACTACGGACTGGTCGAGTTCGCCTTCCGCCCGGAACCGGACTGGGTCGTGGCCACCGCGACGGTTCAGCTGCATCGCCTGGCGCCGGACGAGGACCTGGCCCGGGAATGGGCCCGCGGCACCGGGACGGAGTTCCCCCGGTACACCTCCTGGGAGGAGCTGTGGGACGAGGTCCGCCGCGGCCGGGAGGCCCCCGGGCCGACGATCAGGGACCAGGGCGGGTTCCTCGCGTACCGCCCGGTGGGCTCGCACGTCTCCGTCCTCGTCGTGGACGACGAGGACGAGGTGCGCGGCCACCGGGTCGGCCACGGGGACGTGTGGAGCCTCGACCTGTGGGCGCCCGTCAGCACTCGATGATGTTCACCGCGAGGCCGCCGCGGGCGGTCTCCTTGTACTTGACGCTCATGTCGGCGCCGGTCTCCTTCATGGTCTTGATGACCTTGTCGAGGGAGACCAGGTGGCTGCCGTCGCCGCGCATCGACATCTTCGCCGCCGTCACGGCCTTCACCGCCGCCATGCCGTTGCGCTCGATGCACGGGATCTGGACCAGGCCGCCGACCGGGTCGCAGGTCAGGCCCAGGTTGTGCTCCATGCCGATCTCGGCCGCGTTCTCCACCTGCTCGGGGGAGCCGCCCAGCACCTCGGCGAGCGCGCCCGCCGCCATCGAGCAGGCCGAGCCGACCTCGCCCTGGCAGCCGACCTCGGCGCCGGAGATCGACGCGTTCTCCTTGAAGAGCATGCCGACCGCGCCGGCGGCGAGCAGGAAGCGGACGATGCCGTCCTCGTCGGCGCCCGGGACGAAGTTCATGTAGTAGTGCAGGACGGCGGGGATGATGCCGGCCGCGCCGTTCGTCGGGGCGGTGACCACCCGGCCGCCCGCCGCGTTCTCCTCGTTCACGGCCATCGCGTAGAGCGTGATCCACTCCATGGCGTGCGCCGCCGGGTCGCCCTCGGAGCGCAGCTTGCGGGCGGAGGTCGCGGCGCGGCGGCGGACCTTCAGGCCGCCCGGCAGGATGCCCTCGCGGGACATGCCGCGCGAGACGCACGCCTGCATGACCCGCCAGATCTCCAGCAGGCCCGCGCGGATCTCCTCCTCGGTGCGCCACGCCTTCTCGTTCTCCAGCATCAGCGAGGAGATCGACAGGCCGGTCTCCCGGGTGAGGCGGAGCAGCTCGTCACCGGTGCGGAAGGGGTACTTCAGGACGGTGTCGTCCGGGACGATCGGGTTCTCGCCCGCCACGGCGTCCTCGTCGACGACGAAGCCGCCGCCGACGGAGTAGTACGTCTTCTCCAGCACGAGGCCGCCCTCGGCGTCGTACGCGAAGACCGTCATGCCGTTGGCGTGGTACGGCAGCGCCTTGCGGCGGTGCAGGATCAGGTCGTCGTCGAAGGAGAACGGGATCTCGTGCGTCCCCAGCAGGCTGATCCGGCCGCCCGACTTGATCCGCTCGACCTCGTCGTCGGCCGTCTCCACGTCCACCGTGCGCGGCGACTTCCCCTCCAGGCCCAGCAGGACCGCCTTCGGGGTGCCGTGGCCGTGGCCGGTCGCGCCCAGCGAGCCGTACAGCTCGGCCCGGACCGAGGCGACCCGGTCGAGCAGCCCCTCGTTCCGCAGCCGGCGGGCGAACATCCGGGCCGCGCGCATCGGGCCCACCGTGTGGGAGCTCGACGGGCCGATGCCGATCGAGAACAGGTCGAAGACCGAGATGGCCACGGGGGGACTCCTTGTGGGGCTAGACGCCGTTGTCTGCCGGGGTGGTGCAGAGACAAGAGCAGGAAGCGGGGTGGGGGGAGGGGGCAAAGCGGCGGGGCACCGCGCCGCACTGTCCAGTGTGCGCGGTGCCCCGGAAGCTTCGTACGAACAAAAGCGTACGAAATTACTTCAGGCCGGGGTACAGCGGGTGCTTGTCGGCCAGCGCGGTCACGCGGGCCTTCAGCGCCGCGGCCTTGTCCGCGTCGAAGCCCGGCTTGAGCGTCTCGGCGATGATGTCGGCGACCTCGGTGAAGTCCTCGGCCCGGAAGCCGCGGGTGGCGAGGGCCGGCGTGCCGATGCGCAGGCCGGAGGTGACCATCGGCGGGCGCGGGTCGTTCGGGACGGCGTTCCGGTTGACCGTGATGCCGACCTCGTGGAGCCGGTCCTCGGCCTGCTGGCCGTCGAGCTCCGAGTTCCGCAGGTCCACCAGGACCAGGTGCACGTCGGTGCCGCCGGAGAGGACCGAGACGCCGTGCGCGGTGACGTCGTCCTGGACCAGGCGCTCGGCCAGGATCCGGGCGCCGTCCAGGGTGCGCTGCTGGCGCTCCTTGAACTCCTCCGAGGCCGCGACCTTGAAGGAGACCGCCTTGGCCGCGATCACGTGCTCCAGCGGGCCGCCCTGGAAGCCGGGGAAGACCGAGGAGTTCAGCTTCTTCGCGAACTCCTTCTTCGCCAGGATGATGCCGCCGCGCGGGCCGCCGAGCGTCTTGTGCGTGGTGGACGTCACCACGTCGGCGTACTCGACCGGGTTCGGGTGCAGACCGGCCGCGACCAGACCCGCGAAGTGGGCCATGTCGACCCACAGGTACGCCTCGACCTCGTCGGCGATCCGGCGGAACTCCGCGAAGTCCAGCTGGCGCGGGTACGCCGACCAGCCGGCGATGATCACCTTCGGGCGGTGCTCCTTCGCCAGGCGCTCGACCTCGGCCATGTCGACCAGGCCGGCCTCGTCCACGTGGTACGCGACCACGTTGAACTGCTTGCCGGAGAAGTTCAGGCGCATGCCGTGGGTGAGGTGGCCGCCGTGCGCCAGGTCCAGACCCAGGATCGTGTCGCCCGGCTGGGCGATCGCGAAGAGCGCGGCCTGGTTGGCGGAGGCGCCGGAGTGCGGCTGCACGTTGGCGTACTCGGCGCCGAACAGGTCCTTGATCCGGTCGATCGCGATCTGCTCGGCCACGTCGACGTGCTCGCAGCCGCCGTAGTAGCGGCGGCCCGGGTAGCCCTCGGCGTACTTGTTGGTGAGGACGGAGCCCTGGGCCTCCATGACCGCGACCGGAGCGAAGTTCTCCGAGGCGATCATCTCGAGGGTGGACTGCTGGCGGTGGAGCTCGGCGTCGACGGCGGCGGCGACGTCCGGGTCCAGCTCGTGGAGGGGAGTGTTCAGAAGCGACATGAAGCGATCCCTAGGGGGTCTCGGTCAGCCTGCGGTGAAGGCGGTGTACTCGTCGGCGGAGAGCAGGGCCTCGGCCTGGCTCTCGTCCGACAGGCGCACCTTGAACAGCCAGCCGCCCTCGAACGGGGCGGTGTTCACCAGCGCCGGGTCGTCCACGACGTCCTGGTTGGCCTCGACGACCTCACCGGACACAGGGGCGTACAGCTCGCTGACGGACTTGGTCGACTCCAGCTCGCCGCAGGACTCGCCCTCGGTCACGGTGTCGCCGACCGCGGGAAGCTGGACGTAGACGATGTCACCGAGGGCGTTGGCCGCGTGCTCGGTGATGCCGACCGTGGCGACGCCGTCCTCGACGGCCGACAGCCACTCGTGCTCCTTGCTGTAGCGAAGCTGCTGGGGGTTGCTCATGGCCTGATTCTCCTGGATCGGGGGAGTGCGGATGTACGGGGGTCTTGCGGGGTGAGACGTGTCGCGAGACGAACGCGTCACTTCTGGCGCTTGTAGAACGGCAGCGCGACGACCTTGTACGGCTCGTGGGTGCCGCGGATGTCCACGCCCACGCCCTCGGTGCCGGGCGCCGCGTGCGCCGCGTCGACGTACGCCATCGCGATCGGCGCGCCGAGCGTGGGGGAGGGGGCGCCGGAGGTGATCTCGCCGACGACCTCGCCGCCCGCGACGACCTGCATGCCGGCGCGCGGGACGCGGCGGCCCTCGGCGACCAGGCCGACCAGCTTGCGCGGCGGGGCGGTCTCGGCGCGCTCGGCGGCGGCCTCCAGCGCCTTGCGGCCGACGAAGTCGCCCGGCTTCTCGAACTTCACGACCCGGCCGAGACCGGCGTCGAAGGGGGTGAGGGAGGTGGTCAGCTCGTGCCCGTACAGCGGCATGCCCGCCTCCAGGCGCAGCGTGTCGCGGCAGGACAGGCCGCACGGGATCAGGCCGGCGCCCGCGCCCGCCTCCGTCAGGGCCTTCCAGACGCCCTCGGCGTGCTCCGGCTTCAGGAACAGCTCGAAGCCGTCCTCGCCGGTGTAGCCGGTGCGGGCGATCAGCGCCGGGACGCCGGCGACGGTGCCGGGGAGGCCCGCGTAGTACTTGAGGCCGTCCAGGTCGGCGTCGGTGAGCTGCTTCAGGATGCCGGGGGACTCCGGGCCCTGGACGGCGATCAGGGCGTACGCGTCGCGGTCGTCGCGGACCTCGGCGTCGAAGCCGGCCGCGCGCTCGGTCAGGGCGTCCAGGACGACCTGGGCATTGGAGGCGTTGGCGACGACCATGTATTCCGTCTCGCCGAGGCGGTAGACGATCAGGTCGTCGAGGATGCCGCCGTCCTCCCGGCAGATCATCGTGTAGCGGGCGCGGCCGTTGCCCACCGTGGAGATGTTGCCGACCAGGGCGTAGTCGAGCAGGTCGACGGCCTGCGGGCCGGTGACGGTGATCTCGCCCATGTGGGAGAGGTCGAAGAGACCGGCCTTGGTGCGGACGGCGTTGTGCTCGTCGCGCTCGCTGCCGTACCGCAGCGGCATGTCCCAGCCGGCGAAGTCGGTCATGGTCGCGCCCAGGGAACGATGCACGGCATCGAGGGCGGTCAGACGGGGGGTGGTGCTCATGATGGACGTGGCTCCCGGGTCCCGAAGGCGGAAAACATGACAGGCAAGGACGTTCCTCCCCATCTGTCATGGAACCTGAGAGGTTCACCGGGGGCATCCCCGGCTTGCACCTTGGGTGGGGACACGACGGGCGTCCCGCTTTTCAGATCTGCCTCATCCACGCGGTACGGGGCCTGAGAGATTCAAGGGAGGGACTTGCTCCTTCGGCGCCCGGACGGCCCAGGGCCGGTCCGGAACTCTCCCGCGCGGATTCGAGCGGCCGGTATGCGGTTGTACGGCGCTGCGCGCGCCTGGCGCGCACATCATCGCACGCGGTGTCCGCGCCGCAAATCGCTTGTCTCGGATTACCGATTCTTTACACTTCGTGGGCAAGGGTCTCTGAGGTCGCCCGGTCCGTCTCCCGGGGCCCGACAGGGGGAACAGCGATGAGGATCCAGCACTCAGGCGTCGTCGCCGGCGACGCCATACCGGCCCAGCGGGCCCGCGCCCGGACCGCCCGCGGGCGCGTCGTGCGGGACCTGCGCGACCGCGGCGGGCGCGTCCCGCGCGCCCTGACCTTCGCCGCCGGCGACGTCGTCGTCGTCTCCGGGCTGCCCGGCAGCGGCAAGTCCACCCTGCTGCGGCGCACCGCCCAGGGCCGCGGCATCGACTCGCAGGACACCCGCGAGCGCTGGGAGGCCCGGATGCCCCGCCTGCTGCCGTACGCGCTCTACCGCCCGCTGGTCCGAATCGCGCACTACGCCGGGCTGCACCGGGCCCTGCGCTCCGGCGCCGGGGTCGTCGTGCACGACTGCGGCACCCAGTCCTGGGTGCGCGGCTGGCTCGCCCGCGCCGCCGCCCGCCGCGGCCGCGCCCTCCACATGGTCCTCCTCGACGTCGACCCGGACACCGCCCGGGACGGGCAGCGCGAGCGGGGCCGCGGGGTGTCCGCGTACGCCTTCGCCCGGCACCGCAGGGCCGTCGGCCGGCTCGTCGCCGCCGTCGAGGCGGGCCGGCCGCCGCGCGGCTGCGCCTCCGCCACCCTCCTCGACCGGGACGCGGCGACCGCGCTGCGCCGCATCGGCTTCCGCGAGCCGGGCTGACCGCCGGCTGCCCGGAGGCGGGTTCTGGTCACAGCCGGGGCGGGGCGGCGTTAGGGTGCTGCGGGACGGCCGGGACCAGGGCCGTACGAGAAGGGGACGGAACCGCCGTGGACGTGACGTGGCCGGGCAACGAGCTGGAGGAGGCGCTGGCCGCCGCGCTCGGGGAGCCCGCGGCCGGAGGCCGGCTCATCGAGGTGCTCGGCCGCAGCCAGGTCTGGGTCCCGCTGCCCAACGGCGGCGGCCCCGACAGCGCCGACCTGGACCTCGCCACTCTGGAGATCGGCGGCGGCGCCTACGTGCCGGTCTACAGCTCGCAGGAGCAGTTCCTCGCCTGCGTCGGCCCGCACATGTCCTTCGCCGTCGCCCCCGCCCGTGACTTCGCCCGCGGTCTGCCCCCGCAGCTCGGCATCGCCGTCAACCCCGGCGGCACCGTCGGCGTCCCGCTGCCGCCGCCCGCCGTCGCCGAGCTGTGCCGGGTCGGCCGCACCGCCCTCGACGGTCCCGCGACCGGCGGCCGGGTCCGGCTCTTCGAGCCCGACTGGCAGGACGACCCGGTCGACTTCCTCGCCGCCGCTGCCGCCGAGTTCGAGGCCACCGGCGTCGTCGCCACCGCCCGCCGCACCCTCGCCAGCGTCGAGGGCACCGAACCGGCCCTCTTCGTCGGCGTCCAGCTCACCGGCTGGGACGGCGTCGACCGCAACGCCCCGCTGGACGCCCTCGGCCGCGCCCTCGGCCGCGTCGAGGTCGCCTGGCCGGTCAACCTGATCCTCCTGGACATGGCCCAGGACCCGGTCGCCGACTGGATGCTGGAACGGGTGCGCCCCTTCTACCAGCGCACCGCCGGGTGACCCCGGCCCTGTCTAAGCTGGACCGACCGAGACCGATCCACCGAACCGAGCCGTGACCGAGCCGTACGACACCGAGGACAGAGGGGCGGGACCCAGGGTGAGCGCGTCAGGGGGCGCCACGACCGGACAGGTCGAGCACATGCTGCGCCAGGTGGCGCCCGGACGCTACGACGCGTACGAGGGGCTGCTGCACGCCCTGGCCGACGGCGAGCTGTACATGCTGCTCTGGCAGGGCGCCCCGGGGTCGCCGGAGGCCCAGTACGGCAACATGGAGGTCGACGGCCACGGCTACGCGCCCTGCGTCACCTCGCCCGGCGAACTGGCCGCCTCCGGCTGGCAGCGCGCCCACGAGCGCACCACCGGCCGGGAGATCGCCCGCGCCCTCTACCCGGAGCGCTGGGGCGTCTGGCTCAACCCGCACGCGCCCGGCGGCGGCGTCGGCATCCCGTGGGCCGATCTGCGCCGGATCGCCACCGGCCTCGACCGGATGCCCGCCGGACCGCTCCGGGTCTCCGAACCGGCCCTGGAGATCCCGCAGTTCTACGCCCAGCTCACCCAGAACGCGCACCGGACGCCGGCCGTCCGCTCGCTCCGCCGCGGCTGGGTGCAGCCCGCGCTGGGGACTCCGTACCTGGTCATCGGCCTGGACCTGTACGACGGTTCGGCCGCGACCGTCGACGAGGTGCGGGCGATGATGCGCCAGTCGATCAACGCCGTGCCCGAGGGGCTGCCGGTCTCGACGGTCGCGCTCTCCGACGCGTACGACCCGGTGGCGCTCTGGCTGCGGGCCCACGCGCGGCCCTTCTACGACCGCGAGGCGCACGGCACCCCGTCCCAGCATGCGGGAGCACACCGTCCGGGATACGGCTACCCGCCCGCGCGGCGCGGCTGACGCCCGCTTCGTCCCCGTCACCCCGCTCTGGCCGAAATCCCTTGCCAGAGCGGGGTTTTGCGTCCGCTTGCGGACGCTCCGGGCGCCGATGTCCGGCAACCGCCCGATTTGGTGACTGTCCGGGTCTCAGGTTGGTATCACCGCTATGCGGACTGTTCTCTGCGCCGTCACTCGCCAGTAGCGTTCGGCCGGTCAAGACCACACATGGCGACCCAGGGGTGGACCCATGCGCATACTCAATTCCCGGTCGACCCGGGCTCTGACGGCGGCCATCACGGTCGGCCTCATCGCCACGGGCTGCGCGAGCGACCGGGACAAGGACGAGAACAAGTCCGGAGCCAAGGACACCTTCGTGTTCGGCGCCCCGGGCGACCCGGCCTCCCTCGACCCGGCCCTCGCGAGCGACGGCGAGACCTTCCGGGTCACCCGCCAGGCGTTCGAGGCGCTCCTGGAGCACGAGCCCGGCGGCAGCAAGCTCGTCGGCGGGCTCGCCGAGAAGTGGTCGAGCAACCCCGAGGGCACCGTCTGGACCTTCAACCTCCGCCAGGGCGTGAAGTTCCACGACGGCGAGACCTTCGACGCGAAGGCGGTCTGCGCCAACTACGACTACTGGTTCAACTGGAAGGGCACCTACCAGTCGAGCGCGGTCTCGTACTACTGGCAGACCATCATGGGCGGCTTCAAGGCCAACGAGGACAAGGAGACGCCCAAGGCGAACTACAAGTCCTGCACGGCCAAGGACGCCTCCACCGCCGTCATCGAGGTCCACGAGCCCTCCGCCAACCTCCCCGGCGGCTTCTCCCTGAACGCCCTCGCGATCCACTCGCCCAAGGCGCTCCAGGAGTACGCGAAGCAGCAGGTCACCGAGGCCGGCGACGCCATCACCTACCCCAAGTACAGCCAGGAGGCCGGCACGGTCGCCGGCACCGGCCCGTACAAGATCACGAAGTGGAACAAGGGCAACAAGGAAGTCGCCCTGGAGCGCTTCGACGACTACTGGGGCGAGAAGGCCAAGGTGAAGAACCTGGTCTTCCGCACGATCGACACCGAGGAGGGCCGCCGCCAGGCGCTCCAGGCCGGTGACATCGACGGCTACGACCTCGTCGCGCCCGCCGACATCAAGACCCTCGAGGGCGCCGGCTTCAAGGTCCCGACCCGCGACGTCTTCAACCTGCTCTACCTCGGCATGACGCAGGAGGCCAACCCGGCCCTGAAGAAGCCCGAGGTCCGCCAGGCCATCGCGCACGCCGTCGACCGCGAGAACATCGTCAAGACCCAGCTGCCCGAGGGCGGCAAGGTCGCGACCCAGTTCATGCCCGACACCGTCGCCGGCTACTCGGACAAGGTGAAGCAGTACCCGTTCGACACCGCCAAGGCGAAGACGCTGCTCGCCGGCGCCGGCGCGAGCGGCCTGTCGGTCGACTTCTGCTACCCGACCGAGGTCACCCGCCCGTACATGCCCGCCCCGCAGGACATCTTCGAGCTGGTCAAGGCCGACCTGGAGAAGGCCGGCATCAAGGTCAACCCCAAGCCGAAGAAGTGGAACCCGGACTACGTCGACGCGGTGGAGAAGGGCGGCTGCGCCCTCCACATGCTCGGCTGGACCGGTGACTTCAACGACGGCTACAACTTCATCGGCACCTGGTTCGCCGGGTACGACAAGCAGTGGGGCTTCAAGAACGACAAGGTCTTCAACGCGGTGAAGGCCGGCTCGCTCCAGGGCGACCCGACCAAGCGCACGGACCTCTACAAGGCCGCCAACGAGGCCATCATGGAGTACCTGCCGGGCCTCCCGCTGACGTCCTCCCCGCCGGCCATCGCGTTCGGCAAGAACGTCAACCCGCCGAAGGTCTCCCCGCTGACGCAGGAGAACTTCGCCGAGGTCTCCTTCAAGTAACACACCCGTAAGCGGTCCGCCCGGTCACGCGCTCCTCCCGTGGCCGGGCGTCCGCGCATCCACCCTCCACACGCAAGAAAGGGGCACGCGGGGTGTTGCGACTCGTCGTACGACGACTTCTCCAGCTCATACCCACCCTGCTCGGCCTGTCGGTTCTGCTCTTCATCTGGCTGAACCGGCTGCCCGGCGGACCCGCCTCAGCGATCCTGGGCGAGCGGGCGACCGAAGCCGATGTGGCGCGCATCAACCGCGCGCTGGGCCTCGACCAGCCGATCTACGTCCAGTACGGACGCTTCCTCAAGCGCCTCCTCGACCTCGACCTCGGCACCTCGGTGCAGACCGGACAGCCCGTCTGGGACGAGTTCGTGCTGCGCTTCCCCGCCACCGTCGAACTCAGCCTCGCGGCCATGCTCATCGCCACCGTCGTGGGCATCCCGCTCGGCTACCTCGCCGCCCGCAAGCGCGGCGGCTGGATCGACGTGGCCTCCGTCTCCGGCTCCCTGGTCGGCATCTGCATCCCGGTCTTCTTCCTGGCCCAGCTGCTCAAGGGCGCCTTCGGCGGGATCTTCGGCACCTTCGGCCGCCAGTCCACCGGCATCGACGCCACCACCGTCACCGGCTTCGCCGTCCTCGACGGCGTGCTCACCGGCGAGTTCGACGCCGCCTGGGACGCCCTCATGCACCTCGTGCTGCCCGGCATCGCCCTGGCCACCATCCCGCTCGCCGTCATCGTCCGCATGACCCGCGCCAGCGTCCTGGAGGTGCTCGGCGAGGACTACATCCGCACCGCCGAGTCCAAGGGCCTGGAGCGCCGCGTCGTCCGCGTCCGCCACGTGCTGCGGAACGCGCTGCTGCCCGTCGTCACCGCCATCGGCCTGCTCACCGGCAGCCTGCTCTCCGGCGCGGTGCTCACCGAGTCCGTCTTCACCTTCGGCGGCATCGGCTCCTTCATCCGGACCGCCATCGACGCCCGCGACTATCCGGTGCTCGTCGGCTTCATCATGTTCATCGCCATGATCTACGTGGTGATCAACATGCTCGTCGACCTCGCGTACAGCGTCATCGACCCGAGGGTGCGGGTGCACTGATGAGTCTCACCAACACTGCTTCCAAGATCGACCGGCTCGCCCAGCTCACGGCGAAGACCGAGACCGCCAGCGGCGCCAGCCTGTGGCGCGAGGCGATGCGCCGGCTGCGCGGCAGCAAGATGGCGCTCATCGGCGGCGCCATCATCGCCGGCTTCGTCCTGCTCGCGGTCATCGGCCCGTGGATCGCCCCGTACAGCCCCACCGAGCAGACCTGGCGCGGCGAGGTCTTCTCCAACCGCGGCGAGTTCGTCGGCGCCCGCGCCGAGAACTGGTTCGGCCTCGACCACCTCGGCCGGGACCTCTTCTCCCGGATGCTCGTCGGCGCCCGCCAGACCCTGCTCGTCGGCGTCGTCTCGATGCTCATCGGCCTGCTGATCGGCGCCGTCGTCGGCATCGTCTCGGGCGCGGCGGCCACCCTCGGCGGCAAGGCCGGGCGCCGGATCGACGACGCCATCATGCGCGTCACCGACATCCTGCTCGCGCTGCCGTCGCTGCTCCTCGCCGTCTCCGTCGCCGCCGTCCTCGGCCAGTCCCTCACCACCGTGATGATCGCCGTCGGCGTGGTGCAGATCCCGGTCTTCACCCGGCTGCTGCGCGGCTCGATGCTCGCCCAGGGCGGCAGCGACTACGTGCTCGCGGCCCGCTCGCTCGGCATCCGCAAGCGCCGGATCGTCTTCACCCAGATCCTGCCGAACTCGCTCAGCCCGGTGATCGTCCAGGCGACGCTCAGCCTCGCCACCGCCATCATCGAGGCCGCCGCCCTCTCGTACCTCGGACTCGGCAACCCCGACCCCGCGGTCCCCGAGTGGGGCGTCATGCTCTCCGCGGCCCAGCGCTTCTTCGACAACGAGCCGATGATGTCCATGTATCCGGCGGTCGGCATCATCATCACCGCCCTCGGCTTCACCCTGCTCGGCGAGGCCATGCGCGAAGCCCTCGACCCGAAGCTGCGAGGCTGACATGCCACTGCTCACCGTGGACGAACTCACCGTCACCTTCGGCGGCCGCGGCCGCAAGGACGTCCGGGCGGTCAACGGCGTCTCGTTCGGCGTCGACCAGGGCCAGGTCGTCGGCCTCGTCGGCGAGTCGGGCTGCGGCAAGTCCGTGACCTCGCTCGCCCTCATGGGGCTGCTGCCGAAGAAGGGCGTCACCCTCGGCGGCCGGGCCGACCTCGACGGCACGGACCTGCTGTCGCTCTCCCCGTCGAAGATGCGCGACCTGCGCGGACGCGACATGGCGATGATCTTCCAGGACCCGCTCTCCTCGCTGAACCCGGTCGTCCCCATCGGCGTCCAGGTCACCGAGATCCTCCAGCGCCACCGCGGCCTGAAGGGCGAGGCCGCCCGCAAGGAGGCCGCGCACCTGCTCGACCGGGTCGGCATCCCCGACCCGAACCGGCGGCTCAAGGAGTACCCGCACCAGCTCTCCGGCGGCATGCGGCAGCGCGCGCTCATCGCCATGGCGGTGGCCTGCGCCCCCCGCCTGCTCATCGCCGACGAGCCGACCACCGCGCTCGACGTCACCATCCAGGCCCAGATCCTCGAACTCCTCAAGGAACTGGTCGACCAGGAGGGCACCGCGCTGCTGATGATCACCCACGACCTGGGTGTCGTCGCCGGCCTCTGCGACCAGGTGAACGTCCTCTACGCCGGCAAGGTCGTCGAATCGGCCGCCCGCCGCGAGCTGTTCGCCCACCCGACCCACCCGTACACCCACGGGCTGCTCGGCTCCATCCCCCGGCTCGACGCCCCGCGCGGCGAACCGCTCCACCCGATCCGCGGATCCATCAACGACCAGATCGCCTGGGCCGACGGCTGCGCCTTCGCCCCGCGCTGCGACCGGTACGAGATGGAGTGCCTCACCGGCACGCCCGAACTGACCGAACCGCGCGCGGCCGGCCACCGCGCCCGCTGCGCCAACCCGGTCCTCGCCACGACGGAGGTACCGGCATGAGCCTGCTCGAACTCGACGGCGTGAAGGTCCACTTCCCCGTCAAGAAGGGCATCCTCTTCGACCGCACGGTCGGCCACGTCTACGCCGTGGACGGCATCTCGCTGAAGGTCGAGGCGGGCCAGACGTACGGCCTCGTCGGCGAGTCCGGCTGCGGCAAGACCACGCTCGGCCGGGCCGTGCTGCGGCTCGTCGATGTCACCGACGGCTCCGTCGTCCTCGACGGCACCGACGTCGCCAAGCTGCCGGAGAAGGAGCTGCGCTCCTTCCGCCGCCGGCTCCAGATGGTCTTCCAGGACCCGCTGGGCAGCCTCAACCCGCGCCAGAACATCGAGTCCATCCTCAGCGAGGGCATGGCCGCGCACGGGATCGGCGCGAACCAGGAGGAGCGGCGGGAGAAGATCCGGGAGATCCTCGCCAAGGTGGGCCTGCCCTCCAACGCGCTCTCCCGCTACCCGCACGAGTTCTCCGGCGGCCAGCGCCAGCGCATCGGCATCGCCCGCGCGCTGGTCCTGGAGCCGGACCTGATCATCTGCGACGAGCCGGTCTCCGCGCTGGACGTCTCCATCCAGGCGCAGGTCATCAACCTGCTGGAGGAGCTCCAGGAGTCGATGGGCCTGACCTACCTGGTCATCGCCCACGACCTCGCCGTCGTCCGGCACATCTCGGACGTCATCGGCGTGATGTACCTCGGCGCGCTCGTGGAGGAGGCGCCGAGCGACACGCTGTACGAGGAGCCGCTGCACCCGTACACCCGGGCGCTCATGTCCGCGGTGCCGGTGCCGGACCCCGAGGTCGAGGAGCGGCGCGAGCGGATCCTCCTGACCGGCGACCTGCCCTCCCCGGCGAACCCGCCGGCCGGCTGCCGCTTCCACACCCGCTGCCCGTGGGCCCAGCCCAAGTGCGCGGAGGAGCGGCCGGAGCTGACGGACGCGGGCGGCGGCCACAAGGTGGCCTGCCACTTCACCCAGGAGATCCGCTCCGGCGCCCTCCGCCCGGCGGGCGAGACGGACGCGGTGGTGATTCCGGCGCAGGCGGAGTCCCCGGAGAAGGAGACGGAGCCGGAGGCGGAGGCCGTGGAGGCCGAGGCGGCTTCGGAGACGGCTGAGGCGGCCGAGACCGACGCCCCCGAGGCCGAGGCTTCGGAGACCGGTTCCGGGAAGGCCGACGGGAAGTAGGCCGTACGGAGAGGGGCCCGTCCGCCGCGTGGCGGACGGGCCCTTCCCGTACGCACGGCACAATTGGCCGGTGCTCCACGATCTGTTCAGTCCGTCCGTCCAACACACGCTCGACCTCGTCGGCATCTTCGTCTTCGCGATCTCCGGCGCCCTCCTCGGCGTCCGGAAGAACTTCGACGTCTTCGGCATGGCCGTGCTCGCCGAGGTCACCGCGCTCGGCGGCGGTCTCCTCCGGGACCTCATCATCGGGGCCGTACCCCCGGCCGCCTTCACCGACCTCGGCTACTTCCTGATGCCGCTGGTGGCGACGGTCCTCGTCTTCTTCCTCCACCCGGAGGTGGAGCGCACCCAGACCGCCGTGAACGTCTTCGACGCGGCCGGCCTCGGCCTCTTCTGCGTCACCGGGACGACGAAGGCGTACGACTACGGGCTGGGCCTCACCTCGTCCGCGGCGCTCGGCCTCGCCACCGCCGTCGGCGGCGGCGTGCTCCGCGACGTCCTCGCCAACGAGGTGCCGTCGCTGCTCCGCTGGGACCGCGACCTGTACGCCGTCCCCGCGATCGTCGGCGCCGCGATGGTCGTCCTGTGCATCCGCTTCGACGTGCTGAACGCCTACACCAGCGGCGCGGCCGTGCTCACCGCCTTCCTCCTGCGGCTGCTCGCCATGCGCTACCACTGGCGGGCCCCGCGCGCCTGGAACCGCTCCTCGGCCCGCGAGGAGAACGAAAAAGCTACCGCTCAGTAGTTTCCTGCTGTACCTTCGGGCCATGAGCACGAGTACCGAGACGAGCCCGGCCCCGGCGACCGAGGCGCGCAGCGAGTTCGACCGGGACACCGCCGTCACCCTCCGCGAGCCGGGGGTCTACGACGCCGAGCTCTCGGCCGGCTGGACGATCATCCACGCCGTCAACGGCGGCTACCTCCTCGCCCTGCTCGGCCGCGCCCTCGGCGACCACCTGCCGCACCCCGACCCCTTCACCATCACGGCGCACTACCTCACGCCGTCCGCGCCGGGCCCGGCGGTCATCCGCACCGAGACCGTCCGCACCGGCCGGACCCTCTCCACCGGCACCGCCTCCCTGTACCAGTACGCCGAGGACGGCACCGAGGTCGAGCGGATCCGCGTCCTCGCCTCGTACGGCGACCTCGGCGCCCTCCCGGACGACGTCCGCACCAGCGCCACCCCGCCCGCCTTCGCCCCGGTCGAGCAGTGCTTCAGCGCCGCCGACAGCCCGGCCCCGCCGATCCCCGGCTCCTCCGCCATCACCGACCGGCTCGACCTGCGCCTCGACCCCGCCTGCGTCGGCTGGGCCCTCGGCGCCCCCTCCGGCAAGGGCGAGATGCGCGCCTGGTTCGGCCTCGCCGACGGCCGCGAGCCCGACCCGCTGTCGCTGCTGCTGGCCGTCGACGCCCTGCCGCCGACCTCCTTCGAGCTGGGCCTCAAGGGCTGGACGCCGACCGTGGAGCTCACCGTCCACGTCCGCTGCCGCCCCGCCCCCGGCCCGCTGCGGGTCGCCATCACCACCCGCAACCTCGCCGGCGGCTTCCTGGAGGAGGACGCCGAGGTCTGGGACAGCGCCGGCCGGCTCGTCGCCCAGTCCCGCCAGCTCGCCCGCGCCCCGCGCGGCTGAGCCGGTACGCCGCCGTACGACCCCGGTGCGGAGGGGAGCGCCGCTCCGGGGCTCGTAGAATCGACCCACCATGGCTTACCTCGACCACGCCGCGACCACGCCCATGCTGCCCGAGGCGATCGAGGCGATGACCGCCCAGCTCGCCGTCACCGGCAACGCCTCCTCCCTGCACGCCGCCGGACGGCGCGCCCGGCGGACCGTCGAGGAGGGCCGCGAGACCCTCGCCGCCGCGCTCGGCGCCCGCCCCAGCGAGGTGGTGTTCACCTCCGGCGGCACCGAGGCCGACAACCTCGCCGTCAAGGGCCTGTACTGGGCCCGCCGCGACGCCGACCCCCGCCGCACCCGCGTCCTCGCCAGCCCCGTCGAGCACCACGCCGTCCTCGACGCCGTCGACTGGCTCGCCGCCCACGAGGGCGCCGACGTCGAGTACCTGCCGGTCGACGCCCACGGCCGGGTCCACCCCGAGGCGCTGCGCGACGCGATCGCCCGCGACCCGGACTCCGTCGCCCTCGCCACCGTGATGTGGGCCAACAACGAGATCGGCACCGTCATGCCGGTCCGCGCCCTCGCCGACGCCGCCGCCGAGTTCGGCGTCCCGCTGCACGCCGACGCCGTGCAGGCCGTCGGCCAGCTCCCCGTCGACTTCGCCGCCTCCGGCCTCGCCGCGATGACCGTCTCCGGCCACAAGATCGGCGGCCCCTACGGCATCGGCGCCCTGCTCCTCGGCCGCGAGCACACCCCCGTCCCGGTGCTGCACGGCGGCGGCCAGGAGCGGCACGTCCGCTCCGGCACCCTCGACGTCCCCGCCGTCGCCGCCTTCGCCACCGCCGCCCGGATCGCCGCCGACGGACAGGAGGACTTCGCGCGCGAGATCGGCGCCCTGCGCGACACCCTCGTCACCGCCGTCCGCACGGCCGTCCCCGACGCGATCCTCGGCGGCGACCCGGTCGACCGGCTCCCCGCCAACGCCCACTTCACCTTCCCCGGCTGCGAGGGCGACTCCCTGCTGCTCCTCCTCGACGCCGCCGGCATCGCCTGCTCCACCGGCTCCGCCTGCACCGCCGGCATCGCCCAGCCCAGCCACGTCCTGCTCGCCACCGGCACCGACCCGGACCTGGCCCGCGGCACCCTCCGCTTCTCCCTCGGCCACACCTCCACCGAGGAGGACGTGAAGGCCGTCGCCGACGCCATCGGCCCGGCCGTGGAGCGCGCCCGCACCGCCGGCCTCAGCTGACCGGCCGCAGCGCGCGGGCGAGCCGTCTAGACCGCGGCCGGGGGCTTCGTCAGCTCCCGGCGCACCAGCGCCAGGTACCGGTCCCAGTCCCAGTGCGGGCCGGGATCGGTGTGGTCGGTGCCCTCGACCTCCACGTGCCCGATGATGTGCTCCCGGTCCGCCGGTATGCCGTGCCGCCGGCAGATGTCCGCGGTCAGCCGCGCCGACCCCGCGTACATCTCCGGCGTGAAGTCCTGCGGCCGGTCCACGAAGCCCTCGTGCTCGATGCCGACGCTCCGCTCGTTCATGTCCCGGTTCCCGGCGTGGAAGGCCACGTCGAGCTCCCGGATCATCTGCGCCACGTGCCCGTCCTTGCGGACCACGTAATGGGTGGCGGCGCCGTGCAGCGGATTGCGGAACACCTTCAGCGCCGTCGCGTACGAGCCCTGCACCACGTGGATCACCACCCGGTCGATCCGGTAGTCGTCCGGACGGTCCGCGCGCCGCCAGTTCGCCTGGTGCGCCGCCGTCCACTCGGCCGCCTTGTGGTCCAGCTCCCCGTCGGTCCGCGGCTTCTCCATCCCCGGCAGCCGCCACCACGCCCGCGCCAGCTCCTCGCGCGCCAGCACCGCCGTGCCCAGCACGGCCGCGCCGCCGCCGAGCAGCACCGCCCGCCGGCCGACCCGCCGCTTCTTCCCGCTCTCGCCGCCCATGCTCCCCAGAACGCCGGTACCGGCCGCGCGGTTCCCGCCGACCCGTACCCTGGTAGGGCTATGACTGAGACCCCGCGCCCCCTCCGCGTCCTCGCCGCCATGTCCGGCGGCGTGGACTCCGCCGTCGCCGCCGCCCGAGCCGTCGAGGCCGGCCACGACGTCACCGGCGTGCACCTCGCGCTCTCCGCGAACCCGCAGTCCTTCCGCACCGGAGCCCGCGGCTGCTGCACCATCGAGGACTCGCGCGACGCCCGCCGGGCCGCCGACGTCATCGGCATCCCCTTCTACGTGTGGGACCTCGCCGAGCGCTTCCGCGCCGACGTCGTCGACGACTTCGTCGCGGAGTACGAGGCCGGCCGCACCCCCAACCCGTGCCTGCGCTGCAACGAGAAGATCAAGTTCGCGGCCCTGCTCGACAAGGCGCTCGCCCTCGGCTTCGACGCCGTCTGCACCGGCCACTACGCCACCGTCGTGCTCAACGAGGACGGCACCCGCGAGCTGCACCGCGCCTCCGACATGGCCAAGGACCAGTCGTACGTCCTCGGCGTCCTCGACGAGCAGCAGCTCGCCCACGCCATGTTCCCGCTCGGCGACACCCTCACCACCAAGGACGAGATCCGCGCCGAGGCGGAGCGGCGCGGCCTCGCCGTCGCCAAGAAGCCCGACAGCCACGACATCTGCTTCATCGCCGACGGCGACACCCAGGGCTTCCTCGCGAGCCGCCTGGGCAAGGCCGAGGGCGACATCGTCGACGAGTCCGGCACCAAGCTCGGCACCCACGAGGGCGCGTACGGCTTCACCATCGGCCAGCGCAAGGGCCTGCGCATCGGCCACCCGGCGGCCGACGGCAAGCCCCGCTACGTCCTCGACATCTCGCCCGTGAACAACACCGTCACGGTCGGCCCCGCCGAGTCCCTGGACGTCACCGCCCTCACCGCGATCAAGCCCCGCTGGTGCGGCACCGCCCCCGAGGGCCCCGGCCGCTACACCGCCCAGCTCCGCGCCCACGGCGGCGAGACCGCGGTGACCGCCGCCCTGGAGGACGGCGAGCTGAAGGTCACCTTCGACGAGCCGGTCCGCGGCGTCGCCCCCGGCCAGGCGATCGTCCTCTACGACGGCACCCGCGTGGTCGGCTCGGCGACCATCGCCACGACGGCCCGGCGCACGGCCGCCGCGCCCGCGTAGCGGCCCCGTCCGCTCACAGGGCGTCCGCCGCCTCCGCGACGTCCGCCACGAACTCCGCGAGGACCGGCGCCAGCACGTGCGGCGCCACCTCGTGGGTCTGGCCCGTCAGCGTGCGGTGCCGGGCGCGCGGCAGCAGCGCCGACAGCTCCCGGGCCGCCCGCCGCACCGGCGCCGGGCTCGCGCCCCCGTCGACCACCAGCACGCGCGCGTGGACCTCGGGAACGGCGCCCGGCCCCTCGTACGACGGCTCGAAGACCGACACCGCCGCCACCGGCAGCCCGGCCGCCGCCGCGGCCAGCGCCAGCGCGCCGCCCGCCCCGCTGCCGTGCACCGCCGCCCCCGGGCCCGCCGCCGCCAGCACCGCCGCCAGGTCCTCGACCTCCCGCTCGACCGGGCAGCCGGCCCCGCCGTACCCCCGGCGGTCGTAGCCGAACACCCGGCAGCTCCGGGACAGCAGCCGCGCCAGCGGCGCCTCGCCGGCCGCCGACCGAGGGCCCCCGCCCACCAGCACCACCGCGGGACCGTCCGCCGCCCCCGCCCCGTACCGCGCGTACGCGATCGGCGTCCCGTCCCGGGACACGACCGTCTTCACCTCGTCCATGGCAGGGCAGACCGGCCGACTCACCGGAACTCATCGGCGCGGCCCGGGATTTCCCGAAGAAACCCGGAAACCGCAGGTCAGGGCCGGGAGGAAAAATCCGGTGCTCTACCGTGGCGGCATGAACATCTGCGTCTTCCTCTCCGCCGCCGACCTCGACGAGCGCTACACCGCCCCCGCCCGCGAGTTCGCCGGACTCCTCGGCAAGGCCGGCCACACCCTCGTCTGGGGCGGCTCGGACACCGGCCTGATGAAGGTCGTCGCGGACGGCGTCCAGGAAGCCGGCGGCCGTCTCGTCGGCGTCTCCGTCGACTTCCTCGCCGCCAAGGCCCGCCCGGGCGCCGACGAGATGACGATCACCAAGGACCTCGCCGAACGGAAGGCGCTCCTCCTCGCCAAGTCCGACGCGATCGTCGTCATGGTCGGCGGCACCGGCACCCTCGACGAGGCCACCGAGATCCTGGAGCTGAAGAAGCACGGCAAGCACACCAAGCCCGTCGTCGTCCTCAACACCGCCGGCTTCTACGACGGCCTCAAGGCCCAGTTCCGCCGCATGGAGACCGAGGGCTTCCTCCCCCGCCCCCTCACCGACCTGGCCTTCTTCGCCGACGACGGGGCACAGGCCCTGGCGTACCTGGAGCAGCAGCTGAGCTGACCGCTCGATTCCGATTCGCGATTGCGCACTCCTGGTCCAGCTCCGCTAAGGTCGTCGGGCGCACACGGCAGGCATCGGGGATCGGGGGATCATGAGCCCTTCACAGCGCTGGCAGGACATGTTCGGAACGGCTCACGACGGCGTCCGGATGGACCTCGCCTCCACGCACCCGGGCGGTGTCCCGGGCCCGTCCGGATCGGGCAACCTCAAGCACAGCGACGGCCCCTGGACCAGCGCATCCGGTACGGCGGGCGCCCTGCGGACCAGTACCGAGACGAGCCGCGCCGCCCTCGGCCCCGGCCACGAGGGAGTCTCCTCCGGAGCAGCCGGACTCTCTTCCCTCGCCGCACTCACCGCCGTACGCCGGTCGTGGGAGGACAGGCTCGCGTCCGTACGCGACGAATGCGAGGCCCTCCAGGGGACGTTGCTCGCGGTCGCGAAGGAGATGGGCGAGGCCGACGCCTCGGTCAAGAGCTCCCTCGCCTCCATCGACACCAAGCCGGGGGAGGAGAGGCGATGACCGGCGCCACCCTCACCTGGCAGCAGCTGCGCGACCTGAGGACCGCCGAGCTGACGGAGGCAGGAGACGCCTGGCACCGGGTGTCGAATCGCTCGGACGCCGACCGGATCCGGGTCGACCGGGCCATGTCCGCGAAGCTCCGCGAGACGCAGGAGAGCCAGTCGGCGGAGGCGGCCCTCGGGCGGCTGAAGCGGCTCGGCCGCAACTTCCAGTACCTGCACAGCGAGTGCGGCCTCGTCAGGACGACGCTGAACGCCCTCGCCGCCGACCTCGCGGAACCGCAGACGCAGCTCAAGAACGCCCTTGCCGACGCATCCGCCCAAGGACTCACCGTCCACGAGGACGGCTCCGTGAGCTATCCGGCCGCCGAGGTCACCGATCTGGCCGGTACGGCGAAGCAGGCTCCCGGTGGCACCGTCCGGGGGAGCGCCCGGCTTGCGCTGGAGGCGCCGCCGCTCGGCAGTCCGCAGAACGGCACGTTCCCCGGCTTCCTGCCGCTCAACCCGAACCAGGCGAAGGCCCAGGGCGTGGCCGACCGCATCGCCCGCGCCCTGCGCTCCGCCGGCGAGGTCGACGCCCGGTACGCGAAGACCCTGGCGGGCCTGAAGGCGGAGAAGGGCCTCGACGTCACCGAGGCGACGCTGAAGGACGTCCGCCGGGACACGGCCGACGTGCGCGGCACGGCGGGCATGTACCTCGGCGAGGACATTCCGGCCGACAAGAGCCCCGCCGAGCGCAAGAAGTGGTGGGACGGCCTGACGGACGAGCAGCGCCAGGAGTACCTGGAGGTCGCCCCGGACCTCATCGGCGGCCTCGACGGCATCCCGGCCACGGCCCGCGACGAGGCCAACCGCACCTATCTGCCGATTCTCATGGACGAACTGTCCCGGGAGGGCGGGGACGACGCGAAGACGAAGCTGGCCGCCCTGCGCGGTATCCAGGAGAAGCTGAACGCGCCGAGCGACCCGCCGATCTTCCTCCTCGGCATCGGCGACGAGGGCAACGGCCGCGCGATCGTCTCGTACGGCAACCCGGACACGTCCAGGAACGTCTCGGCGTACGTACCGGGCCTGGGGACGAAGCTGAACGAGGAGTTCGTCGACGACACGATGAAACGGGCGCAGGACACGGCCAGGGGCGCCCGGCGTCTCGACCCGTCCAGCGCTTCCATTGTCTGGCTCGGCTACGACGCCCCGCAGCACGTGGACGTCATGACGAGGGGCGACGCCCAGCGGGGAGCCCCGGCGTACAACGAGTTCATGTCGGGGCTCTCGGCGACCAACGAGAACGCGGACCCCCATGTGACGGCGATCGGCCACTCCTACGGCTCCCTCACCGTGGGAACCGCCGCCCAGCGGCCCGGCGGAATCCCGGGCGCCGACGACATCATCCTCCTGGGCAGCCCCGGCGTGGACGCGCAGAAGGCGACGGAACTCGGGGTCGGGAAGGACCACGTCTTCGTCGGCGCCGCTGACAACGACCCGGTGACGCACCTGCCGAGCAAGGACGAGGCGGCGCTGGGGTGGCTGGCGGGGGGCCCGTTGGGCGTCCTGCCCGCGCGCGACCTCTTCGACATCGGCAACGACGACGTCTACTTCGGCAAGGACCCGGCGAGCGAGGCGTTCGACGCCCGCCGCTTCAAGGTCGACGACGGCCCGGCGATGATCCGCGAAGGGGGCGGCTTCGACGCCCACTCGCAGTACTTCACGCCCGAGCTGGACCCCGAGTCCGCCAACAACATCGCCAGGATCGTCGCCGGGCGATCCGAGAAGATCACCACGGAGGAGCACCGATGAAGCGACCGGGGCGGATCGTACGGCCGGTCGTCTCCCTCGTCATGACGGGCGTGGTGCTCGTGGGGTGCGGGGGGCAGGACGGCGACGGACGAGGGAGGAACGACATGAACATGCAGGAAGCGGCGGAACGAGCGGACGCGATCCTCGACGCCACTCTGGGAGCGGTCGTGCCGGAGGTCCAGTGGGCCCACGACACCTGGACCAGCGGCAGCTGTACGGTGACGCGGCGCCGGACCGTCACGACGGTCATCTCTGACCAGAGGCGTGGCAGCTTCCTCGGCGTGGTCGAACGCTTCTGGAAGAAAAGCGGCTACGAGATCACCGGCGTGAACCAGGACCGTGAGATGCCGTCCATCTTCGCCCGGAGTACCGACGGCTTCCTGTTCGATCTCACGATCGGGTACAAGGGCCAGGCGTTTTTCGACCTCACCACACCCTGCGTCGAGAAGTCCGAGGTTGCCGACCCGGCCTCCAAGCCCAACGGCCCCGCCCACCCCTACGGCAAGATCCCCACCCCCCACGTCCACTCCGACTTCTGGTCCGCTACCACCCCGGCTTCCCCGAGCGCCCCCGCCGACTCCTCCTGAGCGCAGTGGGACCATGGTGGCCATGGCTACTCATGTGATCACCGGGGCCGGTTCCGGCATCGGCGCCGCCGTCGCGCGGCGGCTGCACGCGCGCGGGGACGAACTCGTGCTGCACGCGCGCGACGCGGGGCGGGCGAAGGAGCTGGCGGCGGAGTTCCCCGGCGCCCGGACGCTCGTCGGCGACCTCGCGGACCCGGACCGGCTCTCCTGGGCTTTCTCGCACCAGAGCCTGCCCGACCGCATCGACTCGCTGCTGCACGTCGCCGGCGTCGTGGACCTCGGCGCGGTGGGGGAGCTGACCCCCAAGTCCTGGCACCACCAGCTCAACGTGAACCTGGTCGCCCCCGCCGAGCTCACCCGGCACTTCCTGCCGCAGCTCCGCCTCACCCAGGGCCACGTCGTCTTCGTGAACTCCGGCGCCGGGCTCAACGCCCACGCCGAGTGGAGCGCGTACGCCGCCTCCAAGCACGGCCTCAAGGCGCTCGCCGACGCGCTCCGCCACGAGGAGCACGGCAACGGCGTCCGGGTCACCTCCGTCTACCCCGGCCGCACCGCGAGCCCCATGCAGGCCAAGGTGCACCAGCAGGAGGGCAAGGAGTACGACCCCGGGAAGTGGATCGACCCCGAGTCGGTGGCGACGGCGATCGTGATGGCGCTCGACCTGCCGCGCGACGCCGAGGTCAACGACCTGACGGTCCGTCCGGGACGGTAGCCCGCCATGACCGACATCGCCCAGTGGGGCCCCGCCACCGGCGTCGGCTCCCTCCCCGGCGGCGACGCCCGCGAGGCCGCCAAGACCGTCACCGGCACCTTCGAGGACTTCCCGTTCCTCGCCGAACTCCCCGCCCGCGGCCCCGGCGCCGACATGACCGGCCGCACCCTCGGGATGCTCGTCGACCTGTACGCGCACGTGGAGCCCAGCGGCTGGCGGATCAGCGACCGGCCCGGCCGCGACACCCGCCGGGCCCGCTCCTGGCTCGGCGAGGACCTCGACGCCCTGGAGGAGTTCACCCAGGGGTACGAGGGCCCGCTCAAGGTCCAGGCCGTCGGCCCGTGGACGCTCGCCGCCGCCCTCGAACTCCGCGGCGGCGAGGCCGCCCTCGCCGACCCCGGCGCCTGCCGCGACCTCGCCGCCTCGCTCGCCGAGGGCCTGCGCGACCACCTCGCCGACGTCGCCAAGCGCGTCCCCGGCGCCCGGATCGTGCTCCAGCTCGACGAGCCCTCGCTCACCGCCGTCCTCCTCGGGCAGATCCGCACCGCCAGCGGCTACCGCACCCACCGGGCCGTCGACCGGCAGGTCGTCGAGTCCGCCCTGCGGGACGTGATCGCCGCCCACGACGGGCCCGTCACCGTCCACTCCTGCGCCCCCGGCGTGCCCTTCGGGCTGCTCCGCCGCGCCGGAGCCGCCGCCGTCTCGTTCGACTTCGGGCTGCTCACCGAACGTGACGAGGAGCCGATCGGCGAGGCCGTGGAGGCCGGGACGAAGCTCTTCGCCGGTGTGGTGCCGTCCACCGACACGGCATTGTCGGACCCGGGCGGTAGCGTCATGGGTGTCAGGACGCTGTGGCGCAGGCTGGGGCTGAATCCGGGGACTCTCGCCGAGTCCGTCGTCGTCACCCCCACGTGCGGGCTGGCGGGCGCCTCGCCCGCGTACGCCCGCGCGGCGCTCGCCCACTGTGTCCGGGCGGCGAGATCACTCGCGGACAACCCAGAGTGACCGGGTTCTGAAGGCACGGGAGGACGGACGAAGGTGGCAGTCGAACAGGGGGCCCTGCCCGACGGGGAGGCGGTCGTGCCCGCCGAGGCGCGCGAGAAGCACGCCGAACTGGCCGAGCAGGTCGAGGAGCACCGCTTCCGGTACTACGTGAAGGACCAGCCGGTCGTCAGCGACGCCGAGTTCGACCGCCTCCTGCGGTCCCTGGAGGCGCTGGAGGAGGAGTACCCGGAGCTGCGCACGCCCGATTCGCCGACCCAGAAGGTCGCCGGGCAGTACGCGACCGACTTCGCCGCCGTCGAGCACCGCGAGCGCATGCTCTCGCTGGACAACGCCTTCGACGACGACGAGCTCGCCACCTGGGCCGAGCGCGTCGCCCGGGACGTCGGCACGCCCGACTTCCACTTCCTGTGCGAGCTCAAGGTCGACGGCCTCGCCGTCAACCTCACCTACGAGCACGGCCGGCTCACCCGCGCCGCCACCCGCGGCGACGGCCGCACCGGCGAGGACATCACGCCGAACGTGCGGACCATCGCCGACGTCCCCGAGCGCCTCCAGGGCGACCGGATCCCGGAGCTCGTCGAGATCCGGGGCGAGGTCTACTTCCCCATGGAGGCGTTCGAGGCGCTCAACGCCCGGCTGGTGGAGGCCGGCGACAAGCCCTTCGCCAACCCGCGCAACGCCGCGGCCGGCTCGCTCCGCCAGAAGGACCCCAAGGTCACCGCCACCCGCCCGCTCCACATGGTGGTGCACGGCATCGGCGCCCGCGCGGGCTTCGAGATCGGCCGGCTCTCGGAGGCGTACGAACTGCTGCGCGAGTGGGGCCTGCCCACCTCCACCCACAACAGGGTCGTCGGCGGCCTCCCCGAGGTGCGGGAGTTCATCGCGTACTACGGCGAGCACCGCCACTCCGTCGCGCACGAGATCGACGGCGTCGTCGTCAAGCTGGACGAGATCCCGCTCCAGGGCCGGCTCGGCTCCACCGCGCGCGCCCCGCGCTGGGCGATCGCCTGGAAGTACGCCCCGGAGGAGGTCAACACCAAGCTCGTCGACATCAAGGTCGGCGTCGGCCGCACCGGCCGCGTCACCCCCTACGCCCAGGTCGAGCCGGTCACCGTGGCCGGCTCCGAGGTCGAGTTCGCCACCCTCCACAACCAGGAGGTGGTGAAGACCAAGGGCGTCCTCATCGGCGACACCGTGGTGCTCCGCAAGGCCGGCGACGTCATCCCGGAGATCCTCGGCCCGGTCGTCGACCTGCGGGACGGCACCGAGCGGGAGTTCGTGATGCCCGCCGAGTGCCCCGAGTGCGGCACCCCGCTGAAGCCGATGAAGGAGGGCGACATCGACCTCCGCTGTCCGAACGCCCGGACCTGCCCGGCCCAGCTCCGCGAGCGCGTCGAGTTCCTCGCCGGCCGTCAGTGCCTGGACATCGAGAACTTCGGCGCGGTCGCCGCCGCCGCCCTCACCCGGCCCCTGGAGCCCGCCGAGCCGCCGCTCACCGACGAGGGCGACCTCTTCGACCTCACCATCGAGCAGCTGCTGCCGGTCAAGGCGTACGTCCTCGACGCCGACAGCGGACTCCCCAAGCGGGACCCGAAGACCGGCGAACCGAAGATCGTCACCGTCTTCGCCAACCAGAAGGGCGAGCCGAAGAAGAACGCGCTCGCCATGCTGGCGAACATCGAGGCCGCCAAGACCCGCCCGCTCGCCCGCTTCATCAACGGCCTCTCGATCCGCCACGTCGGCCCCGTCGCCGCCGAGGCGCTGGCCCGCGAGTTCCGCTCCCTGGAGCGGATCGAGCAGGCCACCGAGGAGGAGCTGGCCGCCGTCGACGGCGTCGGCGGGATCATCGCCGCCGCCGTGAAGCAGTGGTTCGCCGAGGAGTGGCACCGCGAGATCGTGCGGAAGTGGCGCGCCGCCGGCGTCACCCTGGAGGACGAGGGCGCCGGCGAGGACGAGGGGCCGCGCCCGCTGGAAGGGCTCACCGTCGTCGTCACCGGCACCCTGGAAGGCTTCACCCGGGATGGCGCAAAAGAATCGCTCCAGAGCCGCGGAGCCAAGGTCACCGGTTCCGTTTCGAAGAAGACCTCCTTCGTCGTGGTCGGGGAAAACCCGGGTTCCAAGTACGACAAGGCCATGCAGCTGAAGGTTCCGGTTCTGGACGAGGAAGGCTTCAAGATCCTGCTCGAACAGGGGCCCGAGGCCGCCCGCGAGGCCGCCCAGCCGGTCGAGGAGTGACCACCCGCCGCCCCTCCCGGCACCCCGGAAGGTCACCCGTTCGGCGCATACCAGATCGTTACGGGTGGCCAGGCCGCATTCGGGCAAGAGAGGGAGAGCGCTGCCCCTCGGTGCCCTCGGCGGCCTAGTGTGGTGACCGTGCGTCTCGTCCCGCACGGCCGCGCGAGGGCTCTGCGCGGCCGTGCGCCAGGACGAACGGCCCCGTGCCGCGCGCCCCGCCCCCGACGCCGGCGGAGCGCGCGGCCCGCGGCCGGACGCCACCCGGGCCGCCGCGCGCGGCCCATCGGACAGCGACGGCACCGCCGCCTGTGAGAGGGACGGGAATGGAACCGACCGAGAGTGCCGCCCCGGTGCCACGGCCGCGCGGCCGGGTGCTCCCCGCGGGCTTCACCGGCCTGCCCGCCGCCGTGCTGGGCACCGCCGCCGCCGTGCTCGTCACCGGCCTCCAGCGGGCCCTGGCCGGCGGCCACCCGCTCTTCCCCGGCGGGGTCGCCGGCTGGTCCCTCGCCCTGCTCACCGGCCTCATCGTCGGCCACCTGGTCGCCCTGGGCCGCGAGCGCTGGTGGGGCGGCACCGGCTCCGGCGCCGCCCTCACCCTCGCCGTCCTGCTCCTGTACGGCTGGATCCCGGCCGGGCTGGTCTCCCTCACCGTCGTCGTCCTGGTCAGCGCCGCCCGCCGGCATCGCTGGCGGCAGGGCCTGCTGCACGGCGCCGCCGACATCCTCGGCGTCGGCGCCGCCGCCCTGGTGCTCGCCGTCTTCGGCGACGTCCCCAGCGTCGACCGGCCCTGGCACCCCCTCGACTGGGGGATCGCCGACGCCCCGGAGATCGTGCTCGCCGCCGGCGCCTATCTCCTCGCGACCCGCCTGCTGCTGTGGTACACCCTCGCCCCGCCCGGCCGCGGCCTGCCCACCGTCGCCCGCACCGCCCTGCTCCGGCAGGGGCTCGTCGCCGTCGCCCTGCTCGGCATCGCCCCGCTGATCTGCGTCGTCGCCGCCGCCTTCCCGGTCCTCCTGCCGCTCTTCGCGATCCCGCTGATCGCCCTCGACTCCACCCTCTGGATCGCCCGCGCCCGCGCCGAGGAACAGCTCCGCGACCCGCTCACCGGCCTCCCCAACCGCCAGTGGCTGCTGGAACGCACCTGGACCGCGCTCGCCGACGTCGAGGGCGAGCAGACCCGCGCCGCCCTCGTCCTCATCGACCTCGACCGCTTCCGCTCGGTCAACGACACCCTCGGCCACCTCGCCGGCGACCGGCTCCTCCTCCAGATCGCCGACCGGCTCCGCCTCGCCCTGCCCCGCGGCGCCGAGGCCGCCCGGCTCGGCGGCGACGAGTTCGCCGTCCTGCTGCCCACCACCGACTCCACCACCAGCGCCCAGCGCGTCGCCCGCCACCTCGTCGCCGCCCTCTCCTCCCCGCTCGACCTCGACGGGCTCACCCTCGTCCTGGAGGCCAGCGCGGGCGTCGCCGTCCACCCCGACCACGCCGCCGACGCCGAGGGCCTGCTGCGCCGCGCCGACGTCGCCATGTACCAGGCCAAGCGCGACCGCACCGGCGTCGAGGTGTACGAGTCCAAGCGCGACTCCAACACGCCCGACCGGCTCGGCCTCCTCGGCGACCTGCGCCGCGCGCTCGACGCCGGCGAGGTCGAGCTCCACTACCAGCCGAAGGTCCGCTTCGACGGCCAGGTCGCCGGTCTGGAAGCCCTCGTCCGCTGGGTCCACCCCGAGCGAGGAAAGGTTCCACCGGACGAGTTCATCGCCATCGCCGAGTCCTCCGGGCTGATGCCGCACCTCACCGAGTACGTCCTGGAGACCGCCCTCGCCCAGGTCGCCCGCTGGCGCGCCCAGGGCCTGGAGGTGCCCGTCGCGGTCAACGTCTCGCCGCGCGACGTCCACACCCCCGGCTTCGCCGGCGCGGTCGCCGCCCGGCTCGCCCGGCACGGCGTCCCGGCCGGCTCGCTCCAGCTGGAGATAACGGAACACGTCCTCCTGGAGGACCCGCAGCGCGCCGCCGACACCCTCAACGGCCTCACCGGCCACGGCGTCAAGATGTCCCTGGACGACTTCGGCACCGGCTACTCCTCCCTGGTGCACCTGCGCCGGCTCCCGGTCAGCGAACTGAAGATCGACCGCTCGTTCGTCGCCCGGCTCGCCGTCGACACCGAGGACGCCGAGATCGTCCGCTGCACCGTCGACCTGGCCCACTCCCTGGGCCTGCTCGTCGTCGCCGAGGGCGTGGAGGACGACGAGACCTGGGAGCGGCTGCGCGACCTGGGCTGCGACGCCGTCCAGGGCTGGCTGGTGTCCGCCGCGATGCCGCCCGCCGAGACGACCGCGTGGCTGCGGGCCCGCGGCGAGCACGGCTGGCGCCGGGCCGTCGACACGGCCCCCGCGACCGCGCTCGACCCGGCGCCCGGCCACGTCGTGCAGTGATCCCCCCTGATCCCCCCCCGGTGATCTCCCGTGATCTCCCCCGTGATCTCCCGTGATCCCCTGCGATCCTCCGTGATCCCTGAGTGAGCCCTCGGTGACCCCTCGGTGACCCCTCAGGGAAGGACCAGGGGTCCGTCCGGGCCGACCGTTTCACCGGGAGGGGGAGCGGCCCCATAGGATTGGGGCACACACCATCAGACTCACCCCAGAGGATCGCTGCATGCCTGGCATCACGCGCGAGGAGGTCGCACACCTCGCTCGGCTGGCGCGTCTGGAACTCGCCGACGAGGAACTCGACCACTTCGCCGGTCAGCTCGACGACATCATCGGCGCGGTCGCCCGCGTCTCCGAGGTCGCCGAGCAGGACGTCCCGCCGACCTCCCACCCGCTGCCGCTGACCAACGTCATGCGCGCGGACGAGGTCCGCCCTTCGCTCACCCCCGCGCAGGCGCTCTCCGGCGCCCCCGCCCAGGAACAGCAGCGTTTCAAGGTGCCGCAGATCCTGGGGGAGGACTGACCATGACGGACATCATCAAGCTCACCGCCGCCGGGATCGCCGCGAGGATCGCCTCCGGCGAGCTCACCGCGGTCGAGGTCACCGAGGCCCACCTGGCCCGCATCGAGGCCGTGGACGAGAAGGTCCACGCCTTCCTGCACGTCGACCGCGAGGGCGCCCTCGCGCAGGCCCGCGCCGTCGACGAGAAGCGCGCCCGCGGCGAGAAGCTCGGCCCGCTGGCCGGCGTCCCGCTCGCGCTCAAGGACATCTTCACGACCCAGGGCGTGCCCACCACGGTCGGCTCGAAGATGCTGGAGGGCTGGCTCCCGCCGTACGACGCCACGCTGGTCAAGCGCCTCAAGGCCGCCGACGTCGTCATCCTCGGCAAGACCAACATGGACGAGTTCGCCATGGGGTCCTCCACCGAGAACAGCGCCTACGGCCCGACCGGCAACCCGTGGGACCTCACCCGGATCCCCGGCGGCTCCGGCGGCGGCTCGTCCGCCGCGCTCGCCGCGTACCAGGCCCCGCTCGCCATCGGCACGGACACCGGCGGTTCCATCCGCCAGCCCGCCGCCGTCACCGGCACCGTCGGCGTCAAGCCCACCTACGGCGCGGTCTCCCGCTACGGCATGGTGGCCTTCTCCTCCTCCCTCGACCAGGGCGGCCCCTGCGCCCGCACGGTCCTGGACGCGGCCCTGCTGCACGAGGCGATCGCCGGCCACGACCCGCTCGACTCCACCTCCATCGACCTGCCGGTCCCGCCGGTGGTCGAGGCCGCCCGCAACGGCTCGGTGGCCGGGATGCGCGTCGGCGTCGTCAAGCAGTTCCGCGGCGAGGGCTACCAGGCCGGCGTCATGCAGCGCTTCGACGAGTCCGTCGAGCTGCTGAAGGAACTGGGCGCCGAGATCGTCGAGCTGGACTGCCCGACCTTCGACCTGGCCCTGTCGGCGTACTACCTGATCGCGCCGTCCGAGTGCTCGTCCAACCTGGCCCGCTTCGACGGCCTGCGGTACGGCCTGCGCGCCGGCGACGACGGCACCCGCTCCGCCGAGGACGTCACCGCCCTCACCCGCGAGGCCGGCTTCGGCCCCGAGGTGAAGCGCCGCATCATCCTGGGCACGTACGCGCTCAGCTCCGGCTACTACGACGCGTGGTTCGGCTCGGCCCAGAAGGTCCGCACCCTCATCACCCGCGAGTTCGAGAAGGCGTTCGAGCAGGTCGACGTGATCGTCTCCCCGACGACCCCGACCACCGCCTTCCCGATCGGCGAGCGCGCCGACGACCCGATGGCGATGTACCTCGCGGACCTGTGCACCATCCCGACCAACCTGGCCGGCAACGCCGCCATGTCGCTGCCCTGCGGCCTGGCGCCCGAGGACGGCCTCCCGGTCGGGCTGCAGATCATCGCCCCCGCCATGCAGGACGACCGGCTCTACAAGGTCGGTGCCGCCGTCGAGGCCGCCTTCGTGGAAAAGTGGGGCCACCCGCTGCTCGAGGAGGCTCCGTCGCTGTGAGTGCCATGGCAAAGAAGGCCAAGAACTTCAAGAAGTCGAAGACCGGCATCTACGTCTCGCTCGCGACCACCGCGTTCGGTGCCGTCAGCGTCGCCAAGCAGGCCAAGCTGGCCCGCAACGACCACGACATGCTGCGCCTGATCGACTCCGCCGTGTCCGCCGCCGCCATCGTCACCGGCCTCGCGATCCTGTACCGCGAGCTGAAGCGCCTCGGCGACGACGACGTCCTGCTGGGCTGAGAGGGAAAGTTCCACCGTGACTGTCACTGAACTGCTGTCGTACGAGGCGGCACTGGCCTCGTACGACCCCGTCATGGGCCTGGAGGTCCATGTCGAGCTCGGTACGAAGACCAAGATGTTCTGCGGCTGCTCCACCGAGCTGGGCGCCGACCCCAACGCGCAGACCTGCCCGACCTGCCTCGGCCTGCCCGGCGCGCTGCCGGTCGTGAACGAGATCGGCGTCGAGTCCGCCATCAAGATCGGCCTCGCACTGCACTGCGAGATCGCCGAGTGGTGCCGCTTCGCCCGGAAGAACTACTTCTATCCGGACATGCCGAAGAACTTCCAGACCTCCCAGTACGACGAGCCGATCGCCTTCAACGGCTACCTGGACGTCCAGCTGGAGGACGGCGAGGTCTTCCGCGTGGAGATCGAGCGCGCCCACATGGAGGAGGACACCGGCAAGTCCACCCACATCGGTGGCGCGACCGGCCGCATCCACGGCGCCTCGCACTCGCTGCTCGACTACAACCGGGCCGGCATCCCGCTGATCGAGATCGTCACCAAGCCGATCGTCGGCGCGGGCGAGCGGGCCCCCGAGGTCGCCAAGGCGTACGTCGCCGAGCTGCGCGAGGTCATCCGCTCCCTGGGCGTCTCCGAGGCGCGCATGGACAAGGGCCAGATGCGCTGCGACGTCAACCTGTCGCTGATGCCGAAGGGTTCCACGACCTTCGGCACCCGCTCGGAGACGAAGAACGTCAACTCGCTCCGTTCGGTGGAGCGGGCGGCGCGCTTCGAGATCCAGCGCCACGCGGCGGTCCTGGAGTCCGGCGGCACGATCGTGCAGGAGACCCGTCACTTCCACGAGGACGACGGCTCCACCACCTCCGGCCGCATCAAGGACAACGCCGAGGACTACCGCTACTTCCCCGAGCCGGACCTGGTCCCGGTCGCCCCGTCCCGCGAGTGGGTCGAGAAGCTCCGCCAGGCGCTCCCCGAGCTGCCGCGCGTGCGCCGCAACCGGCTGCGCGAGGAGTGGGCCGTCTCCGAGCAGGAGATGCAGTCCATCCTCAACGCAGGCGCGGTCGACCCGATCGTCGCCACGATCGAGGCGGGCGCGGACGCGGCCTCGGCCCGCAAGTGGTGGATGGGCGAGCTGGCCCGCAACGCCAACGAGAAGGGCGTCTCCCTGGAGGAGCTGCCCATCACCCCGGCGGACGTGGCCCGGGTCTCGGCCCTGGTGGCCGGCGGCGACCTCAACGACAAGCTGGCCCGCCAGGTCATCGAGGGCGTCCTCGCCGGCGAGGGCACCCCGGACGAGGTCGTCGAGAAGCGCGGTCTGAAGGTCGTCTCCGACGACGGCGCGCTCGGCGCGGCCGTCGACGAGGCCATCGCGGGCAACGCGGCCATCGCGGACAAGATCCGCGGCGGCAAGGTCGCGGCCGTCGGCGCCCTGGTCGGCGCGGTCATGAAGGCCACCCGCGGCCAGGCCGATGCGGCCAAGGTCAAGGACCTCATCCTGGAGAAGCTGGGCGTCACCGAGAGCTGACCCTCCCGCCCGCCGGCACACGAGAGCGGCCCCGCACCGGAATTCCGGCACGGGGCCGCTCTGCGCGTCCGCGGGCTACTGGCGGAGGGTCGGCTCGGCGATGACGACGACGGGCTTGTTGCAGTCCTGGTCCGAGGACTTCTCCACCCGGACCAGGAGCCGCAGACCGCCGGAGACGTCCACCGTACGGGTCACCGGCTTCCCGAGCGTGAGGTCCTGGGCGAACACCGGCTTCCCGTCGAGCAGCACGGTGATCCGGCCCGACTGCGCGGCGGCCCCGTCGTCGATCCCGGCGGTGAAGCCGAGTGTGGACCATTCCCGGTTGATGTCGAACTCGATCGAGCGGGTGGCGTAGCAGTAGGCGGCGGCGACGAGGGCGTCCGCGTACTCCTCGGTGTCCAGCTTCGCCGCCTTGATCCGGAAGGCGCCGTACTCGTCGTCGATGGGCTTCAGCGAGGTCAACGGCATCGTGACGGGAGCCTCGGGCGTCGGCGTCGGCGTGGGCGTCTGCGCCGGTGGGGGTTCCGTCGTCGGCGCGGTGGTCGCGCCACTGGGAGGCACGGCGCTGGACGCCGTCACGGACGTGGTGGGTCCCGCTCCCGCCTTGCCCGCGTCCCCGCCGGGTTCGTCGTCGCCGGCCGCGAGCTTCTGGATGCCGAGCACCGCGAGGACCGTGACGAGGACGACCCCGGCGACGGCCCCGGCCACGAGCCCCTTGCGCAGCCCGGGACGCGGCGGGGGCGGGGAGCCCTGACCGCCGTACGCCGCCGCGCCGACGGTCGGCAGACCGTGCGGGCCCGGGGCGGCCGGGGGCGAGACGGCGGGACCGAAGCCCGCCGGGGGAGCGGCGGGGGGAGCAGCCGCGGGAGGCGGTACGGGAGGGGCCGGGGGCGCGTCCCGCGGGGTCGCCGACCGGGAGGTCGTAGTCGTGGACACCACCCCGTGCCGGACCTCCTTGACCCACGCCGACAGCGACAGCGGGCGCTTGTCCGGATCCGCCGCGGCGATGGCGAGCACCCGCCCGCGCTGCTCCTCCGGCAGCGCCGCGATCTGCGGCACGGCGGCGAGCGCGGCGGCCAGCTGTTCGGGCGAGGCCGGCGGGGACTGGCCGCTCAGCAGGAAGTAGGCGATGGCACCCAAGGCGTACCGGTCGGTGGCCGGGGTCCGCTTGCCCTCGAAGATCTCCGGCGCCGCGTAGCCGGGAGTGAACCAGACCTCGGCGGTCCGGTGGTCGGCGGTGAGCTTGCTGAGGCCGAAGTCGACGAGGGTGGCCTGGCCGTTCTCGTCGACCATCACGTTGCCCGGCGACAGGTCGCCGTGGACTACGGTCCGCCCGGACGGGGTGGCCCGGCCGGAGTGCAGCCAGTCGAGGACGTCCGCGAGCTGTTCGAGCGTCCGCATGACCTCGCGCCGCTCGGCGGGCGTCGCGAGGGTCCGCTCGGCGCGCCAGTCGCGCAGGTCGAGCCCGTCGACGTGGTTCATGACGAGGACGAGCGCCCGGCCGCTGAGCGCGCCGGACTCGCCGGGCGCGTGGATGGGCGGCCCCTGGAAGTGCTCGCGCACCCCGACGACGCCCGGACGGCTGACGAACCGTAGCAGCTCGGCCTGCTCGTTCCACTTGCGGCTGACGCGCTCGAAGATCTCGGGCGTGATCGTCGTCCGGGAGTCGAGGACCTTGACGACGACGGGTTCGGCGCCGCCCGCGAGCTCCAACTCGGCGAGGTAGAGCACGGCCTCCCCGCCGCGCCCGATGGAGCGCAGCAGCCGGTACCGGTCCGGCGCGGAGTCGGGCCCGATGTGGTGCGCCGATGCGCTCAACTTTCCCCCCGGTCACAGCGAATGACAGAAAGTCAGCTTGCCGCTCCCGTGAGCCGGGGGTCAACCGGCCCCCCGGCCGGCCCCCGTACTCGCCGTCTCCGACCCGCCCCTGCCCGGTCCGCCCGCCGTTCGTGCCCGCGCAGACGCCGGGCCCCGCCCCGGGAGTCGCATGACATGCCCCTGTTGCTACTGTGAAGCAACGACCCCCGGGCCGGGTGGAACGGGCCCTCAGGGGGCCACGGGGACGACCGGTCGAAGGGGGAGCACGATGTCCTGGGACGAGTGGGAACAGCTCAAGGCCGACAGCGCGCAGCGGGAGCCGGACCGGATGCGGCTCAACGGACTCGAAGGCAACGCCGGTGCGACCGCGGGCTCCGGTGACCTGGTGGTGAACCGCGACGACCTCGGAGCGATCGGGCACGAGGCGTACCTGCTCTACGGCCGGCTCTCCCGGGACGGCGACCACGCGCGGCCCGCGACCTTCGACGCGTCGATCGCCCTCACCAACGGCAACTTCACCAGCGGATCCGAGCTGCTGAAGGTGCACGACCGCTGGAACAGCCAGCTGCGCACCCTCCTCGACGCCTGCGCGCGGATCTCCAACCACCTGGACTACAGCAAGTCCGTCCATGCCAAGGACGACGCGGACATCGGAGGGCAGCTGCTCTCCACGTCCAAGATCGACGAGTACTTCAAGTAGAGGACCCGGGGGAACCGCCGTGCTGACATTCGACGACGTCGTGAACGCGCCCGTCGCCAAGCTGAAGCAGGCCGTCGACGACTGGTCGGAGATGGCCGCCAAGCTCAAGACGCTCGCCACCGACGCCCGCGAGGGCATGCAGGCCAAGACGGACAAGGCCCAGTGGCAGGGCGTCAACTCCGACGTGACGCGGCCGTTCATCGCGAAGACCGCCAAGGAGTTCGAGGACGCGCACGCGCAGGCGAAGGGCATCCATCTGCTGCTCGCCGACGCCCACACCTCCTTCCTGGCGGCGAGGGACGCCCTGGTCAGGATCAGGGACGAGGAGGCCCCCGCGGCCGGTGTCCACGTCGACGCGCAGGGCAAGGCCCGGCCCCGGCACGACCTGTCGACCGACGTCGCCGCCGCCCACGACCCGGACATCGACTACCCGAAGCTCGTACGGGAGCAGAAGGAGGCCGTGGCCGCCTGGCAGCGGAAGATCGACCGTCTCGTCGAGGACTGCGCCGACGCCGACGAGTCGCTGCGGCGCGCCCTCGCGGCGAACGTCAAGGACGACCACAACTTCAGCGCCCCCACGTACAAGACCCTCGACGAGGAGCAGGTCGCCCGGGCCGCGGAGCTGCTGAAGAAGGTCACCGGCGAAGGCGGCACGGCACGGCACCCGGGCCAGCTGAAGGAACTCGAGGACCTGCTGGACGACAACCGGAACGACCCCGAGTTCGCGACCGGCTTCTACCGGTGGCTGGGTCCCGAGGCCACGCTCGACGCGTACGCGAAGATGTCCCTGGACTCGACGTCCCTCGGGCCGGCCGGCCAGGACCGCGCCGACCTGGTCCGCGGCATCCAGTCCGACATGGGCGCGATGCTCGGCCTCGCCACCCAGCGGACGACCCCGAACCACCTCGACACGGTGTGGACGGAAGGCCTCCTGAAGGCCGGCCGCAAGGAGCTCGACGTCCCCGGCGTCGGCTTCTCCAAGATCTACGGCTACCAGGCCCTCGGCGGCCTCCTCCGGGAGGGCACGTACGACAAGGACTTCCTGGTCTCCGTCGGCCGCGACATGGTCGCCCTGGACCGGGAGGACCCGGGCCGCTGGTCGGAGTCGCTGCCCACGAACATGGACACGCGCATCAACCTCGGCGAGAGCGGCGGCAAGGGCTTCAACCCCCTCACGGGCCTCATGGAGGCCATGGCGAACAATCCCGCGGCCTCGGCTGCCTTCTTCGACGAGCAGCTCCGCTCGGACACGAACAAGGACGGCATCGTCACCCTCGCGGACGACGAGCTCACCGGCAAGGACGCGAAGAGCGTCGTCGACTACATGCTCGACCGGAAGCCCACGGACGACTACTACGACACCGTCTCCGGCAGCGGGACCACTCCCGGCCAGACCGCCCTCGGCAACGCCCTGGAGGCCGCGGTCACCGGCCGCGTCCCCGGCGACGAGGACGCGAAGCCGGTGGAGCACACCAAGACCATGGCGAGCGTCATGGAGAAGGTCGTCGAGAAGATCGGCAACTCGCCGGAGCTCGCCGTCGACGACGGCCCGCTCACCGGCATCGCCCCCAACCTGGGCAACATGGCCGCCGAGTACATGGCGGACCTCCAGGCCACCGCCGAGAACGGCGCGGAGCGGATCAAGCCGTTCGGTGAGCGGGCGGATTTCGACAAGGCCGAGATGGCCCAGTTCCTCGGCGCGGTCGGCCAGGACCCCGACGCGTACGGCGCGATCACCAACGCCCAGCAGGCGTTCACCACGGCCCTGGTGTCGGACGTCTTCCAGAACCCGGAGAAGTACGCCGACACGGGCGAGGCCGTCCGCAACGCCGTCCACCCGGGCGGCGAGATCGCGGGCATGATGAGCGAGGCGCGGGCCCAGGCCGTGGTCGACGCGGCGGCCCGCTCGGACAAGGAGTACAACGACGGCGTCGCGGAGAACGCGAAGTGGGCGAATCGCTGGATCGACCTCTTCGGGGCCAAGTACCTCGAGATGCTGCCCATCGGCGGTGACATGATCGGCTGGGTCAAGGAAGACGTCACCGAATACCTCACGGAGGGTGCGAAGCAGGACACGGCCACGGACGCCCGCCATGAGGCCGCATCGGGATATGCCCAGGCGGAGACCTTCGCCAAGAATTCCGCCGAGGCCGCCGTGGCGCGGGCGGGGAAGGCGGCGGGGCTCAGCGAGGCCGAGATCCAGGACTACCAGGGTTCCGCGTCGACCGAGACGGCATCGGCCCATGCCATCGGTCGCGACTTCGCCGTCCTCCGAGTCTCCGGGGAGAACTGATCATGCGACGCTTCGCCCGTACCACTGCGGTGGCATCGACAGCCGCCGTCGCGGCAGGTCTTCTGGCGGGCTGCGCCGCCGGCGAGGAGAAGGCCGCCCCCCAGCTGCCCGAGCGCGTCTGCTGGGGCGGTGGGGCGTTCGCCGGGAGTGACGTGGCTCCGCTTCTGCCGCCGGGCGACACGGTGGAATTCTCGCCCGATTCCGGTGATCCGTTCGCCCTGACAAAAGAACTCGACTCGGCGACCTGCACCCTGTACATCGACGGAAACACGAAGTTTCAGGCAGTGGCCACGCGCCGGAATTTCGCGGAGTCCATCGACTGGTCCTCGTGGGACTCCGCCCACCCCAAGCCGCTCGACGTGGGAGAGAAGGGCATCATCTGGGACACCGGCGCCGCCGCCTCCTTCACCTGCGAACCGGCCAAGGACGCCAACACGCCGGGGAAGTACATCGAGCTGCGGATCACCGCGAACGACACTCCCGACCCGGCCGCGCTCCAGGCCGCCCTGCCGCAGCTGATGAAGGAGTTCCAGGACTTCGCGCAGGCCCGGCTGCAGTGCCCCGGGCGCGTAGCGGGCGGGGCCTGAGGGCGGAAGGGCAGTCGGCCCGGGCCGCGGCCGAGCCACCGCGTGTGACGGCACTCCCCGGCCCGCACGATCTGTGAGGATCGACACGAAACGGTCAAACGATCACGTTTGGCTGCGACAGTGGGCCGCGAGCACCGATCCAGCAGGGAGCACGTCCTTTGGCAGCCATCGCACGGTGGTTCATCCGGCACCGCCTCGTCGCCGTTCTCCTGTGGGTCCTCGCCCTCGCCGGGGTCGGTGGCGCCGCCGCCTTCGCCGGCAGCGCGTACTCCAACGACTACGAGGTGCCGGGCACCGAGTCCGGGCGGGCGACCGCCCTGCTCGACCGCGGGTTCCAGGGGCTCGGCGGGGACACCGACACCATCGTCTGGCACACCGAGCGCGGCAGCGTCCGCGCGGACGCGGTGCAGGAGCGGGTCGGGCCGATGCTGGAGCGGGTCGCGGCGCTGCCCGGCGTCGCCGCCGTCGCCTCCCCGTACGGGGACGGTGCCGCGCGCGGCCAGGTCAGCGAGGACGGGCGGACCGCGTACGCCACCGTCACCTTCCGCGAGCAGGCCGACGACATCCCCGTAGCGCAGGCCCGGGCCCTCGTCGACACGGCGAAGACGGCCGGCACCGACGGGCTCCGGGTGGAGCTCGGCGGCAGCGCCGTCGCGCTGACCGAGGCGCCCGGCGGCCACGTCGCGGAGGCGGTCGGCGTGGCCGTCGCCGCCGTCGTCCTCTTCCTGGCCTTCGGCTCGCTCGCCGCCTCGCTGCTGCCCATCGCCACCGCCCTGGTCAGCGTCGGCATCGCGTACTCCGGGATCGTGCTCCTCGGCCACGTGATGACGGTCGCCGACTTCGCGCCCATGCTCGGCATGCTCATCGGCCTCGGCGTCGGCATCGACTACGCCCTCTTCATCGTCACCCGGCACCGCAAGGGCCTGAAACGCGGCCTGCCCGTCGACGAGGCCGCCGTGACCGCCGTCGCCACCACCGGCCGCGCCGTCGTCTTCGCCGGCGCGACCGTCTGCATCGCGCTGCTCGGCATGCTCATCCTCCGCCTCGGCTTCCTCAACGGCGTCGCCCTCGCCGCGGCCCTGACCGTCGTCCTCACCGTCGCCGCCTCGGTGACCCTGCTGCCCGCGCTGCTCTCCCTCATCGGCATGCGCGCGCTGTCCCGGCGGGAGCGCCGTACGCTCGCCGAGCACGGCCCGCAGCCCGAGCTGCCCACCGGCTTCGCCGCCCGCTGGTCCGCGTTCGTCGAGCGCCACCCGAAGCTGCTCGGGGCCGTCGCCGTCGTCGTCATGACCGTCCTCGCGCTGCCGACCCTCTCGCTCCACCTCGGCACCTCCGACCAGGGCAACAATCCGGCCACCGCCACCACCCGGCAGGCGTACGACCTCCTCGCCGACGGTTTCGGACCGGGCGTGAACGGCCCCCTCACCCTCGTCGCCGCCCTCGACGGCGCGGACGACCGGGTCGCCCTCGACCGGCTGCCGGACGCGCTCGCCGCCACCCAGGGCGTCGCCGCCGTCTCCCCGATCACGTACAACGGCTCCGGGGACACCGCCGTCCTCACCGTCGTCCCCGACTCCTCGCCGCAGTCCGAGGCGACCAGCGAGCTCGTCGACCGGATCCGCCACGACGTCGTCCCGGTCGCCGGGACCGGCACCTCGCTGGACGTGCACGTCGGCGGCATCACCGCCTCGTACGACGACTTCGCCGAGGTGATCGTCGGCAAGCTGCCGCTCTTCGTCGGCGTCGTCGTCGCCCTCGGCTGCCTGCTCCTGCTGCTCGCCTTCCGCTCGATCGGCATCCCGCTCAAGGCCGCCGCCATGAACATCGCGGCCGTCGCCGCCGCCTTCGGCATCGTCGTCGCGATCTTCCAATGGGGCTGGGGCGCCGAACTCCTCGGCCTCGGCAGCGCCGGCCCGATCGAGCCCTTCCTCCCCGTGATCATGGTCTCGGTCCTCTTCGGCCTCTCCATGGACTACCAGGTCTTCCTGGTCAGCCGGATGTACGAGGAATGGCTGGAGACCGGCGACAACCGGCGCGCGGTCCGGGTCGGCCTCGCCGAGACCAGCCGCGTGATCAACTCCGCCGCGGTCATCATGATCGCGGTCTTCCTCGCCTTCGTGCTCTCCGGCGACCGGGTCATCGCGATGTTCGGCATCGCCCTCGCCGCCGCCGTCGCCCTCGACGCCTTCGTCCTGAGGACCCTCCTCGTCCCCGCCCTGATGCACCTGCTCGGCGGCGCCAACTGGTGGCTGCCCCGGAGCCTCGACCGGATCCTGCCCAGGATCAGCATCGAGCCGCCCGAGTGCCGCGTCGCCGCCGACGCCCGTGCGAAGATCCCCGGGCAGCGCATCACGGTGACGGACACGGAGGAGAACGAGGATGTTCGCGATATCGCTGGGTGACGACGCCGCCGAGCTGAGGCCCCTGGAGCCCTGGCAGGCGGAGGAGTTCCTCGCCCACATGGACCGCGGCCGGGAGTACGTCGGCACCCACATCGGCCTCGCCGACGCCGTCCACGACCTGGACTCCGCCCGCGCCTTCCTCCGCGGCTACGCCGAGAAGACCGCGAACGACGCCGGACGCCTCTACGGCATCTGGGCCGACGGCACCCTCGTCGGCGGCGTCATGTTCCGCACCATGGACGTGGCCGCCGGCCACGCCGAGGTCGGCTGCTGGCTGGAACGCGCCGCCGCCGGCCGCGGCCTCGTCACCCGCGCCTGCCGGATCATCATCGACTGGGCCGTCGAGCAGCGGGGCATCCACCGCCTCGAATGGCTCGTCTCCTCGAAGAACGAGTCCAGCATCGCCGTCGCCCGCCGGCTCGGCATGACCCGCGACGGCGTCCTCCGCGAGCACTACGCCCACCGCGGCACCCGCACCGACATCGAGGTCTGGTCCCTGCTGGCCCCCGAGTGGCGCGCCCGCCGCACCGCCTGACCCGCCCGGGGCGGCCCGGGGAACCCGTACGCACCCTCCCCGGGCCGCCTAAGGCGGCCCCCGGACCTCCCTAAGGCCCCCCCCGCGTCCCGAACATGCGGCACTCGCCCGATGCCGCGGCACCGGCTGGGCGGCGAAGGTGGAGGCATCGCGAAGAGCGATGCCGACACCGGCCACCACCGCCCAGGGAGCACCCCATGTTCCAGTACGAACTCCACCGCGCCGCCCACGCCGAGCTGGTCCGCGAGGCCGCCGCCCAGCGCCTCGGCCGCGAGGCCGCCCGCGCCGCCAAGGCCGCCCGCCGCGCCGGACGCCATGAACCCGAGGGGCGGGTGAGCACCGGCAGGGAACGCTTCGCCCGGGTCGCGTGACCCCGTATGGGTGAGCCGCGGGGCGCCTGTGCGATGCTCGGCGCCGTGGAGACCAGGTCCGTCAGCCCCGTCTTCGTCGGCCGCGCCGGCGAACTCACCGCCCTCACCGAGGCGCTCTCCCGCGCGACCGCGGGAGAGCCCCAGGCCCTGCTCGTCGCCGGCGAGGCCGGCGTCGGCAAGACCCGGCTCGTCGAGGAGTTCCGGGACGCCGCCTGCGCCGCCGGCGCGGTCGTGGCCGTCGGCGGCTGCGTGGAACTCGGTGCCGACGGGCTGCCCTTCGCGCCCTTCTCCGCCGCCCTGCGCACCCTGCGCCGCCGCCTCCCCGGCGAGGTCGACGCCGCGGCGGACGGCCACGAGGGCGAACTCGCCCGGCTCCTGCCCGAGCTCGGCGACCCGGGCGGCGCCGACACCGGCGACGAGGACGCCACCGCCCGCCTCTTCGAGCTCACCGTCCGCCTGCTGGAACGGCTCGCCGCCGACCGCACCCTCGTCCTCGTCCTCGAAGACCTCCACTGGGCCGACACCTCCACCCGCCACCTCCTCACCTATCTGCTGCGCACCCTGCGCCGCGGCCGGATCGTGGTCGTCGCCACCTACCGCGCCGACGACATCCACCGCCGCCACCCGCTGCGCCCCCTCCTCGCCGAACTCGACCGGATGCGCACCATCCGCCGCATCGAGCTCGCCCGCTTCACCCGCACCGAGGTGCGCCGCCAGCTCGCCGGCATCCTGGCCGCCGAACCCGCCCCCGGCCTCGTCGACGAGATCTTCGACCGCTCCGACGGCAACGCCTTCTTCGTCGAGGAACTCGTCGCCTCCCGCAGCTGCGGCGACGGCACCGGCCCGCTCAGCGACTCCCTCCGCGACCTCCTCCTGGTCCGCGTCGAGACCCTCCCCGAGGACGCGCAGCGGGTCGCCCGGATCGTCGCCGAGGGCGGCTCGACCGTCGAGTACGGGCTCCTCGCCGCCGTCGCCCGCCTCGCCGAGGACGACCTCATCGAGGCGCTGCGCGCCGCCGTCGGCGCCAACATCCTCCTCGCCGTCCCCGACGGGGAGGGCTACCGCTTCCGCCACTCGCTGGTCCGCGAGGCCGTCAGCGACGACCTCCTCCCCGGCGAGCGCTCCCGCCTCAACCGGCGGTACGCCGAGGCCCTGGAGGCCGACCCGGGGCTCGTCCGCCCCGACGAGCGGGCCACCCGCCTGGCCACGTACTGGTACCACGCCCACGACCCCGCCAAGGCGCTGCCCGCCGTCCTCGACGCCGCCGTCGCCACCCGCAAGCGCCACGCCTACGCCGAACAGCTCCGCCTCCTCGAACGCGCCATGGAACTCTGGGACGAGACCCCCGCCGAGATCCGCGCCGGCCTGCGCCCCCTCGACTACGCGGAGGCGTACCCGCCCTGCGGCTGCGACCCGGCGACCACCCCGCTGCGCCACCTCGACCTGCTCGCCGAGGCCGCCGTCGCCGCCCGTCTCTGCGGCGAACGCGAACGCGCGCTCAAGATCGGCAAGATGGCGCTCCGCCTCCTCGACACCGACGCCGACGACGAGCACGACCCCCTGCGCGCGGCCTGGTTCTGGGCCGAGCAGGCCCGGCTCCAGTCCAACCTCGGCCGCGGCGACGGCTGGGCCGAGATCTCCCGCGCCCAGGAACTGGTCAAGGGCCTGCCGCCGTCCGCCGTCCACGCCACCGTCCTCGCCGGCGCCGCCGGCTGGGGCATGCTCCGCAAACCCGGTCCCGAAGCCCTCGCCGCCGCCGAACGCGCCGTCGAGTACGCCCGCCTGGTCAAGGCCGAGGCGACCGAGCTCAACGCCCGTCTCACCCTCGGCACCATCATGGTCGCCGCCGGCGACCGCGAGGCCGGGCTCGCCGAGATGCACGCGGTCCGCGAACGGGCCACCGTCCTCGGCCAGTTCCACGAGGCCGCCCGCGCGCACATCAACATCGTCTCCGCCCTGGAATCCCTCGGCCGCTCCGCCGAGGCGGTCACCCTCTCCGACGCCGGCCTCGAACTCGCCCGCACCCGCGGCCTCGTCGAGTCCGCCGGCTGGATCCGCGGCAACAAGGCCGAATCCCTCCTCTCCCTCGGCCGCTGGGACGAGGCCCGCGCCGAGGCCGAACGCCTGCTCTCCTCCGCCACCAGCACCAAGCCCCGCGGCTCCGCCCACGTCCGGCTCGCCCAGATCGCCGTCGCCCGCGGCGAGACCGCCACCGCCGTCCGGCACCTGGACGAGGCCCGCGCCGTCTACGGCACCCGCGACCCGGTCCCGCAGTACACCCTCCCGCTGGCCGGCGTGGAGGTCGCCACCGCCGCCGCCGAGGGCCGCCTCGCCGACGTCCGCGCCCGGATCGCCGCCGCCGCCGAGGACGGCTTCCCGCCCGGCACCCACCGCTACGGCTGGCCGCTCGTCCTCACCGCCGTCACCGCCGAGGCCGACAGCCGCGGCCTGCCCGCCGCCGAGGAGGGCCGCGCCGAGGCGCTGGCCGCCGTCCGCCGCTGCGTCCGCGCCCTCGCCACCCCCGCCCCCGTCTGGGTCGCCCATGCGCTCCAGGTCGGCGAGGAGCTGGCCCGCGCCGAGGGCCGGGACACCGCGGCCCGCTGGGCGGAGATCGTCGAGGCGTGGGCCCCGCTCGGCCAGCCCTACCCGCTGGCCCGCGCCCGCCACCGGCTCGCCGACGCGCTCCTCACCGAGGGCGGCCGGCGCGACGAGGCCACGGCCCTGCTCCGGCAGGCCCACGCCACCGCCGTCGCCCTCGGCGCCCACCCCCTCCGGGAGGACGTCGAACTGCTCGCCGCCCGCGCCCGCGTCCCGCTCACCGCCGACGCCCCGCCGGAGCCCGAGCCGGAGGCCGACGCCTTCGGGCTGACCCCCCGCGAGCAGGACGTCCTGCGCCTGGTCGCGGCCGGCCGCACCAACCGGCAGATCGCGGAGGAGCTGTTCATCTCACCGAAGACCGCCAGCGTCCACGTCTCCCACATCCTCGCCAAGCTCGGCGTCTCCGGCCGCGGCGAGGCCGCCGCGCTGGCCCACCGCCTCCACCTCCTCGACGCCCCCCGCTGACCCCGCGCCCCGACCCCGCGCGCACGCGTCCGATCCGGGCCGGGGCCGTCATCTCACGTCGAGCCTCAGGATCCGGTCGTCCCCTGAGCCGGGCGTGCCCCGGCCGTCGGTCTCGCTCGTCACCAGCCACAGCCGCCCGTCCCCGCCCGCGAGGACCGTCCGCAGCCGCCCGTACTCCCCGGCCAGGAACGCCTCCGGCTCCCCGGACCGCTCCGCGCCCGACAGCTGGATCCGCCACAGCCGCTCGCCCCGCAGCCCCGCCATCCACACCGCGCCCCGCGCGTAGGCGATGCCGCTCGGCGACGCCTCCGAGGTCGGCCACTGGGCCACCGGGTCCACGAACCCCGACCGCCCGGCGCGGCCCTCGGCCTCCGGCCAGCCGTAGTTCCGCCCCGGCTCCACCAGGTTCAGCTCGTCCCAGGTGTTCTGCCCGAACTCGGCCGCCCACAGCCGCCCTTCGGCGTCCCAGGCGATGCCCTGCACGTTCCGGTGGCCGGTCGACCAGACCACCGAGCCCGGGAAGGGATTGCCCGGCGCCGGCTTCCCCTCCGGGGTCATGCGCAGGATCTTCCCGCCCAGCGACTCCCGGTCCTGCGCCAGCCCGGTCCGCCCCGTCTCGCCGGTGCCGGCGTACAGCATCCCGTCCGGACCGAAGGCGATCCGCCCGCCGTTGTGCACCACGCCCTTCGGGATGCCCGTGAGCACCGGCTCCGGCGCCCCGAGCCGGTCGCCCGCCCCGCCGCCGTACCGCATCCGCACGATCCGGTTGTCGGACGCGGCGGTCAGGTACGCGTACACCCACCCGTCGCGCACGGCCAGGCCCATCAGCCCGCCCTCGCCGCCCGGCACCACCCCCGGCACCTCGCCCAGCGAGGTCTTCGCACCGCTCCGTCCGTCCACCCGGGTGACGGTCCGGTCGTCCCGCGACGAGACCAGCAGGTCGCCGTCCGGCAGCGCGGCGAGCCCCCAGGGCGACCGCAGCCCCTCGGTGAGCGTCCCCGCCACCGCCACCCGCCCGTCCCCGGCCGGACGCGCCGACGACGGCGCCGCGGCGGACGAGGGGGCCGGCGAGACGGGCGGCGAGGTGCCCCGCACACCGGTGTCGGCGCCCGAGGAGCAGCCCACCGCGAACACCAGCGCGGCGGCACCCCCCAGGGCCTTCAGCACAGCAGGACGGCTCATGATCCGGTCCCTTCGACGGTACGAGCGTTCGAGCGGCATCCCTTCCCTCTTGATACACCGCTCGTGCCGATCAGGTTCCCGTCTCCCGCTCCCCTTTCCCGGAATCCCTCCGGGCATCGGGCGGAACCGCAGGTCAGGACCGCGGATACTCCCACGACTCGCGCGCCGCGGGCAGCGCCGCGAGCTCCGCGAGGTCGCGGCCGGTGAGCCGCAGCCCGGCCGCGCCGGCGTTCTCCACCGCCCACCGCTCCCGCTTCGTCCCCGGCACCGGCACCACGTGCCGGCCCTGCGCGAGCACCCACGCCAGCGCCACCTGCGCCGCGGTCACCCCGTCGCCGTGCCGCGCCGCCACCCGCCGCAGCCCGGCCACCAGCGGCTGGTTCGCCGCCATCATCTCGGCCGTGAACCGCGGGTGCCGGGCCCGCGGGTCGTCCGGCTCGAAGCCGCCGCCCGGCGTCAGCGTCCCCGTCAGGAAACCGCTGCCCAGCGGCATCGCCGCGAGCAGTCCGATGCCCCGCGCCGCGCACCAGGGCAGCAGCCGCGCCAGCGCCTCCGGCGCCCACACCGACAGTTCGGCCTGGACGGCCGCGACGGGGAAGACCTGCTGCACCCGGGCCAGCTGGCGGATCGTTCCCTCGTACAGGTCACCGGCCGGCGAACGCCGGGTCCGCCGCACCCCGACCGCGCTCAGGCCGAGCGCCCGCACCTTGCCCGCCGCCACCAGCTCCGCCATCGCCCCCCAGGTCTCCTCCACCGGCACCTCGGGGTCCGCCCGGTGCAGCAGGTACAGGTCGAGGACGTCCGTCTGGAGCCGCCGCAGCGAGGCGTCGCAGGCCCGGCGCACGTACTCCGGCCGGCCGTTGGCGACGACGTGCCCGTCGCCGACGAGCAGCCCGCACTTCGTGGAGACGAAGACGTCGGCCCTGCGCTCCTTCAGCACCCGGCCCAGCAGCAGTTCGTTGGTGAACGGCCCGTACATGTCGGCCGTGTCCAGCAGGTTCACCCCGGCGTCCAGCGCGGCGTGCACGGCCCGCAGCGAGCGGTCGCCCCGCTGCTGGGAACGCCCGTAGGCCCAGCTCATCGGCATGCAGCCGAGGCCGACGGCCCCCACGTCGAGCGCCGTCGCCCCGATAGTCCTGCGCTCCACGTGCCGCTACCCCTCCCTGTGCCGCCCCCCAAAGTAACCAATGGCGCGCGGGATTCTTCGCATAGCCTCCCGGACATGACACTCGCACCCACCACCGCTGACGTGTGGCTTCCGATCCCCGCCGACGAGATCGACGGGCTGCCGGAGCCGGGCGCGTCGGGACTGCACTACCGGTTCTGGGACGGCGGACCCGACTTCCCGGCGGACCCCAAGGACTGCGCCTTCTACGTCGTCCCGTACATGAAGGGCTCCGCGATCGCGGTCCGGCCGCTCGCCGCGATGACCTCGCTGCGCGTCGTCCAGACCCTGTCCGCCGGCATCGACCACGTCGTCCCCGGGCTCGGCGCGCTCGGCCCGGGCGTCTCGGTCTGCAACGCCAAGGGCGTCCACGAGGCCAGCACCGCCGAGCTCACCCTCGCCCTGATACTGGCCTCCCTGCGCGGCATCCCGCGCTTCGTCCGGGGCCAGGACGCCGAGGAGTGGCGCGACGGCTTCTACCCGGCGCTCGCCGACAAGTCCGTCCTCATCGTCGGGTACGGATCGATCGGCTCGGCGATCGAGGACCGGCTCGCGCCGTTCGAGTGCGCGCGGGTCGCGCGCGTCGCACGCTCCGCTCGCACCACGGCGCGCGGACCGGTGCACGCCCTCGCCGACCTCCCCGCCCTGCTGCCCGACGCCGACGTGGTGGTGCTCTCCACCCCGCTCACCCCGGAGACCCGGCACCTCGCCGACGCCGGATTTCTCGCCCGGATGAAGGACGGGGCGCTGCTCGTCAACGTCGCCCGCGGACCGGTGGTCGACACGAACGCCCTGCTCAAGGAGGTGGAGAGCGGTCGGATCACGGCCGCCCTCGACGTGACCGACCCGGAACCGCTGCCGGCCGGGCATCCGCTGTGGCACGCTCCGGGTGTCCTCGTCACGCCGCACGTCGGCGGATCCACCTCGGCGTTCATGCCGCGGGCGAAGCGGCTGATCGCGGCGCAGGTGAGCCGGTTCGCGGCGGGGGAGGAGCTCGCGAACGTCCTCCGCACCACCTGAGGCCGCCGGGCGGCGCGCCCCCTCGCGCGCCGCCCGCAAGCCCTCAGGTCGTCACGGAGAGTACTCCACCCCTGTCCCTGAGTGACGGTCCTGGTGTATCGTCCCGGATCGGGGGACTGCGTCGTGTACGGGCTGACGCTGGGGAGCGAAGTGACGGGCCATCAGAATCCGAGGGGGGTGACGGGTGAAGCACGGCCGGACGACCGACGGTCGCGCGCGGCGACGCCGCCTGGTGACCTCCCGCGCCTCGCCGCCGGTCTCGCGTGTTCGGTGCCGGACCAGGCCGCGCCCCACCGCGCGGAGTGCCTGGACGGCCCGGGGCTGTCCCGGGCCGCCGGGCCCTGCCCCGACTCATGCCCCGACCCCGGTCCGGACGCCTGCCCCGACCGCGGTGCCGGGCCGGCCCGGACGGCCGGTGCCGTCCCGCCCCGCGAGCGCGTCGCGCCGGGCCCGGACGCGTCCGCACGCGCCCGCCTGCGCGCCTCCGTGGTCCCCCAGCCGTCCGCCCGCGCCCCGCGCCCCGCGCCGGCCCCGGACGACGGCGCCCGCCCCGACGGCGCCCCGCGCCGGCTGCCGGACCCGCACGCCTTCGGCGGGGCGGACGGGGAGGCGGGCGGCTTCGGACACGACGAGGGGCGGGAGGACGCCGTGAGCGGCACCGGCGCCACCGCCCTGATGCGGCGCGAGGCCGCCCCCGCCGGGACCGGCCTGCCCGGCGCCGAGCGGACCACCGCGCCCGGACCGGGGCGACCGCCCTCCTGGGCCGGCTCGCTCCTCGCCCAGATCGCCCTCGGTCTCGTCTGCGCCGGCTACACCACCGGCGCCGCCCTCGGCTGGGGGTCCCCCCGACTCGCCCTCGTCATGGGCGACTTCGGGCTGAGCGCCGCCGCCTTCACCGCCGCCGTCTCCTGCTTCCTCTACGCCAGGACCGAGCGCGGCGGCACCCGCCCCGCCTGGCTCCTCTTCGCCTTCTCGTCCTTCATGGCCGGCGCCGGGAACGCCGTCTGGGGCTGGTACGAGGTCGTGCGCGGCCAGGAGGTCCCCGAGTCCTCCGTCGCCGACCTCTTCTTCTTACTCTTCGCCCCGCCCGCCATCGTCGGTCTCCTCGTCCTCGCCAAGAAGCCCGTCACCCGGGCCGGCTGGGTCTGCCTGGGGCTCGACGCCTGGCTCATCGCCGGATCCCTGCTGACCCTCTCCTGGAGCCTCGCCCTCGCCCACACCGCCCACTTCCAGGGCGAGTCCGTGGCCCAGGCCGCGCTGTCGCTCGCGTACCCGCTCCTCGACATCGTGCTCGTCAGCATGGTCCTCGCGCTCCACTTCCGCCGCTCGCACGCGAACCGCTCGGCGGTCAACACCGCGATCGCCGCCCTCGCGCTCACCGTGCTCTGCGACGCCCTCTTCACCTCGCCGCTGATGCGCGCCAACTACGTCTCGGGCCAGTTGCTCGACGCCGGCTGGTTCGCCGGCTCCCTGCTGCTCGCCTACGCCCCGTGGGGTGTCCGCCGGCCGCCGGAGACCGCGGCGGTCCGCGGTCCCGGGCTGCCCAGCCGCCCCATCGCGGGGTCGCTCGCCGCCCTCACTCCGTACCTCGCCGCCGCGGTCTGCACCCTCGGGATCCTGTACAACGTGGTCGAGGGCCGCCGGATCGACCGCGTCGTCGTCCTCACCGGCTGCGCCGTCGTCCTCGCCCTCGTCGTCCGCCAGGGCATCATGCTCATCGACAACATCGCCCTCACCCACGAACTGGCCCAGAAGGAGAACCACTTCAGGTCCCTCGTGCAGGGCTCCAGCGACGTCATCATGATCGCCGCGCCCAGCGGTGTACTGCGGTACGTCAGCCCCGCCGCGAGCGGGGTGTACGGGCGGGACGCCGAGGAGCTGGTCGGCTCCGAACTGGCCTCCCTCATCCACCCCGAGGACCTCGGGGCCGTCGTCCACGAGGTGCGCCGCTTCCTCGCCGCCTCGCCCGCCGACGAGCCCACCACCCGCATCGAGTGCCGCTTCCGCTCCGGCAGCGGGGACTGGCTCAACGTCGAGTCCACCGTCAACCGGCACCAGGGCGGCCTCATCTTCAACAGCCGCGACGTGACCGAACGGGTGCGTCTCCAGGCGCAGTTGCAGCACAACGCCGAGCACGACCCGCTCACCGACCTGCCCAACCGCGCGCTCTTCACCCGCCGCGTCGGCCAGGCCCTCGGGGGCCGCCGCTCCTCCGACCCCGGCACCGCCGTGCTCTTCATCGACCTCGACGGCTTCAAGGCGGTCAACGACCGGCTCGGCCACCAGGCCGGCGACGACCTCCTGATCCAGGCCGCCCGCCGCCTCCAGGAGGCCGTACGGGCCGGGGACACCGCCGCCCGGCTCGGCGGCGACGAGTTCGCCGCCCTCATCCTCGGCGACGGGCTGCGCGACCGGGCCGCCCGCGAGGCCCAGGTCCAGGAGATCGCCGACCGGCTGCGGCAGACCCTCTCCCGCCCCTACCGCGTCGACGGGGGCACCGAGGTCCGGGTCGCCGCCTCCATCGGCGTCGCGTTCGCCGAGCCCGGCATCGACGCCGGCGCCCTGCTGCGCAACGCCGACCTCGCCATGTACCGGGCCAAGGCCGGCGGCAAGGACCGGGTCGAGCTGTACGTGCCCCAGATGCAGGCCGAGGTCGTCCGGCGCACCGAACTCGCCGCCCGGCTCCGCAGCGCCCTCCACGACGGCGAGTTCGCCCTCCTCCACCAGCCCGTCGTGGATCTCGCCACCGGCCGGATCTCCGCCGTCAGCGCCCAGGCCCGCTGGCGCTCCGCCCAGGGCATCCTCTTCACCCCCGCCGAGTACCTGCGGGTCACCGACGACGGCGAGCGCACCGCCGAGCTGGGCCGCTGGCTGCTGGAGGAGGCCGTCGAGCAGGCCGCCGAGCGGGCCGGCAGCGGCCACCGCACCCCGGTCAGCATCCGGCTCGCCGCCCGCCGGCTGCTCGACCGCTCGGTGCCGCTCGGCTCCGTCGAGGCCCTGCTGGCCCGGCACGGGCTGCCCTCCGGCTCGCTCGTCATCGAGCTGGCCGACACCGACCACCGGATCCCGCTGGACGAGCTGGAGCAGCGGCTGGTCGCGCTGCGCCGGCTCGGCGTCCGGATCGCCCTCGACGGATTCGGCAGCGGACATGTCGCCGTCCACGCCCTCCGGCGCCTCCCGGTCGACATACTGAAACTGGACAGAGGTCTCGTCGAAGGCGTGGTCGAATCCGCCCGGCTCCGCAAGATCACCAGCGGGGTGCTCCGCATCGCCGGGGAGCTGGGCATGCAGACCGTCGCCGACGGCGTCGACGTCCCCGAGCAGGTGCTGGCCCTGCGGGCCATGGGCTGCCGGCACGCGCAGGGCATGGCCTTCTCGGGCCCGCTCGACGAGTACCGGCTCCGCCGCGCACTCGTCCGGGGCGCCTATCCGCTGCCCGGAGCCGTCTCCGTACCGGCCGGAGCGGGCCCGGAGACGCGGCGGAAACCGTCCCCCGATCCGCTCACATGATGAGACGCGCATCCCACCCACTTGACAGTGACGAGGCCCGGGAGGGAGGGTCAGTGCCATGCGCACCCGAATTCTCGTACTTGGACAGCGCGTCGGCTGAAGCCGGGCCGCCTCAGGCCCGCTGAGAACCACCCGACGCGCTCCCCTCGCTTGCCTTCCGGCACGAGGGGTTTTTTGTTGCTTCGGTCCTCCTGAAAGTCGACGCAAAACCCCGTAAAACCCTCGCAAAAAACCCTCTGCTTCGAGAAGAGATGCTGATGACCGAGCAGGCCACCGGGCACCATCCGCAGCCGCGGCCCCGCAGCGGCGCGACGCCCGCCACCACCGTCGAGCACGTCACGGGTGCGCAGTCCCTCATCCGTTCTCTCGAAGAGGTGGGCGCGGACACCGTCTTCGGCATTCCGGGCGGTGCGATCCTCCCGGCGTACGACCCGATGATGGACTCCCAGAAGGTCCGGCACGTCCTGGTCCGCCACGAGCAGGGCGCCGGCCACGCGGCCACCGGCTACGCCCAGGCCACCGGCAAGGTCGGCGTCTGCATGGCGACCTCCGGCCCCGGCGCGACCAACCTGGTCACCCCGATCGCCGACGCCCACATGGACTCCGTCCCGATGGTCGCGATCACCGGCCAGGTCGCCTCCAAGGCGATCGGCACGGACGCCTTCCAGGAGGCGGACATCTGCGGCATCACCATGCCGATCACCAAGCACAACTTCCTGGTCACCAAGGCCGAGGACATCCCGCGGACCATCGCCGAGGCGTTCCACATCGCCTCCACCGGCCGCCCCGGCCCGGTCCTGGTCGACATCGCCAAGGACGCCCTCCAGGCCAAGACCACCTTCTCCTGGCCGCCGCAGACCGAGCTCCCCGGCTACCGCCCGGTCACCAAGCCGCACGCCAAGCAGATCCGCGAGGCCGCCAAGCTGATCACGGCCGCCAAGCGCCCGGTCCTGTACGTCGGCGGCGGTGTCATCAAGTCCGGCGCCACGGCCGAGCTGAAGGTCCTCGCCGAGCTCACCGGCGCCCCGGTCACCACCACCCTGATGGCCCTCGGCGCCTTCCCCGACAGCCACCCGCTGCACGTCGGCATGCCCGGCATGCACGGCGCCGTCACGGCCGTCACCGCGCTCCAGAAGGCCGACCTGATCGTCGCCCTCGGCGCCCGCTTCGACGACCGCGTCACCGGCAAGCTCGACAGCTTCGCCCCGTACGCCAAGATCGTCCACGCCGACATCGACCCGGCGGAGATCGGCAAGAACCGCGCCGCCGACGTCCCGATCGTCGGCGACGCCCGCGAGGTCATCGCCGACCTGGTCCAGGCCGTCCAGGCCGAGCACAGCGAGGGCAACCAGGGCGACTACTCCGCGTGGTGGGCGGACCTGAACCGCTGGCGCGAGACCTACCCGCTCGGCTACGACCTGCCGGAGGACGGCAGCCTCTCGCCGCAGCAGGTCATCCAGCGCATCGGCCAGCTGGCTCCCGAGGGCACGATCTTCGCGGCCGGCGTCGGCCAGCACCAGATGTGGGCCGCCCACTTCATCGACTACGAGAAGCCCGCCACCTGGCTGAACTCCGGCGGCGCCGGAACCATGGGCTACGCCGTCCCGGCCGCCATGGGCGCCAAGGCCGGCATGCCCGAACGCACCGTCTGGGCGATCGACGGCGACGGCTGCTTCCAGATGACCAACCAGGAACTCACCACCTGCGCCCTCAACAACATCCCGATCAAGGTCGCCATCATCAACAACGGCGCCCTCGGGATGGTCCGCCAGTGGCAGACCCTCTTCTACAACCAGCGCTACTCGAACACGGTCCTGCACTCCGGCCCGGACGACGTCAACCCGGACGCCAAGGGCACCCGCGTCCCGGACTTCGTGAAGCTGTCCGAGGCCATGGGCTGCGTCGCCCTGCGCTGCGAGGACCCGGCCGACCTCGACAAGGTCATCGCCGAGGCCAACGCGATCAACGACCGGCCCGTCGTCATCGACTTCATCGTCCACGAGGACGCCCAGGTCTGGCCGATGGTCGCCGCCGGCACCTCCAACGACGAGGTCATGGCCGCGCGGGGCGTCCGCCCCGACTTCGGCGACGGCGAAGACGACTGAGCACGCAGAGCGCAGAAGGAAGAGAGACCCACACATGTCCACGAAGCACACGCTCTCCGTCCTCGTCGAGAACACGCCCGGCATCCTCGCCCGGATTGCCGCCCTGTTCTCCCGCCGCGGCTTCAACATCGACTCCCTCGCCGTCGGCGTCACCGAGCACCCCGACATCAGCCGCATCACCATCGTGGTCAACGTCGAGGACCTGCCCCTGGAGCAGGTGACCAAGCAGCTCAACAAGCTGGTCAACGTCCTGAAGATCGTCGAACTCGAGCCCAGCGCCGCGATCCAGCGCGAGCTCGTCCTGGTGAAGGTCCGCGCCGACAACGAGACCCGCTCCCAGATCGTCGAGATCGTCAAGCTCTTCCGCGCCAAGACCGTCGACGTCTCGCCCGAGGCCGTCACCATCGAGGCCACCGGTTCGAGCGACAAGCTGGACGCCATGCTCAAGATGCTGGAGCAGTTCGGCATCAAGGAGCTCGTCCAGTCGGGCACCATCGCCATAGGGCGTGGCGCCCGGTCCATCACGGACCGGTCCCTGCGGGCACTCGACCGCAGCGCCTGAGCGTCACCGGTCGCCGACCGCCGGTCCGCCCGGCGGTCCGACTGACGAGACCAGAGAACTTCCCTTCCGCTCCCCGCCGTACGGTGGGACGCAACACCAGCACCTCAAGGAGATTTCCAGTGGCCGAGCTGTTCTACGACGCCGATGCCGACCTCTCGATCATCCAGGGCCGCAAGGTCGCGGTGATCGGTTACGGCAGCCAGGGCCACGCCCACGCGCTGTCGCTCCGCGACTCGGGTGTCGACGTCCGCGTCGGTCTGCACGAGGGCTCGAAGTCCAAGGCGAAGGCCGAGGAGCAGGGCCTGCGCGTCGTCACCCCCGCCGAGGCGGCGGCCGAGGCCGACCTCATCATGATCCTGATCCCGGACCCGATCCAGGCCAAGGTCTACGAGGAGTCCATCGCCCCGAACCTGAAGGACGGCGACGCGCTGTTCTTCGCCCACGGCTTCAACGTCCGCTTCGGCTTCATCAAGCCCCCGGCCGGCGTCGACGTCGCCCTGGTCGCCCCCAAGGGCCCGGGCCACCTGGTCCGCCGCCAGTACGAGGAGGGCCGCGGCGTCCCCGCGATCGCCGCCGTCGAGCAGGACGCCACCGGCAACGCCTTCGCCCTCGCCCTGTCGTACGCCAAGGCCATCGGCGGCACCCGCGCCGGCGTCATCAAGACCACCTTCACCGAGGAGACCGAGACCGACCTCTTCGGCGAGCAGGCCGTCCTCTGCGGTGGCGCCTCCGCGCTCGTCAAGGCGGGCTTCGAGACCCTGGTCGAGGCCGGCTACCAGCCCGAGATCGCGTACTTCGAGTGCCTGCACGAGCTGAAGCTCATCGTCGACCTCATGTACGAGGGCGGCCTGGAGAAGATGCGCTGGTCCGTCTCCGAGACCGCCGAGTGGGGCGACTACATCACCGGCCCGCGCGTCATCACCGACGCCACCAAGGCCGAGATGAAGAAGGTCCTCGCCGAGATCCAGGACGGCACCTTCGCCAAGAACTGGATGGACGAGTACCACGGCGGCCTGAAGAAGTACAACGAGTACAAGACCCAGGACGAGAAGCACCTCCTGGAGACCACCGGCAAGGAGCTCCGCAAGCTCATGAGCTGGGTGAACGACGAGGAGGCGTAAGCCTCTCGGCGCGGGGCCGGACAGCCTGTCCGGCCCCGCGCCGCATCCTTGGACACCCCGTCCAACCACGGACGGGTGATCCTTCCAACGAGGCGTACGACGTGCGCCGATGCGGCACTACACTGCTCAACAACATCGCGTCTGGCCCACAGCGTCGTGCGCTTTCACGCGGCAAGCCCCCTCCACCGCCTGCGGCCGTCGGGACGGCCGTCCGCACTGCCTCTGTGAGGACTCACGTGAGCTCGAAACCTGTCGTACTCATCGCTGAAGAGCTGTCGCCCGCCACCGTGGACGCCCTGGGCCCGGACTTCGAGATCCGGCACTGCGACGGCGCCGACCGCGCCGAGCTGCTCCCCGCGATCGCCGACGTCGACGCGATCCTCGTCCGCTCGGCCACCAAGGTCGACGCGGAGGCCATCGCCGCCGCCAAGAAGCTGCGGGTCGTCGCCCGCGCCGGCGTCGGCCTGGACAACGTGGACGTCTCCGCCGCCACCAAGGCCGGCGTGATGGTCGTGAACGCCCCGACCTCCAACATCGTCACCGCCGCCGAGCTCGCGTGCGGCCTGCTCGTCGCCACCGCGCGCAACATCCCGCAGGCCAACACCGCGCTGAAGAACGGCGAGTGGAAGCGCTCCAAGTACACCGGCGTCGAGCTCAGCGAGAAGACCCTCGGCGTCGTCGGCCTCGGCCGCATCGGCGTCCTGGTCGCCCAGCGCATGTCCGCCTTCGGCATGAAGATCGTCGCCTACGACCCCTACGTGCAGCCGGCCCGCGCCGCCCAGATGGGGGTGAAGCTGCTGGCCCTGGACGAACTGCTGGAGGTCGCCGACTTCATCACCGTCCACCTGCCGAAGACCCCCGAGACCGTCGGCCTCATCGGCGACGAGGCGCTGCACAAGGTCAAGCCGTCCGTCCGCATCGTCAACGCCGCGCGCGGCGGGATCGTCGACGAGGCCGCGCTGTACTCGGCCATCAAGGAGGGCCGGGTCGCCGGCGCCGGCCTCGACGTGTACGCGAAGGAGCCCTGCACGGACTCCCCGCTCTTCGAGCTCGACCAGGTCGTCTGCACCCCGCACCTCGGCGCCTCCACCGACGAGGCCCAGGAGAAGGCCGGCATCGCCGTCGCCAAGTCGGTGCGCCTGGCGCTCGCCGGCGAGCTGGTGCCGGACGCGGTCAACGTCCAGGGCGGCGTCATCGCCGAGGACGTCAAGCCGGGCCTGCCGCTCGCCGAGAAGCTCGGCCGCATCTTCACCGCCCTCGCGGGCGAGGTCGCGGCCCGTCTCGACGTCGAGGTGTACGGCGAGATCACCCAGCACGACGTCAAGGTGCTCGAACTCTCGGCGCTCAAGGGCGTGTTCGAGGACGTCGTCGACGAGACCGTCTCGTACGTGAACGCGCCGCTGTTCGCGCAGGAGCGCGGTGTCGAGGTCCGCCTCACCACCAGCTCCGAGTCGCCCGACCACCGCAACATGGTCACCGTGCGCGGCACGCTCTCCAGCGGCGAGGAGGTGTCGGTCTCCGGCACCCTGGCCGGCCCCAAGCACCTCCAGAAGATCGTCGCCGTCGGCGACTACGACGTGGACCTCGCGCTCGCCGACCACATGGTCGTGCTGCGGTACGAGGACCGTCCCGGCGTCGTCGGCACCGTCGGCCGCATCCTCGGCGAGGCCGGCCTGAACATCGCCGGCATGCAGGTCTCCCGTACGGAGGAGGGCGGCGAGGCGCTCGTCGTGCTCACCGTCGACGACACCGTCCCGGCGGCCGTCATCGCGGAGATCGCCACGGAGATCGGCGCCACCTCGGCCCGCTCCGTCAACCTGGTCTGACGCGTTCCATCCGGTCCGACACCCGCCCCCGGTACGCCCGGGGGCGGGTGTCGTGCCGTCAGGGGGCGCCCGGGACCCAGTTGCCGTGGAGTCCCAGCGGCACGCGCACCGGCAGGTGGACGCGGGCGACGGGCTCGCCCGTGAAGTCCCGCGCCGAGAGGATCACCAGGTCGGCGGCGCCGCGCTCGGGGTCGTGCACATAGGCCATGACGTATCCGTCGTCCTCGGCGGCGGGCGACTCGGCGGCGACGAACACGCCCTCGCCCACGGCCCCGAACCGGCCGAACTCGTGCGCCTCGGTCGTTCCCCGCAGCAGGTCGTGCTTGAGCAGGGCGTTGCTGAACCCCTCGACGGGCCGGGGGTCGCCGGGGCCGACGGGCGGCGCGTAGAGCTCGACCGCGGCGGTGTAGCCGTAGCGGTGCGGCCGGCCGGTGCGGCGGGGGTCGATCCGGGGGAACTCCTGGACGCGGTCGTCGAGCCGCTCCTCGCGCACCCGCCCCCGGACCGGGTCGATCCGCCAGCGGTCCAGGGTGGGGCGGCTGGCCCCCACGTTCCTGATGTCGAAGCCCTCGGGGTGCCGGACGAGGTCGACGACGACGTCCGTGCCGTCCTCGTAGGCGTTGAGCGTGTGGCCCACCAGGCTGGGCGCGACCTCGAACCAGCGCACCCCGCCACCCGTCCGGGCCATGAGGCCCACCCGCGCCGGCCGGTCGTGGTCCCACGCGAAGGGGATCCCCGTCGCGAGGTGGGCGGGACTGAAGACGACGGGCCCGTCGAACAGGACCACGTGGTGCTCGGTCAGCGCGAAGTCGTGCATGTACGGGTTGCCGGGCACGTGGATCAGGGTGCTGCGCAGCACCGCCCCCGTGCCGTCCATGACGATGTGCTGGACGCGGTCCGAGCCGTAGAGGAAGCCGAGCGCGTGCAGTTCTCGGGTGTGCGGGTCGAAGACGGAGTGGGCGTTCGCGCTGTACCCCTCGGATGTCGCGCCGAGGTCGCAGGGCCCGACGGTGTCGAGCTCGTAGGTGAGTTCGTACGGGCGGATGCCGCCCTCCAGGAGCGCGAAGGTCCGGCCGTCGAGTCCGGCGACCTGGACGTTCGGCGACACGTCCGTGCGCGGATCGACCGGGGTGCCGCGCCGGGGCTCGCCGAGGCGGTCGGCGACCGGGGAGGAGCGGACCCACCGGTTGCGGTACCACTCGGCGCGGCCGTCGCGGATGCGCACGCCGTGCACCATGCCCGCCCCGAGCGTCCAGAGGTGGGCGGCGGGATCCTCGACGCCCAGCGGGTTGGGGCCGATGCGGAGGTAGCGGCCGTCGAGGTGGCCGGGGATGCTGCCGGTGACCGGCAGGCGTAACGCCGTGACCTCTTCGGTGGCCGGGGCGAAGCTCCCCGACAGGTAGCGGTTGACCGTCGTGGTGCGCGTCGTGGTGTCCGTCATGGGGAACCTCCGGCTGTGGCTGTGGCTGTGGCTGTGTTTGTGGCTGCGGCGGAGAACGCCTGTCCCAGCGCCTCCATCAGCGACGCGTAGCGCCGGGCCGCGACGTCCGGCGGGAAGTGTCCGGCGATCTCCAGGCTCACCGCCCCGTGCGCCGCGGCCCAGAGGAGCTTGGAGATCTCGCGCGCGTCGCCCGGGCGGAAGACCCCGGCCGCGATGCAGTCCTCGACGGCGGCGACCGAGGCGTCGAAGGCGGTCTCGGCCTCGGCGAGTGCCTCGGCGCCGGGCCGGTGCCCGGGGATCGCCTGCCCGAACATCAGGGAGTAGTAGCCGGGTTCGGCCAGCGCGTGGGCCCGGTAGGCGGTGCCGAGGTCCCGGAGGCGGGTGAGGGGGTCGTCCGACCGGGGCACGCGCTGCTGGGCCGCGCGCAGCCGGGCGAATCCCTCCCGGTGGAGCGCGTCCACCAGACCTTCCTTGCCGCCGAACAAGGTGTACAGGACCTTGGTCGAGGCGCCGATCTCGGTGGCGATCCGGCGCATGGTGAGGGCCGTCGGCCCCTCCGCGACCAGCAGGCCGACGGCGTGGTCGAGGATCGTGGTGCGCACGGCCGCCTGGCCGGCGCGCTGGGCGTCCTGGTAGGGCATGGTCACGGTAACACTGTATCTGTGCGGTAACAGTGTTACCAGAGCTTCCGCGGGAACCGTGCCCCCGGGGGGATCGCCCCTACAGCCGGGCCGCCTTCAGGGCCATGTGGAGGAGCAGGCGGTCCTCGCCCGAGTCCAGGTCGAGGCCGGTGAGCTGTTCGACCCGGGAGAGCCGGTAGTAGAGGGTCTGCCGGTGGATGCCCAGGGCCGCCGCCGTGCGGCCCGCCTGGCCCGCGTGGTCGAGGAACACCTCGGCCGTGCGGGCCAGTTCCGTGTGCGCGGGGGCGAGCAGCGCCCGTACCGCCGGGTCCGGCCCGGTCTGCGGCAGGGCGGTGAGCAGCCGGTACGCGCCCAGCTCCGACCAGTGGGCGAGCGGGCCGAGGTGCGGCTGGGCCTGCGCGGCACGGGCGGCGGCGGAGGCTTCGCCCCAGCACAGGTCCAGCTCCCCGAGGCCCCGCCGGGGCGCGGCGATCCCGGCCACGGCCGCCGGTCCGGCCGTGCCGCGCAGCCGGCCGGCGGCGGTGGTCGCGGGGGAGAGGTTGTCGCCGGACCGCAGCCGTACGAGGACCGCCAGCGCCCGCTGCGGCCCGGGCCCGGGGGCGTACCCCCCGGAGGAGGCGGTCCGCCCGGGCGTGGCATCGCGGGCGGAGCCGGTGTCGCCGGGTGTGTCCCGGGGTCCGCCGGTCCGGCCCCGCCACGGGAGGGTGCAGACGGCGGCCGCGCCGGGGACGGTGCGGGGGGCGGGGGAGTCGTCGCCGGGCCAGGGGGCAACGCAGACGAGGGCGTGCAGGCCGTCCGCGTCCGGGCCCAGGGCCGTGCGCAGGGCGGCGACGGCCATGTCGTACTGCCAGCCCCGCTCCGCCGTGAGGACGGCCGACAGTTCGCGGGAGAGGTCGGCGCCGGCCCGCTCCTCGTCCGCGAGCAGCTCGCCGATCCGCGCGGCGACCTCCATCGCGGCGGTGAGCTGCGCGTGCGAGGGGCCCGGCTCGGCGTCCAGGAGCCACACGTATCCGAGGACGACACCCCGATGGCGTACCGGCAGGCAGATCCGGTCGCGGAAGACGCCCGCGTCCGGCGCGGCCGGGATGCGGACGGGGCCGGTCGCGCGGGTGATGCCGAAGCCCTCGAACCAGGCGCGGACCGCCGGGGTGGAGCGGCGGGTCAGGATCGAGCGGGTGCGGACCGGGTCCATGGCGCTGTCGTCGTCGCTGTCGTGGGCGCCGAAGGCGATCAGCCCGAAATCCCGGTTCTCCAGGGTCGCCGGGGCGCCGAGCAGCGCCGAGATCTCGTCCACCAGCTCCTGGTAATCGCCTTTCACGGGCCCATTCTCGCACCGCCGGACCCGCGCCTTCAGACAGATGTCTGAGGCGGCGCTCACGGATGCGTGACAGCTGTAGATGGCGCAGGATCGGAGCGATCCTTAGGTTTCACGGTGGTTACCCGTGCTGTTCCCGGTTCGTACCCCTGCGACCGGTAATGGCCCTGTTCTTCCTCGCCCCTCTGGAGGTGCCCCGTGCTGGGTCCCGTGATCCTCGCCGCGTCGCGCAGCGACAAGATGCGCCGTCTCGTGTCGGCCGCGCCCGGGACCAAGCAGGTCGTGGCGCGCTTCATCGCCGGCGAGATCGTCGACGACGTCGTCCCGATCGTCCGGGACCTGACCGACCGCGGCCTGGAGGTCACCCTCGACGTCGTCGGTGAGGACATCACCACCGTCGAGCAGTCCTACGCCGCCCGGGACGCCTACCTGGAGCTCATCGGCCGCCTCAAGGAGCTGGGCCTCGGCGAGCGCGCCGAGATGTCCGTCAAGCTGTCGATGTTCGGCCAGTCCCTGGAGAACGGCCACGAGCTGGCCCTCGCCAACGTGCGCCCGGTCGTGGCCGCCGCCGCGGAGATCGGCACCACGGTCACCCTGGACGCCGAGGACCACACCACCCTCGACTCGATGTTCGCCATCCACGAGGAGCTGCGGAAGGACTTCCCGCAGACCGGCTGCGTCATCCAGGCGTACCTCTTCCGCACCGAGGAGGACGCCCGCCGGCTGGCCGCGAACGGCTCCCGCGTGCGCATCGTGAAGGGCGCCTACAAGGAGCCCGCCGAGGTCGCGATCCAGGACAAGCCGGAGATCGACAAGGCGTACGTCCGGATCATGAAGATCCTGATGGAGGGCGAGGGCTACCCGATGATCGGGTCCCACGACCCGCGCCTCATCTCCATCGCGCAGGAGCTGGCCCGCCGCGCCGGGCGCAAACTGGACGAGTACGAGTTCCAGATGCTGTACGGCATCCGCTCCGAGGAGCAGACCCGGCTCGCCGCCGAGGGCCACCGCATGCGCGTCTACACGGCCTACGGCACCGACTGGTACGGCTACTTCATGCGCCGCCTCGCGGAGAAGCCGGCCAACCTGCTCTTCTTCGTCCGCTCCATCCTCACCAAGGGCTGAGCCCCCACCTCTCCGAAGGAGTTACGAGACTCATGGACGCTGTGACCCAGGTCCCCGCTCCCGTCAACGAGCCGGTGCACGGCTACGCCCCCGGTTCCCCCGAGCGCGCCCGGCTGGAGGCCAAGCTCAAGGAGCTGGCCGACAACCCGCGCGAGCTGCCGATGACCATCGGCGGCGTGAAGCGCATGGGCGGCGGCGAGGAGTTCAAGGTCGTCCAGCCGCACAACCACAAGTCGGTCATCGGCACCTTCCGCGGCGCCACCGAGCAGGACGCCCAGGACGCCATCGACGCCGCCCTGGCCGCCGCCCCGGCGTGGCGCGCGATGTCCTTCGACGACCGCGCCGCGATCATCCTGCGCGCCGCCGAGCTGCTGGCCGGCCCGTGGCGCGAGACGCTGGCCGCCTCCACCATGCTCGGCCAGTCGAAGACCGCCCAGCAGGCCGAGATCGACACCCCGTGCGAGCTCGTCGACTTCTGGCGCTTCAACGTGGCGTACGCCCGCCAGATCCTCGCCGAGCAGCCGCCGGCGAACTCCCCGGGCGTGTGGAACCGTCTGGACCACCGCCCGCTGGAGGGCTTCGTCTACGCGATCACGCCGTTCAACTTCACGGCCATCGCGGGCAACCTGCCCACCGCCCCCGCCCTCATGGGCAACGTGGTGGTCTGGAAGCCGTCCCCGACGCAGACCCACTCCGCCGTGCTCCTCATGGAGCTCCTGGAGGAGGCCGGCCTGCCGAAGGGCGTCATCAACCTGGTGACCGGCGACGGCATCGCCGTCTCCGAGGTCGCGCTGAACCACCGCGACCTGGCCGGCATCCACTTCACCGGTTCGACCAAGACCTTCCAGCACCTGTGGAAGACGGTCGGCACCAACATCGAGAAGTACCGCTCCTACCCGCGGATCGTCGGCGAGACCGGCGGCAAGGACTTCGTCGTCGCCCACCCCAGCGCCGACCGCGCCGTCCTGAAGACCGCGCTGACCCGCGGCTCCTTCGAGTTCCAGGGCCAGAAGTGCTCCGCGTCCTCGCGGGCGTACATCCCGGCCTCGATCTGGAACGACGGCTTCAAGGAGGAGTTCGCGGCCGAGGTCGACGGCATCAAGATGGGTGACGTCACCGACCTGTCGAACTTCATCGGCGCCGTCATCGACGAGCGCTCGTTCGCCAAGAACAAGGCGGCGATCGACCGTGCCTCCGCCGACCCGAGCTGCACGATCGTCGCCGGCGGCACCTACGACGACTCGGAGGGCTGGTTCGTCCGCCCGACCGTCATCGAGTGCACCGACCCGGAGAACGAGGTCTTCAAGGCCGAGTACTTCGGTCCGATCCTCGCCGTGTACGTCTACGAGGACGAGAAGTACGACGAGATGCTGGAGCAGATGGAGTCGGTCTCCGACTACGCGCTGACCGGCTCGGTCATCTCCAACGACCGCGCCGCCGCCGCGTACACGATGGAGAAGCTCCGCTTCGCCGCGGGCAACTTCTACATCAACGACAAGTCGACCGGCGCCGTCGTCGGCCAGCAGCCCTTCGGCGGCGGCCGCGCCTCCGGCACCAACGACAAGGCCGGCGCCCCGCAGAACCTGATGCGCTGGACGCTGACCCGCGCCATCAAGGAGACGCTGGTCCCGCCGACCGAGTACGGCTACCCGCACATGGGCTGACGCCCGCCCGCCGCGTGAGCGGCCCCTGATCACCGCCCCCCTCCCCGGTCCCCCCAGGCCGGGGTCGGGGGCGGTACTCATGTGCCCGTGGTGCTCGTGGGCGCGTTCACTTCCCGACGCGGCGCTCCAGGAAGTCGCCGATCAGCTCGGCGATCCGGGGCGCGTGGGTCTCCAGGGCGAAGTGGCCGGTGGGCAGGAGGTGGATCTCGGCGTCCGGGAGGTCGCGGCGGAAGGCCTCGGCGCCGGCCGGGACGAAGACCTCGTCGCCCTCGCCCCAGACGGCGAGCAGCGGCACCCGGGAGGTGCGGAACCACTCCTGGAAGGCGGGGTAGAGGGCGAAGTTGGAGCCGTAGTCGGCGATCAGGTCCAGCTGGATGCCGTCCTGGCCGTCGCGGGCCATGAGGGCGGCGTCGTGGTGCCAGGCGTCCGGGCTGAGGAGCTCGCGGTAGCGGGCGGGGACACCGGTCTCGTACTGCCACCGGATGCCCTCCAGGGAGCGGATGGCCCGGACCGGGGCCTCGGTCTCGGGGGTGCGGTGCTCGATCAGGGCCAGGACCGGCGCCCAGGCGTCGGCGCCCAGGCCCTCCTCGTAGGCGTTGCCGTTCTGGGTGACGACCGCGGTGATCCGCTCGGGGTGGGCGAGGGCGAGGCGCAGGCCGATGGGCGCGCCGTAGTCCTGGACGTAGAGCGCGAACCGGTCGAGCCCCAGGGCCTCGGTGAACGCGGCGGTGAGGGAGGCCAGCTCCGCGAAGGTGTACGGGAAGTCGGTGGCGGCGGGTGCGGCACTGCGGCCGAAGCCCAGGTGGTCGGGGGCGATCAGGCGGTACCGGTCGGCGAGCCGGGGGATGAGGTCGCGGAACATGTGCGAACTGGTGGGGAAGCCGTGCAGCAGGAGCAGCACGGGGGCGTCGGCCGGCCCGGCCTCCCGGTAGAAGATCTCGTGGCCCCGGACGGTGACGGTGCGGTGGCGGGTCGGCAGCACGCTCATCTCTTTCTAACCCCTCAAGCACTCGATAGTGGTTGCAGAGGGATTCGACCAGGCCGACGTCTAACCTGTCAAGATGAGTGAAAGGGTTAGGTGCGTGGCGTGGGAGGGTGGAGGGGTGACCGTGAGAACCGCGCCCACCCACGCCCTCGGCGCCGGCCGGCTCCGCGCCGTCCGCGCCCTGCTCGACGCCGCCTTCGGCGGGGACTTCTCCGCGGAGGACTGGGACCACGCACTCGGCGGCGTGCACGCCTGGATCGAGGACGAGCGCGGGATCGCCGCCCACGGCGCCGTGGTCCAGCGCCGCGCGCTGCACGCCGGACGGTCGTACCGGATCGGGTACGTGGAGGCGGTCGCCGTCCGGGCCGACGTGCGGCGCCGGGGGCTCGGCGGGGCCGTCATGGACGGGCTGGAGCGGGTGATCGACGCGACCCACGCCTTCGGCGCGCTCTCCGCCTCGGACGAGGGCGCCGCGCTCTACCGGGTGCGCGGCTGGCGGCTCTGGGAGGGGCGGATCGCGGCCCTCGGCCCCGACGGGACCGTGCCGCTGCCCGACGAGGAGGGCGCGCTCTTCCTGTGGCCCGCGGGCGGGCGCCCGCTCCCCGCCGCCACCGCTCCGCTCGTCCTCGACTGGCGGGACGGCGACCTGGCCTGAGGGTGGCCCGGCCGGCTTCCCGGGCGCCGCCGTCTCAGATAGTAGGAAGTCCGAGTAATTGTGGAGACAGATGAGGGCGGCTGCCCTAGCTTTGTAGAAGCCGAACGTCTCGCTTCATCAGCGAATGGCGGTCGAGAGCGCGACGCCCCGTGCAGGCCACCCCTGCGGCGGCGCTCCCCGCCCCTTTCCGGCGCCTTCGATCACCACCGATCTCCCGGTCGCAGCTGATCTCCGCACGTTCCGGATCACCACTGATCTCAAGGAGTCGATCCCTCATGGCCGCTCAGACCACCCCCCGTGTCCGCCACTCCGCCGGCCGTCCCAGCGACGAGGCCCGGCAGAACGCCGCCGCCGCCCTCCAGCGCGCGCTCGACCGCCGTGACAACGGTGGTTCCACCGGCCACTGATCCGGCCCGGCGCCTGTCCGTTCGTCCACATGGTGGACGATGCGTGTCAGACGATGGGACGAAGAGTAGGGTGCCGCCATGTCTCACAGCATCAATCTCGCAGTCATTCCCGGCGACGGCATCGGTCAGGAGGTCGTGGCCCAGGGCCTCAAGGTCCTCACGGCCGTGCTTCCGCAGGACGTGAAGCTGGAGACCGAGGAGTACGACTTCGGCGCGCGGCGCTACCACGCCACCGGTGAGACCCTCACCGACGCCGACCTCGACTCCCTCAAGAAGCACGACGCCATCCTGCTCGGCGCGATCGGCGACCCGTCGGTCCCGTCCGGCGTCCTGGAGCGCGGCTTCCTGCTGAAGCTGCGCTTCGCCTTCGACCACCACGTCAACCTGCGCCCCTCGAAGCTGCTGCCCGGCGTCGCGACCCCGCTCGCCGGCCAGCCCGCGATCGACTTCGTCGTGGTCCGCGAGGGCACCGAGGGCCCGTACACCGGCAACGGCGGCACCATCCGCAAGGGCACCCCGCACGAGGTCGCCACCGAGGTCTCCGTCAACACCGCCTTCGGCGTCGAGCGCGTGGTCCGGGACGCCTTCGCCCGCGCCCAGGCCCGCCCGCGCAAGAAGCTGACGCTGGTCCACAAGAACAACGTGCTGACCTTCGCCGGACACCTCTGGACCGACACCTTCCAGCGGGTCGCCCAGGAGTTCCCCGAGGTCACCACCGACTACCTGCACGTCGACGCCGCGACGATCTTCCTCGTCACCGACCCGGCCCGCTTCGACGTCATCGTCACCGACAACCTGTTCGGCGACATCATCACCGACCTCGCCGCGGCCGTCTCCGGCGGCATCGGCGTCGCGGCCTCGGGCAACATCAACCCGAGCCGCGCGTTCCCGTCCATGTTCGAGCCGGTCCACGGCTCCGCGCCGGACATCGCGGGCCAGGGCAAGGCCGACCCCACGGCCACCGTCCTCTCCGTCGCCCTCCTGCTGCGCCACCTCGGCTACGAGGCCGAGGCCGCCCGGGTCGAGGCCGCCGTCGAGGCAGACCTCACCGAGCGGGGCGCCGCCGTCCGCACCACGGACGAGATCGGCGACGCGCTCGCCGCGCGAGTAGCGAGCTGACCCGCGCGCCTCACTGACACCACAGAGCAGCCGCCGGGTCGTACCGACACCCGGCGGCTGCTCCGTCATGCGTCGCCACCGGGTGCCGGAACCCCTACCCTCCCCCTCACAGGACCGCGCACCTCCGCACCGCGACCACCCGTTTCGTCCACCGGTCCCCCCGGGCGATAATCGAACGTGGGGCCGCGGCATGCGGGCACGCCGTGGGCGCGGTCCGACCCACACAACCGGTGAAGGACACGCACTCATGACGAAGCCCACGATCGAGCTCAAGCCCTCCTCCAGCCCGCTGTCCGCCGAGGAGCGCGAGGCGATCCTGGCCAACCCGGGATTCGGCCGCCACTTCACCGACCACATGGTCACCGTCCGCTGGACGGAGGGCCGCGGCTGGCACGACGGCGAGCTCGTGCCGTACGGCCCGCTCTCCCTCGACCCGGCGACCAACGTCCTCCACTACGCCCAGGAGATCTTCGAGGGCCTGAAGGCGTACCGCCGCCCCGACGGCTCCGTCGCCTCCTTCCGCCCGGACGCCAACGCCCGCCGCTTCCAGCGCTCCGCGCACCGCCTCGGCATGCCCGAGCTTCCCGTCGAGACCTTCATCGAGGCGTGCGACCTGCTGGTCCGCCAGGACGAGGCGTGGGTCCCGGCGCACGGCGGCGAGTCCTCGCTCTACCTGCGCCCGTTCATGATCGCGACCGAGGTCGGCCTGGGCGTCCGCCCGGCCAACGAGTACCTGTTCGTCGTCATCGCCTCCCCGGCCGGCCCGTACTTCCCCGGCGGCGTCAAGCCGGTCTCCATCTGGGCCTCCGAGGACCGCGTCCGCGCCGTTCCCGGCGGCATGGGCGACGCCAAGACCGGCGGCAACTACGCGGCCTCCCTGCTCGCGCAGGCCGAGGCGGCGGAGAAGGGCTGCGACCAGGTCTGCTACCTCGACGCGGTCGAGCACAAGTGGGTCGAGGAACTCGGCGGCATGAACATGTACTTCGTGTACGGCGACCGCATCCTCACCCCCGCCCTCACCGGCTCCATCCTGGAGGGCATCACCCGCGACTCCCTCCTCACCCTCGCCGCCGACCTGGGCTACCAGGTCGAGGAGGGCCGGATCTCCCTCGACCAGTGGCAGGCGGACAGCGCCGCCGGCACCCTCACCGAGGTCTTCGCCTGCGGCACCGCCGCGGCCATCACCCCGGTCGGCACGGTCAAGTCCGCCCGCGGCGAGTGGCAGCAGTCGGGCGGCGAGCCCGGCGAGGTCACCATGCGGCTGCGCGAGGCGCTGCTCGCCATCCAGACCGGCAAGGCCGAGGACGTCCACGGCTGGATGCACGAGCTGGGCCGCTAGCCGCCCCGGAGCTTCAGTCCGCCGCCAGGGCGTCCGGGGCCGGTGCGGTCCCGGACGCCCGGTGCGGCGTCAGGGCGGCGTACAGCGCGCCGCCCACCACCCCCGAGACCACGAAGCTGCAGTCGATCCCGCCGGTCAGCGCCAGCAGCGGGCCCTCGTACAGCGGCGTGGAGACCGCCGCGAGGCCCGCCGCCGCGCCGAGCGCCCAGGAGAGCGTGGCGCGCGGGTGCCAGCCCGCCGTGAACCAGTAGGCGCCGCCGCGCGAGCGCCGGTTGTAGACCTGGAGCGCCTCGGGGTCGTACTCCCCCCGGCAGCGGGCGTGCCCGATCAGGGTGATGACCGCCCACGGCGTGCCGATCGCCGTCAGGAGCAGCACGAACGAGGTCATCGCCGACTGGGCGTCCGAGGCGAAGTGCCCGAGGAAGACGAAGCCGGTCGCGACCGCCGCCACCACCAGGGTGGCGCGCGCCCGGGTGGCCCGGGGCAGGATCGCGTCCAGGTCGAGGCCCATCGAGTAGAGCATCAGACCGGCGTTGCCGACCGAGCCGGCGGTGGCCGCGAGCAGCAGCGGCACCAGGTACCAGGCGGGGGAGGCGGCGACCAGCGGCCCCGCGTAGTCGAGTCCGGCGCGGGCCGCGAGCGCCGTGAAGGTGCCGAAGAGCTGCGGCACCAGCAGGCCGACGAGCAGCCCCAGACAGGTGGCCCGCCAGACGCTCCGGGCGCTGTGCCGGGCGGGGGAGACGTACCGGGTGTAGTCGCCGAGCAGGGTGATGAAGGCGACCGGTCCGCTGAGCCCGGCGGCGACCGCGGAGAGCAGCCAGGTCGGCCAGAAGGAGCCGAGCAGGTACGGGGTGTCCGGCACCGGCGCGGCGGTGAAGTCGCCCGCGTACGCCACGGCCCCGGCCGCGAGCAGGACGGTCATGCCGACGGCGAGCGCCTTGCTGAGCCGGAGCAGCAGCCGGTAGCCGTACACCGCGGCGACCGCCGTGCCGGCCGCGAGCAGCGCGTACACGGCCGCGTGGGTGCCGGCGCCGGTGGAGAGGCCGGTCAGGCGGGCGAGGGTGCCCACCATGACGTCGCCGCCGATCCACAGGGTCAGGGCGGTGTAGCCCAGCGACAGCAGCAGCCCCACCACCGAGCCGACGAGCCGGCCGCGGACGCCGAAGAAGGCGCCCGAGGAGGTGGACAGGTTGGTGGCGGTCCGCAGGGAGACCAGCGCCAGCGGGGCGGTGACGGCGACGCCGGCGAGCGTGCCCGCGACCACGGAGGTCACCGAGCCCCACAGGCCGAGGCCGAAGGAGACCGGCAGCCAGCCGAAGACGATCACCCCCAGGCAGAGGTTGGAGCCGAGCAGGATCGCGACCAGGTCGCGGGGGCCGCTGGTGCGTTCGGCCTCGGGGACGGTGTCGACTCCGCGCTGTTCGATCGCCATGGGACCTCCGGGGGAGCGGGTTTTTGAGTGGCGCTCAATGTGACGTGTTCCTGGACCGCCCGTCAATGCTTGGAAGGAACCGTCTCAGCATTTAGAGTGTCGCTCAAACAGGAGGTGCATGACGTGCGACTGACCCCCACCGAGCGCGACCGGCTGCTGCTCTTCGGCGCCGCCGAACTCGCCCGGGCCCGCCGGGCCCGCGGCCTGCGGCTGAACGTCCCCGAGGCGACCGCCCTCATCGCGGACACCGTCTGCGAGGCGGCCCGCGACGGCCGGCGGCTCGCCGAGGCCATCGAGGCGGCCCGCTCCGTCCTCGGCCCCGAGGACGTGCTGCCCGGCGTCGCCGACGTGGTGACCGAGGTCCACGTCGAGGCCGTCTTCGACGACGGCTCCCGGCTCGCCGTCGTCACCGACCCGATCGGCGGAGGCTCGCTCGGCGCCGGAGCCCCCGGCGCCCTGCTGCCCGGCCCCGGCCACCCCGAGCAGCAGCCGGCGCTCACCCTGCGGGTGCGCAACACCGCCACCGTGCCGGTCAGCGTCACCTCCCACTTCCACTTCTTCGAGGCCAACCCGCGCCTCGACTTCGACCGCGCCGCCGCCTACGGCATGCGGCTCGCCATCCCCGCCGGCGCCTCCTTCCGCTTCGACCCGGGCGGCTCCGCCGAGGTCGGGCTCGTGCCCATCGGCGGCGCCCGCGTCGCCATCGGCTTCGCCGGCCTCGTCGACGGGCCGCTGGACGCGCCCGGCGCGCGGGAAGAGGCGCTGCGCCGCGCGGCCGCCTGCGGCTACCTGGGCGTCACGGCCCCGAAGGAGGACGACTGATGGATCCGTACGAGTACGCCTCCGTGCACGGCCCCCGGGCCGGCGACCGCGTCGTCCTCGGCGACTCCGGGCTGGTCGTCCGGGTCGAGGACGACTCCCAGGAGCCCGGCGACGAGTTCCTGGCCGGCTTCGGCAAGACCGCCCGCGACGGCCTCCACCTGAAGGCCGCCGCCGTCCGCGAGACCTGCGACGTCGTCATCAGCAACGTCCTGCTGATGGACGCCGTCCAGGGCATCCGCAAGGTCTCCATCGGCATCCGCGAGGGCCGGATCCACGCCATCGGCCGGGCCGGCAACCCCGACACCCTCGACGGCGTCGACGTCGTCGTCGGCACCGGCACCTCGATCGTCTCCGGCGAGGGCCTCATCGCCACCGCCGGCGCCGTCGACACCCACGTCCACCTGCTCTCGCCCCGGATCATGGAGGCGTCGCTCGCCAGCGGCGTCACCACGATCATCGGCCAGGAGTTCGGCCCCGTCTGGGGCGTCGGCGTCAACTCGCCCTGGGCGCTCAAGCACGCCTTCAACGCCTTCGACGCCTGGCCCGTCAACATCGGCTTCCTCGCCCGCGGTTCCTCCTCCGACCCGGCCCCGCTGGTCGAGGCGCTCGCCGAGGGCGGCGCCTCCGGCTTCAAGGTCCACGAGGACATGGGCGCCCACACCCGCGCCCTGGACACCGCGCTGCGGGTCGCCGAGGACCACGACGTCCAGGTCGCCCTGCACTCGGACGGCCTCAACGAGTGCCTGTCCGTGGAGGACACCCTCCGCGTCCTGGAAGGCCGCACCATCCACGCCTTCCACATCGAGGGTTGCGGCGGCGGCCACGTCCCCAACGTCCTCAAGATGGCGGGCGTGCCGAACGTCATCGGCTCCTCCACCAACCCCACCCTGCCCTTCGGCCGCGACGCCGTGGCCGAGCACTACGGGATGATCGTCTCCGTCCACGACCTGAAGACCGACCTCCCCGGCGACGCCGCCATGGCGCGCGACCGGATCCGGGCCGGGACGATGGGCGCGGAGGACGTCCTGCACGACCTCGGCGCGATCGGGATCACCTCCTCCGACGCGCAGGGGATGGGAAGGGCCGGCGAGACCGTACGCCGGACCTTCGCCATGGCCGGGAAGATGAAGGCCGAGCTCGGACCGCTGGACGGCGACGGCGCGCACGACGACAACGCGCGCGTCCTGCGCTACCTGGCCAAGCTCACCATCAACCCGGCGATCGCCCACGGCCTCGCCCACGAGATCGGCTCCGTCGAGGTCGGCAAGATGGCCGACATCGTGCTGTGGCGGCCCGAGTTCTTCGGCGCCAAGCCGCAGCTGGTGCTGAAGAACGGCTTCCCCGCGTGGGGCGTCACGGGCGACCCCAACGCCGCCACCGACACCTGCGAACCGCTCGTGCTCGGCCCGCTGTTCGGCGCCCACGGCGCCACCGCCGCGGACCTCTCCGTCGCCTTCGTCGCCCAGGCCGCCGTCGACCTCGGCGGCGACCGGATGCCGACCCGGCGCCGCCGCGTCCCCGTCCGCGGCACCCGGGGGATCGGCCCCGCCGACCTCCTCCTCAACTCCCGCGTGGGCGACGTCCAGGTGGACGACCGCACCGGCCTGGTCTCGCTCGACGGCTCCCCGATCCGCTCCGAGCCGGCCGAGTCCGTCTCCCTGAACCGCCTCTACTTCCTCTAGGACCCGCCTCCATGACTTCGTACCGCATGCCCGCCGAGTGGACCCCGCACGAGCGGACCTGGATGGCCTGGCCCAGCCCCAACCCCACCTTCACCAGCGACGAGGAGCTGGCCGAGGCCCGCGAGGCGTGGGCGTCCGTCGCCCGGGCCGTGCGCCGCTTCGAGCCGGTGACCATGGTCGTCGCCCCCGGCGACGCGGAGGGCGCCCGCGCGCTCCTCGGCGCGGACGTCGAGCTGGTCGAGCGGGAGCTGGACGACGCCTGGATGCGCGACATCGGCCCCACCTTCGTCACCGACGGCACCTCCCTGGCCGCCGTGGACTGGGTGTTCAACGGCTGGGGCGCCCAGGACTGGGCCCGCTGGGAGCACGACTCCAAGATCGCCCGCCACGTCGCGGACGCGGCGGGCGTCCCCGTACTGAGCAGCGAACTCGTCAACGAGGGCGGCGGCCTGCACGTCGACGGCGAGGGCACCGTCCTCCTCACCGACACCGTCCAGCTCGGCGCCGGCCGCAACCCCGGGTGGACCCGCGAGCAGGTCGAGCGGGAGATCCACGCCAAGCTCGGCACCAGCAAGGCGATCTGGCTCCCGCACGGCCTCGCCGGCGACTACGGCCTGTACGGCACCCAGGGCCACGTCGACATCGTCGCCGCCTTCGCCCGCCCCGGCACCGTCCTCGTCCACAGCCAGCAGGACCCCGCCCACCCCGACCACGCCCGCTCCCGGCTCTACGTGGACATCCTCCGCGCCCAGACCGACGCCCAGGGCCGCCCCCTGGAGGTCATCGAGGTCCCCGCCCCCACCGTCCTCAAGGACGAGGAGGGCGACTGGGTCGACTACTCCTACATCAACCACTACCTGTGCAACGGCGCCGTGATCCTCTGCGCCTTCGACGACCCGCACGACGAACTGGCCGCCGAGATCTTCCGCCGCCTCTTCCCGGACCGCGAGGTCGTCCTGGTCGACGCCCGGACGATCTTCGCCGCGGGCGGCGGCATCCACTGCATCACCCAGCAGCAGCCCGCGGTGTAGAACGTACGAGTGAGTCAGAGCAGCAGCCCGTCCCCCGCCCCCCGCCGCCGCAACCAGGCCGCCCCGCCCCGCGAGGAGGTGTTCGCGGCGGCGATGGACACCGTCGCCGAGCGGGGGCTCGACGGGCTCACCATGGCCGGGCTCGGACGGCAGGTCGGGATGAGCAGCGGCCACCTCCTCTACTACTTCCGCACCAAGGACGAGCTGCTGCTCCAGACCCTGGAGTGGAGCGAGGGGCGGCTGGGCGCCGAGCGGGGCGCCCTGCTCTCCGGGCCCGGCAGCTCCCGCGAGCGGCTCGACGGATACGTCGAGGTGTACGTGCCCGACGGGCCGCGCGACCCGCACTGGACGCTCTGGCTGGAGGTCTGGAACCGGTCGCAGAACGCCGACGAGGACGCCCGCGCCCGGCAGGCCGCCATCGAAGGCGCCTGGCACCGGGACCTCGTCGCGATCCTCGCCGAGGGCGTCTCGCGCGGCGAGTTCCGCCCCGTGGACCCGGACCGCTTCGCCACCCGGATGCGCGCCCTCCTCGACGGCTACAGCGTCCACGTGGCGGTCGGCCTCCCCGGCACCGGCCGGGACGAAGTCCTCGCCCAGGTCCGGGAGTTCCTCGACGAAACCCTGAACCCGCGAACGTAACGCACGCAAGTACTCCCGATCGTTGCCCCCGGCACCCTTGCCCGCCGGGGGCGCGGTCCGGCACGGTTCCGGCCCATGGGACGTGATCACTGGAAGAAGATCTGGGTCGGTTCGGCCGGGAACATGGTCGAGTGGTTCGACTGGTTCGTGTACGCGAGCTTCGCCACCTACTTCGCGGGCGCGTTCTTCCCCGAGGGGAACGACACCGCCAAGCTCATGAACACCGCCGGCATCTTCGCCGTCGGCTTCTTCATGCGCCCGGTCGGCGGCTGGCTCCTCGGCCGGGTCGGCGACCGCAAGGGCCGCAAGGCGGCGCTCACCCTCACCGTCACCCTGATGTCCGCCTCGGCGCTGCTCATCGCCGTCGCCCCCACCTACGCGGTCGCCGGCTACGGCGGCGCCGCCGTCCTCCTCGTCGCCCGCCTCCTCCAGGGCCTCTCCGTCGGCGGCGAGTACGCCGCCAGCGCCACCTACCTCACCGAGGCGTCCGCGCCCCGGCACCGGGGCTTCGCCTCCAGCTTCCAGTACGTCTCCATGACCGCCGGACAGATCCTCGGCCTCGGCCTCCAGATCGTCCTCCAGCGGACCATGTCCGCCGAGGCCCTGCACAGCTGGGGCTGGCGCATCCCCTTCATCGTGGGCGCCCTCGGCGCCGCCGTCGTCTTCTACCTGCGGCGCAACATGCTGGAGACCGAGGTGTACGAGGAGACCGCCGACGACGGCGTCGGGCACGGCGAGAAGGGCACCCTCAAGGCCCTGTGGGCGCACAAGCGCGAGGCGTTCCTCGTCGTCGCGCTCACCATGGGCGGCACGGTGGCCTACTACACGTACACCACCTACCTCACCAAGTACCTCTCCAACTCCGCCGGGCTGCCCAAGCAGACCGCCACCCTCGTCTCCTTCTGCGCGCTCATCGTCTTCGCCTGCCTCCAGCCGCTCGCCGGCCGGCTCTCCGACCGGATCGGCCGCCGCCCGCTGCTCATCACCTTCGCCGTCGGCTCGACGCTCCTCACCGTGCCGATCATGACGATGCTGAAGCACGCGGGCTCCTTCTGGCCGGCCCTCGGGCTCTCGCTGCTCGCCCTGCTCGTCATCACCGGCTACACGTCGATCAACGCGTGCGTGAAGGCCGAGCTCTTCCCGACCGGCATCCGGTCCCTCGGCGTCGCGCTGCCCTACGCCGTCGCCAACGCCCTCTTCGGCGGCACCGCCGAGTACGTGGCCCTCTGGTTCAAGGACTCCGGCATCGAGTCCGGCTACTACTGGTACGTCGCCGGCTGCGCGGCCGTCTCCCTGGTCGTGTACCTCACCATGCGGGAGACCCGCGACATCGACCTCGGCCGGGTCGGCAAGGACGTGCCGGAGCAGCGGCGGGACCGGCTGCCCGTATCGTGAGACCGGCGTCCGGCAGGACCCCCGGCTGTGGCAGACTTCCGGCGTGCTCGCTACCACGATGATTATCGGCAGCAGCGCGCCGGTCCGCAGTGACCACTGAACCGCGGCACGACCCCCGCGGCCGGTGACACCGTGCCCCAGACCCGCGCGCAGACCTCTCGCACCCGCGAGGGGTTTTTTCGTTTTCCGGCCCCACCCGTGCCGGGAGCGGACGGCGCGTGAGAATGGGGGCAAGTGGATCCATCCCTTCCGGAGCCACATCCGACAGGAGCCATCACAGCCATGACCACGGAGAACGCCGGGGGCTCGCGCCCCGACGACAGCTTTCACGTCTTCGACACCACCCTGCGCGACGGCGCGCAGCGTGAGGGCATCAACCTCACCGTCGCGGACAAGCTGACCATCGCCCGGCACCTCGACGAGTTCGGCGTCGGCTTCATCGAGGGCGGCTGGCCCGGCGCCAACCCGCGCGACACCGAGTTCTTCGCCCGCGCCCGGCAGGAGATCACCTTCCGGCACGCGCAGCTCGTCGCCTTCGGCGCCACCCGCAGGGCCGGCGGCACCGCCGCCGACGACCCGCAGGTCAAGGCGCTGCTCGACTCCGGCGCCCCCGTGATCACTCTGGTGGCCAAGTCCCACGACCGGCACGTCGAACTGGCCCTGCGGACCACCCTCGACGAGAACCTGGAGATGGTCCGCGACACCGTCTCCCACCTGGTCGCCCAGGGCCGCCGGGTCTTCGTCGACTGCGAGCACTTCTTCGACGGCTACAAGGCGAACCCGGACTACGCCAAGTCCGTGGTCCGCGCCGCGCACGAGGCCGGCGCCGACGTCGTCGTCCTCTGCGACACCAACGGCGGCATGCTCCCCGCCCAGATCCAGGCCGTCGTCGCCACCGTCCTCGCCGACACCGGCGCCCGGCTCGGCATCCACGCCCAGGACGACACCGGCTGCGCCGTCGCCAACACCCTGGCCGCCGTCGACGCCGGCGCCACCCACGTCCAGTGCACCGCCAACGGCTACGGCGAGCGGGTCGGCAACGCCAACCTCTTCCCGGTCGTCGCCGCGCTGGAGCTCAAGTACGGCAAGCGGGTGCTGCCCGACGGCGCCCTCGCCGAGATGACCCGCATCTCGCACGCCATCGCCGAGGTCGTCAACCTCACCCCCTCCACCCACCAGCCGTACGTCGGCGTCTCCGCGTTCGCGCACAAGGCCGGCCTGCACGCCTCCGCCATCAAGGTCGACCCCGACCTCTACCAGCACATCGACCCCGAGCTGGTCGGCAACACCATGCGGATGCTCGTCTCCGACATGGCAGGCCGCGCCTCCATCGAGCTCAAGGGCAAGGAGCTGGGCGTCGACCTCGGCGGCGACCGCGCGCTGGTCGCCCGGGTCGTCGAGCGGGTCAAGGAGCGCGAGCTCCAGGGCTACACGTACGAGGCCGCCGACGCCTCCTTCGAGCTGCTGCTGCGCGCCGAGGCCGAGGGGCGGGCCCGCCGCTACTTCCGCACCGAGTCGTGGCGGGCGATCACCGAGAACCGCCCCGACGGCACCCACGCCAACGAGGCCACGGTCAAGCTGTGGGCCAAGGGCGAGCGGATGCTCGCCACCGCCGAGGGCAACGGCCCGGTCAACGCCCTCGACCGCGCCCTGCGGGTCGCCCTGGAGCGGATCTACCCGCAGCTCGCCAAGTTCGAGCTGGTCGACTACAAGGTCCGCATCCTCGAAGGCCGGCACGGCACCGAGTCCACCACCCGGGTCCTCATCACCACCAGCGACGGCAACGCCGAATGGGCCACGGTGGGCGTCGGCGAGAACGTGATCGCCGCCTCCTGGCAGGCCCTGGAGGACGCCTTCACCTACGGCCTGCTGCGGGCGGGGGTCGACCCCGCCGAGTGACCGAGATACGCCCTGTATGTCTAGTTCGATCCCGTTCGGGTAATTTCGAACCATGAAGACCAGGGCGTTGTCGGCGGGCCCGGCCCTCGCCGGGCTGATCCTCCTGCTGCTCCTGGCCCTGGCACCCGCGTCCGCGGGCGCCAGGGCCGGCGGCGTCCCGGACGTGGCCGAGGCGCTGAGACAGGGGCCGGTCTACGTCGACCCGGGCGCCGCCGGGCAGCTCTCCGCGGCCGACGCGGCCGCCCTGGCCGAGCGGATCGAGGACGCGGACAAGCCGCTCTTCGTCGCCGTCCTCCCGGAGGGCGCCCAGTACCCGCCGGACGGGCTCATCGAGAACCTGCGCGAGCAGACCGGTCTGCCGGGCGTCTACGCCGTGCGGCTCGGCGACGACTTCGCGGCCAAGGCCGACACCCGGATCCTGTCGCAGGCCGCCGTCGCGAACATGGTGGCCGTCGCCGACGGCCCCGGCGCGGACGCCGCCGCCGAACTGAACGCCTTCGCCGACCAGGCCCTGCCCGCGATGCGCGGCTCCGCGCCCGCCGCCTGGCCCGGAGGCGCGGCCGGCGACTCCGGTGTGCCGGTCGCCGGCCTCGTCACCCTGGGCGCGGTCGCCGCCGTCGGCGGCACCGCCGCCTACGCGGTGGTCCGCGGCCGGCGCAAGCGCAGGGAGGCCGAGGAGCGGGCCGCCCTGGAACGCCTCCGGGTCGTCGTCGACGAGGACATCACCGCCTTCGGCGAGGAGCTGGAACGGCTCGACTTCCACCCCGCCGAGGCGGGCGCGACCGAGGCGATGCGCGCCGACTACGAGCGGGCCCTCGACTCGTACGACCGGGCGAAGACGCTGATGGGCGGGGTGCGGCAGCCGCACGAGGTCCGGGGGGTCACCCAGGCCCTGGAGGACGGGCGCTACTCCCTGGCGGTGCTCGACGCCCGCCGGGCCTCCCGTCCGCTGCCCGAGCGCCGGCCCCCGTGCTTCTTCGACCCCCGCCACGGCCCGTCCACCGACGACCGCACCTGGCGTCCGGCCGGCGGGGCCGCCCGCGAGGTCCCGGTCTGCGCGGCCGACGCGGCCCGCCTGGACGACGGCGAGGACCCCCGCGCCCGCACCGTCGAGACCGACGCCGGCCGCCGCCCCTACTGGGAGGCGGGTCCCGCGTACGGCCCCTGGGCGGGCGGCTACTTCGGCGGCGGCCTGCTCCCCGGGCTCCTCGTCGGCACGATGCTCGGCTCGGCCCTCGCCACCCCGGCGTACGCGGTGGAGTACGGCGGCGGCGACTTCGGCGACGGCACCGGCGACATCTCCTCCGGCGACTTCGGCGGCAGCGACTTCGGGGACTCCGGCGGGGGCTTCGGCGGCGGGGACTTCGGCGGTGGCGGCGACTTCGGGGGCGGCGGGGACTTCGGCGGCGGCGGAGGCTTCTGAGCCGGCGGCCCCCGGGAACGCCGAGCGCCCGCCGTCCGCGTGGTCGCGGAGGGCGGGCGCGCTCGTGCCGCGGGGCCCGGGGGGAGGGGGCTCAGGCGGCGTTCTTGATGGCGGAGATGTCGAAGTTCAGCTTCACCTTGTCGCTGACCATGACGCCGCCGGTCTCCAGGGCCGCGTTCCAGGTCAGGCCCCACTCGGAGCGCAGGATCTCGGCGGAGCCCTCGAAGCCGACGCGCTCGTTGCCGTACGGGTCGGTGGCGGTGCCGTTGAACTCCAGGTCGATGGAGAGCGGCTTGGTGACGTCCTTGATGGTCAGGTCGCCGGTGATCCGGTACGTGTCGCCGCCGAGGTGCGCCGCCTCGGTGGAGCGGAAGGTCATCAGCGGGAACCGCTCGGCGTCGAAGAAGTCGGCGGCGCGCAGGTGGTTGTCGCGGTCGGCGATGCCGGTGTCGACGGAGGCGATCTTGACGTCGATGGAGGCGCTGGACGCGGACGGGTCGCTGCCGTTCAGCTTCAGGGTGCCCTCGTGCTCGCCGAAGGAGCCGCGGACGTTGGTGACCATGGCGTGCCGGACGGTGAAGCCGATGGTGCTGTGGGCGGCGTCGATGGTGTAGTCGCCGGTCAGGGCGGCGAGGGCGGGGTCCACGGGGAGGGTGGCGGTGGTGGCGGCGGACCCGGTGTTCTTGCGGCCGAAGAGACCCATGATGTCGTGCTCCTTGTCGGGGGTGGCGTCGAAGCCGTGTTGTTGAAGCTTCAACGAGAATGACTGTAGCCCCATTCCGTTCAACTTTCAACATCTAACGCCGAGGTTCACCCGGACGGCCCCGCCCCCCGTGTCCCGCCCCGCCCCGGGCCGACCGCCCACCGCCCCGCGACGCCCTCTGGCGGACGCGCGTAGAACTGCGGCATCATCCCCGTGCGCGACCCGCACGACCGCACCACCTGCACCCCTGACCCATCCCGTCACGGCCATCAGCAGGAGGCAGTCCCCGTGAAGTACCGCTCCGTCCTCACCGCCCTGGCGCTCGTCCTCGGCGCCCTCTTCGCCCCCGGCTTCGGCGCCCTCACCTCGGGCGGCCAGGCCCACGCCGTCACCAAGATCAGCCACTCCACCGCGACCTCGATGTTCCGCAGCTCCGGCATCACCTGGTCGTCCTCCGGCGGCTGCTCCGACCGGTACAACTCCACCTGCACGTCCTTCGAGCAGC
>JOFO01000001.1 GCA_000721275.1 Microtetraspora glauca | reverse complement strand
CGAACCCGGAAGCTAAGCCTTTCAGCGCCGATGGTACTGCAGGGGGGACCCTGTGGGAGAGTAGGACGCCGCCGAACAATCATTGTGGGAAAGCCCCGCGCCTTCTGGTGCGGGGCTTTTCTGGGTTCACGGGACGGGACCCGGTGGGCGGGGGCGGCGTGGGCGGGAGGTAAGGTCAGGGGTCAACGTCAGCACCGTCCCAGCAGGAGGCCCCCGGGTGGAGGTCCAGGAGACCGAGGTCCAGACGGACCGGGTCCTCACCATCCCCAACATTCTCAGCATGGCGCGTCTTCTCGGCGTGCCGCTGTTCCTGTGGCTCATCCTCCGGCCGGAGTTCGGCGGGCCCAACAGCGATGTATGGGCGCTGCTCGTGCTGATGCTCAGCGGCGTCAGCGACTACCTCGACGGCAAGCTGGCCCGCAAGTGGAACCAGATCAGCAGCCTCGGCAGGCTCCTCGACCCGGCGGCCGACCGGCTGTACATCCTGTCCACGCTCCTGGGGCTCACCTGGCGCGAGATCCTGCCGCTGTGGCTGACCGTCGTGCTTTTGGCACGGGAAGTCATGCTGCTGGTCATGGTGGGAATCCTCCGCCGGCACGGCTACCCGCCGCCGCAGGTGAACTTCCTCGGAAAAGCTGCGACTTTCAACCTCATGTACGCGTTCCCGCTCCTGCTTCTCAGTGACGGAACCGGATGGCTGGCGTCACTCGCTGAAGTTTTCGGATGGGCTTTCGCCGGATGGGGTACAACTCTGTATTGGTGGGCAGGGATCCTCTACGTGGTCCAGGTCCGCCGACTCGTGAAGGCGGATACCGAGGCCGATTGAGCCCTTCCGTCCCGTGCCGAGCAGCGTCGCCGGCAGGAACGAGGACGCCCCCGGGGCGAGTGAGCGGACAGGGCTCGTCGGCAGGACCGTCGTCTCTTAAGGAGGACGCTTCCGACATGAAGGCCGTCGTGATGGCCGGTGGCGAAGGAACCCGCCTTCGCCCCATGACCTCGAGCATGCCCAAGCCTCTTCTGCCGGTGGTGAACCGGCCGATCATGGAGCACGTCCTACGACTGCTCAAGAGGCACGGTCTCAACGAGACCGTCGTCACCGTCCAGTTCCTCGCCTCTCTCGTCCGGAACTACTTCGGTGACGGCGAAGAGCTCGGAATGGAGCTCACGTACGCCAATGAGGAGAAGCCTCTCGGCACAGCGGGCAGTGTGAAGAACGCCGAGGAAGCGTTGAAGGACGACGCTTTCCTCGTGATCTCGGGGGACGCCCTCACCGATTTCGACCTCACCGACCTGATCCGGTTCCACAAGGAGAAGGGCGCGATGGTCACGGTCTGTCTGACGCGCGTGCCGAATCCGCTGGAATTCGGCATCACCATCGTCGACGACGAAGGACAGGTCGAGCGCTTCCTCGAGAAGCCGACCTGGGGCCAGGTCTTCTCGGACACCGTGAACACGGGCATCTACGTCATGGAGCCCGAGGTGTTCGACTACGTCGAGGCCGACGTGCCGGTCGACTGGTCCGGTGACGTCTTCCCGCGGCTGATGCAGGAGGGCAAGCCGATCTACGGCTACGTCGCCGAGGGCTACTGGGAGGACGTCGGCACCCACGAAAGCTACGTCAAGGCACAGGCCGACGTGCTCGAGGGCAAGGTCCAGGTCGACATCGACGGCTTCGAGATCTCGCCCGGCGTGTGGGTCGCCGAAGGCGCCGAGGTGCACCCCGACGCGGTGCTGCGCGGTCCGCTGTACATCGGCGACTACGCCAAGGTCGAGGCCGGCGCCGAGATCCGCGAGCACACCGTCGTCGGCTCCAACGTGGTCGTCAAGAGCGGCGCCTTCCTGCACAAGGCCGTCGTCCACGACAACGTGTACATCGGGCAGCACAGCAACCTGCGCGGCTGCGTCATCGGCAAGAACACCGACGTCATGCGGGCGGCCCGGATCGAGGACGGGGCCGTCATCGGTGACGAGTGCATGATCGGCGAGGAGTCGATCGTGCAGGGCAACGTACGGGTCTACCCGTTCAAGACCATCGAGGCCGGCGCCTTCGTCAACACCTCGGTGATCTGGGAGTCGCGCGGCCAGGCCCACCTCTTCGGCACCCGCGGCGTGTCCGGGATCCTCAACGTCGAGATCACCCCCGAGCTGGCCGTCCGGCTCGCCGGGGCGTACGCGACGACGCTGAAGAAGGGCGCCACCGTCACCACCGCCCGTGACCACTCCCGTGGCGCCCGCGCCCTCAAACGGGCCGTGATCTCCGCGCTCCAGGCCAGCGCCATCGACGTGCGCGACCTGGAGAACGTACCGCTGCCGGTGGCCCGGCAGCAGACCGCGCGGGGCAGCGCCGGCGGGATCATGGTGCGTACCTCCCCCGGAGTGCCGGACTCGGTCGACATCATGTTCTTCGACGAGCGGGGCGCGGACCTGTCGCAGGCCCGGCAGCGCAAGCTGGACCGGGTGTACGCACGGCAGGAGTACCGGCGGGCCTTCCCCGGCGAGATCGGCGACCTGTCCTTCCCGTCGAGCGTCTTCGACTCGTACACCGGCTCGCTGCTGCGGAACGTCGACACCAGCGGGATCGCGGAGGCCGGGCTGAAGGTGGTCGTCGACGCGTCCAACGGCAGCGCGGGGCTCGTGCTGCCGAGCCTGCTGGGCCGGCTCCAGGTGGACTCGCTGACCATCAACCCGGGACTCGACGAGTCGCGGCCGACCGAGTCCATCGAGCGGCGGCGGGCCGGGCTCGTCCGGCTCGGGGAGATCGTGGCGTCGGCGCGGGCCGCGTTCGGCGTGCGGTTCGACCCCGTGGGCGAGCGGCTGTCGCTCGTCGACGAACGGGGCCGGATCATCGAGGACGACCGGGCGCTGCTGGTGATGCTCGACCTGGTGGCGGCCGAGCGGCGGTCGGGACGGGTCGCGCTGCCGGTGACCACGACCCGTATCGCCGAGCAGGTGGCCGCGTACCACGGCACCCAGGTGGAGTGGACGACCACCTCGCCCGACGACCTGACCCGGGTCGGCCGGCAGGAGTCGACCATCTTCGGCGGCGACGGGCGCGGCGGGTTCATCGTGCCCGAATTCAGCAGCGTCTTCGACGGGGCCGCGGCCTTCGTGCGGCTCATCGGGCTGGTGGCGCGGACCCAGCTCACGCTCAGCCAGATCGACGCCCGCATCCCGCGCGCCCACGTGATCAAGCGGGACATCGCGACGCCGTGGGCGGTGAAGGGGCTCGTGATGCGGCGGGTCGTCGAGGCGGCCGGCAGCAGGTCGGTCGACACCACGGACGGCGTGCGGGTCGTGGAGGCCGACGGGCGGTGGGTGATGGTGCTGCCGGACCCCGCCGAGGCCGTCACCCATCTGTGGGCCGAGGGCCCCGACGACACGTCCGCGCAGGCGCTGCTCGACGAATGGGCGCAGGTGGTCGAGAGCGCCGGTCGCTGACCCGGCGGCGGTGAGGGGCCGGGCGGCGCGGGAGCGAGCCGCCCGGCTTTTTCCCGGGGCCATTCGGTGGTACGGCGTGCGACGTGCGACGATGTGCGGCATGTCGCAGCAGCCCCCCGATCGGAGCACCGGTTCTCCACCCCCGCGCCCGGACGCGTCGATGTCGCTGCTGAACAACGTCATCGACCACGCGCTGGACGACGGGTACGCGGAGGCGACCGCCCGGCGCGCGGCGGAGGGCGGTGCGCTGCCGAAGCCGCTGCGGGCCAAGCTCGGCCTCGCGGCCGGGCTGGTGCTCGCCGCCGCGGTGGTGACCGTCGGTGCCGCGGAGGCCCGGGTGTCGGCGCCCGTCGTGGCCAAGGAGCGGCAGGAGCTCATCGACCGGATCGAGAACGAGAACCGGGCGGCCGACGACCTGGAGCAGGACGTCGAGCGGATCCGTGCGGAAGTCGGCGACCGGCAGCGGGCGGCGCTCGACCAGCACGGCGGCGACCAGGCGGAACTGGTCGCGCTGCTCTCCGGCGCCACCCCCGTCCGGGGCCCGGGCGTGAAGCTCGTGGTCGACGACGCCAAGGGGTCCGACAGCGGGGGAGGCGGGCCGCGGGAGAGCGTCGGCTTCTCCGACACCGGACGGGTGCGCGACCGCGACATGCAGCGGGTGGTCAACGGGCTGTGGGAGGCGGGCGCGGAGGCCGTGTCGATCAACGGGCAGCGGCTGACGTCGCTGTCGGCGATCCGGGCCGCCGGTGACGCCATACTCGTCGACAACCGGCCGCTGGTGCCGCCGTACACCGTCCTCGCGGTCGGGGACGGGCAGCGGCTGAGCACCGCTTTCCAGGACAGCGCGGACGGGCAGTACCTGCACGCGCTGGTGGAGAACTTCGGGATCCGCAGCAGCATCTCGGCCGAGGGCGAGCTGAGCCTGCCGGCCGCGCCGAGCCTGATCGTACGTACAGCTGAGCCGAGGGGGGCCGGGGCGGCGACGCCGACCGGCGGCGCCCCGGCGGACAAGGGGAAGGCAACATCGTGATCGCCGTACTGGGCCTGATCGTCGGAGTCGTGGCGGGACTGCTGGTCCGGCCCGAGATCCCGGCCGTCGTCGAGCCCTACCTCCCGATCGCCGTGGTCGCCGCCCTCGACGCGGTCTTCGGCGGCCTGCGGGCCATGCTCGACGGGATCTTCGTCGACAAGGTCTTCGTCGTCTCCTTCCTCTCGAACGTGGTCGTCGCCGCGCTGATCGTCTTCCTCGGCGACAAGCTCGGCGTCGGCGCGCAGCTGTCCACCGGTGTCGTGGTCGTGCTCGGCATCCGGATCTTCTCCAACGCGGCCGCGATCCGCCGCCATGTCTTCCGGGCGTGAGGCCGATGAGTGTGAACCCGAACGAGCGGCCGGAGCGCGGCGAGGAGAAGCCGAAGGCGCCGGAGGCCCCGACGGCAGCCGAGGCGCCGGAGGCGGCGGAGGTGCCGAAGCCGTCGGAGGCGCGGGCCGGAGAGGCCGGTGAGAGCGCTCCCGAGGGCGTCCTGGCGTCCCCGGAGGCCGGGACCGGTTCCGGGGGCGCGCCGGACGGGCGGCGGCGTCTGCTGGACGCCCTGTGGCCGCCGCGGGTGACGCGGGCCCAGCTCGTGGTGGCGCTGCTGCTGGCCTGTCTCGGCTTCGGCCTCGCCATCCAGGTCTCGTCGACCAGCGAGGGCAGTGCCCTGCGCGGGGCCCGGCAGGAGGACCTGGTCCGGATCCTCGACGAGCTCGACGACCGGACGCAGCGGCTGGAGGACGAGAAGGCGCGGCTGGAGAAGCAGCGCTCCGAGCTGGAGTCCAGCTCCGACCAGGCCGAGGAGGCCCGCCGGCAGACGCAGGAGAAGGAGCGGCAGCTCGGGATCCTGGCCGGGACGGTGGCCGCCCAGGGGCCGGGCATCACGCTGACGGTGACCGACCCGGTCGGCGCGGTCGAGTCCGACATGCTGCTCGACGCCATCCAGGAGCTGCGGGCGGCCGGCGCCGAGGCGATCCAGGTCGACGGGGTGCGGGTGGTCGCGGACACCTATTTCACCGGCGGCGGTGAAGACATGCGGATCGATGGAACGCAGGTGACCGCTCCGTACGTCTTCAAGGTCATCGGCAAGCCCGAGGATCTCGAGCCCGCGCTCAACATCCCCGGAGGAGTCGTGCAGACCCTCGAGAAGGAGCAGGCCACGGCCACGGTGGAGCGGTCGGCGAAGATCGTCGTCGACGCCTTGCGACCCGCGAAGCGGCCTGACTACGCTCGGTCGTCCTCCCAGTGAGAGAGGGGGCGAGGGGTCCCGCGACATGGGCTCGAGCGTTGCGGGGGGTCGGCGCACCACAACGGTGGTGCGTGGTGGAAACTGTCCGGAGGATGCGGACGTTGTGAAGGTGTCCGGGTCGGCAGGTGTGATGGATCTCGGTTCGTCCTGCCCCACGGGCGGGTCTGTTTCGGTCAAGGGGAATCGCCCGTGAAGTTGTTTGCGAAGTTGTTCGGCAAGAGCGCACGCGAGGACGGCGGCAACGCCAGGCACCGCGCGCCGCGCCATGCCCAGAGCGAGGAGCAGGGCGGCGAGCGCCCGCTCTTCCGTGACGAGGTCGGTGGCGACATTCCGGGCGCGCCGGGCGCGTCGGCTGTTGACCCCGCCGGTGCCGCGCGCATAGGTTTCGGTGAACCATCAACCTCAAGTACGGGTGGAGGGTTCAACCCCGATCCGTACGCGACCCAGACCTCCGCGGGGCAGCCGCGGCAGGAGGACGCGTCCATGCCGGTGTGTACGAGGTGCGGTCACCGCAATACGGCGGACAGCCGGTTCTGCTCCCACTGCGGTTCGCCGCTGCGGGGCGGGGTCGCCGCCGAGCGTCCCTCCGAGACCACGTCGACGATCTCGATCTCGGGTCTGGAGGCGTACGACGCCGAGACCACCGGTCAGATCGCGATGCCGGCGCTGTCGCCCGAGGCCCTGGCGGCCGTCGAGGCGCTGCCGCCCGGTTCCGCGCTGCTGGTGGTGCGCCGGGGTCCGAACTCGGGCAGCCGCTTCCTGCTGGACGGCGAGCTGACGACGGCCGGCCGGCACCCGCAGAGCGACATCTTCCTGGACGACGTGACGGTCTCCCGGCGCCACGTGGAGTTCCGCCGGCGCCAGGACGGCAGCTTCACCGTCGCGGACGTGGGCAGCCTCAACGGCACCTACCTCAACCGTGAGCCGATCGACTCCGACGTGGTGCTCAACAACGGAGACGAGGTGCAGATCGGCAAGTACCGGCTGGTCTTCTACGCGAGCCAGCGAGGCGTCTGACGGCGTCACACGCCTGGCGGAGATCCTTCAGGAAAGGTCCATGGTGCGAACACCGACGGGCGGCGCCGGTTCCGGCGCCGCCACCGCGGGCGACCGGCTGGTGAGTATCGGCACCGTGCTGAACCAGCTGCGGGACGAGTTCCCCGAAGTGACGATCTCCAAGATCCGCTTCCTGGAGGCCGAGGGGCTGGTCGAGCCCCGGCGTACGGCCTCCGGGTACCGGAAGTTCAGCCCGCAGGACGTGGAGCGGCTCGCCGCCGTCCTGCGGATGCAGCGGGACCACTATCTTCCGCTGAAGGTCATCCGGGAGCACCTCGACGCCGTCGCCCGGGGCGAGGACGTGCGGCTGCCGTCGCCCGGGCGGCGCCGCGACCTGCTGGACGGGCTGCTCGACGGGCCCGCGGACGAGGCGGCCGGTGAGCGGCCGGCCGTGATGCGGCTGGGCCGGGCCGAGCTGGTGGCGGCGGCCGGGGTGACCGAGGCCGAGCTGGCCGAGTGGGAGTCGTACGGTCTGATCGCGGAGTGCGAGGGCGGCGGGTACGACGCGGAGAGCGTGAACGTGGCCCGGATCGTCGCCGATCTGGGGCGGTTCGGTCTGGAGCCCCGGCATCTGCGGTCCGTGAAGGCGTCGGCGGACCGGGAGGCGGGGCTGATCGAGCAGGTCGTGGCGCCGCTGCGGCGCCACCGCAACCCGCAGACCAGGGCACATGCCGAGGAGACCGCCGCCGAGCTGGCGCAGCTGTCGGTGCGGCTGCACGCCGCGCTGGTGCAGACGGCGCTCGGGATCCGCCTCCAGTGACCTTCCGGCGGGCCTCCGCGGGCGGGTTGCGGGGGTGCTGAGGAGAGGCCCGACTATCCAAACCGGTCGGGCACGTCCTAGGGTTGCTGTGTGAACGAGCTCGACGTTGTGGGTGTCCGGGTGGAAATGCCCTCCAACCAGCCGATCGTGCTCCTGCGCGAGGTGGGAGGCGACCGGTACCTGCCCATCTGGATCGGACCCGGCGAGGCGACCGCGATCGCCTTCGCCCAGCAGGGCATGGCGCCGCCGAGGCCGCTGACGCACGACCTGTTCAAGGACGTGCTGGAGGCGGTGGGCCAGGAGCTCACGCAGGTCCGCATCACGGATCTGCGGGACGGGGTCTTCTACGCCGAGCTGGTCTTCGCCAGCGGTGTGGAGGTGAGCGCGCGGCCGTCCGACGCGATAGCCCTGGCCCTGCGGACCGGTTCGCCGATCTTCGGCAGCGACGGTGTCCTCGACGACGCCGGCATCGCGATCCCCGACGAGCAGGAGGACGAGGTGGAGAAGTTCCGCGAGTTCCTCGACCAGATCTCGCCCGAGGACTTCGGGAGCCAGTGATCCGGGGCGCCGGGGCGGGCGCGGTGGCCGGGAGCGTCGCGGCCGAGTGGCCGGGCGGGGCGAGCGGCCTCGGCGCATTCGAGTAGCCTTTCCCCGGACTCGGGTACGTGAAACCACACTCTGGGTGATTATCACTCGGCGTGCCGAGTGTGGCGATCGTTGACGCACCCCTGGTGACTGCCTACCTTCGAGTGGGCAGGTCAAGGACGGAGGGTCGGCGTGATGAGTAGCGCGGACGGTACGGCAGGGAGCTCGCTCGGACGTGTGTCCGAGGAGAGCGTTCCGTATCCGCTTCACGGCAGTGTGGGCGACTTCGGCACGGAGACGGGCGCCGGGGTGGCGGACGAGACAATCGGCTACCGCGGTCCGACGGCGTGCGCCGCCGCCGGCATCACTTACCGCCAGCTGGACTACTGGGCCCGCACCGGGCTCGTCGAGCCGAGCGTGCGGCCGGCGTACGGCTCCGGCACGCAGCGGTTGTACAGCTTCCGGGACGTCGTCGTCCTGAAGATCGTCAAGCGTTTCCTCGACACGGGCGTGGCCCTCCAGAACATCCGGGCCGCCGTGCAGCACCTGCGGGCCCGCGGCTTCCGCGATCTGGAGCGGATGACGCTGATGAGCGACGGGGCGACGGTCTACGAGTGCTCCTCGCCCGACGAGGTCGTGTCGCTGCTCCAGGGCGGGCAGGGCGTCTTCGGGATCGCGGTGGGCGTCGTGTGGCAGGACGTCGAGGCGGCGCTCTCGCAGCTGCACGGGGAGCGCGTCGACACCGGAGAGACGCTGGTCGGACACAACCCGCAGGACGAGCTGGCGCGCCGGCGGCGCGACCGGGCCGTCTGAGGGTTCCCTTCCGGCCGGTGCGGGCGGGTGCCCGTACCGGCGATTGTCAGTGGCGTGAGGCAGCATCGGAGACGTGAGAGCCGCCCCCACGATCCTGCACCTGGACATGGACGCCTTCTTCGCCGCGGCCGAGCAGGCGTCGAAGCCGAGCCTGCGCGGGAAGCCGGTCGTGGTCGGCGGGCTCGGGCCGCGCGGTGTGGTCGCGACCGCGTCGTACGAGGCGCGGCGCTTCGGGGTGCACTCGGCGATGCCGATGGCGCAGGCGCGGCGGCTGGCGCCGCACGCGGCGTACCTGGTGCCCCGGTTCGCCTTCTACCGGGCGATCAGCGGTCAGGTCATGGAGCTGCTGGCGCGGCTGTCGCCGCTGGTGGAGCCGCTGAGCCTCGACGAGGCGTTCGTGGACCTGGAGGCCGGCGGGCTCGCGGACGACAGCGCGAGCGCGCGGGCGGTGGGGGAGCGGCTGCGGGCGGAGATCCTGGCGACGACCGGGCTGACCGGGTCCGTGGGGCTCGCCGGGTCGAAGATGCTGGCGAAGATCGCCTCGGAGGAGGCGAAGCCGGACGGTCTCGTGCTGATCGAGCCGGGCACCGAGCGGGCGCTCCTGGCGCCGCGGTCGGTGCGGATCATCCCCGGAGTGGGGCCGGCCACCGGTGACCATCTGCGGCGGGCCGGGATCACGACGGTCGCCGAGGTCGTGGAGGCCGGCGAGGACGAGCTCGTACGGATCCTGGGGCGGTCGCACGGGGCCGGGCTGTACCGGATGGCGCTGGGGCACGACGACCGGCCCGTGGTGGCGGAGCGGGACGCGAAGTCGGTGTCCGTGGAGGACACCTTCGACGTGGACCTGCACGACCGGCTGCGGATCCGGTTGGAGGTGGAGCGGCTGGCGGAGCGGTGCGTGGCGCGGCTGCGGGGCTCGGGGCACTCGGGACGGACGATCGTGCTGAAGGTGCGCCGGTACGACTTCTCGACGCTGACCCGGTCGGAGACGCTGCGGGGGCCGACGGACGATCCGCTGGTGGTGCGGGAGGCGGCGGAGCGGCTGCTGGAGCTGGTGGACACGACGGGCGGGGTGCGGCTGCTCGGGGTCGGGGTGAGCGGGCTCGCGGACTACACGCAGGAGGACCTGTTCGCCCAGGCCGAGGCGGAGGCGGCGGGGGAGGCCGAGGCCTCTGCGGCAGGGGCGGGGGCCGGAGCCGGTGGCGTCGCCGGTGCGGCGGATGCGGCGGATGCGGCCGATGTGGCGGACGTGGTGCCCGCCGCGCCGGCGACCGCCTCCGAGACCGCGGTACGCCGGTGGGCGCCGGGCCACGATGTGCGGCACGCGGTGCTCGGGGCCGGCTGGGTGCAGGGCAGCGGGCTGGGGCGGGTCACGGTCCGGTTCGAGGAGCCCGGCGCCACGGCCCCGGGGCGGGTGCGGACCTTCGCCGTGGACGATCCGGAGCTGGAGCCGTCGGACCCGCTGCCGCTGGTGCCCGGCGGGGTGACGGGGGCGGAGGGGTCCGCCCCGGTGCTCCAGACGGGTGAGTGACCACTCTGCGCCGACGGGGCGGCGCGGGGGTCACGCGGCGTCGTCCTGGCCCGCGAGGCGGCCGAAGTCCGGGATCTGCGCGGGCGGGGGCGGGAGGGTCAGCTGGTAATGGCGGTAGAGCTGGAGCTCCTGCTCGGGGGAGAGGTGACGGCCCACGCCGAAGTCGGGGGCGTCCTTGATGAGGGAGCGCTCGAAGGGGATGTGGAGACCGTCGTCGGCCAGTTCGCTCGGCTCCAGGGGGACGAAGGCGTCCCGGCTGAACAGTCCGGTGCGCACGGCCGCCCACTCGGGGACGCCGGTCGCGTCGTCCAGGTACACCTCGTCCACGGTTCCGATCTTGTGTCCGTTCCGGTCGAACGCCTTGCGGCCGATCAGGCTGCGCGGATCGATGTCGGTCTGCACGGTCCCTCCAACTGGTCGCAACTGCACTACACCCCTACGAAAGGGCACATCCTGGATGTCGGCCACTTGAGCGATGACGGCGACAACCGCGCTGGTAGGCTGGCTGTGGCTGTCGACACCGTGCGGGAGAGTCCTCCGGAGAAGGTTTCCGGGGGCGCCGAAGGAGCAAATCCTCCCCGGAATCTCTCAGGCACCCGGTACCGCGCGGGCGAGGTCACTCTGGAAAGCAGGGCGGGAGTCCGACGGCCCCCGCTCTCACCGACGGTGAAAGCCGGCGTGCCCGCGGGCGTGCCGGTGAAGCTCTCAGGTTGAGATGACAGAGGGGGAGGCCGTCCGGGCACCCGCGCCGTGGTGCCCCTCGCAGGTCGTGACGACCAGGAGGCCCCCGCATCATGACCGCCAACCGCACTCCGCTCTCCGAGCTCGAACAGGGCATTCCCTTCGAGCAGCGGCACATCGGACCCGACGCCGAGGCGCGGGCCAAGATGCTCGCGCAGGTCGGGTTCGGCTCGCTCGACGAGCTGACGGCCGCCGCGGTGCCGGACGTCATCAAGAACGCCGAGGCGCTGGACCTGCCCGGCGCCCGCACCGAGGCCGAGGTCCTCGCCGAGCTGCGCTCCCTCGCCGGCCGCAACCAGGTCCTCGCCCCGATGATCGGCCTCGGCTACTACGGCACCTTCACGCCGCCCGTCATCCTCCGCAACGTCATGGAGAACCCGGCCTGGTACACGGCGTACACGCCCTACCAGCCGGAGATCTCGCAGGGCCGCCTGGAGGCGCTGCTCAACTTCCAGACGATGGTCGCCGACCTCACCGGGCTGCCGACCTCCGGCGCCTCCCTCCTCGACGAGGGCACCGCCGCCGCCGAGGCCATGGCGCTCTCCCGCCGGGTCGGCAAGGTGAAGAACGGCGTCTTCCTCGTCGACGCCGACGCCCTCCCGCAGACCATCGCCGTCATCGAGACCCGCGCCGAGCCCACCGGCGTCGAGGTCGTCGTCGCGGACCTGTCCGACGGCATCCCGGCCGAGGTCGCCGAGCGCGGCGTCTTCGGCGTCCTCCTCCAGTACCCCGGCGCCTCCGGCGCGGTCCGCGACATCAAGCCGCTGATCGACGCCGCCCACGAGCTCGGCGCGGTCGTCACCGTCGCCGCCGACCTGCTCGCGCTCACCCTGCTCGCCTCGCCCGGCTCGCTCGGAGCCGACATCGCCGTCGGCACCACCCAGCGGTTCGGCGTCCCGATGGGCTTCGGCGGCCCGCACGCCGGCTACATGGCCGTCCAGGACAAGCACGCCCGCTCCCTTCCTGGCCGCCTGGTCGGCGTCTCCGTCGACGCCGACGGCAACAAGGCGTACCGTCTCGCCCTCCAGACCCGCGAGCAGCACATCCGCCGCGAGAAGGCCACCAGCAACATCTGCACCGCCCAGGTGCTCCTCGCCGTCATGGCCGGCATGTACGCCGTCTACCACGGTCCGGACGGTCTGAAGCAGATCGCGCAGCGCACCCACCGGTACGCCGCGATCCTCGCCGCCGGCCTGACCGCCGGGGGCGTCGAGCTCACCCAGGGCGCCTTCTTCGACACGATCACCGCCCGCGTGCCCGGCCGCGCCGACGCCGTCGTCGCCGCCGCCCGCGAGGCCGGCGTCAACCTGTACCGCGTCGACGCCGACCACGTCTCCGCCTCCTGCGACGAGACCACCGGCCGCGAGCAGCTCGCCGCCGTCTGGGGCGCCTTCGGCGTCACGGCGGACGTCGAGGCCCTGGACGCCGCCACCGAGGACGCCCTCCCGGCCGCGCTGCTGCGCTCCGACGCGTACCTCACCCACCCGGTCTTCCACGCGCACCGCTCCGAGACCTCGATGCTGCGCTACCTGCGCCGCCTCGCGGACCGCGACTACGCGCTCGACCGCGGCATGATCCCGCTCGGCTCCTGCACCATGAAGCTGAACGCGACCACCGAGATGGAGCCGGTGACCTGGCCCGAGTTCGGCCAGATCCACCCCTTCGCGCCGATGGAGCAGGCCCAGGGCTACGCCACGCTCATCACCGAGCTGGAGGAGCGCCTGGCCGAGGTCACCGGCTACGACAAGGTCTCCATCCAGCCCAACGCCGGCTCGCAGGGCGAGCTGGCCGGTCTGCTCGCCGTCCGCGCCTACCACCGCGCCAACGGCGACGAGCAGCGCACCGTCTGCCTCATCCCGTCCTCCGCGCACGGCACCAACGCCGCCTCCGCGGTGATGGCCGGCATGAAGGTCGTCGTCGTGAAGACCGCCGAGGACGGCGAGGTCGACGTCGAGGACCTGCGCGCCAAGATCGCCCAGTACCGCGACGAGCTCGCCGTGCTCATGATCACGTACCCGTCGACGCACGGCGTCTTCGAGGAGCACGTCGCCGACATCTGCGCCGAGGTCCACGAGGCCGGCGGCCAGGTGTACGTCGACGGCGCCAACCTCAACGCGCTGGTCGGCCTCGCCAAGCCGGGCCACTTCGGCGGCGACGTGTCGCACCTCAACCTGCACAAGACCTTCTGCATCCCGCACGGTGGCGGCGGCCCCGGCGTCGGCCCGGTCGCGGTGCGCGCGCACCTCGCCCCGTACCTGCCGAACCACCCGCTCCAGCCCACCGCGGGCCCGGAGACCGGCGTCGGCCCGATCTCGGCCGCCCCGTGGGGCTCCGCCGGCATCCTGCCGATCTCCTGGTCGTACGTCCGCCTGATGGGCGGCGAGGGCCTCAAGCGCGCCACGCAGGTCGCCGTCCTCGCGGCGAACTACATCGCCAAGCGCCTGGAGCCGCACTACCCGGTGCTCTACACCGGCCCGGCCGGGCTCGTCGCCCACGAGTGCATCGTCGACCTGCGCCCGCTGACCAAGGCGACCGGCGTCACCGTCGACGACATCGCCAAGCGCCTGATCGACTACGGCTTCCACGCCCCGACCATGTCCTTCCCGGTCGCCGGCACGCTGATGATCGAGCCGACCGAGTCCGAGGACCTGGCCGAGCTGGACCGCTTCTGCGACACGATGATCGCGATCCGCGCCGAGATCGAGAAGGTCGCCTCCGGCGAGTGGCCCGCCGAGGACAACCCGCTGCGCAACGCCCCGCACACCGCGGCGGCGCTCGGCGGCGAGTGGGACCACGCCTACGACCGCGACACGGCCGTCTTCCCGGCCGGCGTGTCCAAGGCCGACAAGTACTGGCCGCCGGTCCGCCGCATCGACGGCGCCTTCGGCGACCGGAACCTGGTCTGCTCCTGCCCGCCGCTGGACGAGTACGACCACTGAGCGACGGCATGACAGAGGGCCGGTCCGGAGTGTCTTCTCCGGGCCGGCCCTCGGCGCTGCGCGGCCCCGGTTCAGGCCGCCGTCGTCACCCGGCCCGTCGTCAGCGGCCGGTGCGGAGCGATGATCTGCCCGTCCGGCAGCAGTTCGCCGGTGTCCTCGAAGAGCAGGACCCCGTTGCACAGCAGGCTCCACCCCTGCTCCGGATGGCACGCCACCGGGCGGGCGGCCTCACGGTCGGCGGAGTCGGCGGTGGGACAGGCAGGCTGGTGCTGGCACATGGGTGGGTTCTTTCGCTGCGTCGTGGTGGTTGTCCTGCGGCTCTTCGCGCTCATGGCCGCCCCCGTCGGTCGGTTCGGTTCCGGTCCAGTCTTGCCGCACGGACGGCCTTCCGCAGGTATTTCGCCTCAGCTCGTCCGCTCCTGGGAAGACGCATCACCCGCAGGGGCGGTTCAGGTCAACACCCCCGCCTTTTCGGGTGGTTCGGGGTGGCCCGAGCGGGCTAGTCCGTACGGGAGGGGTGTTCGGCGGCGGCGTTCGGACGCGGGGTGCGGACAGCAGTGCGCCCCGTGACCCGGGCGGGTCACGGGGCGCCGCGCGGAGCGGATCAGGCGGGCGCCGCGGAGCCGAGGAGCGGCGGCGGCGCGAGGCGCGTACTGAGCACCGGCAGCAGGTCGGCCACCGGGTACGGGCGGTGGGCGGCGATCCCGGGCGGCGCGGGGGCGAGCGGCACCAGCACGTCCGCGGACTCCGCGGCCGGGTCACCGCCGTCCGCCTCCGGCTCGGCGCGCAGCCAGAGCGTCAGCATGTAGAGCTCCGGCACCGACAGCAGCCGCGGCTCGTACGTGCCCGGCAGCGCCTCCGCCTGGGCCAGGGCCCGCTCGGTGGCGGTGACGTACGGCCCTTCGAAGAAGTGCGAGAAGGACCAGCCGTCCGGGGTGAGCATGGTGTCCGCCGCCGCGATCGCATGGTCCCCGCCGCGGATCAGGAAGCGCCAGCCGACGAGCCGGGTGCCGGGGGTCTGCCCCGGCGCGCCGGAGAGCCTCAGCACGTGGACGGGCAGCGGGAGTTCGGGAGTCAGCGGTCCCGTCGCGGCCCGCAGGGCGGGCGTGCGGGCCGCGCTGACGGCCGTGGGCGAGCCGAGTGCCGCGAGGACACTGCGGAGGGCCGGTGCGGGGGCCGGGGTGGGTCGGAGCATCGTGTGGGTCGCCTCTCGCTCAGGAGACACGGGGATACGGGTGCGCACTGCGGGACCGGGTGCGACGGCGCTGTCGGCGGCGGGGGCGGAGCGGGGGGCCATGCGTCATGGCCGTCGCCGGCACTCAGCCTCGTCCGCGGAGTTTATACGACACGTGTTCAGAGAGTGTTTCCGCCGGATGGCACGGATATTCCTGACAAGGCGTCAACAGGCCGTATCCGGTGGTCCGTCGAGCGGAATCGGAGCGACGACAGGATGTCCGTCCTCGCATTCCCCGGGCAAGCCGGACGCCGGAATTCCGAGAGGCCGTCGACCGGGCCGGCGGACTCATATGACATAGGTATATGTCGCCGACCGTTTCCGGGAGCGGAACGGCACGCGCCGACAGGTTCGTACCAGACTATCCGCGGAGCGGCCGGAAACGCAGGCGTTGTCGATCAGTGGCGTGGGCATCATCGTCCGTACGCGCGGCCCGCCCGGGGCCGCCCGCGCGGGAGGGACGCCTCGATGGGGGAGAAGGTCGCGACGGACGGGTTCGGCCCGGCCGACCGACAGCGCTACCGGCGCAAGCTCCAGCAGTGTCTGGCGGGGCTCGCCCGGCTCCTCGCGGAGCAGCGGTTCGACCGTCCCCGGAACCTCATGGGCGTGGAGATCGAACTCAATCTCGCCGGTCCCGACGGACTCCCGCGGATGCTCAACGACGCCGTCCTCGAAAAGATCGCCAGCACCGATTTCCAGACCGAACTCGGAATGTTCAATCTGGAAGTGAACATCGCCCCGCGCCGGCTCGGCGGCCACGTTTTCGACCGGCTCGCGGAAGAGCTCAGAACCGGACTGGGATATGCCGACCGCATGGCGGCGGAAGTCGACGCCGGAGTCGTCATGATCGGCATTCTGCCGACCCTCTCCCAGCGCGAGCTCGTCTTCGAGAACCTTTCCGGCGCCGACCGCTACGCCCTCCTCAACGACCAGATCCTCACCGCCCGCGGGGAACAGATCGTCCTCGACATCCAGGGCGTCGAACGGCTCCGGCACACCTCCGAGTCGATCATCGCGGAGGCCGCCTGCACCTCGGTCCAGCTGCACCTCCAGGTGACGCCGGCCCGCTTCGCCGCCGTCTGGAACGCCGCCCAGGCCGTCGCCGGCGTGCAAATAGCCCTGGGCGCCAACTCGCCTTTCGTCTTCGGCCGCGAGGTGTGGCGCGAGTCCCGTCCGCCGCTCTTCACGCAGGCGACCGACACCCGCCCGCCCGAGCTGCAGTCCCAGGGGGTCCGGCCGCGCACCTGGTTCGGGGAGCGGTGGGTGGACTCGGTGTACGACCTCTTCGAGGAGAACGTGCGCTACTTCCCCGCGCTGCTGCCGCTCTGCGACGACGAGGACCCGCTGCGCGTCCTCGACGAGGGCGGAGTGCCGCAGCTCAAGGAGCTGGTCCTGCACAACGGCACGGTCTACCGCTGGAACCGGCCGGTCTACGGCTGGGTCGACGGCGTCCCGCACCTGCGGGTGGAGAACCGGGTGCTGCCCGCCGGCCCCACCGTCACCGACGTCCTCGCCAACGCCGCCTTCTACTACGGACTCGTCCGCGCCCTCGCCGACGACCCGCGCCCGCTCTGGAGGCGGATGGCCTTCGAGGACGCCGAGGCCAATTTCGACGCCGCCTGCCGGTACGGCATCGAGGCCGAGCTGCGCTGGCCCCGGCCGGGCCGCGCGGGCGGGATCGCCACCCAGCCCGCCGTACGCCTCGTCCTCGACGAGCTGCTGCCGCTGGCCGCCGCGGGGCTCGACGCCTGGCACGTCGACCCGGCCGACCGGGACTTCTACCTGGGCGTCATCGAGCAGCGGTGCCGGCGCCGGGTGAACGGCGCGTCCTGGCAGGCCGACACCTTCCACCGGGCCCTGGACTCCGGTCTCGACCGGGAGGCGGCGCTGGCGGCGACGACCCGGCGCTACCGGGAACTGATGCTGGCGGGGGAGCCGGTGCACGCCTGGCCGGTGGGCGCCGAGGGCGCGTGAGGGAGGGGCCGCCAGTGCACCTGGCCGGTGGGCGCCGGGGGCGCGTGAGCGGGCGACCGCCGGGGCCCGGGATGGCGTTCCCGGCCCGCCGTCGCGCATGATCGTCGTACCGGGGACGGAGGCAGGCTCCCGGGACGGTCGCGACGGGAACGGGAGACGGGCGTGGTGTCGGAACAACGGGTCGTGGACGCGGCCCCGCCGCCGGGCGGTCTCCCGCGGCGGGTGCTGCGCTCCGAGACGCTCATCGTGCTCGCGCTCTCGCTCGGCGCGAGCGCGGTCTCCTCGCTGATCAGCTTCGTCGGCTCGCTGACCCGGCCCGGCGCGCTCAAGGAGCAGGCGGCGACGCTCAACGGGTCGTACGCCCCCGGGCGCCCCTGGCTGGACCTGACCTGGCAGCTCCTCGGGATCGCCACGGCCCTGGTGCCGGTGGTGCTCGTGGCCCATCTGCTGCTGCGCGAGGGCTCCGGGCTGCGGGCCATCGGCTTCGACCGGACCCGGCCGTGGCCGGACCTCGGACGCGGGGCGCTGGTGGCCGCCGGCATCGGCAGCGCCGGCCTCGCCTTCTACCTCGTGGCGCGGGCCTCGGGCTTCAACCTGACGGTGGTGCCCGAGTCGCTGCCCGAGGTGTGGTGGAAGTACCCCGTCCTGATCCTGTCGGCGATCCAGAACTCCGTCCTGGAGGAGGTCATCGTCGTCGGCTATCTGCTGCGCCGGCTGGGGCAGTTGGGCTGGTCGCCGATGGCCGCGCTGGCGGCGAGCTCGGTGCTGCGCGGCTCGTACCACCTCTACCAGGGCATCGGCGGCTTCCTCGGCAACGTGGTGATGGGCGTGGTCTTCGTGCTGCTGTACCGGCGGTGGGGACGGGTGGGGCCGCTGGTGGTCGCGCACGCGCTGCTCGACATCGTGGCGTTCGTCGGCTACGGGCTGCTGGCCGGGAAGGTGGACTGGCTGCCGACCGTGTGAGCGGCGGCGGGCGGGAGCGAGCGGAGGGGCGCACGGCGGGGATGCCGTACGCCCCTTCGTCGTACCGGTGGGGGTGAGGGCCGGGTCAGACGCGCAGTTCGCCGTCGATGACGGTCACCGCGCGGCCGGTCAGCAGGGTGCGGTCGCCGCGCAGCCGGGTGCGGACCAGGCCGGTGCGGGCGCCGCCCTGGAAGCCGGTGAGCTCGTCGCGACCGAGGCGGGCCGACCAGTACGGCGCGAGCGCGGTGTGGGCGCTGCCGGTGACGGGGTCCTCGGCGATGCCGACGGCGGGGAAGAAGCCGCGGGAGACGAAGTCGTAGCCGCTCGCCGGGTCGGCGGCGAGCGCGGTCGCGATGATGCCGCGGGTGGAGCGCGCGGTGAGCGCGGCGAGGTCGGGGGCGAGGCCGCGGACGGTGGCCTCGTCGCGCAGTTCGACCACGAGGTCGCCGAGGTGGGCGGAGGTGTCGTGGACGGCGACGACCTCGGCGCCGAGCGCGTCCGCCAGGCCGTCCGGGACCGGCACCGGGGTGAGCGACGAGGTCGGGAAGTCCATGGTGAGCGAGCCGTCGTCCTCGGCGGTGACGCCGAGGACGCCCGAGCGGGTGGCGAAGCGGACCGGGCCGGTCGCCGCGCCCGTGGTGCGCAGGACGTGGGCGGTGGCGAGGGTGGCGTGCCCGCACGCGTCGACCTCGGTGGTCGGGGTGAACCAGCGCAGCGCCCAGTCGGCCTCGCCGCCCGGGGGCAGCGGGTGCGCGAAGGCGGTCTCGGAGAGGTTGACCTCGGCGGCGACCTGCCGGAGCCAGGAGTCGTCCGGGAAGGAGTCGAGGAGGAGGACTCCGGCGGGGTTGCCGGAGAAGGGCCGGTCGGTGAAGGCGTCGACGATTCGGATGCGCATGGTCGGGACCGTACCGGGGGCGGGCGCGGGCGGACCAAGGCCGATTCGGGGGACGTGGCCTGGTCTCCGCCGCGCCGCGGACAGTTGGTGGGTTGCTCACCGAACTGTTCCGATATATCGTTGAAGCATCGCGACAGTTCAGCGATGGAATCTCTCACGGAAGGAGCGTGGCGATGCGTACGCATGGACACGACCACGGACACGACTGCGGACCCGGATTCGGTCACGGCGCCGGCCGCGGACACCGCGGGCCCGGACCGCGAGGCGAATCCGACGGGCGGCGCGCCGCCTTCGGGCCCTTCGGGCCCGGTTTCGGCGGTGGGCCCGGCTTCGGCGGCCCGTTCGGGCGCGGGCGGGGCGGCGGCCGGGGGAGGGCGCGGCGCGGTGACGTGCGCGCCTCGATCCTCGCGCTGCTCAAGGACCGCCCGATGCACGGTTACGAGATGATCCAGGAGATCGGCGAGCGCAGTGGCGGGGCCTGGAAGCCCAGCCCCGGCTCGGTGTACCCGACCCTCCAGCTGCTCGAGGACGAGGGGCTGATCGCCAGCGCGAGCGAGGGCGGCAAGAAGCTCTTCTCGCTCACCGCGTCCGGGCGCGCGGAGGCCGCGGCCGGGGCCGAGGCGCCCTGGGAGGAGGCCGGCCGCGGCGTCGACTGGGAGGCGATGAACGAGGTCCGCCAGGCCGGTTTCGGTCTGATGGAGGCGTTCGGGCAGGTCTGGAAGACCGGCAGCGCCGAGCAGCGGCAGAAGGCCGTCGCGGTCATCAACGAGGCCCGGAAGAAGCTGTACCTCATCCTCGCCGACGAGCACTGAGCTGGCGATGGACGGCACGAGGGGCCCCGGCGGCAGCATGTCGCCGGGGCCCCTCCGCGTCGTCAGGCGACGAGGCCGGAGAGCTTGCGCAGCGACTCGTTCAGCGCCGCCGTCGCCGAGTCCTTCAGCTTCCCGGCCATCAGCGAGACCGCCGCGCCGGTGAACTCGCCGTCGATGCGGACGGTCGTCGCCCCGCCCTCGTCCGCGAGCGAGTAGCGGGTGCCGACGATCACGCCCATCGGGCCCTTGCCGCGGATGGCGAGGGTCCGGCCGTCCTCCAGCTCCTCCACCGTCCACAGCACCTCGGCGGGGAACCCCATGAGCTTCATGTTCTCGGTGAAGGTGGCTCCGGCCGCCAGGGTCTCCGGGCCGCCGCCCGGGAAGCTGGTGTGGGTGGCGTTCCACTCCCCGTACGAGCCGAAGTCGGTGAGGCGCTCCCACACCCTCCCGGCCGGTGCCTCGATCCGTGCCTCCGCGCTGACCTCGGCCATGACGACCACCCCTTCACGCGAGCCCGCTGGGTTCTGGTGTCGCGGAACGTATCCGGAGGGGCGTGAACATTCAATACTGATGAACCGTCAGTTCTGCGGCGGCCGGACCCGTACCCCCGATCCACCAGATCTCGGCCGCGTCGAAGGCGTCCGACACGCGCGGGCCGCCGTCCTCCTCGTGCCGGTGGAACGCCGCCCAGAAGAGATCGCCCGGCAGCGCCTCCCGGGGTGCGTACACCCGGTACACGAACTGCCGGCCGTCACGCGCGGCCAGGCCCACCATCCAGAACACACCCTGAAGACGCCCGGCGGCGGCCCGTGGTTGCGTTCCGGGCGGAAGGCAAGGCGGCGCGCGCTCCGCGCCGGCGAATCGTCCGGATCTCCTCCCCGAGGAGGAGGAGTCGCGCGCGTGTGCACGACTCCGGTGGGACGCGCACATGGTTCTCCCGTGTGATGACCCGCGCGGGCGCGGCTGGTGAGGTGGGAGCGTGCACCCTCCCGTCCCGTCGCGCCCCACCCCGCCCCCGGCCGCCTGGCACGCGCCGCTCCTCGCCACCGTGCTCGGGGCCGCCCGCCGCCGGGCCCTGCGGGACGGCGACCGCCAGGTGGACACGGCCCACCTGCTGCACGCCCTCGTGGAGTCCGACCCCGAGACCCGCGCCGCCTTCGACGGCGAGCAGCACGTCGCCCGGGTCCTCGGCTACCTGGTCCAGCGGTCGATCGGATACGGGCTCCGCTGGCAGCGGTCCGGCGAGGGCGGCGGTGCCCCGTCGGCGCTGCCCGCCGTCCGGGCCGGGGAAGGGACGCGGCGCCGCACCTCCCGCTGGTCGCCGGCCGCGGCGGCCGCCCTGGAGGAGGCCCTGCGGCGCGCCGCGGCCCGCGGCGAGGAGCAGCCGACCGGGCTCGACCTGCTGGCCGGGCTCGCCGCCGACCCCGGCAGCCGCGCCGGAGAGGTGCTGCGGCACGCCCGGATCGACCCGCCCGCGCTCGGCGCCCGCGCCGTCGCGCTCGCCGCCCTGCGCGCGCCGGACGGCGCCGGGCTCCCGGGCGGCGGCCTCCCTGACGGCGGTCGCGCGGGCGGCGAGGGGCTGTCGGCCGGGTCGTTCCCGGGGGATCCGGAGCGCTGACCTCCGGCCCGGTGGCGGGCTTCCCGGCGGCGCCGTCTCAACAGGTGCGACGGGGGTTACACGCCTGACCGGGTCCTGTCATGATGGCCCGATGCACGCGTCTCAGGGGAGAAGCGCCGGCCTGGGACTCGCCCTGGCCTCGGCCTTCGCATTCGGTGGTTCGGGAGTGGCGGCCAAGCCGCTGATCGAGGCGGGCCTCGATCCGCTCCACGTCGTCTGGCTCCGGGTCGCCGGCGCCGCGCTCGTCATGCTGCCGGTGGCCTGGCGCCACCGGGACCTGCTGCGCCGCAAGCCCGGCCTGCTCCTGGGCTTCGGCCTGCTCGCCGTCGCCGGCGTCCAGGCCTTCTACTTCGCCTCGATCTCGCGGATCCCGGTCGGCGTCGCCCTCCTCATCGAGTACCTCGCCCCGGCGCTCGTCCTCGGCTGGGTCCGCTTCGTCCAGCGGCGGCCGGTCACCCGCGCCGCGGCGCTCGGCGTCGTCCTCGCCGTCGGCGGCCTCGCCTGCGTCGTCCAGGTCTGGTCCGGCCTGAGCTTCGACCTCCTCGGACTGCTCCTGGCGCTCGCCGCCGCCTGCTGCCAGGTCGGCTACTTCGTCCTCTCCGACCAGGGCGCCGACGAGGCCGAACCGGCCGACCCGCTCGGCGTCATCGCGTACGGACTGCTCATCGGCGCCCTCGTGCTCACCGTCGTCGCCCGCCCGTGGGGCATGGACACCGGCGTCCTGGCCGGGTCGGCCGACCTCGACGGCACCTCCGTCCCCGCCTGGCTGCTGCTCGGCTGGATCATCCTGATCGCCACCGTCCTCGCGTACGTCACCGGCGTCGTCTCGGTGCGCCGGCTGTCGCCGCAGGTCGCCGGAGTCGTCGCCTGCCTGGAGGCGGTCGTCGCGACCGTCCTCGCCTGGGTGCTGCTCGGCGAGCACCTGGAGGCCCCGCAGCTCCTCGGCGGCGCCCTCGTCCTCGTCGGCGCCCTCATCGCCCAGTCGGCCGCGCCGAAGGCGCCTGCGGACGCGCCGGTCGCCGGGTCGGACGGCCCGGACGGGGCCGGGAGCGCCGGGCGCGAGGGGGAGTTGTCGGGCGGTCGGACCACCCCGTAGGGTGCCGCTCATGCAGCAGACCGTGCTTCCGCCGCCCGCCGCCTAGCGCGCGCGGCACCCTCTCCGAGGACGACGACCGGGCCCGGGCGGGCGATCCACGCCCCCGGGCGGTCCGTCGCCGCCCGCGCGCGCGGCCGAGCGACCATCCTTCACCCGGTCCGTCCCGCACGGACCGTCCTCACGGAGAGACCACGTGTCGAACACGCAGACCTTCCCTGCCACGGAACCGTCCCTGCCCGTCGGGCGCAGCCTCGTCTACCTCGTCGTCGCCGGCATCGCCTGGGGCACCGCCGGCGCCGCCGGCTCCCTCGTCTTCCGCAACAGCGACATGGGGCCGCTGGCCCTCTCCTTCTGGCGCTGCGCCGGCGGGCTCCTCCTGCTGCTCGCCGTCCCGGCGCTGCGCCTGCTGCGCCGCCGGCCGGCGCGCGCGGCCGTCGCCGCCGCGGGCGCCGTCGTGGAGAGCCGCCGGACCCGGCTGGTCCGGATCGTCGGCACCGGGTGCGGGCTCGCCGTCTTCCAGACGGCCTACTTCGCCGCCGTCGAGGCCACCGGGCTCGCCGTCGGCACCGTCGTCACCCTCGGCGCCGGCCCCGTCCTCATCGCGGTCGGCGCCCGCGTCACCATGGGCGAGCGGCTGGGCCTCGGCGGTCTCGCCGCGGTCACCGGCGCGCTCGCCGGACTCGCCGTGCTCGTCCTGGGCGGCGGGGGAGCCGAGGTCCGGCTCGCGGGCGTCGGCTACGCGGTGCTCTCGGCGGCCGGGTTCGCCGCGCTGACCCTGCTCACCCGGTGGCTCGGCCGCACCGGCGGCGGCGCGGCCGGCTCGCTCGCCAGCACCGCGTGGACCTTCGGCGTCTCCGCGCTCGTCGTGCTGCCCCTGGCGGTCGCCGAGGGACTGCTGCCGCACACCGAGGACGTGGTCCGGCTGCTGCTCCTGCTGCTGTACGTGGCGGCGATCCCCACGGCCCTCGCCTACGCCCTGTACTTCGCGGGGGCGGCGGTCGTCCGGGCCGCGACGGTGTCCGTGATCATGCTCCTGGAGCCGGTCAGCGCCGCGCTCCTCGCCGTCACCCTGCTCGGCGAGGAGCTGACGGCGACGACGGTGCTCGGCACGGTGCTGCTGCTCGCGGCCGTCACCGGCCTCGCCCTCGCGGAGGCGCGGACGGCGGCGGAGCGGCGCCGGGACGCGGCGCCCGCGACCGTGTAGCGGCGAAGGGCCGCGGGCCGGTCCCGGGCGCCCGTGCGGGCGTCAGGAGCCGGCGGCCAGGCGGCGGAGCTGGTGGGCCCGGGCGGCGAGGTCGCCCGGGCCGGCCCGCTCGGCCAGCCGGCCGGCGATCCGCTCCTGCGTCGCGGCGGGCTTGTTGCCGGCGTACTTGAACTTCGCGCGCACCTCCGTCACCTCCAGGACCAGGCCCCGCAGGCCCGGGAGCATCCGCCCGAAGGGGGCCGCGCCGGGGGCGACGGGGGCGGTGCCGCCCTCCGGCTGGAAGTGGGCGACCTGCCGGTTCAGCAGCTCCGCCTTCTCCGCCGGGTCGTCCACCACGCGCGCGGTGCAGCGCAGTTGCACCGCCGCGTAGTACGACGTGGGCGTGCCGTGCTCGGTGGGCGCGCCGTCGGGCGCCGTCCAGTGGCCGGGGGCGTACACGTAGTCGTCGACCACACTGAGCAGCACCCGCGGGTCGGCCTCCAGGGCGCGCCACAAGGGGTTGGGGCGGGCGAGGTGGAGGAGGACGCGGCCGTACGGGCCCGGCTCCGCCTCGTACCGGAAGTGTGCGGGCTGCACCCAGGGCGGGTCGCCGGGCAGGCCGTTAACGGCGAGCTGGCCGAAGTCGTGGCGGGCGAGCCAGTCGCGCCACTCGGTGTCGTCGGTGGCGGCGTCCCAGGGGTGGATGAGCATGCCGGCCCCCTCAGAGCGCGGTCAGGTAGGCGGGCAGGGTGATCGACGGGTCCAGGTCCGCCGACGGGACCGGTGCGCCGGTGCGCGGGGCGACCGGCACGACGCCGGCCCAGTGCGGCAGGGCCAGGTCCTCGGCGTCGTCGTTCGGTCCGGCGTCGCGGGCCTTCGCCGACACCTCGTCCAGGTCGAGCCGGAGGACGGCGGTGGCGGCCAGTTCCTTGGCGTTCGCGGGCCGGGAGTCGGCGGAGCGGCCGGGGACGACGTGGTCGACGAGCGCGTCGAGGGCGGTGCGCAGCTCCTCGGGGTCGGTGACCTGGCGGGCGGTGCCGTGGACGACGACCGAGCGGTAGTTGAGCGAGTGGTGGAAGGCCGAGCGGGCCAGGACCAGGCCGTCGACGTGGGTGACGGTGAGGCAGACGGGCAGGCCGGGGGCCTCGGCCTCGCCGGAACCGGCGCCCGCCGCGCGGGAGCCGGCCATGCGCAGCGGGCGGGAGCCGGTGGAGCCGTGCACGTACAGCCGCTCGCCGACCCGGCCGTACAGGGTGGGCAGCACGACGGGCGCGCCGTCCCGTATGAAGCCGAGGTGGCACACGTACCCCTCGTCCAGGATCGCGTGGACGAGCGCCCGGTCGTACGAGGCGCGCTGCCGGGCGCGGGTGGGCACGGTCCGGTCGGTGGGGGTGTACTCCGGGGCGGTGGGACGGTCCGGGGTGGTGGTCGTGGTGCTCATGGCGGCGGCCCCTTTGCGATTCCTATTGCACTAGTGCATAATCTGGTTTGTGCTAGGAGAGTATCGGATCGAAGGCCGTCGCGCATCGGAGATCGCCGCCAGCGTCGAGCGCGGGGTGGGTACGGGCGCGCTGGAGCCCGGCCAGGCGCTGCCACCGCTGCGGGAGCTCGCCGCCGCCCTGGGCGTCAACCCGAACACCGTCGCCGCCGCCTACCGGACCCTGCGCGAGCGCGGCGTCATCGAGACCGACGGGCGGCGCGGCAGCCGGGTGCGCCCGCGGCCCGCCACCACCGCGCGCGGCTCGCTGCGCGTCGAGGCGCCCCCCGGCGTCCGGGACCTCAGCGGCGGCAACCCCGACCCGGCCCTGCTGCCGCCGCTCGGGCCGGCCCTCGCCGAGGCGGCGCGGCGGTACGCGGAGCGGCCCGGGCTCTACGGCGAGGCGCCCGTCGACCCGGACTTCGCCCGGCTCGCCCGCGCCGCGTTCGACGCCGACGGCGTCGCGGACGGTCCGGTCGGCGTGGCCTCCGGCTCCCTCGACGCCATCGAACGGGTCCTCGCCGTCCACCTCCGGCCCGGCGACGCCGTCGCCGTCGAGGACCCCGGCTGGGGCAGCCTCCTCGACCTCGTCCCCGCCCTCGGACTCCGGCCCGTGCCCGTCTCCGTCGACGACGACGGGCCGCTCGCCGCCGACGTCGAGCGGGCGATCGTCCGCGACGGCGCCCGCGCGGTGATCATCACCGACCGCGCCCAGAACCCCACCGGCGCCTGCGTCGGACCCGCCCGCGCCGCCGAGCTGCGGCGGGTGCTGGACGCGCACTCCGGCGTGCTGCTGGTCGAGGACGACCACGGCCACGGCATCGTCACCCGGCGGCTGCGCCCGCTCGCCGGGACCACCGCCCGCTGGGCGTTCGTCCGCTCGGTCGCCAAGGCGTACGGGCCGGACCTGCGGATCGCCGCGTTCACCGGCGACCACGAGACCGTCGACCGCGTCCTCGGCCGGCAGCGCCTCGGCCCCGGCTGGGTCAGCCGGCTGCTCCAGCAGGCCGTCGTCCACCTGTGGGAGACCGGCGCTGTCGACCCGGAGACGGTCGCCGACGCGTACGGGGAGCGGCGGGACGCCCTGGTCCGGGAGCTGGCCCGGCGCGGCGTCCCGGCGCACGGCCGCAGCGGCATGAACGTGTGGGTGCCGGTCGCCGACGAGACCGGAGCCGTCACGCGGCTGCTCGGCGCGGGCTGGGCGGTCGCCCCCGGCGCCCGCTTCCGGATCGCCGCCGGGCCCGCCGTCCGCCTCACGGTCTCCACGCTCTCGCCCGGCGACATCGGCCCCCTCGCCGACGCCGTCGCCGCCGCGGCGGGCCCGGCCCCCGCCCGCAGCTACGGCTGAGGCGGCGACCGGGCCCGGGCGGCGGCGGGGAGCGCGGGTCAGGTGCGGGCCGGGGTCCTGGCCGGCGCCTCGGCGGGCGCGGACGCCGGTGCCGGGGTCGTGCGCGAGGGGGCCGGGGTCCGCGCCGAGGTACGGGTCTGGGTCAGGGCCGCGCCGAGGAGGACCACGACGGCGCCGACCGGGGTGTTCCAGGCGAGCCGCTCGTCCAGGAAGGCCACGCCCGCCGCCGTCGCGATCACCGGGATGAAGTACGTGACCATCGAGGCCGTCGTCGGGCCGACCTCCGCGACCACGCCGTACTGGAGCAGCATCGCGTAGCCGGTGCCGAGGGCGCCGAGGGCGAGCACCGACAGCAGCGGGAGGAGCTCGACGGACTCCGGGAGGGTGGTGAAGAACGGGGTCACGACGGCCAGTTGCAGCGTGGCCACGCCGACCTGGCCGGTCGCCAGGGAGAGGTGCGAGGCGCCGGTCCCGCTCAGGGTCCGGCGGACGTAGATCCAGCCGACCGCGTAGCTGAACGAGGCCAGCAGAGCCAGCGCCGTACCCGTCACGTCCAGGCCCGAGAAGCCCTGCCAGGCGCCGAGGACGGTCAGGACGCCGAGGAAGCCGATGCCCAGCCCCGCCGCGCGCACCCGCGTCGGACGGTCCTCGGAGAGCGCCACGAGCGACAGGACCATGCCCCACAGCGGCGTCGTCGCGTTGCAGATCCCCGCCAGCGTCGACGGGATCGTCAGCTCCGCGTACGCGAAGAGCGAGAACGGCAGCGCGTTGAGCAGGAACGCCGCCACCGCCAGGTGCCCCCACGTCCTGGCCCCGCGCGGCAGCCGGTCCCGCTTCACCAGCAGTGCGGCGGCCAGCACCGCCGTACCGAACAGCAGCCGCCCGAAGGTCACCTGGAACGGGGCGAAGCCCTCCGTGCCGACCTTGATGAAGAGGAAGCTGAAGCCCCAGATGAGGGCCAGCACGCCGAAGCGGACCCGCCAGTCGAGGAGGCCGGCGCGGGGCGGGCGCCGGGCGGGGGCGCCGGGCGACGGGGACGGTCCGGGGGAGGGGGCGGAGGCGGCTGCGTGGCTCATGCACTCAGGGTGACGGCCCCGACCTCGTAGAACAAGCGAGATTTCTTCGACCCCTTGCCTTAGCATTGCTTACATGTTGAACCTGGAGCGCCTGCGCACCCTCGACGCCGTCGCCCGGCACGGCTCCGTCAGCGGCGCCGCCGACGGGCTGCACGTGACCACCTCCGCCGTCTCCCAGCAGCTGTCCAAGCTGGAGCGCGAGGTGGGCCAGCGGCTGCTCGCCAAGAACGGGCGCGGTGTGCGGCTCACCGACGCCGGCATGCTGCTCGCCGAGCACGCGGCCCGGATCCTCTCCCACGTCCAGCTCGCCCAGGCCGACATCGAGGCCCAGCGCGGCCAGGTCGTCGGCGAGGTCCGGCTCGTCGGCTTCCCGACCGCCGCACGCGGCCTCTTCCCCGCCGCCCTCGCCTCCCTGCGCGCCCGCCACCCCGACCTCCGGGTCCGCACCGCCGAACTGGAGCCCGAGCAGGGGGTGCGGGCGGTGCTGCGCGGCGACGCCGACCTGGCCATCGTCCTGGACTGGAGCAACCGGCGCGCCCCGGTCCCCGGCGAGCTGGAGCGCGCCCACCTGCTCGACGACGCGGCCGACGTCGCCCTGCCCGCCGGGCATCCGCTCGCCGCACGGGACGCCGTGGACCTGGAGGACTTCGCCGACGAGGACTGGGTGTCCTGGCCGGAGGGCGAGTTCTGCCACGACTGGCTGATGTTCACCCTCCGCTCCCAGGGAATCGAGCCGCGCATCGCGCACTTCGCGGGCGAGCACCACACCCAGCTCGCGCTGGTCGCCGCCGGCCTCGGCGTGTGCGTCACGCCCCGGCTCGGCCGGCCGCACCCGGAGGGCGTGGTCTGCGTGCCCGTCCGCCAGCAGATGCGCCGGCACATCTACGCCACCTGGCGCACCGACGCCGGTCGCCGGCCCTCCCTGCGCGCGGTCGTCGAGGCGCTGCGGGAGGCGGGGCGGCCGCACGCAGACTGACCGGGCTCGCGGCGCCTACGCGCCGCCGAGCTTGCGGAAGTCCCAGGTGGCGACCGCGTCCGGGGTCAGCCGTAGCCAGGCGTGCCGGCCGTCGTGCGGCATCGCGTCCAGACCGAAGTTCTTCGCCGCGAACAGCCGCTCCACCGCGTCGAGTTCCGGGCACGGCTCGCCCGTGCGCGGTACCTCGCCGACGAAGACGGCCGTCCCCGACAGCTCGGCCCCGCGCAGCTCCCCGTACTCCTCCCCGTCGTCCACCAGCACCGAGATCCGCGGATCGGCGCGCAGTTCGGCCCAGCGGCGGCTGCGGGTCAGCGAGTAGAGCCAGAGCGAGGTGCCGTCCCACGCGAACCACAGCGCGCTCACGTGCGGCCGGCCGTCGGCGGAGACGGTCGCCACCCGGCAGGTGCGCTGCTCGGCGAGGAAGGAGTCGAGCTCCTCCGGGGTCATCATGATCCGGCGACCACGGCGCTGCGTGACGGTCATCGTCCGCACCCTTCTGGATTTCTGATGAGACGTCAGAAATCATGGGCGCACGCCCGCGCCGGTGCAAGAGGCGGCGGCGGGGCGCGGACCCCAGGGGGAGCGATGGGCCGCAGGGAAGAACTCGCCGAACGGCTGCGCCCGGACGGCGCCGTGCTGCTCACCGTCGAGTGCCAGGAGGGCGTCGTCGGCACCCACGGCGCCCTCCCCGAACTGGCCGCCGCCGCCCGCAGGTCGGGCGCCCTGGCCCGGGTGGCCCGGCTCGTCGACGCCGCCCACGGCGCCGGCGTCCAGGTCGTCCACGCCGTCGCCGAACGGCGCCCCGACGGGCGCGGCTCCAGCGCCAACGCGCCCCTCTTCCGGGCCGCCGCACGGCTCCCCGTGCAGCAGCACAGCGGGACGACGGCGGTCCGCGTCGCCCAGCCGATCCAGGTGGCCGACGAGGACCTGGTGGTGCGGCGCCTGCACGGCCTGTCCCCGCTGGCCGGAACGGGCGTGGATGCGCTGCTGCGCAACCTCGGCTGCCGGACCCTCGTCGTCGCCGGGGTGTCCGCCAACGTCGCCGTGCCGAACGCCGTCTTCGACGCGGTGAACCTCGGCTACACGGCTGTCGTCCCCCAGGACGCGATCGCGGGGGTCCCGGCCGACTACACCTCCGCGATGATCCGCCACACCCTCGCCCTCGTCGCCACCGTCGTGACGACCGACGACCTGCTCGCCGCCTGGAAGGCCCCGAGGCGCACGCCCTCCGCCGCCACCACGAGCCGCTGACCCGCAGGTTCCGTTCGCGGCGGCGGGCGGAGGGGCCCGCTTCGCTTCCCGTCCGGGCGGTCAGCCGAAGGAGAGCTCGTCGCCCTTCAGTTCGATCGGCTCGGGCGGCAGGGGGGCCGTCGCCGGGCCCGACGTCACGCTGCCGTCCGAGATGTCGAACCTGCTCTGGTGGCACGGGCAGACGATCGCGCCGTCCTTCACCTCGCTCACCGCGCAGCCCGCGTGCGTGCACTTCGACGAGAACGCCTTGAACTCGCCTGCCTTCGGCTGGGTGATGACGACGCCCTTGTCGGCCAGGACCCTGCCGCCGCCCACCGGGATGTCCGCCGCCTTCACGAGCGGGCCCGGCGCGGCGCCGTCCCCGCCTCCCGTACCGCTGCCGCCCTCGGGCTCCCCGCCGCCCCCGCACGCGGCGAGCGCCGCCGAGGCGAGTCCCGCCCCGCCGGCCGCCACCACGGTCCGCCGTGCCACTCCGCTCATGCCTGCCCCTCTCCCGTACCGCTCGATACCGGCTCCTGGAGCGACGGTAGACGCAGACGCTGTGACGTACGCGGTGTTCGCCGCAGACTCCCCCGAGGCGGAGGTCAGTCCAGCAGCCCGACCAGCCATCCGAGCAGGTCGCCCACCGCGCCGAAGGCCCACTGGGCCGCCACCACGAGCAGCACGCAGACACCGAGGAAGAGGAGCGTGCCCCAGCCGCAGCCGTGGCCGCCCACCTCCGTCGAGCTGTTGTCGCGGCCGCCGGCCTCGAAGTCGAACAGATCCATGTGCGCCCCCTGAACGCCTGGCGAAGCCCCCCGCTCCGTCCTTCTGTGATCTCAGGACTCGCCGGAGGGCCCGGCGGTTCCGGCCGGCCGCCCCGCGGCGGGGTTCAGCGGGCGACGGTCCAGCGCTGGCCCTCGGAGCCGTCGCACGTCCATACGCCGAGCTTCTTGTAGTCCTCGTGGTAGGTGAGGCAGTCCTGGTCGCTGATCCGGATCTGGTAGGCGTCGCCGCCGACGGGGAGGACTTCCCACTTCTGGGTCGTGCTCGCCTTCCAGGTGCTGATCTGGGCGTAGTAGGTGCTGGTGTTCATGGTGAGGGCCGGGCCGCTGCCGTTGGCGATCTCGTAGCGCCCGCCGCCGGCGTCCTTCAGCGTCCAGGTGCCGCCCGTGGTGCCGAGCTTGCCCGCGACGACGGACGACCCGGACGACGTGCCCGTCGCGACGGCTCCGAGGCCGTTGACGGTCCTCAGCTGCACGGGGACGCCGACCGGGAGCTGTCCGGCCGCGGGACCGGGCGCCTCCGGCCCGCTGTAGGAACGGAAGGCCGGGGCGGTGCCGGGGTGGGCGGGCACGCCGGGGATGGGGGTCATGTCGCCGGGGCCGGGCGTCTCGCCCTTGGGCACGCCGGGCTCCGCCGGGGGCTCCATCGTGGGCCGGAAGTCGATGGTGGAACCGTTGCGGTCCCACAGGCCGTAGAAGCCCCAGTTGATCCAGCCGCCGTCCCCGTGGTTGGTGAAGCTGCCGCCGCCGGAGAAGATCCAGATGCGGAAGGTCTGGTCCTCGCGCGAGTTGGGGGAGCTGTACTCGACGTCGCCCTGGAACGCCACGTTCTGGAGGTTCTCCGTGTAGTGGTTGTAGAACCAGGGGTCCCCGAAGGCGTTCTTGCCCTTGATGTCGAAGATCATGATGTTGTAGTCGCCGCCGGTGTACTCCGTCAGCATCTGCAGCAGTTCCTTGACGAAGTTCTCCCGGTCGAGCGTCTTCGCCTGGCTGCTCTCCTTGACCGCCAGGATGCACCACGTCAGCGCGCCCGTCCCGTACGACCCCGGCACGACCGTGTCCTCCGGCTTGCAGTTGTCGGCCGCGCCGTCCGCCAGGGCGGGCTGTGCCGCCCCGCCGGCCAGCAGGGCGCTCGTGCACAGGGTGGCTGCCACGACCGTGGCCAGCTGCTTCTTCACTCGGGGACTCCTCGGGGACGGGACGCGGAAGTACGACGGTCCCCACCCTGGGCTTTCCCCCTAACGTCCCGCTGATGATCCACTTACGTCACGGGCGCGTGGTCGGTAAACGCCTCGGTGGCCGGTGCGCAGGTGCCGGGGGACCGTACGGCCAGGGCGGGGTTCCGGCGGATCTCCACGTCCAGGGGGCGGGTGACGGCGTCGCCGAGACTCACCCCGGCGGGCTCCGCCAACTCAAGGACCCTGGCGTCGTCCGGTTCGGCGTCTCCGCTACGGACGACCACCGGGGGCACCATCGACGCCTGCCGCACCACATCGTCCCGTCGTTCCGCCGAGCGGTCCGAGAGGTGAAGGGGCGTCAGGCTCGCCACACCTCGGCCGTGGCGAGGAACGCCGACGACGACGGACGCTCCGGCGTCCCTCCCCGGCTGATCTCGCCGGGCTGGACACGGCCGTCGACGCGTGCGCGGGCTCGTCCGCACGGGGCGAACACCAGGCTCAGGCTGTGGTCCACCCCGGCCAGCGGGAACCCGTCGGTGGCGAAGGCGCGCCGGTCCAGCACCTCGGCCATGCGCACGTCGACGCCTCCGCCCCACGCCCGCAGCCCGGACGCGAGGTCGAGCCGGACCTGGACCGCGGACCGGTGGAACCGGGGAGCGGACCAGGGCAGACCGTCGAGTTCGGGGAAGTGCCGGACGAAGTGATCGGCCAGCCAGAGCGCGAGGTGCGGGTCCTCCCCGACGACCCTCACCCCGTCCGGCCGCCAGAGCACGAGCGCGTTCCCCGCGCCATGGGTGGACCACTCCACCTGCCAGGTGGAGAGGAAGGCCGTGCACGCGCCCGATCCGTCGAAGAGCTGGAGGCCGGGGTTGGCACCGACCAGGATCGGCTTGCGCGACGCGGGATCGCCGGCCGGACCGTCGCCGGCGGCCGACGCCGACGCCGACGCCGAGGTCGGGGTGGCGGTGGCCGATGCCGGGGTGGGGGCGGCCAGCAGCCCCATCGCGCCGAGCGCGGTGCCCATGCGCACGAGGCCGCGTCGGCTGACGGCGGCGGAAGGCCGGCGGCGGTCGGTGTGCGCGGGCGAAGACCGGTCGTGGTCGGTGTGCGCGGGCGTTCGGTCGGAGCTCAAGGCGCCTCCTCGGTCGTGGTCACACGGTCGCGGACCACCCTCCGACGGGGCCGCCCGAGGCCTCCACGCATTCGAGGCCCTTCGAATCCATCGGCCCGCCCCCGCGGCGATGGGACACTCGCGGGATGGCGATGAGGGTGCGGCTGGACGCACAGGCGTGGAGCAGGTCGCGGTTCGCCACGTCCGCGGCCATGGAGGTGCTCGGTGTGCTGCGGCACCGCGGCCGGCATCCGGCCGCTCACGCACGGGAGTGGCACGCTCGCGCCCTGCGGGCGCTTCCGCCGGAGCAGCTGGCGCTGCTGGAGGCCCTGGTGCCCGCCGATCACAGCTACGCCCCGGATTTCCTGACCCCGGTGCCGCGCCACGGCGAGTCGATGGGGGAGGTGGCCGCCCGGATCGCGGCGACCCCGGCCGAGGAGGTCGACTACCAGCTCGACATCGCGATCCGCGGCCGCCGCGTGTGGCCCCACGTCCTCGCGCTGCACCGGAGCGAGGCCGTCTACGAGCGGTGGCGACGACCGATGCCCGCGGCGCTCGCGCGGGTGGCACGCGACGGTGGTGCGGCCGTGGCGACCGCCGCCGCCACGGCGATGGCGACCCTGTTCGAGTCCGTACTGGCCCCGGACTGGGCACGGGTCAGAGCCGTACTGGAGGCGGACATAGGCCACCGTGCCGACCGGATGGCGGCGCACGGCGCGGCGGCGGTGTTCGACGATCTCGGCGAGCGGATGCGGTGGACCGGCACCGAGCTCGTCCTGGAGCGCCCCTACTCCGGGATCGTCGACTGGGCCGACGAAGGCGTGCTCTTCGTGCCGGCCACCACACACGCCGGCCCGGTGCTGTTCGCCGCCGAACGCCCGCACCCGCCGGTGCTGATCTACCGGGCGCGCGGCATCGGCGCCCTCGGGGAGCGCCCGGCGGGCGCGGCGGAATCGGCTCTGACGGGGCTCGTGGGCGTGACCAGGGCCGCGCTGCTGACCACGCTCGACGCGCCCGCGTCCACGGCCGAGCTGAGCCGGAGGACCGGCTGGAGCAGCGCGACCGTCTCGTACCACCTCGGCATCCTGCTGCGGGCGGGGCTGGTCGACCGGCACCGCCGAGGTCGTGTCGTCCGGTACGCGAGGACCGGCCTCGGGACGGCCCTCGCGACATCGGCCGCCGTCGACGGACCCCGGCAGCCCCGCCCGACCGGACTGCGCGGCCGGCGATGAGTTTCCCCGCCCGCCTCCGTCTTACCTGGTGACCACCGAGAAGAGCTCGCGCACAGGAGGCGTCCGTGATGGACAAGCAGTTCACCGCGGCCCTGCGGAAGAGTCCGGACAAGGGCGGCTGGACGTACGTCGTGTGGCCCGAGTCGGCAGAGTTCTTCGGCACCCGCGGACTGGTGAAGGTCCGGGGCACGATCGACGGCCACCCGTTCCGGAGTTCGTTCATGGCCCTGGGGGACGGCACGCACAAGCTGCCCGTGAAGGCGGACGTGCGCAAGGCGATCGGCAAGGAGGAGGGCGACACCGTCACCGTCCGCCTGGAGGAGCGGCTGGACGACTGACCTCCGGACCCGGAAGACCTCGCGCGGCCCGGCCGGGTGGCGGAGGGGCGAGTCCCGCTGTGCGGGTCTCCGGAGGGGGAAGCGGCCGCCGCTGACCCAGCTCCGACCTGCACGCCGGCGGAGTGTCGAGTGGTGAGGTGGTCGTGGGGCGGCTACGGCGCACGGGGCTTGGCTCCCACGCCCGCCATACAGGTGGAGTTCGCCGCCCCGGAACCCAACCACGCAGGTCATGGCGAGTGTGATGAAGCGACTGATCGATTGCGCCCCGTATGGAACGGTCGGCCGCGAGGGACGGATCTAAAGTCGCCCTACTTGTCTGCGTTCATCTGAATTCTTCCACCGGAGTTCCCATGGTCACGTCCACGGAGCCACCCACCCTCGTACCGGTACAGAGGAGGAGCAGAGGGCGCATCGTCGTGGACTGGATGACGACGACCGACCACAAGAAGATCGGGCACCTCTACCTGATCACGTCGTTCGTCTTCTTCCTGCTCGGCGGAATCCTCGCACTGGTGATCCGTGCGGAACTGGCGCGGCCGGGGCTGCAGATCATCTCGCCCGAGCAGTACAACCAGGCGTTCACCCTTCACGGCACGGTGATGCTGCTGTTGTTCGCCACCCCGACCTTCGCCGGTTTCGCCAACGCGATCATGCCGTTGCAGATCGGGTCCCCCGATGTCGCCTTCCCGCGGCTGAACATGCTGTCGTACTGGCTGTTCCTCTTCGGCGGGCTGATCGCGTTCGGAGGGATCTTCACCAGCCAGGGGACGGCCGACTTCGGCTGGACCGCCTACACCCCGCTCAGCGGAGGGGAACGCACTCCCTACGTCGGCGGGGACATGTGGATCATGGGGCTCGCGCTCGGCGGCTTCGGCACCATCCTGGGCGCGGTCAACTTCATCACCACGATCATCTGCATGCGGGCACCGGGCATGACGATGTTCCGGATGCCGATCTTCACCTGGAACGTGCTGCTGACCTCGGTGCTCGTACTGCTCGCGTTCCCCGTGCTGGCGGCGGCGCTCTTCGCGCTGGAGGCGGACCGGCAGTTCGGTGCGCACGTGTACGACCCGGAGAACGGCGGAGCGCTGCTGTGGCAGCACCTGTTCTGGTTCTTCGGCCACCCCGAGGTCTACATCATCGCGCTGCCGTTCTTCGGCATCGTCAGCGAGATCCTGCCGGTCTTCTCCCGCAAGCCGCTCTTCGGCTACATCGGACTGGTTGCGGCCACGATCGCGATCGCCGGCCTGTCGGTGACCGTCTGGGCGCACCACATGTTCGCCACCGGCGCGGTGCTGCTGCCGTTCTTCTCCTTCATGACGTTCCTGATCGCGGTGCCGACGGGAGTGAAGTTCTTCAACTGGATCGGCACGATGTGGAAGGGGTCGCTCTCCTTCGAGACGCCGATGCTGTGGTCGATCGGCTTTCTCGTGACGTTCCTGTTCGGCGGTCTGACCGGCATCATCCTCGCCTCGCCGCCGATGGACTTCCACGTGACCGACAGCTACTTCGTCGTCGCGCACTTCCACTACGTGGTCTTCGGCACGGTCGTGTTCGCGATGTTCGCCGGGTTCTACTTCTGGTGGCCGAAGATGACCGGCACGATGCTCGACGAACGCCTGGGCAAGATCCATTTCTGGACGCTCTTCGTCGGCTTCCACGGAACCTTCCTCGTCCAGCACTGGCTCGGGGCCGAGGGAATGCCCCGCCGTTACGCCGATTACCTCCAGGCCGACGGTTTCACGGCGCTGAACACCGTCTCCTCGATCGGCGCCTTCCTCCTGGGCATGTCGACCCTGCCGTTCTTCTACAACGTCTGGAAGACCGCCAAGACGGCCCCCCGCGTCACCGTAGACGACCCCTGGGGCTTCGGCCGCTCCCTGGAATGGGCCACCTCCTGCCCGCCGCCCCGCCACAACTTCCTCACCCTCCCGCGGATCCGCTCCGAGTCGCCCGCCTTCGACCTGAACTTCCCCAGCCTCGCCGCGCTGGATCACGGCCAGTCGCACAAGCGGGACGTCATCGACGACCCCGGTGCCCGGCAGAATCCGCGGGACGGCGGCGCATGACCACGCAGAGGCGCCCGGAGCCGGGAGACGTCGCGAGTCGGCGGGCCCGGCGGGGCGGCGACGTTCCCGCGCCGGACGGATGCGGTGTCCGCCGCCCCGACGCGCCTGCCGCGGAGGCGACCGCCGGCATCGCCCGGCTGGAGGGCTACCTCATGGCGCAGAGGGCCAGGAGCGAAGCGGCCGAGGCCGGCACCGCGTTCGCCCGCCGGTTCACGTGGCTGGGGCCCGACGAGCAGGCGGAGGTCGCCCGCGCGTTCGCCGAGGAGCACCTGTCCGTACGGTGCCGTATGCTCCGGGCCACCGTCGCCCGCGCGGACGAGCTCCGCGAGGAGTACAGCCGGCGTTACGCCTTCCTGTGCCGCCGGCTGGTGGCCGCCGGGCTGGGCCTGGTGGCCGTCGCGTCGGTCGTCTGGTCCGTCGTGCCGCGTGTCACCGGCTGACGGGTGCGCTTCCGGTCCAGCCGCCACAGCAGAGCGGACGCCGCGCTGAGGACGATGAGGACACCGCCGGCCACGATCGCGAGCATGCGGTCGGCCGTGTGCACGGCGGTGTTCTGGACGTCGAGGACGAACGGCGACACGAGGAGCCAGACGCCCGCGAGGCCGACCACGGTGTCGGACCGCAGGTTCCCGCCGCGGTAGACGCGCCACCCCGCGGCGAACGCCACGACGAGCCCGACGAGCATCTCGTTGATCTGCGCGTCCTTCGGACCGACCTGCGTGGCCATCGGCATCAGCAGGAGCAGGACGGCGACGGCCAGCATCAGCAGGCCCAGGATCTGATCGTGCGCGCCCCGGCGCAGGACGTGCGACGGATCCGAGATGCGGGGCCTCAGCCCCCGGTCGATGTGCACCACCATGGCTCCTCGTCTCCTCCCGGTCGTGCGGCGCCCGGCGGCTACCCCCCGGGCCCGGCGGCATGCGTCGTAAGGTTCCGGCCATTGAGGTGAGAAGCGCCCGGACCGGGCGTGTGCGGGGCCGGAAGGGGCAGGCGGGAGGGGAAGGGTGCATGCTCTCCCCTCTACCGAAAGCCAGGTGCCCGCATGACCTTCAATCCGCTGGAACAACGGGGCATCCCGCTCGACAAGCAGGTCCGCAGCTGGCGCGAGCTGAACGTCGCGCCGATCGATCCGGACGCCAGCGACCCGTACACCCGCTGCCGGATCATCACCATGAACGGCATCGAGGTCGAGGCGGTCCTGTTCAGCCACACGCTCGCGCGCAACACCGTGGACCCGGAGGTCAAGCGGGGCCTGGCGGAGGTCCGGTACGTCGAGGCCCAGCAGCAGAAGGCGGTCAACTGGCTGCTGCCCGGCGTGTCATCGGTGCTGGAGACGACGATCGCGTACGAGCAGGTCGCCGTCGACCTTACCGCCTGGATCGCCCGGATGGAGCCCGATCCCTACCTCCAGCAGGCGTACCAGTTCGGCGTCCTGGAGGACTTCGACCACCTGTACCGCTACGCGAACCTGTACGAGATGATCGAGCACCGCAAGGCCGAGGCGATCGTCGACGGCCTGACGGAGGTCATGCCGGGCCGCCCGACCCGGCTGCACCACCGCCACCCGGCCGACAACGTGCGCGACCCCTACGACAAGGCCGCCACCGACCCGCTGTCGAAGCTGCACGCGCTGACGGTGATGTCGGCGGAGCAGCAGACGATGAACTTCTACATGAACACCGGCCCCACGTACATGGAGCCGATCGCCCGTCAGCTCTACCAGGAGATCGGGCTCATCGAGGAGGAGCACGTCACCCACTACGAGTCCCTCGTCGACCCCGGCGAGACGTGGTGGGAGCAGCTGGTCAACCACGAGTACAACGAGTGCTACCTGTACTACTCGTTCATGGAGCAGGAGAGCCACCCCAAGGTGAAGGCGCTGTGGGAGCTGCACCTGAACATGGAGCTGGAGCACCTGCGGATCGCCTGCGACCTCATGCGCCGCCACGACGGCCGCGACCCCGAGGAGATCCTCGCTCCGCAGTTGCCGAACGTCCTGACGTTCGAGCCGAACAAGGACTATCTGCGCGACCTGCTCGCCACCCAGATCGACCTCACCACCCTCGGGGCCGGCTACGTCCGGGAGGCGCACGAGCGGTTCGAGCAGATGCAGCAGCGCCTGCACGACGGCGAGAAGCCGCCCAGCGACCGCGTCATCGACCAGCACCGCGAGATGTTCGACCGCGACTACCGCCTGGAGACCGAAGGACCGCACCCCGTCGCATCGGAGCGCGCGTGATGGCCCGGGCGAAGGAGACCGATACGGACGAGCAGGCCCAGGCCGGCGACCCGGCGGCCGGCGAGGACGTGGTGGCGCTGCTCATGCGGCAGCACGGGCGGATCCACACCCTCTTCGAGGAGGTCCGCACCGCGGAGGGGGAGGAACGTACGGATGCCTTCCGGCGCCTGGTCCATCTGCTGGCGGTGCACGAGACAGCCGAGGAGGAGGTCGTCCACCCCAGCGCCCGTACCGCCTTCGACGGAGGTGCGGACGTCGTCGAGGATCGGCTCGCGGAGGAGAAGGCGGCGAAGGAGAAGCTCGCCCTGCTGGAGGACATGGGGACGTCCGATCCCCGGTTCATGCCCACCCTGCTCTCCCTGCGCGACGCCGTCCTCGTCCATGCCCGGTCGGAGGAACGCTACGAGTTCGCGCTGCTGCGCCGCACCACCTCGCCCGCCCGTCTCTCCCTGATGGCCAAGGCGGTCCGGGCCGCGGAGGTGACAGCGCCCACGCACCCGCACCCCGGGACCGAGAGCGCCACCGCGAACCTCACGCTCGGGCCCGTCGCCGCCCTCGCGGACCGGGCGCGCGACGCCATTCGCCGCACCATGGGGGAGGGGAACTGACACGTGAGGGGGCGGATATGGACGGCGCGCACGGGCCCGGTCCGTTGAGCGGCGGCTCCCAGGTCGTGTACGCGAACCTGGTGTCCGAGCTCGCGGTGGACCTGGAGCAGCGGGAGGTGCTGGGCGCCTGGGCGGAGCAGGCCCCGCGCGAGGTCTGGCTGCTGCGGGCGGGCGACGTGCTGGTGACGCCCGTGCCGGTCGACCCGGCGTTCCTCCGGTACTCCTGCGCGCTGATCCGCGTCGACCCGGACTCGGTCGCCGTGCTCACCCTGCCGGAGGCGTTCGCGGCGGCTGATCGGCCGGTTCCGCACCGTGCGGCCGTCGAAGCGGTGCGCGCGGCGTTCGCGGGGCGCACCGTGACCGCGGTCCTGCCGACGGCCCTCGACTCCGCGGCGGTCGGCCTGGCCCGCGCACTCGGCGTCCCGGTGGCCCCCTACGCGTCGGGAGAGGCGGCGGAGGCGGCGCTGGAGGTGACCCGGCTCCTCAACACGAAGGCCGGCTTCCGGCAGGCGGCGTCCGAACTGGCGCTGAGGGTGCCGGACGGGCGCGTCTGCCGCCGCACCGAGGTGGCGGCCGAGGCGGCGAAGCTGCTGGCGTCCCACGGAGAGGTCGTGATCAAACCGGACCGGTCGGCGGGCGGCCACGGTCTGCGCTTCCTCACGGCCGAGGGGGCTGGTTCGGGGGCGGCGGCGGATCTCGCCGCCGTCGGCGGGCCCGAGGGAGTGTGGGTCATCGAGGAACGGATCGATGTCGTCCGCTCCGTGAGCGTGCAGATGGAGACGGGACCCGAGGGCCCGCGGGCGGTGTTCAGCGGAGAGATGCGTACCGCGTCGGGCTGTTTCACGGGCTATGTGGCACCGTTGCCGCCGTCGCTCGCCCCGATCGAACCGACCCTGGAGAGCTGGGGCCGCTCACTGGGCACTTTTCTCGCCGAGCGGGGGTACGCGGGACCGTTCAGCGTCGACGCCATGGTGACGGCCGACGGGGAACCGGTCGCGGGGGAGAGCAACGTCAGACGCACCGCCACGACCACGCCGCAGGCGATGGTGAGGCGCCTGGCGGCCATGACCGGGGCGGGCGCCGGTGATCCGGCGTGGGCGACGGGCCGGGCCCGGGCGTCGGCGGAGTTCTCCTTCGACGAGGCCGTGGCGCGGCTGCACACCGCACGTATCGCGTACGACCCCTCGGCCGGAGAAGGGGTCGTTCTGTACGCGGGGCCGCCGCCGGACGGTCTGACCTGGCGGTACGCGGTGATCGCCCCGGACCATGCCGCGGTGGCCCGTTACGAGGAGCTCCTGCGGTCCTCCTGGGCCCACGCCCGCTGAGTCGGCATGCGCGCCCGACCTAGCGGACGAGCGCCGGGTGGCCCTCCGGCGTGCGGCAGGGGTCCGAGATCCGGCCAGGTCGGCAGCTCGAAGGCTCCCGCTCCACGTCCTGCCTTCCGGCCCGGGCGCCACAGCCGCCCTGGGGTTTCCGCAGCGCGGTGCGCCGGTGCCCGCTGTCGGGCAGCGGTCAAGCGCACGGGTGCGCTTGAGGAGCGGCGGCGCGGGCAGTCGCCCGTGTGCCGATCACCTGTGCGGTCGGGCGCGAGGGTTCTCCCGTGGCCGCACATCGATCACGCGTGAAGGGACGGTGGGCAAGATGACTCCCGTGTCCGTCGCCCGCGCAGGGCTGGTTCAACCTCGTGAGCGGGACGTGGCCCCTGGTCCACCGGCGCAGCTTCGAGGCGATCACCGGCCCGAAGGCCGACGTGTGGTTGCTGCAGACGGTCTCCGGGCTGCTCGTCGCCATCGGATGGGCTCAGATCCGCGGTGCCGGTACGGCGGAGGGGAGGGCTCACGCGCGTGTACTGGGTACCGGAACGGCTATCGCCCTGTTCGTGGTGGACGTCCGGTACGCCACCTCCGGGCGCATCCGGCGGGTCTATCTCCTCGATGCCGGGTTCCAGGCGCTGTGGCTGAGCGCCTGGTTCCGCAGCCCACACGGCGGTCGGTGCGCCGGCGTGCGAGGGAAGCGCGGGCTTCTTCCCCGGCCATGACGGGCGCCGTGCGTGGACGTGCCGCACGGACACTCGCCCTGTCCGGACCAGGCTTCCAGGCGTCCGCAGACTCGCTCGCGCGTGTCGACCGGTTCACGTCCGCCTCCCTCGCGGCTCGTGTCGCTCCGGCTGCTGCCCGGGCGCGGTCCCACGCAAAAGGCAGCCGGACAGCGTCGCGCCCGCCGCGCGCGAGTCGACTCCCGGGGCGGGGTAGTCGGCGGGCATGGAATCGGACCGCACGAAGTGCCAAGGACCGCAGACGGGTATGGGGCGAGTGCTCCGGGCGGTGGAACGGGTGGAGCAGTCCACTGTCGCCGACGGACTGGTGAGCGCGGTGCGCCGAGTCGTTCGCGGTCTGCCCCTCGGGTCCGCGCGGGACGTCCTGCACGGGCTTCCGCTGGGCCATCCCGTCCACCCCCTCCTCGTCCAGGTGCCGATCGGCGCCTGGCTCTCCGCAAGCGTCGTCGATCTGCTCCCCGGTCAGCGCCGGGCGTCACAGGCGCTGATCGCCCTCGGTCTCGCGGGGGCGGCGCCCGCCGCCGCGGCGGGCTGGACGGACTGGGCGGAGCTGCCTCCCGAGCAGTCCCGCACCGGCCTGGTCCACGCGGCCGCGAACCTCACCGCGGTGTCCCTGTACGCCGCCTCGCTGACGGCACGCCTCCGCGGGCGCCACGGCAAGGGCCGGATCCTCGCGCTGGCCGGCCTCACCGCCGTCGGAGCGGGCGGGGCGCTCGGCGGCCACCTGGCCTACCGGCAGGCGGCGGGTGCGAACCACGCGGAGGCCGTACCGCGTCTCGTGAGCCCCGGCTGGCACCGGATCGGACCGGTGTCCGGCTTCCCCGCCGGCCGGCCGGCGCGGGCCGCGGTGGACGGCGTGGACGTCGTCGTCGTCCGTGAGGGCGGCGGGCAGGTCCGCGTCCTCGCCGACCGCTGCGCCCACATGTCCGGCCCGCTGTCCGACGGCGAGGTCTCCGACGGCTGCATCCGCTGCCCCTGGCACGGCAGCGTCTTCCGGCTGAGCGACGGCTGGAACGTCCGCGGCCCCGCGACCGCCCGTCAGCCCTCGTTCGAGACGCGGATCGTCGACGGCCAGGTCGAAGTCCGTTTGCGCCACCGGCGCCACCAGGGACCCGCAGCCACGTGAACCGGCCCACGGGCACGACCTGCCCGTAGGGCGCGCGCCGTCACCCGAAGGCGCCGTAGTCCGATGACACAGCGGCCCATGGCGTCCGACCTTCGGTCGGGACGGCCGCGGCCCCGCAGCCGCCCGGCCGGGTCCGACGCCGCGTCGCCGCCGGCCTCTTACAGCTCCCACGACGGCTCCGGGTTCGCCCATGGCGGCCCGCACGTTTGCGTCGACCGTGCGGAGAGAGGCGCCGCGACGGCCGGAAACGGACGGGCCCCCGGATACTCCTCGCCTGCGATCACTCTCGGTTACTATGCTCACTTCATGCCGGAGGCCGGCAGCAAGGGGCGTGGCACCGTGACGGCCGAAGGGGGCAGCGGGGGAATCGGCTTGCCGGCCGAAACTCCCCAGATCCTCCCCAGCGCGGTCGGATCGTGGGCCGTGCCTCGGCGCTCCGGAGAAGCCGTCCGTGGATTGCAAGCCTGTTGAGATGGGTGGCCTGGGAAAGTGTTGGAAGAGGTCGTAGCGACCCGCTACGTCACGCCCCTGCGGGAGGGTGGATCGCTCCCGGGGATCGTCGAGGCCGACGATCTCGGCACGTACGTCATGAGGTCGTCCACTCCCCCCGCCCCGGCGGCTCCCACAGGGACACCCGGCACGCCGTGACCCGGCGTCGGCCTCATGCGAGCCTCGACGCCAGGTCCACCGGGGCCGGAGCCGCGGACGGCAGGGTGGCAGCCGATCGCGCCGCTGCGTTCGGCGGCGTGGCGCCACCGAAGGGAGCGGCCGTGTCGCACGCGGTCCAGGCAACGTCCCCCCAGGTCACCGGGGATCTCTACGCCGAGGTGCAGACGTTCTACGCGCGCCAGATGAGGCGGGTCGACTCACTGGACATCGAGGGATTCGCAGACACCTTCACCGAGGACGCCGAGATCGTCCACGCAGGAGGCTCCCGGCAGCGGGGGCGCACGGAGATGATCGCGGGAATGACGGCGAACGTGCCCCGGTACGAGGGAATCGCCCCGCGACACTGGTTCGGGCATGTGCTGATCGAGTCGGACGCCGAGGACGTCGACCTGCTGCGGGTGTCGTACTACACCCTGGTCACCCTGACGGGGCGGGACGCCAAGGTGTCCTTCCAGCCGACCTTCCTCGTCGAGGACGAACTGGTCCGCAGGAACGGGAAGCTGCTCACCCGTCGGCGGGTCATCCATCAAGACGCGCCGGCCTGACGACCCGCGTCCACGGGTGTGGAGCCCCGCGAAGGGGGCCCACACCCGTGGACGCATGCCTCGGAACGGATGATCAGGCGTGGCAGGCGGGCAGGCCGCCGTGGAAACGCACCATCTCCAGGAACGAGGCCTGTACGTCGATCCGCGCGCCGCGCGCGAGCCCCTGGGCCTCCGCGTACGCCCGGTGCAGATTCCCGACCAGGCGTTCCCCGTCGAGCAGCGCGCCGAACTCGCCCGGGTTGGCCCGTTCCGCCGCTTCGAGAGCCGTCAGCCCGTCGCGTATCCCCTCCTCGGCCAGCCGTCCCAGCCAGCGCAGATACGCCTCGGTCCGGTCCAGCACCTCCGGGCCGCCGACCGGCCCGTGACCGGGAACGACCGTGCGGGGGCCGAGCTCCCGCAGACGCTGCAGGGCACGCAGCGAGCCGCTCAGGGAGCCCATCAGCACGTACGGGGTCACGCCCGACCAGGCCACGTCGCCCGTGAAGAGCACCCCTCGCTCGGGCACCCAGGCCACCACGTCGTTGGCGGTGTGCGCGGGGCCGACGTGCAGGAGCTCGACCCGCAGGCCACCCGCGTGCAGGGTCATCCGGTCGCTGAACGTCAGCGTGGGCAGCGTCAGAGGCGTCTCGCCCCAGTCCACACCGGGCCACAGCCCGCGCAGCGCGAGGCCGGCCTCCGCGGTGTCGGATCGGGTCCCCTCATGGGCGACGATCGTCGCCCGCGGCACGAACTGGCCGTTGCCGAAGGTGTGATCGCCGTGGAAGTGCGTGTTGACCACGAAGGCCGGGCCGCCGGGGGCGACACCCTCGATCGCCTCCCGCAGGAGCCGGGTGCGGTGCTCGGTGGCCGCCGTGTCGACCAGCACGGTGACTCCGTCGCCGACGATCAGACCCGCGTTGTTGAGGCACCACCCGCCGCCGGGCTGGACATAGGCGTGGACCCCGTCCGCGATCTGGTCGAGAGAGGGTGGTGCGACAACCGGGGCGGTCATGAGAACTCCTTCTTCCCGTGGGGCAGTCGCGTGTAGCGACCGCGGTGGAACACGAGCGGATCCGGTGCGGCGGACGCGCCGGAGAGGGCCACGACCCGGCCGACGAACAGCTCGTGGTCTCCGGCCTCGTGACCCGCGTGCAGGACGCACTCGAAGTACGCCTCCGCCGTCGGGATCACGGCGTTGCCCGTGACCCCGACGGCCGCGCCCAGGCGCCGCATCGCGGCCGGCCCCTCGGGCCGGGACGGCAGGGCGAACTCCTGGGCCAGGCTGCGCTGGCGCTCGGACAGCACGTTCACGACGAAGCTGCCGAGTCGGTCCACCCGCCGCCGCATCCTGCCGTCCGCGCCGACCGCGATCACCAGGAGCAGGGGGTCGAGGGAGACCGACGCCAGGCTGTTGACGGTCAGGGCGAGAGTGGTGTCGCCACTGCCCTGGGTCAGCACGGCTACGCCGGTGGGGAAGCGGCCCATCGCCGTGCGGAAGGAGGCGGCGTCGGGCTCCGCGGCCAGGGCTTCCGGGGTGCTGGTCATGGCCTCGGTTCCCTCAGTAGTTGCCGAGTCCGCCGCAGACGTTGAGCGCCTGTGCGGTGATCGACGCCGCCAGGTCCGTGACGAGGTAGCCGACGAGACCCGCGACCTCCTCCGGGGTCGAGTAGCGGCCGAGCGGGATCTTGGCCTGGAACTTCTCCAGGAACTCCTGCTCGGACACCCCGTAGTGCTGCGCATAACCGTGGCGCACGCGCTCCGCCATCGGTGTCTCCACATAGCCCGGGCAGACCGCGTTGACGGTGATGCCGGTCTTCGCGAGCTCCTTGCCGACGGCCTTGCTGAAGCCGACGACCCCATGCTTGGAGGCGGAGTAGGGGGCGGCGAGTTCCACACCCTGCTTACCGCCCGTCGAGGCGATGTTGATGATCCGCCCCCAGCCGCTCTCGCGCATCAGGCCGGTGCTCAGCACCTCGCGGGTGACACGGAACGTACCGGTGAGGTTGGTGTCGATCACGTCCAGCCAGAGGGCGTCGTCGATCGAGGCGGTCTCGCCGCCGCCGCCGCGGCCCGCGTTGTTGACGAGGATGTCGATCCGTCCGTACCGCGCCACGGCGGCCTGGACCGCCCGCCCGACCTGCTCGGTGGACGTCACGTCGCAAGCGGTCCCGGCGACCTCCAGTCCCTCCTCACGCAGCCGCTTCACCAGGGCGTCCACGCCCTCCTGGCCACGGGCCACACCGAACACCGCGATGCCCCGGCGGGCCAGGAGTTCGGTGACGGCCAGGCCGATGCCACTGGTCGCGCCGGTGACGAAGGCGATCCGTCGTCCTGCGTCAGTCATCGTGTTCTCCCGTTCGCCGTGGTCGTGGTGGGTACGACGGTGAGGGCCCGGCCTTGTGCCGCTCTCGCTCTGCGCTGGAGCGGGGGCGGCTGTCGAGCGTTGCTCGAGCGGGGGAGGGGAACGTGAGGGCGGACCCATACGCGACCGAGCGAGGAGGCCCCGTGCCCGAACAGACGATCCCGGACGTACGGAAGTCGGTGACCGTGGCGGCCACGCCCCGGCACTGCTTCGACGTCTTCACCCAGAGGCCGGCGGACTGGTGGCCGCCCTCCCACGTGCTCGTACGGAAGGAGCGGGCAGGGCTGGCCTTCGAGCCCGGCGTGGGCGGGCGCTACTACGAATGGGACGTCGACGGAACCGAGATCGCCTGGGGCCGGATACTGGAGTGGGAGCCGGGGCGCCGACTGGTCATGACCTGGCGGATCGACGCTGCCTGGCAGTCCGTTCCGGACGACGAGCGGGCCAGCGAGATCGAGGTGGACTTCCTGCCGGACGGCGACGGCGGCACCCGGGTCGAACTGGCGCACGTGAAGCTGTACAAGCACGGTGAGGGCGCCCGCCGGATCTTCCAGGCACTCGACGGGCCGAGCCCCGGCGAGACCCTCGACCGCTTCGCGAAGGCCCTGTGATGGCACCCGAGACGGCGGAGGCAGTACGGGTCCCTGGGGTCGACTGGAAGCTGGGCAAGCTCGCCGCCCTGCACGCCTCCGAAGCGGACCGCACGCGCGAGCTCGCCCCAGAGGTGGTCCACGCCCTGCGCGAGGACGGGCCCGCACGGCACTTCGTGGCCTCCCGGTGGGGTGGCGCCGAGGGCTCCTTCACCGACCTGACCCAGGCCGTGTTCGCGGTGGCCCGGGGCTGCCCGGCGAGCGGGTGGCTGGCCTCGCTCTCCGCGTACGCCGCCCGGTTCGCCGCCCACCTCCCCACCGAGGGACAGCAGGCAATCTGGGGTGAGAGCGCCGACGTCCTGATGTCGGCCGGACTGATCCCGAGCGGCCGGGCACGGGCCGTGGAAGGGGGCTGGCGGCTCGACGGCACATGGAACTACGTCAGCGGGGCCGGCCACGCGGACTGGGTGCTCCTGTGCGCCGCGGTGCCTGCCGCCGAAGGGTCGCCGGAGCTGCGCTTCTTCGCCCTGCCCTGGGGCAAGTACCTCGTCCGCGACACCTGGGACGCCATCGGCATGCGCGCGACCGGCAGCCACACCGTCGTGGTGGACGACGTCCAGGTGCCCGAGAGGTTCTCCTTCGCCCGTGCGGGGTTGCTCACCGGCCGGTGTGTCCACTCGGACGCACCCGTGCACCGGGTGCCGTTCGCGGCGGTCGCGGGTCTGACGTTCGTCGGGCCGGCGGTCGGCGCCGCCCTCGGCATGCTCGACGTCTGCGGCGCGGCCCTCAAGGACCGCAAGCGCATGCCCGCCAAGGAGATCCAGCTGGTACGGGCCTCCGGCCTCATCGACTCCGCCCGCCTCCTCGTCGAGGAGAACGCCCGGCTCGCGGACGCCGGCGAGTTCACCCCGCAGACCCTCGCTCGTGCCGAGCGCAACGCCGCCGCGGCGGCCGAGCTCGTCGGCGAGGCGGTGACCTCGCTGATCCGCACCACCGGTACGAGCGGCCTCTCCGAGGCGCACCCCGCCCAGCGTTATTGGCGCGACGCCACCGTCGCCGTCAGCCATGTCGCCCTCCAGTACGAGACCTCGGCGGGCCGCAGCCACGCCGCCGTCCTGCTGGGACCTGACACCGCGTCCGACGCCCGACGGGGGGAGTCCCGGTGACCGAGGAGATCACACCGTTCCGCGTCGACGTCCCCCAGGCGGCGTTGCGAGACCTCCACGAGCGGATCGACCGGACCCGCTGGCCCGAGAGCGAGACCGTCGACGACTGGTCGCAGGGCGTTCCGCTGGCCCGTGCCCGTGAGTGGGCCGCGTACTGGCGCGGCTCCTACGACTGGCGTGCCACGGAGGCCAGGCTCGCCGAACTGCCGCAGTTCCGTACGGAGATCGACGGGCTCGGCATCCATTTCGCGCACGCCCGTTCCCCGCACCCGGGCGCCATGCCGCTCCTGCTCAGCCACGGCTGGCCCGGCTCCCTCGTCGAGTTCCTCGACCTCGTCCGCCCGCTCACCCACCCCGACGACCCCGCCGACGCCTTCCACGTCGTCTGCCCCTCGCTGCCCGGGTTCGGTTTCAGCGACAGACCCGCGGGGCCGGGCTGGGGTGTGGAGCGCATCGCACGGGCCTGGGCCACGCTGATGGCCCGCCTCGGCTACGAGCGCTACGCGGCGCACGGCGTCGACTGGGGGTCGTTCGTCACCGCCGTCATGGGGGAGAACGGCGGTCCCGAGCTGGCGGGAATCCATCTGACGATGCCGTTCGCCCCGCCCCCGCGGGAGCCGGTCGAACTCTCCCCGGCGGACCTGGCCGGACTCGCCTCGCTGAAGGAGTTCCAGCAGAACGAGGGCGGCTACTCGGTCCTGCAGTCCACCCGGCCGCAGACCCTGGGCTACGGGCTCACCGACTCGCCGGTGGGGCAGCTCGCCTGGATGGCCGAGAAGTACTGGGCGTGGAGCGATCACGACGGAGATCTGGAGAAGACGATCCCGCTCGACCGGCTGCTCGACGCGGTGACGCTGAACTGGTTCGCCGCGACCGGGGCCTCCTCGGCACGGATCTACTGGGAGAGTCAGAACAAGCTGGCGCTCGCCCCGGTGTCCGTACCGACGGCCGTCTCCGTCTTCCCCAAGGACGGCCGGATGCCGAAACCCTGGATCGAGGGACGCTTCACGGACCTCCGCCGATGGACCGAGCACGAGCGCGGCGGGCATTTCCCGGCGCTGGAGCAGCCGGAGACGCTGGTGGCCGAACTGCGCGCGTTCTTCCGCACCTTGCGCTGACCGGGACACGTCCCGAAACGCCTACGGCCGGGCCCCGGGGGCCCGGCCGTACGGGTCTTCGCGCGGGCCGGCTACCGGACCGGCACGTCCGGGCGGGGTGTGGCCCCGGGGATCTCCGCACGGGGCGGGGGCAGTTCTCCCTCGATCAGGTACCGGTGCACCACCGCGTCCACCCGCGGGTTGCCGCACAGGACGTACACCTCGTGGTCGCCGGAGTCTGTCACCGTCACCAGGTGGTGGCCCAGCCGCTCGGCCATCGCGACACCGCCCGCCACGTGATCCATGATGTCGCCGTCGGCCTGGACGACCAGACCCACGGGATGGTCCCCGCGGGTGATCTCGACGGGCGGCTCCGGCGGGGTGAAGGTACGGAAGGTGCTCACCCAAGGCTGCGCGCGCAGCACGCCGTAGCCGTACGGGTACCGCTCGCGGAAGTCCCGCATGGCTGCGTAGTACGTCTCCAGGTCGGCCGGCCAGTCGTGCTCCGAGGTGATCGCGTCCAGGACCCCGCTGCGCAGCTTGCCCTCGTTGTCCGAGGGGCGCCACAGGCGCTGGTCGGCGAGCAGTTCCCGCGCCCGCGCGGCATCCTCGCCCTCACGCAGCTCGGAGACCATCCGGGCCAGCTTCTCCCATTGCCCCCGGTCGGCGGTGCGGTAGCCCATCGCCCCGTCGAGAAGGGTCCGCAGATGGACCCCGTCGGGCATCTTCTCCAGTCGGGCGACGGTCTCCTCCACGGCCGCGAGCACCTCGGCGGCACCGGGGCCGAGGCCGAAGGCGTGGTCGCGCCCGGCGACCCAGTCGGCCCACTGGCGCACATTGCGCAGGATCGCATCGCCCTGGGACGCGAACTGCTCGTACCAGGTCCACTCCGGGTTGACGCAGGAGTCGAGCACGCTGCGGTCCAGGCGGGTGGGGAAGAGGCTGCCGTAGACGGCGCCCACGTACGTGCCGTACGCGTAGCCCACGAAGCTGAGCCGCTCCTCGCCCAGGGCGGACCGGATCAGATCCATGTCCCGGGCGATGTTGGACGTACTGATGTGGGGGCGCAGGTCGCCGCCGCCGCGGGCGCAGCCGAGCTCCCGCTGCCGCATGTCCTCGGCGATCACCTCGAAGTCGGAGTCGGGCGGGCGGGAGTCGAAGGGGGCCCGGGGGACGGTGACCTCGGCGTACAGCCGTGTCGAGTCGCCGAAGCCGCGTGGATCGAAGCCGATGAGGTCGTACACCTCGTGCACGGGGGTGCCGGTGAACCGGCCGGCCAGGTCCTTGCCGAGTCCCCAGTCGCCGCCGGGACCGCCGTTGAGCGACAGCAGGATGCCCCGCCGCCGGGCGGGGACGGTGGCGCGGCGGCGGCTGAGGGCGAGGGTGAGACGCTCGCCCGCCGGGTCGGTGTAGTCGCGGGGGACCTCGACGGTGGCGTACTCGACGCCGTCCTGCCCCCGTGACCAGTGGGGCCGCTGGGAGGAGAAGGGCAGCAGGACGGCGGGTGATGCGGTGTCGGGCCGTTGGGTGGCCACCGTGAACCTCCGATGGGGGATGCCTCGACCGGCCGACCGGTCGAGGGAGGGCCGGGTGGGACTGCTCCCCTCGGCGCCCCTGGGCAGGGGGGGCCAGGGTCGCCGGGGCGCCTCGAGAGTCCCTGGACCGGCTCCGGAGGGGACGGGCCGGCCCGGCGGAGGTCGGGCCGCCGGGGCGTGTCGAGGGTTCCTCGAGGACGCCCCCAGCACGCGTTGCCACAGTGCGACCTCCGCCCTGCCGTCCGGCCGTCCGACAGCCCACGAGGAGCGCCATGGCCAAGATCATGTACAGGCACCCGAACGGCACCGAGACCGTCGTCGACGTCCCCGAGCCCAACACCGTGATGCGCGGCGCGAAGCTCAACAACATCGACGGGATCGAGGCCCAGTGCGGAGGCTCCGCCCAGTGCGGCACCTGCCACGTCTACATCGACGAGGCGAACACACTGCCGCTGCCGGAGATGCACGAGTCCGAGGACGACGTGCTGTACGGGACGGCCTGCCCGCGCCGCCCGACCAGCCGGCTCAGCTGTCAGCTCCCGGTGTCCGACGCGATCGACGGGCTGATCGTCCACCTTCCAGAGGCGCAGAGCTGATGGCGTCCGTGCCCGCGGCCGCCTCGCCGATCGTCGTCGTCGGAGCGGGCCAGGCCGGATCCGACACCGTCGCGGCGCTGCGCGTCCGGGGTTTCGCGGGGCGTCTGACCCTGATCGGGGACGAGGACACCGTGCCCTACCACCGGCCCCCGCTGTCCAAGGGGTACATCGGCGGCCCGGCCCAGGACGAGGAGCGGGAACTGGAACTGAGGCCCGCCTCGTTCTACAAGGACCAAGACATCGAGCTCGTGCCGGGCGACCGGGCGCTGGCCCTCGACAGGGAGCGCAGTCGCGTCGTCCTCGCCTCCGGCCGCCACGTCCCGTACGGGCGCCTCGTCCTGGCCACCGGGGCCCGGCCCCGGACGCTGCCCGTTCCGGGCGCCGGGCTCAGCGGAGTGCTGTCGGTGCGCGGTCTCGCTGACGCCCGGGCCCTGCGAGCGGCGCTCCGCGCGAGCGCCCACGTCGTCGTGATCGGCGGCGGATTCCTCGGCCTGGAGATCGCCGCGGCCGCACGGACATCCGGTGCCGCGGTCCGTGTCGTCGAGACGGCGGACCGGCTCCTGCCCCGCTCGGTGAGCACCGCGCTCTCAGCCGTCCTCGCCGACGAGCACCGGGACCGGGGCGTGCGCGTCACGACCTCCCGTGAGGTGGCCGCCCTGCACGGGGACGCCGACGGGCACGTCCGGTTCGTCGAACTGGCGGACGGCGAACGGATCCCCGCCGATCTGGTCGTCGTCGCCATTGGCGCCGTGCCCCGCACCCGGCTGGCCTCGGAAGCGGGCCTGGCCGTCAGGGACGGGGTCCTCGTCGACGCCCGGCTGCGCACCGGTGACCGGTCCGTCCACGCCGTCGGCGACTGCGCCCGCTTCCCCCGTCCGGGCGGCGGCGGAGACCTGCGCCTGGAGTCCGTACAGAACGCCGCCGACCAGGCCCGCTGCGTGGCCGCCGTGATCTGCGGAGAAGCGGTCACGTACCGGGCCGTCCCGTGGTTCTGGACCGACCAGTACGCCCTGCGCCTCCAGATCGCCGGGCTCACCGCCGGCCACGACCGCGCGGTGACCGTGGGCGACCCCGGCGGGCGCCGGTTCTCCGTCCTGTGCTTCCAGGGCGACCGGCTGCTCGGAGCCGAGTCGGTGAACCGCCCTGCCGACCACGCCACCGTCCGGCGGCTGCTCGCGGCGGACCGTCCCGGACTCACCCCGGACGAGGCCGCCCGCCCGGGGTTCGACCTCAAGGCCCATCAGCGGCAACTCGCATGAGTGGCCGTACACATGTGAACCGAAGGGATTCCTCCATGACGACGAGCGCCGTCGAGCCCCCGGAACAGGCCGGCGAGAAGACCTTCCCGTATCAGCGCAAGTGCCCCTTCAGCGTGCCGGACGAGTACGCGGGGATGATCGAGGACGACGTGTCGCAGGTCACCCTGGATGGCTCCGGGCTGCGCGTCTGGACGGTGACCGGTTACCGGACCATCCGGGAACTGCTCACCGATCCGCGGGTCAGCGCTTCGCGTAAGCACGCCAACTTCCCCTTCTACTTCATCGCCCCGCCCGAGTTCCGCACCGAGACCTCCTTCATCGGATACGACGGCGCGGAGCACACCGCGACGCGCCGCAAGGCCGCGCTGACCTTCACCAACCGGCAGGTGCAGCGGCTCCGTCCGCGTATCGAGGAGATCGTCGAGGGCCACCTTGACCGGATGCTCGCGATGACCCCGCCGGTCGACATGCACCGGGTGTTCTCCCTGGGCGTGCCCATGACCGTCATCTGCGAGCTCCTCGGCATTCCCCAGGACGAGCACGACTTCTTCATCCGGCACGGCACGGCACTGCTCGGCGGCCACAGCACCGCCGAGGAGCGCCAGCTGGCGATCGTCGAGGTCAACGCCTATGTGGAGAAGCTGATCCGGATCAAGGAGCAGGAGCCCGGTGACGATCTGCTGAGCCGGGCGATGGCCGACTACCGGGAATCGGGGGAGGAGTACACCGACCGGGACCTGTTCAACATGGTGCGGTTGCTGATGAACGGCGGTCATGAGACCACCGCCAGCCAGATCTCCCTCGGCACGGCCTGCCTGCTGGAGAACCCCGACCAGCTCGCCCTGCTCCGTGAGGACCCCTCGCTGGTCAAGCCGGCCGTCGAGGAGCTGGTACGGATCGCGACCATCGGGGACACGGCCATCCCCCGGGTGGCGCTTGAGGACATCGAGATCGGCGGACAGACCATCCGCAAGGGTGACGGAATCCTCTGCCTCGGCCTCGCGGGCAACCGTGACCCCGAGGTCTTCCCCGAGCCCGACAAGGTCCTGATCAGCCGCGGCAGCCGCAAGCACCTGGGCTTCGGCCACGGCGTCCACCACTGCATCGGCGCGGACCTGGCACGACTGGAACTGGAGATCGTCTGGAGCCGGCTGTTCGAGCGGATCCCGACGCTCAGGCTCGCCACGCCGTTCCAGGACATCCCGCGCAAGGAAGGGGCCGTCATCTACGGCCTGTGGGAACTGCCCGTCACCTGGGACACCGAGGAGTCGAAATGAGCACCACCCGAAGCACACGGCCGAGCGGGCCGCGGCGGCCGCGGATCAGCGCCGAATTGTGGGTGGAGGTCCAGCAGTTCTACGCGCACCAGATGCCTCTCCTCGAGGCCCGCAGGCTGGAGGAGTTCCTGGAGACCTTCACCGACGACTGCACCCTGGAGCACCTGCCCTTCGGCTGGCGCTTCGAGGGCAAGGAGCAGCTCCTCAAGGAGATGTCGGCCCGCCGTGGGGACGCCTCCAAGCCCCGTGCGGACGAGACCTCGGCCCGTCGGGCGCGTGAGGAGAACATCGCGTACTACGACGGGCTCGTGTACCGGTACTGGTTCGACCGGATGCTGATCCACCCTGCCGACGACGACCACGGCGGAGGAGACGGCGCCCTGAAGGTGCGCTACCAGGCCATCGTCAGCATGACCGATGCCGAGGGCAGGGTCAGCTTCGAGCCCACCACCGTGGTCGAGGACCTGCTGGTGCGGCGGGACGGGGAGCTGTACACCCACTCCCGGCTGGTCACCCACGACTCCGCCAACTGGGCCGACAAGATCCACAATCCGTCCTGAAGGGGCCCGCCTCGCCCGGCGAAGGGCGCACCGGAGCAGGACCGTCCGGTGTGCCCTTCGCGCGCCGGAGCAGCACCGTCCGGTGCGCCGCTCGCGCGCCGGGCCCGAGGGCAAGGCGACCCAGTCTCCAGCGCCCGAACCTACCGTTCGGGACGACCCTGCCGGCCGAACCGGCCGCGGCTGATACGGAGGTGCTGTCTTGCCCGCTCCCAAGGAAGCCGAAGTCTTCCCCTTTCCCGGCTCTTCGTACCGGGGACCGGCCCCCGAGTACGCCCGCCTGCGCGCCGAGGAGCCGGTGGCACGGGTCCGCACGGCGGGCGGCGTGGACGCCTGGCTGGTGACCCGGTACGCCGATGTGCGCGCCGCCCTCGCCGACCCGCGGCTGAGCCGCGCCAAGGCCACGGGACCCGGCGCCCCCAAGGTCGGCGGGTCGATGCACACGACCCCCGAAATGATCATCTCCATGGACGCGGAGGAGCACGCCCGGCTGCGCAAGCTGGTGGCCGGCGCCTTCACCGTCCGCCGGATCGCGGCCATGCGCGGCCAGGTGCAGCGGGTCGCCGACGAACTGCTCGACGACATGGCGGCCAGGGGCGGCCCGGTGAACCTCGTGGAGCAGCTCACCGTGCCCCTGCCGCTCACCGTGATCGGTGAACTGCTCGGCGTGCCGACGGCGGACCTGCGCAGCTTCGAGAAGTGGGCGCGGGCCTTCGCCACCGTCGACGACCGGTCCGGGGGCGAGGAGTCGCTGTACGGGCTCGCCAAGCTCAGTGAGTACATCGTCGGTCTCATCGCCCAGAAGCGGGCCGAGCCCGCGCAGGACATGCTCTCCGAGCTCATCGCCGCACGTGACGAGGGCGACCGGCTCAGCGAGGAGGAGTTGGTCACCTTCGGCTTCACCCTCATCGGGGCCGGGTTCGACACGACGGCGAACCAGCTCGCCAACTCCGTGCTCGCCCTGCTGGTGGACCACCCCGAACAGTGGCGACGGCTGGTGGAGGACCCCGCCCGCATCCCCGCCGCGGTGGAGGAACTCCTGCGGCACGTCAACCTGTTCGCGACCGACACCTCGGGATTCCCCCGCGTCGCCGCGGAGGACATGGAGATCGGCGGGGTGAAGATCGCCGCCGGCGAGGCGGTGCTGCTGTCGCTCGCCTCCGCCAACCGCGACGAGGAGGTCTTCCCCGAAGCGGACAGGCTGGACCTGGACCGCACCCCCAACCCGCACATCTCTTTCGGCCACGGAATCCACTACTGCCTCGGCAAGCAGCTCGGCCGGATGGAGATGGAGATCGCCGTCGAGGGCCTCGTGCGCCGCTTCCCGGACCTGCGGCTCGCCGTGGACGAGGGCGAACTTCCCTGGCACGAGGGGGAGATCAACCACACCCTGACCAGCCTGCCCGTCACCTGGGGGAACTGAGGGTGCGTCTGACCGAATCCGCCGTCCCCGGAGCCTTCGTCATGACGCCGCACCACATCAGGGACGAGCGCGGCAGCTTCCACGAGGCCCTGCGCGTCGACGAACTGGAGCGGGCGACCGGCCGGCCGTTCTCGCCCCGGCAGATCAACTACTCCGTGTCGCGGCGCAACACGCTGCGCGGGATCCACTCGGTGGCGCTGCCTCCGGGCCAGGCCAAGTACGTCACCTGCGTCCGGGGCGCGCTGCGCGACATCGTGGTCGACCTGCGGGTGGGCTCCCCGACCTTCGGGGCCTACGAGAGCAACGTGCTGGACGCCAAGTCGGGCCGTACGGTGTACGTGCCCGAAGGGGTCGGGCACGGCTTCCTCACCCTCACCGACGACGCCTGCATCTGCTACGTCCTGTCCGAGGTGCACGTGCCGGGGACGCAGATCGACATCAACCCGCTCGACCCCGACCTGGCGCTGCCCTGGGGGTTCACCGAGCCGCCGCTGATGTCACCGAAGGACGCGGGGGCGCCGGACGCCGCCGAGGCAGCCGCCGCCGGGATCCTGGCCACCTGGGAGGAGACCCGGCCCTGAGACGACGAACGACGCCAGGGCTCCCGGACCGTCACCGGTTCCGGGAGCCCTGGCGTCGTACCGGTCACCTGCTCTCCGGGCACTCCGGATTGGCCTTGCCCGACCGGGTGAAGACGAGCTCGCCGCGGTCCGAGAACAGGAGCTTGCCCTCCGCGTCGTACACCGTGGACGTGTGGTCGGTGCGGAACACATCGCCCGTCTGTACGGCGTTGCCGCTCATCTCGGCGCGGCCCGCGTACCGGCCCTGGTCGTCGGTGAACTTCTCCACGACCTCGTAAGTGAAGGTGTTCCGGCCGGTCGGACGCCAACTGCCCTTGCCGTAGCCGTTGGTCCCGCCCGTGTGGCACAGCTCGCCCTTGACCGTGTAGGCCTCGACGACATGCACGATGGAGCCGCCGCCGAAGTCTATGTACGTGTCCCAGGTACCCACCGGCAGCGAGGGGCGGGGCACCGGTGTTCCGGCGTGCGCGCTCGTCGTGGCCGTGCCCAGCGCGAGCAGGGCGGTGGCGAGGAGGGCCGCGGGCTTTCTGGTGGAGAACATCGTTCGCACTGTCCTTCGGTCTTCGTCGGTGAATGGATCCGGCGGCGGACGCCGGGGTGGGTTTCCGGCCAGTGAGGGTGCGTGATCCCGCTCAAGCGGAGGTCGAGAACGACTGGTCCAGAGCCACGGCCGTGCGCAGGAGCCCCTCGTGCAGCGGGACGCGCGGGGCCCATCCGGTGATCGCGCGGAACGCGGTGGAGTCCACCTCCACCCCATGGAAATCGGTCGCCTCGGCCCGGTCCGGGGGAGGCACCTGGAGCACGGACACCGGAAGCCGTCCCTTCCACGCCGCCACGAGCCGGGCGACCTCGGCGAAGACTTCGCCGAGCGGTTCCCCCCGGCCAGTGCCGACGAGCCAGTGTCGGCCGGCCAGTTCGTCCGGGTGATCGAGGGCGGCCGCCACCGCGCGGGCGGCGTCGTCGACGTGGAGCAGGTCGCGCAGGACCGTGCCGTCGTGCCACAGGGTGATCGGTTCGTCCGCGAGCGCCCGCCGGACCATGGTCGCCACCACACCCTTGTCGGCCGCCGTCGACCCGGGGACGTGGCCGAAGACCGTGGTGAGACGCAGACCCGCACCGCGTACGAGGCCGGCGGTCGACGCGGCTGTCAGCATCCGCTCCGCGGCCAGCTTCTGCCGGGCGTACACGCCCACTGGCTCGTCCGGCTCCGTGCCGTCCAGCCGGATCGAGGGGGGTGCCCCCGCCTGGCTGGTCGAGCCCGTGAACAGCACGGCCGGGGGCGGTCCGGCGGCGGGGCGCCCATCCGCGAGCGCGTCGATCAGCGCCCGCATGATGCCGATGTTGACCCGTTCGGCGGCCTCGTCGCCCTCCGCCACCCGCCACTTCGAGGATCCCGCGTGCCCCGCCGCGCCCGCGAACCGGGCCGCCATATGGACGACCGCGTCCGCGCCCGCGACGGCGGCGGCGACCGCGCCGGGGGCGGTGAGATCCACCGTACGCGTCTCCACATCGGCGGCTCCGCCGACGGGCACCGGGATGGGGCGGCGGGCCACGAGGCGCAGCCGGATCGGCCGCCTGACCAGTTCCCGGGCCACCGCCGAACCGATGAACCCGCCCGCACCGAGCAGGGTCACCAGCGGCGCGCGTCCGCTCAGCCGGCCCGCCACGACGCCTCGCTCCCCAGGCACGCGGCATGGTCGGGAAGCAGCCCCCGGGCCTCGGCCTCGGCCAGGGTGGGGGCGCCGCGGTCGCGGTCCGACACGACCGGCGTCGGCTGGGCTGGTATCGGCAGGCCGAGCGCCGGGTCCAGCGGGTTCAGGAAACGCTCGGACGCCGGAGCGTAACCGCCCGACAGGAGGTACGCCATGACGGTCTCGTCCTCCAGCGCGACCATCGCGTGCCCGACCCCCACGGGCAGATACGTTGCCCGCCCCTCGGGGCCCAGCTCGATCACGTCCCAGCGACCGAAGGTGGGGGAGCCCACCCGTACGTCCACGACGAAGTCGAGGGCCCGGCCACGCGGGCAGTACACGTATTGGGCGAGGCCCGGCGGCGTCGCGCAGTAGTGGATGCCCCGCACCACACCCCGCCGCGAGGTGCTCAGGCTCACCTGGGCCACCGGGAACGGCGGATGCCCCACCGCTGCCGCGAACGCGTCGGCCTCCAGCGGGGAGTGGAAGCTGCCACGCGCGTCCTCGTACACCCGAGGTGTGAAGGCGTACGCGCCGCTCACCCGCAGGGCGCGTGCCCGCGTCACCATGTGACGGGCAGCCGCTTCAGCCCCCGCATGAAGAACGTCGGGGGATTCCACTCGAGGTCCGCGGGGTCGATGTCAAGGGTCAGTTCCGGGCAGCGCTCCAGGAGGGTGCGCAGGGCGATCTGACCCTCCATCCGGGCCAGGGGGGCGCCGAGGCAGAAGTGCACGCCGTGCCCGAAGGCGAAGTGGGCGCGGACGTCGCGGCGGATGTCGAAGCGGTCGGGCTCGGTGAACCGGCGCGGGTCGCGCGCGGCGGGGGAGAGGCCGATGAGGACCACCTCGCCCGCCGGGATGTCGGTGCCGGCCAGGGTGACGGGCTCCGTGGTGTAGCGCAGCGCGGCGATCTCGACCGGCCCGTCGAAGCGGAGGACCTCCTCGATCGCCCCGTCGAGCAGGGACCAGTCGGCGCGCAGCGCGGCGAGCTGCTCGGGGTGACGCAGCAGCGCGAGGGTGCCGCTGGCTATCAGGTGTGCGGTCGACTCGTGGCCGCCGACCAGCAGCAGGAAGGCCATGCCGAGGAGCTCCTCGTGGGAGAGCCGGTCACCGTCCTCGTCGGTGGTCCGCACCAGCGCGCTCAGCAGGTCCTCGCCGCCGGCGAGGCGCTTGCGCTCGATGAGCCGCGAGAGATAGCCGGTCATGGCCTTCTCGGCGGCGTCGCCGGCTTCGAGCGTCGCGGGGGCGGAGAGGTCGCTCGACCAGAGCCGGAAGTCCGCCCTGTCCCCCTCGGGAACGCCGAGGAGTTCGCAGATGACGGCGAGAGGCAGCGGGAAGGCGAAGGAGTCGACGAGATCGGCGCGTTCGGCGGAGAGCATCGTGTCGAGCAGCCCGTCGGTGAGCTCCTGGACGCGCGGACGCATGGCCTGGACGCGGCGGTGGGTGAACTCCCGGGCGACCAGCTTGCGCAGCCGGGTATGGTCCGGCGGGTCGGTCATCATCAGCGTGCGTCCCACGACGTTGCGGCCCAGGCTCTCCCACGCCTTCAGGTACCGGACGTCATTGCTCAGCCGCGGGTCGGTGAACGCCTCGCGGGCCACCTCGTAGCTGGTGATGAGCCAGCACGGCCGGCCGTCGAGCACCCGCGCTCGGTGGACGGGGCCGCGTTCGCGCAGTTCGCCGAAGAGGCGGTACGGGTCGACGGCGAAGTGCGGGTCGGCCCCCGTGAGATCCGCGATCTGTTGAGTGGTGTCCATGGGCGGAACGTAGAGAACGGTCCTCAATCCTCACTCGGGCCGTCTTCGGGCGCGGCGGGCGGACCGGGGCGGGGGAGCGGCATTCGAGGCGTCTTCGAGCGTGGCGGGCGATAGTCCGGTCCGTCAGCCTCGACAAGGAGACCGCGATGCGCGTCCTGATCACCCTGTGGCCGAACCCCTCTCATCTGTACGCGGACATCCCCGTGGCCTGGGCGCTTCAGGGCGCGGGGCACGACGTCCGTGTCGCCTCTCACCCCGACCTGGCCGAAGCCGTGACGGCGGCCGGACTGACCGCCGTGGCGCTGGGGGACGGCGCGACCATGCCCGCGCTGAACCTGGAGACGTACGCGGGCGCCGCGCTCGACGAGGACGTCCGGGGACGGCTCAAGGAGGCCCTCGGCATCGAGGCCGCCGAGGGCCAGGCCGCGGAACAGGCCTGGGAGGTGTACAGCACGTACCACCTGATCGCCACGAACATCTTCCATCCGCTGGGCGCCTCGCCCGCCGACCCCTCGCCCGGCGCGGACGCCCTCGTCGCCTTCGCCCGGGACTGGCGGCCGGACCTGGTGCTGTGGGAGCCGACCTGGCCCGGCGCCGCGGTCGCCGCCCGCGCCTGCGGGGCGGCGCACGCCCGGCTGCTGTGGGGCCTCGATGTCGGGGCCTGGGCGGAGGAGCGCTTCGCGGACCGCCGCGCCGAGGTGGCGGCCGTCGGTCTGGAGGATCCGCTCGTGGCCGCCCTACGACCGGTGGCGGAACGGTACGGCCAGCAGGTCGACGAGGAGCTGCTGTTCGGTCAGTGGACCGTCGACACCACGCCCGCCCCTATGCGGCTGCCCACGCGTACCCGGGCCGTCGGGGTGCGGCGCGTGCCGTACACCGGGGTCGGAGTGATCCCGTCCTGGCTCCACCCGGAGCCCACGCGGCCTCGCGTGGCGCTCTCCCTCGGGGTGTCGGTCCGCGAGCACCGGAACGACACCACCTTGATCGCGGACATGCTGGAGGCGGTGGGCGGCCTCGACATCGAGGTCGTGGCCACCCTGAACGAGGAACAGCTCGCCGGCGTACGGGTGCCCGACAACGTCCGCACCATCGGCTTCCTCCCGCTCAACCAGCTGCTGCCCACCTGCTCGGCCGTCATCCACCACGGCGGCGGTGGCACGATGGCGGCGGCCGTGGCGCACAAGGTGCCGCAGCTCATCGTCGAGGGCGGCGGCGGCCTGGAGGCGTGGGCGTACGCGGACCACGTCGTCGGCGCGGGCGCCGGCGTCGTACTGAACCACGAGAAGCAGTCCGTGGCCGAGCTGCGCGCGGACCTCGCGCGGGTACTGGACGACCCGGCCTTCGCGGCCGGCACCGAGCGGCTGCACGCCGACTGGCTCGCCGCACCCAGCCCCAACGACGTCGTACCGGTCCTGGAGAAGCTGACGGCACAGCACCGCCGATGAGGGCGCTCGTGCTGGGCGGCACCGGCTTCGTCGGCCGCCACATCTGCGAAGCCCTGGCGGCCGACGGCGCCGTGCTGCCGCTGTCCACCACCTCCACCCCGGCCCTCGACCTGATGGCGGCGGACGGGGTGGCGCGACTCGCGGAGCTCCTCGCCGAGGAGCGTCCCGACCTCCTGGTCAACGCGGCGGGCCGGGCCTGGCGGGCCGACGCCGAGGAGATGGAGCGGGGCAACGCCGCACTGGTGGACCGGCTGCTCGACGCCGTCGCGGCCGCCGGACCGACGCCTCCGCGCCTCATCCACCTGGGCTCCGTCCACGAGTACGGGCCGGGGAGCCCCGGTGCCGGAACCCCGGAGGACCATCCGCCGGCGCCCGTCACCCCGTACGGCCGGTCCAAGCTGCGCGGCACCCGCTCCGTGCTGCGGGCCCAGGGCACCGGAGGCCTGGAGGCCGTCGTCCTGCGCGCCGCCAACGTGTGCGGGCCGGGAGCGCCCGACGGCAGCCTGCTCGGCGTGGTCGCCGGGCTGCTCGTGCGGGCCGCGGCGGTACGGGACGCGGGAGGCACCCCCGAGCCGCTGCGCTTCGCCTCCCTGAGCGCCCGCCGGGACTTCGTGGACGTCCGGGACGTGGCCGAGGCCGTACGGGCAGCCGCCCGCGCGCCCGCGGCGGCGGTCGCCGGGGAGATCGTCAACATCGGGCGGGGCCGGGCCGTCCCGGCCCGGTGGCTCGTCGAACGGCTGGTGGCGCTGAGCGGCCTGGACCTGCCGGTGGTCGTCGACGAGTCGGCCGGCTCCGCCCGCGCCGATGTGGAGTGGCAACAGCTGGACATCGGGAAAGCGCGCCGGGTGCTGGGCTGGAGCCCGCGCCGTGAACTGGACGAGTCGCTGTGCGATCTGCTCGAAGCGGTCATGAGGCAAACGACGAAGGAGGGCATCTAGATGAGCGAGCACAGGGCAGTCGTCCTTGACGCGGTCCGCAAATACCACCAGGAGGTCCAGCCGCACGGGGTGTTCGTGCCCGGGACCACGGAGATCTGGCCCTCGGGGGCGGTACTGGAGGAGGAGGACCGGGTGGCGCTCGTCGAGGCCGCCCTGGAGATGCGGATCGCGGCCGGCCGCAGCTCACGGAAGTTCGAGTCGTCGTTCGCCCGCAGGATGAAACGGCGCAAGGCGCATCTGACCAACTCGGGCTCCTCGGCCAACCTGCTCGCCGTCTCGGCCCTCACCTCGCACCTCCTGGAGGACCGCAGGCTGCGTCCCGGCGACGAGGTGATCACCGTGGCCGCCGGCTTCCCCACCACGGTCAACCCGATCCTGCAGAACGGCCTGACGCCCGTCTTCGTGGACATCGAGCTGGGAACGTACAACACGACCGCGGAGCGCGTGGAGCAGGCCATCGGCCCGAAGACCCGGGCGATCATGATCGCGCACGCGCTGGGCAACCCGTTCGAGGTCTCCGCCATCGCCGAACTGGCCACCCGCCACGACCTGTTCCTCATCGAGGACAACTGCGACGCGGTGGGCTCGACCTACGAGGGTCGGCTCACCGGAACCTTCGGGGACCTCACCACCGTCAGCTTCTACCCGGCCCACCACCTGGCGATGGGCGAGGGAGGCTGTGTGCTCACCTCGAACCTGGCGCTCGCCAGGATCGTCGAATCCCTCCGGGACTGGGGCCGCGACTGCTGGTGCGAGCCGGGCGAGAGCAACAAGTGCCTCAAGCGCTTCGACTACCAGATGGGCACCCTGCCCGCCGGGTACGACCACAAGTACATCTTCTCCCACGTCGGTTACAACCTGAAGGCGACCGACCTCCAGGCCGCCCTCGGCCTGACCCAGCTCGACAAGCTCGACGCCTTCTGCGCGGCCCGGCGCCGCAACTGGCAGCGGCTGCGCGACGGTCTGGAGGGCGTGCCCCACCTGCTGCTGCCCCGGGCCACGCCCCGCTCCGACCCCAGCTGGTTCGGCTTCGTCCTCACCGTCGATCCCGAGGCACCGTTCAGCCGCGCGGAGCTGGTCGCCTTCCTGGAGGACCGCAAGATCGGCACCCGGCGGCTGTTCGCGGGGAACCTCACCCGGCACCCGGCCTATCTCGACCGGTCGCACCGGGTCGTCGGGTCCCTCACCAACAGCGACATCGTCACCGAGCACACCTTCTGGATCGGCGTCTATCCGGGACTCACGGACGAAATGCTCGACTACGTCATCACCTCGGTGAAGGAGTTCGTGGGGGCGCGCTCATGACCACCGCGACCCTGCCGGGCACGGGCGGCCTGCTGCGTCCGCGCCGTGACACCACGTTGGCCGGCAGGTTCGCCCGCTCGGTCGCCGAGACTCGGGCCGGTGCCCAGCTCCGTACCGAGGACTTCACCGACTGGCTCGCCGAGCGCCGGCGGGCCCACCGCTTCAGGGTGGAGCGGGTCCCGTTCGCGGCCCTCGACGGCTGGTCCTTCGCCCCCGACACCGGCAACCTCGGGCATCACAGCGGGCGGTTCTTCAGCGTCGAGGGCCTGCGGGTCTCCGTCGCCGGCGGACCGGAGTGGCAGCAGCCGATCATCAGGCAGCCCGAAGTGGGCATCCTGGGCATCCTCACCAAGGAGTTCGAGGGGGTCCCGCACTTCCTGATGCAGGCCAAGATGGAACCGGGCAACCGCAACCTGCTGCAGCTCTCCCCGACGGTGCAGGCCACTCGCAGCAACTACACCAAGGTCCACCGCGGCGCCGACGTGCGGTACATCGAGTACTTCACCGACCCGGACAAGGGCCGTGTGCTTGCCGACGTGCTCCAGTCCGAGCACGGCTCCTGGTTCTTTCGGAAGTCCAACCGCAACATGCTGGTCGAGGCGGTCGGCGAGGTGCCGCTCCACGAGGACTTCTGCTGGCTGACGCTCGGCCAGATCGGCGAACTGCTCCGCGCGGACAACGTGGTGAACATGGATGCCCGCACCGTCCTCGCCTGCGCACCCACCGCGTTCGCCGAGGACCGGGCGCGGTGCTCCGACACGGAGCTGCTCTCCTGGTTCACGGCGGAACGCTCTCGTCACGACGTGCACATCGACCGCGCCCCCCTGGCCGACGTCGCCGGGTGGACGCGCTCCCCGGACTCCGTCGACCACGTGGACGGACGGTACTTCCGGGTGGTCGGCGTCTCGGTCGAAGCCGACAGCCGCGAGGTCAAAGGCTGGTCGCAGCCCCTGTTCGAGCCCGTCGGCCAGGGCGTCACGGCGTTTCTCGTACGGTACTTCGACAGCGTCCCGCACGTCCTGGTGCACGCCCGTCTCGAAGGCGGCTTCCTCGACACCATCGAGCTCGGGCCCACGGTCCAGTACACCCCCGGCAACTACGCGCACCTCACCGGAGCCGACCGGCCGCCCTTCCTCGACCTGGTCCTCGGCGCCGGGCGCGACCGGATCCGCTACGAGGCGCTCCACTCGGAGGAGGGCGGACGGTTCCTCAACGCCGAGAGCCGCTACCTTTTCGTTGACGCCGACCCGGCCGACGCCCCCGACACACCGCCGCCCGGCTACCAGTGGGCCAGCCCCGGCCAGCTCAACCGCCTGGTCGGGCACAGCCACTACGTCAACGTCCAGGCCCGCACCTTGCTCGCGGTGCTCGGAGCGGGGACGGTGCGGCTCTGATGGACGCCTCCGTCCGTCTCGGCGTCGTCGGCTGCGCGTCGATCGCACGGCGCCGCATGCTCCCCGCGTTCGCCGCCTCGCCGCTCGTGAACCTGGTGGCCGTCGCCAGCCGGGACGCCGCCAAGGCCACCGCGTCGGCTCGGGAGTACGGCTGCCGGGCCGTCCACGGATACGCCGCGTTGCTGGAGGACGAGGAGATCGAGGCCGTGTACGTCCCGCTTCCCGCCGCACTCCACGGGGAGTGGGTCGAAGCCGCGCTGCGGGCCGGCAAGCACGTCCTCGCGGAGAAGCCCCTGACGACCGGGCGGGAGCGGACGGCCGGACTGCTGCGGCTCGCGCGGGAACGAGGACTGGCACTCATGGAGAACGTGATGTTCGTCCATCACTCCCAGCACGCGTCCGTACGCGCGCTGCTCGCCGACGGCGCCATCGGCGAGCTCCGGTCCTTCCGCGCGGAGTTCACCATCCCGCGGCAGCCCGCCGGGGACATCCGCTACCGGGCCGAGCTGGCCGGGGGCGCGCTGTGGGACACCGGCGTCTACCCGGTACGGGCGGCCCTGCACTTCCTGCCGTCGCCGCCCGAGGTGGTGGGGGCCGTGCTCGCGGGGGGCCCGCGGGACGAGGTCGACACCTCCGGAGCCGCCGTGCTGCGCACCCCGGACGGGGTGGTCGCCCAGCTCGCGTTCGGACTCGACCACGGCTACCGCAACACGTACGAGCTGTGCGGCAGCGAGGGCCGGATCGTCGTCGACCGGGCCTTCACCCTGCCGGCGGGCCGGCGGCCGGTCATCCGGCTGGAGCGGGGCTCGGCGGCGCGCGAGATCGACCTGCCGGCGGACTGCCAGGTGACCAACACCGTCACGGCCTTCGCGACCGCCGTGCGCGCCGGGGTGGCGTCGGACGAGCACTACCTGGAGCAGGCGGGGCTGCTCGACGACATACGCCGGCACGTGGGCCCCGTCTCGGTGCCGGCGGTCGGCTGACACCGGCCTCGGGCCGGGCCGGCTTCGCACGGAGCCGCCGCAGAGCCTGGCCCTCTGGTGTGCGACCGGGGGGCCAGGCTCTGTTCGTGCGTGGGATCAGCGGAAGTCCTGGACGTGGTCGAGGGCCCACTGGCGGTAGCTGCGGGCCGGGCGCCCGGTGGCGTCCTCGACGCCGGACCACGGCTTCAGGAGCTGCGAGTAGTCGTCCTCGGAGACCCCACCCTCACCGGTGCCCTCGCCGCCCGTGTAGTCGAGGAAGCCCAGCAGGAAGTCGGCGTTGTCGGCGGCGAAGCCGCCCTGGGCGTGCAGGATCTCGCGGGCCCGCTCGCGCGTCACCTCCTCGTACACGACCTCCTCGCCCAGCGCCTCGGCGATGGCGGCGACCCGCTCACGGGTGGTGACGCTGCTCGGGCCGGTCAGCGTGTACGACTTGCCGGCGTGGCCGTCCTCCGTGAGCGCGGCGACGGCGACAGCCGCGATGTCCGCCTCGTGGACGGGGACGCCCGCCTCGTCGGCGAACGGGTAGCGGACCCTGCGCTCCGCCTTCACAGCCGGGGCCCAGACGGGCAGCAGGTTGGCCATGAACTCGCTGGGCCGCACATGGGTCCACTCCAGACCGCTCGCCTCGACGGCGGCCTCGACCGGGCTCTCGTACAGGCCGATGGTGATGGCAGCGGCGGACAGGTCGACGATACGGCGCACGCCCGCCTGCTTGGCCAGCGCCACCACCTGGTCGGCGGTCTCGGGGACCGGGAACAGGTGGAGACGGTCGATGCCTTCGAAAGCGGAAGTCAGGGACGCCGGCTCGGCGAGGTCGCCCTTGACGACCTCGACCTGCGCGGGCAGGCCGGCGGAGGCCGGATTGCGCGTCAACGCGCGGACTTCCACGCCCTTGGCCACGAGCTGCTCGACGATGTTACGGCCGACGTTTCCGGTGGCTCCGGTGACGAGAATCTTCATCTCTTGTCTTTCTTCCTCAGTTCGCTGTGATGCCGACAGGTTCGAGAATCACGATCGGGATTTCCCGGTCGTTCCCCATCTGGTAATTGATGTATGGCTCGAAGAGTTCGGTCATCTTCTGCCACAGGGCGGGACGTTCCGTCGTGGTCGCCGTACGGGCCCGCGCCTGGAAGGAGTCCGCGCCGACCTGGAGGGTCACCATCGGATCGGCGGTCAGGTTCAGGTACCAGGCGGGATGCTTGGGTTCCCCGCCGTTGGACGCCACGATGAGGTAGTCGTCGTGATGACGGCCGTAGATCAGCGCGGTGCGCCGGAGCGTGCCGGTCCTGCGGCCGCGGGTGGTCAGGAGCAGGGTGGCGTACCCGTTGAAGTCATGACCGATCTCGCCCTTCGATTCCACGTAGTCGCGGATGTGTGCGGCGACCCAGTCCGTGGGACTGTCCGTGATCTCTTCCGCCGGTTCCACTCGAATTCCCTCCGGTTCGACGTGCATTCGACCGTCCTTCCCCAAGCTACCGGCGCGGCCAAGCGGAACCCACCCGGAAGGGCCGGGATCAAGCCTTTCTCCAGCGCCGCTCCACCGTGATTCGAGTTCGGCGGACGGGCCGCGTGACGTCCTCAAGCGGGCTTCCACCGGCTGGTAGTTGACTTCGCGCGCATCGAACTCACAGACGGGCGGAAAGACATGAATGTTTCGCGCAGACGGCTCCTGGGGTCCGCGGCGGCGGCCGGTGCCGTCGCCACCGGACTGGCTGGTACGGGGTCCCCCGCCATGGCCGCCACGGTGGGCACGCGGCAGGGCTTCCCCGAGACGCTCATCGGGCCGGACGACCCGCGGTACGCCGAGCTGGTCACGCGCGGCTACAACCGGCGCTTCACCGCCTCCCCCGACCACGTCCAGCTGGTGTACAGCGCCGCGCAGGTCGTGGCGGCGGTCGACCGTGCGGTGCAGGGCGGCCTGCCGCTCACCGTGCGCAGCGGCGGTCACTGCTTCGAGGGGCTGGTCGACGACCCGCGGTTCCGGGTGCTGCTCGACGTCTCGCAGATGAAGGGCGTCTACTGGGACACCCGTCTCAAGGCCTTCGCCGTCGAGTCGGGAGCCACGGTCTACGAGATGTACCGGGCGCTCTACCTGGGCTGGGGCGTCACCGTCCCCGGCGGCGTCTGCCCCGACGTCGGCGTCGGCGGTCACGTCGCGGGCGGCGGCTACGGTCCCCTCTCGCGGCGCCACGGACTGACGGTCGACCACCTCTACGGGGTCGAGGTCGTGGTCGCCGGCGCCGACGGCCGGGCCCGGACCGTGGTGGCCACCCGTGAGCGCGACGACCCGAACCGCGAGCTGTGGTGGGCCCACACCGGCGGAGGCGGCGGCAACTTCGGCATCGTGACGAAGTACTTCTTCCGCTCGCCGGGCTCCACAGGCGACGACCCGTCGAAGGCGCTGCCGAAGCCGCCGGCACGGCTGCTCTGCAGCTGGGTGAACTGGTCCTGGGAGGGCATGACCGAGGCCAACTTCACCCGGCTGGTGAAGAATCACGCTGCCTGGCACCAGGCCAACAGCGGAGCCGACTCCGTCTACGCCGGACTGCACAGCTCGCTGCACCTCAACCGCAAGGTCACCCAGTCGATCTTCCTGGAGATCCGGCTGGACGCGACCCTGCCGAACGCGCGCCGCCTCCTCGACGCCTACATCGCGGCGGTCGGCGAGGGCGTCACCGTGCCGGCCGTCCCGGCGACCTGGGAAGGCCTCTGGCTGGAGAACAGCGTCGACCTGGGTTGGGTGGACCCCACCGGCTCGGACCGGGGCCGCAACAAGGGCGCCCACATGCGCAAGCCGTTCTCGGACGCCCAGGTCGGCACCATCTACCGCGCCCTGACCGATCCCGCGAACCAGGGCCAGGGCAAGGTCTATATCGCGGCCTACGGCTGCAAGATCAACACTGTCGCACCGGACGCCACCGCCGTCGCCCAGCGGGACTCGCTCTTCAAGATCGCACTCGGGGCGGCCTGGGCGGATCCCGCCGAGGACGATTCCCAGGTGGGCTGGCTCCAGCGGCTCTTCCGCGACCTGTACGCGGAGACCGGCGGCGTCCCCGTACCCAACGACAGCCAGGACGGCGGGTACATCAACTACCCCGATCCCGACTTCAAGAACCCGGCCTGGAACACCTCCGGCGTCCCGTGGTCCACGCTCTACTACAAGGGCAACTACCCGCGGCTCCAGCGGGTCAAGGCGCGGTACGACCCGCGCAACGTGTTCGGACACCAGCTCTCCATCGAGCCGCCCGCGTAGCCGCCCCGGCGCGCACGCGGGAGCGTCGCGGGAGAACGGACGGCCTCGGCGCCGGGGCGACCCCCCGGCGCCGAGGCCGTCCCCCGACGGGGCCGGACCCGTGCTCAGGACCCGGCGCCTCGTGCCCGGTGCAGCGCCGTCAGCTTCTCCAGGGACGGCACGATGTCGTTGGGACTCGGCATCGCGAGCCAGGCGGCGTGCAGCCGCTCGGTGCCGGCCGCGATGTCCGGGTCCTCCAGAACCCGCAGCAGCGCCTTTCGCATCTCCGCCACGGACTGCTCGCGATGATCGACCGTCAGGCCGGCCCCGTACCGCTCCAGATACCCCGCGTAGGCGGCGGACTCCATGCCCTCACGCACGATGAGCTGCGGGACCTTGTGCGCCACCGCGGCCGTCAGCGTGCCGCCGCCCCCGTGGTGGATCACCGCGGAACAGCTGGGCAGCAGCTGGTTCAGCGGCACGAAATCGACGGTACGGACGTTGTCCGGGACCCGCCGGCCGGCCAGCTGCTCCTCGTTGAGGGTGGCGACCACGTCGATGTCCAGCTCGCCCACGACGTCGAGGATCTGCGAGATCATCGACTCCGGCCCGCCGATCTTCCGCGCGGACACCCCCAGCGAGAGCGCCACGCGGGGCCGCTCGGGGCGCCTGCGCAGCCAGTCCGGGAACACTCCGATGCCTGTGTACGGGACCCGGCGTACCGAGACCGTCCGGGACTCCCCCGGGATCCGCAGCTCGGCGGGGGTAGGGTCCACCGTCCACTGGCCGCGCAGCAGCTCCTCGTCCACCTCCTGCCCGTACCGGGCGGCCAGCGGGCGCATCATCTCCGCCAGCGGATTGCCGGCCCCCAGGCCCAGCCGCTCCAGCGCCCAGCCGCAGTAGTCCGGCCCCCACAGCTGGCGGGCGTGCGCCGCGCCGCAGGCCCGCGCGGCCACCGCCGCACCAGGCCAGACGGAGTCCCACAGGACCAGGTCCGGCCGCCAGTCGCGGGCGAACTCCACCAGGCCGTCCACCCCGGGCAGCCAGTCGCGCGCGGTGGCCCCGGCGGTGTGGAACATCCGCATCGAGGTCATCACGTAGGTGCTGAACATCGTGGCCGGCTCGCGGTCCTCCTCGCCGCGGACCAGGGCGTCCATGAGCCGCTCGCGCGCGTCGTCGTCCAGGGCGTACGTGACCACCGTCTCCAGGTCGAGCGAGGGCATGCTCGCCGGGTCGCCGAGAGGTACGGCGGTCAGCCCCGCCTCGACCACGACCGGGGCCAAATCGTGCGCCGAGACGACACACACCTCGTGTCCCGCGCCCTGGAGCGCCCAGGCGACCGGCAGCGCGGGGTAGAGATGTGCGGGCGCCGGCCACATGGCGAACATGACGCGCATAGGGACTCCTCAGATCCGTCCGGATGGTGCGTCCACTGTGGTGGCGAGAACCCGCACCGGAGTCGAGAGCGGCTCGAGCCGCGTCCAGGAGACTGGCTCCCTGACGACCCGTATGAGGAGTGGCGGACCATGACAGCACGTACGGCCGAGACGGCCGACACCATCACCTGGGACGAGGCCTGCGCCCTGCGCGCGCGGCGGCACGGAGTGGCCGGACCGCTGGAGGGGACGCCGGTGGACCGGGTCGTCGGAGCGATGTGTGGGGCGCACGCCCAGGTGATGTCCGCGGCCGAGCTGTCGGTGGGGCTGCGGACGGACGGGGCCACGCGGGCCACGGTGCGCGAGGCGCTGTGGGAGGACGGGACCCTGGTCAAGACCTACGGGCCGCGGGGCACCGTCCATCTGCTGCCCACCGCCGACCTGCCGATGTGGACCGGAGCGCTCTCGGCGATCCCGCCGTCCCCGAGCCCCTTCCCCCAGGACGTGCGGATGACGGCGGCGCAGACCGGCGAGGTCGTCGAGGCGATCGGAGCCGCGCTCAAGGACGCCGCACTGACCGTCGACGAGCTCGGCGAGGAGGTCGTCGCCCGGGTCGGTTCCTGGGCCGGCGACCTGGTCATGCCCGCCTTCCAGGGATTCTGGCCCCGCTGGCGCCAGGCGATCTCGACCGCGGCGAACTCCGGCGTCCTGTGCTTCGGCGCCAACCGGGGCCGCAAGGTCACGTACACCAACCCCGCCCGCCTGCTGCGCGGACTGCGGCCCGACGAGGGCCGGGCCGCGCTCGCCGAGCTGGTCCGGCGCTATCTGTACGCCTACGGGCCGGCCACCCCGCAGCACTTCGCACAGTGGCTGGCCGCGCCGCGCGCCTGGGCCGCCGGGCTCTTCGCCGCGCTGGCGGAGGAGGGCGCGCTGCGGGAGGTGACCTTCGAGGGCGCTCCCGCCTGGCGGGTGGCCGACGACACGGAGACGGCGCCGGAGCCGGTACGGGGCGTGCGGCTGCTGCCGTACTTCGACGCGTACGTCATCGGCAGCCACCCCAGGGCGCGGCTCTTCCCGGGTCGAGCCTCCGAACGCGCTCTGTCCGGCGGCGCCGCCGGGCCGTACCCGGTGCTGCTCGTCGACGGGGTGGCGGCGGGCGTCTGGCACCAGCGCCGGTCCGGCCGGAAGATCCACATCACGGTGGAGCCGCTGGACGAGCTGTCCGCGGGGACGCGGCGCGCCCTGGACGAACAGGTGGAGCGCACGGCCCTGATCCTGGAGGGCAGGCCGGAGCTGACCATCGGTCCGGTCACGGTGGGACCGCACGCGTAGCCTCCCGCACCAGGCCCCGCCCCGGACCCGGCGCCGTGAACGCCGGCCGGGGCGGGCTGCCCGAACGGCCGACGTCAGGCGGCCACGCGGACGACCAGGTTGCCGCGGTGCTCGCCGGCCAGCAGTCCGAGGAGTGCCCCCGGCGCGGCCTCAATCCCGCCCTCCACCACCGTCTGCGGGAAGACGAACGCGTCCTCGCGCAGCCACCGGCTGAAACTGTCCGTCCACGCCCAGATCTGCTCGGGCGTGTGATACGTCGCGAACGGCCGCAGCTCCAAGTGCTTCGTGATCGCGGTCATCAGATCCAGCCGCGGTGCTCCGCCGTCCTTCCCGATCTGTCCAGACAGCGCACCGCACAGCGCGAACCGGGCGTGCGGAACCGCGACCTGCACCGCCGCTTCGAACTGCTCGCCGCCGACGTTGTCGAAGAAGACGTTGATGCCCTCGGGCGCCAGCTCCCGCAACCGGTCGACCACCGGACCGTCGTGGTAGTCGAACGCGGCGTCGTAGCCGAGCTCGTTCACCAGGTAGTCCACCTTGGCCGGGCTGCCCGCACTCCCGATCACCTTCTTCGAGCCCAGCCGCTTGGCGATCTGCCCCGCCAGCGAGCCGACGCCGCCCGCCGCGCCCGAGACGAAGACCACATCGTCCTTGCCCGCCCTGGCGATGTCGGCCATTCCGTAATAGGCGGTCGGGCCCTGGCTCAAGTAGTAGGACGGGCTCGGGAACAGGTTGCGGGAGAGCTTGAAGAAGCGCTCGGCCGGCCCGACCGCGTACTCCGCCCAACCGCCCATCGCCTGCACCAGATCGCCCACCTCCAATGCTTCGCTGCGGGAGGCGACCACCGTCCCGACCTCACCGCCGCCGATGCGCCCGCCCACGGTGAACGGCGGCACTGGCAGCGGGCAGTCGGGTCGCATCAGATCCTGGTAGGCCGCAGCGACGAACACGTACTCCAGCCGGACCACGACCTCGCCCGGGCCCGGCGCGGGCACCTCCACCTCGGCCACCCGGAAGTGCCCGGGCCCGGGCAGACCTTCATCCAGGTGCCGGACCAGCTGGACTTCCCGGGCCCTCTTCGGAATCTCCATGGTTCTCCTTCGTACCCCCGGCGGGGAATCGACACGGGACGGCCCAGTGTTTTCCCGGTCTCTCGAGCGGCTCTCGCCGGGCACTTGAGGACGTCGGCCTACGGTGCGCGGGTCATCAACCGCCGGGAGGCACACGTGAACCCGAAAGACGCCGGCACTCCGGTCGGCACATGGCGAGAAGAGTTCTCGGTGGAGGGCGAGGCCAAGGCGAGCACCCTGCACTTCAGCCGGACCGGCCGGGCCTTCATCCTCACCGGGCCGGCCAACGGAGGCTCGGGCGCCGGGACATGGACCGCCACGGGCGAGAACACCTTCTCGTACCGCATCGCAGAGCGGATCGTGGACGTCGCGACGGGGATCTACGTCGGCTGGGTGGACATCGACCACCAGGCCGTCCAGCACGGCGACTCCTTCACGAGCTTCGGCGTGTCCCGCATCTACGACGCCGACGACGCACTCGTCCTGAGCGTCGAGATGAACGCCGAGGGAAAGCGCGTCCAGATGATCGAACGGCCGCCCTTGATCCTCTAGCGAGGCTCCACCGCACCTCCAGTGACCCCCCGTAACCTCCGGCCGACAACGAACGATGGAGGGCAAGACTCATGGCGGATGCGATCATCGCCGAGGGCCTGACCAAACGGTTCGGGGACGTCGTCGCGCTCGACGGCCTCGATCTCACGGTCGAGGAAGGCACGGTGATGGGCCTCCTCGGCCCCAACGGGGCAGGGAAGACGACGACGGTACGTGTCCTGGCGACGCTGCTGAAGCCGGACTCCGGCCGTGCTGTCGTGGCCGGCGTCGACGCCGTGGCGGACCCCGTCCGGCTGCGCCGCAGCATCGGCCTCTCCGGGCAGTACGCGGCGGTCGACGAGGCCCTCACCGCCCGGGAGAACCTGGAGATGATCGGGAACCTCTACCACCTGGGCCGACCGCGCAGCCGCGAGCGCGCGGCCGAACTGCTGGAGCGGTTCGACCTCGTCGAACCCGCCGACCGCGTCGTGAAGGGATACTCCGGCGGCATGCGGCGGCGGGTGGACCTCGCGTGCGCGCTCGTCGCCCGGCCCGACGTACTCTTCCTCGACGAGCCCACCACGGGCCTCGACCCGCGCGCCCGCAGCGCGATGTGGGAGGTCATCTCCGAGCTGGTCGCCGCCGGCAGCACGCTGCTGCTCACCACGCAGTACCTGGAGGAGGCCGACCACCTCGCGGACCGGATCGCGGTCATCGACCACGGCAAGGTCATCGCCGAAGGCACCCCCGACCAGCTCAAGCAGCGGGTCGGGGAAGACCGCCTCGAACTCACACTGCACGACCGGACGGATCTGACCGCCGCCCGTACCGCACTGGCCCCGCTGGCCAGCGGCGAGATCACGGTCGACGTCCACGCCCTTCGCGTGGACGTTCCTGTCAACGTCGGCACGGAGGCCCTGCTCGCAGCGGTACGGCTGCTCGACGACGCGGCGATCGGACTGTCGGGCGTGAACGTCCGCCGTTCCAGCCTCGACGAGGTGTTCTTCGCCCTGACCGGTGCCACCACGTCGGATCCCGAGGGCAAGCCGGAACAGGAGCCGGCCGTGGAAGCAGCCGTGGCCAGTGGCTCGGCCGACGTCAAGGAGCCCGTGCGATGAGCACCTTCTCGGAATTCCTCAGCGACGGAGCGACGCTCACCAGGCGCAATGTCATCAAGAACCGGCGTACCCCAGACGTCATCGTCTGGACGATCATGGCGCCGGTGTCCTTCGCCCTGCTCTTCGCCTTCGTCTTCGGCAGCGCCATCGACGTCCCCGGCTCGAACTACCGCGAATACCTGATCGCCGGAATCCTCGTGCAGACCATGCTCAATACCTCGTTGAACACGGGCGCGGCGATCGCCGACGACATGAAGAAGGGCCTCATCGACCGGTTCCGCTCGCTGCCGATCTCCCCGGCCTCAGTACTCGTCGGCCGCACGACCAGCGACATGCTGAACAACATCCTGGTCATCGCCATCATGGCCGTCACCGGGCTGCTCATCGGCTGGCGCGTCCGGTCCTCCTTCCTGGAGGCGGCCGCCGGCTTCGGGATGCTGCTCCTCTTCGCCTACGCCTGCGCGTGGATCACCGCCTGGCTGGGAGTCGGGGCCAAGTCCCCGGAGGCGCTGGCCAACGGGCTGATGATGCTCACGATGCCGATGATGTTCATCTCCAACGCCTTCGTGCCCAGCGACGGCCTGCCGTCCGTGCTGCGGGTCATCGCGGAGTGGAGCCCGGTGTCGGCCGTCGTCGGGGCGACACGTGAGCTGTTCGGCAACAACCCTCCCGGCGCGACGGCCTCGGGCGCGTGGCCCATGGAGCATCCGGTCCTCGCGTCCCTCGGCTGGGTCACCCTCATCCTCGTCGTCTTCATCCCGCTCGCCGTCAGCAGGTTCAACAAGTCCGTCAGTCAGTGAGGCCCTCGACCGGGGCCGTCCAGTGAGGAGAAGTCGTGCGTACGCTGTTCATCACCGGCGGCGGGTCGGGCCCCGCCTGCGCCATAGCGCCGCTCGCGTCGGCCGCGCGCACCCAGGGCCATGAGGTCATTGTCGCGGCACCCGAGGAGAACGTCGGGGAACTGACAGAGCGGGGACTGCCAACCGTGGCCGTCACCTCCCTCGGGGTCTTCGACGCCATGTTCACGGACCGCCAGGGCAACCGGAACGCTCCGCCCCGGAATCCGGCCGACGCGCTGGCCTTCGCCAGCCGGGGTTTCGGCCGGCTGACCGCCTCCAGCCTGGCGGCGCTGCGCGAGCTCGCCGGGGCCTGGCGCCCGGACATCGTCGTCGGTGGTACCCGCAACTACGCGGCGGCGCTGGTGGCCCACGAGTTCGGCCTGCCGTACGTCTGCCAGGCATGGGACCAGCTGGAGCGGGTCCCGGAGGACCTGGTGCACGCCTCGGAGGAACTCCGCCCCGAGCTGGACGCCCTGGGCCTCGACACCCTCCCGAAGGAGGACCTGTACGTCCACCAGACCCCGCCGAGCATCCGGCCGCAGGACGCCGAGCCCGCGGTCCACATGCGCTGGGCCCCCGGCAACAGCCAGGTTCCGCTGGAGCCGTGGATGTACACCAGGCCGACCGGGAAGCGGAGGGTCTGTATCACCTCCGGATCCCGCTCCACCATGGTTCCCGGGCTCGGGATCGCCTTCTTCCGGCCGCTCCTGACGAATCCGGTCTTCGACGACGTCGAGGTGGTCGTCGCGACCAAGGAGCAGGTGGCGGAGGAGCTGAAGGCGGAGTTCCCGCAGCTGAACGCCGGATTCGTGCCGCTGGACGTCGTGGCCCCGACCTGCGACCTGCTCGTGCACCACGGTGGCGGGGTCACCGCGATGGCGGCCGTCAACGCGGGTGTCCCGCAGCTGGTCCTCGTCGACATGCCCGCCTCGGCCGGCCCGATGGGTCGCGTTCAGGAGTACGGCGCGGGAATCTCCCTGCCTGGCGACGCGTCCGCCGAGGCGGTGGCCGAGGCATGCGGGAAGCTGCTCGCCGACTCCTCGTACGCGGACCGGGCACGGGATCTCGCCCGGGAGAACGAGGTGCAGGCGCCCGCCGCCGAGATCGTGCGGATGCTGGAAGAGCTCGTCGAGGCCCGCCACTGACCGAAGGGCTACGGACAGGGACGCCGGCCTCCGGAACCGCACACGGTTCCGGAGGCCGGCGTCGTGACGATTCGCGGCCGGGGCCTACGAGCCGCTGACGTCGAGGCCGCCGTCGAGGGTGATGATCTGGCCCGTCACCAGCGAGCTCGACGGGTCGGCGAGATGCGTGATCCAGGGGACGATGTCCTCGACCTTGCCCACCCGGCCCAGGGGAATCGACTGCGCCACCCCCGCGAAGAGCCCCTCCACCTCCTCCGGTCCAAGGCCGTTGGCTGCGTAGGCCTCGGTCCGTACGAATCCGGGCGCCACGGCGTTGACCCGGATGCCGCGAGAAGCGAGCTCCGCCGCCCAGCTCCGGGTGAAACTGTGCACGGCCGCCTTGCTCGCCGCGTACACGGAGCTGCCCGCGCCCGGGTTGTGGCCACCCCGGCTGGAGACCAGCACGATGCCGGTGTCCGGGCCGGCGAACAGCGGCAGCAGCTGCCGCGTCAGCAACAGTGGACCGAGCACGTTCGTGTCCCACACCTCCCGCGCCACGTCCGCGTCGAGCGCGTCGAGCGGGGAGAACCGGAACACCCCCGCGTTGTGCACCAGGACGTGCACCGCGCCCCCGCGTGCCCGTACGGCGTCGGCGACCGCCTCCGCGCCCGACGCGGTGGTCACATCGGCGGCCACCGCCACGACGGCGGGACTGAGCGCCTCGACCTCGGCGAGCCGGTCCTTGCGGCGGCCCGTGACGATCACCGATTCGGCTCCGAGCCGGGCGAACTCCAACGCGGTGCCCCGCCCGATTCCCGTACCCCCTCCGGTGACGACGACGGTCCGGCCGGCGAAAGGCTGCTTGGACATGGCAAATTCCCCTTGTCTGCTGCTCCTGCGGAATGCACTTTCCCGGAAAAACTCCCACAGCCCGCTCGACGGCAGCTCGAGCGGACTTTTACCCACCGCTCCTAACCTCCGCCGCATGACGAATGCGACCACGGCCGGAACGGGACCCCTGAGCGGTCTTCGGGTGGTGGAATTGGCCGGCATCGGACCCGCCCCTTTCGCCTGCATGATGCTCGCCGATCTCGGCGCCGACGTGATTCGTGTGGACCGCGTCGGCGAACGCCCCTACGCCGGCTGGCACCAGGCGCTCGACCGCGGCCGCAGATCCGTGATCCTCGATCTCAAGTCGGCGGACGGCAGCGAGGCGCTCCTGCGTATCGTGGACCGCGGCGACGTCCTCGTGGAGGGCTTCCGCCCCGGGGTCGCCGAGCGGATCGGAGTCGGCCCCGAGGTCTGCCGGGCCCGCAACCCCGGTCTGGTGTACGCGCGGATGACGGGCTGGGGCCAGCACGGCCCGCTCGCCGCCCAGCCGGGGCACGACATCAACTACATCGCCCTGACCGGCGCGCTGGACGCGATCGGTCCGGCCGGCGGTCCACCGGTGCCGCCGCTCAACCTCCTCGGGGACTTCGCGGGCGGCGGCATGCTCCTCTTCGCCGGCATCCTGGCCGCGATCGTCGAGCGGCACGGCTCGGGTCTGGGACAGGAGGTCGACGCCGCGATCGTCGACGGCACCACGATGCTGCTCGGGATGCTGAGCTCGATGACCGAGACCGGCGCGTGGGGCCCCGGTCGCGGCGTCAACCTGCTGGACGGCGGTGCCCCGTACTACGGCGTGTACGCCTGCGCCGACGGCCTCCACATCGCCGTCGGCGCGCTCGAGGAGCCCTTCTACCGAGCCCTGCTGGACGGCCTGGGCCTCGGCCCCGGTCCGTTCGGGCGCACCCCTCCCGACCGGACCGATCCCGGCAACTGGCCGCTGCTGCGCCGGCTGTTCGCGAAGCGGTTCGCCTCTGCGCCCCGGGCCCACTGGGAGTCCGTCTTCGCCGGTACGGAGGCTTGCGTCACCCCCGTCCTCACGCTCGCGGAGGCGCGTGAGCACCCGCACCAGCGTGCCCGGAATGCCTTCGTCGCCACCCCGGCCGGCCCGCAGCCGGCCACCGCGCCGCGCTTCGCCCGTACCCCCGGATCGCCCGGGGCGGCGGCGCCCCGGCCCGGCGAGCACACCCGGACCGTGCTCGCCGAGTGCGGTCTGCCGGAGCGGGACATCGAGCGGCTGCTGGCCTCAGGAGCCGCGCGGGTCGCCTGACCCGGCGCCGCCTCCAGGGAAATCCGAGAGGTCCGCAAGGTTCGGTTGGGACGGTGTGCTCGCCGCCGGTTCGGTCGGGGGAATTCCCGCACATCAATCTCCGAAGAATCACTCCGCAAGGGCCAGTTGTCAGCACATCGAGGAGCCAGAGATGAACAAGGCCGACGTCATGGGGATCTATGAACGGGCGGACATCTACGAGGCGATCTATCGAGGGCGCGGAAAGGACTACGAGGGCGAATCCGCCTTCGCCGTCCGACAGATCCTCGCCCGTGATCCGGCGGCCCGGTCGCTGCTGGACGTCGCCTGCGGCACCGGCTCGCACCTGAAGTACTTCGCCAAGTGGTTCGACCATGTCGAGGGAGTCGACCTGACGGAGGAGATGCTCGCCGTCGCCCGCGAGCACGTCCCGGACATCCCGGTCCAGCAGGGTGACATGCGCGACTTCGACCTCCACCGCACCTTCTCCGCCGTCACCTGCATGTTCGGGTCGATCGGCTACCTCAAGACCACGGCCGAACTCGACGCGGCGCTGCACAGCTTCGCCCGGCACCTCGCCCCCGGCGGCGTCGTCGTGATCGAACCCTGGTGGTCGCCCGACACGTTCACCCCAGGTCATGTCGGCGGCGACGTGGTCACCGTGGACGGGCGGACCATCTCCCGCGTCTCGCACACGGTCCACCACGCCGAGCGCAGCGCCAGCCGGATGACGGTCCACTACGTCGTGGCCGACGCCCGCACCGGCATCCGCGACTTCACTGACGTTCACGTCATGACGCTCTTCACCCGCGAGGAGTACGAGGCCGCGTTCCGCGGAGCGGGCCTCACCATGGAGTTCGTCGACTGGGACCAGGCCGGTGCCGGTCTGCTCGTCGGCGTCCGCGCCGGGAACCGGTGACCGCCGTGACCCTCAACGTCTGGGACTACCTGCCGGAGTACGCGGCCGAACGCAAGGACATCCTGGACGCGGTGGAGACGGTGTTCGCCTCCGGCCGGCTCGTCTTGGGCGAGAGCGTCCGCGGCTTCGAGGAGGAGTTCGCCGCCTACCTGGGCGTCGAGCACGCCGTAGGCGTCGACAACGGCACCAACGCCGTCCAGCTGGGCCTCGAAGCCCTGGGCGTGGGACCGGGGGACGAGGTGATCACCGTCTCCAACACGGCGGCCCCCACGGTGCTGGCCATCCACTCCGCAGGTGCGACCCCCGTCTTCGTGGATGTCCGGGAAGAGGACTACCTCATGGACACCACGCAGGTGGCCGCCGCCATCACGCCCCGCACCAAGGCACTGCTGCCCGTCCACCTCTACGGCCAGTGCGTGGAGATGGAGCCCCTGCGACGGCTCGCCGGCCGGCACGGGCTGAAGATCCTGGAGGACTGCGCACAGGCCCACGGCGCCCGTCACCACGGCTGCACCGCAGGGACCATGAGCGACGCGGCCGCCTTCTCCTTCTACCCGACCAAGGTCCTCGGCGCGTACGGCGACGGCGGGGCCGTCGTGACGGACGACACGGAGGTCCAGGAGCGGCTGCGCAGGCTGCGCTACTACGGCATGGAGCAGGTCTACTACGTCGTGGAGACCCCCGGCCACAACAGCCGGCTCGACGAGGTCCAGGCCGAGATCCTGCGCCGGAAGCTCGTCCGCCTCGACGCGTACATCGAGGGCCGCCGGGAGATCGCCCGCCGCTACGAGGAAGGACTGGGGGACCTGGCCGGACCCGGCGGCCTCGTCCTGCCGAGGACGGCTGAGGGAAACGACCACGTCCACTACGTCTACGTGGTCCGCCACCCGCGCCGCGACGAGATCATCAAGGCCCTCGCGGAGCGGGATATCGCGCTCAACATCAGCTACCCCTGGCCGATCCACACGATGACCGGATTCCGCCACCTCGGCTACGCCGAGGGCTCCCTCCCGGTCACGGAGCGGCTGGCGGGGGAGATCTTCTCCCTGCCCATGTACCCCGCGCTGCCGGCGTCCGCTCAGGACCGGGTGATCAGCACGCTGCGCGAGGTCCTGGCGGGGTTCTGAAAGGCCCAGGCTCCCCGCGGTCGGCGCGGCCCGACTTCCGCGCGTTCCGAGAGTCGCCAGAGTTCTGAGAGGACAGTGATGAAAGCACTCGTGCTGGCCGGGGGGACGGGCAGCCGTCTGAGGCCGTTCAGCCACTCCATGCCGAAGCAGCTGATCCCCATCGCCAACAAGCCCGTGCTCGTCCACGTGATGGAGAGCCTGCGCGACCTCGGTGTCCGTGAGGCGGGGCTGATCGTCGGCGACCGCGGCCCGGAGATCGCCGCCGCGCTCGGAGACGGCTCCGCACTGGGCGTGGAGATCACGTACATCCCGCAGGACGCCCCGCGGGGCCTCGCCCACTGCACGGCCATCGCCCGGGACTTCCTCGGGGACGACGACTTCGTCATGTACCTGGGCGACAACCTGCTCACCGACAGCCTGCGCGAGATCGCGGACGACTTCCGCGCCCATCGCCCGGCGGCCCAGCTCGTCGTCCACAAGGTGACCGATCCGCGGGCGTTCGGCGTCGCCGAGGTGGACGAGGACGGCAGGGTGGTCCGGCTGGTCGAGAAGCCCGATCAGCCCCGCAGCGACCTCGCCGTGATCGGTGTGTACTTCTTCACCGCGGCCATCCACACGGCCGTCGCCGACATCGTGCCCAGTGCCCGCGGCGAACTGGAGATCACCGACGCCATCCAGCTCCTGGTGTCCCGGGGCGAGGACGTACGGGCCCGGATCCACTCCGGGTTCTGGAAGGACACCGGCAAGGTCGAGGATGTCCTGGACTGCAACCGCGAACTCCTCGACACCCTGGTGCCCTCCGTACGCGGCGACGTGGACGAGGCCAGCGAGCTGAGCGGCGCCGTGGTCGTGGAGGAGGGCGCGCAGGTGGTGCGCTCCCGCATCGTCGGCCCGGCCGTCATCGGAGCCGGCTCGCTGGTGGTGGACAGCCGTATCGGCCCGCACACATCGATCGGCCGCTGCTGCCGGCTCAGCGACGCGGGAGTGGACTACTCGATCCTGCTCGACGGCGCGAGCGTACGGCGGGTCGGCGGGGTCAGCGGCTCCGTCATCGGCAGGGACGCCACGGTCTCCTCCACGGTGCTCGCTCAGTGCAACCGGCTCGTGGTCGGGGACCACGCGAGCGTGGAGGTCGCGGCATGAGGGTCTTCGTGACCGGCGGCGCCGGATTCATCGGCTCGCACTACGTCCGCACCCTCCTCGACGGGGGCTACCCCGGATACGAGGACGCCCATGTCACCGTCCTGGACAAGCTCACCTACGCCGGCAACCGCTCCAACCTCCCTGACAGCCATCCCCGGCTCACCTTCGTCCAGGGCGACATCTGCGAGCTGCCGCTGCTGACGTCCGTCCTGCCCGGCCACGACGCGGTGGTGCACTTCGCCGCGGAGTCGCACGTGGACCGCTCCCTCACCGACGCCTCCGCGTTCGTCCGCACCAACGTCGGCGGCACCCAGAACCTGCTGGAGGCCTGTGTCGCCGGCGGGGTGGCACGGGTCGTGCACGTCTCCACCGACGAGGTGTACGGCTCCATCACCGAGGGCACCTGGGACGAGCGGCAGCCTCTGATGCCCAATTCCCCGTACGCCGCCTCGAAAGCCGCCTCCGACCTCATCGCCCGTGCCTACTGGCGCACCCACGGCCTCGACCTGTCGATCACCCGCTGCTCTAACAACTACGGCCCGTACCAGCACGTCGAGAAGCTCATCCCGCTGTTCATCACCAACCTGCTCCGCGGTGAGCCCGTCCCCCTGTACGGCTCCGGCGCCAACATCCGCGAGTGGCTGCACGTGTCGGACCACTGCAAGGCCGTCCAGCTCGTCCTGACGAAGGGCCGGGCGGGCCGGATCTACAACATCGGCGGCGGCAACGCGCGCACCAACCGACAGATCACCGACACCCTGCTGGAGCTCTGTGGCGCCGACCCCGGTCTGGTACGGGCCGTACCGGACCGCCAGGCGCACGACCTGCGGTACGCCCTGGACGAGTCCCGGATCCGCGAAGAGCTCGGCTACCGGCCCGAGGTGCCCTTCGCGAGCGGCCTCAAGGACGTCGTGGACTGGTACCGCGACCACGAGGACTGGTGGCAGCCGGTCAAGGCGCGGACGTCGAGCACTCCTCAAGCCGCTCTCCGGCGGAGCGGCACACGTTGAGCCGAAAGAGCCACTGGAGGCGGGCAGATGACAGCGCGTGGTTTCCATCTCTACGACACGACCCTGCGTGATGGGACACAGCAGGAAGGCGTGTCCCTCACCGTCGAGGACAAGCTGGCGATCGCCCGTCACCTGGACGGGCTCGGCGTGGGATTCATCGAGGGCGGCTGGCCCGGCGCCGTACCCAAGGACACCGTCTTCTTCCGGCGGGCCCGGCGGGAACTCACTCTGGAGAACGCCGAACTGGTCGCCTTCGGCGCCACCCGCAAGCCCCGCGGCCTGGTCTCCACCGACCCCCAGGTCCGCGCCCTCCTCGAGGCCGGGACACCGGTGGTGACGCTGGTCGCCAAGAGCCACCCCCGGCATGTGGACCTCGCCCTGCGCACCAGCCTGGCCGAGAACCTCAACATGATCCGCAGCACCGTGCGGCACCTCGTACGGGCGGGCCGCCGGGTGTTCGTGGACGCGGAGCACTACTTCGACGGCTACCTCGCCGACCCCGAGTACGCCCTGGAGGTGGTCCGCACCGCCGCCGACGCCGGCGCGGAGGTCGTCGTCCTGTGCGACACCAACGGCGGCTCGCTGCCCGACGGCATCGCCGCCGCCGTCGCCGGGACCCTCGCGGCCACCGGGGCCCGGATCGGCATCCACTGCCACGACGACAGCGGATGTGCCGTCGCCAACACCTTGGCCGCAGTGGACGCCGGCGCCTCGCACGTCCAGGGCACCGCCCACGGATACGGCGAACGCTGCGGCAACGCGAACCTGTTCACCGTCGCCGCCGACCTCGTCCTCAAACGCGGACTGCCGGTCCTGCCCGACGACCGGATGCGCCGGATGGCCGACACGGCGCACTCGATCGCCGAACTGACCGGGGTGCCCGGCCGGGCGGCCGCCCCATACGTCGGCTCCGGAGCCTTCACCCACAAGGCGGGTCTGCACGCCTCCGCCCTGCGTGTGGACCCCGACCTCTACCAGCACATCGACCCCGGGCTCGTCGGCGGCGGAATGCGCACCCTCGTATCGGACATGGGCGGACGCTCCTCCGTCGAGCTGAAGGCCCGGGAGCTGGGCTACGAGGTCGAGGCCGGCTCCGAACCGGTCGCCCGGGCCAGCGCGCGGATCAAGAAGCTGGAGAGCCGGGGCTACAGCTTCGAGTCGGCCGACGCCTCCTTCGAGCTGCTGCTGCGCCGGGAACTCGCGGGTGGAGAGCTCACCGAACCCTTCGAGGTGCTGTCCTGGCGCCTCGGCATGGAACAGACCGGCGAGGGCGCTCCGCTCACCGACGCGGCCGTCGAGCTGCGCCTCGACGGTGTCCCGGTCAGCGCCGCCGGCTGGGGCAACGGACCACTGAACGCGCTGGACCGGGCCCTGCACTCCGCGCTCGACCCGTACTTCCCCGAACTGGCCTCGCTCGAACTGGTCAACTACCAGGTCCGGGTGCTGAGCGGGGCGGGCGGCAGCGACGCCGCCGCCCGCGTACTGATCACCTTCAGCGACGGCCACCGCCGTTGGGGCACGGTCGGCGTCGGCGAGAACACGGTGGCCGCCTCGTGGCGTGCCCTGCTGGACGCGGTGCTGTACCACCTGCGCACCGACCGCGGGCCCGGCCGCGGAACCGACCGGGAAGTCCCACTGCGCTCCTCGGCCGGCTGAACCGACGACCCCTCACCCGACGGGAGACACCGTGCACGTCGAGAACATCTTCATCCGGGGGACCGGCATCAGGCTGCCCTCCTCGCTGGCCGTCGCCGACGCCGTGGCCGCCGGGGACTGCCCGCCGTCCATCGCCGCCGCCACCGGGACAGTCTCCGTGGCCGTCTCGCCCGACGAATCGGCGGCCGAGATGGCCGTGGTCGCCGCGCGCTCCGCCTTGACACGGGCGGGGTCCGCCCCGCAGGACGTCGACCTGATCCTGCACGCCGACACCTACCACCAGGGCCAGGACCTGTGGCCGGTGGCCTCGTACATCCAGCGCGAGGCCGTGCACAACAGCTGCACCGCGCTGGAGATCCGGCAGATGTCCAACGGCGGCATGGCCGCCCTCGAACTCGCCACCGCGTACCTGACCGCCGACCGCAACCGCTGCGACGCGCTGCTCACCACCGCCGACCGGTTCTGCCCGCCGGGCATCGACCGCTGGCGCACCGATCCGGGAACCCCCTACGCCGACGGCGCGACCGCCCTCGTGCTCTCGCGCCGGGGCGGCTACGCCCGGCTGCTCTCCCTCTCCCTGCTCGCCGACCCCGAACTGGAACCGATGCACCGCGGCGACGAGTTGTTCGGCCCCGCTCCCTTCAGCCACCGCGTCCCGGTGGACTTCGAAGCGGCCAAACGCGCCTTCCTCGGCGAGGTCGGACTCTCGTACGCCCTCACCCGCGCCAACGCCGGGCAACGGAAGGTGGTCAAGGAGGCGCTGGCGGACGCCGGGATGGAACTGGCCGAGGCCGACTGGTTCCTGCTGCCGCACTTCGGCCTGCGCCGGCTGCGGTCCATCTACCTCCAGCCGTACGGCATCGACCCGTCCCGGACCACCTGGGACTGGAGCCGCACGGTGGGACACCTCGGTGCCGGCGACCAGTTCGCGGGCCTGGACCGGCTGGTCGTCTCCGGCAGGGCGGCACCGGGGGACCGGTGTGTCCTGATCGGTGTCGGCGCCGGATACAGCTGGGGCTGTGCCGTCGTGGAGATCCTCGACCGCCCGCACTGGGCGGCCTGACGGCATCAGCGGCGCCGGCCGTCCTCGGCCCCGTGCCCCCTTTCGCGCTCGAGCCGGACTCGAGCGCGCTCTGAGAGGCTTGTCACCCGCCGTGTGAACGGCGCGATTTGAAGGGAAGGTCAGCCGTGGCGCCGACCACCGCGCACACTACCGCCGGGCTTCACACCACGGAGCACACCATCGCCGTCGACGCCCCGCCGTCGGCCGTCTTCGCGCTGGTGGCCGACGTGACCCTCTGGCCGCAGATGTTCGGCCCCACCGTCCACGTCGAGGTCCTCGAGGAGGACGGTGGCGAACAGCTCCTGCGGATCTGGGCCCTCGCCCACGGACAGGTACGCTCCTGGACCTCCCGGCGGGTCCTCGACGAGCGCGCGGGCACGGTCTCCTTCCGCCAGGTGGTGAGCGCCGCCCCCGTCGCCTCGATGGGCGGCGAGTGGCGGATCGGTCCGGGTGACCACGGCGGTAGCCGGGTCGTCCTGCTCCACGACTACCGGGCGGTCGACGACGACCCGGCCTCGGTGCAGCTCATCGCCGAAGCGGTCGACCGCAACAGCCGGTCCGAACTCGACGCCCTCAAGCGCTGTGCCGAAGCGGTCCCCGGGGTCGACGGCGAACTCCGCTTCACCTTCAGCGACTCCGTCGACATCGCCGGCGACGCGGCCGACGTCTTTGCCTTCCTGGACCGGGCCGGCCTCTGGCCCCGGCGGCTCCCGCACGTGGCCCGCCTTGACCTCGAGGAACCCGAACCCGGGATCCAGCACCTCGACATGGACACCCGCGCCGCCGACGGGTCGACCCACACCACCACGTCGGTCCGGGTCTGCTTCGCCGAACGGAACCTCATCGTCTACAAGCAGCTCCGGACACCCCCGGTGATGAGTGGCCACACGGGCCGCTGGGTGATCGAGCCCCTGCCCGTCCCCATGGACTCCGACGATGCCGCCCCGACCGTACGGGCCACCTCCTGGCACACCGTCACCCTCGACCCCGAGGGCGTGCGGCAGGCACTCGGACCGCAGGCATCCTTCGCCGAGGCGCGCGCGCTCGTCCGCAAGGCACTGGGTACCAACAGCTCCCGCACCCTCCGTCACGCACGGGAGTTCGCGGAGGCGGCCCGTGCGGGCGCGTGACATCAGCAGACCTCTGGTGATCGTCAACCGGTTCACCGTCCGCGGCGACACCGAGGCCTTCGAGCACGCGCTGCGGGAGCACGCGCAGTTCCTGCGCCGCCGGGACGGCTTCGATTTCCTCACTACGATGAGACTGCTCGACCGCCCCGACGTGTACCTGCACTTCGGCCACTGGCGCAGCCTGCGCGACTTCATCACCATGGCGCGGGACGCCACTCTGTTCGCCCGCATCAGACGGTTCGCCAGGATGGTCGAGACCGAGGCCGACCAGGCGGTGAGTCTGGGCCGCACCGTTCTGCGCGACGCGCGGGCCGGTTCGGCGAGCATCCTCCTCGTCCACGCCGGAGCCGTGGCGGACACCGAGGCGTTCGAGACGGGTTTCCGCGAGTTCACCGCGGAATGTGCCCGTCTCGACGGCTTCGGCGGCAGCGAGCTGCTGCGCTCCGACCTCAGCCCCGGCGGCTATCTGGGCCTCATGTGGTGGCAGGACACCGACGCCTGCGAACGCGCACTCGCCGACGAGGGGCTGAACGCGTCCCGGGCGGGACTGGCCCTCCTTGCGGAGCTCGCCATGGAGCGCGGCTGCCACATCGCGTACGAGGGCGCCCTGCGGAGCTGAGCGGCGCGGGTGCGGGTCGCGGTGGCGCCGGGACCATGTGTCCCCGGCTTCACCGCGTTCCGCGTGCGAGTGCCGGTCGAGTACGGGGGAGCAGGATGACCCCATCGCAGAGCAGTCCCGGGAGGGGGAAGGCATTGACCGACATCCGGAGTTTCACCGAAGCCGTCCGGGAGAGGGCCGCGCGGACGCCCGACCGGGAGGCGCTGGTCCTCCTGGGCGACAGCGCGGACGAGCCGCGGACCGTGGCCTACGGGGAGCTCGACCGGCACGCCCGCATCCTGGCCGGCCGGCTCCAGGAGAGCGGCGTCCGCGGGGAGCGGGTGCTGCTGCTCCACGCCGACCGCCGGCAGTTCGCCGTCAGCTTCCTGGCCTGCCTGTACGCCGGGGCCGTCGCCGTCCCCGTACCGCCGCCGCGCGGCCGGGCGCCGCACGAGCAACGGATCGCGGGCATCGTCAAGGACGCCGCGCCCGTCCTGGCGCTGACCGACGCCGCTGAAGCCCCCGAGGTCTCACGGCTGCTCGCCGGACACGGCCGGTGCGGTGTCGTCTGCCTCTCGGCCGACACCGTGCCGCCCGCCGGCTTCTGGACGCCGCCCGACCTCGACGGGGACACGGTGGCGTACCTCCAGTACACCTCCGGTTCCACCCGGGAACCGCGCGGTGTGATGGTGACCCACGCGAACATCCTGGCCAACCAGCAGGCGATCCAGCGGGCGCTGGGCACCGTCCCCGGGGACCGGCTGGGCGGCTGGCTGCCGTTCCACCACGACATGGGCCTCGTCGGGCAGCTGCTGCACCCGCTGTGGCTCGGCGGCACCTCCGTCCTCCTTGAACCCGAGGCCTTCGTCCGGCACCCGCACCGCTGGCTCCGGGCCGTCTCCGACCACGGGCTGGCCGTCAGCGGGGCGCCCGACTCCGCGTACGAACTGTGCGTGCGGCGGATCACCGACGAGCAGCTCGCCGGTCTTGACCTCTCGGGCTGGCGCACGGCCGTCAGCGGTGGCGAGCCGGTCTCCCCGGACACCGGCCGGGCCTTCGCCGAACGATTCGCCGCGGCGGGCTTCCGGGCGGGGGCCCTGACCGCCGCCTACGGTCTCGCCGAATCGACCCTGCTGGCCACGGCCACACCGCAGGACACCGCACCCGCCCCACGCGCGTGGGACACCGCGGCCCTGGAGGCCGACGTGCTGAGCCCCGCCCGGGCCGGTGCCCCGCACCGCACCCTCGTCTCCAGCGGCCGCGCCGTGGACTGCGACATCCGGATCGTGGACCCGGAGCTGGGCACCGAGCTGCCCGAGGGCAGGGTCGGAGAGGTGTGGCTGCGCGGCGCGAGCGTCGCCCGGGGGTACTGGAACAACCCGGCGGAGACGGCCCGGACCTTCGACTGCCGTACCGGCGACGGGGGGTTTCTGCGGACCGGTGACCTCGGCGCCCTGTTCGGGGGCGAGCTCTACGTCACCGGCCGCCTCACAGACGTGATGGTCGTCGGCGGGCGCAATCTCTATCCGCAGGACGTGGAGCGCACCGTCGAGCAGATCAGCCCCCTGTTCGGCCCGGCCACAGCCTTCTCCGTCCCGGGGCACCGCGAGCGCGTCGTCGTGGTGCAGGAGCTGCGGCACCAAGGACGCTACGACACCGATCTCGGCGCACTCGCGGGGGCCGTGGCACGTTGCCTCACCGAGGAGTTCCAGGTCACCGCCGGGGGAGTGCTGCTGGTCCGCCCGGGCACCGTGCGCCGGACCACGAGCGGGAAGGTCGAGCGCTCCGCGATGCGCAGGTTGTTCCTGGCCGGAGAGCTCAACCCCCTGCGCCAGCAGCTCGATCCGGACGTCACACCCCTGCCGGCACCGGGTCCGAGGGGATGAGGACGCTGACCGCGCGACAACGCGCCGGACGGCTGGAGCGGGCCTTCGGCCCGATGGACGACGCGGCGAACCCGACGGGACAGCAGGCGTTCCTCGCGACGCACACCCCCGGCTCGGCGTCGGCCGGAGGAGAGGCGGTCCTCGACGCGTACGGGTTCAACGCGGAGTTCGTACCGCGCCCCCTGGGCGGGCGGCTCGACCGGCTCGACGCGCTGGGCCAAGTGCTGCGGCCCGTGTTCCGTCGTGATGCCTCGCTCGGCTTCGGGTACGGCCTCAGCTGTTTCTTCGCCGCGGTCCCGGTCTGGACGGCGGGCACCGGGGAGCAGCGTCGTCGTACGGCACGGCTGCTCCTGGAGGGCCGGCGCCTGGCCGTCGCACGGCACGAGGTCGCCCACGGCAACGGTTTCGTCCGGGACGAGTTCACCGCGAGCCCCGCCCCCGGCGGCGGATTCACCCTCGGCGGTCGCAAGACGGCCGTCGCCAACGCCTCACGGGCCACCGGCCTGCTGGTGTTCGCGCGGACCGGCGAGGGAGCCGGCGGCCGCAGCCACTCGGTCCTGCTGCTCGACCGGCGGGACCTCCCGGCCGACCGGCTGCTCGACCTCGGCCGCCGCAGGACGGCCGGCATGCGCGGTGCCGAGTTCGGAGACCTGCGAGCAGTGGACTGCCCGCTGCCGCGCGCGGCGCTGGTCGGCGAGGTCGGCGACGGCTACGAACTGAGCCTGCGTTCCTCGCTCGTCATCCGCGGGATCATCCCCTCGATCGTCCTGGCCGGCGCCGACAGCGCGCTGCGGACCGTCGCCCGCTTCGCCGTGCGCCGCCGGCCCGACGGCCGCTCCTCCCTTGAGGTGCGGCACTTGCGGGACGTCCTCGCCGGTGCCTTCGTCGACCTGCTGATCAGTGACTGTCTGGCCCTTGTCGCGACCCGGTCCCTGCACCTGCTGCCTCGGCGGACGAGCGCCTGCGCCGCGGCGACCGCCTATGTCGCCCCGAAGATCATCGCCGAGTCGATGGACGGGATGTTTGCCGTGCTCGGCGAGGAGGCCCTGGCCGAGGACGGCGACTACGGGGCCTTTCACCGGCAGATGCGCGATCTGCCGGTGACCTCGCTCGGCCATACCGGCAGCGCGGGACGGCAGGTCAGCATTCTGCCGCAGCTGCCGCAGTTCGCCCGCCGCTCCTGGTTCGCGGATCCCGAGCCCCCGCCGGGCCTGTTCCGGCCGTACGAGGGCCTACCCCCGCTCGACCTCGCCGCCCCGGTGCTGTTCGGCGACGGCGATCCGCTTGCCGCGACTCTGGTCGCGTGCGCGGACGCCTTCGCCTCGGACGGGGACACCCTGGGCGCGGGCCACGCCTCGCCCGTGCTGCGTTTCCTGACCCGGGGCCTGGTCGCGGAACTGGAGGATCTGCGCCGGGTGTTCGCCCGCATCGATCCCGGCGACAGGGCGGCCCTGGTGAGCCCGAGCAGCCTCGGCCGGGCCGACCGGTACACCCTGGTGCTGGCCGCCGGCGCCTGCCTCGGCGTCTGGCGCGAGCAGCGCGCCGCCGGGCCGGCGGGCGACGCGTACCTCGCCGACCCGGCCTGGCTCACCGTGGCGCTGTACCGCCTCTCCCACCGCCTCGGCCTGCCCCTGCCCGACCGGCAGACCGGCGCCGAGGAACGCGTTCTCGCCGAGGTCCTCGAACGACTCCACGAACGGCGCAGCTATGACCTCTACCGATCCGCGCTCGCCTGACGCCCGGGCCGTCCGCCCGCCCCTTGCCGCGGAAGGCCCGCACCGTCCCCGGCCACCCCTGCGCGAGGTGCTCGACGAGACCGGCAGCGTGATCGTCCGGGGGGCGCTTTCGGACTGGATCCCCGCCGGGCCGGACCGTGTACGGCTCCGGGCGATGCTGGGCCGGGACTGGAGCCGCTACGGCCGGCTGCCCAGGCCCTGGATGCGGGAGCGGTTCGCGGCGTCGCGACTGCTGCTGCGGTACGCGGCGGCGGCGGCCCTCGACACCGCGCCGGAGCTGGTCGACCTGGCGTACCAGCCCGGTGGCCGCCCGTACGTCCGGGGCTGCGACCAGATCGCGATCAGCCTGAGTCACACCGCGGACGTTCTCGTCGTCGGCATCAGCCGCGAGGGCCGGGTCGGCGTGGACGTGGAGCTCGCCTCGCGCGCTCTCGCGGGCACCGGTGCCGAGGCCCGGGGATACGTCCGATGCGAACGGGAGGCCCTCGAAGGCGTCGAGGGCGAGGAGCGCAACGACGTCCTGGTCCGGCTGTGGACCCTGAAGGAGGCGTACAGCAAGGCGCTTGGTCAGGGGCTGCGCCTGCGCTTCACCGAGTTCGGCTTCGCCCTGACCCCGGACGGCCCGCGTCTGGTGCGCCCGGACGGCACGGCCGTGGACGGCGAGTCATGGAGATTCGCGACGTTCGCCGACGGGCCGTACGTGATCAGCGCGGCCGTGCAGGACGGCGGTTTCGGCGGCGGTGCCGACCTCTCCGTGGGCACAGCGCTCGACGAGGGACTCCTGGACGCGCTGCTCGGCTCGGGCCCGTTGCGCCCTCGGCCGTGAGCCGGGAGGGGCGTGGTGGCGCCGGGGCTCAGGGGATCCAGCCGGCCTCCTCGGCGATCCGGACGGCATCGACCCGGTTGCGGGCGTTGAGTTTGGCCACGATGGCGGTGAGGTAGTTCTGGACGGTGCCCTTGGAGAGGTAGAGGCAAGCCGCGATCTCGGCCGCGTCCGCGCCGCCGGCGGCCAGACGCAGCACCTCGCGTTCCCGGCGGGACAGTGGGTTCTCCGGGATGTCCCAGGCCGACAGTGCGAGTTGGGGATCGATGCTCCGCTGCCCCGCAGCGACGGACCGGACCGCCTTGGCCAGCAGGTCGGGCGGAGCGTCCTTGAGGAGGAAGCCGGTGACCTGGGCGGCGAGCGCCCGGCGCAGGGTGCCCGGGCGCCCGAGGCTGGTGAGGATCAGCGTCCGGCAGGCGGGAAGCTGCCGGTGCAGTTCCGTCGCGGCGGTGAGGCCGTCGGTGCCGGGGAGGTCGACATCGATGATCGCGACGTCCGGTCTGGTCTCCAGGGCGGCCGCCACGATCTCGTCACCGTGCGCCACGGAGGAGACCACGTGGAAGTCGTCCTCGAGTTCGAGCAGGGCGATCAACGCGCCTCGGATCATGTGAACGTCCTCTGCGAGCAGGATTCTCACCGACAAGAACGGCCCCCGACCTGGTTCTCATACGCGGACAATAAGGAACGATCCCATGGGATCAGGCGGACGAACGCAGCACTGGGTGGTCAGTCGGCGCGGCAGGGGTGACGTGGGGTACGAGCGGTGCGACGGCCCTGAGCTGGAAGCGGCCTTCGGGTCGCGGTCCCGCCTCGAACCGGCCACCGATGGAGGTGAGCCGCACGGACAGGTTCCCCAGTCCACCGGTGTCGCCGTAGTGGGCGGGTGCGCCACCGGTCTGTTCGGGGACGCCGTCGTTCACGAGTGTCAGACTCACGGTTTCCCCTTCCACCAGGGCGGTGATGGCGCACGACTGGACCTTGCTGTGGCGCAGGATGTTGGTGACCCCCTCGCGCAGGGCGGTGGCCAGGACGGTGTCCACGAGCGGGTGCAGATGGGCGCAGTCGACGTTCACCTCCGCGCGGATGTCGGCGGAGCCGAGGATCTCGGCGGCGGACTGCGCCTCGGCCGCCAGGGACATGTCCCGGTAGCCGCGCGCCACCAGCCGGACGTCGGCGAGGGCCCGGCGGGAGACCTCCAGGATCGAGGCGATCTCCTGTCGCGCCCGGTCGGGCCGGCCGGAGACCAGCCGTAGGACGAGCTCGCTCTTGAGGGTGATGGCGGAGAGGCTGTAGCCGAGCAGGTCGTGCAGGTCGCGGGCGAATCTGAGCCGTTCCTGGCCCACGGCCATCCGGGCCAGTGCGCCGCGGGCGGCGTGCACCTCGTGGACGAGGTCGCTGAGTCGTGAGAGCCCGTAGATCACCAGGCCGGTGACCAGGGCGGAGAGGGTGAAGTAGGCCATCGAGGAGAGGGGCGTGCCGAGCTTCAGGCAGTAGACCGGGATCAGCCCCACCACCGCCCCGTAGAGGGTCCAGCCCAGTCTGCCCTCCAGGGTCAACAGGATCGATCCTGCAAGGGGCCCCTCCATGCTTCCCCACTGGAGACCGAACCACAGGAAGGGCACATAGGTGAGCACGCCCTGCAGGAGCAGCGTGAGCACGACCCGACATCGCCCCCAGCTCCGTGCCCGGGGGGAGGTGAGGGCCACCTGCACGGCGAACACGATCGCCAGGCAGGCGAGGCCGATTGCCACCGGCACGGCGTCCAGCCCGGCACGGAGGACATTGAGCGCGGTGACAGCCGAGTAGCTGAGGAGCACGACCACAGTGATGCTCCGGGCCAGCCGCGGGGCCGGCACCTCACGCGCAGGACGTACGTGGGTCTTCGCGGGCTCGTCCTCGCCCACGCGTTTTCGCAAGAGTCCTCGCACCGTCCCCCCCCGGGAATCACGCCCGTTTCGATTGATCATATGACAGGGAGTGGTCTTCTCCCCGGCTCAGGCGCCAACGGTAGGTGGCTCAGGCGAACAGCGGAATCGGGTTCAGTCCGTCGTACGGCGTCGGCCGGTCCAGGCGACCGAGCGACACGGGCACGTCGAACAACCGCCCTGGTGCGAACCGCGCCCAGTAGTGCCGCATTCCCGGCACCACGACCTTGACCACGGGCAGCCCGATATCGGGCCGGGTCTGGTCGAGGACGAGCAGTTCCATGTCGTGGCGCTCCACCAGCGACCTCGCCGCCGCGATGTCCTGCGCGATGTCCGGACGCGGGGTGTGCGCGAAATCCCCGGGCGCGCGCCCGGACTCGGCCGGGTCCGGGACGACGTACGGCTGGTTGACGGTGGTCGCCGTCGACCACCAGCGCAGCAGGTCGGGGTCCACGGCGGCGGAGCGGGGCCGTTCGGACCCCGCCGGGTGATCGGCGGGCAGCAGCTGCGCCATCTCGGTGACGGCCCGGCGCAGGGCGAGACGGGGGTCGAAGTGGGCCCCGAACCCGAAGGAGATGTCCTCGGTGACGCCGCCCCCGTCGGTTCGCCGGGACACCGCGGCCATCACCGGGATGCCGAAGTCGGAGGTCAGGTCGAGCACCCAGATCTCGCGGTGCGCCCGGGCGTAGGCCCGGCGCGCGGTCGCCAGCCACGGCTCGTCGAACGCGTCCAGGTCCACCGCCGGATGGCGGGTGCGGTTGTACCACCACTGCGCCACCGCGTCGCGCTCCACCAGCTCCAGGAAGCCCTGGACGATCGCGTCCTCCAGACTGCTGCCGGCGGCGTTCCCGTTGGAGTCGGCCCACAGCGGGCCGGCCCGGCCGTCGGGTCCGGGGCCGAAGTACAGCAGCGACGTCGGAAGCAGCCGCTGACGTCCCGAGGTCAGCGACCACAGCGGCGTCCAGTCGGTGGGGGAGTCGGGGTCGAAGGGCGCGGGGACCCGCTGGAAGGCCGAGTGCGTGGCGTTCCAGCGGTCGCGGTCGCGGTACTGCCGTACGTCGAAGAGCTGGCAGGCCTCCGGGTGGACGGCCTGGCCGGCCAGGCCGCGCAGGGTGTCCCGAACGGTGAGTTCGTCGCCCTGGCGAGTGCCGCTGTAGCGCTCCACCGCCTCGCACAGGGCGCCCGTCTCGGCCTCCACCGCGGTGACGCCCTTGCCTCCGCTCGTACCGCGCAACCCGCTGCGCAGACCCGTCAGCGAGTGGCTGGACAGCGCCAGATTACGTCCCGAGACATAGGAGTTGAGCCCCTCCGGGGTGTGCGGGGCCGGCCGCACCTCGGAGGCGACGCCGGTGACCGGGCCGATGAGATGCCGGTAGCGGTCGAGCATCTGCCGGGGCGAGAGCGCCCGGTCGTTGGCGCCGCCGTCGGGCGACTTGGACCGTGACGCGGGGACGACGGGACGCCGGGTGCGCCTCGCCACAAGCCCGGGATCACCGCACTCCGGACACTGCGGGCGCCGCCGAACCGGGTGGTGACGCACCTTCAGGGTCAGGGTGTCCAGGATCCCGATCGCCTGCTGCTCCGGATTCCGCGTCCCGGCCACCCACTTCAGGGCCTCGAGGACCGCGGTCTGGAGCCCGAGCCCCCGCGTGGCGGCGAGCGAGGCGTCCGGCAGCGGTACGGGACCCCGCAGGCCGAGCGCGCGGGACACGGGCGCCTGCGACATCCGGTTGGCGCGCAGCCGGTGTGCCATGCAGGTCCAGCACGGACCGTCCGGCCGGCCGAAGAAGGGGCCCACCCAGATCCGGGCGCCCGACGGCCGGACCGGCAGCCATGGCTGTCCCCGGCGGCGGTGCACGGCGTCGACGTCCGCCAGTTCGGGGTCGAGATAGTCGTCGCACAGCACCAGGGACAGATCCGCCGTGCCTCCGGGTTCGGCCACCGTCAGGCCCGAGTCCCGGCACAGGGCCCGCGCCCGGTCGGCGTCCTGACGCCCGAGGGCCAGCACCTCGACGCGGGCCCGTTCCACCGCGGCGGTGGCCACCGTCCCGCCGGGGCCCGCCAGATCCCAGTACGCCTGGGCCGCCGCGTCATCCGCCGGCTCATGGCGGCCGAGCAGCCCGGCCCGGGTGAGACGCGCGAGCACCCGCGCCGCCTCGTCGGAGGTCAGCACCGGCCGGATCTCGTCCAGTAGGGCACTCACCGTGCGCGTGCCGTCGAGCAGCGGGGCCAGTGCCTCGACGGAAGGGCCCTGCAGGGCTGTCGTGCCTTCCTCCGACAGCAGGTAGACGGCCTCGCCCGGGATGCTCTCGACCCGGAGGTGGCGTTTGAATCCCACCAGGGGATCGGTGGGCGTACGGGCGGCGGTGCTCACACGCCCGGGGTCTGGCTGACCGGGTCCGGGTCGGCCACGATGCAGCGCCACGTGGGCAGGGCCGTCGCGGCCGGTATGTGGTCGAGCTCCTCGATGACGAGCTCGACGCCGTCCGTGTTCAGTGACTCGGCGTCCGGCACGCCGGATTCCGCGAGGGCCTGCAAGAGATCGGTCGTGAACGTGTCATCGAGCAGTACCGCAGTTCGCATGTGAACTCCTTGGCGGACGTCGAAAGAATGGTCGACCTGTTGCTGGCCTGGATTCTGCTGTGACCAGTTCTCCCTCGTACAGTGCCGCAGTCATCATCAGGACGTGACATTTTCATGATTGTCCTCGTGACCGGCTCACTGGGCCGCGCCCGAATCGGATGTCAGGGTTCACAAATGCTCCGAGATGACCGTCGGTGATCCGCCGACGCGTACGACTCGAAAGGGGAGAGCCCACGATGGACATCAAGGTACTGGGACCGCTCACCGCCCATGAGCGTGGTATCTCGGTCGTCCCGAGCGCCGCGAAGCCCCGGCAGATCCTCGCCCTGCTCGCTCTGCAGGCCGATCACGTGGTCACGGTACCGACCCTCATGGAAGAGATCTGGGGCGAGAACGTACCACGCAGCGCCTCCACGACCCTGCAGACCTACATCCTCCAACTGCGCCGCAAGCTGGCGGTGGCGCTCGAAGGCGACCCGACCCGGCAGGCCAAGGATGTCCTCGTGACCCAGCACGGCGGCTATCTCCTCCAGGTGCAGCCGGGACAGGTGGACAAGCAGGAGTTCGAGCGGCTCGCGGGCTTCGGCCGGGCCGCGTTCGAAGCCGGTGACGATCACGCCGCGTCCCGGTTGCTCTCCGCCGCCCTGGCGATGTGGAATGGGTCCGCCCTGGTCGACCTTCGCGTCGGCGGCGTGCTTGAACTGGAGGTACTGCGGCTCGACGAGGACCGGATGGCATGCCTCGAACGCCGGATTGACGTGGACCTCCGCCTGGGCCGGCACGCCGAGATCGTTCCCGAGTTGCGGGTCCTGGTCGCCCGCTACCCCATGCACGAGAACTTCTGCGCCCAGTTGATGATCGCGCTGCACCGCTCCGGCAGCGCCTGGCGGGCCCTCGAGGCCTACCAGCGGCTGCGGAACGTCCTCATCGAGGAGCTCGGCATGGAGCCCTCGCCGAAGCTGCGCAGGCTGCACCAGGCCGTGCTCTGCGCGGATCCGGAGCTCGACTTCACGGTGCCGATCAGCTGACCGACGCGGGGGGAACCGGCTGGCGGACCGTTACCGAGGTCCGTCACCGCGTGCTCAAGCCCGCTTCGAGTCGGCGCTCGTACGGTCACGGTCGGCCGATGACGCCCCGCCGAACGCTCCGGGCCGACCCCGCCGACACCAGGTCGCGCCGGTCTCCTCACCGGCCGTACCACGTACCGAGCAGGCCGCCCCAACCGCCGACGGACCCTGCAGCGTACCGCTCTGGCCTGGTGGTTCATCAGATCCAGGCGGCCGCGAGCGCAGTTCGAGCCGACGCCCGAACCATGACGGAACCGGAGACGGCGGCGCACCACGAGCGCCCCGCGGACCGGTCCGACGGTCAGGGCGGGGAGACATCCGACCCGGAACCGTCCCGATCGGCCGACCCGCGCAACAAAGGCGCAGAGGAAGGGAACCACAGTGCTCCGAGCAGTCCTGTCCGGTAGGTGCCCGCAGTGGCACCCGGCCCCGTCGAAGGCGAGGTAGCCACGATGCGCAGAGTCGTCATCACAGGCCTGGGCGTGGTGGCCCCGGGGGGTGTCGGGGTCGAGCGGTACTGGGACCTGCTGACCGCCGGGCGCTCCGCCACCCGTACGATCACCTTCTTCGACGCGTCCCCCTTCCGGTCGAGGGTCGCCGCGGAGTGTGACTTCGACGCCCGAGCGGCAGGACTGTCCCCGCAGGAGATCCGCAGGCTCGACCGCGCGGCGCAGTTCGCGGTCGTCTCCACCAGGGAGGCGCTGGCCGACAGCGGCCTGGACGTCTCCGCCCTCGACCCGGGCCGGTTCGGCACCTCCCTCGGGAGCGCGGTCGGCTGCACCACCAGCCTGGAGCGGGAGTACGTCGTCGTCAGCGACGGTGGCCGCAAGTGGAACGTCGACCACGAATACGCCGTCCCCGAGCTCTATCGGCACTTCGTGCCGAGTTCGATGGCGGCCGAGGTGGGCCAGGCCGCCGGGGCCGAAGGGCCCGCCGCGGTGATCTCCACCGGCTGCACGTCCGGGCTCGACTCCCTGGGCCACGCCGTCGACCTCATCCGCGAAGGCACCACCGACGTGATGATCGCGGGGGCCACCGAGGCGCCGATCTCACCCATCACCTCCGCCTGCTTCGACGCCATCCTCGCGACGACCCCGCGCAACGACACACCGGAGAGTGCGTGCCGGCCCTTCGACCGCACCCGCAGCGGGCTGGTCCTTGGCGAGGGCGCGGCGATGCTGGTGCTGGAGGAGCTGGAAAGTGCCAGGCGCCGCGGCGCCCACATCTACGCGGAGATCGCCGGGTTCGCCGCGCGCTGCAACGCATACCACATGACAGGTCTCAAACCCGACGGCCGGGAGATGGCCGAGGCCATCGACGCCGCGCTCGCGGAGGCCCGGATCGACCCCACCGCGCTTGACTACATCAACGCCCACGGCTCCGGCACCAAGATGAACGACCGCCACGAGACGGGCGCGTTCAAGCGGAGCCTCGGCGCCCACGCGTACGAGACGCCGATCAGCTCCATCAAATCGATGATCGGCCACTCGCTGGGCGCGATCGGTTCCCTGGAGATCGCCGCGTGCGCACTGGCGATGGAGCACGGGGTGCTGCCGCCCACCGCCAACCTCCATGAGCCGGACCCCGATCTCGACCTCGACTACATCCCGCTGACGGCACGTGAGCGGCAGACCGACGTGGTGCTCAGCGTGGGCAGTGGCTTCGGCGGCTTCCAGAGCGCCATGGTGCTGGCCCGGCCGGAAAGGAGCCTGACATGACCGCGAGGACCGTGGTGACCGGCCTCGGCGTCGTCGCACCCAACGGCCTCGGCACGGACGAGTACTGGAAGGCGGTGCTCGCCGGGGAGTCCGGACTGGCCGAGGTCACCCGCTTCGATGCCGGCCAGTACCCCTCGAAGGTCGCGGGTGAGGTGCCTGGGTTCGTCGCGGAGGACCACATCCCGAGCCGGCTGATGCCGCAGACCGACCACATGACCCGGCTCGCCCTCGTCGCCGCCGACTGGGCCGTCAAGGACTCGGCCGTCGAACCGGGTGAGCTCCCCGAATACGGCATGGGCGTGGTGACCGCGGCCTCCGGTGGCGCCGTCGAGTTCGGCCAGCGCGAACTGGGCCATCTGTGGAGCCAGGGCAAGAAGTACGTCAGCGCGTACCAGTCCTTCGCCTGGTTCTACGCCGTCAACACCGGCCAGATCTCCATCCGTCACGGGATGCGCGGTCCGAGCGGCGTCCTGCTCACCGAGCAGGCGGGCGGGATCGACGCGATCGGGCAGGCTCGGCGCCACGTGCGCCGGGGAGTCCCGCTGGTCGTCACCGGCGGCGTCGACGCGGCCCTGTGCCCCTGGGGTTGGGTCCCGCAGATCGCCTCCGGCCTGATGAGCACCGAGACCGATCCGACCCGTGCGTACCTGCCCTTCTCGGCCCGGGCCTCGGGCTATGTGCCGGGAGAGGGCGGCGCGATCCTCGTCACCGAGGACGCCGAGTCGGCGCGCCGGCGGGGTGCGCCCCGGATCTACGGCGAGGTGGCCGGATACGCGGCCACGCTCGACCCGCCGCCCGGCTCCGGCTGGTCGTCACGGCTGCGGGGGGCAGCCGAGGCCGCTCTCGCGGATGCGGGCCTGGCGCCGTCGGACATCGACGCCGTTTTCGCCGACGCCTCGGGCGTGCCCGCGCAGGACCGTGCCGAGGCGGCCGTCATCGAGGGCGTCTTCGGACCGCGTGGCGTACCGGTGACCGCCCCGAAGACGATGACCGGCCGGCTCCTGGCCGGGGGAGCGGCCCTGGACGTGGCGACCGCGCTGCTGGCCCTGCGTGACGGGGTGATCCCGGCGACCGCGCATGTGACCGAGGCCGACCCCGGGCATCGGATGGACCTCGTCACCGGGGCACCGCGTGAGGTTCGGCTGCGTAACGTCCTGGTGCTGGCCCGCGGTCACGGCGGCTTCAATTCGGCGCTCGTCGTGCGCCGCGCCGCCTGACGCCGTACGTGCCCCGCCGGACGTCCCGCACACCGGTCGCGTGCCTGCCCATGCCTGACCCCGTACCACGCCCCCACGCACCACGGCACACGCCGAAGTGATCAGTCCACGGAGAGGAACCCGCCATGACCGCTACCACCAACCCCGTGACCCTGGCCGACCTTACCCGGATGCTGCGTGAGGGGGCGGGCGAGGAGGAGGGGATCGACCTCGACGGCGACGTCATCGACACGCCGTTCAACGAACTCGGCTACGACTCGCTCGCCCTGCTCCAGGTCATCGGCGAGATCCAGCGCGAGTACGGGATCGAGATACCCGATGACGCCATCGTCGACGCGGAGACCCCGCGCGCGCTGCTGAGCCTCGTCAACGCCGGCCGGGCCGACAACGCCTGAGTCGGGACACACGCGGCCGCTCCTCCCGCATCCCCCCGGGAGGAGCGGCCGTTCCCAGCCGCCCGACGTGTGGTACCGAGGCCCGCCCTGCCCGCACGAGGAGGATTCATGCCGCTCACAGCACACAGCGCGGTGACCCGCAGGCTGCTCGTCGGCCCTGGCACCGAGGCCTCGCAACTCCCCGGCGCAATCGCACCCCTGGTGCCCTCCGCGACCGTCGTGTCCGCCGTGCTCCGGGCCTTCGGCAGTGCCCCGGAGGACTGGCCGGCCCGGACCGTCGTCTACGTCGGCACCCGCGCCCCCTTCCGGTCCCTCGCCCCGTGCCACGAGGGATTCCCTGTACGTACGGCACCCTCGCCCGAGGGGGCGCTGTGGCTGGCCCACCGGGAACTCCAGGACAAGACCGCCGACTTCGCGCTCGTCGCCGCCTTCGACGACCCCGGCCCGGGCTCCCTGACCGTCCACGCGGTACGCCGGGCGGCCGAGGCGGTGGCCGACGGGGCCACCGTCCTGGCCTTCCTCGGGCCCGGCGAGTCCTCGCACCTCCCGCCGCGCCCGGACGAACGGAAGACGGATCTCCCAGGCCCCCGGCTGCTGCTGTGGTCGGGCCGGGACGAGGCAGACGAGACACGCGTCCGTGCCGAGCTGCGCTCCCTGGCCGACGGACTGCCGGCAGGGACGCCCACCACGACGCCGCCCGGACAGCGCCCGGGGCTGGTGCGTGCCGCCGTGGTGGTCACCGAGGGCACGGACGTGCGCGCCGCCGTGGACGCCGCCCGCGCCGTGAAGACCCGCGGCCCGCGCCCAGTCGCCCTGATGTTCCCCGGACAGGGCTCGCAGCACTTGGGGATGGCCGCCGGTCTGTATGGCCGCGACCCGGTCTTCACCGCGGCCTTCGATTCCGTACTGGACCTCATGGGCGCCGAGGGCGACCGCATCCGGGCCGACTGGCGCTCCGACCGCCCCCGTATCGGCATAGACGACGTCCGCCGCGCCCAGCCGCTGCTCTTCGCGGTGGACTACGCGCTCGGCCGGCTGGTCATCAGCTGGGGCGTCAAGCCCGCGGCGGTCGTCGGCCACAGCGCCGGGGAACTTGTCGCGGCCGTCATCGCCGGAGTGGTGTCCCTCGCCGACGGGGTCGCCATGATGGCCGCTCGTGTACGCGAGGCCGTGAAGATCCCGTCCGGCGGCATGCTCGCCGTCGCCGCGTCCGTGGAGCAGATGCGGCCGTACCTCACGGACGAGGTCGTCATCGCCGCGGTCAACGCCGGGCAGCAGACCATGCTCGCGGGTGCTTCCGCGCCGCTGGCGGCGGTCGAGGCGCGGCTGCGCGGTGACGGTCATACCGTCGTCGCGGTTCCCGCCACCAGCCCCTTCCACAGTCCTGCGATGGAGCCGGCGTCCGAGGCGGTGCAATCCGCCTACGAAGGGCTCCGGATGAGGGCGCCCGACCTGGTGCTCTACTCCGGGTACACCGGCGGCCTCATGAGCGAGGCGGATGCGGTCAGCCCCCGGTTCTGGGCCCGGCAGATCACCGACACCGTGCTATTCATGCCGGCCCTCGATCAACTGCTCGCCGCCGACGACATGGTGCTCGTCGAGGCCGGTCCCCGGCAGACCCTCACCGCGTTCGCCCGCAGGCACCGAGCGCTGCGCCTCGGCGCGAGCCTGGCTGTCCCGCTGCTCCCGGCCCGCCCGGGCACCCCGGCGGCCGACCGTGCGGCGGTGCTCGGCGCGGCCGGGCGGCTGTGGACGGAGGGCCACGACCTTGACCTCGACGCCGTCTCGAGGCTGTGGACCTGGAACGGGAACGAGGAACGGCCCGATGCCGAGGGGAGGACGGAGGCACGCGAGGGTGCCGCCGCGCTCAGGTCATGAGGTTCCGCGCCGTCCTGCGGTGGGTCTACGGCGCGCTCGTCGCGACCGGGCGCATCTATGTGTACATGCCGAGTCCGTCCAGGGGGGGACTCGCGGGAGAACCACCGCCGGGACACCCGGAACGGCTCCGCCCGGACGTCCCCCTCACCGACGTCGAGCGCGCCCTGCAGCGCGACCTGTCGACCGCTCGGCGGAACCGGACCCGGCCGGGAGATCCCTTGTGACGGCAGGGCCGGAGACAGTCGATCGCGGCCCGGTGCAACCACCCCGGAACGTGGAGGCGGAGCTTCCGTGGGGGGAGAGGAAACTCTCCCCGCTGCTCACCATGCGCTTCGGCACACCTGCGCCGCGATCGTGTCGGAAGCCGGAGAGTCCGTCGTGACCTTGGCCCAGGGGCTCGGCCATTCCTCGCCGACGATCACCCTCGGTTACTATGCTCACTTCATGCCGGAAGCCGGCGGCAAGGGGCGCGGCACCATTGACGGACTGCCGGGGGAGCGGAGAGACCGGCCTGTCGGCCGAAACTCCCCAGATCCTCCCCAGCGCCGTCGACCGGCGATCCTCGCCTCTACGCCCCGACGAAGCAGTTCGTGGATTGCAAGGCTGAAGAGATGGGTGACCTGGGAAAGTGTTGGAAGAGGTCGTAGCGACCCGCTACGTCACGCCCCTGCGTGAGGGCGGTTCGCTGCCCGGGATCGTCGAGGCCGACGATCTCGGCACGTACGTCATGAAGTTCACCGGCGCCGGGCAGGGCCGCAAGACCCTCGTCGCCGAGGTCATCTGCGGGCAGCTCGCCCGGCGGCTCGGGCTGCGGGTGCCCGAGCTGGTCACCATCCAGCTCGACCCGGTCATCGGGCTCTCGGAGCCCGACCAGGAGGTGCAGGAGCTGCTGAAGGCGAGCGGCGGACTGAACCTCGGGATGGACTTCCTCCCCGGTTCGCTGGGCTTCGACCCGCTCGCGTACGAGGTGGACCCGGCGGAGGCCGGGAAGGTCGTGTGGTTCGACGCGCTGATCAACAACGTGGACCGCTCCTGGCGGAACCCGAACATGCTCGTCTGGCACGGCGACCTCTGGCTCATCGACCACGGCGCCACCATGATCTGGCACCACAACTGGCCGGGCGCCGCCGCCTCCGCCGCCAAGCCGTACGACGCCTCCGACCACGCCCTCGCGCCCTTCGCCCCGGACATCGCCGCGGCCGCCGCCGAACTGGCCCCGCTCGTCACCCGGGAGCTGCTGGACGAGGTCGCCGCCGACGTGCCCGCCGCGTGGCTGGTGGACGAGCCCGGATTCGACTCCGCCGACGCGGTGCGCGCCGCCTACGTGGAGGCGCTGCTGCCCCGCGCGGCCACCATCCACGAGCGGATCACCCTCGGCCCGCGTACCGAACGCCGGCCGCAGCAGCCGCCCGGCTGGCTCGCCGACCGCCTCGCCCCCCGCCCCGCCCAGAAGGACAGCACGACGTGACCGACCGCGATGTCTTCGAGTACGCGCTGCTGCGCGTGGTGCCGCGCGTCGAACGCGGCGAGTGCTTCAACGCGGGCGTGGTCGTCTACTGCCGGGCCCGTTCCTTCGTCGCCGCCCGCACCCACCTCGACGAGGCCAAGCTGGCCGCGCTCGACCCGGCGGCCGACGTGACCGGCGTCCGCGCGGCGCTGCGCGCCGTCGAGGGCGTCTGCCTGGGCGGGGACGCGGCCGGGCAGGCCGCCCGCGACGACGCCGGCCGGCGGTTCCGCTGGCTGATCGCGCCGCGCTCCACGGTGGTCCAGCCGGGCCCGGTCCACACCGGCCTCACCGGCGACCCCGAGGCCGAGGTGGAGCGTCTGCTCGACCTTCTCGTGCGGTGACGCGCCGCCCTTCGCCGGGGGAGTGACGACGGAGTGACGGGGTGCACCCGGTGGGCCGTTGACACCGGGTGCCAGGGCTTCTAGCGTCTCGTCCTGCGGTCGATACTAAGCGGTCGCTCATGTGCCCGGGGGAGAGCCCGGGCTCCCTGAGGGCGAGGAGAAGCAAGCATGTCCACCACCGAGCAGCGCGTAGCCGTCGTCACCGGTGCCGCACGGGGCATCGGCGCCGCCACCGCCATCCGCCTCGCGGCCGAGGGCCGCGCCGTCGCCGTCCTCGACCTCGACGAGGCGGCCTGCAAGGACACCGTCGAGAAGATCACCGCCGCCGGCGGCCGCGCCCTCGCGGTCGGCTGCGACGTCTCGGACGGCGCCCAGGTGGAGGCCGCGGTCGCCCGCGTCGCCGCCGAACTCGGCGCGCCCACGATCCTCGTGAACAACGCCGGCGTCCTGCGGGACAACCTCCTCTTCAAGATGTCCGAGGACGACTGGGACCTCGTCATGAACGTGCACCTCAAGGGCGCGTTCCTGATGGCGAAGGCCTGTCAGAAGCACATGGTGGACGCGGGCTTCGGCCGGATCGTCTCGCTGTCCTCCTCCTCGGCGCTCGGCAACCGCGGCCAGGCCAACTACTCCGCGGTCAAGGCCGGCCTCCAGGGCTTCACCAAGACGCTCGCCAAGGAGCTCGGCAAGTTCGGCGTCACCGCCAACGCCGTCGCCCCCGGCTTCATCGTCACGGAGATGACGGCCCAGACCGCCGAGCGGGTCGGCATGGGCTTCGAGGAGTTCCAGGCCGCCGCCGCCTCCATGATCCCGGTCCAGCGGGTCGGCCGCCCCGAGGACGTCGCCAACGCCATCGCCTTCTTCACGGGCGACGACGCCGGCTTCGTCTCCGGCCAGGTCATGTACGTGGCCGGCGGCCCGCTCAACTGACCCGGCGCGGCGAGAGAGGACAACAGGGATGACCGCACAGCAGCCGCCGGAGCTCTCCGGCAGGGTCGCACTCGTCACCGGCGCCAGCCGGGGCATCGGCTACGGCATCGCCGAGGCGCTCGTCGCCCGCGGTGACCGGGTCGTCATCACCGGGCGGGGCGAGGACGCCCTCAAGGAGGCCGTGGAGCGCCTCGGGGCGGACCGGGCCGTCGGGGTCGCCGGAAAGGCCCACGACCCCGCCCACCAGGCCGCCGCCGTGGCCGCGGCCATGGACGCCTTCGGGCGCGTCGACCACCTGGTGAACAACGCGGGCACGAATCCGGTCTTCGGCCCCATCGCGGACCTCGACCTGGACGTGGCGCGCAAGGTCTTCGAGACGAATGTCGTCTCGGCGCTCGGATTCGCGCAGCGCACCTGGCACGCGTGGCAGAAGGAACACGGCGGCTCGATCGTGAATATCGCGTCGGTCGCCGGAATCTCCGCCTCTCCGTTCATCGGGGCGTACGGCGTCAGCAAGGCCGCCCTGATCAATCTGACCCAGCAGCTCGCGCACGAATTCGCGCCGGTGGTGCGAGTGAACGCGATCGCGCCCGCCGTGGTCAAGACGAAATTCGCCCAGGCGCTCTACGAGGGCCGGGAGGCCGAGGCCGCCGCCGCGTACCCGATGGGCCGGCTGGGCGTGCCGGAGGACATCGGGGGCGCCGCGGCCTTCCTGACCTCGGAGCAGTCCGGCTGGATCACCGGTCAGACGCTCGTCGTCGACGGGGGCATTTTCCTGAACGCCGGATTCGGGTGACCGATTACCGGACACTTTCCGGATTTCCTGTCCGGATTGGCCCCGGTTGCATCTCGATCGTCTCAAGTGCCCCGCCGGGCTCACCCATTGACCTGGCGGGGTACTGCGGTATCGTCGGCCGACCCCAGGCTGAACGAGGAGCGTGCACGTGTTCAACCGGACGAGTCTGCAGGCCGCTGCAGCCCTTGCGTCCATATCCCTGGTATCCGGGTGCGGTGTTTTCACGGATACCGAGTCCGCCGGGGAGCAGAGGATCACGATCGGGACGACGAGTTCTCCCACGACACTCGATCCGGCGGCTTCCTGGGACAATTCCTGGGAGCTTTTCAGGAACGTCTACCAGACTCTGGTGAGTTTCCCGACGGGAAGCACCTCGCCGAAGCCCGACGCGGCCGAATGCAAATTCACGGACGCGTCCAGCAGGGTCTTCGAGTGCACGCTCTTCGAGGGGCTCAAGTTCTCCAACGGCCACCCGCTCGACGCCAAGGCCGTGCAGCACTCGATCGAGCGCATCCGCACGATCGACGCCGAGGGCGGCCCCAACGGCATGCTCGGCTCGCTCGACACCATCGAGACGGTCGGCGACCGCACCGTCGTCTTCAAGCTCAACAAGGCCGACGCCACCTTCCCCTTCGTCCTCGCCACCCCGGCGATGTCGATCGTGGACCCCGCGGAGTACCCGGCCGACCAGCTCCGCAAGCAGGACGGCAAGATCGCCGGCTCCGGCCCGTACGTCCTGGACGGGTACGAGGTGCGCAAGCGCGCCGAGCTGTCCCGCAACCCGAACTACAAGGGCTTCGCCGACCGCAAGAACGGCGGCGTGACCATCAAGTACTTCGACCAGTCGGAGGCGATGGTCGCGGCGCTGCGCGCCGAGGAGATCGACGCCACCTACCGCGGCCTCACCGCCGAGGAGGTGACCTCCCTCGAGGACGACAAGGAGGAGAACAAGGGCCTCCAGCTCGTCGAGTCCACCGGCGCCGACATCCGCTACCTGGTCTTCAACACCCAGGACAAGTCGGTCGCCGACCCCGCCGTCCGCCGCGCCATCGCCCAGCTCGTGAACCGCGACGAACTGGTCAGCAAGGTCTACCGGGGCACCGCCGAGCCCCTGTACTCGATGGTGCCCAAGGGCATCGCCGCCCACACCACCAAGTTCTTCGACACCTACGGCCACCCCGACAAGGCCAAGGCGAAGAAGATCCTGCGCGAGGCCGGCATCACCGACAAGGTCGAGCTGAGCTTCTGGTACACGACCGACCGGTACGGCTCCTCGACGGCCGCCGAGTTCGCCGAGCTGAAGCGCCAGCTGGAGGCGTCCGGCCTGTTCGAGGTCACCGTCCAGGGCAAGCCGTGGACCGAGTACCAGGCCGCCTACCAGCAGGGCGAGTACGCGGTCTTCGGCCGCGGCTGGTTCCCCGACTTCCCGGACCCGGACAACTTCGTCGCCCCCTTCCTCGGCAAGAAGAACGTCCTCGGCACGCCCTACCTGAGTCCGCGGATCACCGACGAGCTGCTGCCGAAGTCCCGCCGCGAGAGCGACCGCGGGGCCGTCTCGGACGAGTTCGAGGAGGCCCAGGCGATCATGGTGGAGGACGTGCGGCTGCTGCCCCTGTGGCAGGGCAAGCTGTACATCGCGGCCCGTGAGGACATCGGCGGCGCCGAGCGCGCGCTCGACCCGCAGACCGTCATGCAGCTGTGGGAGCTGCACCGCCGGGCCAGCTGGTAGCCGTCGCGGGGAGCCCGCCGGGGCCCGTTGTCAGTGGGCCCCGGTAGGTTCCTCACCGGAACTGCCGAACACCGGAGGTTGTGGACCGTGACCGACATCAGCATGCTGCCCGAGTCCTGGCGGGGCGTCCTCGGCGAGGAGCTGGCCAAGCCGTACTTCGCCCAGCTCACCGAGTTCGTCGAGCAGGAACGGGCCGCCGGGCCGGTCTACCCGCCGAAGGACGAGGTCTTCGCGGCGCTCGCCGCCACCCCGTACGACAAGGTGAAGGTGCTGATCCTCGGTCAGGACCCGTACCACGGCGAGGGGCAGGGCCACGGCCTGTGCTTCTCCGTCCGCCCGGGCGTGAAGACCCCGCCGTCGCTGCGGAACATCTACAAGGAGATGCACGCCGAGCTGGGCCACCCGATCCCGGACAACGGCTATCTGATGCCGTGGGCCGAGCAGGGCGTCCTGCTGCTGAACGCGGTCCTCACCGTCCGCGCCGGAGAGGCGAACTCGCACAAGGGCAAGGGCTGGGAGAAGTTCACCGACGCCGTCATCACCGCCGTCGCCTCCCGGCCGGACCCCGCCGTCTTCGTCCTCTGGGGCAACTACGCCCAGAAGAAGCTCCCCCTCATCGACGAGGAGCGGCACATCGTGGTGAAGGGCGCCCACCCCTCGCCGCTGTCCGCGAAGAAGTTCTTCGGCTCGAAGCCCTTCACCCAGATCGACGCGGCCGTCGCCGCCCAGGGCCACGAGCCGATCGACTGGCGCATCCCCGACCTCGGCTGAGCCTCGGCGGGATCCGGGCCGCGGCCGGTTAGCGTCGGACCTCCACGCAGTGCGAGCGCCGGGAGGCCGCGGTGACCGAGCAGCAGCGGACGTCGGACGAGGCCGTCCTGACCAGGATCGGGCAGGCCAGGATGCTGCTGCACGGCGGGGACCGGGAGGAGGCCCGCAACCGCCTCGGCGCCCTGTGGCAGCAGCTCGGCCCCGACGGGGACCCGCTGCACCGCTGCACCCTCGCCCACTACCTGGCGGACACCCAGGACGACCCGGACACCGAACTGGCGTGGGACCTGCGGGCCCTCAGCGCCGCCGAGGGCCTGGAGGACGGGCGGCTCGCCGCGCACGACTCCGCCGCCGCCCTGCGGGCCCTCTACCCCTCGCTCCACCTCAACCTCGCCGCCGACTACGCCAAGCTGCGCCGGCCGGACGCCGCGCGGGCCCATCTGGAACGGGCCCGCGTGGCCTCCGAGGCCCTCGACGACGACCGGTACGGCCAGGGCGTCCGGGCCGCGATCGAGCGCCTGGCCCGGCGGCTCCGCGAAGGATGAGGACCCGCTTCCCGTAGGGGCCCGCTTCTCGCACGGGCCTGCTTCTCGTGCGGGCCCGCTTCCCGTGTGCGCCCGCCTCCCGTACGGGCCCTAGTTCCCGTACGTGTCCCGGCAGAGCCCGGCCTCGACGCTGGCCGGGGCCCAGCCGCCGTACCGCTCGCCCAGCTCGCACACGTCCTTCGCGAAGACAGGCGGTGTCCGCGTCTCCCGCAGCCGTTCCGTCAGCCGCTCCAGCTCCCGGGCCTCGGGCACGGGAGGCCGCGGCGGCCGGACCGTCCGGGACGGGGCCTCGGGGTGCCGGGCGGCGGGTGGCGGCGGCGCGGGCGAGGGAGCGGTACGGGGCGGGGCAGCGTCGCCGGTGGCGCGGCGGGTCTCGCCGCGCGGCCGGGGGGCCGCGGCGGACGGCGAGGGCGACGGCAGGGCCGCTTCCAGTGCCTCCCTGGCCGGGCCCTGGAGGACGATCTGCGGCGCCACGTCCTGGGCGGCGGGTTCGGGTCCGGAGGGCGGCGCGGGGGCCGGGGCGGGCGCCGGGGCCGGCCCGTCGACGGCGACGCACCCGGTCAGGGCGGCGGCGACGGCCGCGCCGGCCAGGAGGCGCGCGGAGGTTCGGGTTCTGTGCACCCGCGCCACTCTGCTGGTCCCGCGCCGGTCTTCGAACCCCTACCGGCGGGGAATGCCCCGCACGGGTGAGCGCCCCGTCACCCTCCTTGACCGATCACGGGCCGGGGCGCGGCCAGGGCAAGAGGCCGGGGCGGCGGGGTCAGGCGCCGGTGGCGCCGTCGACGCGCTCGCGGAGCAGGTCGGCGTGGCCGTTGTGCCGCGCGTACTCCCCGATCAGGTGGAGGTAGATCCAGCGCAGGTTGACGAGGTCGCCGGCGCGGTGGTGGCCGCCCGCGCCGACGTCGTCGAGGTCGTGGCGGGCGGCGAGCTTCCGGGCGTGCGCGATCTCGGCCTGCCAGGTGGCGTACGCCTCCGCGTAGGTGTCGTCGCCGGTGGTGCGGATGCCCCGGTCGTGCTCCTCGTCGGTGGCGTACAGCCAGGTCGTCTCCTCGCCGCCGAGCACCCGGCGGAACCAGCCGCGCTCGACCTCCGCCATGTGACGGACCAGGCCCAGCAGATTGAGCGGCGAGGGCGGGGCGGCGGCGGTCCGGAGCTGCGCGTCGGACAGGCCCGCGCACTTCAGCGCGAGGGTCGCGCGCTGGAAGTCCAGCCACTGCTCCAGGGCCTGCCGCTCACCCGCGGCCGTGTCGGGCCAGACGCGTTCGGGCGCTTCGGTGTCGTCCGTGGTCATATGGGGCATCGTGACGGATCATCGCGGTCCGGCGCCAGGGGTTCCGGTCGACGGCCCGGTGAGCATGCCGCGCAGCAGCTCGGCGAAGCCGGTCCGCAGTTCCGCGCGGCTCGGCACGGCCGCGTGGAACGAGCCGGCGGCGCAGGAGAACATCAGCCCCTCGCACCAGGCGATCAGCGACAGCGCGTGCCGCTCCGGCTCGGGCGATCCGGCCCCGCGCATCATCGCCGTCACCGGATCGCGGAAGGCGGACCCCGCGCGGTCGAAGAAGCCGCGCAGCTCGGGGCGGCGGGTCGCCTCCAGGGCCAGCTCGTAACGGGAAACGAGCAGCGCCCGGTGGTCCGTCAGATAGCGGTGCAGCGCGAGCGCGAGGGCGTCCGCGAGCAGGTCCGGGCCCGCGCCGGACGGCGGCAGCTCGTCCGGGGCGAGGACCTGCGCCTCGCGCTCGGCCTGCCGGCGTACCGCGGTCTCCAGGAGGGCCTGGCGGGTGCGGGCGTGGTTCGAGGTGGAGCCCTGTGGCAGCCCGGCCCGCTCGTCGACCGCGCGATGGGTCAGCCCGCGCATCCCCCGCTCCACCAGCAGGTCGAGCGCCGCGTCGCCGATCCGGTCGGCGCGGGACGGGGGAGAGGAGGCGGCCGGGGGCGGGGAGGTGGCCGGGGTGCGCGCGGTCATGGGGCCAACCTACCCATGGCCCGTGAACTACACCTGTAGTACGGTCGGAGGGTCTGGTCGACTACAGCTGTAGTGCATGGCGGGGTCGGCCGGCCGTCCCGCCCTGCCGACCCGAGGGAGCCTTCATGCCGCAGCACCGTGCCGTCGTCCTGGGAGCGGGCATCGGCGGCCTCACCGCCGCCGTCGCCCTCCACCGGCGCGGCTGGACCGTCACCGTCCTCGAACGCGCCGCCGGCCTCGCCCCCGTCGGCGCCGGCATCGCCCTCGCCCCCAACGCCCTGCGCGCCCTCGACGTCATCGGCCTCGGCGACCGCGTCCGCGACCTCGCCGCCTGGCAGGGCGACGGCGGGATGCGCTCCCCGGACGGCCGCTGGCTCGCCCGCACCGACGCCCGTGCCGCCGCCGCGCGCTTCGGCGACCCCCTCGTCCTCCTCCACCGCGCCACCCTCGTCGACCTCCTCGCCGCCGCCCTCCCCGACGGAACCGTCCGCACCGGCGCGCCCGCCGCGCTCGACCACCCTGGCGACGCCCGCACCCCCGCCCGCGTCACCACCCCGCAGGGCACCCTGGAGGCCGAACTCGTCGTCGCCGCCGACGGCATCCGCTCCGCCGCCCGCACCGCGCTGTTCCCCGCCCACCCCGGCCCCCGCTACTCCGGCTGCACCACCTGGCGGCTCGTCGTCCCCGACCCCGGCCGGCCCTTCGCCCCGCACGAGACCTGGGGCGCCGGACGCCTCTGGGGCACCCAGCCGCTCAAGGACGGCCGGATCTACGCGTACGCCATGGCCGCCGCGCCCGCCGGCGCCCACGCCCCCGACGGCGAGCTCGCCGAACTCCGCCGCCTCTTCGGCGACTGGTACGAGCCCGTCCCCGAGATCCTCGCCGCCGCCGACCCCGACGGGATCCTCCGGCACGACGTCCACCACCTCGCCGACCCGCTGCCCGCCCACCACCGGGGCCGCACCGCGCTCCTCGGCGACGCGGCGCACGCGATGATGCCCTCCCTCGGACAGGGCGGGAACCAGGCCGTCGAGGACGCCGTGGTCCTTGCCCACCACGCCCGCGTCCCCGCCGCCTTCGACCCGGACCGGGCCCTCGCCGCGTACACCGCCGACCGGCTGCCCCGCACCACCGCCATCGTCCGCAAGGCGGCCCGCACCGGCCGTCTCACCCTCCTCTCCGCCCGCCCCGCCGTCGCCGTCCGCGACACGCTCGTCCGCACCGTCTCCCGCTTCGGGGCCGGCTTCCTCCTCCGCGGCTTCGACGGCATCGCCGACTGGCGCCCGCCCCACGCCGCCGACCCGTCCCGCGTAAGCTGACCTGCCGGAACGGCCCGACAGCCAAGGGCCGCCGGACCACCGCAGAGGGAGAGACCCCGTGAAGATCGGCTGCATCGGACTCGGCGACATCGCCCAGAAGGCGTACCTGCCCGTCCTCGCCACCCTCCCCGGGGTCGAACTTCACCTCCAGACCCGCACCCCCGCCACCCTGGACCGGGTCGCCGACACCCTCCACCTGCCGGCCACCCGCCGCCACCGCGACCTCGACTCGCTGCTCTCCGCCGGGCTCGACGCCGCCTTCGTGCACGCCTCCACCGCCGCCCACGCCGAGATCGCCGGCCGCCTCCTCGACGCCGGCGTCCCCACCTACGTCGACAAGCCGCTCGCCTACGACTACGCCGACTCCGAGCGGATCGTCGAACTCGCCGAGAAGCGGGACGTCTCCCTCGCCGTCGGCTTCAACCGCCGCCTCGCCCCCGGCTACGCCCAGTGCCTCGACCACCCGCGCGAGCTGATCCTGCTCCAGAAGAACCGCGTCGGACTCCCCGAGGAGCCGCGCACCTTCGTCCTCGACGACTTCATCCACGTCGTCGACACCCTCCGCTTCCTGCTCCCCGGGGAGGCCGACCACATCGACGTCCGCGCCCGCGTCCGCGACGGCCTCATGCACCACGTGGTGCTCCAGCTCTCCGGCGACGGCTTCACCGCGATCGGCATGATGAACCGGATGAACGGCTCCACCGAGGAGGTCCTGGAGGTCTCCGGCCAGGACACCAAGCGCCAGGTCCTCAACCTCTCCGAGATCGTCGACCACAAGGGGCAGCCCACCGTCCGCCGGCGCGGCGACTGGGTCCCCGTCGCCCGGCAGCGCGGCATCGAACAGGCCGTGCTCGCCTTCCTCGACGCCGTCCGAGAGGGACGCGTGCTCAGCGCCCGCGACGCCCTGCTCACCCACGCCCTGTGCGAGCGCGTCGTCCGCGACGCGCTGGACCAGGCCGCCTGAGCGCCCCGGCGCCCGCCGCCGCGCACACCGCCCCCACGACCACGAACGCCCCGTACAGCGGCCAGTCGCCCCAGCGGGCGTACACCGTCGCCGTCTCCGACAGCGGCAGCTCGCGGACCACGGCGCCGCTCGCGTCCGTGCCGAGCGGCGGCCCGACGCGCTCGCCGCCGGGGCCGTACGCGGCGCTGATCCCGGTCAGCGTCGCGTGCACCACCGGACGGCCCGTCTCCGCCGCCCGGAGCGCGGCGAGCGCCGCGTGCTGCGCCGGCGCCCAGCTCCGCTGGAAGGTGCTGGTCGCCGACTGCACCACGATCAGGCCGGCGCCCTCCCGGACCAGCCGGCGGCTCATGTCGGGGAACGCGGACTCGAAGCAGACCAGCGGCCCGACGCGCAACGCCCGCCCGCCGTCCGGCACCCGCATCACGACCGGTTCCGTGCCCCGCCGCCGGTCCTCCTCCGCCGCCTTGCCCACCGACGTCGCCCAGCCGAGCAGGCCCCGTGCCGGCACGTACTCGCCGAAGGGCACCAGCCGCATCTTGTCGTACCGGTCGCCGGTCGGCCCGCCGGGCGCGAAGAGCAGCGCGCTCTTGTAGATGCCGGGGCGGTCGGCACGGCGGGCGTCCACGTTCACCAGGACCGGGGCGTCCACGGCCCGCGCCAGGGCGGTGAGCCGCGCGGTGAGCGCCGGATCGGCGGACGGGTCCCGGGCCACCCCGCTCTCGCCCCACACCACCAGGTCCAGCCGCTGCCCGGCGAGGCCGCGGGTCAGGTCCACCGCCCGGTCGAGCCGCCGCTCGGCGCCGTCCGTCCCGCCGTGCAGCCCCGGCTGCACCATCGCCACCCGCACCGTGCCGGACGGGCGCGGCGCCCCGACGCCCCACGCCCCCGTCGCCGCCACCAGCGCGCACGCGGCGAGCCCCGCGACCCCGACCGCCCGCGGCCCCGGCACGGCGACCAGCAGCACCACCGCCGTGTTCACCGCCACCACCAGCAGGCTCACCAGCCACACCCCGCCCACAGACGCGAGGCGCAGCGCCACCGGCACGTCCCACTGGCTCGCCCCCAGCAGCCCCCACGGCCCGCCCAGCCCCTCCCACGACCGCACCAGCTCGATCAGCAGCCACCCCGACGGCACCGCGACCAGCGCGGCGGCGGCCCGCGCAGGCGTCGGCACCCCGCCGAGCAGCGCCCGTACCAGCACGCCCCACGGCAGCCACAGCAGCCCCAGCAGCGCCGCCATCACCAGCAGGAACACATGGACGCTCGGCAGCAGCCAGTGGTGCAGCGCCAGCAGGAACCCGATGCCCCCGCACCACCCGTCCAGCGCGGCGCGGCGCGCGCCCGGCGCCGTCCGCACCAGCAGCAGCCAGGGCACCAGGCAGACGTACGCCGCCCACCACAGCCCCGGCGCGGGGAACGCGAGCACCGGCAGCGCGCCGAGGACGACGGCGAGCAGCGACCGGAGCAACCCCGCCGTCCGCCTTGGGGCGGGAGCGCCACCGGGGTCCGACCCGGCGCGCGAGCCGTCCGGACCGGCGTCCGAGGCGTCCGGACCGGCGTCCGAGGCGTCCGGACCGGCGTCCGAGGCGTCCGGACCGGCGTCCGAGGCGTCCGGACCGGCGTTCCCGAAGGGGTTCCGCATGGCGTTCCTCCCGCCGTCGCCTCCAGTCTGCGCCCGGCCGCCGGGAAGGGCCCGGGGTCAGGGGAGGCGGCGCCAGCGCTCCTCGACGGCGACCGAGCGCAGCCGCCAGCCGTCCCGGGTGCGGCGGGCCGCGAAGGCGTACCGGCCGCCGCAGACGAAGTCCTCGCCGGAGGCCGTCCGCATCGGGTTGACGTAGTCGGCGCGCACGTCGGCGGCGTCCCCGGTCTCCGCGTAGCCGGCGGGCCGGTGCAGGGTCACCCGGCGGTTGACGATGAGGTGCTGGCGCACCGGGAAGAGGGTCATGGTCTCCGCCAGCCAGCCGGCCACCTCGGCCGCGGGCCCCTCGATGCCGCCGGAGCCGGTGTAGTCGGCGCGTCCGTCGGGGGTGAAGAGGGCCCGGTAGGCGGTCCAGTCGGCGTCGTCCACCGCCGCCGCGTATCCGGTGACCAGGTCCTCCACGGCGAGCCGGTCCATCACGTTCGCGAGGTCCACGCGCTGCGTCATCGCCTCAGTGTCGGGCAGCGGGCCTGCGGGGCCAAGAGGCGTGCGCCCCCCGTCCCGTACGACGGTCATACTGGCCGGATGCGCATCGACGTCGATCCGTCCCTCACCGACCCCGCCGCCGTCTACCGGCTGCTGACCGCCACGGTCGTCCCCCGGCCGATCGCCTGGGTGTCCACCGTCGCCGCCGACGGCACGGACAACCTCGCCCCGCACTCCTTCTTCACCATCGCCTCGGTGAACCCGCCGGTCGTGCAGTTCACCTCGGTCGGCCGGAAGGACTCGCTGCGGAACGTGGAGGAGACCGGCGCGTTCGTGGTGAACCTCGCGCCGGAGGGCCTCTTCGAGCGGATCAACGCGACCGCGACGGACTTCCCGCGCGGGACGAGCGAGTTCGACGCGTGCGGCGTGGCGCGCGAGCCGAGCCTCCGGGTCAAGCCCCCGCGGGTGGCCGAGTCGCCGGTGGCGCTGGAGTGCGAGCTGCACAGCACGCTCCGCATCGGGGACTCGACGGTGGTCTTCGGGCGCGTGGTGCACGTCGCCGTCGACGCGGCGCACATGACCGGCGACGGCCACCCGGACATCACCCGCCTGCGCCCGCTGACCCGGCTGGGCCGGGACGAGTGGGGCACCCTGGGCGACGTCCGCGCGATCGCCCGCGTGCCGTACTGGGGCTGAGCCGGCGCCGGAAACGGAACCGGGGCGGATCCCGTCGTACGGGACCCGCCCCGGCCGGGCGCGGCGAGCGGCGGGTCAGTGCCCGGACTCGCCCGCGTGCGGGCTGAGGACGTCCGTGCCGACCAGGACGAACAGCAGGACGCCGAGCGCGATCCGGTAGTACACGAACGGCATGAAGGACTTCGTCGTGATGAACTTCATGAACCAGGCGATCACCGCGTAGCCCACGCCGAACGCGACGAGCGTCGCGAAGACCGTCGGGCCCCACGACACGTGGCCGCCCTCGGTCGCGTCCTTCAGCTCGAAGACGCCGGAGGCGAGCACGGCGGGGATCGCGAGCAGGAACGAGTAGCGTGCGGCGGACTCGCGGGTGTAGCCCATGAGCAGACCGCCGGAGATCGTGGCACCCGAGCGCGACACGCCGGGGATCAGCGCCATCGCCTGGCAGAAGCCGTAGATCAGGCCGTCGCGGACGCCGAGGTCCTTCAGCGTCTTGCGCTCGCGGATGGCACGGTGCCGGCCGCCGAGCTCGTCGCGGGCGGCGAGCCGGTCGGCGACGCCGAGCACGACGCCCATCACGATGAGCGTCGTGGCGATGAGCCGCAGGTCGCGGAAGGGGCCCTCGATCTGGTCCTTGAGCGTGACGCCGAGGACGCCGATCGGGATCGAGCCGACGATCACCAGCCAGCCCATCTGGGCGTCGTGGTCGGAGCGCATGGACTTGTCCGTCAGTGACCGGCACCACGCCGTGACGATCCTGCCGATGTCCTTGCGGAAGTAGATCAGGACGGCGGTCTCCGTGCCGATCTGCGTGATCGCCGTGAAGGCGGCGCCCGGGTCCTCCCAGCCGGCGAAGGCGGCGGTCAGCCGCAGATGCGCGCTGGAGGAGATCGGAAGGAACTCCGTCAGCCCCTGGACGAGTCCCAGGATGAACGCTTCGAACCAATTCATGGGGCTTGGGCCGTCCCGTTGTGCACTCGTGCGGTCATGAGGTCGAGCGCACTGTACCGCCCCGAGGTGACGCGTTCGTGATCAGGTGGCGTCGGCGGCGGTCCCTGTCCGGAACCACCCGTCCGCTCCCGGCGCGACCACGCCGCCGACGACACGTCAGGGAGCCGCGGCCGGCTCCCGCTCCGGCACGGCCGGGGCGGCGGAGGCGGCCGGCGCCGGCCGCCGCAGCGCGTGCCGCTTCCGCCAGGCGACCACCGCCGCCGCCAGCCCGGACACCACGATGAAGCCCGCGGAGAACAGGAACGCCGGCGAACCCGGCTCGTCCGCCCGCGCGCCCGCCACCACGTAGGCGGCGGTGTTCGGGACCGTGCCGAGCGCCGTCGCCAGCAGGAACGGCACGTACCCCATGCGGGAGACCGCCGCGCAGTAGTTGGCGGCGGCGAACGGCACCCCCGGGAACAGCCGGATCGCCAGCATCGACCGGAAACCGTGCCGGCTCAGCTGCCCGTCCGCCGCCCGCACCCACCGCCCCCGCAGCAGCGGGCGCAGCGCGTCCTGCCCCAGCACCCGGCCCAGCGTGAACGACAGGCCCGCCCCCAGCACCGTCCCCGCGACCGCCGCCGTCAGACCCGCCGCCGACCCGAAGAGCGCGCCGGCCGCCAGGTTCAGCACCGGCCGGGGCACGAACGCCGCCGTGCACAGCCCGTACGCCACCGCGAACAGCAGCACCGCGCCCGCGCCGCCCGACCGCGGCCACCCCGAGGCGAGCAGCCGCTGCGGCTCGTACAGCAGCACCAGCGTCCCGGCGGTCAGCAGGACGAGCGCGAGCAGCGAGAGCCGCGCCCGGGGCGAGAGCAGGGCCCGGGAGCAGCGGACGGCGAACGGGTCCGTCGGCCGGGGCACGGGAGCGAGCATCCCGGGAGACTAACGGAGACTTCCGTATGATCGCCGTAATGTGCGCCATCTCCGGCTCCGGGGCCGCCGCCGTCACCGTCCCCGACAGCGAGCTCGCCGACGTCCTCCTCGACCGGCTCACCACGCTCTACCCCGCCGCCGGGAACCCCTTCCGCGCGCAGGAGATGGTCGCGTACATGAAGGGGGTCGCGCCCTTCCTCGGCATCCGCTCGCCGGAGCGCCGCGCCCTCTCCCGCACCGTCCTCGACGGCACGCCGCGTCCCGGCGAGGACGACTGCGCCGCCGTCGCCCTGCGCTGCTTCGCCCTCCCCGAGCGCGAGTACCACTACTTCGCCGTCGACTACCTGCGCCGCCACGTGCGGCGCTGCTCGTCCGGCTTCCTGCCCGTCGCCCGCCGGCTCGTGACGACCGTCCCCTGGTGGGACACCGTCGACCACCTCGCCGCGCACGTCGTCGGCGGACTCGTCGCCGCCGACCCCGCGCTGGCCGGCGAGATGGACCGGTGGATCGACGACCCGGACCCCTGGATCGCCCGCACCGCCCTCCTCCACCAGCTGCGCTTCAAGGACGGCACGGACGCGGACCGGCTCTTCGCGTACTGCCTGCGGCGCGCCGCCGACACCGACTTCTTCCTGCGCAAGGCGATCGGCTGGAGCCTGCGCGAGTACGCCAAGACCGCGCCCGGCGAGGTGCGGGCCTTCGTCGCCGGCAACCGCTCCCTCTTCGCCCCGCTCTCCGTCCGCGAGGCCCTCAAGCACCTGTGAACCCGAAGGGGCACCCCGCCGCGACCGGAGCGCGGCGGCTGCGCGACACTCGGGCCATGAGCGACAAGGGGACGCCCACGGGCGAGGTTGCGGCAGCGGGAACGGCGGGCGGCAGGACGGCACTGGTCCTCGGGGCGGGCGGACTCGTCGGCGCCGCCTGGGAGGTCGGGATCCTCCACGGACTCGCCGAGGCGGGCGTGGACCTCACCGGCGCCGACCTGGTCGTCGGCAGCTCCGCCGGCGCCGTCGTCGGCGCCCTCCTCACCTCCGGCACCACCACCCTCGCCGAGCTGTACGAGCGCCAGCTCGACGGCTCCGACACCGAACCGGCCGTCCGCTTCGGCGCCGGCACCCTGCTCCGCTACACCCTCGCCGTCCTCACCTCCCGCACCCCGGAGGCGTACGGGAGGAAGCTCGGCCGGCTCGCCCTGCGCGCCCGGACCGTGGACGAGGCCACCCGCCGGGCCACCGTCGCGAAGCGGCTCGGCGACGTCACCGAGTGGCCCGCCGGCGGCCGGCTCCGGCTGACCGCCGTCGACGCGGAGACCGGCGCGCTCGGCGTCTTCGACGGGCGCGCCGGCGGACCCGGCGGCGCCGGCGCGGGGCTCGTGGACGCGGTGACGGCCAGCTGCGCGATCCCCGGTGCCTGGCCGCCGGCGACCCTCGCCGGACGGCGCTGGATCGACGGCGGCATCCACTCCACCGCCAACGCCCACCTGGCGGCCGGCTGGGAGCGCGTGGTCGTCGTCGCGCCCAACGCGATGGGCAACAAGGCCGTCCACGCCCCCGCCCGCCAGGCCGGCGACCTCATCGCCGCCGGCGCCCTCGTCAAGGTGATCACCCCCGGCGAGGACGCCAAGGCCGTGATCGGCGCCCGCGCGCTCGACCCCGCCCAGCGGGGCGCCGCCGCCCGTGCCGGACGGGCCCAGGCCGCCGCGCACGCCCGGTCCGTCGCCGCCGTGTGGACGGGCTGACGGGAGCCGCCCGCCGGCCGGGCTGGACAATGAACGGGTGAACGAGCAGATCCCCGTCCTGCGCGAGGTGGACCACGGCACCGCGCGCCTCATGCCCGACGTGGACCGGGAGCGGGCCTGGCTCCTCACGGTCGACGGCGCGCCGCAGTCGTACGTCGACCTCGACGCCCCCGGCCACCTGGAGTTCGAGTACGCCCGCAGGCTCGGGCACGTCGTCGACGGCGCCGCCGCCGCGGGCGCGCCGCTCGACGTGCTCCACCTCGGCGGCGGCGGCCTCTCACTGCCCCGGTACGTCGCCGCCACCCGCCCCGGCTCGCGCCAGGACGTCGTCGAGGCGGACGGCGGACTCGTCGCCCTGGTCGCCGAGCACCTGCCGCTGCCCGAGGGCTCCGGCGTCACCGTGCACACCGCCGACGCGCGCGCCTGGCTGGAGGCGGCACCCGCCGCCTCCGCCGACCTGATCGTCGGCGACGTCTTCGGCGGCTCGCGCGTCCCGGCGCACCTCACCTCGCTCGCGTACGCCCGCGAGCTCCGGCGCGTGCTGCGCCCGGGCGGCATCTACGCGGCCAACCTCGCCGACGGGGCGCCGTTCGCCTTCCTCCGGGGCCAGCTCGCCACCTTCGCGGCGGTCTTCCCCGAACGGGCGCTGATCGCCGAGCCGGCGGTGCTGCGCGGCCGGCGCTTCGGGAACGCGATCCTGGTCGCCTCCGACGCGACCCTCGACGTCCCCGGCCTCACCCGGCGGACCGCCGGGGACGCCTTCCCGGCGCGCGTGGAGCACGGGGAGGCGCTCCGCCGGTTCACCGGGGACACCGCCCCGGTCGACGACGCCGGGGCGGTCGGGTCACCCGTTCCGCCCGAGGGCGCCTTCGGCATCGGCTGAGGCGCGCGGCCCGGGCGGCGCCCCGCCCGCGTCGTCCGCCGGCGTGCCGGTCCCGGGGGCGGCGTCGCCCTTCGCCGCCGTGAGGCCGTGCGGCCGCCGCGTCATGTTGCGTACGTCGGGGACGAGCAGGACGAGCGCGGTGACGAGGGTCATCAGCGCGGCCGCGCCCCACAGCGACTCGGTCCGGCCGAACGCGGTCTCGGCCGGACCGGCGAGCGCCGTCGACAGCGGCAGCAGCGCGGTCGAGCCGAACCAGTCGTAGGCGGAGACCCGGGACAGCTTCTCCTCCGGGATCTCCTGGTGCATCGTCGTCATCCAGGAGACGCCGAAGATCTCCATCGCCACACCGCTGGCGAACATCACCGCGGTGAGCCCCAGCGGATGCAGCGGGACGGCCAGCGCCGCCGACGGCAGGGCGATCGGGAAGACGCCGAGCGTGCCGACGAGGAGCATCCGCCGCGGCTTCCACCGCGTCATCAGGATCGCGCCGGCGACCGTGCCCACGCCGTAGCCGGCCAGCGCGATGCCCCACGGGGTGGCGCCGCCGAGCTCGTCCCGGGCGACCAGCGGCCCGTACACCGACTCGACCGCGCCGATCAGCGCGACCACGACCGAGAACTGGGCGACGATCGACCAGAGCCACGGGCGGCCGATGAACTCCTGCCAGCCCTCGCGCAGATCGGCGAAGAGGCCGCCGCCGGGCTTGCGCTCCGGGATGCCGCTGACGTCGAGGAACGCCCGCAGCGCGCCCGCCACGGCGAACGCGGCGGCGTCGACGGCGAGGACCCAGCCCGGCCCGACGAAGGCGACGAGCGCGCCGCCGAGCGCGGCGCCGCCGATGCCCGCGCCGTGCATCGCCATCCGGTAGAAGGCGAAGGCGCGGCTCGCCTGCTCGCCCGTGACGGTGGACATGAGCATGCCCTCGGCCGCGGGGTTGAAGAACGCCTGCCCGGTGCCGCAGAGCGCGGTGAGCACCATCATGTGCCAGATCTCGGCGGTGCCGGAGAGCACCAGGACGGCGAAGACGGCCTGCGAGACGAAGTTGAGCGCGTTGGCCGCGACCATCACCCGGTGCCGGGGTATGCGGTCGGCCACCGCGCCGCCGATGAGCAGGAAGAGCGCGAGCGGCAGGAAGCGGGCCATCGCGACGATGCCCACGTCGCCCGCGTCGCCGCCGGACTCGAAGACGGCCCAGGTGGTGGCGATCAGGGCGCCGTGGGCACCGAGGCTGGTCACGATGGTGGCGGCGGTGAGCAGCACGTAGTTGCGCCCGGCCCATTCGGGCCGGCGGGTGCCGCGGGGGGAGGCGGGGCTTTTCGTCACTCCCGGACTATCCCCGCCGCCTCCCGTTCCTGCCAAACCGAATTCCCGTCAGGTCTTCGGGGTGAGCCGGACCGTGGAGAGGATCTTCTTGATCGTCGCGTCGGGCAGCTCGTCCTTCACGCCGTCGGCCGCGTAGAGCACGAAGCTGGAGAAGTCGTTCTCGGCGTTGAGGAAGCTGAAGGCGACCGACTTGCCGTCGGTGTCGCACTTGTTGCGCTTCTTCACGTTCCCGACGGTGGCGGTGGACATGCTGCCCTTGAGGCCGGACGCGGTGGTGAACGGCACGGCCTTCGTCACCTTGACCGTCTTCTCGGGCATGTGCTGGGCGAACGCGGCCCACACCCAGATGCCGGCCTGGCCCTGCGCGGCGCTCGCGGTGTCCTTGGCGCCCTGGTTGCCCTTGGTGCCCGCCGCGGCGAGGCCGGTGTCCTCGGGGCTGCCGTTCTTGTCCGAGTCGACGGAGCACCACTTGCTCTTGAGGTCGGCCGGGGCAGACATGACGACGAGGGGGCTGCCGTCGCCCTTCTTGGCGTCCTCGAAGCCCACGCGCATGCTCGGCTTGCCGACCTCCCACTCCGGCGGGACGTCGAACAGCGTGCCGTACGTCGGGTTGTGGACGACCTTCCAGCCCGGGATCGTGGGCTGGTACGTCGTGCCGTCGCGCGGGTTGTCGAGCTCGGGGGTGGCGCCGCCGGTCGGCTCGGACGCGCCGGTGGAGGGCGTGGCGGTGCCGGTGGGCGGGGCCGAGGCGGTGGCCGGCGGCTTGTCGGCGACGTTCTCGCCGCCGTCGTCCTTCAGGACGAGGAAGGCGGTGACGCCCGCGGCGACGACCACGGCGGTCGCGGCGGCGATCGCGATGAGCGTCGTCCGCCCGCCGCGGCCCCCGCCGCCCGGGCCCTGCGGCGGGACGGAGCCGGGCACCTGGTACTGCGGCACGGTCGGCTGCTGGTACGGGTTGGGCTGCGGGTATCCCGGCTGCGCCTGGCCCTGCGGGTAGCCCGGCTGGACCGGCTGCTGCCAGCCGCCCTGCTGCGGGTACCCGGGCTGGGTCGGCTGCTGGTACGGGTTCGGCTGCTGGTACCCCGGCTGCTGGTACGGGTTCTGGTTCTGGTCCTGCGGGTTCTGCTCGCCCCCGGGCGGCTGCTGTCCTGGCCACATGGGCCGTAACGATAGAGGGGCGGCGGCGGGGCGGCCATGCCCGGGCCCCTCGGACGGGGGAGCCGGCCGGCCCCGGGATGGCGGGACGGTGTCCGGGCGGCGGCGCGACCGAGGCGCCGGCAGCGGCGTGACCGAGACATCGGCAGAGGCATGGCCAAGACATCTACTCGTGGGTAACATCACGGTCCATGAGCGCAGACCAGATGTCCGTCGGCGACATGCTCGCCGCCACGGTCCCCATGGCCGGAACCCTCAACCTGGAGTTCCTGGAGACCACCGCCGAGCGCGCCGTCGTGCGCCTGCCCGACCAGCCCGCGTACCACAACCACGTCGGCGGCCCGCACGCCGGCGCCATGTTCACCCTCGCCGAGTCCGCCAGCGGCGCCATCGTGCTCGCGGCCTTCGGCGACCAGCTCGGCCGGGCCGTGCCCCTCGCCGTCAATGCCGAGATCGCGTACAAGAAGCTCGCCATGGGCGTCGTCACCGCGACCGCCACCCTCGGCCGTCCGGTCGCCGACGTCGTCGCCGAGCTCGACGCCGGGCAGCGCCCCGAGTTCCCGGTCCGCATCGACATCACCCGCGAGGACGGCGCCGTCACCGGCGAGATGACCGTCCTGTGGACCCTGCGGCCCAACGCTCCGGCCAAGTAGGCCAGCAGGCCGAGCGGGCCAGCAGGTCGAGCAGGCGGGCGGGTGCGGGATCCGCGCCCGCCCGCCCGTGCCGCCGTGGGGGAGGGTTCTCGTCCCGGGGGTGCTATCCGGCCATAGTATTGACGTGTACCTGACAATCCACGGAGCCCGTGGGACCTTTCATGGCGCGCACATCCCACAAGGAAGCGGCCAGAAGGAGCGACATGCGGCAGATATCGGCACTCACCTGTGTCACCGCCCTGATCATCGCGGCCACCGCCGGAGCGGCCACGGCGGCGCACGCCTCCGGACCCGCGGCGACCCAGCAGGTCGACGGCGTGATCGTGGTCTCGGGCAGCACCTGCACCTGGACCGGCGCCCGGACCAGCGCGAACCCGCCCGCCTCGCTGACCATCGACCGCAGCAGCATCAACGCCCCCGGCGGCAACCTGAGCTGCAGCGGAGGCATCACCGCCGTCCTCAACAACAACCCCACCGTCACCTTCGACGACGCGGCCGGCCTGGCCAGGGCCGACGTCATCGACATCACCGGCACGCAGTACGGCATCTCCTGCCGCTACAAGGCGAGCAACGTGCTGCTCAACCGGGACGGCACCACCCGCCGGTACGTGAACCAGGCGTTCACCGCCACGAAGACCTCCGGCGGCTTCCTCTGCCCGGGATCGGTCACCACCGCCGCCGGCGACGCCTCCCTGCTCTTCCGCTGACGGACGGCCGGCGCGCGACGCCCGCGCCCCCGACCCCCGCCCTTCGGGTGGGGGTCGGACGCGTCCCGGGGCGGCGGCGCGGCGGCGGGGGAGGCGTCCGACACACTGCGCACGGGGGCCGGACCGGCGCCGTGCCGTGCCGTCCGGCCGCGGCCCCCGCACCGGGCCGCCGCGGCAGGCGGCCGTCCGTCCGCGCCCAGGAGCCGCCGCGTGTCCGACGAGACGACGCCCCCCGACCAGCCCGCCACCCCCGGACCCGAAGCCGCCCCGGGCGAAACCCGGCGGGGCCACGCGCGCGTGCGCGCCCGCGTCCGTCTCTCCCGCCGGGCGCTGCTCCTCGCCCTCGCCGGCGCCGTCGCCGGCACCCCGACGCTCGCCCGCGCCGCCGCGTCCCCCGGCCGCGCCGCCCCCGCCACGCGCACCGGCCCGCCCGCGACCCGCGTCGACGACCTCCTCGCCCGCCTCACCCTCGACGAGAAGATCTCCCTTCTGCACGGCGCCCCCGACCCCGCGAGCCTCGGCCAGGCCGGCCACGTGCCCGGCGTGCCCCGGCTCGGCATCCCGCCGCTGCGCCTCGCCGACGGACCCGCCGGCATCCGCGTCGCCCGCACCGCCACCGCGCTGCCCGCGCCGGTGATGCTCGCCGCCGCCTTCGACCCCGGCCTCGCCCGCGCGTACGGGCGCGTGCTCGGCCGCGAGGGCCGCGCCCTCGGCCAGGACGTGCTGCTCGCGCCCATGGTCAACCTCATCCGCACCCCGTACGCCGGCCGCAACTTCGAAACCTTCTCCGAGGACCCGCTCCTCTCCGCCGACCTCGTCGCCGAACTCGTCCGCGGCGTCCAGGCCGAGGGGCTCGTCGCCACCGTCAAGCACTTCGCCCTCAACAACCAGGAACGCGACCGCGACTCCGTCGACGTCCGCGCCGACGCCCGCACCGCCCACGAGACCGAACTGCGCGGCTTCGAGGCCGCCGTGAAGGCCGGCGCCGGCGCCGTCATGGCCGCGTACAACAAGGTCGACGGCGTCCACGCCGCCGAGAGCCCCGCCCTCCTCACCACCGTCCTGCGCGACCGCTGGGGCTTCGACGGCTGGGTCATGAGCGACTGGGACGCCGTCCACACCACCGCCGGCGCGCTCACCGCGGGCCTCGACATGGAGATGCCGGGCGGCGCCCGGTACGGCGCCCCGCTCCGCGACGCCGTCCGCGCGGGCCGGATCCCCGAGGCCGCTGTCGACCGGGCCGTCCGCCGGATCCTCGCCGTACGCGACCGGCTCGGGCTGCTCGACGCGCCCCCGGCACCCCGCCCGGCGCGCGACGCCGCCTCCGGGGCGCGGCTCGCGCTGCGCGTCGCCACCGCCGGAGCCACCCTGCTCCGCAACGAACGCGCCGCCCTGCCGCTCACCGGCGCCGCCGCCCGCTCGCTCGCGGTCATCGGCCCCACCGCCGCCGTCCCCTTCGTCAGCGGCGGCGGCAGCGCGCACGTCGTCCCCGACGCCGCCGCCCGCCCCCTCGACACGATCCGCGCCCGCGCCGGGGCCGGCGCCACCGTCACGTACGCCACCGGCGAGGACCTGTTCGGCCGCCCCCTGCCCGCCCTCACGCCCGCGCTCGACCTCGACGCGGTCGGGGTCGCGGCCGGAGCCGAGTGGAGCCGTACCGCCACGCTCACCGTCACCGAGGCCGACGAGTGGACCTTCCTCGTCCACTACAGCGGCACCCGTCCCACCGTCACCCTGGACGGCACCGAACTCTTCCCCGTCCGCCAGGGCGTCGCCGAGTACTTCGCCGGCGGCCTCCTGGCCGCCGCCCCCGACGGCCTCGCCGTCCGCCGCGCCACCCTGCGCCTCGCCGCCGGACCGCACACCCTCTCCGTCACCGCGCGCGGCGGCACGGACGGGCAGCTGTTCCGCCTCCGCGCCGTCACCGGCGCCCGGCGGCGCGCCGATCTCGACGAAGCCGTCCGCCACGCGCGCGTGGCGCACGCCGCCGCCGTGTTCGCGTACGAGGACGCCACCGAGGGCCAGGACCGCACGAGCCTCGCCCTCCCCGGTCACCAGCAGGCACTCATCGAGGCGGTGACCGCGGTCAACCCGCGCACGACCGTCGTCCTCAACACGTCGTCCGCCGTCACCATGCCCTGGCTGGACCGGACCGCCGCCGTCCTCCAGATGTACTACCCCGGCCAGGAGGGGGCGGCGGCGACCACCGCCGTGCTCTTCGGCGACGCCGACCCCGGAGGCCGCCTCACCCAGACGTTCCCCGCCGCCGAGGACCGCCACCCGACCGCCGGCGACCCGCGCCGCTACCCGGGACGCGACGGGATCGAGGAGTACTCCGAAGGCGTCCACATCGGCCACCGCTGGTACGAGAAGGAGGGCGTCGCCCCGCTCTTCCCCTTCGGCCACGGCCTGTCGTACACCACCTTCGCCTACACGGACCTCACCGCCGCGCCCGTGGCCGGCGGCACCGGGGGCGTCGACGTCACCTTCACCGTCCGCAACACCGGCCGCCGCGCCGGCGTGGACGTCCCCCAGGTGTACCTCGGCCCCGCGCCCGGCCTCGCCGCGCGCGGCGTCGACCAGCCCGTCTCCGTCCTCGCCGGCTACCGGCGCGTCGAACTCGCCGCCGGCGAACGGCGCCGCGTCACCGTCCACCTCACCGCCCGCACCCTCTCCTCCTGGGACCCCGCCCGCGACGGCTTCGTCCTCGGAACCGGCCGCCGTGACCTGCGCGTCGGCCGCTCGGCGGCGGATCCCGGGCTGCGCACCACGGTCGAGGTCCGGCAGGTCTGAGCGGGTAGGCTGCCCCGGCGTGCCCGACGCGGGGCACGCCACCGCAGCGGCCCGCGACCGGGGCCGCGCAGGCACCACGGGAGGACCGCGTTGCACGTCCAGGAGTGGCTGGAGACGATTCCGCCCGTCGCCGTCTACGCACTGGTGGGGGTGGTGATCGGGCTGGAGAGCCTCGGCATCCCGCTCCCCGGCGAGATCGTCCTCGTCAGCTCGGCGCTGCTGGCCTCGCAGCACGGCGACATCAACCCGTACGTGCTCGGCGGCTGTGCGACCGCCGGCGCGATCATCGGCGACTCCATCGGGTACGCCATCGGCCGCAAGGGCGGCCGGCCGCTGCTCGCCTGGCTGGGCGGCAAGTTCCCCAAGCACTTCGGCGAGGCGAACATCGCCCTCGCCGAACGCTCCTTCCAGAAGTGGGGCATGTGGGCGGTCTTCTTCGGCCGCTTCGTCGCCCTGCTGCGGATCTTCGCCGGCCCCCTCGCGGGCGTGCTGCAGATGCCGTACTGGAAGTTCCTCGTCGCCAATGTCTTCGGCGGCATCCTGTGGGCGGGCGGCACCACCGCCGTCATCTACTCCGTCGGCGTCGTCGCCGAGGCGTGGCTGAAGCGCTTCTCCTGGCTGGGCCTGGTGCTCGCGGTCCTCGTCGGCGTCACCTCGATGCTCGTCATCAAGAACCGCGCCAAGAAGGCCGCGGCGCAGGCGTCCGAGCAGGCGTCGGTGAAGGCGTCGGCGCAGGCGTCCGAGCGGTCGGTCGAGGCGCCGCGGCAGCCGGAACCCGTCGCTGCGGACTGAGGCGGGACGCGTTTTTCGGGAGGGGGGAGGGCGGTGCCGGGATCTGTCCCGGCACCGCCCTCCGACGCGTACGCGACCGGCCGTCAGCTCTCGTACGCCTCCGCGTGCTGCTTCGCCAGGTGGAGGTACATCTCGGCGTTCAGGCGGATGCCCGCCTGCTCCTCCTCCGTCAGCGGGCGGCGGACCTTCGCGGGGACGCCCGCGACGAGCGAGCCGGGCGGGACCTCCATGCCCTGCGGCACCAGCGCCTGCGCGGCCACGAGCGAGCCGGCGCCGATCCGGGCCCCGTTGAGCACCGTCGCGCCCATGCCGATGAGCACGTCGTCCTCGACGACGCAGCCGTGCACGGTCGCGTTGTGGCCGATGGTCACCCGGTCGCCGATGGAGACGGGGAAGCCGGGGTCGACGTGGACGGTGCAGTTGTCCTGGACGTTGGAGTCCTCGCCGACGGTGATGGGACCGCAGTCGGCGCGCAGCACTGCGTGGTACCAGACACCGGTCCGCGCCCCGAGCGTCACCTCGCCGAGCACGACCGAGGTGGGGGCCGTGAACGCGGTCGGGTCGACGACCGGCTCCTTGCCGCCGACGGCCTGGATCAACGCCTCTGCCATGGGGGTCACTCCTGGGTTCTCTCCGGCCCGTGCGGCCGTGGTGGTGTCGCGCCTTCCGGTTGCTCCCGCACCCTATGCCCGCGCCCATGACGGACATCACAGGGGACCGCGCCGGTCCGGCCCGACCCCGCCGACTACGGTGTCGGGGTGCCCAGAAACGGAAACACGTTCTCATCCCTCGCCGCCTGGCGGCGCCGGGTCGTCGCGCACGCACTCCAGGGCGGCCTGCGCTGGGCGCAGCAGGCCGGCGCGGTGACCGCGGAGCACCCGGGGAAGCTGCGCTTCCGGCGGCTGGGCGCGGGCACCCGGCTGGCGTTCCCGCAGGGGACGGTGTTCGGCGAGCGGTGGATCGAGATCGGCGAGTGCTGCATCATCGCCGAGCAGGTCACCCTGACCGCCGGCATGCTGCCGGGGCTCGACCTCGGCACGGAGACGGTCCTCACCCTGGGCGACGGCGTCGTGCTCGGCCGGGGCAGCCACGTCATCGCGGACACGACGATCACCATCGGCTCGGACACCTACTGCGGGCCGTACGTCTACATCACCTCGACCAACCACAGCTACGACGACCCGCACGAGCCCATCGGCCGTCAGTGGCCCCGCTCCGCACCGGTCTCGATCGGCCCCGGCTGCTGGCTGGGCACGGGGGCGGTGATCCTGCCGGGCGCGCGGATCGGCCGCAACGTGGTGGTGGCCGCCGGCGCGGTGGTGCGCGGGGAGGTGCCGGACCACGCGGTGGTCGCGGGCGCCCCGGCCAGGGTCGTACGGCGCTGGGATCCGGTGGACGGCTGGCAGCCGCCGCTCCGCACCCCGGCCCCGCGGCCGATCCCTCAGGACGTCACGCCCGAGCAGCTGGCGGCGCTGGCTGCGTGGGAGGTCCAGCGGGCGGAGGCCGCGGAGGCCGGCGGCGCGGCGCGGGCGGACGGGGTCGCCGGGGCGCCGGCCTCCTGAGCTGCTCAGGCGCGGCGCGTGCTCCTGAGGCGCGGCGCGAGTTCGCGAGGCGCGGGCTTCCGAGGCGCGGCGCGCCCGGCCGCCTCAGCCACCCGCGATGAGCACCGTGCCGACGAGCGCCAGGCCGGCGCCCGCCGCCTGGACGGCGCGGAGCCGTTCGCGCAGGACGCCGAAGGCGGCGAGCGCCGTCACCACCGGGTAGAGGCTCGCGAGGACGGCGGCGACGAGGACGGGCCCGCGCTGCGCGGCCAGCGCGTACGTGCCGTTCGCGGCCACGTCGGCGAGGCCCACGAACGCGAGCGCCGGCAGCGCGCCGCGGATCACCCGGAACCCGTCGGCGGGCAGCGCGCGGGCGCCGCGCCGCACGGAGAGCCACAGGGCCGCGCCGCCGACCGCCACATTGGTCACGCGCTGCACGAACAGCGCCAGGAACAGGCCGGTCAGCGTGGTCGACGCCTCCGCGATCAGCGCCATGACGGCGCCGAACCCGAATGCGGCGAAGAGCGTGAGCAGGACCGCCTGCCGCCGCACCGGCGCGCCGCGCAGCTCGGGGCCGCCCGCGAGGACGATGCCCACGACCGCCGCGGCGATGCCGCCGACCTGGAACAGCCCCGGCCGGTCGCCGAGCAGCAGCCCGACCGTCACGGGGACGACCACGCCGAGCGAGCCGAGCGGCGAGACGACGCCCATCGGGCCGAGCGCGAGCGCCTTGTAGAAGGCGAGCATGGCGGCCGGCCCGACGACGCCCGCCGCGACCGCGAACCACAGCTCGGGCCCGGCCTCGGTCCACGCCGCCGTGGCGACGACGACCGTGCCCAGGACGGCGACCGCGAGGCACTGCGAGACCACGACGACGGTGAGGGCGGGGATGCGGCGGGTGAGCAGCCCGCCCCCGAAGTCGGCGAACCCCCACAGCAGGGCGGTGGCCAGGGCGAACACGGCGGTCATGGGGTTCCTCGGGGGCGGGTACGGGGCTGGGCGGCACAGTACAGTGCAGTGCACAGTCGGGCGCACGTCACCGTAGTGCAGTCTGTTGAACCGTGTCATCGAGGATATTGGACGGAACGTGTCGGACCTCGACCAGCTGACCCAGTCGCTCGCCCGCAACCTGAAGCGCTGGCGCAACGAACGGGGCTTCACCCTGGACGCGCTCGCCGCCCGTTCCGGGGTCAGCCGCGGCATGATCATCCAGATCGAGCAGGCGCGGACGAACCCGAGCGTCGGCACCACCGTCAAGCTGGCCGACGCCCTCGGCGTCTCCATCACCACCCTCCTCGACCACGAGCAGGGCCCCCACGTCCGGCTGGTCCCGCCGGAGCAGGCCGTCCGCATGTGGTCCACCCCGGCCGGCAGCCACACCACGCTGCTCGTCGGCACCGAGGCCCGCGGCCCGCTCGAACTCTGGTCCTGGTCCCTGCAGCCGGGCGAGGGCAGCGCCTCCGACCCGCACCCGCAGGGCACCACCGAGCTGCTGCACGTCGTCGCCGGCGTGCTCACCCTGGTCGTCGACGGCGTCGCGCACACCGTCCCCGCCGGCACCTCCGCCGTCTTCGAGGCCGCGGCCCCGCACACGTACCGCAACGACGGCGAGGAGACGGTCGAGATGACCATGGCCGTCTCGATCCCGCCTGCGCGCTGAGACACCCGCGCGATCCCGCCGGCGCGCTGAGACACCCGAATCCCGCCGGCGCGCCGAGACATCCGCTCGATCCGCCCGTATGCGAAGGCATGTGCCCGATCCGCCCGCACGCTGAGACGCACGGCCGCGCGGCGGGCCGCAGCGGCTAGCGTGACGGGCATGCGCGCACCCATCGGAGACTTCGACGACGCCCTGCCCGCCCCCGACTGCCTGGACCTGCTCACCCCGCCCGTCGCCGCGGCGGTCCGCGGCTGGAGCGGCCCGGTCCCCGCCGACCAGGTCCTGTACGTCGACACCGACCCCGCCATCGCCGACACCGCCGTCTTCGTCGAGCACCACGGCCCCGCGCTCCTCGACCAGTCCGCCAACTGCGTCGTCGTCGCCGGGAAGCGCGGCGAGACGACGACCCTCGCCGCGTGCGTGGTGAAGTCCGCGACCCGCGTGGACGTCAACGGCGTCGTACGCAGACACCTCGGCGCCCGCAAGGTGCGCTTCGCGCCGATGGACACCGCGACCGGCGACAGCGGCATGGAGTACGGCGGCATCACCCCGATCGGCCTCCCCGCCGACTGGCCGCTCCTCGTGGACGCCGCCGTCGTGGACACCCCGTGGGTCCTGGTCGGCAGCGGACGCCGCCGCGGCAAGATCATCCTCCCGGGCAAGGCGTTCGCCCAGCTCCCGAACGCCGTCGTCCTGGAGGGGCTGGGCGTGCCCGCCGCCTGACGGCGTGTCGTACGACCGCCGTCGGACAGGAGGAGTCAGCCCAGGCGCGGGATCTCGATCGCGGGGCAGCGGTCCATCACCATGTCGAGCCCGGCGTCCGTCGTGCGGGCGTACGCCGCCTCGTCGACGACGCCGAGCTGGAACCACACCGCCTTCGCGCCGATCTCCCGCGCCTCGTCGGCGACCGCGCCGGCGAGGTCGCTGTTGACGAAGACGTCCACGACGTCGACCGGGAAGGGGATGTCGGCGAGGGAGGCGTAGCCCGGCTCGCCGTGGACCGTCTCCGCCTTCGGATGGACCGGAACGATCCGCTTGCCGAAGCGCTGGAGGACGGCGGCCACCCCGTAGGCGGCGCGCTCCCGGTTGGACGACAGGCCCACGATCGCCCACGTGTCACCCGTGCCCGTCAGGATCCGGCGTACGGTCTCCTCCTCGGAACGCTCCGTCGCCTCGCCGGTCGTGGTGTCGACGCTCATCCTTCGTTCCTTCTTTCCGTCCGTCTGCCGCCCCGGCGGGGCTTCTGCCGTCTGGGGAACCCGCCGGGGCGGCAGATCCTTCCCGCCCGCCTGAACGCAGGATCGTTCCCGCCGGCGGGGCACTGCCCGGCGAAGGCGCCGCTCCCGGCACGTAGGCTGGCGGAATGCAGGAGCAGTACCGCACGCCGGCCCGCGAGGGCGTCCACGAGACCGAGATCAACCGCTCGCGCTTCCTCTGCGCGATCGCACCGGTCGCCGACGAACAGGAGGCGCAGGAGTTCGTGGCGCGGATCCGCCGCGAGCACCCGACGGCCACGCACAACTGCTTCGCGTACGTCCTCGGCGCCGACGCCTCCGTCCAGAAGGCGAGCGACGACGGCGAACCCGGCGGCACCGCCGGGGTCCCCATGCTCCAGATGCTGCTCCGCCGCGAGATGCGGTACGTCGCCGCCGTCGTCACCCGCTACTACGGAGGCGTGAAACTGGGCGCGGGCGGCCTGATCCGGGCGTACGGCGGCGTCGTCGGCGAAGCCCTCGACGAACTCGGCACCGTCACCCGCCGGCGCTACCGCCTCGCCACCGTGACCGTCGACCACCAGCGGGCCGGAAAGCTGGAGAACGACCTGCGCTCGACCGGCCGCGCCGTGCGCGACGTGCGGTACGCCGACGCCGTCACCCTGGAGATCGGCCTCCCCGACGCCGACGTGCCCGCCTTCCGCGCATGGCTCGCCGACGCCACCGCCGGCACCGCCACCATGGAACTCGGCGGCGAGGCGTACGGCGACGCCTGACCCTCCCGCCGGACCGGCGGCCGTATCCCCCCCATGTGGCCCCGCCCACACCCTCCGCCGGGTTAGCGTGGTGCCCGCACATGTGGCGGGCGCACACGTGCGGCGCACACACGGCACAGACGCCGACGGCAGCAGCCACATCAGCGGTAACAGGCGACAACAGCGGCAACAGCAGCAACAGCGGTAACAGCGACATCAGGGGCGAGGGGCGGCACGCGCATGCGGGGTGGGACGACGACGTGAGGTTCCTGCACACCTCGGACTGGCACCTCGGCCGGTCCTTCCACCGCGTCGGCCTCCTCGACGCCCAGGCCGCCTTCCTCGACCACCTCGTCGCCACCGCCCGCGACCGCGAGGTGGACGCCGTCCTCGTCGCCGGCGACGTCTACGACCGCGCCGTGCCGCCGCTGGCCGCCGTCGAACTCTTCGACCGCGCCCTGCACCGGCTCGCCGAGGCGGACGTGCCCACGGTCATGATCTCCGGCAACCACGACTCCGCCCGCCGCCTCGGCGTCGGCGCCGGACTCCTCGGCCGCGCCGGCATCCACCTCCGTACGGACCCGGCAGGCATCGGCACCCCCGTCGTCCTCACCGACGCCCACGGCGACGTCGCCCTCTACGGCCTGCCGTACCTGGAACCCGCGCTCGTCCGCGAACAGCTCGGCGCCGCCAAGTCCGGCCACGAGGCCGTGCTCGCCGCCGCCATGGACCGCGTCCGCGCCGACCTCGCCGCACGCCCCGCCGGCACCCGCTCGATCGTCCTCGCCCACGCCTTCGTCGCCGGCGGCGCGCCCAGCGACAGCGAACGCGACATCACCGTCGGCGGCGTCGCCGCCGTCCCCGCCGGCGTCTTCGACGGCGTCGACTACGTGGCCCTCGGCCACCTCCACGGCTCCCAGACCCTCACCCCGCGCGTGCGCTACTCCGGCTCCCCGCTCGCGTACTCCTTCTCCGAGGCCGGGCACCGCAAGACGATGTGGCTGATCGACCTCGGCGCCGACGGGGCCGTCACCGCCGCCGAACGCGTCGACTGCCCCGTGCCGCGCCCCCTCGCCCGCCTCCGGGGCCGCCTCGACGACCTCCTCGCCGACCCCGCCCACGACCGGCACCGGGACTCCTGGATCGAGGCCACCCTCACCGACGCCGTACGCCCCCACGACCCGATGGCCCGGCTCACCGCACGCTTCCCGCACACGCTCCACCTCGTCTTCGAGCCGGACCGCGCCGACACCGACCCCCTCGCCTCCTACGCCCAGCGGCTCCGCGGCCGCAGCGACCAGCAGATCGCCGAGGACTTCGTCAGCCACGTCCGGGCCGGCGGCGGACTCGACGCCGCCGAGCGGACCGTGCTGTACGGCGCCTTCGACGACGTCCGCGTCGACGCCGCCACCACCGAGCGCGAGGGGGGCCGATGAGGCTGCACCGGCTGGAGATCACCGCCTTCGGTCCCTTCGCGACCACCCAGACCGTCGACTTCGACGCCCTGTCCAGCGCCGGGCTCTTCCTCCTGCACGGACCGACCGGCGCCGGCAAGACGTCCGTCCTCGACGCCGTCTGCTTCGCCCTGTACGGAAGCGTGCCCGGCGCCCGCCAGGCCCCCGGCACCACCCTCCGCAGCGACCACGCGCCCGTGGACACCCCCACCGAGGTGCTGCTCGACCTGACCGTCGCCGGCCGGCGCCTGGAGCTCCGGCGCCGCCCCGCCCAGCCGCGCCCCAAGAAGCGCGGCGGAGGCTTCACCACCGAGAAGGCCCAGAGCACCCTGCGCGCGTACGACCCCGCCACGCGCGCGTGGACCGCCCTCAGCAAGTCCCACCAGGAGATCGGCGAGGAGATCACCCGGCTCCTCGGCATGAGCCGGGACCAGTTCTGCCAGGTCGTGCTGCTCCCGCAGGGCGACTTCGCCCGCTTCCTGCGCGCCGACGCCGAGGCCCGCGGCAAACTCCTCGGCCGGCTCTTCGACACCCGCCGCTTCGCCGCCGTCGAGGAACGCCTCGCCGAGCTGCGCCGCGCCGCCGCCCACCGCGTCGAGCAGGGCGACGCCCGGCTGCTCGCGCTCGCCCACCGCATGGCCCAGGCCGCCGAGGGCCTGCCCGCCGCCCGTACCCCCGTCGACGCCAAGCCCGGCGAGCCCGGCCTCGCCGAGACCGTCCTCGCGTGGGGCGCCGTCGCCCGCACCGAGGCCCGCGAGGCCGCCGACATCGCCGCCGTACGCCTCGCCACCGCCGAACACGCCGAGGCCGAGGCCCGCGCCGCGGCCGAACACGCCCGGGACCTCGCCGCCCGCCAGGCCCGGCACGCCGACGCGCTGCGCCGCCGCGAGGCGCTCGCCGCCCGGATCCCCGACCGGGACCGCGACCGGCGCGCCCTCGACCTCGCCCTCAAGGCCGAACGCGTCGCCCCCGCCCTCGCCCTGCGCCACGCCGCGGAACGCGAGCACGCCGCCGCCCTCGCCGCCCGCGCGTCGGCCCGCTCCCTGCTGCCCCCCGACCTCGCCGAGGCCCCGGCCGAACAGCTCTCCGCCCTGGAGAACCGGCTCCGCGAGGACCTCGGCGGCCTCGCCGCCGCCCGCCGCGCCGAGAGCCGCGCCGCCGAACTCGCCGCGGAACGCGACCACCTCGACCGCGAGGCCCGCGCCGACGAGGACGCCCTCCAGGAGGCGGCCGGCTGGCTCGCCGGCTGGGAGGCCCGGCGCGCCGCCCTCCAGCAGCGCGTCGACACCGCGCAGGAGGCCGCTGCCCGCGCCGAACAACTCGCCGGCCGGCTCGAACCCCTCCGCCTCCGCCTCGCCGCCGCCCGCCGCCGCGACAGCCTCGCCCGCGGCCTGGCCCGCGCCGAGGAGCTGTACGCCGCCGCCCGCGAGCGCCGCAACACCGCCCACGAGACCTGGCTCGACCTCAAGTCCCGCCGCCTGCGCGGCATCGCCGCCGAACTCGCCGCCGCCCTCACCGACGGCGACGCCTGCCAGGTGTGCGGATCCACCAGCCACCCCGCCCCGGCCGTCGCCACCGCCGACCACGTCGACCGGGCCGCCGAGGAGGCCGCGTACGCCCGGTACACGGAGGCCGACGACGCCGGCCGCGCCGCCGAACGCGAACTCGCCGGCACCCGCGAAGCACTCGCCGCCGCCCGCGACGAAGTCCAGTCCCTCGCCGCCGCCGGACAGGCGCAGCAGAGCCAGCCCTCGGTCGCCGAACTCGCCGAACAGGCCGACGCACTCGCCGCCCGCCACGCCGAGGCGCACGCGCTCGCCGCCCAGACCCACGTCGCGCGCGAGGCACTGGCCCGGGCCGAGCGCGAACACGAGGAACGCGCCGCCGCCCAGCGCGAGGCGGAACGCCGGGTCGCCGCCCGCACCTCGCAGCGCGAAGCCGTCGAACGGCAGCGCGCCGCGCTCGCCGAGGACGTCGCACGGGGACGCGGCGCGTTCGCCACCGTGGCCGAACACGCCGACCGGCTGGAGCGGCGCATCGCCCTCCTGGCCGCCGCCGCCGGAGCCGTACGCGACGAGGAACTGGCGGCCGACCGCCTGAAGAAGGCCGACGCCCAGCTCGCCGACGCCGCCTACCGCGCCGGATTCGCCACCCCCGCCGAAGCCACCGCCGCCCTCCTCGACGAGCACGCCCGCCGCGCCTGCCAGCAGCGGCTCGACGTCTGGCAGGCCGAGGCCGCGGCCGTCGCCGACCGGCTTGCCGAACCCGGCGTCCAGGAGGCCGCCGCGCTCCCGCCGGCCGACCCGGCCGCCGCCGAAGCCGTCCACGCCGCCGCGGAACGCGCGCTGCGGGCCGCCGGCGCCGCGCTCTCCGCCGCCCGCGACCGGGTCACCGGCCTCGCCGGCCTCGCCCGCCAGGCCGTGACCGAGACCCGGACCCTGGGCCCGCTCCGCACCGCACACGACCGGGTGGCGCGACTCGCCGGACTTACCGCCGGCACCTCCGCCGAGAACGAACGGCGCATGCGCCTGGAGTCGTACGTCCTCGCCGCCCGGCTCGAACAGGTCGCCGAGGCCGCCTCCGCCCGCCTCCAGCGGATGTCGTCCGGCCGCTACACCCTCGTCCACTCCGACGCGCGCTCCGGCGCCCGCCGCAGCGGCCTCGGACTGCACGTCGTCGACGCCTGGACCGGCAACGAACGCGACACCGCCACCCTCTCCGGCGGCGAGACGTTCTTCGCCTCGCTCGCGCTCGCCCTCGGCCTCGCCGACGTCGTCACCGACGAGGCCGGCGGCGTCCGCCTCGACACCCTCTTCATCGACGAGGGCTTCGGCAGCCTCGACGACCAGACCCTCGACGAGGTCCTGGACGTCCTCGACTCGCTGCGCGAACGGGACCGCAGCGTCGGCATCGTCAGCCACGTCGCCGACCTGCGCCGCCGCATCCCCGCCCAGCTGGAGGTCACCAAGTCCCGCCACGGTTCGGCGGTGCGCCTCCGCACCGGCGGCGACGTGCTCAGCGGCTGACGGCGCGGCGGGGGAGCGGCGACGAGTACACGACGCTGGTCGTCACCGACCCGAGCGTGCCGATCTTCCCGGAGATCTCCTCCAAGTGCCGCATCGACCGGGCGGCGACCTTGATGACGAAGCAGTCGTCGCCGGTCACGTGGTGCGCCTCCAGCACCTCGGGCGTGGCGGCGACCAGGTCGTGGAACGGCTTGTAGTTGCCGGTGGGGTAGCGGAGCCGTACGAACGCGAGGATCGGCAGCCCCAGCCGCTCGTGGTCCACCACCGCGGTGTACCCGGTGATCACCCCGGCCTCCTCCAGGCGCCGCACCCGCTCCGTCACCGCCGACGGCGACATGGAGACCGCGCGGGCCAGTTCGGCGTAACTGGCGCGGCCCTGGGCCTGGAGGGCGTCGAGGATGCGCCAGTCGGTGGCGTCCGGGGTGTAGTCGTTCATGACCCCGAGCCAACAGGGCTTTCCCCGGCGGATCAACCCTTCCGCCGGGGAAACCCGTCACGACACGCCGTCAGAGCCGGGAGATCTCGTCCACGAGATCGTCCAGGCCCAGCGGACCCTGGCTCAGCGCGGCCATGTGCCACGCCTTCGCGTCGAAGGCGTCGCCGTGCGCCGCGCGGGCGCGCTCGCGCCCGAGCAGCCACGCCCGCTCGCCCAGCTTGTAGCCGATGGCCTGCCCCGGCATCGACAGATAGCGGGTCAGCTCGCTCTCCACGAACGCCGGCGGCCGGCTGCTGTGCCGCTGGAAGAACTCCTGCGCCAGCTCCGGCGTCCACCGCTCGCCCGGGTGGAACGGCGAATCCGCCGGGATCTCCAGCTCCAGGTGCATGCCGATGTCGACGATCACCCGGCAGGCCCGCATCATCTGCGCGTCCAGATAGCCGAGCCGCCGCTCCGCGTCCGGCAGGAAGCCGAGCTCGTCCATCAGCCGCTCCGCGTACAGCGCCCAGCCCTCCGCGTTCGCGCTGACCATGCCGATGGTGGCCTGGTAGCGCGAGAGGCTGTCGGCGACGTGCACCCACTGCGCGATCTGCAGGTGATGCCCGGGAACGCCCTCGTGGTACCAGGTCGACACCAGGTCGTACACGGGGAACCGGGTCTGCCCGTCCACCGGCAGCCAGGTGCGGCCGGGGCGCGAGAAGTCCTCGGAGGGACCGGTGTAGTACGGGGCGGCGGCGCCGCCCGCCGGGGCGATCCGGGACTCCACCTTCCGCACCCGCTCGGCGAGTTCGAAGTGGGTGCCGTCGAGCGCCTCGATCGCCTCGTCCATCAGCCCCTGCAGCCACGCGCGGACCTCGTCGACGCCCTCGATGTGGGTGCCGTGCTCGTCGAGGTGCGCGAGCGCCTCCCACGGGTCGGAGCCGGGCAGGATCCGGTCGGCCTCGGCGCGCATCTCGCCGAGCAACCGGTGGTACTCGGACCAGCCGTACGCGTACGCCTGGTCGAGGTCCAGGTCGGTGCCGTTGAAGTACCGGCTCCAGCGCCGGTAGCGGTCGCGGCCCACGGTGTCGGGGGCGTCGGCGACGGCGGGCGCGTACACGTCGCGCATCCAGTCCCGCAGCGCGGCGACGGCACCGTTCGCCTCGGCGGCGGCAGCGGCGAGATCGGTACGCAGCACCTCCGGGAGCGCGTCGGGGCGCGCCGCGGCGAACTGCTCGAACCAGCCCGGCTCGCCGTCCCCGCCCGCCCAGTCGGTGAGCTGGCCGACGAAGGTGGCGGTGGCGCGCGGCCCGCCGAAGAGCTTCCGCTCCAGACCCAGCGCGAGCGACGCCCGGTACCCCTCCAGCGCCGCCGGGACGGCCCGCAGCCGCTGCGCGACGGCCGTCCAGTCGTCCTCGGTCTCCGTGGGCATCACGGTGAACACGATCCGGACGCTGTGCACGGGCGAACGCATGTTGCTGACCGCGCACAGACCCTCGTCGGCGTCGTGCACGGCCAGTTCGGCCGTCAGCCGCTCCCGGAGCAGACGGGCGCAGCGCCGCTCGGCGTCGCTGTCCGCGCCCGGGTTCCGTTCGGCCTCGTCGAGCAGGGCGAGGGTCCGGCGGGCGAGCGCGGCGACGGCCTCCTGGCCCTCGGGGGAGAAGTCGGGAAGCCGGCCGGCGCACTCCCGGACCCCGAGGTGGGTGCCGGTGATCGGGTCGAGGGCGATGAGGTCGTCGACATAGGCGTCGGCGACCTGACGGGGCAGATTGCTGAGGGAACTCTCTGGCATGTGTCTCATCCTGGTGCCTCCGCCCGCCTCCCGTCACCCTCGACCGGCGTCACACGGCTGACAAGGACGCCCCCGCGCCGGGCGGCATCAGGGGCCCGCAGTCCCACTGCTGGAAGATCAGCCGGGTCTCGACCCGTGCCACCTCGCGCTGCGACGTGAACTCGTCGAGGACGAGTCGCTGCAGGTCGGAAGGGTCGGCGACGGCCACGTGCACGAGGTAGTCGTCGGGGCCGGTGAGGTGGAACAACGCCCGGGACTCCGGTAGCGCCCGGATCCGGTCCACGAACGGACCGATCAGTTCCCGTCGGTGCGGCCGTACCTGCACCAGGAGAAGCGCCTCCAGACCGCGTCCGAGTTTGGCCGGATCCAGTCGCAGCTGGTGCCCGAGCACGACCCCGGTGCGGCGCAGCCGCGCCACGCGGTCCAGACAGGTGGAGGGAGCCACGCCGACTTCGGCGGCGAGCTCGCGGTAAGTGGTCCGGGCGTCGTTCTGCAGCAGGCGGAGAATGTGCAGATCGACCGTGTCCAGTACGACGGATTCGGCCATCGGCCGAACGTAGCACGGATCTCGGTCGCTACTTCCGGGTTTCCGTTCACAGTGCCGCCATGGACGCCATGGATCACGCCCCTTCGGCCACCCCGAGGGCGCTCGCCACCGAAGCCGTGCACGCCGGCCGCGAAGACCTCGCCGCGCTCGGGGTGCACGCCCCGCCGCTCGACCTGTCCACCACCTACCCGTCGTACGACGCCGCGGCGGAGGCCGCACGCATCGACGAGTTCGCCGCCACCGGCGCCCGCCTCGAGGGCCCGCCCGTCTACGCCCGTCTGGACAACCCGACCGTGGCCCGCTTCGAGGAGGCCCTGGCCCGTCTCGAGGGCACGGAGGCCGCGGTGGCCTTCGCGAGCGGCATGGCCGCTCTGACCGCGGTCCTGCTGGCCCGTGCGAGCCAGGGCCTGCGCCACGTCGTCGCGGTGCGCCCGCTGTACGGCTGCAGCGATCACCTCCTGGACGCCGGTCTGCTCGGCACCGAGGTGACCTGGACGGACCCGGCGGGCGTCGCCGACGCCATCCGCCCGGACACCGGCCTCGTGATGGTGGAGTCCCCGGCCAACCCGACCCTGGCCGAGGTCGACATCCAGGCCGTCGCCCACTCCTGCGGCTCGGTCCCGCTTCTCGTCGACAACACCTTCGCCACCCCGGTCCTCCAGCGACCGGCCGGCCTCGGCGCCCGCATCGTCCTGCACAGCGCCACCAAGTACCTGGGCGGCCACGGCGACGTCATGGGCGGCGTCGTCGCCTGCGACGAGCAGTTCGCCCGCGAACTCCGCCGCGTCCGCTTCGCCACGGGCGGTGTGCTCCACCCGCTCGCCGGCTACCTGCTGCTCCGGGGACTGTCCACGCTGCCGGTCCGCGTCCGGGCCGCCTCGGCGACGGCCGCGGAGCTGGTACGCCGCCTGGCCACCGACCCGCGGATCGCCCGCGTCCACTACCCGGCGATCGGCGGGGCGATGGTCGCCTTCGAGGTCTACGGCGACCCGCACGAGGTGATCGCCGGAGTCCGGCTGATCACCCCGGCGGTCAGCCTCGGCAGCGTCGACACCCTCATCCAGCACCCGGCCTCGATCAGCCACCGCATCGTCCACGAGGGCGACCGCCGGGCCGCGGGCGTCAGCGATCGCCTGCTGCGGATGTCGGTCGGCCTGGAGGACGTCGAGGACCTTTGGCGCGACCTCACCCAGGCGCTCAGCGCTCGCTCTGCCGAGCCTGCTGCTGTGCCCGCTCACTCCGTTCCGGTGCCGAGTCCAGCCGAGCGGTGATCACCAGAGTGCCTTCCTCGATCTGGTAGTCGAGGGGGAGGCGCAGCGCCCGCATGGCCGCGACCATGCCGGTGTTGGACGCCTGCGTCACGGCGTAGACGCTGTCGCATCCGGCCTCCTCGGCCATCGCCACGAGCCGGCCGAGGAGTTCGGAGCCGATCCCGCGCCGCTGCCAGTCGTCTTCGACGAGGAGCGCCACCTCGGTCTCGTCGCCGTCCCACAGCAGGTGCCCGAGGGCGACGAGGCGACCGGACGCGGTCTGCACGGCGAGGGTGCGTCCGAACCGCGGGCTCAGCAGGTGGTCGAGGTAGCGGTCGGCGTCGCCGACCGGACCGTGGTAGCGCAGGCCGAGCGTCCGCGCCGAGCACCGCTCGTGCATGGCGCGTGCCGCCGGCAGGTCGCGCTGGTCCGCGCGGCGGACCGTGATCTCGTTGCCCTCGGGCAGGGTGAGCACGTCCTGGCTGCGGGGGACGCGGGGGCCGAGTCGTGCGTCGAGTTCGACGAGGGCGCGGGCCCGGGCGAATTCCGTCGGAGTGAACGGCAGGTAGGGCCGCTCGATCAGAAGCGTGCCCCCGCTGGGGTCGCGCAGCTTCATGACGGTCTCTTCGAGGACGCCTTCGACAGGTGCCTGTTCGCCGGTCGGGCGGCCGGTCAGCGAGACGGCCGGGACGGAGTGGAGGGTGCACCGGCCGAGGAGCTGCCGGAGCGCGAGGGGCAGTTCGGCGGCATCGAGGGCGGTGCGGGTGGCGAGGCCCAGGACCCGGGTGGGAGTGTCCACCAGGTCGTGGGCGTCAGCGCGTTCCGTCCAGGTGTCGCGACCGCCCGCGGTTCCGATCTCGCGGGCCAGGTCGGCGGCGGCGAGGCCGGCCGGGGCGCGGAGCAGGAACTCGTCAACCGTCCCCTCGGTCAGCGGGTGCGTCTGGAGGGTGAGGATGTCGACGCCGAGCCGTGCGAGCACCGAGCAGAGGGCGGCCAGGCTGCCCGGGGCGTCGTCGACCGTGGTCCTCATCCGCCACAGCACCGTCTCGATCGCCTCCGGGGCCTCGGCGGCGTCCGGACCCGTGGATTCGCCGCCCGAGGGCACCTCCGGGGCGAGATCGGATGTGCCCGTGACGGTGGTGGGTGGAGCATGGCTGTGCCTTCGTGCCCACCATGTGTGGAACCCTGCGGTGGCGACCAGCGCGATGGCCGAGAACACCAGCAGGTAGGGCCCATCGGGGCCCTTGATGATGGTCTTGGCGATCGTGTCAGCCACCACCACGGCGGTGAACAGGGCGGCGAGCTCGATCAGGTCGTGCCGCCAGTGGTGCGGTCGGCGGTTGCTCTTCGAGGACGTCACATCGGTCATGACCTCACTGTGACCGAGAGGTGTTGCGTGATCACGAACGCTTTGTGACTGGCTGGTTAAGTGGCGATCTGGAGGATTTGTGACCGATTCAGGATGATTCTGTCGCACCCTGATCGGTCCCCTGACGGAGTGCGTTCAGGAGGCGCTTGGACTGCGTCACCAGCTGTGACGTGCCCCGCGCCGAAGCGTGCCGCTCGAGCCCCGCGAGTTCCCCGCTCGCTCCACACCGCTCCACACAGTCCGCCGCGATCGCGAGGAGTTCGCCCAGACCCCGCATGGGCTTCTCCGCCTCGAGAAGCGTCGGGAGCGCCTCGGACAGGATCGTCCACACGGTTCCGTACGCGCCGGTGGCGGCGGCGGTCCGGACCGCGTCCGCGAGACGGTTCGGCTTCATGGAGCGTTCGGCGAGGAGCCAGGCGAGATCCCTGCCCACCTGGCGGGCATCGAGTTCACCGCGTGCCGCCAGCACGAGCAGGGCGTCCACGGCCCGCAGCCGGTCGTCCGCGTCCCGGCAGCCGAGCCCGAAGGCCAGGACCAGGGCGACGGCCCGGCCGACCTGCCCTTCACCCTCCGCGAGCAGGGTCAGCGGACCGGCGACATCTCGCGCCGAGTCGCCGTCGACCGCGCTCGCCATGGACGACAGCAGGCAGGAGGCGAGCAGTTCGCGGTCCGCGGGCAGCAGGGTGGCCCACTGATCGGGGACCTGCTCCCAGTGATAGCAGCGCCGGGCGTTCGGCAGCAGGCCACCGGCGAGCCAGTGGAAGGTCTTCGGGAACTCCCGCTTGAACTCCGGGCGCTTCGCCATCTCGACCAGGATCCGGTTCACGAGCGACCAGCGTTCCGAGCCCTTCGGCGTCCGAGGGTGGAACCGAACCGTCGCCGCGAGCGGATTCTCCGACCGCAGCCAGGTGGCCAGGCGGGCTCCCGCCTCGCTGCCCAGGGCCTCCGCCCGCTCGGCCGCCTGCTCGGCGGAGGGGTCCTGCCGGCGCACCCGCAGAAGCGCCTGGCCGAGATCCACCGGTGCGGGGTCGAGGCCGGCGTCCGCGTACTCGCGGAGCCGCTCCACCAGCGTGAGAGGGTCGATGCCGCCCGTGTGCCGTGTCGGCGTGGACAGCAGCAACGGCAGCGTCCCCCCACCGATCAGGTGGGCGACCTCCCAGATCCGCGCCTCCTGCGTCGACTGCATCGCTCCGTGCACGCAAGAGGTCATCGGAACGGTCTGCTCGCGGCCGGCTTCCGTCCGCCCCGGCTTCACCTTTCCCACGAGTGAGGCGAGGACGGCGTCCAAGCCGCGCGGCCCGTGCTGGAAGTAGTCGAGGTCGAGATGGTGCGGGAACGCACTCGTGTCGTACCAGTACGCGCCGGAGAACGCCTCTCGGACCTGGGCGGCCACTTCTGCGCTGTCCTTGTGCGCGTGCCGCACCAGGCCGTCGAGAGCCCTCTCGAACTCCATCGGACCAGCCGACCGCCGCTGCTGAACCAGCAGGTCTTCCATCACTTCCTCCAGCGACCCCGCTGGACCCGGCAGAACCTCGGGCTCCGGCACTGGAGGAAGGATCTCCTCGTAGGGCAGGCTCTCGCGCGCCTCGACCTGGCGGCCGAAGGCCGCCTCGGCGGCAGCCCGGTGCGCAGGCCCCAGCAGAGACGCCGCCTCAGCGAGGCGCGTGCGCGTCTCCTCGTCGACGGCCTTCAGATGACGGGCCACGACCTGCAGCGATCGCCCCTGAATCTCCGAGTCGTCGTGGCCGAAGGCGTCCGCGACCACCGGCAGCACCTCGGAGGCGAGGCCAGGATTCCTGGCGAGCGCACGATTGACCAGCGACAACTGAGCCCGCAGCAGCTTCTTCTCGGTCCGGAACAGCACCCCCGCCGTCATCTCCGCGAACGCCCCACCCGGCAGCGCTCCTTCGAGCGCCAGCCCGGACAGAGTCTTCTGCGCGAACCCCGCGACCGGGGACACCGCGTCGGCGGTCATGCCGATCCAGTCGGCGACCCGCTCACGGCGCTCTTCCGCGTTCGGCGGCACCAGCTGCAGCAGCGCCAGAGGGAACCGCAGGTTGCGCAGACGGCCGCCGCGCAGCATGCGGGAGACGCAGAGGTCGACGATCTGCGCGCGGTCGAGCACCCCCTCGTCGACCAGCGTCGCCAGCGCGGCGGGCCAGTGAGTCGCCGGACCGTCGGTTTCCGGCGCGGCCAACGGATCCGGAAGCTCCTGCATCGAGAGCGCGTGGGCCACGAGCACGGGCGTCTGCGGATCCGTGCGCAGACTCTCCAGAAGCCTGTTGCCCGTGATCTTCCTGGTCCAGCCGATCACATAGCCGTCCGTCGTCGGGACTGTGGCACCCGAGCTCTCGACCAGTCCTCGGATCAGGTCGTAGCTCTCCTCCGCGGACGTCGGATGGGCCGCCAGCCGGTGAGCGACGTCGGCGCGCCATACGGGTGGCCGGTCCAGGAGCACCCGCAGCGCCAGGGCGCCGTTCTCGGTGCGCCAGCTGAGCAGGTCGCGCCCGCCGAGCCAGCTCGCAGCCGCAGCGGCCCCCGTGTGGCAGCCGGCCCCGGCGACGTACAGCGCACGCCGGATCCGACTCGTCTCCTGCCACCGGCTCCAGTCCCAGGTGCGTACCTCGGCACGCAACGCCTTGAGCTGCTGGAGAGCCGCCGCGCGTGCGGTAGCGTCCAACGGTTCCAGCAGCGCCGGAACGTGGTCGGCGCGACCCGCGCGCACTGCCTTCATCAGCTTGTCGACGCCGTCGTCGTCGTCGGCGGTCCCGCTGAGTACTTCTGTCGTCATCTCCGCCCCCATCGGTTGTTCATGTTTTAGTCGGTGCCACTGGCCCGTGGTGCGTCATCCGTCGTCATGCCGCCGGCGCCCCTCGCGCGCCTCGACGGACCATGCGTACGGCCAGGGCGTGCTTACACGGGCCTCGCCGGCCGCGGTAGTCGGTCCACCACGCACAGGTGCAGCTCAGTACGCCGTCGGCTTGCCGGACGCGGTACCGCCGGTCGCCCGACACGACGGTCGCCAGCTCCCCCTCGAGCGTCACCGCGGCCTCCGCCACGAGCCGCCGTGCGGAGACGAGCCGCGGATTGTGCCGCTCCGCGCGGTCCGCGTCGTAGGGGAGCTCGCGGTGGAAGTACGCGGCGTCCGCGACGTCGTAGCCCACCCGTCCGGCCGTTCCCAGCCGGGTCAGGGCGGCGCGGACCCGTTCCGCGGTGAGGCCGGACTGCTCGGCGAGATCGGCCGGATCGATTCTCGGCTCCCAGGCGAGAAGGACGGCGATCAGTTCCGCGTCCGCCGCGGCGTCGTCCGTGGCGAGGGCTTCGAGCACCCCGCCCTCCCCGGAGAACCCACGGGCGGGATCGGGGGAGAGGGTGAGCGTCAGCCGCATACCCGGCAGGGACACCTCCCACGCGCTGGGAGCGGCCTGCCCGTCGGGCACCGGTCCGTAGACCCGGAGTGCCGTGGCGAAGCGGAGGACCCGCTCCAGGGCGGTGAGACGGTCCGGCCCCGGCAGGCATACGGCGCCGGCCCCAGGGCGCAGGGTCGGACGCAGCGTCCGGCCCGTCTGGACCACCCACAGCGGCGCCCGCCCGCGGCTCTGCGAGCGGGGCAGCCCGCGCAGGAACCGAACGGCCTCCGCGCCGGACAGTTCGGCCCGCAGGTCGAACCGGGCCGAAGCGACCTGTGCCTCGGCGAAGCCCCGCAGCCAGCGGTCCGGCAGCGGAACCTTCTTCTCCACCACCGAGCCACCGAGCGTCGTCACCGCCATGCCATCGGGCCCCACCCGCAGATGCAGCGGGTCGTCACCGCTCATCCGCGACAGTGCCTCGCGGAGCGGGTCGTTGACGTCCACATTGGTGGTGCCGTGGCCGGTCTCCGTCCCGTCGAGCCCCTCGTCGAGCACGTCGAGCCGTGCGTACACCCCGCCGCACGCGGAGAAGGACTCGAACCGCAGGCGGTCCCCGTTCCCCGTCACGACGGGATCGAGCGAGCCCGGTCTCGGCCGTTGGTGATAGCGGGCGGCCGCCACGTCCGCCACCGCCAGCAGGCCGCGCGCGGCGATCTGAGGGGCAGCCAGAAACCCGGAGAAGAAACGGGGATGCGCCTCGGCGCCCAGTGGGGTCAGACCTCCGGACGTCTCCAGACCGAGGAGCCGGCCGGAGGCCGTGGACTCAAGGGAAGATGGGCGTGCGTAAGCGAGCGCCTGTACGGATCGCGTCATGGAATCGACCGTAGGGCCCGCCACTGACATCCCGCTCGTATCCACAGGCCGGCCTGTGGATAACCCCGCCGACCCCGATAGGGCGCTACTGTCCGACGAGGCCCGGCTGCAGCACCTTGGTGAACAACACGGTCTCGTCATCCGCTCGCAGACGTACCGTCAGCTCACCACTGCCGCCGTCGATGTCCACCTCGCCGAAGTACTGCGGGCTCTCCATCGGCGACACGTTCGCCCGCTCGGGAGCCCGCACGAACACGCGCTCCGGTCCGAATGTCGCGTCCAGCTTGTTCGCCGGGAAGCCGCCGGCGGCCAGCGGCCCCGACACGAACTCCCAGAAAGGAGCGAAATCCTGGAAGGCGGCCCGCTCGGGCGCGTAGTGCTGCGCCGAGGTGTAGTGCACGTCCGCCGTCAGCCACACCGTGCCCGTGATGCGACGGTGCTTGATGAAGCGCAGCAGCTCGGCGATCTGAAGCTCGCGTCCCAGCGGAGCACCCGGGTCGCCCTGCGCGATCGCTTCGAAAGCGGCGGAGCCGTCCGGCACGACCAGCCCGATCGGCATGTCCGCGGCCAGTACCTTCCAGACCGCCCGGGAGCGGGACAGCTCCCGCTTCAGCCAGGCGAGCTGCTCGGCTCCGAGGATGCCGGTGGTGTCGTCCGCCTGCCGGCCGGCTGAGTTGGCGTTGCGGTACGAGCGCATGTCCAGCACGAAGACGTCGAGGAGCGGTCCGTATCGCACCACCCTGTGCATGCGGCCCTCCGTACCGGCGGACGCACGCATCGTCGAGACGGGGAAGTACTCGGCGAAGGCGCGCGAGGCCCGCGACGCGAGCACGTCCACGTTCTTCTCCGCGTACCGGACGTCGTCGAGGATCTGGCCCGGGTACCAGTTGTTGCGCACCTCGTGATCGTCCCACTGCACCACCGTCGGCACCTGCGCGTTGAACGCCCGGACGTTCCGGTCGAGCAGGTTGTAGCGGAAGTTGCCCCGGTACTCGTCGAGCGTCTCGGCGACCTTCGCCTTCTCCGGCGTGACGAGATTGCGCCAGATACGGCCGTCGGGGAGGGTCACGGAGGACTGCAGCGGCCCGTCGGCGTAGACGGTGTCGCCGCTGCACAGGAAGAAGTCGGGGTCGAGGCGGCGCATCGCCTCGAAGGCCCGGAATCCACCGATGTCCGGGTTGATGCCCCATCCCTGTCCGGCGATGTCGCCGGACCAGAGGAAGCGCACGCCGTCCCGGCGCCGTTCCGGTGCCGTACGGAACGTGCCGAGGACGGGCTCGCTCGTGCGGCGCGGATCGTCGGCATCGGCGAGGACGACCCGGTAGTGAATCTGCTCGCCCGCCGGCAGACCCCGCAGGAGCGTCGTGCCCGTGAGGTCGGTGCCGGCGCCCAGCAGCGGCCCGTGATGACGGCGGACCCGCCGGAACGACTCCGTTGCGGACGTCTCGACGATCATCCGGGCGGGCCGGTCCGACCGCACCCACACCAGTCCAGAACGGGCCGTGACGTCGCCGACCTGCACACCCCACTGAGCGCTGGGACGTCCTGAGAGCGCGAACGCCGGCGCGGCGAGACCGGCACCGCCCAGGGCGAGGCCGGCAGAGGCGGCGATCGAGCCGCGCAGCACACTGCGGCGCCCGAAGGCGGAAGGCGGTGTGGCGGGAGTGATGGCGGTAGCACCGGGCGGGTTCGTGGACATGTGGCCTCCGAGAAGGGTTCGGGTCCGGCCTCGACGTCATCGCGACGGCGTCGAGGCCGGCTCGCGGTGCGGGAGTTCACACCGGACCCTTGCCTAATCGGCGGGAGCGGCGGTCACGCGAACCGCGCGTGAACACAAGGCCCCTCGTCCGTTCAGGACGCGCCCAGTGCCTCCGAGACTCGTCGCAGCCCGGTCGAGATCGCCGCCGGCGTCAGATGCGCGTAACCGATGACGAGACGTACGGCGCCATCCGACGGTCGTGCCGTCCCGTACTCCTCCAGCGACCGCAGCGCCACGCCCGCCTCTGCCGCCGCGGCCAGGAACCGTTCCCCTGGCCTGTACCGGGCGGGGAGACAGGCGATGACATGCAGCCCGGCCGCGATGCCGGTCACCTCCGACCCCGGGAAGTACGTGTGCAACGAGCTCAGCAGCGCGTCGCGCCGTTCCCGGTACAGGCGTTGGCAGCGGCGCAGCTGTCGGTCGTAACCTCCGCTCGTCACCATGTGCGCCAACGCCGCCTGGTCGAACACCGGATGGCCCAGGTCCATCGTCCGCTTCCGTTCGACTACCTCGTCGACGAGGGCACCGGGCACCACCATCCAGCCGAGCCGCAGCCCAGGCGCGAGGGACTTGCTCACCGAGCCGGTGTACACGACCCGCTCGGGATCGAGGCCCTGGAGCGCCCCGACCGGTGCGCGGTCGTACCGGAAGTCGCCGTCGTAGTCGTCCTCCAGCACGTATCCGTCGACCGCGCGCGCCCAGTCCAGGAGCATGCCGCGTCGCTCCGCCGACCACGCGATCCCGGACGGGAACTGGTGCGACGGCGTCACCACGACCGCCCGAAGTCCCGCCGCGCTCAGAGGATCAGGCCGCATGCCCTGTTCGTCGAGCGGGAGCCACACCGTCTTGAGGCCCGTCGCCGCGAAGAGCCGCGCGTGCTCGGGGCTACCGGGGTCCTCCACACCCACCGCGTCGTGTCCCCGCGACCGCAGTACGAAGCCGAGCAGCGTCGCCGCCTGCGCCACGCCCGAACACACCACCACACGTGCCGGGTCGGCCACCACACCGCGTCGCCGCGTCAGCATCGCCGCGAGTGCGGATCGCAGCGCCGGCAGCCCCCGGGGATCCGGATAGCCGAGCGCGTGGTGCGGCAGCTCGGTGAGCACAGCCCGCTGGGACGCCGCCCAGGCCGCGCGCGGGAAGAGGGACAGGTCAGGGGTGCCGGGGCGGAAGTCCACCGTGGGGCCGGAGCCGTGGGGGTCCGCTGCCTGCGGCGGGTCGGGCATGGAGCGCCGGGCCGCCTCTGCCGTTCGGACCGCTTCGCTCACCCAGGTGCCCGAACCCCGGCCGCTGCGCAGGTAGCCCTCCGCCGTGAGTTGTTCGTACGCCTCCGTGACCAGGCCGCGGGAGACGTGCAGGTCCGCGGCGAGCGCGCGGGTCGACGGCAGACGCGTACCGGCGGTGAGCCGTCCGGTCCGCACCGCTTCGCGCAGGACTTCCTGCAGGGCGCGGCCACGGCGGCGCGCCGGTGCCTCAACGGCGGGGAGCAGCAGCTCCCAGGCCGGCTGCGCGCCGGCGTCCCGGGCCGGCCGATCCGGTGCCGTGCCTGAAGTGGTCCCCGATGGCGTCATGGAAGTGGACCTTAATCCGGGCCGCCCCGCTCCCTAGCGTCAGGACCATGAACGCCAACGCCTTGCGCGGAGTCCTCCTCGTGACTCTCGCCTACGCCCTCGTCGGAGCCTCCTTCACCGCCAACGGTCTCCTCGGCGACTACCCGTACGCGGGCGGGCAGGCCCTCCGTTACGGTGCCGCCTGTCTGCTGCTGCTCCCGCTGCTCGGCCGGGGAGGGCTGGCGCCGCTGCGGCGGCTCGGTGTCGGCTCGTGGGTGCGGATCGCGGTCCTCGCGGCCGTCGGCATGGTCGGCTTCAACCTCGCGGTCCTCGCCGCCGAGCGCACCGCCGAACCCGCCGTCCCCGGAGTTGTCGTCGGGTGCGCTCCCATCGTGGTCGCCGTCCTCGTGCCGCTGCTGGAAGGCCGGCGGCCCGCGCGGGCCGTGCTGTACGGGTCCCTGCTCGTCGCCGCCGGGGCGTTCACCGTGCAGGGGTGGGGGCGCACCGACCTGGCGGGGCTCGGCTGGTCGGTGGCGGCGCTCGGCGGGGAGGTCGCGTTCACGGTGCTCGCCGTGCCCGTGCTGCGCCCGCTCGGCGCGCGGCTGCTGACCGTCGCCGTCTGCGGCGTCGGCGCGGTGGAGGCCGCGCTGCTCGGGATCGTCGTGGACGGCGCCGCCGTCGTGCGGATGCCGACCGCGGTGGAGACGGGCGCCCTGCTGTGGCAGGCGGTGCTCGCGACCGTCGTCGGGTTCGTCTTCTTCTACAAGGGCGTCGAGCGCATCGGCATGGAGCGGGCCACGCTCTACACCGGCGCCATCCCCGTGGCGGCGGCGCTGAGCGCGGCGGTGGTCGGCGAGGCCGTGCTGGGTCTGCCGCAGGCCGTGGGCGGACTGCTCGTGGGGGCCGGCGCCGCGCTCGGCACCGGCCTGCTGATCGGGCGGAGGAGCGCGGCCGGCTCAGTCGCCGGCGCTGCCGTCGAGGATCACGCGGGCGACGAGCGCGGGGTCGTCGTTCATCGGGACGTGGCCGCAGCCGGGCAGCCGCACCAGGCGCGCGCCGGGGATGGTCTGCTTGGCGCGGACGCCCTGGCGGCGCAGCAGCAGCCGGTCCCGGGTGCCCCACGCGATCGTGACCGGCAGCGACGGGATGTCGTCGCGGAAGAGGACTGTGCGCCCCGCGGCGAGCGTCTGGTGGAAGCCGGTGGCCTCGCGCAGCGCCAGCGTCTCGGCGACGACCGCGTCGGGTGAGCGGCGGCCGGGGCGGGCGTAGATGGTGCTGGTGAGCGCCGTCCGGCCGGCCGGGGTGCGGGACAGACGGTCGATGACGGGGACGGGCATCGACAGGGCCGCGCCGCGCATCGCGCGCAGGGTGCCGAAGGCGTACCGGCGCTCGCTCTCGGTCCAGAAGCCCGCGGGGGAGAGGGCGGTGACCGAGCGGACGGCCTTCTCGCGGCCGAGTTGGAGGGCGAGCAGTCCGCCGAGGGAGTTGCCCGCCACGTGGGGCCGTTCGACGCCGAGGGCCGCGCAGAAGGCGGCGAGAACGGGCGCGACCGTCGCCAGGTCGTAGGGGCAGTCCTGCGGGAGGCCGTCGGAGGCGCCGAATCCGGGCAGGTCGACGGCGATGACGTCGCGTTCCGTGGCCAGCACGTCGAGGACCGGCTCCCACGCCTGCCAGTGGTGGCCGATGCCGTGGAGCAGGAGCAGTGGTGCTCCCGTTCCGCGGCGCTCGTACGTCAGGGATGTGGTGCGGCGACCCCTCGGGGTCTCGAACTCGAACACGATCCGTGCCGGCATGGAGGCTCCCTCGCACATCCTCTTAGACGTCCTGTCAGCAAGATTTACTGATGGGTAGTCGCCTGTTCAAGAGGTCGGACGAAAGTCGTGCCCCGCCCTGCCGGGGCCCCGCCCCTCTGCCACACCAGAAGCCCCGCCCACCGGTCCGGTGGGCGGGGCTTCTGGTGCGCGCGTCTCACGGGGGTGCGAACGTCCTGTGAACGATCAAGGTCAGAGGGTCACATTTCCGGACGTTCGGCGGAGGATTGGTCTTGACCAAGGTGATGGCTCGCCTTATGGTCGCAGAGTTAGTGCAGGAACCTTTAATAAACAAGGGCGCGGAAACGCCGCGGGACACGGCGAATTGCGGAGGACAGGGTGGGGACCACGCAGCTGGAATCGGTCCAGGAACCGAAGTACCAGCACCTCAAGACGGTGATCGGCGAAGCACTCGACTCCGACTTCGCGGTCGGTGAGATCCTGCCCAACGAGCGCGAGCTCGCGGCCCGCTTCGGCGTCGCCCGCGCCACGCTCCGCCAGGCTCTGGAGCAGCTGGAGCTCGAAGGACGCCTGCAGCGCCGGCGCGGTGTCGGCACGACGGTCGCGCCCCCGCGCGTCGGCGTCGACGTCTCGACCACGCAGCAGGCGTGGCCCGGCGTCGGCGACGACGCCTGGGAGGCGCAGGACGCCGTCCTCGGCACGGCGCCCGCCGCCGTCGCCCGCCTGCTGGAGACTCCGGCCGGCGAGGACGTGCACCTGGTGCGCCGGGTGCGCCTCAGCCAGGGCCAGGCCGTCGCCACGGAAGTGCTGTACGTGCCCGTCGGCTCGGTCGCCGGGCTCACCTCGATCGACGCCCCCGCCGGACCCGCGCGCGCCCGTGCCGTGCTGCGCGAGCTCCAGCACCTCGCCCTGGACGGCCAGGACCGCTCGGTGGAGCTGGGTTCCGCGCGCGCGGACGACGCCAAGGAGCTGGACCGCCTCCCGGGCTCCCCGGTGCTGGTGGTGACGACGCGGTACCTCTCCGGAGGCCGTACCGCCGCCGTCTCGGTCGCCACCTACCGCGCCGACACCTGCCGCCTCACCTTCGGCGACTCGGTCGACCTCGCGATGGCCTCCTGACCCCGGTCGGCCGGAGCGGCGGTTCACGCGAGCCGATGCCCGGACGGCACCACGAAGACCCGGCCTTCCGAGGCCGGGTTTTCGCGTTTCACGGTACGGTCGCGCCGGGATCGGCCGGCGCCTGGGCGCTGTCAGGTCGTACACGCAGGGGTCGGTGTACGCGTACGAGTACGGGTACGCGCGCGTGCCCGGGTCAGCGGCGGGCCGTCACGCTGCCGTCGACGGCGAACAGCTGCTCCTCGACGTGGTCGAGGGCGAGACGCAGCGCGCCCGTGCCGACCGCGGCCTCGCCGAGCAGCGACAGCACGACCCGCGGCGGGCGCAGGCAGAACCGCGCCAGCTCTTCGCGGAGCGGCTGCAGCACACCGTCCAGGCCGGCCGCCCAGCCGCCGACCACCACCAGCTCGGGATCGAGCGCCAGCACGAGGGCGCCCACGTCGTGGACCAGCCGCTGGATGAACCGCTCGACCGCCGCCTGGGCCTGCGCGTCGCCCTTCCTCGCCAGGGCGAAGACCTCCGCGACCGCCTGCTCGTCGAGCGGGTGCAGCGGTTCGTCGGTCGTCGACAGCAGGTGCTCCGGCGTGACGCCGCGCCCCAGCAGGTGCAGCGCGCCGATCTCGCCCGCCGCGCCGCCGTAACCGCGGTGCAGCCGGCCGCCGATCAGCGAGCCCGCGCCGGGGCTCAGCCCGGCGAGGACGAAGACGATGTCGTCGGAGTCGGTTGCCGCGCCCTTCCAGTGTTCGGCGACGGCCGCCGCGTTGGCGTCGTTCTCCACGATCACCGGGCAGCGGAAGGAGCGGCGCAGCCGCTCGCCGAGCGCGAGGCCCGTCCAGCCGGGCAGGGCGGTGCCGAGCCGCACCGTGCCGTCGGCCTCCACGATGCCGGGGGTGCCGACGCCGACCGCCCGCAGGTTCGACCGGGGCACACCGGCGCGGCGGAGCACGTCGGCGACGACCGTGCGCACCTTGTCGAGGCGTTCGTCCTCGGGCGCGGTCTCCGACACCTCGCGCGCGCCCGCGCTGATGATCCGGCCGTCCAGACCGGAGAGGAGGGCGGCGACGCGGTGCGGACCGATCTCGATGCCGAGCAGATGGCCCGCCTCGGCGCGGAAGCGGAACCTCCGCGCGGGGCGTCCCTGGCGCCGGGTCTCGCCCTCCTCGGGCGCCGCCTCGACGACGAGGCCGCCGTCGATGAGGCCTTCGACGACCCCTTCGACGGTCGGCCGGGACAGCCCGGTGATCCGGGTCAGGTCCGTGAGCGTGCGCGCGTCGGAGCCGCGCAGAGCATGGAGTACCACCGCGGAATTGATCCGCCGCAGCAGCGACGGATCCCCGCCGGTCAGCCGCCCCACAGTGTGTCCTCCCAGCTCGTGCCCGTCTCAGGCGGATGGTACTCAATGGTTCCGGAAGCGGCGAGGGCCGCCCCCTGGACGCCTTCCCGGACCTCCGCCGGCCGGTATTTCCCCCTGTCCCGGATGTCTCCGGGCGGCCGTGTCCTCGCAGGCTCACCGGAGTCGCGGGGGCGGGCGGCTGACGCGGCGCCAACTGTCAGTGGGGCGCGGTTTACTGGGCACATGACCACGACACGCCTTCTGTCGGACCTCGACTTACTGCGGTCGAGGGATTTCCCGGCGGGGCCGGAGCGCGCCGGCCACCTCGACAGCGGGCCCGGTTTCCACGTCCTCGCGCTGGCGACCAGCGAGGACTTCTGGGAGGACGGCGGGAGCCGCCGGGAGGTCGTCGAGGAGCAGTACGAAGCGGAGCGGGACGGTCTGGCCGCTGTCCTCGCCGCGCGCTGGGGCGCGCCGGACCGCATGAGCCTGTGGTCGCTGCACCATCGCAGCATGGAGGGGGAGCGGCTGCCGGAGCCCTGGTCCGTGCTGTGCGCGCACGTACCGGACCTCACGCTGTGGCGTGTGGACGACAGATGGATAGGACTGGGCGTCTCGCAGTGGGACGACGAGCTGCCGTTCCAGCTCCTCGCCGTCGTGACCGATGTGGATCCGCCGTGAGGTGCCGCTCCGGCGTGCCCGTGTGACGAGCCCGCTGTGAGGTGCTCGCGGGACGCGCCCTCGTGACACGCCCTCGTGACACGCCTCCGTGGCGGTGACCGTGGTGGCGAAGCGGCGGAGGGATCCGGTCAGGCGCGCGGCAGGCCGGCGGCCCGGCGGAGCCGTGCGTACTCGTCCGCCATGGTCGCCGCCGTCCAGTGCGCGTTCAGCCCGCTCGGGTTGGGCAGCGCCCAGATCCGCGTCGTGCCGATGGTCCGCTCCTGCGGGCCGATCGCCGCCTTCGGTTCGCCGAAGGCCGTGCGGTACGCGGTGACGCCGACGACCGCGAGCCAGCGGGGCTTCAGCCGCAGGACCTTCGCGGTGAGGATCCGGCCGCCCTCGACGTACTCCTCGCGGCTCAGTTCGTCGGCGCGCGCGGTCGGCCGGGCGGCGACGTTGGTGATGCCGAGCCCGTACGACAGCAGCTCGTCCTGCTCGTCGGGGCGCAGCACGCGCGGGGTGAAGCCGGAGAGGTGGAGCACCGGCCAGAAGCGGTTGCCGGGGCGGGCGAAGTGGTGGCCCGTCGCGGCGGTCATCAGGCCGGGGTTGATGCCGCAGAACAGAACGGCGAGGCCGCCCTCGGCCACGTCGGGGACGACGCGGTCGCGGGCGGCCTCCAGTTCCTCGCGGGTGAACCGGCGGTTCGGGCTCAGAGGATCGCGCCGGGGGTGTAGGCGGCGGCCTCGGGGTGCTGCTTGACGAGCTCCTCGATCCGGGACACCACGGTGGCGACCTGGTCGGCGGCGGCGCCGGTGAAGGAGAGCTTGTCCGCCATCAGCGCGTCGAGCTGCGCGCGGTCCAGCGGAATGCGGTCGTCGGCGGCGAGCTTGTCGAGGAGTTCGTTGCGCTCGACGCCCTGCTCGCGCATGGCGAGGGCCGAGGCCACCGCGTTCTCCTTGATCGCCTCGTGGGCGAGCTCGCGGCCCACGCCCGCGCGGACCGAGGCCATGAGGACCTTGGTGGTGGCGAGGAACGGGAGGTAGCGGTCGAGCTCGCGGGCGACGACGGCCGGGAAGGCGCCGAACTCGTCGAGCACCGTCAGGAAGGTCTCCAGCAGGCCGTCGAGCGCGAAGAACGCGTCCGGCAGCGCCACGCGGCGGACCACGGAGCAGGACACGTCGCCCTCGTTCCACTGGTCGCCCGCCAGCTCGCCGGTCATCGAGGCGTAACCGCGCAGGATGACCATGAGGCCGTTGACGCGCTCGCAGGAGCGGGTGTTCATCTTGTGCGGCATCGCGGAGGAGCCGACCTGGCCGGGCTTGAAGCCCTCGGTGACCAGCTCATGGCCGGCCATCAGGCGGATGGTCTTGGCGATGGACGACGGGCCCGCGGCGAGCTGCACCAGCGTGGTGACGACGTCGTAGTCGAGCGAGCGCGGGTAGACCTGGCCGACCGAGGTGAAGGCGTGCGCGAAGCCGAGGTGGCCGGCGATCCGCTGCTCCAGCTCGGCGAGCTTGTCGGCGTCGCCGCCGAGCAGGTCGAGCATGTCCTGGGCGGTGCCGACGGGGCCCTTGATGCCGCGCAGCGGGTAGCGGCCGAGCAGGTCCTCCAGGCGCGCGTACGCCACGAGCAGCTCGTCCGCGGCGGTCGCGAAGCGCTTGCCGAGGGTGGTGGCCTGCGCGGCGACGTTGTGCGAGCGGCCGGCCATGACGAGCTCGCCGTACTCCGCGGACAGCTTGCCCAGGCGGGCGAGGACGGCGACCGTGCGGTCCCGCATCAGCTCCAGGGAGAGGCGGATCTGGAGCTGCTCGACGTTTTCCGTGAGGTCGCGGGAGGTCATGCCCTTGTGCACGTGCTCGTGGCCGGCGAGGGCGTTGAACTCCTCGATGCGGGCCTTCACGTCGTGCCGGGTGACCTTCTCGCGCTCGGCGATGGAGCCGAGGTCGACCTGGTCGAGGACGCGCTCGTAGTCGGCGATCGCCGCGTCCGGAACCTCGATCCCGAGGTCCTTCTGGGCGCGCAGCACGGCGAGCCACAGCTGGCGCTCCAGCTTCACCTTCTGCTCGGGGGACCAGAGGACGGCGAGCTCCGCGGAGGCGTAGCGGCCGGCCAGGACGTTGGGGATACGGGGCTTCACCGTGGCAGCAGTCACGTGTCCAGAGTTTACTGGTGATTTCTGCAGGCCAGCGCCGTGGTCCCGGCTGGAGCTTGCTACGAGACCCATGTCACGCGGCCGGTGCCCGCTGCCCGGTCACCCCTTGGCCGGACCTCGGACCGTGCCCCGGTCAGACCTCGGACCGCGTCTCGTACGGAAGCAGCTCCGGGCGCTTCGGGGGCCGGCCGTCGCCGGACGAGCGGCCGGTGAGCCGGCGGCCGATCCACGGGCCCAGGTGCTCCCTCGCGAACCGGGCGTCCGCGGCCCGCCGCGTCATCCAGCCCGGGCGTACCGCCGCCGGAAGCGGCTCCCGCCAGTCGCTCTCGGCGGCCAGCCCCAGCGACTGCCACACGGCCTCCGCGACCCGGCGGTGCCCCTCGGCGGTGAGGTGCAGCCGGTCCACGTCCCACAGCCGGGGGTCGCCCAGGACCGGCGCGCCGTACAGGTCGACCACGAGCGCGCCGTGCCGGTCGGCCAGGGCGTCGATGTGCGCGAAGAGCTCCTCCATCCGGGGGCGGAAGCGCTCCATGACCGGGCCGTTCCGGCCGGGGCTGCGCATCAGGACCAGCTGCCCGCAGGCAGGTGTGAGGCGTTCCACGGCCTCGGTCAGGAGGTCCTTCACGCGCACCATGTCGACCTTGGGGCGGAGGGTGTCGTTGAGGCCGCCGACGAGGGTGACCACATCGGCCTCCATCCCTGCGGCCAGGGCGACTTGCTCCTCGACGATCTGACCGATGAGCTTCCCGCGCACCGCGAGGTTCGCGTAGCGGAACCCGGGCGTGCGGGCGGCGAGCCGGCCCGCCAGGACGTCCGCCCAGCCCCGGTACGAGCCGTCGGGCCTCAGGTCCGACATACCCTCGGTGAAGCTGTCCCCGACGGCGACGAGACTGTTGTACGTGGCATTGATCTCCATGGCGGACCCGATCATACCGTGCGGTATGCGCGGGTGCCGTGGAGCACCCGGGAGGGGAAACCCGATGAGCGACGCGCTCCTGCACGCCCTGGCCGAGGCCCTGGCCGGGCTGGTCACGGCGGTCGAGACCAGCGACGAGGACACCCTCGACCCCGACACGGCCGTGAAGTGGCTCGAGAGCACCGGGTACGTGCTGTCCGGCCTCGGCCTGGAGGACCGGCGGACCCTCGACGGACTCTTCCGCGCCGCCGCGCTGCGGGAGCCGCCCGGCCCGTGGCGGGACCAGCTGCTCCAGGTGTCCGCGGGATTCGGGCTGGACGAGGACATCCACCTCGCCCTCGTGGACGCCGTCGCCGAGCAGGCGGGCCGGTACGCGGACACCGTCGCGGACGCCGATCCCGCCACGCCCGTGCCGACCTGCCCCGGCTGGACGCTCGGCGACCTCACCCGTCACCTCGGTACCGTGCACGGCTGGGCCGCGCACCTGGTGACCGCACGGCCCGCCACCCGCGTCCGCCCCGGTGACCTCCCGCTCGACCCGCCGGCCGAGCCGTCCGCGTACCCCGGCTGGTTCGCCGCACGCGCCGCCGCCTTCACCGCCGCGGCGCGCGCCGCCGATCCCGCCGCGCCGGTGTGGTCACCCGGCGCCGACCCGTACGTACGGCACTACCCGCGGCACGTCCTGGCCGAGACGGTCGTCCACCTCGCCGACGCCGAGATCGCGCTCACCGGCGGCGCGCGCCCGCTCGACCCGGCCACGGCCGCCGACGCGCTCGACCACTTCCTCACCACGGCCCCCTACATCCCGTGGATCGCCGAACCGCTCGCCCACCTCGGCCGCGACGGCGCCGCCCTCCGCCTGGCGGCGCGCGACAGCGGTGCCGCGTGGACGCTGGTGCTCGGCGGAGGCGGCTTCACCTGGAGCCGGACGACCGAACGGACCGCGTCGCACCGGCCGACCACACCACATCAGCCGAACGCATCGACTCAGCTGGCCGAATCCACTCAGCTGACCGAATCGGGTCAGCCGATCACCGCCACCGTGACCGCCGACGCCGGCGACCTGCTCCTCCTGCTGCACCGCCGGTACGCCGCCAACGACGCCCGCTTCACCCACACAGGCGACCGCGACCTCCTCGACGACTGGCTCGCCGCCACCGCCCTCTGACGCGGCGGCGCCCCCGCACCGGGAGCGCGGACGCGGGAAGGGCCCCGGGATCCGAGATCCCGGGGCCCTTCCGCCGCGCCGCGCGCCCGCTACGGCGCGGCCGGGCGGCCCACCAGTTCGCGGAGGACGTCCTCCATCGTCACCAGTCCGGCGAGCTTGCCGTCCTCGTCGAGCACGGCGGCCAGGTGCGTACGGCTGCGGCGCATCGCCGTCAGCACGTCGTCCATCGGGGTCGCCGCCCGCACGCGCGCGATCGGCCGCAGCGCCGACACCGGCAGCGGAAGGTCGCGCGGGCTGATGTCCAGGGCGTCCTTCACGTGGAGGTAGCCGAGGATCCGGCGGTCGGAGTCCACCACCGGGAAGCGGGAGAAGCCCGACTCGGCGGCCAGCGACTCCAGCTGCTCCGGAGTGGTGCCCACCTGCGCGTACATCACCTTCTCCACCGGCATGACCACGTCCCGCACCGGACGGCGGCCCAGCTCGAGGGCGTCGTGCAGCCGCTCGGCGGCCCGGTCGTCGAGCAGACCGGCGTCGCCGGCGTCGGTGACCATGCGGGCCAGCTCGTCGTCCGAGAACGTCGCCGCCACCTCGTCCTTCGCCTCCACGCGCAGCAGCTTCAGCAGCGCGTTCGCGAAGGCGTTGATGGTGAAGATCACCGGACGCAGCGCCCGCGCCAGCGTCACCAGCGGCGGGCCGAGGATCAGCGCGGTCCGGGTCGGCTCGGCGAGCGCGATGTTCTTCGGCACCATCTCGCCGAGGAGCATGTGCAGGTACGTGGCCACGGTCAGCGCGATCACGAACGAGATCGGGTGGACCAAGCCGTGCGGCACGCCCACGGCGTCGAAGACCGGCTCCAGCAGGTGCGCGATGGCGGGCTCGGCGACGATGCCGAGCACCAGGGTGCACAGCGTGATGCCGAGCTGCGCCGCCGCGAGCAGCGCGGACACGTGCTCCAGGCCCCAGACGACGCTGCGGGCCCGGCGGTCGCCGGCCTCCGCGAGGGGCTCGATCTGGCTGCGCCGGACCGAGATCAGGGCGAACTCGGCGCCGACGAAGAAGGCGTTGACGACCAGCGTGAGCAGGCCGATCAGCAGCTGGATCGCGGTCATCGGTGGGCCTCGCCGGTCTCGTCGTCTTCCTGGGGGAGCGGCGCGTGCAGCAGGACGCGCGCGGCGCGGCGCCCGGAGGCGTCGACGACGTCGAGACGCCAGCCGCCGAGCTCCACGCTGTCGCCGACGGCCGGGATGCGGCCCAGGTCGGTCGCGAGGACGCCGGCGAGGGTCTCGTACGGTCCGTCCGGCACCTTCAGGCCGATGCGTTCCAGCTGGTCGGTGCGGGCGGCTCCGTCGGCCGACCACAGCAGGCGGCCGTCCTCGTCCTCGCCTGCGCGTGCGAGGTCGGGGGTCTCGTGCGGGTCGTGCTCGTCGCGCACCTCGCCGACGACCTCCTCGACGATGTCCTCCAGGGTCGCGACACCGGCCGTGCCGCCGTACTCGTCGATGACGACGGCCATGGTCTGCTTCCCGGACAGGCGGTCGAGCAGTTTGTCCACGGTCAGCGTCTCGGGCACGAGCAGCGGCTCGCGCACGATGTCACCGACGCGGCGCCGCCGGCGCTCGTCGGCCGGTATGGCGAGGACGTCCTTGATGTGCGCGATGCCCACGACGGTGTCGAGGTTGCCCCGGTAGACGGGGAAGCGGGAGAGGCCGGTGGCGCGCGTGGCGTTGGCGACGTCCTCCGCGGTGGCCTGCACCTCCAGGGCGGTGACCTGGACGCGCGGCGTCATGACGTTCTCGGCGGTGAGCTCCGCGAGGTTCAGCGTGCGGACGAACAGCTCGGCGGTGTCCGCCTCCAGCGCGCCCTCCTTCGCGGAGTGGCGCGCGAGGGCGACCAGCTCCTGCGGGGAGCGCGCGGACGCCAGCTCCTCGGTGGGCTCCATGCCCAGGCGGCGCAGGATCCGGTTGGCGGTGTTGTTGAGATGGCTGATCAGCGGCTTGAACGCGGCCGTGAACACGCGCTGCGGCGTCGCCACGACCTTGGCCACGGCGAGCGGCGAGGAGATCGCCCAGTTCTTGGGCACCAGTTCGCCGACGACCATGAGGACCACGGTCGAGAGGGCGGTGCCGAGGACGAGGGCGACCGAGGAGGCCACCGAGGGGGAGAGGCCGAGGTCCTCGACCGGTCCCTTGATCAGCTTGGAGATGGAGGGCTCGGAGAGCATGCCGACGACCAGGTTGGTGACGGTGATGCCGAGCTGGGCGCCGGAGAGCTGGAACGTGAGCGACTTGACGGCCTTGAGGGCGCCGGCGGCGCCGCGCTCGCCCCGCTTGACGGCCGCTTCCAGCTCGCCGCGTTCGACGGTGGTCAGCGAGAACTCCGCCGCCACGAACGCGCCGCACGCGAGCGCGAGCAGCAGCGCCACCAGGAGCAGAAGCACTTCGGTCATCGGGTCACCTCCGTCCCATGATCAGACAGGGAGGCACGGAACGCGCGATGTCGGCCGCCGGAGTCGGAACCGGAACCGGAGCCGGTATCGGAACCGGGGTCGGAAGCGGTGCTCTCGGCGGGGGTGGTACCAGTGCTACTGGGAGGCTCGCCCATGGGCGGACGTTCACACCTTTCGGTCGTCGGGTTTTCTGATCGAGATCCCATGGTAAAGGATCGGCAAAGTGGCGGGCCGGTCACCCCGTGAAGGGCTTCACCCAGCGGCGCCACTCGTCCTGCCGCGCGTACCCGGCCGCCTCCCACGCGCGGTGCGCGCGTGCGTTCTCCTCCAGCACCATGGCGTCCGCGCGGCGCCCGCCCAGCGCGGCGAAACGATCCTCCGCCGCCTTGAGCAGGACCTTGGAGAGGCCGCGGCGGCGGTACGAGGGGAGCACCGCGAGCCGGTAGAGCGAGGCGCGCCAGCCGTCCCAGCCGGCGATCACGGAACCGACGACGCGGTCGCCGTCCACGGCGAGGATCAGAGCCTCGGGGTCGCGGGCGAGGAGCCGTCGCACCCCGTCGACGTCGTCGGAGATGGACGTGCCCTCCGCGGCCTCCCGCCAGAAGGCGAGCACGGTTTCGGCGTCGGAGGGCACCGCGGTCCGGATTTCTATATCGATCATGGCCCGATCCCACCATGCGGGTGAGGCGGCGGCCAGCACGTTCCGCGAGGTGGACGTGGGGTGACGGGGCCGAGCGGGGCGGGAGGGCGAGAAGGACGGGCGAGGGGGACGGGCGAGAGGAAAGGGGTCGCGTCATCCCGTGACGAAGCAGAACTCGTTGCCCTCCGGGTCCCGCATCACCTGGAAGGCGCCCTGTTCGTCGTTGACGAGCCCACCGACGCGGACCGCGCCGAGCGGCGCCGCCTCGTCGGCCGCCGCCTCCGGGTCGCCCGCCTCCAGGTCCAGATGCAGGCGGTTCTTCGCCGCCTTGCCCTCGGGGACCCGCTGGAAGGCGACGCGGACGAAGCCGGGCGGGTCGACGTACGACCAGTCGGGGCTCCGGTCGACGGGCTCCCCGCCGAGGAGACCGGCCCAGAAACGGGCCAGGGCGGCCGGGTCGCCGCAGTCGAAGACGAGCTCCTGTACGTGTGCGCGCATCTCTTCACCATACGGAGCGAGCCACCGGAATTCCGCGCGCGAGGCGGCTCCCGCGAGCCGCCCCCGCGAGCCGCCCCCGCGCCTGGCCCTCCGACCTCAGGCCCCGCCGGACCCAGCCACCGTGCCCACGAGAAGCCCCGCGTACGAGGACCGCCCGCCTCAGGCCCCCGCCTCGCCCCGGAACGCCTCCGCGTCCCAGGTCCCGCCGAGCGCGGGCGCGAGCCAGTCGGCCGCCGCCGCGCGGAAGGCCGCCGGGTCCAGTGCCCCCGCGCCCTCCGGCACCGCGCCGAGCAGCGGCGCGCCGGCCGCCTCCGGGAGGTCCGTCAGGTTGCAGCGCGACGCGAGGTCCGGTGCCGTGGGCCAGCTGCCGACGACCACACCGAGCTGCGCGATCCCGCGCGCCCGCAGCGCCTCCGCCGTGAGCGCGGTCGCGTTCAGCGTGCCGAGTCCGGCCGGCGCGACCACGAGGACGGGCGCGCCGAGCAGCCGGGCCGCGTCGGCGAGCGTGCCGCCGTCCTCGTCGAAGCGGACGAGCAGCCCGCCCGCGCCCTCGACGAGCACCAGGTCGTGCTCCCCGGCGAGCGCGCGGGCAGCCTCCGCGACCTGCGCGGGGCCGACCGGCGCCATACCGGCGCGCCGGGCGGCCGTGCCCGGGGCGAGCGGTTCCGGATAGCGGGCCAGCTCGGCGGCGGTCTTCGCGCCCGAGAGCCGTACCACCTCGTCCGCGTCCCCGCGCTCGTCGGGCGCGAGCCCGGTCTGCGCGGGCTTCAGGACCGCGACCGACCGCCCGGCGGCGACGGCCGCGGCGGCGACGGCCGCGGTCACGACCGTCTTGCCGATCTCCGTGCCCGTCCCGCTGACGACGACGATGCCCATCGCTTCCCTCTCCCTTTCCCTTTTCCTCTTCTGCCTTCTGCTGCCTCGTCGATCGCGCGGGCCGCCGCCGGCGGCGTCAGCCCGCGGTCGCCGCGGCGCGCACCGCCGCGCAGATCCGCGCCAGGTCGGCGTCCCCGGTCACGTACGGCGGCATGGTGTAGACGAGGTCCCGGAAGGGACGCAGCCACACGCCTTCCCGGACCGCCGCCCGGGTCGCGGCCGCCATGTCGACCTCGTGGTCGAGCTGGACGACGCCGATCGCGCCGAGCACCCGCACCTCGCGGACGCCGGGGACGTCCTCGGTCCCGGCGAGACCGTCGCGCAGCCCGGCCTCGATGCGCTTGACCTCGCCCGCCCAGTCCTGGGAGAGCAACAGGTCGATGGAGGCGCACGCGACGGCGGAGGCGAGCGGGTTGCCCATGAACGTCGGGCCGTGCGCGAGCACCGGCACCTCGCCCCGCGAGATGCCGTCGGCGACCGCGCGGGTGCACAGGGTCGCCGCCATCGACAGATAGCCGCCGGTCAGCGCCTTGCCCAGGCACATCACGTCGGGGGAGACCCCCGCCTGGTCGGCGGCGAACAGCGTGCCCGTGCGGCCGAAGCCCGTGGCGATCTCGTCGAAGACGAGCAGCACGCCGTGCGCGTCGCACGCCTCGCGCAGCACCCGCAGGTACGCCGGGTCGTGGAAGCGCATGCCGCCCGCGCCCTGCACCACCGGCTCCACGATCACCGCGGCCAGTTCGTCCGCGTGCCGCGCGATCGCGGCGCGGAGGAGTTCGGCGTACGACTCCTCGTACGCGGCGGGCGGCGCGTCCACGAAGACCTGCTGCTGGAGCACGCCGGACCACAGCTGGTGCATCCCGCCCTCGGGATCGCACACCGACATCGGCTGCCAGGTGTCGCCGTGGTAGCCGCCGCGCCAGGTCAGCAGCCGCCGCTTGGCGGGGCGGCCGAGCGAACGCCAGTACTGCAGGCACATCTTGGCCGCGACCTCGACGGCGACCGAGCCCGAGTCGCTGAGGAAGACGTGGTGCAGCGGCTCGGGCGTGATCTCCACGAGCCGGGCGGCGAGCCGGACGGCGGGCTCGTGGGTGAGTCCGCCGAACATCACGTGGCTCATCCGGTCGAGCTGACCGCGTGCCGCCTCGTTCAGCACCGGGTGGTTGTAGCCGTGCACGGCCGACCACCACGACGACATGCCGTCGATCAGCTCGGTCCGCCCCTCGGCCGGCTCGGCGAGCCGCAGCCGCACGCCGGACGCGGACGCGACCACCAGCGGCTCCGTACGGCCCGGCATGGGGCCGTACGGATGCCACACGTGCGCCCGGTCGAGGGCGAGGAGTTCGTCGTTGCGCATGGCCGGCCGTTACGCGTTGGGAGCGAGGTCCGTGCCGGCGCCGCGGCGTCGCACCGCGACCAGGTCCGTACGCGCCTCAGACGCAGACGCAGACGCAGACGCGGACGCAGACGCGGACGCCGATACCGGAGCCTGAGCCGGAGCCGCCGCGGGCACCGCGTGGCCGCCGCACGGGCCGGAGCCGCCGCCGGCCTCCGCGTCCGCCGCGTCCGCGTGCGAGCCGCACCCGGCCGCCGCGCCGGAACCGCAGCCTCCGCCCGCCGTCGCGTGGGAGCCGCAGCCGCCGCCCGCCGCCGCGAGCGCGTCGGCGCGGTGGGCGGGCAGCGTGGTCGTGCCCGCGCCCTCCACCTCGAAGCCGGCGTCCGCGATCATGTCGAGGTCGGCCTGGCCGGCCTGGCCCTCGCTGGTGAGGTAGTCGCCGAGGAAGATCGAGTTGGCGATGTGCAGCGCCAGCGGCTGCATCGACCGCAGGTGCACCTCGCGCCCGCCGGCGATCCGGACCTCCACGTCGGGGCAGACGAACCGGACCATGGCGAGGATCCGCAGGCAGCGCTGCGGGCTGAGGTTCCACTCCTTCGCCAGCGGCGTGCCCTCGAACGGGATCAGGAAGTTGACCGGCACCGAGTCCGAGTCCAGCTCGCGCAGCGCGAAGACCACGTCGACCAGGTCCTCGTCGGTCTCGCCCATGCCCGCGATCAGGCCCGAGCAGGCCGAGAGGCCCGCCGCGTGCGCCTTCCGCACGGTGTCCACCCGGTCCGCGTAGGTGTGGGTGGTGGTGATCTCGCCGTACGTGCCCTCGGACGTGTTGAGGTTGTGGTTGTACGCGTCGGCGCCGGCCGACTTCAGCCGCTCGGCCTGCCCGTCGGAGAGCAGACCGAGGCAGGCGCACACCTCGACGCCTTCGTTCTGCTCCTTGATCGCCTCGATGGTCCGGCCGACCCGCTCCACGTCCCGGTCCGTCGGACCCCGGCCGCTCGCCACCAGGCAGACCCGCTTGGCGCCGCCGGCGATGCCCGCCGCGGCGGCCTGCGACGCCTCGTCCGGCTTCAGCCAGGTGTACTTGAGGATGTCGGCCTTGGAGCCGAGCCGCTGCGAACAGTACGAGCAGTCCTCCGGGCACAGCCCGGACTTCAGGTTGACGAGGTAGTTCAGCTTCACCCGCCGCCCGAACCACTGCCGGCGCACCTTGCCGGCCGCGGCCACCACATCGAGCAGTTCGTCGTCGGAGGTCGCCAGCACGGCGAGCGCTTCTTCACGGGTCGGCGTCTCGCGCCGCAGCCCCTTCTCCACCAGCGTGTTCAGCAGGTCCATAAGGGCTGATCCTTGCCTACGGCACACCCCCCGGCCAAGGAGGAACTGAACAAACGAGCCGGATCGAGGTGTGTGTATGACCACATCCCGACCTCGGCCTCCTGCCGTTAGGGTCTGTGCGCTGCCTACAAAAGGCGCCGACGAACGGCGCCGACGAAGGAACGCCCCATGCCCCAGGCCCAGCCGACTCCTCCCGCGCGCCGTTCCGCCTTCGACTGGACCGGCGCGGAGGCCCGGCGGCGGGCGGAGGCCGGGCTGGTGCGGACGCTGAGGCCGCGCCCGGCCGAGTCGGAGCTGCTGGACCTGGCGGGCAACGACTACCTCGGTCTCACCCGGCACCCCGAGGTCACCGAGGCCGCCGCCCAGGCGGCCCGCCGCTGGGGCGCCGGGGCGACCGGTTCGCGGCTCGTCACCGGCACGACGCGGCTGCACACCCGGCTGGAGGAGGAACTGGCCGCGTTCTGCGGCTTCGAGGCCGCCCTCGTCTTCTCCTCCGGCTACACCGCCAACCTCGCCGCGCTCACCGCGCTCGGCGGCCCCGGCGCGCTGATCGTCTCCGACGCCGCCAACCACGCCTCGATCGTGGACGGCTGCCGGCTCGCCCGCGCCGAGGCCGCGGTGGTCCCGCACGCCGACCCCGAGGCCGTACGCAAGACGCTGGAGGCGCATCCGGGGCGGCGGGCGCTCGCGGTCAGCGACTCCGTGTTCTCCGTCGACGGCGACCGGGCCCCGCTGGAGGAACTCGCCGCCGCCTGCCGCGACCACGGCGCCGGCCTGGTCGTCGACGACGCGCACGGCTTCGGCGTGCTCGGCGACGGCGGCCGGGGCGCCGTCCACGGCGCCGGGCTCGCCGGCGACGAGGACGTGGTGACGACCCTGACCCTCTCCAAGTCGCTGGGCAGCCAGGGCGGCGCGGTCCTCGGACCGGCGCGGGTGATCGAGCACCTGGTCAACGCGGCCCGCACCTTCATCTTCGACACCGGCCTCGCGCCCGCCGCCACCGGCGCGGCGCTCGCGAGCCTGCGGCTGATCGCCGCCGATCCGGGCCTCGCCGAGCGGGCGCGGGCGGTCGCGGCGGCCCTGCACCGGACGCTCACGGACGCGGGGTTCACCTCGGCCCGGCCGGACGCGGCGGTGGTGTCGGTGCACGCGCCGGGGCCTGAGGAGGCGCTGCGGTGGGCGGCCGACTGCCGCGAACGGGGCCTGTCCGTGGGCTGCTTCCGGCCGCCGTCGGTACCGGACGGGATCTCGCGGCTGCGGCTGACGGCCCGCGCCGACCTCACGGACGCGGAGATCGAGCGGGCCGTCGCGACGATCGTGCGGACGGCGCCCGCCGGAGCACGCTGAGGCGGCCCAAGACCGCTCAGGACACGCGGAGTTCACCGCATCGGGCGACAGAACGGGGCATATCTCGGGAGAACGCCCCACCCGGGCCACGGATCGGTGGCAGGCTGACGCGCAGCGCGATCCGGGGCGACGGCCCCGGCGGGAAAGGGACGGCCTCGCCATGCCAGAGCACCAGGAAGCATCCGTCACCCTGCCGAGCGAGCCCGCCGCGGTCGCCACGGCGCGGAGGTTCGTGGCGGAGGTGCTCGGCCGCTGGGGTCTGGACGACGGCGCGGACGCGGCGGACTCGATCCGGCTGATGGTGTCGGAGCTGGCGACCAACGCGGTGCTGCACACCTTCGGGCAATCGCCCACCTTCACCGTCGAGTTGCGGCTCGACCGCGACGAACTCCTGCGGATCGGCGTGACCGACAGCCACCCGCGGTTCCCGCGCCGGCTCCCGGCCGCCGTCCAGCAGGACAACGGGCGCGGCATGGCGATCATCCGCGTCCTCGCGGCGGAGGCCGGCGGCCGCCTCTCGGTCACCCCGACCGCCGAGGGCGGCAAGACGGTGTGGATCACCCTCCCCTGGGCGATCGCCCCGGCCCCACCCGTCCCGGCCTGACCACCCGCCGCATTCGCAGCCGAGCGCCCCGCTCAGCCGCCGGCGTGCATGCCAGCCGGCGGCCAGGAACCGCCGGCGAAGTGGCGCGCCCAGTACTGCGGATGCAGCTCGGCGAGCCGGTACGCGACCCAGCGGGTCGGGTCGCCGGGATCGGGCACGCCGACCTCGACGTCCGGCCCCCACAGCGCGAGCCGCTCCTGGCAGACACCGCACGGCGGCAGGATCACGTACCGCCCGTCCTCCGGGTCGCGGAAGACGCAGACGGAGGCGGTGACCCGCCGGTCGAGCGTGTACGCCTGGCAGAACGCGCCGGTCTCCTGGCAGAGCGCGACGCTGCCGTGGATGTTGTCGAGCCCGACGCTGGTGAGGATCCGCCCGTCGTCGAGCCGCACCGCCGCGGCCCCGCCGGCCTCGTCGGCGGACCACCGCCGCTCCGCCTGAGCGACGGCTGCGTCCACCAGAGCTTGATCGAGTGTCATCGCCGCATCCTAGGGACGCGGTGGCGGATGGGGGAGCCGGACCCGTGCTCCGGGCAGGGGCTGTCAGCCGATGCCGCGCGTCACGACGTCGAAGCCGAGGTCGGTCAGCAGCTTGGCGGCGTGGTCCCTGCCGCCGGAGAACTCGTCGCTGCCCAGCGGTTCCAGGCCGGGCAGGTAACCGTGCGCCGCTCCCACGACGGCCTTGGAGTCGTACTCCCTGCCGTCGATCACGAGGACGTAGCTGCGGGCCGGTCCGAAGCGGTACTTCTCCAGGAACGCGTCCCGGCCGTTCAGGTCGTACTCCTCGACCGCCCGCAGGACCGCGGATCGGGTGATGTCGCGCAGAGCCATGCCGCGCAATCTAGTCGAGGCAACTGGACGGCCGCCAGGAGGGGCATCCGGCCGATTCTGCACCGGACTTGATCGTTCGACACTACGATGCGAGCATTCCGCGCTTCCCGTGATCCGATTCGGAGACGTTCCATGGTCCTGCCGCTGGTTCCGCTTGTCCTGATCGGGGTCGGCGCCGTCAGCGGCGCCGGCGGCGTCGCCCTCGGTCTCAAGGGCGGGTTCGACATCAAACGGGCCAACGACCGCATCCGGAAGGCCGGGGCGCGGCACGACGAGGAACGGCTCGCGCTGGAGGCGCACGAGCTGGTCACCAACGAGAGGCTGAGGGCCCTCGGCAGCTGCCAGGAGCACGCCTTCCACGGGGTGGTCGAGCGCATGGCCGCGTTTCTGCGCCGCCACGAGAAGCAGGTGTCGGAGAGCGAGAAGCTTCTGGTGGACGGGCTCGACTCGACGCCCGGACAGGTCACGGTCGACCGGAGCCTCGGGCAGGACGCCGTCGCCTGGATGCGGGGGATCGTGGGGGCGGCGGTGACGGGGGCGGGGATCAACGCCGGTGTGACCAGCGCGGTCACGACGCTCGCCACCGCGAGTACGGGCACCGCCCTCTCCTCGCTGTCCGGGGCGGCGCTGACGAACGCGACGCTGGCCGCGCTCGGCGGCGGCAGCCTCGCGTCGGGCGGCGCCGGCATGGCGGTCGGAGCCGCGGCCCTCAACTTCGTCACCGTCGGGCCCGCGCTCCTGGTGAGCGGTCTCGTCGTCGCCGGACAGGGCGAGAAGGCGATGACCAGAGCACGCGAGAACGAGGCGGCGATCGGTGTCGCCATCGCCGGGATGCAGGCGAAGAAGGCGACGTTCGACGGGATCATCGCCCGGGCCGCGGAACTGGAGAGCGTGCTCGCCCAGCTCGTCGAGCGGGCGACGCGCGCCCTCGACCTGCTGGAGTCCGAGCCGTTCGTCCCGGAGCCCCACGCGGCCCGCTTCCGGCGGGCGCTGTCGCTGGCCGTGGCCGTTCGCGATGTGGCGTCGGCGAAGATCGTCGACGAATCCGGCGAGCCGTACGAGGAGACGGCTCCTTTCCGGATGAGGTATCGAACCCTGCTCAAGGAGGCCGCGGATGTCTGACACGGTGCACACGGGCAAGATCCTGCGCCCGACGGCTCCGGCGATTCCCGCCGCCGACGCGGTCGCCGCCCTGCACGAGATCGTGGCGGCGGCGCGTGAGTACGGCCGGATCCGGCAGGAGGAGCAGACGAAGCGCGCGGCCGTCGCCGCGGCGGAGCACGTCCAGGTCGAGCGGATCCGCGCGGCCGAGGCGAGCCTGCGGCACTACTTCGACCGCGTCTTCGCGGAACGCGCGCGGACCGGAACGGAGATGTTCGTCCGCCTGGACCAGGCCATGGAGTCAGGGGATCCCCAGATGGTGCACGCGGTGGTGCGGGGCATCGTCGACCTCGCGCAGGCGTCGCCGCTCGCCGGCGTCGACGACTTCGGCAGGTTCTGGGCGGAGCTCGGCACGGAGGACAGCCCGGTCGAGCTCTGATGTTTCCGGTGGAGGCATCCGGGCCTTCTCCGTGAGCGAGAGCGGCTGAGGCGGGGAGAGAGATGACGGCCCGGCCGTGGGTGGCCGGGCGCCATCGGGAACCGGCGCCCGCGGTAGGGGTGCGGTGGCGCCGCCGCACCCCGGGGACGGCCGCGGGCGCCGGGGGGTCAGCGGACGCGGCCGTAGGAGACCTTGGAGGTCCAGATCTTGTCGAGCTTCACCCAGGAGCCGGTCTTGGGGGAGTGCCAGATCTTGCCGCTGCCGGCGTAGATCCCGACGTGGTAGACGCGGCCGCCGGAGTGGAAGAAGACCAGGTCGCCCTTCTGCCGGCTGGAGGCGGAGATGTGCCGGGTCTTGTTGTACTGCTGCTGCGCGGTGCGGGGCAGCGACTTGCCCGCCTTCTTGTACGCGTAGAGCGTGAGCCCGGAGCAGTCGAAGCGGGAGGGGCCCGCCGCGCCGTACCGGTACGGTGCGCCCTTCTTGGCCGCGGCGACGCTGAGTGCCTTCGCTGCGTGCGTGGTGGCTGCCTGGGCCTCGGGTGCCGCTCCCGGTGCGAGGAGCGTGCCGCCGACGGCGGCGAGGGTGAGAGCCGAGACGGCTCCCGCCCGGGACAGCAGGGACGGGACATGCATCTGCGCAGTCATGCGCAACCCTTCGTCAGCCGCCTGTGAAGGATGACCTGTCGGGTTCGGGCAGGCGAAGATGCCCGGCCGCGGCTGCGGCTTCACCCCAAGGGACGGCCGCGCCGGAGATCCGGCGCGGCCGACCCGTACTGCTCGGGTCCTCCACTCCTGCCGATCCAATCCTGTCGACCAGGCGTCCGGGACGGCGGCAGGACTCGGCGTCCGCCCGGACCGCCCCGCCTGGGTGGCGGGGGCTTGTCGTCGTCGAGGATCTTGACCCACCGAACGGTCGAAATCCGAGCGGAAACGACGTTATGTGAGGCTCCTCACGACTGATCCATACGGGTGGACAAGAGGGTTTCGTGATCGTCGGAGGTTTCGCCGACGAGCCCCGTACCAGCGCCGGAATGTCCCATTCCGCCAAATGCGTACACCCGTTGTGCAACTTGCCCGCGCTCCCTGCCGCATGCCCGACTACGCCGAACGGGGGAGGATTTCTGCGTCCGGTGTCCGCCGTACGGGGCTCGACACGACACGTCGGAATGTCAACTGGCGGGGGTTCCCGGCACGGTGACCCGCGCCGCGCGCCGCTCCCCGTCCAGCACGCGCAGCGCGCACGCCAAGGTCTCCGCGTGGATCTCGCCCTCGCCCCGCAGGTGCATGAGCGTCAGGGCCTCGCGCAGCGCCGCCACCCGGCCGGGCAGCGCCTGCGCGGCCCGCAGGGCGCCGTAGGTGTGCGAGGTCCTGGACGGATTGATCCTCCCCAGGAGGTCGACGACTTCGAGGTACGCGTCGATGAACTGGCCCTCGGCGCGCGTCAGGGCGGGCAGCGGCGGAAGCTCCGGCACCATCGCGCGCTCACCGCGCCGGCGTGCCGGCGGCGGTCCGGCGGTCGCTGACGATGTGGTCGACCAGGCCGTAGGCGAGCGCGGCCGGCGCGTCGAGGACGGTCGGCCGGTCGGTGTCGGCGGTGATCCGCTCCTCCGTCCGGCCCGTGTACGCGGCGAGCAGCCCCGTCATCACCGCGCGCAGCCGCGCCAGTTCGCGCGCCTGCAGGTCCAGGTCGGAGGGCTGCCCCGCGAACGGCTCGTCCAGCACCGGCTGGCGCAGGGTGACCCGGGCGCCGGGCAGCATCATCCGCTTCCCCGGCGTGCCCGCGGCGAGCAGCACCGCCGCCGTGGAGCCCGCCTGGCCGAGGCAGGTCGTCTCCACGTCGCTCGCGAGGCTGCGCATCGTGTCGTGGATCGCGGTCATCGCCGTGATCGAGCCGCCGGGGGAGTTGAGGTACAGCGCGATGTCCTGGCCCGGGGCGTCCGCGTCCAGGTACAGCAGCTGCGCGATCACGTCGCTCGCGGCGATGTCGTCGACGGCCGTACCGAGGAAGACCACCCGGTTCTCCAGGAGCTTCGCGTACGGGTCGAGGGTGCGGGTGCCGTACGAGGTCCGCTCCGAGAACTCCGGCAGTACGTGGCGTGCGTGCATGGCAGGCGCCTCCTTCTGTCAAAAATGTACAGGACGTACAGACCGTAAGATGAGGAGCATGACCTACGAGATCCCGGTGACGCAAGCGAGGGCGGAGCTCGCCGACCTGATCAACAAGGTGGTGTACGGCGGCGAGCGCGTCGTCGTGACCCGCCACGGGAAGCCGCTCGTCGCCCTGGTCTCCGCCGCTGACCTGGAACGACTCGAGAAGCTGGAGGCCGAGGAGCACGAGGCGGCCGAGGCCCCCGTGATCCGTTCGGTCTCCGGCACGGGCCTCGCGGGCGGGCTCGGTTCCGCCACCGGTGAACAGCGCCGCTTCGGCATCGCCGCCCACCACCGCGAGCCGGGCGCGGGCTGACCCCGCGCGGACGGACCCCGGGCGGCAGGAAGCCGTGTGCCCCCTGCCCGACGAGTCGGACAGGGGGCACACGGCTGTGTGCGTCCGGGGCGCGGTGGTCAGGCCGCCGTCGCCGCGACCTGCGGCGCGGCCGGTACGGGCGCGGGCGCCGTCCGCCGGCCGCCGAGGACCAGCGCGGCCAGGCCCGCCGCCGTCCAGAGGGAGAGGACCAGCAGCGGCCCGCCGGCGGCGGCGCCGTCGAAGTACGCGACGGAGCGGAGCGCCGTACCGCCCGCGCCCGGCGGCAGCCACTGGCCGAGGAGCCCGATCCCGGACGGGAGGAGTTCCGGCGCGCTGGCCACGCCGGAGAACGCGTTGCCCGCGAGGACGGTGAGCACGGCGGCGAGACCGAAGCCGGGCCTCCCGAGCACGGTGGCGAGGCCCGCGAAGGTCGCGCCGATCGCCAGGACGGTCAGGGCGAGGACGCCGGCCTCGGCCCAGACGTTCCCGGTCAGCGCGCCGAGCCAGCCGTGCGCGAGCGCCGCGCCGGTGAGGCCCGCCAGCAGGGACGCGCCGACGAGGGTGGCGGCGGCGCGGGCGCCGCGCAGCCCGAGCAGCACGGCGACCGCGCCCGTGGCGGCGCCCGCGATCGCGAGCGGCAGCAGGCCGGCGCCGAGGACGGCGCCGCGCGGGTCGCCGGGCGGCAGGGCGACGACGTCGGTGACGGGCACGGCGCGGCCCTCCGCCACGGCGCGGCCGGCGACGGCCTCGCGCAGCAGGCCGGCGACGACCGGGCCGCCGGCGGAGGCGGTGAGCAGTTCCGGGCCGGCGGGGGTGACGACGACCGCGCCGTAGACCTCGCGGTTCTCGACGGCGGCGCGCGCGGCGGCGGCGTCCTCGTACCGGTGGATCTCGAAGGCGCCCTCGCGGCTGCCGAGTTCGCGGGCGACGCCGTCCGCCGCCGCGGCCGGGCCGGCCACGCCGACGGGCAGGTCGCGCGGGGCGACGCGGGCGGCGGGCCAGGCGAACGTCCACAGGAGGAGGGCGGCGAGGGCGGGGACGAGCAGGAGGACCGCGAGCGTCTTGCGCCCCGCGGTGGGGGTGGTGGCGGACATGACGGCCTCGATTCGCGGGTCGGAGAGGCGGGCTTCCGGTACACGATCCCAAAGAGAAGGATCGTTCGTTTTATCTCTTCCTCACTGTCCGCCGGGAGGGCGAAGTTGTCAAGAATGAATATTCGTTTTAGCTTCGGGGCATGGCCCGTGTCTCCCAGGAACACCTCGACGCCCGCCGCCGCCAGATCCTCGCCGGCGCCGCCCGCTGCTTCGCCCGCAACGGCTTCCACGCCACGTCCATGCAGGACGTGCTCGCCGAGGCCGGGCTCTCCGCCGGCGCGGTGTACCGCTACTTCCGGAGCAAGGACGAGCTCATCGCGGCCATCGCCGACGAGACCTTCACCCGCATCCGCGGCGCCTTCACGGAGGCGAGCGACGTCAGCCCGCCGCCGCTGCCCGACGTGCTGATCGCCCGGGTGCTGACGATCGTCCTCGACGGCGGGATCGCCGGGGCGGAGCGGCAGGCGTTCGCGCGGCTGGTCGTCCAGGTGTGGGCCGAGACCCTCCGGGACGAGGCGCTGGCGAAGACCCTCGCCCAGGGCTTCGCCGGGATGCGGGAGATCTGGGCCGGGCTGGTCGACGCGTACCGCGCCAACGGCCTGGTCCCCGACGACGTCTCCTCCGCCTGCCTGGCCCGTACCCTCATCGCCACCGTCCAGGGCTTCATCGCCCAGCAGGCGCTCTTCGGCGACGTCGAGATCGACGTCCTGCGGGAGGGACTGCGCGGCCTCATGGCGATGAACGCCGCCGGGGCCGCGCCCCCGAGCCGATGATCATGGAATCGCAAAGCCGGAGTTAACGAGCCGGAAAAACTTCCGCCCTAACGTGCAATGTCCGGCCGTCCACCGCATCTCCGCAGTTCAACAGAGTGTTGACGGTCGGTAGGGTCCGCAGCTGTCCGGGTGCGGCCCGGTGGACGACTGTGAGGTGGAAGAAGTGCAACTGAGCCCGCACGAGCAGGAACGCCTGCTCATCCATGTGGCCGCCGACGTCGCGGAGAAGCGCCGCGCCCGCGGGGTGAGGCTCAACCACCCCGAGGCCGTCGCCCTCATCACGGCGCACGTCCTGGAGGGCGCCCGGGACGGGCGCACCGTCGCCGAACTCATGGCCTCCGGCCGCAAGGTGCTCTCCCGTGACGACGTCATGGACGGCATCCCCGAGATGATCCACGACGTCCAGGTCGAGGCCACCTTCCCGGACGGCACCAAGCTCGTCACCGTCCACGACCCGATCGTCTGACGGGGGCCGGCACCGATGATCCCCGGAGAGATTCTGTACGCGGACGGGCCGGTGCCCCTCAACGAGGGCCGCCCCGTCACCCGCCTCACCGTCCTGAACGCCGCCGACCGGCCCGTCCAGGTCGGCTCCCACTACCACTTCGCCGAGGTCAACCCCGGTCTCCGCTTCGACCGCGCCGCCGCCCGCGGCCTGCGGCTGCACATCGCCGCCGGGACCGCCGTCCGCTTCGAGCCCGGCATCCCCGTCGAGGTCGCGCTCGTGCCGATCGCCGGCCGCCGGATCGTCCCCGGCCTGCGCGGCGAGACCGCCGGCCCGCTCGACGCCCCCGCGGCCCCCACCACCCCCACGGCCCCCGGCGCGCCGAACGGAGCCCCCCGTGCCTGACCTCCACCGCGCCGTCTACGCCGACCTGTTCGGCCCCACCACCGGCGACCGGATCCGGCTCGCCGACACCGACCTCCTGGTGGAGATCGAGGAGGACCGCGCGGGCGGCCCCGGACGGGCCGGCGACGAAGCCGTCTTCGGCGGCGGCAAGGTCATCCGCGAGTCGATGGGCCAGTCCCGCACCACCCGGGCCGAAGGCGCCCCCGACACCGTGATCACCGGCGCGGTCGTCATCGACCACTGGGGGATCGTCAAGGCGGACATCGGCATCCGCGACGGCCGGATCACCGCCCTCGGCAAGGCCGGCAACCCCGACACCATGGACGGCGTCCACCCCGACCTGGTCATCGGCCCCGAGACCGAGATCATCGTCGGCAACGGCCGGATTGTCACCGCCGGCGCCGTCGACGCCCACGTCCACTTCATCTCGCCGACCGTCGTCGAACAGGCGCTCGCCACCGGCGTCACCACCCTGGTGGGCGGCGGCACCGGCCCCGCCGAAGGCACCAAGGCCACCACCGTCACCCCCGGCCCCTGGCACACCGCCCGGATGTTCGAAGCCCTCGACACCTTCCCCGTCAACATCGGGCTCCTCGGCAAGGGCACCACCATGTCCCGCGAGGCGATGCACTCCCAGCTGCGCGGCGGCGCCCTCGGCTTCAAGATCCACGAGGACTGGGGCGCCACCCCCGCCGTCATCGACGCCTGCCTGAGCGTCTGCGAGGAGACCGGCGCCCAGCTCGCCATCCACACCGACACCCTCAACGAGGCCGGATTCGTCGGCGACACCCTCGCCGCCATCGCGGGCCGGACCATCCACGCGTACCACACCGAGGGCGCCGGCGGCGGACACGCGCCCGACATCATCACCGTGGTCTCCGAGCCGTACGTGCTGCCCAGCTCCACCAACCCGACCCGGCCGCACACCGTCAACACCGTCGAGGAACACCTCGACATGCTGATGGTCTGCCACCACCTCAACCCGGCCGTCCCCGAGGACCTCGCCTTCGCCGAGTCCCGCATCCGGCCCTCCACGATCGCCGCCGAGGACGTCCTCCACGACCTCGGCGCCATCTCGATCATCTCCTCCGACTCCCAGGCCATGGGCCGGATCGGCGAGGTGGTCCTGCGGACCTGGCAGACCGCCCACGTCATGAAGAAGCGGCGCGGCGCCCTGCCCGGCGACGGCCGCGCCGACAACCACCGGGTGCGCCGCTACGTCGCCAAGTACACGATCAACCCGGCCGTCGCCCAGGGCATGGACCACCTCATCGGCTCCGTCGAACCCGGCAAGCTCGCCGACCTCGTGCTGTGGGAGCCCGCCTTCTTCGGGGTGAAGCCGCTCGCCGTCCTCAAGAGCGGCCAGATCGCCTACGCGCAGATGGGCGACGCCAACGCCTCCATCCCCACCCCGCAACCGGTGCTGCCGCGCCCCATGTTCGGCGCCCTCGGCCGTGCCGCCGCCGCGGGCTCCGTCAACTTCACCGCCCAGGCGGCCATCGAGGACGACCTGCCCCAGCGCCTCGGCCTGGCCAAGGAGTTCACCCCGATCCGCTCCACCCGCCGCGTCACCAAGGCCGACATGCGGGAGAACGACGCCCTGCCCCGCGTCGAGGTCGACGCCGACACCTTCACCGTCACCATCGACGGCGAACCGGTCGAACCCGCCCCCGCCGTGGAACTGCCCATGGCCCAGCGCTACTTCCTCTTCTGATGACCGCGACCGCGACCCGCACCGCCCTCCTGGTCCTCGCCGACGGGCGCTTCCCGGCCGGCGGGCACGCCCACTCCGGCGGCGCCGAGGCCGCCGTGAAGGCCGGACGCATCCGCGACGCCGCCGGACTCGAGGCGTTCTGCCGCGGGCGGCTGCACACCGCCGGCCTCACCGCGGCGGGCCTCGCCGCCGCGGCGGCCCTCGGGCACGACCCGTACGAGCTCGACGCCGCCGCCGACGCCCGCACCCCGTCGCCCGCGCTGCGCGCCGCCGCCCGCCGGCTCGGCCGCCAGCTGCTGCGCGCCGCCCGCGCCGCCTGGCCGAGCCCCGAACTCGACGCGCTCGCCGCCGCCTTCCCGCGCGGCGCCCACCAGCCCGTCGTCCTGGGCGTCACGGCCCGGGCGGCGGGACTCGGGCCCGAGGACGCCGCTCACTGCGCCGCGTACGAGACGGTAGGCGGTCCCGCGACCGCGACCGTACGCCTCCTCGGCCTCGACCCCTACCAGGCGACCGGCGTCCTCGCCCGGCTCGCACCCGAGACGGACCAGGTCGCGCGCCGGGCCGTCGCCGCCGCCCGCGAGGGCGTCGACGCGCTGCCCGCCGCCTCCGCGCCGCTCCTCGACATCACCGCCGAGCAGCACGCGGCCTGGCCCGTCCGCCTCTTCGCCTCGTAACACGGGAGTTCCCCATGCACCTCGACCACGGCCACACCCACCACGGCGCCGTCTCCGCCGACGCCCACCGCCCCGACGGCACCCGGCGCGCGCTGCGCGTCGGGCTCGGCGGACCGGTCGGCTCCGGCAAGACCGCCACCGTCGCCGCGCTCTGCCGCCACCTCCGCGACAGCCTCTCGCTCGCCGTCGTCACCAACGACATCTACACCCGCGAGGACGCCGAGTTCCTGCTCCGCGAGGCGGTGCTGCCGCCCGAGCGCATCCAGGCCGTCGAGACCGGCGCCTGCCCGCACACCGCCATCCGCGACGACATCTCCGCCAACCTCGAAGCCGTCGAGGAACTGGAGGACGCCGTCGGCCCGCTCGACCTGATCCTCGTCGAGTCCGGCGGCGACAACCTCACCGCCACCTTCTCCCGCGGCCTCGTCGACGCGCAGATCTTCGTCATCGACGTCGCCGGCGGCGACGACATCCCCCGCAAGGGCGGCCCCGGCGTCACCACCGCGGACCTCCTCGTCGTCAACAAGACCGACCTCGCCCCGCACGTCGGCTCCGACCTCGGCCGGATGGCCCGCGACGCCGCCGCGCAGCGCGGCGACCTGCCCGTCGTCTTCACCTCGCTCCGCTCGGCGGAGGGCGTCGGCCCCGTCGCCGCCTGGCTGCGCGAACGGCTCGCCGCCTGGACGGCCGCGCCCGCCGCCACCGCATGAGCCTGCGCGCCACCGCCCGGATCACCGCCGAGGCCGACGGCTCCCTGCCGGTCCTGGAGAGCGACGGCCCGCTCGCCCTGCGCCGCACCCGCGCCGCCGCCCCCGGCTGGTCGCGGGTCACGGTCGTCGGCGCGATGAGCGCGCCGCTCGGCGGCGACCGGCTCGCCGTCGAGACGGAGGCACGCGACGGAGCCAGGCTGCTGGTCGACTCGGCCGCCGCCACCCTCGCCCTGCCCGGCCGCGCGCCCGGCCCCGCCACGTACGCGCTCCGGCTCCGGGTCGGCGCGGACGCCGCCCTGCGCTGGCTGCCCGAACAGCTCGTCAGCGCCCACGGCTCCGACCTGCGCGTGCGCACCGGCGTCGACCTGGCGCCCACCGCGCGACTGGTCCTGCGCGAGGAGCAGGTCCTGGGCCGGCACGGCGAACCGCCCGGCACCCTGTTCTCCCGCCTCACCGTCCGCCGCGCGGGCCGCCCGCTGCTCGACCAGGAACTCGCGTACGGCCCCGGCGCGCCTGGCGGCTGGGACGGCGGCGCCGTCCTCGCCGGGCACCGGGCCACCGGCCAGCTCCTCGTCGTCGACCCGGCGTACGGCGACGCGCCGCCGGCGGCCCGCCCGCTCGGCGAGACCGCGGCGCTCACCCCGCTGGCCGGCCCGGCCGTGCTCGTCACCGCGGTCGCCGCCGACGCGCTCGCCCTGCGCCGGATCCTCGACGCGGCGCTCGGCGAACTCGCCGCCGGCTGAGCCGAGTCCGGGCGCACCGCTCAGCGGATTCCGCTCTCCGGTTATGGGTTCGGCAAAGAAACAGGTGTGCGGGCTGTCGGGACGGCCTCCCAGACGAAAGGATCACCCGGACAGACGACCACCTACAGGGGGAGGACCTGTGAGACGACGCACGGCAGCGCTCGGCTCCGCCGGCACGCTCGTCGCCGCCACGCTCGTCGCGGGCGCGCTCGCGGCGCCGGCCGCGAACGCCGAGAGCGGCGAGCGCCACGGACGCGACGCCGAGGCGATCGGCGTCGCCGTCGCCGCGGCCCAGGCGGCCCGCACCGGCATCGACTGGAAGGACTGTCCCGCCGACTGGGGCCTGGAGAAGCCCATCCAGTGCGGCTGGGTCACCGTCCCCGTCGACTACGCCAAGCCGTACGGCAAGAAGATCAAGATCGCCGTCGACCGGATCGCCGCCACCGGCACCCCGGCCGAGCGCCAGGGCGCGCTCCTCTACAACCCCGGCGGCCCCGGCGGCTCCGGCCTGCGCTTCCCGCGCCGGGTCACCACGAACAACAAGATCTGGGCGAACACCGCCAAGGCGTACGACTTCGTCGGCTTCGACCCGCGCGGCGTCGGCAAGTCCGCGCCGATCTCCTGCGTCGACCCGACCGAGTTCGTCAAGGGCCCCAAGCTCGACCCGGTCCCCGACAGCGAGGCCGACAAGCTGGCGCAGCGCAAGCTCGCCGCCGAGTACGCGGAGGGCTGCTTCGAGAAGAGCGGCGACATGCTCCCGTACATGACGACGCCGAACACCGCCCGCGACCTCGACGTCGTCCGCGCCGCCCTCGGCGAGAAGAAGCTCAACTTCGTCGGCGTCTCGTACGGCACCTACCTCGGCGCCGTCTACGGCACCCTCTTCCCGACGCACGTCCGCCGCATGGTCCTGGACAGCGTCGTCAACCCGTCGACCCGCTCCATCTGGTACGAGGCCAACCTCGGCCAGGACATCGCCTTCGAGGGCCGGCTCACCGACTGGATGACCTGGGTCGCCCAGAACGACGCCACCTACCACCTCGGCGACACCCTCGCCGAGGTCCGCAAGCAGTGGGACACCCTGCGCGCCGCCGCCAAGAAGGCGCCGCTCGGCGGCAAGGTCGGCCCGGCCGAGCTCATCGGCTTCTTCCAGAGCGCCCCGTACTACGACTCCATGTGGGCCCCGGTGGCCGAGGCGTGGAGCGCGTACGCCGCCGGCGACCCGCAGCCGCTGATCGACAACGCCGCCGCCGACCTCACCGACACCGCCGGCAACATCGCCGCGGAGAACGGCAACGCCGTCTACACGGCCGTCGAGTGCGCGGACGCCCCCTGGCCGACCAGCTGGAAGAAGTGGGACCGGGACAACTCCCGCCTCCACGAGCAGTACCCGTTCATGACCTGGTCCAACGCCTGGATGAACCTGCCCTGCGCCACCTGGAAGGTGCCGAGCCAGCGCCCGGTGCAGGTCAAGACCGGCAAGGGTCTGCCGCCCGTGCTCATCACCCAGGCCGAGCGCGACGCCGCCACCCCGTACGAGGGCGCCCTCGAACTGCACAAGCGGTTCAAGAACTCGCGCCTCGTCACCGAGCGCGACGCCGGCTCCCACGGCATCACCAACCTGGTCAACCCGTGCCTCAACACCAAGGTCGAGGACTACCTGCTGACCGGCCGGCTCGACGCCACGGACCAGACGTGCGCCCCGCACGCCGCTCCGACGCCGTGACCCCGGCGCAGCGGTGAACGACGGAGGGGCGGTCGCACCACGACCGCCCCTCCGCCCGTTCCCCCGCACGGAGAAAGAGCGCCCGGCTCAGGACTCGCCCGCCGCCTTCACCACGGCCGCGTACTCGTCCACGTACTCCTGCCCCGACAGCCGCATGATCGCGTACATGATCTCGTCCGTGACCGCCCGCACCACCGCGCGCTCGTCCGCCGAGCCCGCGAACCGCGAGAAGTCCAGCGGCTCCCCGAACCGCACGGTCACCCGCCGGATCCGGGGCACCACCCGCCCGGGCGGCTGGATCTCGAAGGTGCCGACCATCGCGCACGGCACCACCTTCACCCCCGCCGTCAGCGCCATCACCGCCACCCCGGCCTTGCCCTTGTACAGCCGCCCGTCGTGCGAGCGGGTGCCCTCCGGGTAGATCCCCAGCAACTCGCCCCGCGCCAGCACCCCCAGCCCCTCCCGGATCGCGGCCTGCCCCGCCTCCTTCCCCGAGCGGTCCACCGGGATCTGCCCGGCCGCCCGGAAGAACGCGGCCGTCAGCCTCCCCTTCAGCCCCGGCCCGGTGAAGTACTCCTGCTTCGCCAGGAAGGTGATCCGCCGGTCCAGCACGGCGGGCATCAGGAAGTGGTCGGAGAAGGACAGGTGGTTGCCCGCGACGATCGCCGCACCCTCCTCGGGGATGTGCTCGATCCCCTCCACCCTCGGCCGGAACAGCAGTTTCAGCAGCGGTCCGAGCAGTACGTACTTCAGCAGCCGGTAGAACACCGGAACCCCCGTTCGTCGTCGTCACGCCCGTTGTAACGCCCCCGCCGCCCGTGGTCCACTGGGAGGAGTGGCCCGATCCCACCGGGAGGCCGACATGCCAGGCGCGCGCGGACCCCGGCGTCCCGGGCGCGGGCTCGCCGCGCTGCTCTGCGCGGTGACCGCGGCCGGCCTCTACGGCTGCTCCGGCGCTGCCTCGCCCGACCCGCCCACGCCGACGCGCCCGTCCGCCACCGCCCCCGCCGGCGTCTCGCCCTTCACCGGCCTGCCCGCCCGCACCGGCCCCGTCCTCGCCGTCAAGATCGACAACGTCGCCGCGGCCCGCCCCCAGACCGGCCTCGGCGCCGCCGACCTCGTCTACGTCGAACAGGTCGAAGGCGGCGTCACCCGCCTGCTCGCCGTCTACTCCTCCCGCCTCCCCGACCGCGTCGGCCCCGTCCGCAGCGCCCGCGAGTCCGACATCTCCCTGCTGCGCCCCTTCGGCCGCCCCGCCCTCGCCTACTCCGGCGCGCAGACCAAGCTGAACCCGCTCCTCGGCGCCGCGCCGCTCGACCTCGTCACCGAGGCGAACGCGCCCGCGGCGTTCCGGCGCTCCCCGGACCGCCCGGCCCCGCACAACCTCTACGTACGCCCCGCGCACGCCCTCGACGCCGCCCCGGACGCCTCCGACGCGCGGCCCGTCGGGCTCCGCTTCGGCCCCGCGCCCCCCGGCGGCGCCGCGACGACGACCGAGACCGTCCGCTTCCCGGCCGCCCGCTACACCTTCACCTGGTCCGCCGCCGACCGGGCCTGGCGCGTCGCGCTCGACGGCCGCGCCATGACCACCACCGACACGGGTCCGCTCGCGCCCGCCACCGTCGTCGTCCAGCGGGTGACCGTCCGCCCCTCCGCGTTCCGCGACGCGACCGGCGCCGTCTCGCCGTACACCGAGACCACCGGCTCCGGCACGGCGACGGTGCTGCGCGACGGCCGGGCGTACGAGGCCCGCTGGTCCCGTCCCGACCCGGCCGGCGGCACCGCCTTCACCACCCCCGGCGGCGACCCGCTCGCCTTCGCCCCCGGCCAGGTCTGGTTCGTCCTCGCGCCGCGCTGAGCCGGGCCCTGCCGGCGATCTGCCCCTCGATGAACCCGCGGATGCCCCGCGTCCCACCGGGCAGACGCCGGACAGACCCCGCACCGGGGAGGAGGCACGCCATGAACACCGGCCTCTGGGGCTACCCCGAGTCCTCCGGCCACGTGCCGGGCGACACGCTGATCGGCTACGCGGTGGAGGCCACCGACGGCGGCATCGGCAAGGTCGACCGGCACACCGAGGACGTCGACCGCGCCTATCTGGTCGTGGACACCGGGCCGTGGATCCTCGGCCACAAGGTGGTCCTGCCCGCCGGCCTCGTCGACCGGGTGGACCGGGAGCACGAGACCGTCCATGTGAGCTGCGCGAAGGCGCACGTCCGCGAGTCACCCGACTTCGAGTCCGGCCAGGACGAGCGCGACGTGACGTTCATCCGCCTCGTCGAGCAGTACTACGCGAACCGGCACATGTGAGCCGGCCGCCGGCGGCGCGTCAGCGACCCGTGGGCCCCGTGCCGCCGCCCGCCCGCCGCGCGCGCGGCGCGGCCGGCGCGTCCGTGCTGTCCGCCGCGGCCATCCCGATCGTCGCCACGCCCAGCACGATCCAGCCGAACCAGAGCCAGCCACTGCTGCCGAGCGCCACCGTGTACGCGGTGATCAGCACCAGCGCGGCGCACGTGACGATCGTCATCGCCTTCGTGGAACCGGACATCCGCCCGCCCTCCTCCCGACAGCGGCCCGTGGCCGGGGAAGTCTCCCTGCCATCGTGACGCCAGACGGGGGGCGCGCGCTACTCCCCGGACACACCGGCGTGCGCCGGACGCCCCTCGGAGCCCTCCCGGACGCCACGGGGCCCCCGGGACACGATCGGTCCCGGGGGCCCCGGCGGAACTCACGAAACAGGCGACGGCTCAGCGGCGCGCCTGCGGCGAAGGCTCAGCGGCGCGCCTGCAGCGACGCCAGGTACGCGTTGTACTCCGCCAGCTCCTTGTCGCCGTCCCGGTCGGCCTGCCGGTCCTTGCGGACCGCCTGCCGCTGCTCGGAGTGGTACCACTGGTAGACCAGCGCGATCAGCACCAGCACCGACGGGATCTCGCTGAACGCCCAGGCGATGCCGCCCGCCGCGTTCTGGTCGGCGAGCGCGTCGATGCCGAGCGAGGCGGGCGGGTTCGCGTACGCCTTCACCATCGGCTGGCTCGCCATCATCATCGCGATGCCGAAGAAGGCGTGGAACGGCATGCCGGCGAACAGCTCCAGCATCCGCATCACGTACCCGGGGCGGTGCGGGCCGGGGTCGACGCCCATGATCGGCCAGAAGAAGACCAGGCCCACTGCGAGGAAGTGGACCATCATCCCGATGTGCCCGGCCGTCGACCCCATCAGGGTGTCGAAGAGCGGGGTGAAGTAGAGGCCGTAGAGGCTGGCGATGAACATGCTGATGGTGAACACGGGGTGCGTGATGACCCGCATGTACCGGCTGTGCAGCAGCTTCAGCAGCAGCTCGCGCGGACCGAGCGAGCCGCGTCCGGCGACCGGCAGCGCGCGCAGCGCCAGCGTCACCGGCGCGCCGAGCAGCAGCAGGATCGGCGAGACCATGGAGATCATCATGTGCTGCACCATGTGCACGCTGAACATGACCATGCCGTAGTCGTTCAGCTTGGTGCACATCACCAGGGCGATGCTCAGCACGCCCGCCGTGAACAGCACGGTCCGGCCGACCGGCCAGGCGTCACCGCGCCTGCGGAGCCGGGCGACGCCCCACCCGTACAGACCGAGCGCCGCGAGGCAGCCGATCAGGAAGAAGAGGTCGGGAGAGAACTCCAGGCCCCGCCCCAGCGTGAACGGCGGCAGGTCCGTGGTCATGCCGTGCCCGCTGTGATCCATCGCTTACTCCTGGAGCCCATTGCGCGCCGAGCCCGTTTCGCGCTTGTTGTCCGCACCAGACTAGAACCGCCCCCGGCCGCGCTCGCGACCGGGGGCGGGTGTGCGGCGGGGGGCCGCTCAGAGCACGCACTCGGCCTCGGTGTAGCGGTCCTCGGGGACCGTCTTCAGCGTCTGCACGGCGTCGGCCAGCGGCACCATCACGATGTCGGTGCCGCGCAGCGAGGTCAGCATGCCGAACTCGCCGCGGTGCGCGGCCTCGACCGCGTGCCAGCCGAAGCGGGTGGCGAGGACGCGGTCGTACGCGGTGGGGGTGCCGCCGCGCTGGACGTGGCCGAGGATGACCGGGCGGGCCTCCTTGCCGAGGCGGCGCTCCAGCTCGACGGAGAGCTGGTTGGCGACGCCGGTGAAGCGCTCGTGGCCGTAGATGTCGGTGCCGGCGGTCTTGAAGTCCATGGAGGAGCCCTCGCGCGGCTTGGCGCCCTCGGCGACGACGACGATCGCGAACCGCTTGCCGTCCTCGAAGCGGGCGCCGACCCGGGCGGTCAGCTCGTCGATGTCGAAGGGGCGCTCCGGGACGACGACGGCGTGGGCGCCGGCGGCCATGCCCGAGTGGAGGGCTATCCAGCCGGTGTGACGGCCCATGACCTCGACGACGAGGACGCGCTGGTGGGACTCGGCGGTGGTCTTCAGCCGGTCGAGGGCCTCGGTGGCGACGGTGACGGCGGTGTCGAAGCCGAAGGTGACGTCGGTCGACGCGATGTCGTTGTCGATGGTCTTCGGGACGCCGACGATGGGCAGGCCCGCCTCGGAGAGGAGGTGGGCGGCCTTGAGGGTGCCCTCGCCGCCGATCGGGATGATCGCGTCGAGGCCGAGGTCGGCGACGTGGCCGCGGGCCCGCTCCACGCCGTCGACGAGGTGCGCGGGCTGGACGCGGGAGGAGCCGAGGATGGTGCCGCCGCGGGCGAGGATGCCGCCGACGGCGTCGAGGTCGAGCTTGCGGTAGTCGCCCTCCAGGAGGCCCTTCCACCCGTCGAGGAAGCCGATGACCTCGTCACCGTGGTCGACGACGGCCCGGTGCACGACGGAGCGGATGACGGCGTTCAGACCGGGGCAGTCTCCGCCGGAGGTGAGCACACCAATGCGCATAGCCCAAAAACCTTTGCAACGTGGGCCGACTCCCGGACCACGTCGTCCGGCTGGATCCCCGCCACCCTATCGTTGCCGGGTGGCGGGGCCGAACCGGATGTCCGCAGATTGGACACCGTATTTACTTACGAATCCAATGTGCGCTAGGCCGCTCAGAAGTGCAGGTCCGAGGGCCTTCTGGCGTCCCGTCAGGCGGGCTGCGTGGCGGCGGCGATGCGCTCGGCGCGCAGCGCCTCGTACCACCGGTCGTCGGTCGGCGGCAGCGCGTTGACGTCGAGGGCCAGCTTCAGCAGCAGGTCCGCGATCTGCGGGTTGCGGGCCATCACGGGACCGTGCATGTAGGTGCCGAAGACGGTGTCGTTGTACGCGCCCTCGGTGCCGTCGCCGGTGCCGTTGCCGTTGCCGAAGACGGTCCGCGCGAAGGGGCGGGCCGTCGGGCCGAGGTGGGTGATGCCCTGGTGGTTCTCGAAGCCGGTCAGCTGAGGGAGGCCCAGCTGCGGGTCGATGTCGGCGAGCACGTCGCCGACGCAGCGGGCGCCCTCGCCGCGGACCGTGGTCACGTCGAGCAGGCCGAGGCCGGGCTCGCGCGCCCCGAGGTCGTTGATGAACTCGTGGCCCAGGATCTGGTAGCCGGCGCAGACCGAGAAGATGATCGCGCCGTTGGAGGCGGCCCGGGAGAGGCCGCCGTCCCGGCGCAGCCGCTCGGCCGCGAGCCGCTGCGGCCGGTCCTCGCCGCCGCCGATCAGGTAGATGTCGCCCGAGGTCGGGACCGGCTGGTCGCTGCGGACGTCGACGCGCTCGACGTGCAGGCCGCGCTGGCGGGCGCGGCGCTCGACGACGAGGACGTTGCCCTGGTCGCCGTAGGTGCTGAGCAGGTCGGGGTAGACCCAGACCACACGCAGGCTGCTGTCACTCATGCTGCCACTCCTTCTGCGAGTCGGGGCGGGGTCAGTTGCCGACACGGCGGCGTACGTCCTGGAAGGCGGTGTAGTTGGCGATCAGCTCGATCTGCCCGGGCGGGGCCATGGCGACCGCCTCGTCGAGGGTGTCGCAGACGCGGAAGTCGACGCCCGCGACCTCCAGCCGGACCGCGAGGTCGAGCCGGCGGTCGCCGATCACCATGATCGGGTGGCCGGCGAGGCGGCCGTAGTCGACGTCCCACAGCCAGGACGTGTCGGTGCCGTCGGCGCCGCGCGCGTTGACCGAGAGGATGACCGGGGTGGGCGGCGGGTCGATGAGCGAGAACGTCTCCAGCCAGCCGGCCGGGTTCTTCGCGAGCAGCAGCCGCAGCTGACGGTCCTGGAAGGTGACCACGTCGTACCGGCCGGCGACGGCCTGCACCTGGTACATGCGCTCCAGGGCGACCTGCGGCGGGACGCCGAAGACGGCGGCGACGGCGGCCGAGGTGGCGGCGTTGGCCTTGTTGGCGCGGCCGGGCAGCTGGAGCCGGATCGGCCAGGCCGAGCCGTGCGGGTCGAGCACGTGGTCGCCGCTGAGCGCCCAGCTCGGGGCGGGCCGGCGGAAGCCGCACTCGCCGCAGAACCAGTCGTCGCCGGGGCGCTGGAGGACACCGCCGCAGGAGGGGCACGACCAGGCGTCGTCCTTCCACTCCTGGCCGACCGCGACCCACACCACGTTGGGGGAGGAGGAGGCGGCCCACACGATCAGCGGGTCGTCGGCGTTGGCGATGACGACGGCCTTGGAGCCGTTCAGGCCCTCGCGCCACTTCTCGGCGAGCATCCGCGTCTCGGCGGCGCGGTCGAGCTGGTCGCGGGAGAGGTTGAGCAGCGCGATCGCCTTGGGGGTGGTGTCGCGGGCGACGCCGGCGAGGTACTTCTCGTCGACCTCGATCACGCCGTACCGGGCGTCGCCGCCACCCGCGAGGGCGGAGGTGATGCCGGCGGGCATGTTGGCGCCCAGGGCGTTGGAGACGACCGGGCCGGCGGCCCGGAGCGCCTCGGCGATCAGCCGGGTGGTGGTCGTCTTGCCGTTGGTGGCGGACACGAGGACGACGTCCAGGTGCTGCGCGAGGCGTCCCAGCAGGTCGGGGTCGAGCTTCAGCGCGACCCGGCCGCCGATCACCGATCCGCTGCCGCGGCCGGCCGCCCGCGACACCGCGGCGGCCGCCCTGCCCGCGGTCACGGCCAGCTTGGCGCGCGGCGTCAGCGGCTCTGGATTACCGGGGTGTCCTGACATCGTCCTTGATCCTCCTTGCGTCGGTCGGGGCTCAGCCTATCGAGAACCGGCCAGGAGCCCGAACCGCGGCACCGGGCCGACCGTATGAAAGGAGGAGGTCACGGCGGACCGTACGCTTACGGGCATGCGAAACCGCCCCATCCCCGGCAGCTCCGGCGTGGTCCGGACGATGACCCTGCTCGGCGACCCCGTGCTGCACGCGCCCTGCGTCCCCGTCACCGAGTTCGGTCCCGCGCTGGACGGGCTGGTGGAGTCGATGTTCGCCACCATGTACGCGGCGCACGGCGTGGGCCTGGCGGCGAACCAAGTGGGCGTGGGCCTGCGGGTCTTCGTCTACGACTGCCCGGACGACGAGGACGTGCGGCACCTGGGGCACGTGGTGAACCCGCGGCTGGTCGAGGCTGACGGCGACGCGTACCGCGGCCCGGAGGGCTGCCTCTCGCTGCCGGGCCTGGAGGCGCCGGTGGCCCGCTTCGACCGCGCGGTGGTGGAGGGCGTCCGCACGGACGGCACCCCGGTGCGGATCGAGGGCACCGGGTTCTTCGCCCGCTGCCTGCTGCACGAGATGGACCACTTGGAGGGCCGCGTCTACGCGGAGCATGTCACCGGGTGGCGGAGATCACGTCTCCTGCGCGCCGTCCGCAAGCAGCCCTGGGGCGGGGGCGCGGCCGTCTTGGAGGCGTAGCCCGCCCTTTTCCGGTACGGCTCCGAGCCCGCCCGCCCGGAATCGCCGGCCCCCTCTCCGCCCGCCCCGCCCCCCTCCGTGCCCCCTCCCCCCGGGACCCCGGCCGGTGATCCGTGGCCGGGGCCTGGGGCGGCGCGCGGTCAGAAGCCCGGGCCGTCGGCGCGGTCGTCGGCCTCGGCGAGGCGGCCCCAGAGGAGGTCGGCGAGGGAGCGGACCAGTTCGGCGCGGGAGCAGGGGCGCTCGCCCAGCCACCAGTCGCCGGCGGCGTGCATCATGCCGACGATGCCGTGGCCCCAGATCCGGGCCTGCGCCTCGGCGGCCGGTCCGAGGTCGACGCGCTCGGCGATGACCTGGCCCAGCTCCTCGCCCATGCGGCGCAGCAGCGGCGCGGAGTGCCGGCCGACGTCGAAGCCCTGCTCGGCCTGGTGGGGCTCCTCGGCCGGGTGCATGAGGAAGCGGTAGACCTGCGGCATCGCCTCGATGGAGGCGAGGTAGGTGTCGAGGGTGGCCTCGACCCGGCGGCGCCGGTCGGCGGGGGCGTCGAGGGCGGCCCGCAGCGAGGCGAGGAGGGCGTCGGTGTGGCGGGTGGCGAGGGCCCGGTAGAGGCCGCCCTTGTCGCCGAAGTGGCGGTAGAGGATCGGCTTGGTGATGCCGGCCTCGGCCGCGATCGCGTTCATGGATGCCTTGGGGCCGTCGCGGAGCACCACCCGGTCCGCCGCCTCCAGCAGTTCGCGCCGCCGCTGCTCGGCGGGCTTCTGCTGGTCGGTGGTCCGGTGTGCGATGTCCATAAGCGTGTCTCCCCGCCCGTGTGGTGACCTGAGGCTGTCGCAACGTAACACCCGACCGGCGTCCGGTGCCGAACGGTCCGGTCCGCTTCGCTCGGGAGGACCCGCAGGTTGACAGCCGTACCCGCCGGTAACAGACTGCTGTTACCGCAAGTAACGTCTGCTGGGAGGGAACATGGGAGAGTTCACGCTCGAACTCAACGACGACCAGAAGCAGGTCCGCGACTGGCTCCACGGCTTCGCCGCGGACGTCATGCGTCCGGCCGCCGCCGAATGGGACGAGCGTGAGGAGACCCCCTGGCCCATCATCCAGGAGGCCGCCAAGCTGGGAATCTACTCCCTCGACTTCTACGCCCAGCAGTTCTTCGACCCGACCGGCCTCGGCATCCCGATGACCATGGAGGAGCTCTTCTGGGGCGACGCCGGCATCGCGCTCTCCATCGTCGGCACCGGACTGGCCGCCGTCGGCGTCCTCGCCAACGGCACCGAGGAGCAGATCGGCACCTGGGTCCCGCAGATGTACGGCGACCCGACCGACGTGAAGGTCGCCGCCTTCTGCTCCTCCGAGCCCGACGCCGGCTCCGACGTCGCCTCCATGCGCACCCGGGCCGTCTACGACCAGGCCAAGGACGAGTGGGTCCTCAACGGCACCAAGACCTGGGCGACCAACGGCGGCATCGCCGACGTCCACGTCGTCGTCGCCGTCGTCGACCCGGAGCTCGGCTCCAAGGGCCACGCCTCCTTCATCGTGCCGCCCGGCACCCCCGGCCTCTCCCAGGGCCAGAAGTTCCAGAAGCACGGCATCCGCGCCTCCCACACCGCCGAGGTCGTCCTGGAGGACGTGCGCGTCCCCGGCTCCTGCCTCCTCGGCGGCAAGGAGAAGCTCGACGAGCGGCTGGCCCGCGCCCGGGAGAAGGCGAAGGCGGGCGGCGAGCGCGTGAAGAACGCCGCCATGGCCACCTTCGAGGCGTCCCGCCCGGCGGTCGGCGCCATGGCCGTCGGCACCGCCCGCGCCGCCTACGAGGTCGCCCTCGACTACGCGAAGACCCGCGTGCAGTTCGGCCGCCCGATCATCGAGAACCAGGGCGTCGCCTTCCAGCTCGCCGACATGGCCACGCAGATCGACGCGGCCCGCCTGCTCGTCTGGCGCGCCTCCTGGATGGCCACCGCCGGCAAGCCGTTCACGAACGCCGAGGGCTCCATGTCCAAGCTGTACGCCAGCGAGGTCGCCAAGTCCGTCACCGCCCAGGCCATCCAGATCCTCGGCGGCAACGGCTACACCCGCGAGTACCCGGTCGAGCGCATGCACCGCGACGCCGCCATCTACACGATCTTCGAAGGCACCAGCGAGATCCAGCGCATGGTCATCAGCCGCGCCGTCGGCAGGTAGTCCTCAGCCGAACCAGACGATCAGGCGGACGTTCCCGTCACCGTGGACGGCCGCCAGATCACGCATCACCGCCCACGCCGGACCCCAGCGGTCGCCGTCCGGCGGGGCGAGCATCCGCGCCGTGTACACCACCGGACGGTAGACCGCCCCGTCCAGCGCGACCTCGCCGCCGGGCGGCCACTCGTACGGCCACAGGTCCTCGCCGAACAGCTCCTCCGCCGCGTCCAGGACGGCGAGCGGCATCCGGGCCACGTGGTCCAGGACGAGCGCGCCGTCCGGGCCCGGGAGCCACACCCCGATGTGGTTCCCGTCGGCGCGGTCGTTCAGCGGCGCGTCCCAGTCGACGGCCGCCACCTCGGCCCAGGTGGCGTACGAATGGCTGTGGTTGATCTCGTCGTCGGGAATGTCCGGGGACGCGTCCGGCGGGAGCCCCCGCTGGTCGAAGAGCGGCCGTTCCACCTGGAGCTCCCCGCCGTACCCGAACAGGCACTCCCGGGCGTCCCGGTCGCGCACCAGCGCGCAGTCCGGCAGCCAGTCCCGGACCTTCCAGCGGCCGTCCGCCCCGCGGACCTCGAACGCGCCCTCGATGTCGCTCCCCATGGCGGGGAGCGTAACCGCGTGTTCCGCACGGCCGTACGGAATTCACGGGTCCGCAAGGGCCGCTCCATCCCGCCTCCGTAGCGTCTCGGCCCGTCCCAGCCTGCTACCGAGGAGTACCGTGAGCGCCTCCGTCCTGACCGCCCTGGCCGCCGCACTCAGCGTCGTCGCCGCGGTCCCCGCCGCCCCGGGGCCCGTCACCGTCACCGCCCGCGCCGAGACGCCCGTCGTGTACGACGACGAGGCCGGCGGCAACGCCGACGCCGACGATCCCGCCGTCTGGGTCGACCCGACCCGCTCCGGCCGCAGCCTCGTCATCGGCACCCTCAAGGAGGGCGGCCTCGACGTCTACGGACTCGACGGCCGCCGCCTCCAGCACATCGCCGCCCCGCCGGCCCCCGGGGAGGACGCCGCCCCCGGCCGCTTCAACAACGTCGACGTCGTCTACGGCTTCGCGCTGAACGGCCGCCCGACCGACCTGGCCGTCGTCAGCGACCGCGGACGCGACCGGATCCGCGCCTACGCCATCGACCCGGCCGCCGTCGCCGCCGGCCGCGCCCCGCTCCGGGACGTCACCGCCGCCGACGTCGCCCCCGTCTTCGCCGCGAGCGAGGCCGAGGTCGACGAGCAGACCACCTCCTACGGCCTCACCGCCTACCGCGACGGCGACGACACCCTCGTCGTCGTCTCGCAGCGCGAGCGCAGCCGGCTGCGGCTGCTCGAACTGGAGGACCGCGGCGGCCGGGTCGGCTACCGCACCGAGGACACCCTCGACCTGCCCACCTCCTTCACCCTGCCGGACGGCACCGCCTGGCGGCCCTGCGCCGACCCCGGCGAGCTGCCGCAGGTCGAGGGCATGGGCGTCGACCAGGAGGAGCACGTCCTCTACGCCGCCCAGGAGGCCGTCGGCCTCTGGCGCGTCGAGATCGACGACGAGGAGTTCGAGCGGCCCGAACTCCTCGACCGCGTCCGCGAGTACGGCACCCCGTGGACGTACGACGAGGCCGAGGAGGAGTGCGTCCTCGACACCGCGCACGACCCCGGCTTCGGCGGCGAGCACCTGAGCGCCGACGCCGAGGGCGTCACCGTCTACCACGGCGACGACGGCACCGGCTACGTCCTCGCCTCCAGCCAGGGCGACGACACCTACGCCGTCTACGCGCGCGAGGGCGGCAACGCCTACCTCGGCTCCTTCGCCGTCACCGACGGGCCCGCCACCGACGGCGTGCAGCACTCCGACGGCGCCACCGTGGTGAACGTGCCGCTCGGCGCCGCCTTCCCGAAGGGCCTGCTCGTCACCCACGACGGCGAGGCCACCCCGGCCGACGGCGACCGCGAGGGCACCAACTTCAAGCTCACGCGCTGGGACGACGTCGCCGGCGCCTTCCCCCGGCCGCTGACCGTCGACACCGGCTCCTTCGACCCGCGCGACACCGACTGACGCCGCGCGCCGCACCCCCGCCCGCGCGTCACACCACGCAGAACTCGTTGCCCTCCGGGTCCTGGAGCACCACCGCGTAGTAGTCCATCCCGTGCGGTTCGTCCATGACGCGCAGCACGGTCGCGCCGAGTGCGGTCAGCCGGGCCACCTCCCCGTCCACCCGCGCCCGGCGCACCGCGAGCGGCACCCCGCGTCCACCGCCGACCCTCAGGTCCAGGTGGACGCGGTTCTTCCCCCGCTTCGGCTCCGGGACCTGCTGGAACCACACCCGCGGCCCCGCCCCCGCCGGGTCGACCAGCGACTCCGGCAGGTCCCCCGCCCCGTCGACCAGCTCCTCCTCCGGCACCCCGGACGCCGCCCAGTACGCCCGCCAGCTCGCGTGCCCCTCCGGCGGCGGCTCCGGCACGTACCGCAGCGCCTCCGCCCAGAAGGGCACCAGCCGCGCCGGGTCCGCGCAGTCGACCGTCAGCTGGAGACTCAGTGCGGGGCGCTCCGCCCCCTCGTTCCCGTCCATGGCACCGAGCCTCCCAGACGCCACCGACAATCGGCGGGATCCGGCCGGTCCGGCCAGATCCGGACGGTCCGCCGGCGGAAGCTACCGCCCGGTCACCCCGGTGCGGGACAATCGCCGCGCCGCCGCGACCAAGGGGGAAGTCACATGGCCGTCACCACCCGCACCGAAGCACCCGTCCTCAGCGGACTGCCCGTCCTGGGCTCGATGTTCGACCTCAAGAACGACTCGCTCGGCACCTTCCTGCGCGCCCGGCGCGAGCACGGCGACGTCGTCCGCATCACCGCCGGCCCGCCCGGCGCCCGCTCCCAGGTCTACGCCGTCTTCTCCGCCGACGGCGTCCAGCAGGTCCTCGCCGCCGAGTCCGCCAACTTCCGCAAGGACAACGCCTTCTACCAGGAGGTCCGGGAGTCCTTCGGCAACGGCCTGCTCACCAGCCAGGACGACGACTACCTCCGCCAGCGCCGGCTCGTCCAGCCGCTCTTCACCAAGCGCCGCGTCGACGGCTACGCCGCCGCCGTCGCCACCGAGGCCACCACCCTCACCGCCGAGTGGGAGCGGGCCGGCCGCACCTCCGTGGACGTCCTCCACGAGTCCACCCGGCTCGCCCTGCGCGCCGTCGCCCGCATCCTCTTCGGCACCGACGTCGACTCCGCCGTCGACGTCGTCGAACGCTGCTTCCCCGGCGTCGGCGCGTACGTGCTCCGCCGCGGCTACGCGCCGGTCAAGACGCCCCGCGCCTGGCCGACCCCCGGCAACCTCCGGGCCGCCGCCCTCCACAAGGCGCTGTACGAGGAGTGCGACCGGATCATCGCCGAGCGGAAGGCCGGCGGCCGGGCCGGCGCCGACGGCGACGACCTGCTGACCCTGCTCGTCCGGGCCGAGAGCGCCGAGGACGGCGGCTTCGACGCCACCGAACTCCGCGAACAGGTCCTCGTCTTCCTGCTCGCCGGCCACGAGACCACCGCCACCTCGCTCGGCTTCGCCCTCCACCTCCTCGCCCGCCACCCCGAGGCGCAGCGGCGCGCCCACGAGGAGGTCGACCGGGTGCTGGCCGGCCGCACCCCCGGCGCCGCCGACCTCGACGCCCTGCCGTACGTGACGCGGGTCCTCAAGGAGGCCATGCGGCTCTTCCCGGCCGCGCCCGTCATCGGCCGCCGGGCCGTCGCCGAGACCATCATCGGCGGGGTCGTCGTGCCCGCCGGCGCCGACGTCGTCGTCGCCCCGTGGGTCACCCACCGGCACCCCGCCTACTGGGACGACGCCGAGCGCTTCGACCCCGACCGCTTCACCCCCGAGGCGGAGGCGGCCCGGCCCCGCTACGCCTGGTTCCCCTTCGGCGGCGGCCCGCGGGCCTGCATCGGCCAGCACTTCTCCATGCTGGAGTCGGTGATCGCGCTCGCCATGATCCTCCAGCGGTACGGCTTCGAGGCCGTCGACACCGAGGTGCCGGTGGCGCCGGCGATCACCCTCCAGGCCGTCGGCCCGGCACGCTGCCGGCTGGTCCCGCGCGGCTAGCCGGCCCGCCCGGGCGCCGGGCCGTCCGGGTGCTTGCGGCCGTGGAGGTGGAGGGCGCGGAGCGCCGCCTCCAGGGCGAAGCGGCGGTCGGGGTCCAGGAGCCGGTCGCCGAAGTGGTTGTCGAGGTTCCGCAGGCGGTAGCGGACCGTCTGGGCGTGGACGCCGAGCAGTTCGCCGACCTGCTCGGCGGGGGCCCGGGTGGAGACGTGCACCCGCAGGGTCTCGATCAGCCGCTCGCGGCGGGTGCCGGACAGGCCGTCGAGCGGGGCCAGTTCGCGCCGGGCGAGCTGGTCCGTCAGGGCCGGGTCGGCGAGCAGCCACAGGGTCGTCAGGTGGTCCTCGCAGGCCACCGAGGCGGCGTCCGGCACGATGCCCTCGTCGACGAGCTGGAGGATCCGCCGGGCCCAGCGCAGCGAGTGCGCGGCCTGGGCGGTGGGCACGGTCAGGCCGAGGACGGCGGGCGTGCCGGCCAGGGCGGAGTCCAGCATCGCGCGGCGTTCTGCGGTCAGCGGGCCGGGGACCAGCAGGTGCGGGTGCGGCAGGCTGAGGTCGGCCAGCACGTCCCGGTCCAGCCGCGCCTGGAGCACGGCGGTGGCGGGGGGCCGGAGCGCGACCAGCGTGCACGCGGCGGGGAGCTGCCAGGACGCCTCCTGGCAGAGCTCGGCGATGGTCGCGCGCGGCAGCGGCGGCCCCGCGACGACGAGGTGCAGCAGCTTCCGGCGCAGCGCGGCCAGGTCGGAGACCGCGCGGCTCTGCACGGTGACGTACCCCTCCCGGGAGAGGGCCTCCAGCTCGTCGACGTACGCGAAGAGGGCGTCCGCGAAGGCGAGGATCAGCGTGGGGGAGAGGTTGTAGGTGCGCCCGATGCTCTTGGCGCGGCGCAGCGCGATCCGGGCGCCGAGCCGGTAGGCGCCCTGTAACGTGTCGAGGTCCCGTCCCTCGTACGCCTCCACCCGGCCGAACTGGCGCAGGAGTTCGTCGCGGAGCGCGGACTTGACGCCGGGGCGGTCGACGCGGTCCACGAAGGCGGCCAGGGCCTGTTCGACGCCCTGGCGGATGGCGTCCGAGTGGGGGCCGTTGAAGAGGTGGGCGTACACGGGGTAGGCGCGCTCGATCTCCACGCCGATCTCCTTGATGAGGCCCGGGATCTCGGGTCTCATCAGGGCGGCGAACTCGCGGGGCAGCGGATCGAGCGGCTCACCGAGCTCCGGTGACTGGGCGACTGAGGGCATGAACCGATCCCTTGCTCTGCTACGTGACCGGTGGGGGAGCGGCGCTGCGGCGCCCGCCGGGTGGGCGGACGCCGCAGGGGCCGTCAGGTACGTACCGATGTGGACTGCTGAAAGCTAGAGCAACCGATCTGTGCTGTACACAAGTTGAGCAGGACTCAGCTCTCAGGGAAGGGGGTGTGCGGCGGAGTCGGCCGGTAATCACCCCTGGGTGGCCGTTAGTTGACGGCGGAGTGCCAGTTCTGCGAGAAGACCTTGCCGGCGTTCGGGGCGGCGAGTCCGGGGGCGAACAGGCCGGTCAGGAAGGTCTGGGTGTTGTTGAGCGTGAGCTGGTTGCGGCCGGCGGGGGAGGGCAGGCCGGTCTTCAGGTTGACCGCCGCGTCGATGATGCCGAACCAGCCGAGGCCGCAGCCGCTCGCGCCGGGGACGGCGAAGGAGTCGTCGTACTGGGTGGCGCCGAGGAGGTTGAGGCGGCTCATGTCGCCCTCCTCGTTCGCGGTGCCGTCGCCGTCGAAGCGCTCGACGCCGAACTCGGGGGCGGTGCGGTTCTTGATGCGGAGCAGGATCGGGTCGGACTTGGTGCCGATGTAGCAGTTGTCGCCGAGGAACGGGTTCTGGAGGCGGATCCGGACCGGGATGGTCACGATCGGCTGGTCGGTGAGGACGCCCGCGATCTGGTCGAAGTTCGACGGGGTGCCGGCCGACTCCATGGTGGCGGTGATCTTGTTGAGGCTCGCGTCCGACAGCTGCCGGCAGATGTCGGTGATGAACGGGATGTCGCTCGGGCACATCAGGCCCATCAGTCCGCCGGGGACGGTCGCGGAGTCGGCGATGAGCGCGCCGCCGGCGGGCCCGGTGACCGTGTTGGTGCCGTCGGCGTTCTGCACGACGCCGATCTGGAGGTTGGTCTTCCCGGTCGTCACCGTGGTGTTGCCGAGCTTGATGGAGCCGCTGAGGGAGTACGAGACGACGCACTGCGGCGAGGTGTCGAGGCCGTCGGTGGCGAGCATCGCCGGGGCGTCGACGGGGCACCGGGTGGAGGGCCCCCAGCCGCCGTTGAGCACCGGGGCGGCGGCGGTGGCCGTGCCCAGGGAGGCGAAGGATCCGAGGGCGGTGAGGGCGGCGACGGTGGCCAGTTTCGTGCGGGTGGCGAGGGGCATGGCGGAGCCTTCCTGGGAGCGGGGGTGCGGGACGGAGCGGAGCGGGGCGGGGCGGGTCAGCGCTCGGGCGTGGGGACCTGGCGCGGCTGGAGGTCCTCGGTGCAGAACTCCATGGGAGGGGCGTCCACACCGACGGAGCAGGTGCTGCCCTGCATCTGCTTGACGTGGTTGCCCGGTCCGGAGATGGAGGCGGTCAGCAGCCGGTCGAGGTTCTCGCCACCGGGGGTGCCGCACCCACGGAAGGCGGGGATGGTCACCTCGCCGGTGAGCGGACCGCCGCCGGTGAGGATGTAGCCGACGGGCGGGTCGGGCAGGGTCTGGCTGCCCCGGCCCACGAGCACCAGGTGCCGGCCGGGGTACGTGGCGGGGTCGGGCTCGGGGGAGTACAGCGGCCCCGCCGTGCGGCAGGACGGGCCGACGTCCAGCCGGGTGCCGTTCACCTCGACGTCGAGGACGCGCAGGGTCAGCGGGACCCGCACGTGCGTCGTGAGGATGTTGGTGGGGAAGATGAGCAGGACGTCCGAGTCGATGGTCATCGGTCCCGTCTGCTCCAGGACCAGGGTCGCCTTGACGGGGACGAAGTCGAAGGTGAGGAAGGTGGCCTCGAAGGGCGGGGTCTGGCGGCGTCCCTCGTAGGAGAGGCGTCCCTCGGCCGGGGTGATGACGTGCGCGCTGCCGTCCGGCTTGACCACGAACTCCGCCTGGCCCTGCTCGATCAGGGTGCAGGACACCGGGATGAGGTTGGCGCCGTTCAGCTTGCGCACGTTGCTGTAACCGGTGATGTACGCGGACAGCGACAGGGGGGTCGGGTTCTCGGTGCGGCAGGGCGGTGCGTCCGGCCGGGGCGCCGGGGTCCCGGGCTCCTGCTCCTGCTCCTCCTCCTCGGCCGTCACGGGGCCGTCCTCGTCCGCCTGCGGCCCGGCGCCGGGGGTCGGCGCGGTGCCGGGCGTCCCTCCGCCGGCGGGCGGCGTGGCCGGGTCCGTCCGGTCGGCCGGGAGCGAGGGGCTGGGGAAGAGCGGGGAGGGGCCGGCCGTGGACGGGGTGGCGGACGGGGGTGCCGGCGTGGACGGCGCGCCGGTCGGGACCTCCGCGCCGACCGGGATCCCGGCGAGCACCGTGCGCCCCTCGGCGTCCGGCGCGGGCGCGCAGTCCACGGAGAGCGAGGCGGGGGTGGTGGCCGCGCCGTCGGCCGTGCTCGGGGCGAGGCCCAGCGCGAGGGCCCCGGCGGTGAGGGTCAGTTCGCCGGCGGTGTCCGTCGTCAGGGTCGGCACGTCGCCGGTCGCGGTGAGGACGAGGGGCCCTTCGGCGGGGACGGCCACGGGGGGTGCCGTCCCGGTCCAGGTGGCCTCCGTGCGCTGGTCGTTCTGGGCCACGCCGACCGTGAGCCGGGTCTCGGCCCGTACGGTGGCGGCCTGGAGCGCGGTGAGGTCGGCGACCGCCGCCGCCGGGAGCTCCACCGTGGTGGTGACGTCGGCGGGCCGTATCTCCTCGCCGACGGCGGCCCGTTCGGGAAAGGCCGCCGTGATCCGGACCGTCGCGGGCTGCGGCCCCGAGGGCAGGGTGCAGACGTACGGCAGCGTGGCGTCGACCTGCAGCGATCCCGCCGCGACGGCCGCCGCGGGGAGCAGGGGGGCGAGCGCCACGAACGCGGCGATCGTCGCGCCGCGCACGCGGCCGGCTCGGGAAGTGGGCCGTGGGCCTCTCATCTGGTGCTCCGCTCGGGGTCGTACGGCCGGTGGTCGGGGCGCGGACAGGCCCGCGTCCGTCCGGCCGGGGGGTGCCGGCCGGACGGACGCGGGGTCCTGGTCCCTTACGGGTTGGAGCCGACGATCTTCGGGATGGTGGTGGTGCCGGACACCTTCACCAGGTAGTCGCCCTTGAAGGTCGGCTTGGCGCCGACCGGCACGGCGCTGCCGCAGTTGGTGGCCGAGACGACGGTGAGCTCGCCGGCGGTGCTGGCGACGGCCAGCTTGCCGGTGGAGTTGGTGTAGGTGCCGGACGCCTTGCCCGTGACGCGGAAGACGCAGGCGCCGACGGTCACCTTGGCGTCGACGTTGTCGATGTAGCCCTTGGAGACGCCGGTCGCGGCGGTGTAGTCGAACACCTTCACGGCCCACGGGGTGGTCGGGACGGTGGTCACGTTGCCCAGCACGCTGGTGCAGGGCGTGCCGCTGGCGCCGAAGGCGATGGCGCTGATGGAGCCGACGGTGGCCGGGTTGCCGGTGGCGCTCTGCATGGTGCCGGAGGCGGTCGACTTCGTACACGTCATGGCGATGCCGTTGACGCTGAGCACGATGTTCCCGCTGTTCGTCGCGGCGAAGTTGGCGGGCGACGGGGTGACGGTCCAGACCGTGGAGGCCACCGCGGAGGCGGGGCTCACGGCGAGGGCGAACGCGGCGGAGGCGGCTCCCGCGACGACGGCCAGGTTTCTGATCGGCTTCTTCATGGCTCTGGGACTCTCCTTGGGGATTGACCGGCAGAGGGTGCTTCGGTGGGGGTGCCGCGGCGGGGAAAGGGAGGCCGGCGACCGGCCGTGCTCCCGCCGCGAAACCAGACGTTACTTGCGGGAAACTTAGCCGAACAATGCCGTGAACCATGATTCTTTGAAGTCGTCTCATTGCCTGTCAAGAGGGTGAGCGATGGCGGGAATCCGCTTGGTTCCGGAGTGCGCAATGTCGACAATTCTGATCGATCGTCCGAGGTCGGCGGGGGGTCCGGCAGACGGGATTCCGCCACTTCGCCCGCGACTGACAAAACTGTCCCGCGAATTGTCTCCGGACTGACAAGACGCCCGGCGTGCCGCGCTGTTCCGTGAAAACTCCTGATCCGGTATTGCCCCGCGAGGTTACTCAGCCGTAGCGTTCCGGGGAGTCGCCGCTCAGCCGCAGGTCGGCGCGGCATCCTGTCGCGGCGGAGACAAGAACGTCCGCCGACTTTGTCTACGCGGTGACAAACGCGGGAGCGGATCAATGAATATGCGCCACACCTATTGTCCGGGTGATCCAGAACGGCCTACCGTGCGCCCGCGGCGCACGCGCCCCGCACGTCCGCTGGAGGTGGGATGGGAATCGAAGTAGTCGTCGAGGGGCTCACCATGTCCTTCGGCAAGCAGAACATCTGGCAGGACGTGTCGCTGACGCTGCCGGCCGGAGAGGTGAGCGTCATGCTCGGCCCTTCCGGAACCGGAAAGACCGTTTTCCTGAAATCGCTCATCGGACTGCTCAAACCCCAGCACGGCCGGGTCCTCATCAACGGCGTCGACATGGTCCGCAGCCCCGAACGGGACATCTACGAGACCCGCAAGCTCTTCGGCCTCATGTTCCAGGACGGCGCCCTCTTCGGCTCGATGACGCTCTTCGACAACATCGCCTTCCCGCTCCGCGAGCACACCCGCAAGCGCGAGTCCGAGATCCGCAAGATCGTCATGGAACGCATCGACCTCGTCGGCCTGCTCGGCGCCGAGGGCAAGCTCCCCGGCGAGATCAGCGGCGGCATGCGCAAGCGCGCCGGCCTCGCCCGCGCCCTCGTCCTCGACCCGCAGATCGTGCTCTGCGACGAGCCCGACTCCGGACTCGACCCGGTCCGCACCGCGTACCTCTCCCAGCTGCTGATCGACCTCAACGCGCGGATCGACGCGACGATGCTGATCGTCACCCACAACCTCGACATCGCCGCCACCGTCCCCGACAACATGGGGATGTTCTTCCGCCGCGAACTCGTCACCTTCGGCCCCCGCGAAGTCCTCCTCACCAGCGAGGAACCGGTCGTCACCCAGTTCCTCGCCGGCCGCCGCGAGGGCCCGATCGGCATGTCCGAGGAGAAGGACGCCGCCACCCTCGCCGCCGAGGCCCACCAGGCCCCCGCCGGTCCCCCCGTACCCCGCCCGCTCGTCCCCCAGCTGGAGCCCTCGCCCGGACTGCCCCCGCGCGCCGCGGTCGTCCGCCGCCGGCAGCGCGTCCTCGGCATGCTCGACACGCTGCCGCCCGCCGCCCGCGCCGCCATCCAGGCCACCTACGCGCACCAGGCCGCCGCGCCCACCGTCGCGACGCCGACCGCAGGCGGCGGCTCGTGATCGGCGGCGCGCTGCGGCAGACCGGCCGGCTCTTCGCCCTGGCCGCCGAGGTCAGCCGGGCCGTCTTCCGCAGACCGTTCCAGTTCCGGGAGTTCGTCGAGCAGTTCTGGTTCGTCGCGAGCGTCACCATCCTGCCGGCGGCGCTCGTCTCCATCCCGTTCGGCGCCGTGATCGCCCTCCAGGTCGGCTCGCTCACCCAGCAGCTCGGCGCCCAGTCCTTCACCGGCGGCGCCAGCGTCCTCGCCGTCATCCAGCAGGCCAGCCCGCTCATCGTGGCGCTCCTCATCGCCGGCGCCGCCGGCTCCGCGATCTGCGCCGACCTCGGCTCCCGCAAGATCCGCGAGGAACTCGACGCGATGGAGGTCATGGGCGTCTCGCCGGTCCAGCGGCTCGTCGTCCCCCGCGTCCTCGCCACCATGGCCGTCGCCGTCCTCCTCAACGGCATGGTCTCCGTCGTCGGCACCCTCGGCGGCTACTTCTTCAACATCGTCCTCCAGGGCGGCACCCCCGGCGCGTACCTCGCCAGCTTCTCCGCCCTCGCCCAGCTGCCCGACCTGTACGTCAGCGAACTCAAGGCGCTGATTTTCGGGTTCATCGCCGGCATCGTCGCCGCCTACCGCGGACTCAACCCCCGCGGCGGCCCCAAGGGCGTCGGCGACGCCGTCAACCAGGCCGTCGTCATCACCTTCCTGCTGCTGTTCTTCGTGAACATGGTGCTGACCGGCCTCTACCTCCAGATCGTCCCGCCGAAGGGAGGCTGAGGCAGATGGCCTCCCCGTTCGTCTGGCTCGACCGGTCCGGCGACCAGCTCCTGTTCTACGTGAGGGCCCTCCTCTGGGTCCCCAGGACCCTGCGCCGCTACCTCAAGGAGGTGCAGCGGCTGCTCGCCGAGGTCGCCTTCGGCTCCGGCGGCCTCGGCGTCGTCGGCGGCACCATCGGCGTCATGATCGCCATGACGCTGTTCACCGGGACCGTCGTCGGCCTCCAGGGCCACGCCGCCCTCGAACAGATCGGCACCGCCGCCTTCACCGGTTTCGTCTCCGCGTACTTCAACACCCGCGAGATCGCCCCGCTAGTCGCCGGACTCGCCCTCTCCGCCACCGTCGGCGCCGGCTTCACCGCCCAGCTCGGCGCCATGCGGATCAACGAGGAGGTCGACGCCCTCGAAGGCATGGGCATCCGCTCGATGCCCTACCTGGTCACCACCCGCATCATCGCCGGCGTCGTCGCGATCATCCCGTTGTACGCGATCGGCCTGCTCTCCTCGTACCTGGCCTCCCGCACCGTCACCGTCCTCTTCAACGGGCAGTCCGAGGGCACGTACGACCACTACTTCAACCTGTTCCTGTCGCCCACCGACGTCCTGCTGTCGATGCTCAAGGTGCTGATCTTCAGCGTCATGGTGATCGTCGCCCACTGCTACTACGGCTTCCGGGCCTCCGGCGGCCCCGCCGGCGTCGGCATCGCCGTCGGCCGGTCCGTGCGCAACGCCATCGTGCTGATCAGCGTCACCGACTTCTTCCTGTCGCTGGCCCTCTGGGGCGCGACCACGACCGTGAAGGTGGCGGGGTGAGATGAACGCTCCACGAGGCCAGACCCTGCGCCGCCGCACCGCCGGCGTCGTCTTCCTGCTGGTGCCCGCGCTGCTCGCCTGGCTCGCGGTCGCCGTCTACGAGAAGCGGTTCACCGACTCCGACCCGGTCGTCGTCGAGACCGGCAGCGCCGGCAACGAGATGCACCTCGGCGCCGAGGTCAAACTCCGCGGCGTCGTCGTCGGCGAGGTCCGCGCCATCGACTCCACCGGCGACGGCGCCCGGCTCACCCTCGCCCTGCGCCCCGGCGCCCTCGGCCACGTCCCCGCCGACGTCCGCGCGCAGATGCTGCCCACCACCCTCTTCGGCGAGCGGTTCGTCGCCCTCGTACCGCCCGCGAACCCCGCCCCGGAACCGCTCGCGCCCGGCGCCGTCATCCCCGAGGACCGCTCCGGCAACGCCGTCGAACTCCAGCAGGTCCTCGACAACGTCCTGCCGATGCTCACCGCCGTCCAGCCGCAGAAGCTGTCCGCCACCCTCTCCGCCGTCTCCCAGGCCCTCGAAGGACGCGGCGAGAAGCTCGGCGACACCCTCGCCACGCTCGACGCCCACCTCAAGAAGTTCAACCCCCACCTGCCCGCCCTCACCCGGGACCTGAAGGAACTCGTGAAGGTCAGCCACCTCTACGCGGACGCCGCCCCGGACATCCTCACCGCGCTCACCGACTTCACCACCACCAGCGGCACCCTCGCCGAACGGGAGGCGGCGCTCTCCGGCACCCTCGGCGCCACCACCCGCACCGCCCAGGACCTCACCGCCTTCCTCCGCAAGAACAAGGACACGATCATCCGGCTCGGCGCCACCAGCCGGCCCACCCTGGAACTGCTCGCCGAGTACTCCTCGTCCTTCCCGTGCACCCTGCGCACCCTCGCCCAGTTCGTGCCCGCCATGGACAAGGCCCTCGGCAAGGGCACCGACCGCCCCGGACTGCACGTCGACGTCACCACCGTGCCCTCGCGCGGCGCGTACGTCCCCGGCCGCGACACCCCCCGGTACGACTCCGGCGGCGGCCCCCGCTGCTATCCGGTGCCCTACCTCGGCGTCCCCGCCGCACCCGCCGCCCGCGCGTCCGCCGCGGCCGACCAGGACCTCGGGCCCGCCAACTCCCCGCAGGAGAACGACCTCGTCACCGAACTCCTCGCCCCCGGCGCCCAGCGCCCCGCCGGGGAACTGCCCGACTGGAGCAGCCTGCTCGCGGGCCCCGCCTTCCGCGGAGCGGAGGTGACCCTCCGATGAGAAGGGCCCCGCTCACCGGCACCGTCCTCAAGTCCCTCGCCTTCGTCGTGGTCACGGCGGTCGCCACCACCGTCCTCGGTTTCAGCATCGCCGACACCGGCGTCGGCTCCGAGACCCGCTCCTACAAGGCGCTCTTCACCGACGTCACCGGACTCGTCGAGGGCGACTCCGTGCGCATCGCCGGAGTGAAGGTCGGCGAGGTCACCGACGTCCGCGTCGTGGAGCGCCGCACCGCCCAGGTCACCTTCACGGTCCGCGAGGACCGCGCCCTGCCGCGCTCCGCCACCGCCGGCGTCAAGTACCTCAACATGGTCGGCCAGCGGTACGTCTCCCTCGGCCGCGGCACCGGCGACCTGACCGGCACCCTCGCCGACGGCGAGACCATCCCGCTCGACCGCACCACCCCCGCCCTCGACCTCACCCTGCTCTTCAACGGATTCAAACCGCTCTTCGAGGGCCTGTCGCCCGCCGACGTCAACGACCTCGCCGGCTCCCTCGTCCAGGTCCTCCAGGGCGAGAGCGGCACCGTCGACAGCCTGCTCCGCCACATCGGCTCCCTCACCAAGACCGTCGCCGCCAAGGACAAGGTCATCGGCGACGTCGTCACCCACCTCAACACCGTCCTCACCACCCTCAACGACCGCGAGGCCGGCTTCGAGGACCTGGTCGTCACCCTCCAGAAGCTCGTCACCGGCTTCGACGGCGACCGCAAGCCCCTCGGCGAGGCCGTCCAGGCCATGGGCGCCCTCACCACCACCACCGCCGGCCTCTTCCAGGACGCCCGCGCCCCCCTCAAGAAGGACATCGGCGAACTCGGCCGGCTCTCCGGCACCCTCGCCGACCACACCCCCGCCCTCGAACGGTTCCTCGCCCGGACCCCCGACAAGCTGACCGCCCTCGCCCGGCTCTCCTCGTACGGCTCCTGGTTCAACCTCTACCTCTGCGAGGCGCGCGTGACCGGCGTGAAGACGAACGACGGCTCGAAACCGCCGACCGGCATCGCCGTGACCGAACCGAGGTGCCGCGGATGAACGCCCTCCGGATCCGGCCCGTCAAGGAACGCAACCCGATCGGCGTCGCCGTCGTCGGACTGCTCCTCCTCGGCCTCCTCGCCACCCTCGCGTACCACGCCGAACGGCTCCCGCTGGTCGGCGGCGGCACCACCTACAGCGCCGACTTCTCCGAGGCCGCCGGACTCGACCCCGGCGACGAGGTCCGCATCGCCGGCGTCAAGGTCGGCGAGGTCACCGCCGTCGGCCTCGACGGCCCCAAGGTCAAGGTGACCTTCGAGGTCGGCGACGCCTGGGTCGGCGACCGGTCGACCGCGGCCATCGCCATCAAGACCCTCCTCGGCGAGAAGTACCTCGCCCTCGACCCGCTCGGCACCGCCCGCCAGGACCCCGGCACCCGCATCCCGCTGTCCCGCACCACCTCCCCGTACGACGTGACGCAGGCGTTCCAGGACCTCAGCGGCACCATCGACGACCTCGACACCAAGAAGCTCGCCGAGAGCTTCCGGACCATGTCCGACACCTTCGAGAACTCGCCGCCGCACGTCCGCAACGCCGTCGACGGCCTCTCCGAACTGTCGAAGTCCGTCTCCAAGCGCGACACCGAACTCGCCCGGCTCCTCCAGCGGAGCGAGCGCTTCACCAAGACCCTCAAGGACAAGAAGTCCAGCTTCGAACTCCTCCTGGAGGACGGTGGCTCCCTCCTCGGCGAACTCTCCCGGCGCCGCGACGCCATCCGCGCCCTGCTCAAGGGCAGCCGCGCCCTCAGCACCGAACTCAGCGGCCTCGTCGCCGACAACGACCGCGCGCTCGGCCCCACGCTGAAGGCGCTCGGCAGGGTCACCGACGTCCTGGAACGCAACAGCGGCCAGCTCGACAAGACCCTCGCCCTCGTCGGCCCGTACTACCGGCTCGTCGGCAACACCCTCGGCACCGGCCGCTGGTTCGACAGCTACCTGTGCGGCGTCGTCCCCCGCGGCTACCTGCCCGAGGGCTCCCGGCCCGCGAACGGATGCCTGCCGCCGAAACAGAAGACCACGGCGAAGGGAAGCGGCGCATGACCAACCGGACCCGACGACCCCTCACCGCCGGCCTCACCCTCGCGGTGCTCGCCGCCGCCGGCCTCGTGACCCACCGCGCCCTCGACGACGACGGCATCCGCGTCACCGCCTGGTTCGACCGGGCCGTCGGCATCTACGCCGGCTCCGACCTGCGCGTCCTCGGCGTCCGCGTCGGCGAGGTCGAGTCCGTGGAGCCCCAGGGCACCCGCGTACGCGTCGGTCTCCGCCTCGACGAGGGCGTCATGATCCCCGCCGACGCCCGCGCCCTCGTCGTCGCCCCCAGCGTCGTCGCCGACCGCTACGTCCAGCTCACCCCCGCCTACACCTCGGGACCCGCCCTGGACGACGGCGCCGAACTCCCCGCCGCCCGCAACCGCACCCCCGTCGAGATCGACCAGCTGTACGCCTCGATCACCGACCTCAGCACGGCGCTCGGCCCCGACGGCGCCAACTCCGCCGGCGCGCTCTCCGACCTCCTCGACACCGGCGCGAAGAACCTCAAGGGCAACGGCGCCGCCATCGGCGGCTCGATCGACCGGTTCGGCAAGGCCGCCAAGACCCTCGACGGCAGCAGCGAGGAACTTTTCGCCACCCTCGGGCACCTCCAGACCTTCACCACCATGCTGAAGGAGAAGGACGGCGACGTCCGCACCGCCCAGGAACGCCTCGACGAGGTCGTCGGCTTCTTCGCCGACAACAAGGACGACCTCGCCGCCGCCCTCAAGGAACTCGGCACGGCCCTCGCCCGCGTCAAGACCTTCATCAAGGACAACCGTGGCGAACTGAAGAAGAACGTCGACCGGCTCGTCCCGCTCACCCGCACCCTCGTCGACCAGCGCGCCTCCCTGGCCGAAGCCCTCGACACGGCCCCGCTCGCCGCCGGCAATTTCGTCAACGCCTACGACGAGGACACCCGCAGCCTGCACGGCCGCGCCAACCTCAACGAGATCAGCATGGGCGGCCCGCTGCTCCCGCTGCCCGTGACCGGACCCTCCGCGAGCGGCACGCCCCCGACGGCCACCGAGACCCCCGCGAACCCAGAGGAGGAGCGGTGAGAAGCCCCCGCCTGCCCTCGGCCAGGGCCGCCGGCGCCGGAGCCGCCGTCCTGGCCGCCGCCGGCCTCGGCCTGGCCCTCGCGCTCGGCGCGCTGCCCCCGGTCCCCGTCCGCTTCGACGGCATCGAGGACCTGCCGCTGCCCGGCGGCGCCGACCTCGGCGACCACCCGTACACGGTCACCGCCGAGATCGCCGACGTCCTCAGCCTGGTGCCGCAGGCCGCGGTCAAGGTGAACGACGTCGCCGTCGGCCGCGTCAGCGCCATCGAACTCGACCCGGAGACCTGGTCCGCCCGTGTCACGCTCACCCTCAACGGCGACGTCCGGCTGCCCGCCGACGCCGGCGCCCGGGTGGAACAGTCCAGCCTCCTGGGCGAGAAGTACGTCCAGCTCGTCGCCCCCGCCCGCCGCGGCCCCGCCGACGGCGCCCGGCTCGCCGACGGCGATGTCATCCCGGTGGCCCGCACCAGCCGCAACACCGAGGTCGAGGAGGTGTTCGGCGCCCTCTCCCTGCTCCTCAACGGCGGCGGCGTCAACCAGCTCAAGACCATCACCCGCGAACTCAACGCGGCCCTCGGCGGACGCGAACCCGAGGTCCGCTCGCTGCTCCACCGGGTCGACACCCTGGTCACGAACCTGGACGCGCACCGCGGCGACATCACCCGCGCCCTCGACGGCCTCAACCGCCTCTCCACCACCCTCGCCGGCCGCAAGAAGGACATCGGCACCGTCCTCACCGGCCTCTCGCCCGGCCTGAAGACCCTGGAGAACCAGCGCGGCTCCCTCATCACCATGCTCCGCGCCCTCGACACCCTGTCCGGCGTCGCCGTCTCCACCGTCGAGGCGAGCAAGAAGGACATGGTCGCCGACCTCAAGGCCCTCGCCCCGACCCTGACCGCCCTCGCCGACGCCGGCGCCGACCTCCCGGAATCCCTCCAGGTGCTGCTGACGTACCCCTTCACCGACGAGGTCATGAAGGGCATCAAGGGCGACTACCTCAACACCTACCTCCACCTGGCCGCCGCACCCGGCACCGAGGTCATCCCGCCGCTCATCCCCGCGGCCGAACCCACCCCCACCCCCACCCCCAGCCCGACCGACCCGAAGGCGCCCACCTCCCGGCGCCAGGGCGCCGCGTCCCCCCTGCCCCTGCCGGCCCTCACACCGAACGACGGAGGCGAGCACCGGTGATCACCCGCACCGTACGGCTGAAGAACCTCGCGTTCCTCGTCATCGCCGTCACCGTCCTCGGCTTCGTCGGCGTCCGCTACGCCGACCTCGGCCGTCACGTCGGCCTCGCCGACCACTACACCGTGCGGGTCCACCTCGCCCGCACCGGCGGCCTGTTCCCGCACTCCGACGTCACCTACCGGGGCGTCTCCGTCGGCCGGGTCGGCGCCATCGACCTCACCGCCGACGGCGTCGTCGCCGAACTCCGCATCAAGAAGTCGGCCCCCCGGATCCCCGCCGACGCGCGGGCCGTCGTCGCCGGCCTCTCCGCCGTCGGCGAGCAGTACGTCGACCTGCGCCCCGCGAGCGACGGTGGCCCCTTCCTCGCCGACGGCGCCCGCATCGAGGAGCCCGACACCCAGGTGCCGGCCCCGGTCACCGAGGTGCTCAGCAGCATGGACGCGCTGACCCGCTCCGTCCCCCTCGACTCCCTCCGCACCGTCGTCGACGAACTCGGCAAGGCGTTCGAAGGACACGGCGACGACCTCCAGGTCCTCCTCGACAGCGGCAGCGCCTTCGTCACCGCCGCCGACAAGGCCCTGCCGGTCACCACCCGGCTCATCCGGGACGGCGAGGTCGTCCTGCGCACCCAGGCCGAGGAGAGCCGCGCCATCCGGAACTTCGCCTCCGGAGCCCGTACCCTCGCCGCCACCCTCAAGAGCTCCGACGCCGACCTCCGCCGCCTCCTCACCGTCACGCCCGACGCGGCCGGTCAGGTCAGCGGCCTCCTCGACGACCTCGACCCCAGCCTCGGCGTCGTCCTCGCCAACCTCCTCACCACCTCCGAGATTGCCCTCACCCGCCAGCGCGGCATCGAGGAACTGCTGGTGACCTACCCGGCCGCCGTCTCCGCCGGCGCCACCGCCGTCCACGACGGCCGCCTCGACATCGGCATGGCCGTCACCTTCTTCAAGCCGCTGCCCTGCACCGACGGCTACGGCGGCACCCGCTACCGCAACGGCCTCGACCTCGGCACCGCGCCCGCCCTCAACACCGGCGCCGCCTGCACCAGCCCCGCCGCCTCCGGGACCAACGTCCGGGGCTCCGCGCACGCCCCGAAGGGCGGCGCCGCACCCGCACCGGTCCGCCCCGGCCCCCTGCACCCCGAGGCGAAGGAGCCGAAGGCCCGCGGGATCCAGCCGCCGCTGCCGGGCGCCCTGTCGCTGCCCGGCGAGACCGACGGCCCCACCGATCTGGCCGGACTCCTCGGCCTCGGCACCGGGAGCGCGCGATGAAGCGGGCCGGCATCGCCTCCGCCGCCGCCCTCGCCGTCGCCCTCGGCTTCTGCGGCACCGGAGCCTGGACCTACGTCCAGGCCCGCACCGACCAGGAGCTCTCCTTCGGCCGCGAACGCGACACCGCCCTCGCCGAGGGACGGCAGCGCCTCGCCGTCCTCAACACCCTCGACGCCTCCACCCGCGAGCGCGCCGAAGCCGGCATCGCCGCCTGGCGCGACGCCGCCACCGGCCCGCTCCGCGACGAACTGGGCCGCACCGAACCCCGGGAGGGCGCCTCCGCCCGGGCCACCGTCACCGAGGCCGCGCTCACCACCCTCGACGCCCGCGCCGGCACGGCGAAGCTCATCGCGACCGTCCGGGTGGACGTCACCCCGAAGGGCGCCGGCGCCCCGACCACCGACCGCAAACGCCTGGAGGCGGTCCTCCACCGCACCGGCGAGAACACGTGGAGGGTGGCGGCGCTCAGCGCGGTCCCCGTGGCAGGAGCGGAGAAGACCGAGTGACCGACACCGAGACCACACCCGAGACCGGGACCACACCCGAGACCGGGACCACACCCGAGACCGAGACCGCACCCGGCGCCGAGACCGCCCCCGGCACCGGGACGGAGACGGGCGCGGAGACCGCGGGCGGCGGCTCCCGCCGGCGCAAGGCCGTCGTGCCCGTCCTCGTCACCGCCCTCCTCCTGGCCGGCGCCGCCTTCTTCTACGGAGCCGACCAGCTCCGCTCCACCCCTTCGGCACGCAACCAGGCGCTCACCGACACCGCCGCCACCACCCGCGTCGGCGGCGACGTCGGGGAGGGCCTGGCCCGGATCTTCTCGTACACCCCGACCAGTTCCGACGCCGCCGAGCGCTCCGCCGGGACCGTCCTCGCCGGCCGTGCCGCCCGCCAGTACAGCGACCTGTTCGCCCAGGTCCGCAAGAGCCTGGTCGAGCAGCGCGTCACCCTCGCCACCCAGGCCGTCCGCACCGGAGTGATCGAACTCGACGGCGACAGCGCCCGCCTCCTCGTCTTCCTGGACCAGGTCTCGCGCCGCGACAAGGGCGCCGCCACCGCCGCGGCGGCCCAGCTCACGGTCACCGCCCGGTTCCAGGACGACCGGTGGCGGATCACCGACATCAAGGCCCGCTGACGTTGCGCGGGAGACGGGAGCAGCCCATGACACGCGCGGTCCGCACCGCGGCCGGGGCCCGGCCGGTCCTGGCCGTGGCCCTCGCGCTCACCCTCGCCGCGGGCGGCTTCGCCGCCTGGAGCGGCCAGAGCTGGTACGCCGCCGCCCACGACGACTCCGCGGCCTACGCCGCGGAGCGCGACCGGGCGCTCGCCGCGGGGGAGCAGGCGGTGCAGAACCTCAACACGCTCGACCACCGGCGGGTGGACCAGGGGCTCGACCTCTGGGAGTCCTCGACGACCGGCGAGCTGCATGAGCAACTGGTCGACGGGCGCGAGGAGTTCGCCGGCCAGGTGAAGGCCGCGAAGACGGTGACCACCGCCCGGGTGCTGTCCGGCGCCGTCACCGAACTCGACGACCGCGCGGGGCGGGCCCGGCTGCTGGTCGCCCTGCGGGTCACCGTCACGACACCGGACGCCAAGAGCACCGACAAGGACAGCCGGATGCTCGGCGAACTCACCCGCACCGACGGCCAGTGGAAGCTCAGCGGCCTGGGGCAGGCCCCCGTGGGCGGCACGGCGACCGGCTGACCGGGCCGCGCCGACCGCCCGCGAGAGCCGCCCGCACCGGAAAGGACCCCGCACCATGCCGACGCCCCGCCACCACCTCAACCAGCAGCGCCGCCGCCGCGCCCGCGCCGAACAGCCGCCCGCCGCCGCCCCGGTCGCGGTCCTGACCGAGCCCGCGCCCCGCCCCGGACGGCGACCGGCGGCGAAGCCCGTACGAGAAGAGCACGAGAAGCGGGAGACGAATAAGCAGCAGGGGACGAAAAAGCGGCAGGAGACGGAGAAGAAGCAGGAGAAGCGGGCGCGGCCGGCGCTGCGGGTGCCCCTGCTCGTCCTGTGCGCGCTGACCCTGCTGCTCGGCGGGTTCGCCGGGTGGGCGGCCGGCAGGGCCGGCGAGCTGCGCGACGATCCCGCGCGCGCGAACACCGCGCTCACCGACCTCGCCCGCACCAGCGAGATCAAGGGGGCGACGGCCGCGGCCGTGGCCGCGCTCTTCTCCTACGACCACACCGACCCGGACGCCTTCACCCGGGCCGGCCGGACCTTCCTCACCGGCAAGGCGGTCGAGCAGCACCGGACCCTCTTCGCCGGCGTCCTGGCGCAGGCCGCCGAGCAGAAGTCGGTGATCACCACGACCGTCACCGAGAGCGCCGTCGAGCGGATCGACGGCGACCGCGCCCGCGTCCTCGTCTACGCCGACCAGAGCAGCGTCAGCACCGCCGGGACGCCCCGGCCCCAGGCCGGCGGGAAGCAGGCGAAGGCCCCGGCGCGGGACCAGGGCGTCTACGCGGGCGCGATGTTCGCCGTGGACCTCGTCCGGCGCGACGGCGCGTGGCTGGTCGAGAACCTCGACACGTTCGGCCGCTGAACCGGCCGGGCCCGGTCACCCCTCCCGGGTCGCGACCAGCACGGTCGCGTACCGCTCCTCGCAGGTGGCGAACCGGGGCGTGAGGCCGTGCGCGGCGACGGCCTCGGCCGCCGCGCCGGTCTGCCGCTCGCTCGTCTCGACGAGCAGGTGCCCGCCGGGCGCCAGCCACTCCGGCGCCCCGGCGGCCACCCGGCGCAGCACGTCGAGGCCGTCCGGGCCGCCGTCGAGCGCGACCAGCGGCTCGTGCTCGCGGGCCTCGGGTGGCAGCAGCCCGACCTCGCCGGTCGGGACGTACGGCACGTTGGCGACCAGGATGTCCACCCGGCCGCGCAGGTCGTCCGGCAGCGGCGCGAAGAGGTCGCCGGCGAAGACCCGCCCGCCGCGCGGTTCGATGTTCCGGCGGGCGCACGCGACCGCGGCGGGTTCGATGTCCGCGGCGTACACCCGCGCGTCCGGCACCGCCGCGAGCAGCACCGCGCCGGCGGCGCCGGAGCCGCAGCACAGGTCGACGCAGAGCGCGCCGGGAGCGGCGAGCGCGACGGCCCGCTCGACGAGGAACTCGGTGCGCCGCCGGGGCACGAAGACGCCGGGGTCGACGGCGATCCGCAGTCCTCCGAACCCGGCCCAGCCGACGACGTGTTCGAGCGGGAGGCCGGCCGCGCGCCGGTCGACGAGCGCGTCGAGTTCGGCGGTGTCGCGGGCGGCTGAGAAGAGGAGTTCTGCCTCGTCCTCGGCGAAGACGCACCCCGCGGCGCGCAGCCGGGCGATGGTGGTGGAGCGGAGGGAGACGGTGGGGTCGAGCGACATGGGGGACCTTCCGGGAAGCCGTGCGGAGGCTCCCGCGGCCGCTACGACCGAGCCGGTGGTGCGGCCGCCGAGGGGGAGCTTCCTGCCTGCGTGGTGCGGATCGAACCCACCTCCTCCGGTCGCCGTGTGCAGAGCCCGATGATCGTACCGCAGGGCCGGCGCCGGGCGGCCGCCCGGCGCCGGATCGCCGGGGCTCAGACGAGCAGCGCCTCGATGGCCGCGACGACCTCGGCGGCCTCCGGCTCGGTGCGCGGACGGAAGCGGGTGACGGTCCCGTCGGCGGAGACCAGGAACTTCTCGAAGTTCCACTGCACGTCACCGGCCTCGCCGTCGGCGTCCGGGACCCGGGTCAGCTCGGCGTAGAGCGGGTGCCGGCCGTCGCCGTTGACCTCGGTCTTCTCCAGGAGCGGGAAGGTGACGCCGTACGTCGTCGAGCAGAAGCTCTGGATCTCCTCGGCCGTCCCGGGCTCCTGCCCGAGGAACTGGTTGCAGGGCACGCCGACGACGGTGAGGCCGCGCTCGCCGTACGTCTTCTGCAGCCGCTCCAGGCCCTCGTACTGCGGGGTGAGACCGCACTTGGACGCCACGTTCACGACCAGCACGGCCTTGTCCCGGTAGTCGGCCAGGGTGACCGGTTCGCCGGCCAGGTTCTTCAGCGGGATGTCGTACAGACTCATGGGGGAGCTCCTCGTCGAGACTAGGGTGAGATGACAACATGAGTGAAGAACCGCTGGCAATCGCGGTCGATGCCGCCGAGGGCGCGCCGCGCCGCCCGGTCCGCTGCCGCCTCTGCGGCCGCCCGCTGACCGGCGCCGACTCGCGCCGCACCGGCCTCGGCCCCACCTGCGACGCCAAGCTCCACCCGCCGGCCCCCGACATCCGCACCCGCCGCCACGAGGTCGAACAGGACCCGCTCCCGGGCCTGGACCGCTAGCCGGGGCGGGGGAGGCTCCGGCGGCACCCGCCGCAGCGGCGCCGGGCGGGCCCGGCGAAGGGCGCGACGATACCAGCACGGAAAAGCGGTGGGCAGGGAATTCACGGTCCGTCAGGGTGGGCGGCGATGAGACCGAGACCCGAGCATCCGGAGCCCTGACGATGTCCACCCTGCGCGTCACCGCCGAAGTCCTCACCGTCCACCCCCACCCCAACGCCGACGCCCTCGAACTGGCCCAGGTCGGCCTCTACCGGGCCGTCGTCGCCAAGGGCGCCTACCGGACCGGCGACATCGCCGTCTACATCCCGGAGCAGGCCGTGCTGCCCGCCGCGCTCGTCGACGAGCTGGGGCTGACCGGGCGGCTCGCCGGAAAGGCCTCGGACCGGGTGAAGGCGGTACGGCTGCGCGGGGAGCTGTCGCAGGGGATCGTCTGCCGGCCGGGCGCGCTCGCCGGGGTCGACCTGGCCCGGGCCGCCGCCGACGGCACCGACTTCGCGGAGGTGCTCGGGATCACCAAGTGGGTGCCGCCGATACCGCCCACCATGAGCGGGGACGTGGAGGCGGCGCCCGAGCTGCTGCCGTGGGTCGACATCGAGAACCTGCACCGCTACCCCGGCATCTTCGAGCCCGGCGAGCCGGTCGTCCTGACGGAGAAGATCCACGGCACGGCCTGCCTGCTGACGCACGTCGCGGGGGACGGCCGGACGTACGTGTCGTCCAAGGGGTTCGGCGCCAAGGGGCTCGCCCTCCGGGAGGACCCGCGCAACCTGTACTGGCGGGCCGTCCACGCGCACGGCCTGCCCGCCGTCGCCGAACGGCTCGCCGCCCGCCTCGGGGCGACCCGGGTCGGCCTCTTCGGGGAGGTGTACGGCTCCGGCGTGCAGGACCTGGCGTACGGCGCCGACGCCCGCCGCGAGGCGATCGGCTACGCCCTGTTCGACGTCTCCGCCGAGATCGACGGCGAGGTCCGCTGGCTCGACCCGGCCGAGGTCCTGGAGCCGGGCGAGGTCCCCCTCGTACCGCGCCTGTACGAGGGTCCCTACGACCTGGACGCCGTCCTCGCCCACGCGAGCGGCACCGAGACCGTCTCCGGGCGCGCCGCCCACCTCCGGGAGGGCGTCGTCGTCCGGCCGGCCGCCGAGCGGTACAGCCCGGTCACGGGCGGCCGGGCCGTCGCCAAGGCGGTCAGCCCGGCCTACCTGACCCGCAAGGGCGGCACCGAGTACGAGTGACCGGTCAGCCCAGGGAGCGGAACAGGCCCTCCTGGACCACCGAGACGAGCATCCGGCCCTCCCGGTCGTAGATCCGGCCCCGGGCCAGTCCCCGGCCGCCGGTCGCGACCGGGGACTCCTGCTCGTACAGGAACCACTCGTCGGCCCGGAACGGGCGGTGGAACCACATCGCATGGTCCAGGGACGCCATGTCGAAGCCGCGCGGGCCCCACAGCGGCTCCACCGGGATCCGCACGGCGTCGAGCAGCGTCATGTCGGAGGCGTACGTCACCGCGCAGGTGTGCACCAGCGGGTCGTCGCCGAGCGGCCCGACGGCCCGCATCCACACCGCGCTGCGCGGGTCGGCGTCCTTGACCTCCTCCGCCGTCCAGCGCAGCCGGTCGACGTACCGGATGTCGAAGGGCTGGCGGCGGGCCATCCGCTCCAGCGCCTCCGGCAGCGACCCGAGGTGGTCGCGGATCTCGTCCGCGAGCTTCGGCAGGGTCTCCGGGTCCACCAGGTGCCGGGGCGGCAGCTGGTGGGTGAAGGCGCCCTCCTCCGGGAGGTGGAAGGAGGCCGTCAGGTTGAAGATCGTCCGGCCCTCCTGCACGGCGGTGACCCGCCGGGTCGTGAACGACCGGCCGTCCCGCACCCGCTCCACCTGGTAGACGATCGGCACGCCCGGCCGGCCCGGCCGCAGGAAGTACGCGTGCAGCGAGTGCACCGGCCGGTCCGGTTCGACGGTCCGCCCGGCCGCCACCAGGGCCTGGCCGGCGACCTGCCCGCCGAAGACCCGCTGCAGCGACTCCTGCGGGCTCCGGCCGCGGAAGATGTTCACCTCGATCCGTTCCAGGTCGAGCAGATCCACGAGCCTCTCGGCGGGATTGGTCACCTCAGAACTCCTCTACAGCTGGCCGACCGACGTCACGCGGACGACGGCCCGGCCCTCCTCGTCGGAGGCCGCCAGGTCGACCTCCGCGCTGATGCCCCAGTCATGGTCGCCGTTCGGGTCGGCGAACGTCTGCCGGACGCGCCACACGCCGTGCGCCGCGTCCTCCTCGATGGACAGCAGCTTCGGGCCGCGCGCGTCGGGGCCGGTGCCGAGGTCGTCGTACTCGTCCCAGTACGCGTCCATCGCCTCGCCCCACGCGTCCGCGTCCCAGCCGGACTCCGCGTCCAGCTCGCCCAGCTCGTCGGTGCGGTCCAGCGCGGCCAGCTCCACCCGGCGGAACATCGCGTTGCGCACCAGCACCCGGAAGGCGCGGGCGTTCGCCGTGACCGGTTTGACCTGGTCGGCCTTCTCCTGCGCCTCCTCGGCCGTCTGGACCTCCGGGTTCGCCAGCTGCTCCCACTCGTCGAGCAGCGACGAGTCCACCTGGCGCACCAGCTCGCCCAGCCAGGCGATCAGGTCCTCCAGGTCCTCGGTCTTCAGGTCGTCCGGGATGGTGTGGTCGAGCGCCTTGTACGCGCTCGCCAGATAGCGCAGCACGATGCCCTCGGTCCGCGCCAGCTCGTAGTGCGAGGTGAACTCGGTGAAGGTCAGCGCCCGTTCGTACATGTCACGGATGACGGACTTCGGCGACACCGGGTGGTCGCCGACCCACGGGTGGGACTTCCGGTAGACGTTGTACGCGTGCCAGAGCAGGTCCTCCAGCGGCTTCGGGTACGAGATGTCCTGGAGCCGCTCCATCCGCTCCTCGTACTCGACGCCGTCCGCCTTCATCTGCCCGACGGCCTCCCCGCGCGCCTTGTTCTGCATGGCGGCGAGGATCTGGCGCGGGTCGTCCAGCGTCGACTCGACCACGGACACCATGTCGAGCGCGTACGACGGCGACTCCGGGTCCAGCAGGTCGAAGGCGGCCAGCGCGAACGTGGACAGCGGCTGGTTCAGCGCGAAGTCCTGCTGGAGGTCGACGGTCAGCCGGATCGTGCGGCCCTCCGCGTCCGGGGTGTCCAGCTGCTCCACCACGCCGCCGTCGAGCAGCGAGCGGTAGATCGCGATGGCCCGGCGGATGTGCCGCAGCTGGTTCTTCCGCGGCTCGTGGTTGTCCTCCAGCAGCTTGCGCATCGCCTCGAACGCGTTGCCCGGGCGGGCGATCACCGACAGCAGCATGGTGTGGGTGACCTTGAAGCGGGAGGTCAGCGGCTCCGGCTCCGCGGCGATCAGCTTCTCGAAGGTGGTGTCGCTCCAGGCGACGAAGCCCTCCGGGGCCTTCTTGCGGACCACCTTGCGGCGCTTCTTCGGGTCGTCGCCGGCCTTCGCCAGCGCCTTCTCGTTCTCGATGACGTGCTCGGGGGCCTGGGCCACCACCAGGCCGGCGGTGTCGAAGCCGGCCCGGCCGGCCCGGCCGGCGATCTGGTGGAACTCGCGGGCGCGCAGGGTGCGGACCCGGTTGCCGTCGTACTTGGTGAGGGCGGTGAACAGCACGGTGCGGATCGGCACGTTGACGCCGACGCCGAGGGTGTCCGTCCCGCAGATCACCTTCAGCAGACCCGCCTGCGCCAGCTTCTCCACCAGCCGCCGGTACTTCGGCAGCATGCCGGCGTGGTGCACGCCGATGCCGTGCCGCACGTACCGCGACAGGTTCTGGCCGAACTTGGTGGTGAAGCGGAAGTTGCCGATCAGCTCGGCGATCTTGTCCTTCTCCTCGCGCGTGCACATGTTGATGCTCATCAGCGACTGCGCGCGCTCGACCGCCTGCGCCTGCGTGAAGTGCACGATGTAGACCGGCGCCTGCTTCGTCTCCAGCAGCTCGGTCAGCGTGTCCGTGATCGGCGTCAGCCGGTACTCGTACGACAGCGGCACCGGACGGGTCGCCGAACGGACCACCGACGTCGGCCGGCCCGTCCGCCGCGTCAGGTCCTTCTCGAACATGGACACGTCGCCGAGCGTCGCCGACATCAGGACGAACTGCGCCTGCGGCAGCTCCAGCAGCGGGATCTGCCACGCCCAGCCCCGGTCCGCCTCCGCGTAGAAGTGGAACTCGTCCATGACGACCTGGCCGATGTCGGCGTGCCTGCCGTCGCGCAGCGCGATCGACGCCAGCACCTCGGCCGTGCAGCAGATGACCGGCGCGTCCGCGTTCACCGACGCGTCGCCGGTCAGCATGCCGACGTTCTCGGTGCCGAAGATCTTGCACAGGTCGAAGAACTTCTCCGACACCAGCGCCTTGATCGGCGCCGTGTAGAACGTGACCTGGTCGTTGGCGAGCGCCGTGAAGTGCGCCCCGGCCGCCACCAGCGACTTCCCGGACCCGGTGGGGGTCGACAGGATCACGTTCGCCCCCGACACCACCTCGATCAGGGCCTCCTCCTGCGCCGGGTAGAGCGAGATGCCGCGCTCCTCGGCCCAGGCGGAGAAGGCCTCGAAGAGGGCATCGGGGTCGGCGGTCGGCGGCAGCTGATCGATAAGGGTCACGCCCCCATCTTGCCTGCATTCCGCCCGGATGAGGGAACCGGCCGTCGGATGCCAAGATCACTCCCGATAGGCTGCTCCGTCGACCGGTCGTCAACTCGACACCGGCAGGGGAGAAACGGGGCGACACCGACCATGATGGGACCGGCGCACTCGCTGTCCGGAGCGGCGGCCTGGCTGGGCGTGGGCGCCGCCGCGGCCGCCTTCGACCACCCGATGCCCTGGCCGGTGCTGCTCGCCGGCGCCCTGCTGTGCGCGGGCGCCGCCCTCGCCCCCGACCTCGACCACAAGTCGGCCACCATCTCGCGCGCCTTCGGCCCGCTCTCCCGGGGCCTGTGCGAGATCGTCGACAAGCTCTCGTACGCCGTCTACAAGGCGACCCGCAGCCCCCAGGACCCGCGCCGCTCCGGCGGCCACCGCACCCTCACCCACACCTGGCTGTGGGCCGTCCTGATCGGCGGCGGCTGCTCGGCCGCCGCCGTCGGCGGCGGGCGCTGGGCGGTCCTCGCGATCCTCTTCGTCCACCTGGTCCTCGCCGTCGAGGGCCTGCTGTGGCGGGCCGCCCGGATGTCCAGCGACGTGCTGGTGTGGCTGCTCGGCGCGACCAGCGCCTGGATCCTCGCCGGCGTCCTCGACCAGCCGGGCAACGGCTCGGACTGGCTCTTCACCGGCCCCGGCCAGGAGTACCTGTGGCTGGGCCTGCCGGTCATCCTCGGCGCCCTCGTCCACGACATCGGCGACGCGCTCACCGTCTCCGGCTGCCCGATCCTCTGGCCGATCCCCATCGCCCGCAAGCGCTGGTACCCGATCGGCCCGCCCAAGGGCATGCGGTTCCGGGCCGGCAGCTGGGTCGAGCTGAAGGTCCTCATGCCCGCCTTCATGGTCCTCGGCGGCGTCGGCGGGGCGTCGGCCCTCGGCTTCTTCTAGCGCCCGCCGGGCGACCACCTTCTCCCCGGGGCCGCGCCCCGGGGGGATAGCACGGTGTTATGGGCGAACGGGATTACCCCGTCGTCCGCCGCGTGACCACTCTGGTTCCACCCACTCCCCCCACAGGCGGCGCTCCCGCGCGCCGTCGGAGACGAGGAACCTTGCGTACGCACCGCATATGGGCGTCCGCCGCCGCCGCGGCGCTCTCCGTGCTCGCCCTCTTCGCGCCCGCCGCCACCGCGGCGGAGCAGACACCCGCCCGCGCCGGCACCGCCGCCGTCCAGCCGATCATCGGCGGCGGCTACGCCCAGAGCGGCCCCTGGGCGGCCCGGCTCTTCTCGAACGGCCGCGAGACCTGTTCCGCGACGATCATCGCCCCCACCTGGATCCTCACCGCCAAGCACTGCGTCACCGGCGGCGGCCTGTCCTTCCGGATCGGCAGCCTCGACCAGCACAGCGGCGGGACCGTCGCCAACGGCGTCCAGACCTACACCCACAGCTCCGACCTCGCGCTGGTCCGCCTGGACCGCTCCGTGACCGCGACCTACGCCCGGCTCGGCCAGCCCGGCTCCGTGAGCGTCGGACAGACCGTCCAGGTGTACGGCTGGGGCGCCACCTCCCAGTGCGGCTCCGAGGCCACCTGCCAGTCCCGCTACCTGAAGGTCGCCAACGTGGTCGTGACCGGCGGCTGCCGCGACGCCTACGGCGGCTCGGCGATCTGCGCCCGGCGCGGCGACGGCATCACCGCCGGCGGCGACTCCGGCGGCCCGATGATGGCGAACGGCGTCCAGGTCGGCGTCGCCTCCACCAGCGACCGCCAGACCACCACCGCGTACACCAACGTGACGGCCTACCGCTCCTGGATCCAGTCGATCGCCGGCGTCTGACCGCCGCCCCGGTCCGGGCCGCCCACCGGCGGCCCGGACCGGGCCCGGCCAGCAGGTCAGCCGTGCCAGGAGCGCCACAGCGCCGCGTACGCGCCGTCCGCCGCGACCAGCTCGTCGTGGCTGCCCAGCTCGCTGATCCGGCCCTCCTCGACCACCGCGATCACGTCGGCGTCGTGCGCGGTGTGCAGCCGGTGCGCGATCGCGACCACCGTCCGCCCGTCCAGCACCCGGCCCAGCGAGCGCTCCAGGTGCCGGGCCGCGCGCGGGTCGAGCAGCGAGGTCGCCTCGTCCAGGACCAGCGTGTGCGGATCGGCCAGGACCAGCCGGGCCAGTGCGATCTGCTGGGCCTGCGCCGGCGTCAGCGACCGGCCGCCGGAGCCGACCTCGGTGTCCAGGCCCGCGTCCAGCCCGCGCGCCCACGCCTCCGCGTCGACCGCCGCCAGCGCCGCCCACAGCTCCGGGTCCCCGGCGTCCGGTCGGGCCAGCAGCAGGTTGTCGCGGAGGGTGCCGACGAAGACGTGGTGCTCCTGGTTGACCAGCGCCACGTGCGCCCGGACCCGCTCGGCCGGCATCCGCGCCAGCTCCGCCCCGCCGAGCGTGACGGCCCCGGCGCGCGGCCCGTAGATGCCCGCGAGGAGCCGGCCCAGCGTCGACTTGCCCGCCCCGGACGGCCCGACCAGCGCCAGCCGGGTGCCGGGCGCCACCGCGAGCGACACGTCGTGCAGCACATCCACGCCCTCCCGGTAGCCGAAGCGCACCCCGGCCGCCTCGACGTCCCGCCCGTCGGGCCGCACCGACGCGTCGCCGGGCTCCGGCTCGATGTCCCGCACGCCCACCAGCCGGGCCAGCGACACCTGCGCCACCTGGAGCTCGTCGTACCAGCGCAGCACGATCCCGATCGGGTCCACCAGCATCTGCGCCAGCAGCGCGCCGGTCGTCAGCTGCCCGACGTCCATCCAGCCCTGGAAGACGCAGAAGCCGCCGATGGCGAGCACCCCGCAGAGCACCGCGGTGTGCGTCAGGTTGACGACCGGGAAGAGCACCGACCGCAGGAACAGGGTGTACCGCTCCCACCGCGTCCACTCGTGGATCCGCCGGTCCGACAGGGCCACCCGGCGCGCGCCGAGCCGGTGCGCCTCGACGGTGCGGCCCGCGTCGACGGTCTCGGCCAGCACCGCGGCCACCGCCGCGTACCCGGCCGCCTCCGAGCGGTACGCGGAGGGCGCCCGCCGGAAGTACCAGCGGCAGCCGGCGATCAGCAGCGGCGCGGCGATCACCACGGCGAGCGCCAGCGGGGGAGCCGTGAAGGCCAGCCCGCCGATCAGCAGACCGGCCCACACCACGCCGATGACGAGCTGCGGCACGGCCTCGCGCATCGCGTTGGCCAGCCGGTCCACGTCGGTGGTGATGCGGGAGAGCAGGTCGCCGGTGCCGGCCCGCTCCAGGACGCCCGGTGGCAGGCCGACCGCGCGGACGAGGAAGTCCTCCCGCAGGTCGGCCAGCATCTCCTCGCCGAGCATCGCCCCGCGCAGCCGGACCAGCCGCACGAACAGGGTCTGCACCACGAGCGCGACCGCGAAGACCGCGACCGCCCGCCCCAGCTGGAGCTCCCGGGCGCCCTCGGCGAGCCGGTCCACCACCTGCCCGAGGACGTACGGCCCCGCCATGGACGCCGTCACGGCGACCGCGTTCACGCCGACGAGCAGCGCGAACGCGCGGCGGTGCCGGCGCAGCAGCCCGCCGACGTAGGCCCGGACGGTCGCGCCGGCGGCGACGGGCAGGGTGGTGGCGGTCGCCGGGGCCGCCGGGTCGTACGCGGGCGGCACCAGGCCGATCATGCGGTTTCCCCTTCCAGGGCTTCGTGCGGGGCGCCCGCCGCGGCGGCGAGCTCGTCGTCCGTCTCCCGGGTGACGACCGCCCGGTAGCGCGGTTCGCGCGCCAGCAGGTCGCGGTGGGTGCCGTGGGCGACGGCCCGGCCCTCGTGGAGCAGGACCACCCGGTCCGCCAGGTCGAGCAGCAGCGGCGACGAGGCGAGCACGACGGTGGTCGCGCCGGCCCGCAGCTTGCGGACGCCCGCGGCGATCCGGGCCTCGGTGTGCGAGTCGACCGCCGAGGTCGGCTCGTCGAGGACCAGCACCCGCGGGTCGGTCACCAGCGACCGGGCGAGCGCGAGGCGCTGGCGCTGGCCGCCGGAGAGCGAGCGGCCCCGTTCGGTGATCCGGGTCCGCATCGGGTCGCCGCCGGTGCCGGCCGACGCCTGCGCGAGCGCGTCGAGGACGTCGTCGCACCGGGCGGCGGCGAGCGCGTCCTCCGGGCGGACGGCGCCCGACGACGGCACGTCCAGCAGCTCCTGGAGGGTGCCGGACAGCAGCACCGGATCCTTGTCCTGGACCAGGACGGCCGTCCGGGCCGCCTCCAGCGGCAGGTCGTCGAGCGGCACCCCGCCCAGTCGTACGGAGACGTGGTCGTCGTCCGGCTCGGCCGGGTGCCCGCCGAGCCGGTCCGCGAGCCGGCCGGCCGCGTCCGGGTTGCCGCACACCACGGCCGTGAGCTGCCCGGCGGGGGCGATCAGCCCGGTCACCGGGTCGTACAGGTCGTCCGCCGCCGGCCGGGCGGGCGCGCCGGCCGCCGGCTCGGTCGCCCGGGACAGGGCGAGGACCCGCGCGGCGCGCTTCGCGGAGGGCCGGGAGAAGGCGAACGCCATGGCGATCTCCTCCACGTTCCGCAGCGGATGGTGGGTGAGGGCGACCGCGCCGTAGACGGTGACCAGCGCGCCGACCGTGATCGTGCCGTCGAGCGCCAGGCGCGCCCCGTACGCCACCACGCCGATGAGCAGCAGACCGGGCAGCAGCACCTGGACGGCGGCGATCAGCGCCCACATCCGGGCGCTGCGCACGGCGGCGCGGCGGACCTCCTGGGAGGCGGCCCGGTAGCGGCCGAGGAACAGTTCCTCGCCGCCGATGCCGCGCAGCACGCGCAGGCCGGCGACGGTGTCGGAGGCGAGTTCGGTGGCCTTGCCGGCCTTGTCGCGCTGTTCGTCGGCCCGCCGGGTGGCGCGGGGCAGCAGGGGCAGCGCGGCCAGCGCGAGCGCCGGGACGCCCAGGGCGACGACGACGCCGAGCGCCGGTTCGTACACGAGGAGGCCGGCGCAGACGGCCAGCAGGGTGAGGACGGCGGCGGCGAACCGGGAGAACGCCTCCACGAACCAGCCGATCTTCTCGACGTCGCCCGTGGACACGGCGACGACCTCGCCGGCGGCGACCCGCCGGGTCAGCAGCGCGCCGAGTTCGGCGGTCCTGCGGGCGAGGAGCTGCTGGACCCGCGCGGCGGCGGTGATCCAGTTGGTGACGGCGGTGCGGTGCAGCATGGTGTCGCCGACGGCGATGCCGGCGCCGAGCGCCAGCACCACCCCGCAGCCGAGGGCGAGTCCGCCGCCGTCGCGGTCCACGACGGCCTGGACGGCGAGGCCGACGCCGACCGGCAGGCCGGCGATGCAGAGATGGAGCAGCAGCCCCCACAGCAGCGACCGCACCTGCCCGCCGAGCTGCATCCGCCCGAGCCAGATCAGGAACCGGGTGCCCGACCGGACGTCGGGGACCCCCGGGTCGGCGTACGGCAGTTGACGGATCTGCATGACGTCCCCAGGGGTGCTCGGGGGCGGACGGGGGGGGGCGGGCCGGGCGCACCCGGGCGCGCGTCGGCCGGGGCCCTGTCGAAAGGACCCCGTGGGTGGGGGTCCCGGGGTACGGGACCGGTGCCAGGTTCGCTCCCCGTCGCGGCTCGCGGCAACGGGTTTTCCGGCGGCGGGCGCCGGCGTCAGGGGCGGGTGGCCCGTTCCAGGGCGAGGAGGGCGGAGGCGTAACGGCGGCCGGTGGCGCGGTCCATGCCGATCTCGCACATGCGGTTGGCGGAGAGGTGGACGTCGAAGGGGCGGGCGGTGACCTCGGCGGCTTCGCGGGCGGTGGCGGAGGCGGTGAGTTCGGGGTGGAGCATGCCGCGGTCGCCGGCGAAGGCGCAGCAGCCGGCGTCGGCCGGCACGACGACCTCGTCGGCGCAGAACTCGGCGATCTCGGTGAGCCGGTCGGCGTCGCCGAGGTGCCGCATCGAGCAGGTGGGGTGCACCACCGCCGAGCCGGCCCGGCGGCGGGCGTCGAGCCGGGGGAGGAGTTCGTCGGCGGCCCACACCAGCGAGTCGACGACGGTGAGTTCGGCGTGCAGGGCCCGGTTGTCGTCGGTGAGGTGGGGGACGACCTCGTGGGCGATGCCGAGGGTGCAGGAGGAGGCGTCCACGACCAGCGGGAGCCGGCCGCCGGCGGTCCAGCCCCAGGCCGCCTCGACGATCCGGTTGGCCATCAGCGCGTTGCCCTCCGCGTAGCCCTTGGAGTGCCAGATGGTGGCGCAGCAGGTGCCGGCGACGTCGTCGGGGATCCACACCGGGCGGCCGGCGCGGGCCGAGACGGCGACGACGGCCTCGGGAAGCGAGGGGCCGGTGAGGCCGTCGGGGTTGCCGAAGATGCGGTTGACGCAGGCCGGGTAGTAGACGGCGGTGGCCGCCGGGCGGTGGGTGCGGGGCAGCCGGCGGGCCGCCGCGCCGGGGATCTCGGGCAGCCACTCCGGTACGAGGTCGGGCCGGACGGTCTTGCGGGCGAGGCCGGTCATCCGCTCCAGGAGGCCGTCGCCCATCCGGTCGGCGGCGCCGACGGCGAGCCGCGCGGCGCGCTCCACGGTGCGGAAGCGCCGGGCGGCGAGGGCCGCGATCCGCTCCTCGCGGGGGGAGTGCCGGGCGTGCCGGAAGTCCTTCATCAGGGCGCCGGTGTCGATGCCGACGGGGCAGGCCAGTTTGCAGGTGGAGTCGCCAGCGCAGGTGTCGACGGCGTCGTAGCCGTACGCCTCCAGGAGCCGCTGCTCGACGGGGGAGCCGTCGGCCTGCCGCAGCATCTCCCGGCGCAGCACGATCCGCTGGCGCGGGGTGGTCGTCAGGTCCTGGCTGGGGCAGGTCGGTTCGCAGAAGCCGCACTCGATGCACGGGTCGGCGATCCGTTCGACGGCCGGGATGGTCTTCAGGCCGCGGAGGTGGGCCTGGGGGTCCCGGTCGAGGACGATCCGGGGGGCCAGCACGCGGTCGGGGTCGAGGAGTTCCTTGGTGCGCCACATGAGCGCGGTCGCCTTCGGGCCCCATTCCAGTTCCAGGAAGGGGGCGATGTTGCGGCCGGTGGCGTGTTCGGCCTTGAGGGAGCCGTCGAAGCGTTCGACGGTGAGCTTGCAGAAGTCGTCCATGAAGGAGGCGTACCGGGCGACGTCGGCCGGGTCGGCGGCGTCGAAGGCGAGGAGGAAGTGCAGGTTGCCGTGGGCGGCGTGGCCGGCGACGGCCGCGTCGAAGCCATGCCGGGCCTGGAGGTCGAGGAGTTCGGCGCACGCCTCGGCGAGCCGGGACGGGGGCACCGCGAAGTCCTCGGTGATCAGGGTCGTGCCGGAGGGGCGGGAGCCGCCGACGGCGGTCACGAACGCCTTGCGGGCCTTCCAGTAGCCGCCGATGACGGCCGGGTCGCGGGTGAAGGCGTTGGTGGCGGAGGGCACCGGGGCGACCAGGTCGAGCCCGGCCAGGACCTCGGCCGCGGCGCGTTCGCGGGCGGCGAGGGCCGGTTCGTCCGGGGCCCGGAACTCGACGAGCAGCGCCGTGGTGTCCTTGGGCAGCTCCGCCCAGTCGGCGGGGACGCCGGGCACGCTGACCGAGGCCCGCAGGGTGTTGCCGTCCATCAGCTCGACGGCGAGCGCCCCGGCCTCGGTGAACAGCGGGACCGCCGCGGCGGCGGCCGGGAGGCCGGGGAAGAAGAGCAGGGCGGTGGAGACCAGCCGGTCGAGCGGGAGGGTGTCGAAGACGATCTCGGAGAGGAAGCCGAGGGTGCCCTGGGAGCCGACCATGAGGCCGCGCAGGATCTGCACCGGGGTGGCGCCGTCGAGGAAGGCGTCGAGCCGGTAGCCGTTGGTGTTCTTGATCTCGTACTTGGCGCGGATCCGGGCGGTGAGGGCGGCGTCGGCCTCGATCTCGGCCTTGAGGGCGAGGAGTCCCGCGCAGAGCCGGGGCTCGGCGCGGGCCAGTTCCTCGTCGGCGGCGGGGTCGGCGGTGTCGACGACGGTGCCGCTCGGGAGGACGAAGGTCAGCGAGGAGACGGTGCGGTAGGAGTTCCGGGTGGTGCCGGCGGTCATGCCGGAGGCGTTGTTGGCGACGACGCCGCCGAGGGTGCAGGCCACCGCGCTGGCCGGGTCCGGGCCGAGCACCCGGCCGTACGGGGCGAGGGCGGCGTTGGCGCGGACGACGGTGGTGCCGGGGCGGATCCGGGCCCGGGCGCCGCCGTCCAGCACTTCGACGCCGGCCCAGTGGCGGCGCACGTCGACGAGGATGTCCTCGCCCTGCGCCTGGCCGTTGAGGCTGGTGCCGGCGGCCCGGAAGACGACTTCGCGCCCCTTGCCGTGGGCGTACGACAGCACGGCCGAGACGTCGTCGACGTCCTCGGCGACGACGACCACCTGCGGCAGGAACCGGTAGGGGCTGGCGTCGGAGGCGTACCGCACCAGGTCGGAGACGCCGGACAGCACCTTCTCCGGGCCGATCAGCGCCGCCAGGTCCTCGCGCAGCCGCCGCGGGGTGCCCCGCGCCTGGAGGTCCGGGACCCGGTCGGGGGCCGGGGTCCGCTTCCGGCCGGGGCGGAGGGCCCGCGGGTTCGGTTCCAGCAGCGGCATGGCACGGCTCCCCTCGGCGCGGGCGCCGGCGGCGTCAGCAGCCGCTCTCCGGGAGGGGCCCGGCGAGGGCGGTCAGCAGGCCTCCGAGCACCTCGCGCTGTTCGGCGGTCAATGGAGCCAGGATGTCCTCTGCGGCGGCCCGGCGCGCGCTGCGCAGCTCCCGCAGCGTGGCGCGGCCCTCGTCGGTGAGCTCGATCCGGATCACCCGCCGGTTGCTCGGATCGGGCACCCGGCGCACCCGCCCGGCCGTCTCCAGGCCGTCGACGAGGCTGGTCACGGCGCGGGGGACCACTTCGAGGCGGGCGGCGAGGTCGGCCATCCGGGGCGGGGTGTCGCCGTAGTGCGCGACCAGGCGCAGCAGCCGTGACTGGGCGGGGGTGATGCCGACCGGTTCCAGGTGGCGCTTCTGGATGCGGTGGAGCCGGCGGGTGAGCCGCAGCAGCTGCTCGGCGAGGAGCCCGTCGGGGTCGGGGGCGGACAGGGCGGCGGAGGTCATGCGGGAACAGTATCAGGAGGAAGTTCATTGTGAACATAGGTAAGAGTGAGCTACAGTCCGAAGTGCACCGTCCTGACCGCGCACGCGCCGCGCTGTGCACACCCCCGCATTCCTCCCTGCACGCACCTTTCGAAGGAGCCCATGCGTCCCCACGACGAGTCCACCTGGACACCCCCGCCGCGCGATCCCGCGCAGCCGGAGGAGCCCGCCCAGCTGCGGCGCATCCTCGGCCTGTTCCGCCCGTACCGCGCCCGCCTCGCGCTGGTCGGCCTGCTGGTCGCCGCCGCCTCGCTGGTGTCGGTCGCCTCCCCGTTCCTCCTCAAGGAGATCCTGGACACCGCGATCCCCGAGGGGCGCACCGGGCTGCTCAGCCTGCTCGCCCTCGGCATGATCGCCACCGCCGTGCTGACCGGCGTCTTCGGCGTCCTCCAGACCCTGATCTCCACCACGGTCGGCCAGCGCGTCATGCACGACCTGCGCACCGCCGTCTACGGCCGGCTCCAGAAGATGCCGCTGGCCTTCTTCACCCGGACCAGGACCGGCGAGGTCCAGTCCCGGATCGCCAACGACATCGGCGGCATGCAGGCCACCGTCACCTCCACGGCGACCTCCCTGGTCTCCAACCTCACCGCCGTCGTCGCCAGCGTGGTCGCCATGCTCGCCCTCGACTGGCGGCTGACCGTCTTCTCGCTGCTGCTGCTCCCCGTTTTCGTGTGGATCAGCCGGCGGGTCGGCGACGAGCGGAAGCGGATCACCGGCCGGCGGCAGAAGCAGATGGCCGCCATGGCCGCGACCGTCACCGAGTCGCTGTCCGTCAGCGGCATCCTGCTCGGCCGGACCATGGGCCGCGCCGACTCGCTCACCGAGTCCTTCGCCCGGGAGTCCGAGCGCCTCGTCGACCTCGAAGTGCGCTCCTCCATGGCCGGACGCTGGCGGATGTCCGTCATCGGGATCGTCATGGCCGCCATGCCCGCCCTGCTGTACTGGGCGGCCGGCTTCGCCGTGCAGGCCGGCGGCGCGCTGTCGCTCGGCACCCTGGTCGCCTTCGTCTCGCTCCAGCAGGGCCTCTTCCGGCCCACGGTGAGCCTGCTCTCCACCGGCGTCCAGATCCAGACGTCGCTCGCGCTCTTCCAGCGCATCTTCGAGTACCTGGACCTCCCGGTGGAGATCACCGAACCCGAGGAGCCCGTCCGTCTGGGCAAGATCCGCGGCGAGATCGGCTTCGAGCGGGTCACCTTCCACTACGACCCCGAGCGCGCGGACCGCCCCACCCTCGACTCCATCGACCTCACGGTCCCGGCCGGCGGCAGCCTCGCCGTCGTCGGCCCGACGGGCTCCGGGAAGTCCACGCTCAGCTACCTGGTGCCGCGGCTGTACGACGTGACCGAGGGCCGGGTCACCCTGGACGGTGTCGACGTGCGCGACCTCGGCTTCGACACGCTCGCCGCCGCGATCGGCGTCGTCTCCCAGGAGACGTACCTCTTCCACGCCTCCGTCGCCGACAACCTGCGCTTCGCCCGGCCGGACGCCTCCGACGAGGAGATCGAGGCCGCGGCGCGGGCCGCGCAGATCCACGACCACATCGCGGCGCTGCCCGACGGGTACGACACCCTCGTCGGCGAGCGCGGCTACCGCTTCTCCGGCGGCGAGAAGCAGCGCCTGGCGATCGCCCGCACGATCCTGCGCGACCCGCCGGTGCTGATCCTCGACGAGGCGACCAGCGCCCTCGACACCCGTACCGAACACGCGGTCCAGCAGGCGATCGACGCCCTCTCCGCCGGCCGCACCACGATCACCATCGCCCACCGCCTCTCCACCGTGCGCGACGCCGACCGGATCGTCGTCCTGGAGGCGGGCCGGATCGCGGAGAGCGGCACCCACGAGGAGCTGATGGCCGCCGACGGTGCGTACGCCGCCCTGGTCCGCCGCGACGAACAGACGAACATGGGAGCGGTTGTTCCCACGAACGCGTGATCGTCCCCGGATTCGTTGCTCAACTCCCGTGCGGCGTCGGATGATTACGGTGCGCAAGCGACGGGCTGCAGACCGCGACTGCGCTGTCCCACGAAACACCTGTACGAGGAGAAGCACCCCATGAACGTCATCACCAACCTGCTCGCCGGCGTCGTCCACTTCCTGGGCTGGCTCGTCTGACCCGAGCGGTTCCCGGCGCCGCCGGTTCCCCGTCCCAGGGGACCGGCGGCGCCGCCATGTGCGCGCGCTCCCGGGAATCCCCGGACCGCCGGGTTACGGTGCGCCCATGCCGTACCGGTACCCCTCCCCGTACGCACCCCGCCGCCAACCCCGGCTCACCCGCCGCGGCCGCCGGGCCGTCCTCGCCGGAGTCCTGCTCGCCCTCGCCGTCGCGACCGCCGTCCCCCTGCTGCTCCTCCTCCCGCGCGACAAGCCCGCCACGCCGCCCGCGCCGCCCACCCTCCTCGTCCCCGAGGGCCGGCGCGCGACACAGGTGTACGAGGCCGTGGACCGCGCCCTCCACCTGCCCGGCGGCACCACCCGCGAGGCCGCCGCCGCCCCCGGCCTCGGACTCCCCGCCGCCGCCGGCGGCAACCCCGAGGGCTACCTCTTCCCCGCCACCTATCCGCTCCCCGACGGCACCACCGCCGCGAGCCTGCTGCGCTCGATGGTCGCCGTCGCCGAACGCCGCTTCGGCACCCCGGCGGTCACCGAGGCCGCCCGGGCCCAGGGGCTCACCGTCCACCAGGCGCTGATCGTCGCGAGCATCGCCCAGGCCGAGGCCGACACCCCCGAGGACATGGGGAAGGTGGCCCGGGTCGTCCGCAACCGGCTCGCCCGGTCCATGCCGCTCCAGATGGACTCGACCCTCAACTACGCCCTGGACCGCAGCACCGTCGACACCACCCTCGACGACACCAGGATCAGCAGCCCGTACAACACCTACGCCCGCAAGGGCCTCCCGCCCACGCCCATCGGCAACCCCGGCGAGCAGGCCATGACCGCCGCCCTCCACCCGCCGGCCGGCGACTGGCTCTACTTCGTCACCGTGGCCCCCGGCGACACCCGCTTCACCGCGGACTACGCTGTGCACCTCGCGAACGTGGCCGAGTTCAACGAGCGCCGGAAGCAGGAACGAAACGAGTAGGTTATCGACCGGTTTGTACGGTATCGCGAGCCCGTCCGGCTCGTTGGGCAGCGCATGAAGCAGCTCAGACGACGTCGCTGGATCTGGTCACCCATCACCTCCTGGCAGGCCAGACGGCTGGCCCGGGTGACCGGCGCGGACTTCGACGACGCCTGGGTCGAGATCCGGCTGACCACCCATCCGGACGAGCGGCATTTCGCCCTCGCGCACGACGTCCTCACCCAGGTGCTGCTCACCCGGAGCGCGGTCTTCCTGGAGGAGGGGCTGAGGTCGGCGCCGGACCCGGGGACGCGGTGCGTCCCGGAGACCGGACCGCGGTACGCGCGGGGGACCGGGGCGCGGCACGGGCCCGGCGCGGGATCGCGGTACGCCTCCGAGGCGGCGGGACCCGGACACGGCTCCGGGGCCGGGCAGGGGTACGGCTCCGGGCAGGGGTACGCGTCCGGGGCCGGGGTGCGGGCGGCGGACGGGGAGTGGCGGCCGCGCGACGGCTCGCTCAGACCGTGACCGGCTCGCGGACCGGCTCCGCGCCGCGCGCCAGCAGCCGGCGGATCTCGTGGACGGCGGCGCGCCCGGCCCGGTTGGCGCCGATCGTGGACGCCGACGGGCCGTAACCCACCAGGTGGACGCGCTCGTCCGCGACCGCGCGGGTCCCCTCCACCTGGATGCCGCCGCCGGGCGCCCGCAGCCGCAGCGGCGCCAGGTGGTCGATGGCCGGCCGGAAACCGGTCGCCCACAGGATCACGTCCGCGTCGACCGTGCGGCCGTCCGCCCAGACGGCGCCGGTCGGCGTGATCCGCTCGAACATCGGCTGCCGGTCCAGGACGCCGTCGGCGAGGCCCGCGCGGAGGGCGTCGTTCAGCGGCAGTCCCGTCACCGAGACCACGCTGCGGGGCGGCAGGCCCTGCCGGACCCGCTCCTCGACCAGGGCGACGGCCGCGCGTCCCTCGGCCTCGCCGAAGGGGCCCTCGCGGAAGAGAGGTTCGCGGCGGGTCACCCAGGTCGTCGCGGCGGCGTATCCGGCGATCTCCAGCAGGTGCTGGGTGGCCGACGCACCGCCGCCCACCACGATGACCCGCCGGCCGGCGAACGCCTCGGGTCCGGGGTATTGCGCGGTGTGCAGCTGGCGCCCCCGGAAGGTCTCCTGTCCGGGGTAGCGGGGCCAGAAGGGCCGGTCCCAGGTGCCGGTGGCGTTGATCAGCGCCCGGGTCGCGTACACCCCCTCCGAGGTCTCCACCCGCAGCCGCCCGCCCTCGCCCTCCCGTACGGCGGACACGTCGACGGGCCGGTGCACCCGCAGGCCGAACTCCCTCTCGTACGCGTCGAAGTAGGCGCCGATCACCTCGGAGGACGGCCGCGCGGGATCCGCGCCGGTGAGCTCCCGGCCCGGAAGCGCGTGCATGCCGTGGACCTTGCCGTAGGTGAGCGACGGCCAGCGGAACTGCCAGGCGCCGCCCGGGCGGGGCGCGTGGTCGAGGACGACGAAGTCCCGGTCCGGCTCCAGGCCGGTGCGCCGCAGGTGGAAGGCGGCGGAGAGCCCCGCCTGTCCGGCTCCCGCGACCACGACGTCCACGGCCCGGACCGGCTCCGCGCCCGCCGCGCCGACCGCTCCCGCTGCACCCGCTGAATCGTTCACGTTTCTACTAACGGGGGCGGGGGCCGGGATCTTCCCGGCCCCCGCCCCTGCCTCCGTCCCGGTCCCCGGCTAGGGTCTGTTGTGAAAGTGCTGGTTACAGCCATTCGTTGATGGCTGCGATCAGCACTGTCGTTTCGTAGCGGACGGCGAGTTTGTCGTACCTGGTGGCGACAGTACGGTGGCGCTTGAGGCGGTTGATCCCGCACTCGACCGCGTGCCGCTGCTTGTAGTCGTCCTTGTCGAACTTCGGCGGGCGGCCGCCGCGCGATCCGCGCTTGAGCCGGTTGCGCACCCGGTCTGCCGGGACCGGGATCGTTGCCTTGATTCCGCGTCTGCGCAGGTAAGAGCGATTGCTGCGAGAGTCGTACGCCTTGTCGGCCCGCACGCGGTCCGGGCGCTTGCGCGGCCTTCCGAGCCCGATCCGGGGCACCCGTATTGCTTCCAGGACCGGCTCGAACTGCGGGGAATCACCCCGCTGCCCGGCCGTGATCACCACGGACAGCGGCTTCTGCCCCTGCTCGACGGCAAGGTGGATCTTGCTTGTCAGTCCGCCGCGGGACCGTCCGAGGCCGTGGTCGGCCGGTTCGACGAAGACGCCGCCGGGTGGCTCCTTCTGGAGGTCCCCCTTTTCACCGCTCCGGCGGCGTGCTGGTGGGCCCGGCAGACGGTGGAGTCGACGTTCACATCCCAGGTGATCAGGCCCTTCACGTCGGCTTCGGCCTGGAGCTGAGTGAGGATCCGGGCCCAGGTCCCGTCCCGCTGCCAGCGGCGGAACAGGTCATAGACCCGGTCCCACGGCCCATACCGGTCCGGCACGTCCCGCCAGGGAGCACCGGTCCGGGTCCGCCACCGTATGCCGTCTATCAGCTGCCGGCGCGTCCACACCTGCGGCCTGCCCGGCTTGATGCCCGTGGGCAGCAACGGCTCAAGCCGGGCCCACTGGTCATTCGTCAGATCTCCACGTCCCACGACAGGTGATCATCAACGAACAAGATCAACTTTCGCAACAGACCCTAGCGCCCGCCACCGACGCCCGCCAGCAGCGGCGACGCCGGCAGGGTGCCCAGCAGGCCGCGCTCCGCGAGCAGCGGGGTGACGCCCTCGCCGAACCAGTACGCCTCCTCCAGGTGCGGGTAGCCGGACAGCACGAAGTGATCCACGCCCAGGTCGTGGTACTCCTCGATGCGGTCGGCCACGTCCGCGTGGCTGCCGACGAGTGCCGTGCCGGCCCCGCCCCGCACCAGCCCTACGCCGGCCCACAGGTTAGGCGCGATCTCCAGCCGGTCCCGGTCCAGCGACCCGCCCCCGTGCAGGGCGAGCATCCGCTGCTGGCCCACCGACTCGCTGCGGCCCAGCAGTGCCTGGGCCGCCGCCACCGTCTCCGCGTCCAGGTCGGCGAGCAGCCGCTCGGCCGCCGCCCACGCCTCGCGGGAGCTGTCGCGCGAGATGGTGTGCAGCCGGATGCCGAAGCGGACGGTCCGGCCGCGTTCCTCCGCGAGCCGCCGGATCCAGTCGATCTTCTCCTTCACCTGCCACGGCGGCTCGCCCCACGTCAGGTAGACGTCCGCGTGCTCCGCCGCGACCGGACCGGCCGCCGCCGAGGAACCGCCGAAGAACAGCTCGGGCAGCGGGTCCGGCGGCAGCGCGGTGAGCCCGCCCTCCACCTGGTAGTGCTCGCCCTGGAAGTCGTACGGCCGCCCGCTCCACACGCCCCGGACGACCGACAGGAACTCGGCGGTCCGCGCGTACCGCTGGTCGTGGCCGAGGTGGTCGCCGAACCGCCGCTGCTCGACGGAGTCGCCGCCGGTCACCACGTTGAGCAGCAGCCGGCCGCGGGTGATCCGCTGGTAGGTCGCGGCCATCTGCGCGGCCAGCACCGGGGACAGCACCCCCGGCCGGAACGCCACCAGGAACTTCAGCCGCTCGGTGTGCTGCGCGAGTGCGACCGTCGTCAGCCAGGCGTCCTCGCACCACGTGCCGGTCGGCGTCAGCACCGCCTCGAAGCCGAGCCGTTCGGCCGCCTTGGCGATCTGCGCCAGGTACTCGATGTCGGGGGCGCGGACCCCGGCGACCGCGCCCGCGCGGTTCCGGGTGATCCCGCCGTCGGTGTAGGCGTGCCGGTCGACGAGGGTGCGCCCGTCGCCGCCGGTGGGCAGGAACCAGTGCAGGTGGACCGTCATGGGTCAGTCGTCCTTTCCGTAGGAGCGCGCCGGGGTGGTGCCCGATACTGCGCATGTCCCGGGTGAAGCCCTCCTCCAGCACGACCGTGTCCGGGTCGAGTCTGAGATAGACCAGGATCACCTCGTGCTTCGGACGGAACACGACCGAGGCCACGTTCACCAGCCGCCGGTAGGCGACGTAGTGCTTGAGGGGCACCACCTCGACCTCGCCCCACGCCGTCAGCGCCTCGTCCACCTCCGCGAACAGATCCTGAAGGCAATCCGGAACAAGACCGGCGCCCGCCGGCGCCGGAGCCGCCGGGGCCACCGCAGCGTCCTCGGCCCCCGCGTCCCGAGCGCGGCTCCGCCGGGGCGCCGCGCTCGGCACGCCGAGCGAGGAGTCCACCAACAGCAGGCTCAGCAGCCCGCCCTCGAAGACGCGGTAGCGCACCAGGTCGATCCGCTCGGGCACCCGCTGCACGGCCACCCGATCGTGGTGCGAGAAGCCGGCCGCGATACAGACCATCCGTGGACGCCGCCAGTCGACGGACTCGGCCGCCTCCGCGCCCAGCACCTTCCGGACGAGCGCCTCGAACTCGTGCTGCGCCGACTCCAGCCACGCCATGTACGAGACCGCCTGCGACAGCACCCCGCTGTCGGAGCCCTTCTTGAACTCGATCACCACCGGACTGCCATTCTCATCCAGCCCGAGCGTGTCGATCCGCCCCCGATGCCACGGCCCGGTCGCGTACTCCGACGCCAGGAACCGGATCCCGAGCATCTGCTCCAGCCCGGCCTCGACCCGCCGCTGCAGCTCCACCTCCAGCGCCACCGTCGCCCCGGACAACTCCACGTCCCGCCCGTCCGCGTCCTGCCGGAACAACATCAGCTCGGCCACCGACGCCCCCTCCCGTGATCTCTGCAAAGACCAATCAACGGGTGGCTCCGGCTATTCCGCCGCTGGGTATCGGTAGGTGGGATGCTGGCCGAAGGCCAGGTGGTTAGCGTGTCGGGCGTCTGCCGAGTGGGCCATGAGATGATCAAGCGGGGCCTGCTTGGTGATGTAGGGGGTTGACCATGGTCAAGGGCGCCGCGCTGCGGGGATATTTGTTGGAGGAAGCGCTGGCCTGGCTTCTGCGCTCTTCCGGCTATCGCCTGCTGGTGCATGAGAGCCAAGATCCCGAGGAACTGGTGACCGACGGGAACACACTTCGGGTGCGGGGCCGGGGCGCGCTGCATCAGGTGGACGCACTGGGGGAGTTCGCGTTCACGCCGGCATTCTCGATGCCGGTGCGGCTGTTCCTGGAGGCGAAGTTCTACCAGGAGCGCTGCGGACTGGAGATCGTGCGTAACGCTCACGGCGTGCTGCACGACGTGAACGAGAACTTCATGGTGCACGCCGGCAGAAGGCCGCGGCAGCGGTATCAGTACGCGTACGCCCTGTTTTCGACGAGTGGGTTCACGGCGGACGCCCAGAAATACGCCTTGGCGCACCAGATCTCGCTGGTGGATCTGTCCGGTGCCTCGTTCGCGTGGCTGCTCGGGGCGATCGGAACCACTGCGTGGACGCTGGAGCAGGCACAGTTTCACCTTGGGGCGTCCGGGACATTCCCGGTGACGTGGGTGCGTACGGAACTGCGCAAGGAGCTGGGGACCTGGACTGCGTCTGCGGGACTGCTACCGACGGCGGCGCCGGCGTCTGGCAGGTTCAGGGATGAGGCTGCGGTGGCGATCGCTGGCTTCGCAGCCGCGCTCCAGCAGAACAGCGGTGCCGAGTTGCTGCTGGGTTTCCCGTCGGCGCCGTTCATCCTGCCGCTGGCTGCTAGTGATCATCTGGCGTTTACGACGTACGCGGATGCCCAGCCCGACCATGCAGTGCGCATTCGACGACGCGGCAGTGGCGGTTCGGCGGAGTGGACGCTGTCGCCGCTGGGTGAGGAAGGCGCTTACGAGCTAAGGGCTGTCCCGCAAAGATCTCGGTTGCGAGTGCGGAGCTGCCTGCCGAACTGGCGAGGTGCTCAGCCGGTGGTTCGTGAGGTGTCCAGGGACTGGGCGAAGTCGGCGAGCGTGTGGAAGTCGTTCTCGCGTAGGCCGATCCGCGGGTTGACGTGGTGGAGGAGCCCAGGTCCTTGGTGGTGGGCGGTCACGTAGGTCTGATCCAGCTCGCTCTGCTCGTCGTCCACCCAGGCGAAGGGACGGCCGCCTGCGTAGCTCACCAACGGTCCGGTCTTCCAGTGGACTCCATCAGGGCGCTCTTGGAACAAGGCGTCGCCGAAGTCCACAAAGGGAAGTTCCGGAAGGCCCAGGACCGGTGCGATCCACCGGTTCGCGTCGTCCATCCATGTGGTGGCCCAGCACAGCTCGAAGCCGAGCCGGAGCAGGATTCGTCCGTGCTCCGGGTTGAGCCAGACCCGCAGGGGGCGCCGTCGGGACGCAAGGCCCCTGTCGTCCTCATGGGCATCGTTCCGCGGAACTCGGAGTGTGGTGTAGCCGTCGGGACGCCTCTCCGGCTTGGCCGCATAGGGGTTGAGCGGCCCGTCCACGTCGAGGAACAGCAGAGGTCGGTTCACGGTTCCCCCCGGGTCTTGCTCACTGTGGACTGCCCCCAGCAGCGTAGCTGTGGGAATGTCTCGGCATGAGGCCGGCCTGCGCGATGATCATGACGTGGCGAGTGTGATCACGGCATCGGAGCCGTCCTGGATAACCCCGTTCGCGGGGCTGAGCCCCCGCTGCTTCGGCAAACTGCTGACCATGCTCCGGCGCCTTGGAGCAGATGCGGTCCACCAAGGGCGGCCGTGGAGCCTGCCTCTGGAAGACCGAGTGCTGCTGGTCACGGCCTACTGGCGAACCAACCTGACGTTGCGGCAGCTCGCTCCGCTGTTTGGTGTCTCGAAGTCGACGGCCGGCCGAGTCATCAACCACCTCGGCCCCCTGCTGGCCCTCCAGCCCCGCAAGCGGTTCGCCAAAGACACCGTGCTCAGTCGCCTCGCCCGTCCTCGATCTCCCGATCCTGCACCAGGTCGTCCGACTCCAGCCGGCCACCGCCCCCACCCGCCACGTTCACTCCGATCCCCGCGCACCCGCGTTACGGCAGCAGCTGACGCATGACGCCGTCATATTCTCGAACCGTCACGCATGACGATAGACCTGGGCACTGACAGTGGGCAGCGGTGGCGGAAGAGTGTTCGGCCGAGCTGCGCGTACGAGTGTCTTTGCGGGCGCGGTCCGGCGTCGTACGCAGCCGGCATCGGCGGCGGGCTGACCGGACGCGACGTGCACATCGCCGTCGTGGGCAATCCGGCCGCCCGCAACCAGGCCGCCAAGTGTGGGACTCGGCGACGCTGCCGAGGATGGCCTTGCGGTGTTGCGTAGGTCGGGGCGTTTGTCAGTGGTGGTCGCTACGTTGCTGGGTGATGTCGCTCGATGAGGATGAGGACGGCCATGGGAGAAAAGGTCCGCCGGAACTACAGCAATGCCACTGTGGCGGCGTTGATGACACTGGCTCGTGGCGGCTGCTACGCGCCACGCTGTGGGGCCCCGACTGTGCGGATGATTGACGGGGAACCGGTGATGAACCTGGACATCGCCCACATCCGCGCCTTGAAGCCGGACGGTAAGCGGTTCGACCCGACCTGGACGGTGGACCAGCGGAACAGCTTTGCCAATCTGATTCTGTTGTGCAACGTCCACCACAAACGGGTCGACGGAGCGGAGGGTGAGCGGTACACAGTTGCGCTGCTTGAAGAGTGGAAAGCCGAGCGTGAAGCGGATGGGCAGGAGGCGCTTGCGGGTCTTACGGGGCTCACGGAGCGGCGGCTGGTCGAGATGATCCATGAGGCGCAGGAAGCGTACGTCGAGCGGCTTGGCCCGCTCCTCGGGGCGATCGCGGAACGCATGCCAGAGCTGGCTTCGCTGGTGAGCCTGCTCCGCTCGGATCTGGACGAACTGCGTGGCATGCGTCCCGTGTCCCAGGACGCGGCCTGGATGCTGTACCAGGCAAGCCAAGGGCTCGGTCACTTGCAGGACAACGCTCCCTGGCTCCGCGAGGCGAGTGACGGTCTGCGACACCTTCAAGACAGTGCGCCTCTCCTGGCAGCGGCTGCGAACAGTCTGGCCCGGCTGGCAGATCTGCCAACGCAACTCGATTCAGCTGCCGACGAGGTTCGCAGTGCCGCCGCCGCACTGTCCGACGCGCGTCGCTACTGACACGCCTGTCTCAATCCGCAGGCGGCGTCATCGAGTCCGGTTGCGACGCGGTTTGGCCAGTCACCCGTCCTTGCGTCCGAGCGGGGAGAGTATCTGCTCGCGGCGCGCAGGGTATGCGCTAGCCTGCGGGCAGGAATGGAGCCTGGGACGGTACCTGGGCCACCTCCAGTCGTCTTGAGGTACGGAGCGTCGGAAAGCGCCCTCGCCACCACCTCCTTCCCGCTTCCTGTGCACCTGTTCTGTCCGGCCGTCGTGTGCCGGACAGCCGAAAGGCGTTTCCTTGACCATCTACTCTCAGCACGCCACCCGTGGAAAAACCCAGATCCTGGCGACCTACCAGGGTCCCGACGGCGTCGTGTCCAAGACCGTAACGAGTCTTGCCGAGCCTCGCCTCGCGGTTCCGGTCGTCGACGCCCTCAATCGGATCTCCGCCTTCGCCACCGTCCCTGTCAGCATCCACGACCGCCGGGAACGGCGTGTGGGCTACTACCCGCGCACGCACCTCGCCGCGCTGACCGACCCTGCCGCCCGCACCGCTCTTCTCGGCGGCGCGCACAGTCTGTGGTACGAGTACGTCTGCCTGCGGCTTCACCAAGCGCTCGCCGACCTGGAAAATGCAGTGGCGGCTCTCCCCGACACGGTCAGCAGGGCGATCCGATCCGAACTGGAGGCAGATAAGCACGGGTTGCAGGCAGGACTCGCGGACTTCTCGGGAACTTCCTCGGAGGAGGATCCGGAGACCGAGCGCTGCTGGGAGTTCGGGCACCCCTTCGTGAAGTACGACGACGGACTGGACACGCTGAGCGACAAGACGCGCGAGCAGCTCGACCGACGTGAGTCGGGATTCACCTCGGAGGAACGGGAGAAGGCGGTCGCCGCCCTCCGGGTGCTGGTCACCGCGCACTCCCAGGGCGGCGACGTGTGGGCTTCACTCGACGACCCCAGCTGTCGCCTCTTCGTGGAGCCGTACGACTCCGACGGCTTCTACCTGACGATCGAAGCGCCGGAACCGGGCGACGACGAGGCTTCGTGGGAGATCGAGGTCGGGCGTTGGGTGCCGGACGATCCCGAGGAGGAGCCCGGGAACCACACCAGCGCGACAGGCCACGCCGTGGTCGGCTGCGCCCTTCCTGTCGCGCCGACCGCCGAGGAGATCGCTCACTTGCTGAAGTCCGTGGACGAGAAGCCGCTGCTGCTCGCCGAGTGGGCTGAGGCGCCCGCGGGAGCGGTACTCGCCGGGACGGCGATGGTGGTGACCGAACGCTACGACTCGTGATCCGGGCCGGCAAGGAAGCCGTGACGCCGACGTGATGGGCTGGGAACGGCCTGCCACCTCATGCCGAGCGGACGCTTCAGCCGTGGCGGTCACCCCGCGAGGTGACGGCCACGGCTGGACCGGCGTGCGTTGCCATCCGGATAGGCTGGGGTTGTCCTTGCGGAGGTTGGCGGACACCAATAAAGACAATGTCAACCGTCAGGTCCGCCTGTCCTTTCTCGGATAGTCCTGATGTGGCCGATCCCGCAGCGCCGGGGCGGTGCTGCTGTCTTCGCGGCTCGGGGGTCCGGGGCCTTGAACGGCTCGGCCGGAGGAGTCGATTCTGCGGCCTGGCAGACACCCGCAGCCCGTGCGACGGCCGACAGGACACGACGGCGTGGGAACGTGACGGTTGGCGGGACGTGTGAACCACCGGCCGGTCGGCCGGCTGGTGAGGCAGGCGTACCACGGCGAGCGCCACACGGCCCTGCCGCTGCGGCGTGACCAGGTGGGTCGTCGTCCGGCTGGGGGTCAGAGCGGCTCGCGCACGCGTGACGTACGGGCCGCCCGGTCCAGCAGAGCGCGAGCCGAGGGGTGACGGCCGTACGGGCGGAGGAGGCCGCGCATGTCGGTGAAGGCCCTGTCCACTCGGCTGCTCGAGAGAGCGGAACGGGCGTCGAGGAAGCGGTGGCAGGCGTCCAGTGCCTCGGTGAGCCGACGCGCCCGCAGGTGCAGGCGGGCGAGGTCTGCGAGGAGGAGGGCCCGTGCGCGCCGCTCGTCCGCGGGCCGGTGCCGGACCGACGCGGCCAGAGCGGTCGCCGCGCCGCGTTCGTCACCGAGCCGCAGGCGGACGACCGCCTGCTGGTGCAGCAGCGAGGCCTGGTGGTACGCGCCGACCGGGGTGTCCTGCGTGCTGCCCGCCCGCTCGATCATGGTCTCGGCGTGGGCCAGGGCCCGTAGCGCTTCGTGCCGCGCTCCCTCACCGGCGTGGGCGACGGCGAGTTGTCCGTACACGAACGCGCGGCGGAGCTGCGGCCCCGTCACGCAGGCGGCTGCGCTTTCCGCGAGATGCACCGCCTCGCGCCTGTGCCCCAGGGTGTCGGCCTGGACGGACAGGGCCCGCAGCGCCACCGCGTAGTCGGGAGAGGAGCCGTTCTCGGCGGCGAGGCGGAGCGCTACGAGGTAGTACCTCTGGGCGAGTCCCTGCAGATCGTCGTCGAAGTGCATGAATCCGCAGAGGTAGGCGAGTTCGCCGGTGGCGGTCAGCAGGCGGCGCCGTACCGTCGGAGCCGCGGGGCGGTGCAGCCTGGGGCGCACGTCGGAGGCGAGGTAGGCGGCGAGGGCCCGTCGGCCCTGCCCCCCGCCGAAGGTGATGTCCACGTGGTGGAAGACGCGGGCCATGGCCTCGATGCCCTGTACCTCGGATGCCTGGACGCGTGTGCCTTCCGGCGGCTCGCCTGCGGGAAGCGGGCTGGTCGCGATCTGTTCGTAAGGAGGTAGCCGCAGCGCAGCGAGTCGGAACGGAGCGCCTCGTTCGGTTCTTTCACGGCCGACGGTGTGGACGGTGGGCCACGTGGCCAGCTGCCCGAGGCTACGGGCCGAGTCCTCGTCCCGGTCCTCGCGCGAGGATGCCGCGCTTCCGGGCGTCGTGTCCTCCCGGCCCCGCGGTGCGGGGAGGAAGCCGGCGTCCGCGAGGGTCACCGGGCGCCCGAGCTTCCGGGACAGTGCCTCGACGACCAGGGCGGTGGCATCGCCCCGGGGCCGTGTGCCCGACAGCCAGTGGGCCACGGTGGATCTGTCGTAGCCCAGCACCAGGCCGCTCTCCGCGGCGATCGCGTTGACCCGCGCGGCCAGTTCCGCGGCGCTCATTCCCGCCTCTCCCAGCAAACCGCGCAGCGCCTGGTTGGGGCGCCGGTATGAGGACACTCGCACCTCCTCCGCACGGGGTCGCCACGGCCCCGGTTCTGCTGCGGTCAGGCTGCGGTACGCCCCGACGTACGGGCAAGCACGCATCCGCGAGCTCCCGAGGCACATCTCGCCAGCGGCACGCCAGAGGCATATGTCATGAGACTCACCCCGAGGTGAGGGAGTCGGGAGGTCGCGGCCGGACGCTCCGACTCCCCTTTCAACGGTGCCCGCTTTTCATCGGGCACAGGAATGAATGGCGAGTGTCTTTTCGATGGGGATCACATCGACGGAAACAGGACAAGAGGATCAGGAAATGTCTTATTTTATACTTCTTGTCGCATCGGAGGGTGTCCTACCCTTACGGCGCCAGCTCGACCCGAGGAGGCAAGGAGAGTACCGCGGGAGCGGCCCATGGGTTACAGGACAGCGCGGCGTGAGCGCGCGAACGGCCGAGTCCTGCTTTCGGCCGCTGCGGCCGCATCGGACGATGCCCCGCTCACAAGCCGCCGCCGCGCCTCGATACGCAGGGGCGTTCGTCCACCCTCGTAGCCGTGTGTCCCTGCGCCGCCGAGCGTCCGCTCCTCGTCGAAGCCACCGCCGTGGCCTCACACGGACGCCGGGCTCGCGGCTCACGCCTCTCCACTCGAACAGAACGCCGCCACGCCACGCGATGCCTGGTTCCCGTTGCCGGCCCTCGTTCGTCCCAGGTAAGCGAAGGCTCGCATATGAACCGCACTCTGCAGCTCCGCACGTTCTCCTCCTCGGCCGTCCCCCCGGGCGAGATCGTGGTAGCCCGTGACTTCACGATGCCGGGGCGGGGCCGACTCCCCTGCCCCGCGGGGGACGTGATCGCCATGGACCTGCGGCGCGGGGGCGGCAAGGTCCGCCGCGCCTCTCTCCCGGTCCAGGACATCCCAAGGCCCGGGACGGCGAAGGTCTACACCGCCTCCTACGTGGACCGTGCCGGTCAGGCGGTGGGTTTCGCGATCGGCGCGCACGCGAACGAAGCTCACCTCGCATCGGACGCGGTGGCGAGGTGGTGCCGTGCCTTGCGCTCGCGCCGACTGGTCGTGGCCGACATCGAACGTCCTTGCCTCTGCCTGGACTTTCCCCCTCCTCGGGGTAGAAGGACCGTGCTCCTCCCTCAGGCGCGGGGGGACCGGTCTGTACCCCCGCCCCCTCACGGGCAGCCCCGGCAGTGCCCCGCCGCACTCATGTCCCTGGAGGACACGCGTACCTACGCACAGCGAGGTGACACCGTAGTCCTGGTCGGGGAATCGGAAGTCGCCGTGGCGGCCCTCAAGGCCGAAGGCCCCGACCACACGGTGGTCGTCCGTAGCGCGGTCGAGGCCGCCGCGCTCGACGTGCCCCGTCCGGAACGGATCTCCTTCGTCGTCCAGCCGGGACTCCCCGCTGAGGACGCCATGCCCGTTCTCGCCGCTTTACGGGAGCGCTTCCCGCTCCTGCGCGGACATCACTTCGACGCCCTCTGCCACCGCTCCTCGGACCGCACGGCGGCGGCTTCCGTCGCGAGTACGGGGGCTGACGTCGCGCTCGTACTCGGGGAGCCCGCCGACGCCGACAGCGCTCGCCTCGCCCGGGCCTGCCTCCCCGCCCACCGCACGCGGATCGTCAACCGCCTCGACCAGGTGGGCCCTGGCCTCATCGAGTCGGCCACCACCATCGCCCTCGTCCCGGCTCGCACCGCCCCCGCCCGACTGGCCTCCGCCGTGGAGCAAGCACTCACGGGACTCGGACCTCTCACCGTGATCAGCCGTTCGGTGTCATCGCGCCCAGGGACCTTGCGGCCGAGACGCGAGGTCTCCTGCTGATCACCATGCGGCAGCCTGGTCCGCCCCGTCGGAACCGGTCGCGGGGTGGCCGACCCGAGACGCCGCTCCTTCCACCGGATGCGCGGACCTGCCTCATGGGAGATCGGACGGTGCCCCGGTCAAGGCGCCGCGAAGGCCAGGACGGTGTTGTGCCCGCCGAAGCCCAGAGAGTGGCTGAGCGCCAGACGGACGCGCTGGTGGCGGCAGTTCGTGGCCACGACGTCGATGCCCCTGGTGGCGTCGTCCGGTGTGGTGAAGTTGGCGGTGGGCGGCACGATGCCGTGGGCGATGGTCAGTACGGTGAGGGCGGCCTCGACGGCTCCCGCGGCCCCCATGGTGTGGCCCAGCACTCCTTTGGCCGCTGTGACCGATGGTGGCCGGCCGGGGTACAGCTCCCGGATCACGGTGGCTTCCACGCGGTCGTTGAGGGGCGTGCCGGTGCCGTGGGCATTGATGTGGTCGACCTCGTCCCGCCCGGCTCCCGTCTGTTCCAGGGCTGCCAGGGTCGCGGCTCGAAGTCCGGCCCCACCGGGATGCGGTGCTGTGGGGTGGTGGGCGTCGCTGGTGGTGCCGTGGCCGGCGAGCAGAGCCAGCGGACGGGCCGCACGGGCGGCGGCGTGCCGGCCGCGTTCCAGGACGAGCATTCCGGAACCCTCCCCGAGCACGAACCCGTCGCGGTCCTCGTCGAAGGGACGCGAGGCGCTTTCCGGATCTTCGTTCCGGACGGACAACGCGCCCATCTTGGCGAAGGCCGCGGCGCACAAGGGGGTGATCATGGCGTCGGTACCGCCGGCGAGGGCGATGTCGCAGGCCCCGGTCTCCAGGAGCAGACTGGCGGTGATGAGGGCGGTGGCTCCCGAGGCACAGGCGGTGGACGTCTGCAGGGCGGGGCCGGTGACGCCGAGTTCGAGAGCTAGGTGACCGGCAGCCATGTTGGGGAGGTAGGCGGGCAGCGTCATGGGGGAGACGACCCCGTACCCGTCGGTGAGGAGTTTGCGGTGCTGGGTTTCCAGGGTCCCGATGCCACCCGCCGCGGTGCCGACGACAACGGCCACGCGCGCGGAGTCCCAGGCGGCGGGGTCCAGCCGGGCCGTGCCGAGGGCCTCCCGAGCAGCGGTGAGCAGGAAGCGGGTGGCGGGGTCGAAGCGCCACAGACGTCCCGGTCCGGGCTCCAGGGGCGGCACGCGGCAGGACATGGTCACCGGACCACCGCTGAGAACGGGGTCGGTCCGGGCAGTGGACGCGCCGGCACGCACGGCCTTCCAGGTGGCGTCCGTTCCGGTGCCGGCGGCCGTCACCAGACCGACGCCGGTGACGGCGACCGTGTCCCTCACTGCGCGGCCTCAGGTCCGGACGCAGGCTCGGTCAGGAGAGCGGCCACCGAACCCGCCACTTCGCCGACGGTGAGTTCGGCGCTCGCGGCGGAGTCGTCGAGAGGGACGCGCCACTCCTCTTGCAGGGTGACGTACAGCTCCACCACGGCGAGGGAGTCCAGGTCCAGTTCGCCGAGGGTGACGCTGGGGACGATGCGGTCGCTGTCGACCTCGAACTTGTCGGCGAGGAGGGTCACGAGGTGGTCGTAGACGCGGTCCATGGATGGCTCCTTGAGAGGTCGGAGGTGCAGAGGGGCGTGGTGTCCTGGGCGGAGGAGGGTTCTTCCGACCGGGGAACGGCGGTGGGCCAGTTCAGCGTGGCGGAGGCCCAGGTGAGTCCGCCCCCGAAGGCGGTGAGCAGTGACCGTGCGCCGGGGGTGACGGCCTGGTGAACGGTGGGATCGGCCAGAACCAGAGGAATGGAGGCAGCCGCGGTGTTGCCGAGTTCGCCGATGTTGCCGAACCTGTGGGCGGGTGCGATGCCCAGACGGTCGCCGACGGAGTCCAGGATCCGCTGGTTGGCCTGGTGGCCGACGAACGCCCGTACGCTGTCCGGCGCCCAGCCGGCCCGGTCCAGGACGGTGCTCGCCGACTGGGTCATCCGTCGGACCGCGTGGGCGTAGACCGCGCGGCCCCGCATCTGGAAGTACCGGGCGTCCGGGTCGGGCGGCGGCAGGTGGTGCGGGTGCCGGGACCCGCCGTACGGGACGGTGATGAGACGGCTGCCGCTTCCGTCGGCTCCGAGGTCGACGGCCGTGACGGCTCCGGGATCGTCGGGGGTGCCCGGAGCCAGCAGCACGGCTCCAGCGCCGTCGCCGAAGATCGGCGCCGTCTCCCGGTCCGCGGGGTCGACGATGCTCGTGTACGTCTCTGCGGCGATCACCAGGACGGTGGAGCACATGCCGCCGCGGATCAGGGCGGTCGCCGTGGCCAGGGCGTACAGGAAGCCGGAGCAGACGGCCGAGATGTCGAAGGCGGGGATCGTGCCCAGGCCGAGCCGGTGGGCGACCGCGGGAGCGGTGGCGGGGCAGGGGTGGTCGGGCGTGCTGGTGGCCAGGAGAAGCGTTTCGGGGCGTGGGGCGCCTGCTGAGAGGAGGGCGGCCCGTCCGGCTCCGACGGCGAGATCGCCGGTGCTGGTGCCCGGATCCGCGTGCCGCCGGTGGACGATGCCGGTGCGGTCGCGGATCCAGGTGTCGTCCGTGCGCAGGTGTCCGCGCGCGATGACGGTGTCGTTGTCGACGATGCGCGACGGAAGGCAGGCTCCGATTCCGGTGATGACGGCGGTGGGTGCGGTCCGGGTCGTGTCGGTCATCTCGTCGGGGCTCATGCCGCGGCGAAGGGAGAAGGGGGCTTGGGATACCCGGCGAGGCCGCCGTCGGGTACGGCGAGGCCGCCGTCGATGACGAGCGCGTGCCCGGTCACGAACGACGAGGCGGGGGAGGCGAGGAAGAGAGCGCCTCCGATCACCTCGTCCACGGTGGCCCACCGGCCGAGCGGGACGTGGCTGGTCAGCCAGTCGGACAGGGCGTCGGTACCGCTGGCGAAGGCGGTCATGTCGGTGCGGGTCCACCCGGGGCACAGGGCGTTGACACGGATGCCCTGGCGCGCCCAGCCGACCGCGAGGCTGCGGGCGAGGGAGACCTGGGCGGCCTTGGTGGCGGCGTAGGCCTCCATCATCGGGGTGCCGACGAGCCCGGCGACCGAGGACATCAGGACCAGGCTGGCGCGGCCCGAGGCGGCCAGGTGGGGATGGGCGGCCCGGCACAGTGCGGCCGTGGCGTTGAGGTTGACGGTGACGACCGTGTCCCAGTCGTGCTGGCGGGCGTGCTGCAGTGGCGCCATCAGGGGGCTGCCGTCCTCCGCGGTGGGGAGGGTGCCGGCGTTGTGGACGACGATGTCCAGGCCGCCCAGTGCGGCGGACGCCCCGTCGACCAGGTCCGCCGCGACGCCCGGCTCCGCGAGGTCTCCGGCGAGTACCACGGCCTTGCGGCCCCGCTCCTCCACCGCCCGTACGGTGTCGTCGAGGGCGGACTGCGTCCGGGCGGTCACCACCACGTCGCAGCCCGCGTCGGCCAGGGCCTCGGCGACCGCCTTTCCGATGCCGCGGGACGCGCCCGTCACCAGCGCGCGGGCGTTGTCCAGGCGGAAGAGGTTCATGGCGTTCATCGTTGGGCTCCTTCGGATTCGGGCGGTCCCGCGTGCGGGGTGCCGGTCGCGTCGGGTGTGGGCGCGGTGGCCGTCTGCGCGGGGACGGCTTGTGCCCCGCTCCAGGTGAGGAGGGCGCTGCCCCAGGTCATGCCGGCGCCGAACACGGCCAGCAGGACCCGGTCCCCGGGCCTCAGCCGACCGCGGGCCGCGGCCCGGGCCAGTGCGTACGGCGTGCTGGCCGCACCGATGTTGCCGACTTCGTCGCCGACGACCACCAGGCGGTCGGCGGGGATGCCGAGGTCGGCTCCGATGCGTCTGAGCAGCACGGGGTTGGGCTGGTGGGCGACGACGCAGTCCACGTCCTGGATGCCGAGCCCGCTGCGGTCGAGGGCGTCGGTGATCAGCCGGGGGAAGACGTCCGTGATGAACCGGCCGATGGTGCGGCCGTCCATGCGGATGCAGTGCGCGCGGTCGGCGAGCGTGGCCGCACTGGCGGGGAACCGACTGCCCCCGGCGGGGATCAGGACGCGGTCGGCGAGGGTTCCGTCGGAGCCGAGACTGAAGTGCGTGAAGCCCTGGGAGGCGGGCACCGGCCCCAGGACCGCCGCGGCGGCCCCGTCGGCGAACAGGACGGCGGTGCCCCGGTCGGCCGGGTCGAGGAACTTCGAGTAGACCTCGACGCCCACCACCGCCGCGTAACGGATCTCGTCGGTGCCCCGGAGCCAATCGTGGGCAACCTTGGCCGCGAACAGCCACCCGGAGCAGGCTGCGCTGACGTCGAGGGCGACGGCACCGGAGGCGCCCACCAGGGTCTGGATCCGGCAGGCGGTCGAGGGCCCCAGCTCGTCGGGGGTCGACGTGCCACAGATCAGCAGGCCGATGTCGGCGACGTCGATGCCGGCCGCCTCGGCCGCCGACCGAACCGCCTGCGCCGCCAGGTCCGAGGCAGCCTCATGCGGGCCGGCCACGTGACGCCTGAGTACTCCGGTGCGTTCGCTGATCCATTGCGCCGTCACGCCGGCGCCCTCGGCGACCTCGGTGTTGGTGCGTACGGTGGGGGGCAGGTGGGTGCCCATGCCGAGCACGCCGACGCGGCGTTCGCCCGTCATCGCGCACCTCCTCGGGTCCAGGTGAGGGTGGCCCTCAGGGCGGTGTCGTAGTCCGTGGCAGCCAGGGGGGCGGCCACGATGTCCTCGGGGTGGGTGAACGCCTCCGTCAGCAAGGGAAGATGGGGCACGATCGTGTCGCACAGTTCGTCGGCGACGTCCGTCAGTCCCTGGACGTCCGCCGGTCGCAGCGTTCCGTGGGCGAGCAGGGAGCCGGACCAGCGGCGGGCGGCCATGACGCCGTGCAGGGCCGCCAACGGCTGAAGGACCTGGGCCAGGTCGGGATCGCGTATCCCGTCCACCGTCCGCGCCACGTCTTCTGCCACGAGCGCGTTCGCGTAGAGCTCGCCGAGGATGCCCGCGTCTTCCAGCAGCGGGTTCCAGGCGTCGAACGGGTCGCTCGGATCCGTGGCGCGCAGGCGTCCGGACAGGTGCCGGGCCAGGCCGTGCCGGTGCCGGTGTGCCGTCGCGGACCACCAGTGGGGGGACATGACCGACGGCGCCTGGGGGACCGTCCCCGCCGTCGCCGCCTCTTCGACGAGGGAACGGCCGATGTCGTAGAAGACGAGCTGACTGTCCCCGCCGGCGGCGTCGAAAGCGTGGTGGAAACCGTGGTAGGCGGCCAGACGGTTCACGTCCAGGTACCCGGAGAAGCCGCAGCGGCTCTGGCAGTCGGCCGTGACCCGCGCTGCCAGGCGGACCGCGACGGCCTTGTAGGCGGCCAGCGGGCGGCTGACGGCCGCCCACGGCGTGAACCCCATCGCCCCGGCTCCCTCCCCGGCCGGTGCCATCGGGGCAGCGAGAGAGTCCGTCCACACGGCGCGCGCTCCACCGGCGGCGCATGTCAGGGCGAAGGCGTCCGCCAACGCTCCCAGTACGGCTCGCTGCTGCGTACGGTAGGCGAGGAGAGGGACCCCGGGAGCCAGACTGCTCTGGGTACGGCGCTGTCGCGCGTAGTTGACGGCCTGCACGGCCGACTGGCGTGCGGTCGCGGCCGCGACCGCGGGCATGGTCGCCCACAGGCCCTGCCCCACGCGAAGGGTGCGCTGCAGGCGCCGTCCGCTCGACCCCGCCGGGTCGTGGAATCCGCCGTCGCTCCCGACGCCCGCACCGTCGGCGAGCCAGTCGGCGTACGGCACCCGGACGTGGTGGAAGCGCACCAGGACGTAGTCGAGGGGCAACGCGCCCAGCCCGAGCGGCGAGGACACCTCGATACCCGGCAGCAGTCCGTCGTCACCGGTCAGGTCGACCACGAACGCGAAGACCCCGCGATCCTCACCGTCGACGACCAGACGCGCGAGTACCACCGCCGTCTGCGGCACGTCCAGGGTCCCCGCGCTGCCGAACTTGGCGGCCTGCGGGTCCGGCGTGTGCAGGACGAACTCGCCGGTGTCCCGGTCGAACACCGCACGCGTCCGGGTCGCGAGGTGACTGTTGGCCTGCCCGGCCTCGGTGATCAGATAGATCCCCTTGACCCGCCCGCTCCGCAAGGCCTCCATCCTCCGCTTCAGGCGCTCGCCCGGCTCGTCCGTGAGCCGGACCATGGACCCGAGGCAGAGCGTGTGGTGGACGAGGGCCGCCAGACAGAGGGAGGGGTCGGTCACCGCGGCCCAGGCGTGGACGGTGGAGAGCCGCGCCGGGTCGTCGAAGATGCGGTTTGCCGCCGGGAGGATCTCGCCCAGCCACCCCAGCCGGCGGAGCAGGTGATCGCCGGGGGCATCTCCTCTCGCCGCGTCGGACCAGGCGTCGGCGGACAGAGCCTTGTGCAGCGAGGAGAGGAAGGAGGAGTCGCAGGGGCCGTGGAGGAGACGTCGAACCTCTTCACGGGCTGCCGTGGACAGGGACGCGAGGGGCATCGCTGGTTCTCCAGGTCAGGGGCGGGGTCACCAAGGGAAGTCGGGTTCGGCGAGGGGGGCGTGAACGGGCGCTTCGATGCACCCGGCCAGTACCCTCCGGGCGCTGGAGGCCAGCGCGTCTCCGGTGCCCGCCTCGAAGAGGACGGCCGGTCGGTGCAGGACCACTTGGCGCAGGATGTGGGGGACGGCGGCGGGCCGGACCAGGCAGTCGGCCAGCCGCCTGGGCAGATCGTCGTCCGGGCGGTAGCAGCGGCCGGCCACGGCGGAGTAGACAGGCACGCGGGCCTCGGACCAGGCGCGGGCGCGCAGTGACTCGGCGAACGCCTCGGCCTGGGGGGCGAGGGACGGGTGGTGGGAGGAGAACGGCAGACGCAGGCGCACGGCGACCACGTCGGATTCCGCGGCCGTCTTCTCCACCCGGTCCAGCTCCGGCACAGGGCCGGAGAGCACCACCGACCGGTCGTCGTTGACCACGGCCATGACCGCGTTCCCCGCCCCGGAACGCTCCAGCAGCCGACGGGCGGAATCCTCGGAGCAGGAGAGCAGCGTGAGCCCACCGGCGCACGAGGCGAGCACGAGGGAGAGGTCGTAGGCCGCGCGGGCGCCGTCGGGAAGGCTGAGGACCCCGGCGGCGGTCAGCGCGGCGATCTCGCCGAAGCTCACCCCGACGACGACCCCCGGCGGTCCGTAGGCGCCGCACAGCGCCTGGTGTACCGCCACCGAAGCACCGAACAAGGCGAGTTGGGAGGTGCCTGTCGGTGCGTTCGCGAGATCGAGCCCACTCGGCGGGTTCGGTCCCAGCAGCCACGGACCGAGCCGCGGAAGACCGCACCCCACCGCGACATCGTCGATCTCGAGGAACACCTGACGGACAGCAGAGAAGACGCGGTTCTCCGTGCGCACGGCGCGCGTCAGCGAGCCGACGGAGAAGTCCCCCTGCCCTGGGAACAGGTGGACCGACCTCCCTCGGGCGGGGGAACGGACCACGTCGCGCGTGAGGCTGGTGTGCATCTGACCCTTCCGGCGGAGACAGTCCTGAGACGTACAAGGGCACGGCCGCAGCGGATACGGGACTCGCGCGGACTGCACGTGGCCCGTAAGGAAGCCGTGGTCTGAGCCTGTCCTGCCGAAGGCCCTTCCAGGGGCGTCGCGACGGGCGAACCTGTTGAATTTGTCCGGATGTTGAATGCGCGTCCATGGACGGTGCCTCCCGGCGCCAGTCCTGGAAGAGGAGGCGGTCACCGAGATCCCTTCCGCGTTCGGATACCAGAAGCCCTGGGACGTTCGGCCGGAAGCGGCACGACGGCCCATCCGAAACGTTCCTCGTCGCGGCCGAGATGCCTTCCGGTCCCGCGATCACCTTCGGGAGCGAGGTCCACCGCACGCACTTCAGGATGTGCCGACTCCTGCGAGTCGAGAAGCGGATCATCCCTTCCGATGCCGCGGGCGCATGGACGCGGCGGCCCTACCCGACATCCTCGCCGATGACGAGGGCACGGTCGTCGCGACGGCCGGCACTGCGGGACTGGGGCGGTGAATCCGGAGCGCGAGAGCGCCTCTACGGCGCGGGCCGGCGGCACGCGTTCACGAGACGCCACGTGCAGCTGCTTCTTCCGACCCCTGTGGAGCCATCCTGAGGGACCTCTGGCAGCCATCCTCCGACTCGCCCTCAAGACGCCGCCCCTGACGCCGGACGGTCTGGGGGCTGTGCTCGCCGCCTCCGGACGTGCCGCACTGAGCTGGTCGGACTCACTGGCCGTCCCGAGCTCTCCCAGCACCCCGAACGCGACATCGCCACCTATGTCCCACATGCCACGGACCGTCGCTTCTCCGCCATCGACCAGGCGTCGCGACACGTGGTCGAAAGAAGTGCGGCAGGCGACGCCACTCCTGTGCTTCTCGCTCTGCCGCGGGCCGACGCCCGGGACGTCTGCAAGGCGACTTCCCGACGTCCTGCCGCACATCACCCGCGGACGTCTGCTGGGCGCAGCGCCGATGAAGCCGGAGAGCGGAACGACTGCGCTCCAGGCGCGGAGTCCACTGGAGTCGATCCCCTCCGAGGTCGGCGCAACGCACAGGACGCACGGACAACACCTGCCTCCGCCCGTCTGTCCTGAACTGCAGCTGCCAGTCAGGCCGAAGCATCGACATGCTGTGCGGGTGCGGCGTGCCGCGCACCAAGGACAAGGAGACACTCATGTCCACCCGTCGACCACGCCCCGGCACGACGGCCACCGCCGCCGTCGGACTCGCCCTGATCGCGGCAGGGCCGTCCGCTGGCCCCGCTGCCGCCCGGGCTTCTGCCTCTGTCCTCACCTGTGTCGGGTACGAGACGGCGACCTACCAGCCCGGACTGGCCCTCACCGAACAGCAAGTCACCGCCCCGGGGGCGTGTCCGTGCTCCTCCTCGCAGGTGAGGTCCGGTCCGGTGACTTCCAAGGCTCACAGATTTCCTCGAGATCGCCCTGGTGCCGTCCTCCACGGAAAGCCTCCGGTGTACCACCACCGAGGGGCTCAGCACCTCCTCCGGGGCGCTGAGCGTCCAGATCCTCTGACGCCGCTGAGCCGAGCGCCGCCGCACTTCTCCGTTCACGGCCACCGGCTTCGAACAGCACGGCCGACATGCAGAGCCTCGTTCAAAGGTCCGGGGCGCTTCGCCGGATCTGAAGCAGCGCGCGAGGAAAGCCGCCTGCCCGTCCACCGCACGCCTGAGAAAGGGAACCCTCCATGAAGCAGAAAACTCGCCTCGGCTTGATCAGCGCACTGACTCTGGCCGCAGCCCTGGTGACGGCAGCGCCACCGGCGCAGGCGGCAACGGGAGACATCCTCTGCACGGTGCCCAGCAACGACTCCTCGACGTACTCGCCCTCCCTGGGCCTGACGCCGGCGAACACCACCGTGACCATCACCCGGGATCTCAACACCTGTACGTCGCTCAGCGTGCCGGCGATCAACTCGGCTCCCGTCACGGTTCACCAGGTGACCATCCCGTCCTACTCGTGTCTCACCCTCCTCGATTCCGCCCCCACCACGATCAGCTTCACCTGGAACAACGGCGCGACCACCGTCGTCACCGGGACCAGGACCGTCAACCTGGCCGCCGCCGTACTCACCACCACGGTGACGGGCACCGTCACGTCCGGCCTCTTCGCCGGCGACACGGTCGTGTATCAACTCGTCGCTCCCTCGGCGGACGTGCTCGCGTGCACCCTCGGCCTGGGGACGGTCTCCCGGATCGACAGTGCCGCCACCCTCACCATCAACTGAGCGCTATCGAGCCGCGCCGACGAGGGCGGAGTCCACCCCCCAGCGCGGCTCGGTCGAGGAAACCCTCCCCGACCGCCCCAGGGGACGCCGATCGAGGCTGGGCGGGGCGGTCGGAAGGCCGGAGACGAGCGCTTGAATGAGGAATGTCCCTTTTTGGTGGTGGGGCAACGCCCAGGGGTTCTCCAGCGAAACCAGACTGTTCATGGCTCGCCGGGGCGTCTTCTCCGTGGTCGGCCGGTCGGATGACAGGCTGCGCCCGGCGTTGAGGGCATGTGCTGCGACGGTAGGGTCAGGGTTGTCCTAACGGAGGTTGGCGGACACCAACGTCGACAACCCGGAGCGCCGGGTGCGGCTGTCGTTCCTCGGGTGACCGGATGACCGGATGACCGGGTGACCGGTGCGGCGTGCCGCGCGGAAGTTCCCTGAGCCGGACGCCACTTGAGCGGCGGGGCCGGTGTGGGGAGAATCGGTGCGCACGCCCTGGAGCACCGGTGGAGGAACGTTGTTGCTGCTGGACACCGCCGCCCTGCCCCCCGCCGAGCGGCTGGAGGCGTTCCGGCACGGGATGACCAACGAATCGGTGCCCAACCACATCGTCCACGAGAAGGGCCCCGGGGGCGTTCACGCGCGGATGGAGCTCTGGAACGTCGGGGACCTGCCGATGTTCTCCACGTACAACAGCGGCTTCGAGGCCCACCGCACCCCCGCGCACATCCGCAGGCAGCGCAGCAACCCGGTCGTGTCCGTGTCGCTGCAGAACCGGGGGACGGGACGGGCGGAGGTCGCCGGCGAGCGGGTGACCTTCGGGCCCGACGACGTGTGCGTCTTCCACGAGCTCTCGCCCCGCGTCTACGGATGGTCGGGCGACGGCGGCTCCCAGGCCATGGTCTTCGACGTCGAGCGGATCGGCCTGCCGGTGGAGACGGTGGTGCGGGCCTCCCTCCGGCTGCGGGCCAGTCCGCTGCACGACCTGGTCCTGCGTCACCTGCGGGACATGTGGCGGAACCCGGGCCGGCTGGCCCGGGACCCCGGCGCGGCGGCCCTCGCGGGCGCCACCGCCGACCTGGTGCGGGCGCTGCTGGTGTCCGCGGCGCACGACCCGCGGACGCCCGCCGTGCGGGAGGTGATGGACGAGACCCTGCTCACCCGGGTGACGGCCCACGTCCGCCGGCACCACACCGACCCCGGCCTCTGCGCGGACGCCATCGCCGCCGCGCACGGGGTGTCGGTCCGCCACCTCTACCAGGTGCTCCGCGACGCCGGCGTCAGCCTGGAGCAGTGGATCATCTCCGAACGGCTCGCCACCGCCCGGAAGATGCTGGCCTCCCCCGATCACACGGGCCTCGGCATCGCCGCCGTCGCGGCACGCTGCGGCTTCGCCGGCCCGAGCCACTTCGCCCGCCGGTTCCGCGCCGCCTACGACATGTCCCCGCGCGAGTGGCGGCAGCGGGCGCTGCGGGGGGCCGGTGCGCCCCCTGCCGGCTGACCGCGGAGGAGACGGGCCCGTGGTCAGCGCGCGTACGCCTCGCGCACCGCGTGCGCCAGGGCCGCCCGGGACGCCACGTTGACCTTCGGGAAGATCTTGTACAGGTGGGTGCCGACCGTGCGCGGCGACACCTTCAGCTGCTCGGCGATCTGACCGTTGCTCAGACCCGACGCCACGAGCCGCGCGATGCGGAGCTCCTGCGGCGACAGCCGCCACACCTCCGTCGGCCGGGCCCGCGCGAGGACCGTGCCGCCGGCCCGCAGCTCCGCCGCCGCCCTGCGCGCCCACGGTTCCGCCGTGAGCCGGGTGAAGTGCGTGTGCGCGGTCCGCAGATGGGCGCGGGCCTCCTCGGGGCGGTGGGCGAGCCGCAGCCACGTGCCGTGGCGCAGGTGCACGCGCGCCAGCTCGAAGGGCCACGCGTCGGCCCCCGGCACCGCGTAGGCGGCCTCGCTCAGGGCGTGCACGTCCTCGCCGGTGGCCGCCATCGCCTCCGCCGCCGCCAGGACGAAGGCGTGACGGGGCGCGATGCCGGCCATGCCGATCGCGTGGCCGGCCGCGATGTGGCGCAGCGCCTCGGCCCGCCGCCCGGTCCGCACCGCCGCCTCGACCAGGTCGAGGAACACGTGCGGGAAGTGCGGCTCGTCGGCCGGGAACACGCCGGGCGGGGTGAGGGACGACGCCAGCGCGTACGCCGTCTCGTCCTCGCCCGCCGCCAGGGCGCCGACGGCGCGGACGGCGGTGATCCTGCGGAGCACGTACGCCTGGCCGCGCCGCCTCGCCCACGGCTCGATCCGCTCCAGCAGCGCCTCCGCCTCCCCCCGCCGGCCCCGCGCCGCGTGGACCGCGGCCCCGGTGAGCCGGAAGAGACGTTCGTGGAAGCCGCAGCCCTGCTCCCGGGCCGTGCGCGCGCCCTGGCGGGAGACCGTGAGGCAGCGGTCCCAGCGGCCCCGCAGATAGTCGTCCCCGCAGGTGGCGAGGTTCACGTGCGCCTGGGTCAGGTACGGTGCGCGCTGGACGACGCGGTGCCAGAGCTGGGCGTGCTCGCCCACGCTGTCGAGCGCCGCCGCGATCCACAGCAGCTGCCACGCCTCCCGGACCTCCTCCTCCGGCGTCAGCGCCGCGACCAGCCGCCGGAGGTGCCGCGTTCCGCCGGGGCCCGGCCCGGCCGGCCGGTTCCACAGGCCGGAGCGGAGCCGCGCCACGGGCCCGGAACGGGACAGTTCGGCGCGCAGGGCGTCCCGGAGCGCCGGCTCGCCGGAGAACGCGGCCGTCAGATGGAGCAGGACACGGAGGGTGTCCTCCACGGCGTCCGCCCCCGCCCCCGCCCCCGCCGGCGCGGGCCGGCGATCCGCGAGCAGTGCCGGGAGACGGGTGACGGCCGGGGCGAGATCGCCGTCGCGCTCGAACCGTACGTAGGCGTCGGTCAGGTCCCACAGGGCGCGGCTCCCGGCGGGGACGCCCTCCGTCCCGGCGTCCGCCAGCAGGCGGGCGGCGACGGCCGGCCGGCCGCCGATGGCCGCGGCGTTGGCGGCGGCCGTGAGCCTCGCGCCGCGCGTCGCCGCGCGGGCGCTCAGCCGGGCGGCGCGCTCCAGGAGCGTCGCGGCCTCGGCGTGCCCGCCGCGCCGGATCGTCCGGCGGGCCACCTCCTCCAGGTGGTCCGCCACGGCATCGTCGGTGCCCTCGACGGCCCCCGCCAGGTGGGCGGCGCGCCGTTCGTCGTCACGGGGCAGCACGGCGGCCAGGGCGGCGTGGGCGCGGCGCAGGTCGGCGGCGGAGGCCGTACGGATCAGGCAGACGCGGACGAAGGGGTGCAGGAACGTCAGCCGGGCGTGGTGCAGCCGGACCAGACCGGACCTCTCGGCCGCCACCAGCGTCTCCTCCGAGGCCGGCGCTCCGGCGGCTCCGGCCGCCTCGACCGCCAGGCGGACGCTGCGCTCCTCGTGGCCCGCGAGGGCGTGCAGCAGGAGCAGGAACCGGCTGTCCGGCGGCAGCGCGTCCAGCCGGGACGCGAAGTCGGGCACGGCCGGCCGGGCGCCCGGCCGCGCGGCGGCGGGCGCCGGAGCGCGCTCCGTGCGGTCGGCGGGCTCCGGCCGCGCGGGCGTTCCCAGCAGGGCCAGCGGGTTGCCGGCCGCCTCCCGGACCAGCCGGGCCCTGGCCTTCGCCGTGAGGTCGGGACGCCGGCGGCGCAGGACCGCCGCCGCCTCGGCAGGGGTCAGCGGGGCGAGGTCCAGGACCTCGGCGCCGGTGCCGTCCGGAACCGGCGCGCACCCCGTGCGTACGGCACAGACCAGGACGACCGGCGCGGCGGCCAGCCTGCGCTGCACGAAGGCCAGCACGCCGGCGCTCGGCGCGTCCACCCACTGGAGGTCGTCGACGGCCAGCAGCACAGGCTGTTCGTCGGCGGCCCCGCCCAGCAGGGCCAGGGTGGCGGCGGCGACGGCCGGGCCCCCGGCACGCGGGTCCGCCGCCCCCGGGGCCAGCGCCCCTTCCAGGCAGCGGCGCTGCGCGGCGGTCAGCACGTCGTGCCGGCCCAGCAGGGGCCGGACCAGCCGGCCCAGGACACCGAAGGCCGCGCCGGACTCCGGCGCGGTGCCGGACGCCCGCAGGACGCGCATCCCGTGGTCGGCGGCGAAGGCGGCCGCCTGGTCGAGCAGCGTGGTCCTGCCGATGCCGGCCTCTCCGCGCAGCCACAGCGCCCGCCCGCCCGTCGGCGCCGCGAGCAGGGCGCTCCGCAGGACCGCCCAGGGGGAGTCCCGCCCCGCCGGCGGCGTACCGGGCGGGGAGGGTGCTCCCGCCGTGCCGTCGGATGTCATCGTGCCGCTCCCCGTACCGTGCATGAGCCGACCGGCGGGGGTGCGGCCCCCGCCACGGTTCCGACGCTAGGACGCGGGAGGGGCGGGACCGGCGGCCGTGCACGCACAGGCCGAAGCCGTGCAGCCACAGGCCAGAACAGGCCGATGCCGAGGCGGACTTCGCACCCCGGACGCGTACCCGCAGCACGCACAGCGGCCGGTCCGGGACGCGAGGTCCGGACCGGCCGCTCGGAGGGGCGCGGGAATCAGCCGGCGGTCAGGCCGCGTCTCCCGACGCCGGGTCGACGTGACGGCCGAGGAAGGCGAGGGCCGTGTCGGCGACCTCGCGCCATCCGCTGTCGATGGTGAGGGCGTGCCCCCGGCCCGGGATCTCCTGGATCTCCGTGACCGCGGACTCGTTGCGCACCTGCTTCTTGTACGAGGCGTGGGCGATGGCCCACGGCACGGTGTTGTCCTTCTCCCCGGACAGGATGAGGAGGGGGCCCCGCTCGGGGTTCAGGGTGTCCACCTTGACCTCCGTCCAGGGGTTGACGTTCGCGACCGCCGCCTGGAACAGCGGCTCGCCCGGCGCCGGCACGGCGAAGGTCTCGTACAGCTCGCGCGCCTCCTCCTCGCCGACGGCGTTGGCGAAGGAGTACCGGAACTGCTCGTAGGTGAGGGGCACGGCCCGGTGGTAGTTGGCGGGGTTGCCGAGCACCACGCTCGCCGCGCGCAGCGACGACAGCGGCAGCGGCAGCACGCCCCGGAACGGGGCCGGGTCGATGGCGACGGAGGCCCGGGACAACCCGCGGCCCGCGATGATCTGCGTGATCAGGCCGCCGAAGGAGTGCCCGACCACCACCGGCCTGCGGTCGAGCTTGCGCACGAGGTCGCAGAAGTGGTCGGCGACCTGGCCGACGCTCTTGCCGGCGAAGACCTCGGGGTGGGCGTGGGCCTCCTCGACCGTCTCGGGGTCGTCGGGCCAGCCCGGCAGCACCGGGACGAAGCCGGCGGCGTCGAAGACCGCCGCCCACCGCTCCCAGCTGGTGGGCAGGAGCCAGAGGCCGTGGACGAAGACCACGGGGATCCGGCCGTCGGCGTTGGCCCGTTCGACCTGGGCCAGGTCGCGGGCGTAGGAGTTCTCGGAGGGAAGAGACACGGTCAGTCCTTCGGGAGTGGGGCGCCGTCAGCGCCGGACGGCGTCGGTGGCCGAGCGGATCAGCGAGGTCACGGCCTGGGGGAAGCTGTGCAGGGGCAGGTGCGAGCTGGGCACCTCGACCGTGTGTGACCCCGCGCGCCGGGCCTGGAAGCGCTGGAGCTCCGGCGGGATGCCGTGGTCCTCGCCGGCGACCAGCGTCCAGGACGGCAGGGTGCGCCAGGCCGCCGCCGTCGCCTGGTCGCCGAAGGCGGTGGCGCTCAGCGGACGCTGGACGGCGGCCAGGACGCGCGCGGTGTCGCGCCGCACGTCCTGGGCGAACACCTGGTGGAACGACTCGGTCCGGATGTACAGGTCGAGGCCGGGCGAGCCGTCGGGCGCGGGCGCGGGCACCTGGGTGAGCGCCGCCGCCAGCTGCGAGCCGGGGAACCGCGACGACAGCTCGCCCAGCACCTCGCCCGCGTCGGGCATGAACGCCGCGACGTAGGCGAGCGCCCGGACGCCCGGGGTGCGCGCGGCGGCCTGGGTGATCACCGCGCCGCCGTAGGAGTGGCCCGCCAGGACGACGGGGCCCTCGACGCCCGCCAGGAAGGCCGTGAGGTGGGCCGCGTCGTGGTGGAGTCCGCGCAGCGGGTTGGCGGGGGCCAGCACCCGGTGGCCGCGGTCCTGGAGCCGTTCGATGACGGGCGACCAGCTGGACGCGTCGGCGAACGCGCCGTGGACCAGGACGATCGTGGGCCGGGACCCGCCGGAGGGGGCGTGGTCCCGGGCGGCGGCCGGGGCCGCGGCGGCGGCTGCGACGCCGAGCGAGGCGACCGTGGCGGCACCGGCCGTGAGCGCCGTACGCCGCGAAAGGCCTTTCGCGGACAGGGACTGAGGGTGTGACATGCGTCTGCGCTTTCTGGGCGGGGTCTCGTGACGGGCGGTTCGCGTGAGGGACGGGTTCGCGTGAGGGACGGGTTCTGGTGAGGGGCGGGGCGAAGAGGGAACGCCGTTCAGGCGCGGGTCAGAGGGGTGTCGACCAGGTGCTCGCCGAGGAACCAGGTGTGGGTCTCGCCGGTCCGGATGACCTCGGAGACGATCAGGCCCTCGCTGCCCGCATCGCCCAGGTCCGCCACCCGGCGCGCCGCGTCCCGCGCGTCGAGGAGGATCGTCTCGTGGGCCTCCAGGAGGCGCGCGAGCATGCCGGGCACCGGCTCCACGCCGTCGGGCGGGCGGGGGACGCGGGTCATCTCGGCGGCGTGCCGGGGGTCCCCCACCGCGACGCCGCCGAGGCTCTGCACACGCTCGGCGAGCAGATCGGTGATCGCCAGCTGCTGCTCCGCCTGCCGGTCCAACAGCAGGTGCAGCTGGTGGAAGGTCGGGCCGCGCATGAGCCAGTGGTGCTTCTTGTACAGCGCGTACAGCATCTGGGTGTCGGCCAGCAGGAGGTTGAGGCGCCGGCAGGAGTACAGCCGGGCGTCGCGGGAGAGGCCGACGCCCACGTGCCGCACGGTGCCGAACTCCTGCAACTGCCCGTCCTTCCGGCTCTGGTGCGGGGGCGGGGCGTCGAGGGACGGGGGAGCCGTCATGTTCCACTCCGGATGTCTGAGGGGCGGGTACGGGGCCGGGAGCCGGTCCCCGGGGGTGTGGGGCGGTGCAGCAGCGCGCGGACGGCCAGGCCGCTGCCCACCCCGCCGGCCACGGCGACGAGGCACCACCAGGGGGACCAGGGCGCCAGGCCCAGGGCCGCGTCCGCGGACCAGCGGCCCGGACCGGTGAGGGTGAGGACCGCGGGCAGGACCATGAGGACCAGCGGGTACTCGTAGCCGTCGTTCTGGACCCACAGCCCGTGCGGCAGCTTCACCGTCAGGGCCACGGTCATCACGCCGACGACACCGGTCGCGGCCAGCGGGGTCAGGGCGCCGGCCGCGAGCAGCAGCCCCGCCCCGATCTGGGAGCCGCCCGCGGCGACGGCCGTCAGCGCGCCGCCGCGGAAGCCGTCGCCCCGGAACTCCGCGGCACCGCCCGCCAGCCCCTTGCCGCCGAGCCGGAAGCTCACCTTCTGCACTCCGTGCCCGGCGACCAGGAGGCCGACGAGAAGCCGCAGGACCAGCAGACCGATGTCCATCGTCGTGCTCCAGGGATCGTGACGGTCGGACGCGGGATCAGCCGGCGGCGTGCGGGTCGATCATGGACTGGGCGTAGACGACCCCCATGCCGTAGGCGCCGCCGTGCTCCTTCACCACGTCGAGCGTCTGGCTGTACGTCTCGCCGCGCGCCCAGTCGCGCTGGAGCTCCAGCAGCACCTGGAGCCAGGTGACCGGGACGGCGCCGGCCGCGGTCATGCGCTGCATGGCGTGCTCGTGGGCCTCGGGCGTGACGCCGGCGGAGGCGTCGGCGACCACGTACACCTCGTAGCCCTGGCTGAGGGCGGAGAGGGCGGGCAGGACGAGGCAGACCTCGGTCCACAGCCCGGAAAGGATGATCTTGCTGCGGCCGGTGGCCTTGACCGCCTCGACGAGCGCCGGGTCCTCCCAGGCGTTCATCGTGGTGCGGTCCACGACCTCGTGCTTGGGGAAGACCTCGCGCAGCTGCGGCAGGAGCGGGCCGGAGAACGACTCGGCGGCCACGGTGGACAGCACGACGGGGACGTCGAAGACGGTGGCCGCCTTGGCGAGGCCGACGGTGGCGTTGATGACCCCGGCCCGGTCGGAGCTGGCCGCGCCGAAGAACATCTGCGGCTGGTGGTCCACGAACAGCATCATCGCGTTGTCGGGGGTGAGCAGGTCGGGGCTGGGGGCGGCCGTGACCTTGGCGGAGTCGAACGTGGTCATGACGGTTCCTTTCGGGAAGGGAGGGTGAGGGAAAATGGCTGACGTAACGTCAATTGACTTGCTGTGCTGCGTTGTTCATGATCCGACGGTAGGACGGTGACGGTCCCCGGGGCTTTGCTCAGGGTGGCCGGGGCTGTTCTCTCCCTGCATGGCTCGTCGGCCGCGAAGCCCGTGCGGGTCGGTCAGAGGACGAAGCAGGGATCGAAGACCCGGGGGTCGCTCTCGGGGGCGAAGCCGCGGGCGGCGCGCCACTGGCGGTGCCGCTCCGACTCCGCCACCGCCTCCGCCAGACGGTCGGCCTGGCGCGCCCCGGTGACCCCGGGCGGCGGGGACGCCTGGTAGCCGCCGAAGTGGGCCACCGGGCTCCACGAGGGACTGACGGGCGGGATCGCCTCGTCCAGGCCCTCGTACTCCGCCGCCGCGTGGACCAGCCGGCCGCCGACGACGGTGAGGACCGACTCGATGTGCGGGATGTCGGCCTCGTGGACGGCGAAGTAGTCGTGCGACAGGACCGCGAAGTCCGCCAGGAAACCCTCCCGCAGCAGGCCCTTCACCCCGTCCTCGCCCGTCATCCGGGCGCCGCCGACCGTGTACAGCTCCAGCGCCTTCTCCCGCGACACCAGCCGGTCCGGCGGGTACAGGCGCAGGTCGCCCACGGTGCGTCCGGTGACGAGCCAGTGCAGCGCCACCCACGGGTTGTACGACGAGACCCGCGTCGCGTCCGTGCCCGCCGCCACCGGCAGGCCGCGCTCCAGCATCTCCGTGACCGGCGGCGTACGGGCGGCGGCCTCGGCGCCGTACCGGTCGGCGAAGGCCCGGCCCTGGAAGGACATGCGGTTCTGCACGCCGATCGAGCCGCCCAGCGCCGCGATCCGCTCCAGGCTCCGGGCGGACACCGTCTCGGCGTGGTCGAACAGCCACCGGTTGCCGGACGGGAAGAGGCCGTCGGCCGCCAGCTTCTCGAAGACCGCCAGGTCCCGGCTGATCGTCTCGTCGTAGGTGGCGTGCAGCCGGAAGCCCCAGCCGTTCTCCATCAGGAGCCGGACGGCCTTCTCGAACTCCGCCTCGTATCCGGCGGCGAGTTCGGGCCGGGGCTCGGAGAAGTTCTCGAAGTCGGCCGCCGCCCAGGTCAGGTTCTCCCCGGCGCCGTTCAGCCGCAGCCACTCGTCGCCCTCGTCCGGGCGCACGGTCGCGATCCACCGCCGCAGGTCGTCCAGCTCCTGGCCGGCGGTCTGCGGGAAGAGGTGGTACGCGATCCGCAGCGAGAGCTGTCCGGCGCGGGCCAGTTCGGTGACGGTCCGGTAGTTCTCCGGGAAGCTCTGGAACCCGCCGGCCGCGTCGACGGCGGAGGTGAGGCCGAACCGGTTGAGTTCCCGCAGGAAGTGCCGGGTGGACGTCTTCCGGTCCTCCTCGCCCAGCGTGGGCGCCGCCGCGAGCGTCGAGTAGAGGACGAGCGCGCCGGGCGCGGCGAGCAGCACCCCCGTCGGTTCCCCGTCCCGGCCGCGCACGATCTGCCCGCCCCGGGGGTCGGGCGTGTCGCGGGTGTAGCCGGCGGCACGTACGGCGGCGCGGTTCATCAGGGCGGACTGGTACAGGTGCAGGACGAAGACGGGGGTGTCCGGGGCGGCGGCGTTCAGTTCCGCCACCGTCGGCATCCGCCGCTCGGCGAACTGGTCCGCCGTCCAGCCGCCGACCACCCGTATCCACTGGCCCTTCGGGGTGCGGCCGGCCTGTTCGCGCAGCATGGCCAGCGCCTGCCGCAGCGAGGGGACGCCGTCCCAGCGCAGCTCCAGGACGTAGTTGAGTCCGCCCCGGATCACGTGCAGGTGCGAGTCGTTGAGGCCGGGGACGATCCGGCGGCCCAGCGCGTCGACGACGCGTGTCCGCCGGCCCACGTGCCGCGCGACCGCCGCCTCGTCACCGACGGCGGTGATCCTGCCGTCGCGGACCGCGAGGGCCGTCGCGGCCGGCCGCTGCGGATCGCCGGTGTGGACCTTGGCGTTGCGGACGACGAGGTCGGCGGCGTCGCCGTCGTCCAGGTCGGGAAAGGGGGTGACGCCGCTGACCGGCATCGTCGTCATGGCGGGACCTCTCGTGGTCGGTGAGGGAAGAAAGGGGGGCCGGGAGGGGCTAGACGCGCCCGAGGATGGTGAGGAGCGTCCGGTCGAGTGCGGTCCGGATCCGCGCGGCGGCCTGAGGGGACGGGGTCTCGGTCAGGGACAGGAAGGAGCGCAGGGCGTCCGTGCGGAAGCGGGCCACGCAGGAGCCGTACAGGGAGACCAGTTCGACGTCCGTCTCGCCCGCGCCGCCGGGCCGCACCCGGACGTCGCCGTCGCCCACGGCCGCGGCGACCCCCTCCTCCAGCAGGCTCCGGGCGAAGACCCAGGTCGCCGCCGTGTGCTCGTCCATGCCGTCGGCGGGGGCGAAGTCGAGGCGCACGGCGAGCGGGTCGCCCGGGTCGTGGCGTATCCCCACCACCAGCCGGACCGCGCCGTGGTCCGGCGACGACACCTTCGCCGTGACGAGCTGCTGCACGGGCCGCACGGAGACTCCTCGGGGCAGGTCCGGGTACGGGACGACGGGAGGCGCCTCAGAGCGTGCGGCGGACACCCGCGGCGCGTTCGAGGTTGCGCAACTGGACGGAGAGGTCGCCCTCGACGGCGTGGTGCGCCGGGCCGCTGCGGCCGATCGGCAGGACCTGCTCGCCCCGCATGTCCTCCAGCATCAGCGCGAAGGCCGCGTACAGGGCCGCGGAGGCCAGGACCAGGGCGAGGACGCCGGAGACGGTGCCCAGCCAGGCGGCGCCGGACAGGTTGAAGGCGGCGGCCGCGGCGAACCGGGGGACGGCCGCGCACAGGACGAGCCACAGGGCACGCTTGGCCCGCGCCACGCTCGCCATCAGGCCGGCGAACACGGCGAAGGCGAGGTTCAGCACGCCCAGCACCTCCGCGCCGCCCGGCGGATCGAAGGCCAGGACCAGGGAGGTCGCCAGCCACGTCCCCGAGAAGCAGGCCATCAGCGTGGCCGCGAGCACGTCCCGGGCGGCGAACGCGAGGACGCCCACGAGCAGCTGGAGCACGAAGGCCGGCAGGACGGTGAAGGCGACGGCCCGGCCCGCGTCCTCCTCGAACACGCCGAGCTGGAAGCAGCCGGCGACGACCGAGGCGATGGCCACGGCGTAGAAGCCGAGGGGCATCGGTGACGCGATCGGCCGGAGGTTGATGCGGGTCATGCTCCGCAGATCGGGTTCGTGGTGCCGGCCGCCGTGGAGGGGCGCCGGGCTGTCGGGGGTGTCCATGGACGGCCTGCCTGCGGGCTCGGAGGGGAAACGGGAAGGACGGGGCACGCGCGCCTGCCGGAACGGCGTGCCCCGGGGGTGTTCGTCCGCGCGGGTTCCGGTGTTCCGGGCGTCGGCGCGCGGGGCGGTCAGGGCCGGGCGAGCGCGGTGCGGAGGGTGGACACGGCGAGGGCGACGGCGGACCGGGCGGCGTAGGTGTCCCGCAGCGCGTCGAGCATGACGAAGTCGTGGATGATGCCCTGGTAGCGCACGGCGGTCACCGGCACGCCGGCGGCGCGCAGCTTGTTCGCGTACGCCTCGCCCTCGTCGCGCAGGACGTCGGCCTCGGCGGTGATGACCAGGGCGGGCGGCAGGCCTGTCAGCTGCTCGGTGGTGGCGCGCAGCGGCGAGGCCGTGATCTGGGCGCGCTCGGCCTCGTCGGTCGTGTACTGGTCCCAGAACCACTGCATGCCGTCGCGGCGCAGGAAGTAGCCCTCGGCGAACTGGTGGTAGGAGGCGGTGTCGAAGGACGCGTCGGTGACCGGGTAGAACAGCACCTGCTGGAGCAGCGGGACGCCGCCGCGCTCCTTGGCCATCAGGGTGAGCGCGGCGCTCATGTTGCCGCCGACGGAGTCGCCGGCGACCGCCATGCGGGCGCCGTCCAGGCCCTTCGTCGCGCCGTCGGTCACGACCCAGCGGGCGACGGCCCAGTTCTGCTCGACGGCCACCGGGTAGCGGTGCTCCGGCGACAGGTCGTACTCCGGGAAGACGACGGCGGCGCCGGTCCCGACGGCCAGCTCCCGCACCAGCCGGTCGTGGGTGTGGGCGTTGCCGAACACCCAGCCGGCGCCGTGGATGTAGAGGATGACGGGCAGGTCGCCCCGGACGCCGGCGGGGCGCACGACGCGCGCCCGCACGGTGCCGCCGGAGGCGACGGGGACGGTGACCCACTCCTCGTCGACCTCGGGCTTGTCCACCGGACCGGCCTGGACGTCGTCGACCGCCTTGCGGCCGTCCGCCACGGGGATCTGGAAGAGGTACGGCGGCTGGGCGGTGGCCTCGGCGAAGGCCGCCGCGGCCGGCTCCAGGACAGGGGCGGCAGGGGGGAACTCGTGCATGGCGAAACCCGTTTCATGAGGGGCGGAGGACGTTCGGAGCGCCGCCGCGAGGCGGCACACCGGGACGTTATGTCCCCCGGCGCGGCGGTGGGCGGCGCCCCGTGCACAGGGCTTGCCCGAGGGTGCACCACCTCCCGCCGCCTCTCCTGACGGGCCGTCACCAGCCGCGGTGCAGCGCGACGTGGAGGACGTCCACGGCCTGCGTCCGGGCGGCCCGGCCCGCGTCGCTGTCCCGCAGCGCGTCGAACAGGACGAACCCGTGGATCGTGCCGTGATAGCGCACGGAGACGACGGAGACGCCCGCCGCCCGCAGCTTCGCCGCGTACGCCTCGCCCTCGTCGCGCACCACGTCCGCCTCCGCCGTCAGGACCAGCGCCGGCGGCAGCCCCCGCAGCTCGTCCGGGGTGGCCAGCAGCGGCGACGCGGTGATCTCCCGGCGCCGCGCCGCGTCCGGGACGTAACTCCGCCATAAGCTCCGCATGACGGCGCCGCCGAGGAAGTAGCCCTCGGCGAAGTGCCGGTAGGACGGCGACTCCCCGGTGGCGTCCGTGACGGGGCAGACCAGGACCTGGTGCACGAGGGACACGCCGCCGCGCTCCTTGGCGACCAGCGTCAGGGCGGCGGCCAGATTGGCCCCCGCCGAGACGCCGGCCACGGCGATGCGGCAGCCGTCGAGACGCCAGTCCGCGCCGTGCTCCGCGATCCAGCGGGCCACGGTGTAGCACTGCTCGACGGCCACCGGATAGCGGGCCGCCGGCGGGCGGTCGTACTCGGGCACGACGACCGCCGCGTCCGCCCCCAGCACCAGGTCCTCCAGCAGCCGCTGGTGCGCGGTGGCCGTCGTGTGGGTCCAGCCCAGGCCGTGCAGATAGAGCACCACCGGAAGCAGCCCGTCGCTGCCGGCCGGACGCAGGATCCGCACCCGGATCCGGTCCCCGTCGCAGCCGGGCAGCGCCAGCCACTCCTCCTCGACGTCCGGCGCCGTGTCCGCCTCCCCGAGCAGCGCGGCCGGCGCCTCGCCGGAGGGCACCGGTCCCGCTCCGCCCGGCACGCCCGGACACGCGTGGGCCTCGGCGAAGGCCCGGGCCAGGGGTTCGAGGACCGGCGGCGGTCCAGCGGCATGTTCCACGACACCCTCCCGCGCGTGGGCGCGATCCCGGGACGGACGACAGGTCCCGGGACGGACGGAAGACAACGGACGGATCCTTCGGGCCCGGCCCGCTCCGGGCAGGGGCAGGAGTGACGGCAGTGGCAGCGGCGGCCGGGGCGACGCCCCCAGCCTACGGACCGGCACGGCCCCGGCCGCCCCTCCCCGCCGCCCGGACGTGCCCGTCCGCGCACACCTCTTGTCCCGGGGCGCCGGAGGGCTCCCGCGCAAGCCCGTCACCGCACGTCAAATGACCTAAGTGCGCTCTTCCCGCGCCGCCGAGCATGAGAGGGAACGCACCTGGCCGTTCGCACCCCCTGAGCGGAGAGTTCGCCGGCCGGCCGGGCGTCCGAGAACAAGGAGCACGCGTGGGACACGTTCTTCAGGACACGACGACGGCGGGACGGGAACACGAGGCACCCGGGCCCTGGCAGGACGCCTTCGACGGCCTCGTCGCCCCCCTCCGCCTCGTGATGCGCACCTCCCCGGCCGAGACCCCGGCACCGGTGGTCACCCACCTCGGCTACCTGAGCCTTCTGCGCGTCGCCGCGGGTCCCGCACAGCTGAGCCGCACCCCCCGGCACATCGCCCGCGGCCCGGGCGAGCGGGTCGCCGTCGCCCTCCAGCAGGCGGGCACGGCCTTCCTCACCCAGGACGGGCGGAGCACCGCGCTGGAGCCGGGCGAGGTCGTCCTCCTCGACCCGCGCCGGCCCTTCGCCCTGGACCAGCGGGAACCCTTCCGGATGCTGCTGGCCTCCCTGCCCCGGCAGACCCTGGGCGACCCCGCCGACCACCTGTTCCGCCTCACCGGCGTGGCCGTCCCGGGACGCAGCGGCGTCGCCGCGCTGCTGATCCCGTTCCTCGAACAGCTCTCCCGCGTCGCCGGCCAGGTGACTCCGGCCACCGGCGACCTGCTCGCCGGGAACACCGCCGAGTTCGTCGCCCTCCTCGCCGACGAACTCCTCGGGCGGGACCAGGAGCCGCCGGGCACCACGCGCGCCCGCCTCGTGCCGCGCGTCCGCGACTACATCGACCGGCACCTCGGCGACGCGGACCTGACCCCCGAACGGGTTGCCGAGGCCCACTACATCTCCGTGCGCTACCTCCACCGCCTCTTCGAAGGCGAGGGGACGACAGTGGGGCGGCTCATCCTGCGGCGCCGGGTCGAGGAGTGCGCCAGGGAACTGGCGCGCCGGGAACGCTCCAGCCCGACGGTCGCGGCGGTCGCCCGCCGCTGGGGGTTCCCCAGCCCCGCGCACTTCAGCCGCGCCTTCAAGGGGGTGTACGGCGTGCCGCCGCGCCAGTGGCGACGCGCCGGCGCCGCGGAGCAGGCGCTGTCCGTCCCGGCGCCGGCGCGGGCACCCCAGCGGGCCGCCCTGAACTGACGCACCCCGGGCGTCAGTCATCCGACCTACGTGTGCGGGGCGGGGCCCGCCGAGGGTGGAGGGACGGACCGTTCGCACACGACACCCGGAGGAGCCCACGGTGCCGTCCCCCGCGCCCTCACGCCACGAAGCGGGCCCACGCCCGCCTTCCCGCCCCCTACGGCAGCCACCGGCCGCGCTCCCCGCCGACGACCCGCAGGCCCGGCCGTCCGTCGGGGCCCCCGGGGACCCGGAGGCCCGGCCGTCCGTCCGGTACGCCGGGGACCCGGGGGCCCCGCCGTACGTCCGGACCGGCGTCGTCGACGGCGACGACCTCGCCGGCGCCCGCACCCTGCCCGTGCGGCGGGGCGGCGAGCCGGAGGCGCGCGAGATCGTGGTCTGCGCCCCCCTCCGCGGCTGCCTCGTCCTCGCCCCCGGACACGGCGGCCCCGTCACGCCGGGGCACCTGCTGCTCGCCGACTCGGCCGCGCCCGTCACCGTGAGCGCGACGGCCGGGTGCGCCGTCGCGGTGCTCCGCGTGCCCCGCCGGCTGGTGCCGTTCCCGGACGACGCCCTGGCCCGGACGACCGGCCGGGCGTACGACGCCACGACGGGCGTCGCCTCGCTGCTCCACCCCCTGCTGCTCGCCCTGGCCACAGCCGGCGAACTCCGGGGAACGGAAGGCACGGAAGCCGGGAGGGGCGGCACGGCGACGCGCCTGCGGAACCAGGCGGCGGACCTGGCCGTCAGCCTGGTGGCCGAGGAGGCCGAGCGGAGCGCACGCCCGGCGGCGGACCGCCTCCCGGAGGCCGACCGCCGGGCGGCGGACGAGATCCGGCGCTGGGTCAACGCCCGGCTCCCGGACCCGCGGCTGCGCCCCGACGTCATCGCCGCGGCGCACCACATGTCCGTGCGCCGGCTGCACAAGCTGTTCACCGGGGAGGACGGCACCCTCGGCCGCTGGATCCAGCAGCGCCGGCTGGAGGAGTGCCGGCGGGAACTGGGCCGCGCCGGCGGTCCGGCGAAGGTGCAGGCCGTGGCCCAGCGGTGGGGCTTCGCCACCCCCGCCCACTTCAGCAGGTGCTTCCGCGCCCGCTACGGGATGGCGCCGAGCGAGTGGCGGGACCGGCGGGCCGAGCACGGCACGGTCTCAGTCCCGTCCGGCCGGGTCGTCGGCCAGGGCCCGGGAGATCCCGGCCCGGGAGGTGACCCCCAGCTTGGGGAAGATCTTGTACAGATGCGCCGCGACGGTACGGGGTGACACCTGCAGCGCCGTGCCGATCTCCTTGTTCGTCAGCCCCCGCGCGGCGAGCTGGGCGATGCGCCGTTCCTGGCCCGTCAGCAGCCCCCGTCCGCCGACCGCCGCCACCGGGGGTCCCGCCGCGGCCAGTTCCTCCTCGCAGCGCTCCGCCCAGGGCTCCGCGCCCAGCCGCCGGAACGCGTCCCGCGCCCGGTGCAGCACGTCGAGCGCCTCCGCGCGCCGGCGCCGGCGCAGCCACGCGCCGTGCGCCAGCCGCAGCCGGGCCATGCCGAACACCCACGTCTCGGCGCCCTCGACGGCGTACGCGGCCCGGTAGCGGGCGTCGGCGTCCTCGTCGGGCGCGGCGACGGCCTCGGCGGCGGCGAGGAGGAAGGCGTGGTGACCGGAGATCTCCGCCATCCGCGCCGCCCGCCCGGCCTCGACGTGCGCGGCCGCCTCCCGCCGGCGGCCCGTGTGCACGGCGGCCACGACGAGGTCGAGGAACGGCAGGTGGAACCACGGCAGCCCGCGCGGCAGCACACCGGGGGGCATCAGCGGCACCAGCAGCAGATACGCCTCCTCGTACCGGCCGTGCGCCAGCGCCGCCAGGGCCCGCAGATGGACGAGGTGGTCGGTGACGAACCGCATCCGGGCCCCCGACGCCGTCGCCTCGATGACCGCCTCCGCCTCCCGGAGGCCCTGTTCGTCGCCCCGGCCGGCCAGGAAGTGCGCGTGGTAGTGGCGGAACAGCAGGGCGTTGCAGTGGTAGCCGCGGTCGTCGGCGGCCTCCGCCTCCCGCAGGCAGGCGGCGGCGTTCTCCCACCGGCCCCGCAGGTAGTCCTGGTAGAACCGGGCCTTCGCGATCGAGCCCTGGGTGGCGTAGGCGTGCTGGCCGGTGAAGCGGCGCCACAGCGTCTCGTCGGCGGCGTCGACCGCCGACGCGGTCCACAGCAGCAGCCACGCGGCACCCGCCTCCTGCTCCTCGGTCATCTCCTCGGTGAGCAGGGCGAGTTCACGGGCGGCGCCGTGCGCGGTCCGGGGCGGGTCGGACCAGACCGCACGGCACAGCCGGGCCAGCGGGGACACGGCCCCGGCGTGCTTCTCCAGGGCGCGCCGGCCCCGGGGGTCGTCGGTGTAGCAGGTGGCGAGCAGGAGCTTGAAGTAGATCTGCTCCGCCAGCCCCTCGAAGGGCTCCACCCCCGTCCGCGAGAGCAGGTCCAGGGCCTGCGGCAGCAGCGTGAACGACGACTCGAAGTCGATCCGGTGGCTCTGGTCGACGTACACCACCGCGTAGGCGAACAGCGGCGCGAAACCGGCCGGCACCGGCCGCCGCTGCAGCTCCTCCACCAGTTCGGCGGTGTGCGCGAGCCGGCCGCCCCGCGCCGCCATGACGGCGGCCCACGTCAGGCGTGCCGTGTGGGACGCGGCGTCGGCGCTCAGGGTGGCCGCCCGGTCCATCAGCACGGCCCCCTCCGCGTCGCCGCCGCGCCGCGCGATCCGCCGCGCGGCCTCCTCCAGCCGCTCGGCGAGGGAGGCGTCCGGCAGCACCGCGGCCAGCGTCTCGTGCCGCAGCCGGCGGGGATCGTCCGCGTCGAGCCGCCCCGCCAGCACCCGGTGGGCCGCCCGCTCGTCCTCCGGCGAGGCCAGGGAGATCACCGCGCTGCGCACCAGGGGGTGCCGGAAGGCCAGGGCGCCGTCCCCGCCGAGGCGCGCCAGCCCGCTCGCCTCGACGGCGGCGACCGCCGCGGGGCCGACGGGCACGTGCGCGGCGCCCTCGGGCGTCGCGTGAGCGGGCCGGGCGTCCCCGGCCCGTACGGTCACCCGGCCGCCGAGCGCGGCCAGCAGCAGGGCGTGCGCGGCGGCGGGAGGCAACGACCGGATCCGTTCGGCGAACAGGTGCTCCAGCCGGTGCGTCAGGGGCGTCCGGCCGGGGACGTCGGGGAGACCGGCACCGTGGTCGTCGCCCGGCAGCGCGGGGAGTTCCAGGAGCGCCAGCGGATTGCCCGCGGCCTCCGACAGCACCCGGCCGGCCGCCGGCGCGGGCAGACCCGGGTGGTGCCGGCGCAACAGCGCCTCGGCGGCGGCGGGTTCCAGCGCGTCCACCCGTACCGGCTCGCCCGTCCACCGGTCGGTGGCCGGGCCGTCCTCGCGCCCCGCGCCGAGGAAGACCACGGGCAGGGCGGCGGCGTGCCGGTGCAGGAAGGCGAAGACCGCGGTGCTGGAGTCGTCCATCCACTGCACGTCGTCCACGACGACCAGCAGCGGCCGTTCGCGCGCGGCCTCGGCGAGCAGGGTCAGGGCCGCGGCACCCAGCGGGGCCGCGCCGGCCGGTGGTTCCGCGCCCAGGCCCAAGGCGCACTCCAGCACCTCCCGGTCCCGCGCGGGGAGGGTCCGGGAGCGCTTCAGCAGCGGCCAGAAGACCTGGTGGAAGCCGCCGAAGGCGAGTTCCGCCTCGGCCGCGGAGCCCACCGCCCCCAGCACGGCGAAGCCGCGCCGCCGTGCCGCGTCCCGGGCCCAGGCCAGCAGGGCCGACTTGCCGATGCCGGCCGGGCCCCGCAGGACGACCGCCGCGCCGCTCCCGCCGGAGAGCGCCGCCTCCAGGACGCCGTCCAGGAAGGCCGTCTCCCGCTCCCGGCCCAGCAGTTCGCCGTCCTCCGCCGCAGCCACCGTCCGTCGCCCCCTATGCCCCCTGCCGCCGGCGGACCCGTGCCCGCTGCCCGCACGTGCCGGCGCCGCGAGGAGGATATCGCTCATGCCCATGTCACGGCTCGGGAAAGCCGGGGGAGCCGCCGTGCCGGCCCCGGGGCGCCGCCCTTGCGGGGGTCAGTGCCTCCCCTCTGTACGCTCCCTGCGGGCGTCAGGGCCTCCCCTCCGCCACGGCGTCCACCGGAGCGTCCGGAGCGCCCGCCGCGCCGTCCAGGAGCTCCGCGAAGCGCCGGCCCAGACGGCCGGCCGCGCGCTCCGGCACGGCGGACGGCCGGAATTCGAGCATCGGGTGGACGACGTCCCCGGCGCGGTCGGTGATCAGGGCGAGATCCGTCTTCGCCGCGTCGTGGAGCCAGGGGAGCACGGTCACCGCGCACCCCTCCAGCCGCAGCCGGGGCTGGACGTCACCGCTCCGGTACGAGAACAGGGGGACGGCGGCTGCGCCCGTCCCGGTTTCCCCGGCCCCGGCCCAGGCGTCGTGCACCCGGCGCAGCGCCTGCCGGAAGGTGAGGTCGCCGGTCAGCGCGACGTCGAGCCGGTGGAATCGGGTGAAGTAGCCGGTCAGCGGCACGAGTTGCGGATGGTCGCGGCCGGCGACCGGGACGTCCGCCGACACGTGGTGCCGCGTCGACGGGCCGCGCGCCGCCAGCGCGAAGGCCGTCAGCAGCACGGTGAAGAGCGGCACCCGTTCCTGGCGGGCCAGGCGCTCCGCCTCCAGTACCGGTACGGCGGCCGTGCGCAGGCGCCGCCCCGGCCCGCCGGACGGCGGGGGAGGGACCCGGGGGGCCGGCGGGGCAGGAACCCGGGGGGCCGGCGGGTGGGGCGCTCGCCCGGCCGCCTGCCAGTGGGCCCAGTCGGCGTACTGGACGTCCAGCGGAGGGAGGAGCGCGTGCGCCCGTTCCGCGTCGGCGTAGTACGCGCCCAGCTCGTCCAGCAGGATCCGCAGCGACCAGCCGTCGGCGGCCAGCAGGTGCACCGCCAGGACGACGAGGTGGTCCTCGGCGGCCCGGCGGACGACCAGCACGCGCCCCAGGGGCCCGTGCGCGAGGTCGAACGGGCGCCCGGCGAACGCGCGCAGCAGGGCGTCCTCGTCGTCAGGTGGCGGTGGTCCGGGTGCGGCGGAGGGCTGCTCGACCACGGTCAGCTCCCACAGCAGCGCGTCGGGCTCCCCGACGCGCTGCTGCCGGACCGTGCCGTCCTCGTCGGCGGGATAGGCGGTACGCAGCGGCTCATGACGGTCCGTCAGCGCGTCCAGGGCCCGCCGCAGCCGGGGGAGGTCGAGGGGGCCGCGCACGCGATGGGCGAGGACGCTCACGTACGCGGAGGGGTCGCCGCCCGCGCCGATCAGGTCCAGCAGCCGCCGCTGCGGCTCCGCCAGCGGAAAGCACAGGGTGTCGTCCGACAGCACGCGTCTACTCCTTCCCCGCCGGCTCCGCCGACCGTGCCGGACCGGCCGGTTGAGCTTCCGCTTCCGCCTGTGCCGGACGGCGCCGGGGGCGCGCCGGGATGGGCTCCAGGGCCGCCGGGCGCGCCAGCGCGGCGGCCGACAGGGCCGTCGGCGCCCTGAGGAACTGCTTCAGGGGAATGTCCAGGCCCAGTTCGGCGCGGGCGAGGAGCGTGAAGCGGAGCGCGCCGAGCGAGTCGCCGCCGAGCGCCAGGAAGTCGTCCGCCGGCCGCGTGTCCGGCACCCCCAGGATCCGGCCCATCAGGCGGGCGAGGGCGTCGGCGTGCTGCCCGCGCGCCGGGGTGCCGGACGGCGAAGGAAGCGGGCCGCCCGCCCGAGCCGGCCCGCCGCCGGGACCCGACGGGGAGGGCTCCACGGACCCGGCCGCACGCGGAGCCCAGCACGGAAGCTCGTCCAGCACCGTGTGCGGGCGGTCGACGACCGCGCGCAGGACGGCCTCGTAGCAGTCCATCAGGGCGCGCACCGCGTCGTCGTCGAGCCGCGAGGTGGCGTACTGCCACGTCAGGGTGAGGCCGGCCGGACGGTCAGCCGGGAGGACCGGGCCCCGGGACCGGGGGACGCGCAGCAGGCCGTCCGGGCCGACCCCGCTGCGGTCCGGCCGCACCTCGTGGTGGGGGAAGCCGGTCACGCCGAGGTCGAACTTGGCCGCGCCCAGCGGAAGTCCTTCGCGGACGGTGATGTCGAGGGGGCACTCGGGGAGGGCGCCGAGGGGGGTGTCGTGGAAGCTGAAGGCGGTCTGCACGAGCCGGTTCCTGTCGTCCTTGCCGGCGGCGCGCCGCGGGTGCGGGGCGATCACCTCCTCGAAGGGCAGTTCCTGGTGCTCGTACGCGTCGAGGCAGGTCGCGCGCACCTCCGCGAGGAACGCGGAGAAGGGGAGCCCGGGGCGCGGCCTCCCGCGCAGCACCACGGTGTTCACGAACATGCCGACGGCTCCGGCGGTGCCGGGGAGGCGCCGGTTCGCCATGCCCGAGCCGACGAGCACGTCCCGCGCGCCGGTCGCCCGGTGCAGGACGGCGAGGTACGCGGCGAACGCGACCATGAAGTCGGTGGCGCCGTGCGCGCGCCCCAACGCCCGTACACCGTCCATCAGTTCCGCGTCCAGGTGGAGGCGCTGCTCCGCGCCCTCGGTGCCGGAGGCGGAGCCGGACGCCGTCCGTGGGGGCAGCGGCAGGGGCGGCGGCGGTGCGTCCAGCGCGGTGCGCCAGTACGCCCGCTGGCGTGCGGCCCCGGGCCCGGCGGCCCAGTGGCGTTCGGCGGCCGTCAGCGCCCCGTAGCCGGGAGCGGCGGGGCGGGCGGCGACGCGACCGTGGCGGACGTGTTCCGCGTAGCCCCGCACCAGGTCGGCGAGGAGCAGCCGCGCCGAGTGCCCGTCGTGGACGGCGTGGTGCTCGGTCTGCACGAGGACGTGCTCCTCGTCCGCCGTCCGCAGCAGGTGCCAGCGGATCAGGGGGCCCGCCGCCAGGTCGAACGGCCGGCGGGCCTCGGCGAGCGCGGCCTCGGACGCCGCCCGTCCGGCGTCCGGGGCGTCGCGCAGATCGCTGTACGCCATCACCGCGCGGGCCTCGCGGTCGACCACGTAACGGGGGGTGCCGTCGTGGACGGGGAGCCGGCAGCGCAGGACCTCGTGCCGGTCCACCAGAGCCTGCAGGGCGGCGCGGAGGGACGGTGCGCGCAGGGGGCCGCGGAGCCGGGCCACGGAGGCCGCGTGGTAGGCGGGCGTACCGCCGGACAGGTGCTCCGCCAGCCACACGCGCTGCTGGGCGGCGGAGCAGGGCGGCGGTTCCGCGCTCTCGCCGGCCGGCCGGGGGAGCGGCGGGGCGTCCTCCCCGGCGAGGGCGTCCTCCTCGGCGGGGACGGCCATCGCGGCGAGGGCGGCGATCCCGGTCCCTTCGAGGACGGCCCGCAGCGGCACGGCCAGCCCCGCCTCCGCCCGGACGCGTGCGGTGAACGCCATGGCCTGGAGCGAGCCGCCGCCGTGCGCGGTGAAGGAGTCGCCGGCTCCCAGGGCTCCGGTGCCGAGGACCTCGCCCGCGATCCGGGACAGCAGGGCGGCCGGTCCCGACGCCGGCGCCGCGGACGCGGCGTCCCGGCCCGGCGGCGGCAGCAGACTCCGGTCGACCTTGCCGGACGCCGTCAGCGGCCACGCGTCCAGGACCGTCACCGCGGCCGGCACGAGATGGGCCGGGAGCGCGTCCCGCAGCTCGGCCCGCAGGTCACGGGCGTCCCGTCGCGGCTCGTGGGCGTCCCGCCGCGGGTCTTGTGCGTCCCGCGGCCGGGCGGTGGCGTCCTTCAGCCGCACGTAGCCCAGCAGCCTCCGCCCCTCCACCCCCTCGTCCGCCACGACCACCGCGTCCCGGACCCCCGGCAGGCGCACGAGTGCCGCCTCGACCTGCGCCGGGTCGACGCGGTACCCGTTCACCTTCGTCTGCGCGTCCAGGCGTCCGGCGAACTCCACTGCGCCGTCGGGCCGGAGCCGGCCCCGGTCCCCCGTCCGGTAGATCAGCCCCGGCACCGTGCCCGTGGGATCCTCGACCAGCCGGCGCGCCGTCTCCTCCGGATCACCGACGTAGCCGGGCGTGAGACCCCAGCCGCCGATGCATATCTCGCCGAACGCGCCGTCGGGCACGGGCCGCAGGGCGTCGTCCAGGAGCAGGATCGTCCGGCCGGGCACGGGACGGCCGACGGGCACGGTGCCGGACGGCGGTGCCGCGGGGTCGACCGTGTGCAGGGTCGCGCAGACGGTCGCCTCGGTCGGCCCGTACCCGTTGACGAACTGGACGTGCCCGGCCCACCGCCGGGCGGTCTCCGGCAGGCAGACGTCCCCCGCGCTCAGCAGCACCCTGAGCCCGGGGAAGTCCGCGGGCCGCAGGGTGCGGGCGAGGACCGCCGGCACCGTCGCGTGCGTGGTGCCGGTCTCGGCGGCCACGGCGTGCAGCGGGCGGCCCAGCCGTTCCCCGTCGAGCACTTCGAGGTGCCCGCCGTGGCCGAGCGCGAGGAGCAGGTCGAAGACCCACCCGTCGAACAGCGGAGTGAACACCTGCAGGACCACGCTGCCCGGTCCGAGTCCCGCGATCGCGTGCCGCTGCGCCGCCACCAGGTGGGGCAGTCCGCCGTGGGTGACCGGCACGAGCTTGGGACGCCCGGTGCTGCCCGACGTCCGGATGAGGTACGCCCAGCTGCCCGGCTCCGGCGCCCCGCCCTCCGGCCGCCCCTGAGAGGGGACGACGGGCGGCCGGGCCGCGTCGAGGCGGGCCAGGTCGAGCACCGGAACCGGCAGGCCGGAGACGGTGGTTGCCGCGTCCTCGGCGCGGGTGAGGCACAGCACGGCCCCGGCCTGCCGGAGACCGTCGGCCGTCCACGCCGTGCCGTGGGCCGGATCCAGGGGCAGGTAGGCCGCCCCGGCGTGCCAGACCGCCAGGACGGTCTCCGCGAAGTCCGCGCCCCGGGGCAGCAGGATGCCCACCACGTCACCGGGCCCGATGCCCCGCGCGCGCAGCCGGGCGGAGCGCCGCCGCACGCGCTGGGCCAGTTCCCCGTACGTCACGGTGCGCCGGCTGTCGCCCAGGGCCGGCGCGTGCGGCGTCCGCGCGGCGAAGTGGGCGATCGCCGCCCACGGTTCCGCCGGGGGATCCCCGGCCGGCGGAGCGGTCGCCCGAGGGGTGTACGGGGCGGGGGAGGGCCGTTCGGCCGGCACCGCGGTGCCGGCCGGGGTCTCGTCGAGCATGGGCGTGTCGTGTCCTGTCCGGAAGGGGACGGTCGCCCGGCGCACGGCGGAGCCGGGGCCGGTGGCCGACCGGCCCGTGGTGGCGGGCGCGCGGGGGCGGACCCGTCCGGGAGCCCGCGCGCCGGACGCAGGGTAACCAGCCCCTCCGCTCCCCGCCCGACCGCCCCCGTGAGGGGCCGTCAGGAAGCCGCGGCCGACCCGTCGTAGCGGATGAGGACCCGGCGTCCGGTGACGCGCAGCGGGTGCAGGGGGAACTGGCCCGGACCGACAGAACCGGGAGGTGCGGAAGCCACTGCCTGTGGCTTCCGCACCTCCCGGCGTACCCGTCGGCCGGGCCGGATCCGTCAACCTCCCGGTGACGAAGGGGGTTTCAGCGGGTCGTGGCCCAGGTTCATGAGGGAGTGGCGCCAGTTGCCGTCGCCGGCCGTGGGGGCCAGGTCGGGCGGGCGCTGGGAGCGGACGGTGTCGATGACCTTCCGCATCACCTCCGCGTCGGCCTCGGTGAGGTCGCCGAAGCGCTTCGCGAGGATGGCGAGCACCTGGCGGCCGGTCTCGTGGCCGGCGTGCGGCGGGGGCTGCTCGGTGTCCTCGCCGGCCGCCTGGGTGCGCAGCCAGTCCGCCAGTTCGCGGGACGTCATGTTCACGACGGTATGGAACTCGTTCCACGTCTCTTCGCTCACCGCGGAGGTCATGGGATCGCCTCCTCCGGCCCTCTCACGCCGCCCGCCGGCCGAGGGCGCGCGCCACGTCGGCGGGCGACTCGAACCGGGCGTCCTCGGGCAGCCCGCGCACCGCGTCCACCAGGTCGCCCGGGGCGTGTTCCTCCTCCAGGGCGGTGAGCAGCGTCCGCGCGTCGGTGGGGAAGGACGCGCGCGGGAGGTGGCGGGCCACCTCGGCCTCCAGGCTGCCCGACGGCGCCGCCGCCGCCGGGTCGTCGTCGGCGGGCGGTTCGGGATCGTGGAAGTCCTCCGCGTGGGTCGGCTGCCCCGACTTCAGGTAGCCCTGGAGCTCGTGCTTCATCTCGTCGTCCCGGCGGGGTCCCACCGGGTTGCTGCCGCGCTGCATGGTCATCGCGCCTTTCCTCGGTCAGTGGGCCGCTGCCCGTTCCTCGCTGCTCATCGGCCACCGGAGCAGCGCCCCGATCCCGCCGGCCGGCGCGCCCTCCGCGCCGTCACCCGGCAGGACGACCGCTTCCCCGCCGGCCGCGGCGGTGCTGAGGAGCAGCGCGTCGTCCGCGCGGGCGGAGCGAGGGTGCTCCGCGCCCAGCAGGCTCGCCTCGGAGCGGCGCACGGCCATCTGGTCGGGTTCGTCCCCCACCCACACCTCGCGGTTCAGGTCCGGGCCCGTGCCCCGGAGCAGCAGGGTGTCGATGCGGTGCTCCTGCGCGGCCTCCACGACGGCCGGGACGCCCTCGACGGCGGCGTCGGGGCGGCCGGAGGCGTTGCGGCCGGCCCGGAAGCGGTCGAGTACGGCCTCGGTGCGCCGGGCCACGTGGTCCATGCGGGCCGCCCGGACGTCGGCCATCAGGCCGTCGCTGTCCGCGCCCGCCGCCCGGCCGCCGTGCTCGCTGATCGTCGTCGCCTCGCGCAGGGCGGGCGGCAGGGCGTCCCGGACGGCGTGGCACTCCCGCGCCCCGCCCGCCAGCACGACCAACTCGGCGCCGGTCGAGCCGCAGGCGGCGGCGATCTCCTGGGCGACGAGCGCCGCGTTCTCCTCCCAGGTGTTCTCGACGGACGCGTCGAAGTGCTTCACCGACCAGTCGCCCGCCGAGGCGCGGCGCAGCGGCCAGTCGCGGCCCTCGACCTCGCCGACGTCCGTGCCGCGGCCGACGTCGTGCAGTTCGAGGTCGGCGCCCGACCGGTCGACGCGGGCGACGAGGCACGGCGGCTCCTGCCCGGCCAGTTCGAGCAGGGGGGAGAGGTGCGGCAGGTCGGACCAGGTGACGTCCGCCCGCCCGGGGGCGTGCGTCAGCGGACACTCCAGGACGACGCGGCCCTCCGAGGCGAAGAGCGCCATGGCGCGGGGTTCGGCGTCCGGCGACGAGCGCTCCAGCGCCGCCCGTACCGCCCTCACCGTCGCCCCGTCCGCGCCCTGGTCGACGAGCGACGCGCACACCTCCCGCCAGGACAGCTCCCGGCGGGCCGCGCTCGCCTCGTCGGCCGGGCCGGTCGTGGCGTACACACTGGCCCAGGGGCCTTTCCCCAGGGTCAGGGGTTCCAGGAAGTCCAGCTTCACGATGATCGCTCCTCGCACTCGAAAGGGGCCACGGCCCCGGCCCGGCCGGTGCCGCGGGTCAGTCGCCCTGCTCCGGCCGCTCGCCCTTCGGTCCCCGGCCGCGCTCGGTCCGCGGGCCGCTGCTCCGCCACCGGGGGTCCCGCTGCAGGGACTCGTTGGCCTCGTCGTTCGCCTTCGCGTCCGGTGTGCCCGCGTCCTCGGCGTCCTTGCGCGCCCTCGCGTGCCGGGTGTCGTACTTCTTGCTTCCCGGTTCGGGCATCACGGGTCACCCCCGTCGGCTCGTCCTCGCATGCTGTCGCCTGGCGCGTGCCCTTCACCCCGAGGGGCAAACAGGGGCGTCCGTGACTTTTTGCCGGGCCTGGGGCGGGGGCGCCGAGCGGGCTCAGGACGGGGGTCCGGGCGGGATGCGTCCTGACTCCGTGCGGGCCGGCCGGGCGGCCCCGCCGGGAGGGGGCGCGCGAGGGGCCGTATTCGGCGTACGCGCGTTCGGCTAATCTGGCTGTGCCGGGTGGGCCCGGCCCGGTGCGCCAGGCTGGGACGCCGGTGCCGCCTCGACGGAGGCGGGTCGGAACGGGCGGAGGCGGAGCGGACGTGAAGGACCGAGACCGGGCGGGCGCCCGACGCGGCCCCGCCGCGACAGGACGCGTGGACCGGACCGCCCGGCCCGCGGGCCCGCTCGCCGCGAACCGGACGGGCCGCCGTGGATAAGATCGCGCTCACCGCCGCCGGCCTGTACGTCATCGTGCTCCTCCGGGCCGGCGGGACCTTCGCCCTCGGCTGGCTGGCCGGTGCCGGCGCCCGCCGCAGCAGGTTCGCCGCACGGATCTCCACCGCCCGCTTCCAGCGCGCCGAGCGGGCCATCCAGCGCTGGGGCGCTCCGGTGGTCGCCGTCTCCTTCCTGACCGTCGGCTTCCAGACCGCCGCCAACTTCCTCGCGGGCAGCATGCGCATGCCACTGCCGCGCTACCTCCCCGCGCTGTTCGTCGGAGGAGCGGCCTGGGCGCTGGTGTACGCGACCCTGGGGCTCGGCGTGTTCGCGGCGCTGGCGCGGCTCTTCGCCGAGCACACGGCGCTCGGGATGGCCGGGGTGGCGGTCCTGCTGCTCGCGGCGGCCGGCGCGGTGGTGTACCGGAGGCGGAGGGCGGCGCGGGCGCCCCGCGACGCCGAGTCCGCCGAGTAGACGTCCGTCCCCGGCGTAGCCGCCCGTGCCCGGAGGAGCCGCCCGTCCTCGCCGCACCGACCTCTTTCCGTCACTTCCGTGGCTCAAAAACCCTGCCTCGCAAGGGGGTTGCGGGGGTGCGAGGGGGCGCGCGGGGGTGCGGCAGGTCTCGACATGGTCACAAGCGGGGGAGGGGACACAGGAACCGTTAGGCGTGCCTTACCTAAGTTGTATGGTGGCGCGGTCGGTTCCGGCGATGGGAGGGAAGGGGGTGTCCCATGAGTGATGTCCGCCTCGTGGCGAGCGACCTGGACGTCGGGCATGGCGGGCGCACCGTACTGAAGCGGGTGGGCCTGTCCTTACGGAGCGGTGAGATCACCGTCCTCGTCGGGCCCAACGGGTGCGGGAAGTCCACCCTGTTGCGCACCGTGGCCGGTCTGCTCCCGCCCCTCGGCGGCGAGGTCCGCGTCGACGGCGAACCGCTCGGCTCCCTCGGCCGCCGCGCGCTCTCCCAGCGCCTGGCCTTCCTTCCCCAATCCTCCCAGGCACCCGCCGGGGTGACGGTCCGTGAGCTCGTGCGCCACGGCCGGTACGCCCACCGCGGCGCCCTCGCCCGGCACACCGCCGAGGACGCCGAGGCGATCGACTGGGCCCTCGACGTCACCGACGCCCGCCCCCTCGTCGACCGGCGGCTCGACGAACTCTCCGGCGGCGAGCGCCAGCGCGCCTGGCTCGCCATGGTGCTGGCGCAGCGCGCGGACATCCTGCTGCTCGACGAGCCCACCACGTACCTCGACATGCGGCACCAGTTCGACGTGCTCGACGTGGTGCGCCGGCTGGCCCGCGAGTACGGCATCGCCTGCGGCGTGGTCCTGCACGACCTGATGCAGGCGGCGGCCTACGCCGACGAGGTCGTCGTGGTCGCCGACGGCGGCGTCGCCGCGGCCGGCGCCCCGGACGCCGTCATCACCCCCGAGGTCATCGAACGGGCCTTCGGACTGCGCGTCCACGTCGTCCGCGACCCCGAGACCGGACACCTGGCCTGCTTCCCCCGGCGGACCGAAGCGGCCCCGGCCACCCCCTGAACCACCGCTGCGCCGGGCCGCCGGACCGTCGCGCCCGGCGGCCCGGCGAGTCCCGGCGTACGCCCGCGGGCGCGGCGGTCGCCCCGTACGCCCCGTACCTCCCTCCCGCCCTCCCGCACACACGGAAGAGAGACACCATGCAGAGAATGCTGCGCGCCCTCGTCACGGGCGGCGCCGCCCTCGCCCTCGCGCTCACCGCCGCCGGCTGCGGATCCGGCACCGTCGGCGAGTCGAACAACGGCTCCTCGGGCGGGAAGGCGACCGGCGACACCGCCGCCACCGGCGCGATCACCGTCGACACCGCCCAGGGCAAGGTCTCGCTGGACAAGCCCGCCGCGAAGGTCGTCACCCTGGAGTGGACGTACGCCGAGGAGCTCGTCGCCCTGGGCGTCGCCCCGGTCGGCAACGCCGACAACAAGGGCTACGCCACCTGGATCACCGCCAAGGGCGCCGCCCTGCCCGCCGAGGTCACGGACGTCGGCAACCGCAACGAGCCCAGCCTGGAGAAGATCAAGGCGCTCCAGCCCGACCTGATCGTCGTCGACAACGACCGCTCCAAGGCCAACCTCAAGCAGCTCCAGGCCATCGCCCCCGTCCTGTCGTTCACGTACACCACCAAGCCCCAGCTGGCCACGATGAAGAAGAACTTCACCGAACTGGCCAAGGCCGTCGGCAAGGAGGCGAAGGCCGCCGAGGTGAACGCCCAGATCGACACCAAGGCCGCCGACCTCAAGGCCCGCCTGGACAAGGCCGGCAAGGGCGGCCTCAAGTACGCCCTCGCGCAGGGCTTCACCGCCAACGGCGCCGCCTCCATCCGGATGCTCGGCGACGACGCCATCTCCGCGCAGGTGCTCGCCCTGGCCGGCCTGAAGAACGGCTGGAAGGGCCAGGCCGACGCCTGGGGCCTCACCACCGTCGGCGTCGAGGGCCTCACCCAGGTGGAGAAGGACACCACCTTCCTGTACGTCGCGGCCGACAACGACAACCCGTTCACCGGCGACCTCGCCGGCAACGCGGTGTGGAAGGGCCTGGAGTTCGTCAAGGGCGACAAGGCGCTGCCGCTCGACCCGGGCACCTGGCTCTTCGGCGGACCGCTCTCCGCCCAGCACGTCCTGGACGAGACCGGCAAGGCCCTGAAGGTCTGATGGTCGCGGAAGGACTGAAGGCCGCCCCGGCCGGTCCGCTCGGCCGCCGCCCAGGGGCCCTGCTCGTGGGCGGCGGCCTGTCCCTCGCCCTGGCCGCGGTCGCGGTCGTCCACCTCGGCCTCGGGGCGTCCGGGGTCGGACTCGGCGACATCCTGGACCTGCTCCTCGGCCACGGCGAGGCCCGCACCGAGGACGTCCTCCTCGGCAGCCGCCTGCCGCGCACCCTGACCGGACTCGTCGTCGGCGTCGCCCTCGGCGTCTCCGGCGCGCTCGTCCAGGGCGCGACCCGCAACCCGCTCGCCGCCCCCGACACGCTCGGCGTCAACGCCGGCGCGTACTTCGCCGTGGTCCTCGTGGCCTACACCGGCGTCGGCCTGGGCCCGCTGCCCGCCGGCGGCGCCGCCTTCCTCGGCGGACTCCTCGCCGTCGGCCTGGTCTACCTGCTGACCAGCGGCGGACTGCTGACGCCCGGCCGGGTGCTGCTCGCCGGCGCGACGGTCGCCCTGGCCGCCACCTCCGCCGCCGAGTTCCTCCAGATGCTCGACGTGCAGGCCACCCGGGGCCTCTTCTTCTGGGGCAACGGCACCCTGCTCCAGTCCGGTCTCGACCGGCCGCTCGTCCTCGGCGCCGTCGTCGCCGCCGGCGTGCTGGCCGCGCCGCTCCTGGCCCGGCCGCTGGACCTGCTGGCGCTCGGCGACGAGACCGCCCAGGCCATGGGCGTACGCGTCGAACGGATCCGGCCCGCCGCCTTCCTGCTGGCCGTGCTGCTGTCCGCCGCCGCCGTCTCCCTCGCCGGCCCGATCGGCTTCGTCGGCCTGATAGGCCCGGTCGTCGCCCGGCAGCTCGGCATGCGCGCCCACGCCGCGCTCATCCCGACGGCGGCCCTGCTCTCCGCCGCGCTGGTGCTCGGCGCCGACGCCGCCGCCCAGGTCATCGTCACCCCCTCCGCCACCCAGCCCGCCGAGATCCCGGTCGGCGTGGTCACCGCCCTCATCGGCGGCCCGGTCTTCATGTTGCTGGCCCGGCGGGTCAGCACCGGCGACGCCGACACCGGCGCGGCCGTCGTCGTCTCCGACCGGCGCCGCGCGCCCGGCTACGCCGTCGCGCTCGGCGGCGGCCTGCTGGTGCTGGCCGCCGCGATGGCGCTGTCGCTGCGGGTGGGGGACGTGCACGTCGGCTGGGGCCAGCTCGGCGCCTGGGTGACCGGCTCCGCCGAGCAGATCACCGAGGCCGTGGTCTCCTTCCGGCTGCCGCGGGTGCTGGTGGCCGCCGTCGCCGGAGCCTGCCTCGCGGTCGCCGGCGCGGCCGTCCAGGCGGTGGTCCGCAACCCGCTGGCCGAGCCGGGCCTCGTGGGCGTGACCGGCGGGGCCTCGCTCGGCGCCGTCACCGTCATCCTGCTCGTGCCGTCGGCGCCGCTCGCCGCGCTCCCCGCGGCGGCCGCCCTCGGGGGCGTCCTGATGCTGGCGCTCGTCGTCCTGGTCGCCCGGGGCACCCGTGCCGGAGGCCGCAGCGGCATCGACCCCACCCGGGTCGTGCTCGTCGGCATCGGCGCCGCCGCCACCGCCATGGCGCTCGTCAACATCATGGTGGTGGGCGCCCAGATGAACATCGGGGCCGCGCTCGGCTGGCTCGCCGGCAGCACCTACGGCCGGGGCTTCGACGCCCTCGGCTGGCTCGCCGCGCCCGCCGCGGCGGCGGTGCTGCTGGTGGTCGCGGCCCGGCCGGTCAACCTGCTCGCGCTCGGCGAGGAACTGCCGCGCGCCCTGGGACTCGACCTCGGGCGCGCCCGGCTGCTCGTGCTCGGCGCGGGCGCGGTGCTGGCGGCGGGCACGGCGGCGGCCGTCGGCGCGGTCGGCTTCGTCGGGCTGGTCGCCCCGCACCTGGCCCGCCGGATCGTCGGCAACGGCATCGCGCGCATGGTGCCGATGGCGGCCGTCCTCGGCGCCGTCCTGGTCGTCTCCGCCGACGCCCTCGGCCGCTGGCTGCTGGCGCCGACGGAGATCCCGGTCGGCATCGTGACGGCCCTGCTGGGCGCCCCGTACCTGGTCTGGCTGCTGCGCCGGACCCGGGAGGTGTGACGGACCCGGGGGATGGCCCGGGAGGTGTGAGACAGGCCGGGGAGAGGGCGTCACACACTCAGGACGTGCCAGACCCGCCCCGCCCGCGGGCCGCCCGTGCCTCAGGAGGCGCGGGCGGCCCGGGCGCGGGGGCGCCGGGGCGCGGTTCCGGCCGGCTCCGGGACGGGCCGGAGGGTACGGGCCGCGGCCACGCCGGCGAGGCACACCAGCGCGGCGGCCAGGCAGACTGCGGTGAAGGCGCCGGAGAAGGCCGCCGCCGCAGGCTCCCGCAGCGCGGGCGCGAGGAGCTCGAACCGGCCGGTCTCGACGGCCTCCCGCACCGGCGCGGCGGCCGTGGGCCCGGTCACCGGGCCGCTGTCCAGCCGGGCGGCGAACACGGCCCCGAAGACGGCCACGCCGGTCGCGGTGCCCAGCGGGTAGCAGGCGTTCGTCAGCCCGGAGGCCATCCCCGCCCGGTCCGCCGGCACGGTGCCCACGGCCACCCCCATCAGCGGCGGGAAGATCACCGCACCGCCCGCGCCCAGCAGCAGCAGGCCAGTGACCAGCACCGCCTGGCCGGCTCCCGCGCCCGCCAGCGCGAGGACCAGGAGCCCGAGGCCCTGCGCGGCGAAGCCCGCGGCCACCAGGACGTGCGCGGGGAAGCGCTTCTGCAGCCGGTTCACGAACATGCCGGCGACCAGCAGCCCGCCGGTCAGCGGCAGCAGGAGCAGCCCGGTCCGGAGCGGGGAGTACGCGTACGTGCTCTGCAGCCACAGGGTGAGGAAGGCCAACATGCCGAGGCTGGACAGCCGGGCGAGGAAGCCGAGCACGGCCGCGCCCGCGAAGGCGCGGATCCGCAGCAGCGCCATGTCGATCAGCCCGCCGCCGCGCCGCTGGACCGCCACCAGCGCCGCCGCGAGCAGCACGCCGGCCGCCGCCGAGCCCAGCACCTGCGGCGCCGTCCAGCCCGCCTCCGGGCCGGTGACCAGCGGATAGTGCAGGGCGAGGAGGGCGCCGACGGCGAGCAGCGCGCCCGGCAGGTCGAGGCGTCCACGGCAGTCGGCGGGCGCGGCGGCCCCGGGCATCCGGCGCAGCGACCCGGCCACCACCAGCAGGCCGAGGGGCACGTTGACCAGGAAGATCCACCGCCAGCCGAGGGCGGTGACGAGGAGGCCGCCGACGATCGGTCCGAGCGCGCCGGCGGCCGAGGCGACGAGGGCGTACGAGGCGATCGCGGCCTGCCGGCGGGCGCCGTCGTAGGCGGCGGCGATCAGGGCGAGGGTCGGCGCGAAGACCATGGCGCCGCCCAGTCCCTGGGCGGCGCGGGCGGCGATGAGGGAGCCGGCGTCGGGGGCGAGGCCGCAGGCGGCGGAGGCGAGCGTGAAGAGGGCCATTCCGGCCGTGAAGACGGCGCGGCGGCCCAGCCGGTCGGAGAGGGCGCCGGCGGTCAGCAGCAGCGCGCCGAAGGCCAGCGAGTACGCGGACACCGTCCACTGCACCCGGTCCAGGCCGGTCTCCAGGTCGCGGGCGACGTCGGAGAGGGCCACGTTCACGACGGTCACGTCCAGCGTCATCATCACGCCGCCGGCGCTGACGAGCGCGAACGTCCATCGGGGGTCGTGCCGTCGGGTGGGCACCGGTGAACACCTCCGGGGGCGGTCGGGGCGAGCCGTCCCCGGAGGGCGGTGATCGTCACCTGGGGCGGCAACTCGCCTGCTGTGGCCGAAAGTTGAGCTTGCCCATTAGGTAAGGCTTACCTAATGTAGCGGCCGTTTGGGCGTCCAGTCGCCCGAACGGACCGAATCCAGACAGACCCCGGAGCCGCCCGATGACCGACGCCGCCGACCACCCCGTGCCCGCGCTGCCCGACGTGTCCCCGGCCGCCTGGCGGGAGGCCAACCGGCGCCTGCTCGCCAAGGCGATCGGCGAGTGGTGTTTCGAAGACATGCTGAAGGCGCAGGACGCCGGCGACGGGGAGTACCGCGTCGACCTCGCGAGCGGCACCACCTACGCCTTCCAGGCCCGGCCCGGCGCCTTCGGCTGGCTGCGGGTCGACCCGGACTCGATCACCCGCACCGCCACCAGCATGCTCGGCAACTCCATCGCCCAGCCCGCCTGGGACGCCCTCCAGTTCCTGATGGAGGCCGCCACCACCCTGGACAGCGACCCCTCCACCCTCGCCACCTACTTCACCGAGCTCTCCGCCACCCTCGCCGTCGACGCCGCCCGCCTCACCCACGGCGGTGAGACCGCCGCCGAACTGCGGGACCTCGGCCACACCGAGCTGGAGTGCCGCATGACCGGGCACAACCTGCTCGTCGCCAACAAGGGCCGGATCGGCTTCTCCGCCACCGACGTCCGCGCCTACGCCCCCGAGTCCGGACAGCCCCTCCGCCTCCTCTGGATCGCCGTCCACCGCGGCCTCGCCGAATTCCGCGGCACCTCGGAACTGTCCGAAAAAAGCGTCCTCGAAGGCGAGCTGGACGAGGAGACCCGCACCCGCTTCACGGCCGTCCTGGCCGAGGCCGGCGTCGACCCCCAGGGCTACGTCTGGATGCCCGTGCACCCCTGGCAGTGGGACCACGCCGTGCAGACCCTGCACGCCGCCGACGTGGCCCAGCGCCGGATCATCCCGCTGGGCGAGAGCCCCGACGCGTACCTGCCCGGCCAGTCCATCCGGACCATGGCCAACGTCACCACGCCCGACCGGTACGACGTCAAACTCCCGCTGAAGATCCTCAACACCCTGGTGTGGCGCGGCATCCCGCCCCACTGCACCATGGGCGCCCCCGTCGTCACCGAGTGGCTGCGCGGCCTCGTCGAGCGCGACCCGTTCCTGACCGACGAATGCCGGACCGTCTTCCTCGGCGAAGTCGCCTCCGTGACGGTCCGCCACCCCTACCTCTCCACCCTCGACCAGACCCCCTACCAGCACCTGGAGACCCTCGGCTGCATCTGGCGCGACTCCGTCACGGCCCGCCGGGACCCCGGCGAGCGGGTCCGCACCTTCGCCTCGCTGCTGCACGTCGACAGCGCCGGCACCGCCTTCGCCGCCGAACTCGTCCGCGCCTCCGGCCTCGACCCCGAGGAGTGGCTGCGCCGCCTCTTCGACACCCTCCTCGTGCCGGTCATGCACGTGCTCTACCGGTACGGCGTCACCTTCAACCCGCACGGCCAGAACACCCTCATCGGCTACGACGAGCACGACGTCCCGGTCCGGCTCTACCTCAAGGACTTCGTCGACGACGTCTGCGTCTCCTTCACCGACGTCCCCGAACGCGGCCCCGAACCCGACGGCCACGACCACGTGCTGCCCCGCAAGCACCCGTCGATCATCAAACAGCACGTCGTCGACCAGGTCTTCGTCGGCCACTTCCGCTACCTCGCACCGCTCTGCGCCGACCAGCTCGGCGTCCCCGAGAAGACCTTCTGGCGGCTGGTCCGGCAGACGATCCTCGACTTCCAGCGGCGCTTCCCCGAGCTGGCGGAACGATTCGCCGAGTACGACCTGCTCACGCCGGAGATCCCCCGCTACGGCCTCAACCGCGACCGGATCGTCGTCACCCGGTACGGCGACCGGGCCCTGCGCCACGCGCTGTTCCCGAACGGCACCCACCCCAACCCGCTCGCCGAAGGCTGAGGAGCACCGGCCGTGACCCCGCTGACCCGCACCCAGCCCGCACGGACCACCCCGCAGCCGCCGCTCCTCGCCGGCTCCCGCACCGGCCTCGCCGACGTCCTGGCCCGCCTCGAAGGCGCCGTCGACGCCGCCGCCAAGGCCCGCCGCCCCCTCGGCCCGCTCCCCGCCGGCACCCCCGCCGACGTGCTGGCCGCCGCCGCGCACGCCCTCGGCCCCGCCGAACTCCCCGCCGAAGGACTCGGCGCCGACGCCGCCCTCGGCCTGCTCGCCACCGTCCTCACCGAACACGGCATCGACCTCTCCCACCCCCGCGCCGCCGCCCACCTCCAGCCCCCCGCGCTCGCCGTCGCCGTCGCCGCCGACGTCCTCGCGAGCGCCGGCAACGCCTCCCTCGACACCTACGACTCCGGCCCCTCCGCCCTCGCCGTCGAACGCTGGCTCATCGGCGCCCTGGCCGGCCTCGCCGGGCTCGGCGAGCGCGCCGACGGCGTCCTCACCCCGGGCGGCTCCCTCTCCAACCTGATGGGCCTGCTCCTCGCCCGCGACGCCGCCGCCCACCGGCGCGGCATCGACGCCCGCGAGCACGGCGTCGCCGCCCTGCCGGGACCCGTCGTCTTCTGCTCCGAACTCGCCCACTTCTCCACCCACCGCGCCTGCGCCGCCCTCGGCCTCGGCGAGGCCGCCGTCCACCCCGTCCCCGTCGACGAACGCCGCCGCATGCGCCCCGACGCGCTGCGCGCCGCCCTCGACGCGCTCGGCCCCGACCGCACCCCCGTCGCCGTCGTCGCCACCGCAGGCACCACCGACTTCGGCTCCGTCGACCCCCTCCCGCAGATCGCCGAGATCGCCGCGGGACACGGCATGTGGACGCACGTCGACGCCGCCTACGGCTTCGGCGCCCTCTTCTCCGACCGGCTCGCCAGCCGCCTCGCCGGCCTGGAACTCGCCGACTCCATCACCCTCGACCTGCACAAGATCGGCTGGCAGCCCGCCGCCGCGAGCGTGCTGCTCGTCTCCGACACCACCGCCTTCACCGCCCTCGACCGGCACGTCGCCTACCTCAACCCCGCCGACGACTCCGAGGCCGGCTACGACGGCCTCCTCGGCCGCAGCCTCCAGACCACCCGGCGCCCCGACGCCGTCAAGGCCGCCGCCACCCTCCTCACGTACGGCCGCACCGGTCTGGGCCGGATGGTCGACACCTGCCACGACCTCGCCCGGCACGCCGAACGCCGCATCCAGGCCGAACCCGACCTCGAACTCGTCGCCCCCGCCGAACTCACCACCGTCCTCTTCCGCCACCGCGCCGCCGACCCGGCCCGCGCCGACGCGCTCAACGCCGCCCTCCGCCGCCACCTCCTGGAGACCGGCACCGCGCTCATCGGCCGCACCGAGGCCACCACCCGGGGCCCCGGCTCGCCCCGCCGGGTCTGCCTCAAGTTCACCCTGCTCAACCCCACCGCCACCCCCGACGACATCGACGCCCTCGTGGACGCCGTCCTCGACGCCGGCCGCACCTGCGCACGACTCATCAAGGAGGACGACGCCGCATGAGCACCAGCACCACGGCGCCCCCCGCCCCGGCCGACCCGCTGCACACCCTCGACCCGCGCGGCGCCGCCGAACACGCCCACGTCGAGGCCCTGCTGCGCTGCTGGCTGCGCGAGACGCACACGCCCGTCGCCGCCGGCCCGCTCCGGGTCCCGCTGCCCACCGCCGGACTCGTCCTCGTCACCGAGGTCACCCACCGCTCGCCCACCGGCTGGCACCGCTTCGGCCCCACCCGCCTGGAAGGCCCCGGCGGCCCGCTCGGCGCCACCGCCGACCCGGTGACCGCCGTCGCCCTGCTCGCCACCGAGGCCGCCGTACGCGGCGGGAGCCGGCCCGGGGGAGTCCCCGCCGGCGAGGTCGCCGACCTCGTCGAGCGCACCGCCGAATCCGTCCGCAGGGTCGCCGCCTTCATCGGCGACCGCCGCGCCCACCCCGCCCCGCCGCCCGGCGTCGACGGCTTCCTCGACGCCGAACAGGCCCTCCTCCTCGGCCACCTGAACCACCCCGCGCCCAAGAGCCGGGACGGCGTCTCCGACCACGAGGCCCGCGCCTACTCGCCCGAGCTGCGCGGCTCCTTCCGGCTGCACTGGTTCGCCGCCGACCCCGCCGTGGTCTCCCACGACGCCGTCGACGGCGCCCCCTCGCTGGCCGGCCGCGACACCGTCGCCCTCCTCGCCGACCTCGCCGGACACCCCCTCGCCGACGGCCGGGTGCTCGTCCCCGCCCACCCGTGGCAGGCCCGCGACCTCCTCCACCGCCCCCGCGTCCGGGACCTCGTCGCCTCCGGCGCCCTGGAACCCCTCGGCGAACGGGGCCCCGCCTGGTGGCCGACGTCCAGCGTGCGGACCGTCTACCGGCCGGACACCGCCGTGATGCTGAAGCTCTCGCTCGGCCTGCGGCTCACCAACTCGCGCCGCGAGTCGACCCGTACCGAACTCCGCCGCGGCCTGGAGGTCAACCGCCTCCTCGACGCCGGACACGCCGACGCCACCTTCGCCGCCCACCCCGGCTTCGCGATCACCCGCGACCCCGCCTGGATCGCCGTCGACGAACCCGGCCGCCCCGAGGGCCCCGAGGTCACCGGACTCGACGTCGCCGTCCGCGAGGTCCCCCGCGACATCGCGGACCTGCGCTGCCTGGTCGGCCTCGTCGCCCCCCGCCCCGGCCTCGGCCGCAGCGCCCTCGGCGACCTCGTCGCCGCCCTCGGCCCCGGCGCCGCCGAGCAGTGGACGGCCGACTACACCGACCACGTCCTCGTCCCCATGCTCCACCTGTACGCCGCCACCGGCATCGGCCTGGAGGCCCACCAGCAGAACACCCTGGTCCGGGTGGACGACCGCGGCCGGGTCACCGGCGCCGCGTTCCGCGACAACCAGGGCTACTACCTGGCCGGTTCGCACCTGCCCGCGCTCCTGAAGCGGCTCGGCGCCGACACCTCCACCCTCGCCGTCGTCGACGACGCCCTGGCCGACGACCGGCTCTCGTACTACCTGCTCCGCAACCAGGCCCTCTCCGTCGTCGGCTGCCTCGCCGTCGACGGCCTGGCCGACGAGCGCCGGCTGCTCGGCGTCCTCGCCGACCGGCTGCGCGCCGCGCTCCCCGCCCTCGCCGCCGCGGGCCCCGACGGCGACCGGCTGGCCCGCCGCTGGCTCACCGCGGACACCCTGCCCTGCAAGGGGAACCTGCTCACCCGGCTGCACGGCATCGACGAGGTCCTCGCCCCGCTCGACGCCCAGTCCGTGTACCTCGACGCCCCCAACCCCCTCCGGGAGGCCACCCCGTGACCACCACCGAGCGCCCCGGCGCCGCCACCGTCCCGGGCCCGCCGCTGCCCGTCCTGCCCGACCGCTGGACGGCCCGCGTCGCCCGCGCCGAAGGGACCGACCTGGACCTCGTGCACGGCTGGATGCAGTCCCCGCACATCGACGCCTTCTGGCACCAGGCGTGGCCGCGCGAGCGCTGGCACGAGGAGATCGCCGGCCACCTGGCGGGCGACGCGATCCTGCCCGTCCTCGTCGACCTGGACGGCGCGCCGCTCGCCTACGTCGAGGTCTACCGGGTGTTACGCGACCGGCTCGCCGGACACTACCCGCAGGACCCCCACGACCTCGGCGTCCACATCGCGATCGGGGAGGCCGCCCGCACCGGCAAGGGCCTCGGCCGGACCCTCCTGCGCGCCCTCGCCGAAGGACTCCTCGCCGCCGACCCCCGCTGCGTCCGCGTGGTCGCCGAACCCGACGTCGCCAACGGGCCCTCGCTGCGGGCCTTCGAGGCCGCCGGCTTCCGGCCCGCCGGGAAGGTCGCGTTCCCCGACAAGACCGCCGCCCTCCTGGTCCACCCGCGCACCCCGGAGGACATGCCCCGATGAACGGACCCGTCACCGACCACGACGTCATCGCCGTCGGCTGCGGCCCCTTCAACCTGGGCCTCGCCGCCCTCGCCTCCACCGTCGACGGCCTCGACCTCGTCGTCCTGGAGGAGACCCCCGAACTGACCTGGCACCGCGGCATGATGTTCGGCGAGGCCTCGATGCAGGTGAACTTCCTCGCCGACCTCGTCACCCTCGTCGCCCCGTGGCACCCGCTGTCCTTCCTCGCGTACCTCCACGACATGGACCGGCTGTACACCTTCACCGTGCGGGAGAACTTCTTCCCCTCCCGCCGCGAGTACGAGCACTACCTGCGCTGGGCCGCCGCCCGCCTCCCCGCCGTGCGCTTCTCCCACCGGGTCGTGGAGGCCGACTGGGACGCCGGCGAGGAGCGCTTCACCGTCCGCGCGGTACGCGGCGACGGCACCGCCGTCCGGCTGCGCGCCCGCCACCTCGTCCTCGGCATCGGCACCACCCCGCACCTGCCCGACGCGCTCGCCGGGCTGCCCGCCGACCGGCTGCTGCACACCGCCGACTACCTCCACCGGGCCGCCGACGTGGCGCGCGCCGGCCGGGTCACCGTGGTCGGCTCCGGCCAGTCGGGCGCCGAGGTCGCCGCCGACCTGCTGACCCGCAACCTCGACGGCGGCCCGGCGGTCAGCTGGCTCACCCGCACCGGCTCGTGGGCCCCGCTCGACTACACGAAGATGAACCTGGAGCTGACCACCCCGGCGTACATGCGCTACTTCCACACCCTGCCGGAGGAGGTCCGGGACCGGCTCGTCCGCGAGCAGTGGCAGTTCTACAAGGGCATCTCCACCGACACCCTGGAGGAGATCCACGAACTCCTCTACCGCCGGCAGCTCGACGACGGCCTCGCCGACGTGGAGCTCCGCTTCGGCGTCGCCGTCGAGGACGCCGTCGCGGAACCCTCCGGCCGGACCGTGCTGACCTGCCGCCACCTCGACACCGGGCAGCGGTTCGAGCACGTCACCGACCTCGTGGTCGCGGCCACCGGCTACCGCCGCCGCACCCCGGACTTCCTCGCCCCGGTGGAGAAGCTGATCCGGCGGGACGGCCACGGGCGGCCCGTGGTCCGCGCCGACCACTCCGTCGACCTCGCCGACGGCGTCACCGGACGGATCTTCGTCGCCAACGCCGAGATCCACGCCTACGGCGTCTCCGCCCCCAACCTCGACATCGGGGCCGTCCGCAACGCCACCATCCTCAACACCGTCACCGGGCGCGAGGTCTACCGGCTGCCGCGGCGCAGCGCGTTCACCCGCTTCGAGGCCCCCGGACCGACGGCGCGCGGCACGGGATGACGGTGGTCCCGCCCCGCCCCGCGACACCGGCCGGAGAGGGCGGCGGCGCCCCGTCCGCCGCCGCCCTCCCCCCGCCCGTCCGGGACCGGCTCGTCGGGGCCCTCCGGGCGGGCCGGCGGCCCGCCGAGGCCGCCGCCGACGCCGGCCTGCCCCTCGAGGCGCTGGAGGCGGCGGCCGTCGGCGACGGCGTCCTCGCGGTCGCGCTCACCGGCCGCGACCCCCACACCCGGGAGGCGGCGACGGTCCTGCAGCGCGCCGAACTGCTCCGCTGCGTCGCCCTCGGCATGAGCCTCGCCGCGGCGGCCCGGGCCGCGGGCGTCCCCGACAGCACGCTCGGCCTCTGGCGTACCGAGGACGCCCCCTTCCGGACCGCGCTCGACGGCGTACGGGCCCTCGCCGAGGCGTCCGGCGAGGCACCCCGCTCCCGGCTGTCCGCGCCCGCCGTGACCCGGCTCTTCCTCCAGGCCCTCCGCGAGGGCCGCCCGGTCACCGCCGCGGCGGCCCACGCCGGCGTGTCCCCCTCCACGGTGTACGCCCGCCGCCGCCGCGACCCGTCCTTCGCCGCCTGGATGGACGCCGCCCGCGCCGAGGGCACCCGCGCCCGGGCCCGCACCCGCTCCGCCCGCCGCGGCACCCTCCACCGCTGGGAGGGCCGCTACCGGCTGATCAGCCGCGACGCCGCCGACGACTGACCCGTCCCGCACCGCCCGTCCCTCACCGCGTCCGCAGCCGGAACCCCTCGCCGGGAAGGGTGGGGACGCGGCGCAGGGGGATGCTGAGGTCCTGCTCGGGGACGTCGTGGTCGAGCCGCGCGAGTTCCGTCGCGAGGACCGCGAGCAGCGTGACCGTGATGTCCTCGCCCGGGCACCGGTGGCCGCGCGACGGGTCCCCGCCTCCCTGCGGGACGAGGACGTCCAGCGGCTGCGGCGGCCGGACGGGGCGGGTGAACCGGCTGGGGTCGAAGCGGTACGGGTGCTCCCACAGGGCGGGATCGTGGTTCTGGCCGTACAGGTCGAGCAGCATCAGGGTGTCCTTGCGGATGTCCTGGCCGCGCCACGTCAGGTCCTGGGCCGCGAGCCCGCCGACGAACGGCGCGAACGGGTAGAAGCGGCGCACCTCGTGGGCGAACGCCTCGGCGCGGACGCCGGAGGTGTCGGTCCGCAGCAGCGCGCGCTGGTCGGGCCACCGGTGCAGGGCGTGGGCGGCGAAGGCGGCGAACCAGGCGACGGCGACGGTGGGCCGGATGACGTTCAGGAGCTCGACCGCGGCGGTGGCGGGGGAGAGGAGGGACCCGTCCGCGTCCCGGTGCCACGCCACCGCCTCCAGCGCCGAGCCCTTGGCGTCCGCCTCCGGTGTCCGGCGCACGTCCGTGACCAGCTCGGCGAGGGCCTGCTCCTGGCGGCGGCGGGCCCGGCGGGCACGCAGGTGACGGGGGCCGGGCGTGGCGAACCCGTCGACCATGGCGACGCAGTCACGGGCCAGTTCGGCGGTCGCCGGGTCGGAGAGCGGCACGCCCGCCCAGTCCCGGACGGCGAGCGCGAGGACCCGGGCGGCCTCGTCGAAGACGACGACGGTCCGGCCCGGGCGGCCGGCCAGTGCTTCCCGCCAGTACCGGCCGGCGATCCGGCCCAGCTCGGCCACGCCGGCGTCGTCCTTGAGGAGGGCGACGAACAGCGCCTTGCGGACCCGGTGCGCCTCGCCGTCGAGGGTGTGGACGGCGCCCCGGCCGAAGAGCGTGTCGAGGACCGGGCCGGGAAGGGCCGCGGTCCGTACGACGTGCTTCTCGTCGTAGAAGAAGCCGACGGCCTCCGGGCCGCGCAGGGCGACGGCGGGCCGTCCGAGGAGGCGGCACCGGACGGTGCCGTCGGGGCTGCGGCGCATCCGGTCGGGCAGCCACGCGTAACCCTGGGCGAGCAGCCCGAGTGTGCTGTCCTTCCACGGTGCGGGGTTCCTGGAGGGAGTCATGGGAGGCGCGTACCCGATGACGGACCGCGGACACGCCTCCGGTGCCCGGCGCCACCCGTACGGCGGCCGGGCAGGCGCTAGACCCGTTCGCCGATCTCGTCGTACCCGTCGGCGTACGCGTCCGCGTCGATCGCCGGGTTGCGGAGCGCGGCCCAGAAGGCGTCGTCGGGGACCGGGGGCAGCGGCGGGGCGCCGAGGTCGGCGTGCAGGTCGTCGCGCCAGCGCGGGACGCAGAGGGAGCGGGCGGCGGGTATCCCGGCGACCGCGCGGTAGGCGGAGCCGCGCAGCGCGTGGGCCAGCTGGAGGGCGGCGAAGGACCGGATCCGGTCGCCGCGCGCGTGCGCCGCCGCCGTCACGGCCCGCAGCCGCAGGAGTGCGGGACCGTCGGGGGAGGGGTCGGGGGTGCCGGCGTCGAGGGCGGCCAGGGCCGCGGTCACCTCGGGGTACGCGGTCAGACCGGTCTCCCCGGCCAGCCGGCGGGCCTGGGCGCGGGCCGCCGCGGCGACGCGCTCCGCGGTCAGGGTGGCGACGAGGGCGGCCAGCTCGTCGAGGTGATCGAGGTCGCAGACCATCACGCGCTCCGCCGGGTCGGCCGGGAGGTGCGGCGCGGGCAGCTCCGGCCCCGGCGGCGGGGTGTCGGCGGGGTCCCAGTCCGGGAGGCGCGCGGGTGCGTCCTCCCAGATCAGGCGGCCCGCGAAGACGACGGGTCGCCCGGGCGTCTCCAGCCGGTCCGCCTGCTCGGTGAGGTACGCCCCCAGGGAGAGGGCCGTCCCGAAGCGGGTGCCCGTCTCGTCGAAGAAGCGGCCGATCGTCCCGTACGTGTCCCGGCGCGGGTCGCAGTCGGTCGCGAGCCCGTCGGCGGTGACCTCGTACGTGCCGAACTGGACGTAGCCGGGCAGCCAGTAGCCCACCGCCTGCTCCTCGGTCAGGCCCTGCGCGCAACCCCGCAGGAAGCCGGTCGCCTCCACGATGCCCCGCAGGCCGAGGGGCCGGTCGTGGTTGTCGAAGCGGAACGCCTCCGGTCCCGGGCGGGCGCCGTCGTGGCGGCGCAGCGACGCCGTCAGCTCCGGCGGGAAGGCGACGCCCAACTCCCGCTCGGCCGCGCGGATGTCCTCGTCCCGCGCGGGCGGCGCGAGCGTGGCGAAGGTGCGGGGCGCGTGCGCGAGGAGCCAGCGGTCGATGCGGTCCCATGCGGCGTCCACCAGGTGCGGGGTCATGGGGCCGAGCGTAGCCAGCGGCACCGACAGCGGACGCGGCGGCGTGAGGCGCGTCTCATCGCCCCGGCCCCGCCTTGCTATGCAACCAGTTGCATAGCAGGATCGGGGCATGGCGCTCGAACACGCGATCCTGGTCTCGCTGCTGGAGAAGCCGGGGTCCGGATACGAACTGGCCCGCCGGTTCGAGCGGTCCATCGGCTACTTCTGGACCGCCACCCACCAGCAGATCTACCGCGTCCTCAAGCGGATGGAGAACGACGGCTGGGTCGCCGCCCGCGACGTCCCCCAGCAGGGGCGGCCGGACAAGAAGGAGTACTCCGTCGCCGACCTCGGGCACGCGGCCCTCAGCTCCTGGCTGCGCGAGCCGATCGAGCCCGAGAGCGTCCGGCACGACCTCGCCGTCAAGATCCGCGGCGCCGCCTTCGACGACCCCGCCGGCCTCGTCCGCGAGGTCGAACGGCACCGGCAGGCCCACACCGACCGCCTCGCCCACTACCTCGCCGGCGAGGCCCGGGACTTCCCGCCGCGCCCCGACGACGGCACCCCGCCCGACGCCGAACGCGAGCTCCAGCACGCCGTGCTCCGCGGCGGCATCGCGTACGAGCGCATGATGATCGGCTGGCTCGACGACGTCCTCGCCACCCTGCGCAGGTTCTGAGCGGCACCCCCGCCCGACCCCGCGCCCCCCCTCGTCCACCCCTCGCACCCAAGGCGGTACCCCCATGGCCGACGCGCTCCTGTTCAACCCGCGCACCTACGACCCCGCGCACTTCGACCCCGAGACCCGCAGGCTGCTGCGCGCCACGGTCGACTGGTTCGAGGAGCGCGGCAAGCGCCGGATCATCGAGGACTACCGCACCCGCGCCTGGCTCGGCGACTTCCTCGCCTTCGCCGCGAAGGAAGGGCTCTTCGCCACCTTCCTCACGCCCGCGACCGAGGCCGGCGAGGACCGGGGCGACAAGCGCTGGGACACCGCCCGCATCGCCGCCCTCAACGAGATCCTCGGCTTCTACGGTCTCGACTACTGGTACGCCTGGCAGGTCACCATCCTCGGCCTCGGCCCGGTCTGGCAGAGCGACAACGCCGCCGCCCGCGCCCGCGCCGCCGAACTCCTCGACCAGGGCGAGGTGTTCGCCTTCGGCCTGTCCGAGAAGACGCACGGCGCCGACATCTACTCCACCGACATGCTGCTCACCCCGGACGGCGAGGGCGGCTTCCGCGCCAGCGGCTCCAAGTACTACATCGGCAACGGCAACAAGGCCGGTCTCGTCTCCGTCTTCGGCCGCCGCACCGACGTCGAGGGCCCCGACGGCTACGTCTTCTTCGCCGCCGACAGCCGCCACCCGGCCTACCACCTGGTGAAGAACGTCGTCGACTCCTCCAAGTACGTCAGCGAGTTCCGTCTGGAGGACTACCCCGTCGCCGCCGAGGACGTCCTGCACACCGGCCGCGCCGCCTTCGACGCCGCCCTCAACACCGTCAACGTCGGCAAGTTCAACCTCTGCACCGCGTCCATCGGCATCTGCGAGCACGCGATGTACGAGGCCGTCACCCACGCCCACAACCGGGTCCTCTACGGCCGTCCCGTCACCGCCTTCCCGCACGTGCGCCGCGAACTCACCGACGCCTACGTCCGGCTGGCCGGCATGAAGCTCTTCAGCGACCGCGCCGTCGACTACTTCCGCACCGCCGGACCCGACGACCGCCGCTACCTCCTCTTCAACCCCATGACGAAGATGAAGGTGACCACCGAGGGCGAGAAGGTCATCGACCTCATGTGGGACGTCATCGCCGCCAAGGGCTTCGAGAAGGACAACTACTTCGCCCAGGCGGCCGTCGAGATCCGCGGCCTGCCGAAGCTGGAGGGCACGGTCCACGTCAACCTCGCCCTCATCCTCAAGTTCCTCCGCAACCACCTCCTGGACCCGGTCGACACGCCCGCCGTCCCCACCCGCCTCGACGCCGCCGACGACGCGTTCCTCTTCCGCCAGGGCCCCGCCCGCGGCCTCGGCTCCGTCCGCTTCCACGACTGGCGGCCCGCGTTCGACGCGTACGACCGCCTCCCGAACGTCGCCCGCTTCCGCGAACAGGCCGACGCCCTCTGCGACTTCGTCCGCACCGCCGCCCCCGACGAGGCCCAGAGCCGCGACCTCGACCTGCTCCTCGCCGTCGGGCAGCTCTTCGCGCTCGTCGTCCACGCCCAGCTCGTCCTGGAGCAGGCCGCCCTCACCGGCCTCGACGACGACGTCCTCGACGAGCTGTTCGCGGTCCTCGTCCGCGACTTCTCCGCCCACGCCGTCGAACTCCACGGCAAGGACTCCGCCACCGAGGCGCAGCAGGCGTGGGCGCTCGGCGCGGTCCGCCGCCCCGTCGCCGACGAGGCCCGCACCGCCCGCGTCTGGGCCCGCGTCGAAGCGCTCTCCGGCGCCTACGAGATGAAGCCCTGACCGCGCCGGTCCGGGCGGCGCCCTCCCCGGCGCCGCCCGGATCCCCGGCTGTCACCCCGGCCCCCTACGATGACCGCTCATGAGCACGAGTGACGACGACGGCAGACCCCTCGTCGACGGACGATTCCGGCTGGTCTCCCGGCTCGGCAGCGGCGGCATGGGCACCGTGTGGCGGGCCCGGGACATCGCCCTCGACCGGGACGTCGCCCTGAAGGAGGTCCGCCCGCCGGACCCGGCCGCCGAGGACGCCCAGCCCGGCCTGACGGCCCAGCTGAGGGCCCGGGCGATCCGCGAGGCCCGCGCGCTCGCCCGCCTCTCCCACCCGCACGTGGTGACGGTCCACCACATCGTCGAGCCCGCCGACGGCTCCGCCCCGTGGATCGTCATGGAACTCGTCGAGGGGAGCTCCGTCGCCGACCGGCTCGCCGCCGGGCCGCTGCCCGTCCCCGAGGCGATCACCCTCGGCCGGCAGGTCCTCGGTGCCCTGCGCGCCGCCCACGCCGCCGGCATCCAGCACCGCGACGTCAAGCCCGCCAACGTCCTGCTGCGCGCCGAAGGCGGCGCCGTCCTCACCGACTTCGGCATCGCCGCCTTCGACGAGGCCACCTCCCGGCTCACCGCCTCCGGCGACCTCATCGGCTCCGCCGACTTCATCGCCCCCGAGCGGGTCCGCGGCGAGGAGGGCAACCCGGCCTCCGACCTGTGGTCGCTCGGCATGCTGCTGTACGTGGCGACCGAGGGCCACCACCCGCTGCGCCGCGCCACCAGCCTCGCCACCGTCGTCGCCGTCCTCGACGACCCGATCCCGCCGCCGGTCCGGTCCGGCGCCCTCGGGCCCGTCCTCACCCGCCTCCTCGTCCGCGACCCCGCCCTGCGCCCCGACGGCGCCGAGCTCGACCGGCTCCTCGCCGAGGCGGCGGCCGTGCCCGCCGACGCCGTGCCCGCGGGCTTCGGCCCGCCGGCCCCCCTGGCGTACCCGACGCCCCCGCCCCACCCGTACGGCGGGCCCACCCCGCTCCCGCCCGCCTCGGCCCGCGTCCGCGGCCGGCGCGGGCGCCTCGCCCGGCTCGCCGGCGGCCTGGTCCTCGCCGGGGCGCTGGGCGCCCTCGCCCTCACCCAGTTCCTCCCGAAGGACGGCGGCGACGGCGACGGCAAGCAGGCCGGCGCCACCCGCACCCCCGGCAGCACGCCCACCGGCGGCGTCCCGGCCACGGCCCCGGCGACCACGCCGCCGCTGGCCGCCGCCTCCCACCTCACCCCCGCCGGTGTCCGCACCGCCGTCGCCGCCTTCCGGGACGCCACCGGCGTGTCCACCGTCAAGCAGCTCGTCGTCTACGAGGAGTACGCCGTCGCCGAGATCCCCACCAAGCCCGGCGCCCGGACCTACGACCGGTACGTCTACCGGGACGGCCGGGTCAGCCGGCAGGGCGTCGGCGGCACCATCGGCTCCGCCGATCCCGACGCGCAGCCGTTCGACCCGACCCGGATGCCCTGGGACGACCTGCCGGAGCTGGCGCGGCGCGCCGACCGCGAGCTCCAGGTCGAGTCGCCCACCTCCCGCTACCTGATCGCCGAGCGCTGGACCTTCAACAAGGACCGCCCCACCCTCCTCGTCTACCGCACCAACGACTACTCGGCGACCGGCTACCTCGCCGTCGACGCCGACGGGACCGTGGTGCACAAGGAGACCGCCGACTGACCGGCCGGCTCCGGCGGGCGCCGGGGGACAATGGCACGCGTGAACCATGACGACCCGTACCTGTGGCTGGAAGACGTCGACGGCGAGCAGGCCCTCGCCTGGGTGGCCGAGCGGAACGCGGAGACGGAGGCCGAGCTCACCGCCGAGCCCGGCTTCGACGCCTTCGCCGACCGCCTGCGCGAGGTGCTCGACGCCGTCGACCGCATCCCGTACACCACCCGCCGCGGCCCGTACCTCTACAACTTCTGGCAGGACGCCGAGCACGTACGGGGCGTGTGGCGGCGCACCACCCTGGAGCAGTACCGCAAGGACGCCCCCGAGTGGGAGACGCTGCTCGACGTCGACGCGCTCGCCGCGGCCGAGGACGAGAAGTGGGTGTGGGCGGGCGCCCGGGTCCGGCGACCGGACCACGACCGGGCGCTGGTCTGCCTCTCCCGGGACGGCGGCGACGCCACCGTCGTCCGCGAGTTCGACCTGGAGGCGCGCGCCTTCGTCGCCGGCGGCTTCACCGTGCCCGAGGCCAAGACCAGCATCGGCTGGATCGACGCCGACACCGTCTTCGTCGGCACCGACCACGGCCCCGGCTCCCTCACCGACGCCGGCTACCCGCGCACCGTCCGCCGCTGGCGGCGCGGCACCCCGCTCGCCGAGGCCCCCACCGTCTTCGAGGGCGAGGCCGCCGACGTCTCCGCCTGGGCCTGGCACGACGCCACCCCGGGCTACGAGCGGTCCTTCGTCGGCCGCTCCCTCGACTTCTTCCGCAGCGAGACCCACCTCCTCACCGACGGCGACCGGCTGGTGCGGATCGAGGTCCCGGAGGACGCCGAGGTCTACGCCCACCGCCGGCACCTGATCGTCACCCTCAAGTCGCCGTGGCTCGGCCACCCCGCCGGCGCCCTCCTCGCCTTCGGCTTCGACGCCTTCCTGGCCGGCGACCGCACCGCCGAGGTCCTGTTCGCCCCCGACGAGCGGACCGCGCTCGCCGGCCACTCGTGGACCCGGCACCACCTGATCCTGGAGACCATGCGGGACGTCAGCACCCGCATCGAGGTGCTGACCCCGCGCGAGGAGGGCGGCTGGTCGCGCGCCCCGCTCGCCGACGTCCCGCCGCTGTCGGCGGTCTCCGTCACCGACACCGACCCGGACGTCTCCGACGAGTACTTCCTCGACGTCTCCGGCTTCCTCCAGCCGTCCACCCTCACCCGCGGCACCGTCGGCGGCGACACCGAGATCCTGCGGCAGGCCCCGGCCCGCTTCGACACCACGGGACTCTCCGTCGAGCAGGCGTTCGCCGTCTCCGACGACGGTACCCGCGTCCCGTACTTCGTCATCGGCCCCGACCGCTCCGCCGGCGCGGCCCCCGGCCCGACCCTGCTCTACGGCTACGGCGGCTTCGAGGTCTCCCTCACCCCCTCGTACGCGGCCCTCACCGGCCGCGGCTGGCTGGAGACCGGCGGCACGTACGTCATCGCCAACATCCGCGGCGGCGGCGAGTACGGCCCCGGCTGGCACCAGGCCGCGCTCGGCGCCCACCGGCACAAGGCCTTCGAGGACTTCGCGGCCGTCGCACGCGACCTCGTCGCCCGCGGCATCACCACCCCGCAGCGGCTCGGCGCCGCCGGCGGCAGCAACGGCGGCCTCCTCATGGGCGCCATGCTCACCCGCTACCCGGAGCTGTTCGGCGCGATCGTCTGCCAGGTGCCGCTGCTCGACATGGTCCGCTTCCACAAGCTGCTGGCCGGCGCCTCCTGGATCGCCGAGTACGGCGACCCCGACGACGAGGCCGACCTGCCGCACCTGCGCGACCTCTCCCCGTACCACCGGCTCACCGCCGGCGCCCCCTACCCGCCGGTGCTGCTCACCACCTCCACCCGCGACGACCGGGTGCACCCCGGGCACGCGCGGAAGGCGGCGGCGCGGCTGCGCGAGCTGGGCCACCCGGTGCTCTTCCACGAGAACACCGGCGGCGGGCACGCCGGCGCCACCGACAACGCGCAGGCCGCCCGCAACAAGGCCCTGATGTACACCTTCCTGCGCAAGCACCTGGGCTCCTGACCCGGCCCGGCCCGGGGGGTCAGAGCCAGCCGTGCCGCTGCGCCTGGAGCGCCAGCTGGAACCGGCTGGTCGCGCCCAGCCGGGCCATGAGGACCTGGACGCGGCGGAAGAGGGTGCGGCGGCTGACGCCGATCTCCCGGGCGATCACCTCGTCCGCCGCGCCCCCGGCGAGCAGCCACAGCAGCCGCCGGTCGGCCGGCGGCAGCCCGCCCGGGAGCGCGGTGCGGCCGTGGAAGGGCAGCGCGTCCCGCCAGGACTGCTCGAAGAGCGCCACCAGCGCCGAGAACAGCCCGCACGGCTGCACCACCAGCATCGTGGTGAACACGTCGGCCTCCCGGATCGACAGCGACACCAGCGCGTACGCGTCGTCGATGATCACCAGCTTGACCGGCACGGACGGCAGCACCCGGGCCTGCTCGCCCGCCGCGATCACCGGCTCGATCGCCCCCTCCAGATGCCCCGGCTGCTCCAGCGACGCCCGCGAGTAGACCACCCGCTGGGTGACGCCCCGGGCGAGCGTCGCCAGCGCGTCGTCGGTCGCGCCGGGCAGCGGGAAGTACGGCGGCGAGTCCAGCTGCCGGATCTGCTGCCGGGCGCTTGCCCACGCCTGCCGCATCCGCGGCCCGATCGCCTCCCCGGTCACCACCTCCACCAGGTCGTCGCCGTGCGCGGCGAGCCGCTGCCGCCGGAACGCCTCGAAGGCGCCGCCCACCGTGATCCGGGACTCGTCCAGCTCCGCCGCCCGGTGCCGGCCCAGGATCTCCAGGCCCGCCGCCGGCGGCACCGGCGCCACCGGGTCGCCGCGCTCCGCCGCCGCGCTCGCCAGCCCCGCGTCGACCAGCTCCCGGTACGCCTCCTCCAGCGCCGGCCCGTCGAGCCCGGCCGCCGCGCCGATCGCGTCCAGCGGCGCCGGGGCCCGCTCCAGCAGCGCGTCGTACACCCGCGCCGCCGCCTCGCCGAGGCCCAGCAGCCGCAGCGCCTCGCCCAGTCTCGCGTTCGCCATGGCCCCCATTCTCACCGCCCCGAACCCCACCCGTGTCCGATCAGTGCCACTGGCACTCCTGGGCCCCACCGGCCCGCGCGGCGGGCTACGGTCCGTGAGCCGCCGACGACCGGCGGTTCCCCCAGACCTCACGACGAAGGAGCACGACGTGGCGAAGGGTCGCAAGAACGGCCTGTACAACGGCATCTCCGAGGAGCTGTCCGCCCTCATGCGGACCGGCTGGGCCGACACCGAGCGGCACGACCTGACCGAGGCCGAGCAGGCGCCGTACGCCGCCGCCCGCCGCGCCGCGCTGTCCGCCCGCTTCCCCGGCGAGCGCCTGGTCGTCCCGTCCGGCAACCTCAAGGTCCGCTCGAACGACGACACCTACCCCTTCCGTCCGCACTCCGCCTACGTCCACATGACCGGCGACCAGGCCCGCGACTGCGCGCTCGTCCTGGAGCCGCGCGCCGACGGCGGCCACGACGCGCACTGCTACGTGCTGCCGCGCGACGGCCGCGACGACGACACCTTCTGGATCGGCTACACCGCCGAGCTGTGGATGGGCCGCCGCCTCTCCCTCGCCGAGGCCGAGCGGGTCCTCGGACTGCCCTGCCGCGACGTCCGCGGCCTCACCGAACACCTCGCCGCCGGCGCCGGCGTGCCCACCCGGATCGTCCGCGGCGTCGACGCCGCCCTGGAGGCGGCCGTCACCACCGACGAGGAGCGCGACACCGAACTGGCCGACGTCCTCAGCGAACTGCGCCTGGTCAAGGACGCCTGGGAGATCGGCGAGATGCGCAAGGCCGTCGACTCCACCGTCCGCGGCTTCACCGACGCCGTCGCCGACCTGTCGACCGCCGTCGCCACCTCGGAGCGCTGGATCGAGGGCACCTTCTTCCGCCGCGCCCGCCTGGAGGGCAACTCCGTCGGCTACGGCACCATCTGCGCCGCCGGCGCCCACGCCACGATCATGCACTGGACCACCAACGACGGCCCGGTCCGCCCCGGTGACCTGCTGCTCCTCGACGCCGGCGTGGAGACCCGCTCCCTCTACACCGCCGACGTCACCCGCACCCTCCCCGTCAGCGGCACCTTCACCCCCGTCCAGCGGCAGGTGTACGACGCCGTGTACGAGGCCCAGCAGGCCGGCTTCGAGGCCGTGAAGCCCGGCGCCCCCTACCGGGCCTTCCACGAGGCCGCGCAGCGGCACCTGGCGGCCCGGCTGGTCGAGTGGGGCTTCCTCGAGGGCCCGGTGGACCGGGTGTACGAGCTCGGCCTCCAGCGCCGCTTCACCATGGCCGGCACCGGCCACATGCTCGGCCTCGACGTGCACGACTGCGCCACCGCGCGCAACGAGGAGTACGTCGACGGCGTGCTCGTCCCCGGCATGGTCCTCACCGTCGAGCCGGGCCTCTACTTCCAGCCCGACGACCTGACCGTGCCCGAGGAGTGGCGCGGCATCGGCGTCCGCATCGAGGACGACCTGCTGGTCACCGAGGACGGCCACGAGAACCTGTCGGCCGCCCTGCCGCGCACCTCCGCCGAGGTGGAGGAGTGGATGGCCCGCGTCGCCGGCTGACCCGGCGGACGGTCAGGCGCCCCGCGCGGACACCCGGTCGACGAGCACGGCCAGGGCGTCCGCGAGGGCGCCGAGCCCGGGCCCGGCGGCGCCGCCCGGCTCGGCCATGTACACGTCGCGGCGGATCTCCACCATCAGGGCGCTGACCGCCGCGTCCCGCCCGTAGTGCCGCAGCGGCACGTACGTCCCCGCGAACGGGCTGTCGGTCCCCGTGCCGCCGAACCCGGCGAACGCCTCCCGGGCCGCCTCCAGCAGCCACGCCGGGGTGTGGAAGGGGTCGGTGCCGAGGCACACGGGCGGTCGCGGGCCCGCGCCGTGCAGCTCGTACGGCAGGGCCCGCGTCGGGTACGAGTGGACGTCGACGACCACCGCCCGCCCGGTCGCGGCGAGCCGGCCGTCGACGGCCTCGGTGACGGCCCGCGCGTACGGCTCGAAGTACCGCTCGATCAGCGGCCGCCCGTCGAACCCGTCCGGCCGCAGCTCCGCGCCGTGGGTGGTCCGCGTGTACACCGCGCCCATGCCGCTCGCGAGCATCTCCTCCCGCTCGTCCGGGAACCGCTCGGGGTCCACCACCAGCCGGGACAGCCCGTTCACGAACCGCCAGGGCGTCCGGCCGGCCGCCGCGGCGGCCCGGGCGGCGATCTGTGCGGTGTGGGCGTCGGTGATGTGGTCCAGCTCGCGGCCGAGCGCCGCGTCGTCGAGCACGATCCCGCCCCGCACGTCCCCCGGTATCTCCCGCGCCGAGTGCGGCACATGGAGCAGGACGGGCGAGTCGGCGGCCCCCGGGTGGAGCCGGAACGGGGCGGAGGCGGTGTCGGACACGAGTGTTCTCCCTGCTGGAGGCCGAAGACGAGACGAAGGGGCGAGGGGGCGGTCCGCCGATCATGGCACCCGGCACCGACAGCGCCCCCACGGCCGGGCCGCCGCACCGCCTCCCGCCCGGACCGGCACAATACGATCATGATGCAGCCGTTCCTGCCCGTCCTCGAACGCGTCGCCGAGGAGATCGAGGGCCTGGTCGGCCGGGGCCGCCCCGCCGACTACATCCCGGCGCTCGCCGCCGGCGACCCGCACCGCTTCGGGATGGCCGTCGCCGAGCTGGACGGCAGCGTGTACGGCGTGGGGGACTGGCAGCGGCCCTTCTCCACCCAGTCCGTCACCAAGGTCTTCACCCTCGCGCTCGCCCTCGCCAAGGAGGGCGACGAGCTGTGGGAGCACGTCGGCCGCGAACCCTCCGGCAACCCCTTCAACTCCCTGGTGCAGCTGGAGTACGAGCGCGGCATCCCCCGCAACCCCTTCATCAACGCGGGCGCCCTCGTCGTCACCGACCGGCTGCACCGTCTCACCGGCGACGCCTCCGGGGCGCTGCGGGACTTCCTGCGCGCCGAGAGCGGCAACGACGACCTCGACTTCGACCGGGACGTCGCCGCCTCCGAGACCGAGCACGGCGACCGCAACGCGGCCCTCGCCCACTTCATGGCCTCGTACGGCAACATCACCACCCCCGTGCCGACGCTGCTGCGCGAGTACTTCCGGCAGTGCTCCGTCGAGGCGTCCTGCGCCGACCTCGCCGTCGCCACCGGCTTCCTCGCCCGGCACGGCATCCGCGCCGACGGCAGCCGGCTCCTCACCCGCAGCCAGGCCAAGCAGATCAACGCCGTCATGCTCACCTGCGGCACCTACGACGCCGCCGGCGACTTCGCCTACCGGGTGGGCCTGCCCGGCAAGAGCGGCGTCGGCGGCGGCATCATCGCCGTCGTCCCCGGCCGCTGCACCCTCTGCGTGTGGAGCCCCGGCCTCGACGAGCGGGGCAACTCGGTCGCCGGGGTCGCCGCCCTCGACCGCTTCACCACCATCACCGGCCTCTCCGTCTTCTGACCGCCGCACCGGCCCCCGCCCGGCTGGCGGGGCCGCCCCGTCCGGGGTACAGATCCGGTGGGGCGCCGTGCGCGCCCGGAGCGAGGAGGTCGCCGTGGACAACCGCACCACCGGATTCGTGCAGTCCTTCAACCGCCGCGCCGGCTACGGGTTCGTGCTGCCCGTCGGCTCCGAGGAACCCGTCTACTTCCGGGCCGAGGACATCGAGGACGGCGTCCGCGCCCTCTCCGAGGGCCAGCAGGTCACCTTCGTCCTGGCCCTCGGCGAAGGACGCTTCGAGGCCCGCGCCCTGCGCGTCTGACCCGGGCGCCCCGTCCCCCGGACGGACCAGCGCCCGCCACCCGGTGCGCGGGCGCATCGCCCGTGCCAGGGTGGATCCATGACCATCGTCGTGCGCCCGGCCTCCGTCTACGACGACGTCCGGGCCGTGATCGGCCCCAAGTCGCCCACGGCCGACGTCTGCTTCTGCCTGAGCTACCGCCTCCCGGCCAAGCTCAACAGGGAGCTGCGCGGCCCGGCCAGGGGCGAGTACGTCGCCGGGCTCTGCGACCGGGAGCCCGCGCCCGGCGTCCTCGCCTACGACGACGGCGAACCGGCCGGCTGGGCCGCCGTCGCCCCGCGCGCGGAGACCGCCTTCGCCCACAGCCGGAAGATCCCGCACGTCGACGACCTGCCGGTCTGGTCGCTGTGGTGCGTCCGGGTCCGCCCCGGCCACCGCAAGCAGGGCCTCAGCCACGCGCTGATCGCCGGCGCCGTGGAGTTCGCCCGCGCCCACGGGGCACCGGCGGTGGAGGCGTACCCGCTGGACAACGGCGACGCCCGGGTGGACATGACGATGGCGTACGCGGGGCTGCGGAAGAACTTCGCACGGGCCGGCTTCGTGAAGGCCGCCGACACCACCTCGGTGCTCGCCGGACACCCCCGGATCCTCATGCGGCTCGACCTGCGGTGACCCCGGGAGCGGCGCGCCCGGCCCGGACACGACGAAGGCGGGGAACCACCGGTTCCTCGCCCTCCTCAACGTATAGCGCACGGGGGGCCTTGCGGCAAGGCCCCGTACCTGGCGCAGAATCGGCGGCCGTACCGCACCGACAGAGGGGGAAACCCGCATGTTCGACGCCGACGTCCTCGTGATCGGCGCAGGGCCCACCGGGCTCGTGCTCGCCTCCGAGCTGCGCCTCCGGGGCCTGCGGCCGGTCGTCCTGGAGAAGGCGGAGCGCCCGGCCGCGTTCAGCCGGGCGCTCGGCCTGCACGTCCGCAGCATCGAGGTCATGGACCAGCGCGGGCTCCTCGACCGCTTCCTCGCCCGCGGGCAGCAGTACCGGGTCGGCGGCTTCTTCGCCGGGCTCGGCACCCGCTGGCCCGACGGCCTGGACACCGCCCACTCCTACGTCCTCGGCATCCCGCAGAACGTCACCGAGGAACTGCTCGCCGAACACGCCCGCGCACTCGGCGTGGAGGTGCGGCGCGGCCGGGAGCTGACCGGGCTCGACCAGGACGCGGACGGCGTGACGGCCGTGCTCGCCGACGGCACCCGGCTGCGGGCCCGCTGGCTCGTCGGCTGCGACGGCGGACGCAGCACCGTGCGCGCCCTGACCGGGATCGGCTTCCCCGGCCTGCCCGCCCGGCACGAGACCCTCATCGCCGAGGTGCGCCTCGGGGTCCCGTGGGAGGAGGTCGTGCCCGTGATGACCGAGGTGCGCAGGACGCAGCTGCGGTACGGGGTGATGCCGCTCGGCGACGGCCTGTTCCGGGTCGTGGTACCGGCCGCCGGGCTCTCCGGGGACCGCGCCGCGCCGACGCTCGACGAGCTGAGGGAGCGTCTGGTCGCTGTCGGCGGCACCGACTTCGGCGTCCACGAGCCCCGCTGGCTGTCCCGCTTCGGCGACGGCACCCGGCAGGCGGAGCGGTACCGCGAGGGCCGGGTGCTGCTCGCCGGCGACGCCGCCCACATCCACCCGCCGACCGGCGGCCAGGGCCTCAACCTCGGCATCCAGGACGCCTTCAACCTCGGCTGGAAGCTGGCCGGCGAGCTGCGCGGCTGGGCGCCCGAGGGGCTGCTCGACACCTACCACTCCGAACGCCACCCGGTCGCCGCCGCCGTGCTCGACAACACCCGCGCCCAGATGGAGCTGATGTCCGGGGAACCGGGGGCACAGGCGGTGCGCCGGCTGCTCGCGGAGCTGATGGAACTCGACGAGGTCAACCGGCACCTGGTCGGGAAGATCACCGCGATCGACCTCCGCTACGACTGCGCGGAGGACGGCGACCCCGACCTGGTCGGCCGCCGGCTCCGCGACGTGCCGCTGAAGGAGGGCCGCCTGTACGAGGCGGCCCGCACCGGACGCGGCCTGCTCCTCGACCGGACCGGGACGCTGTCCGCGGCCGGCTGGGAGGACCGGGTGGAGCGCGTCACCCCCGCCGGCGACGAGCCCGGCGTCCCGGCGGCGCTGCTCCGGCCGGACGGACACGTCGTCTGGGCCGGCGACGACCCGGCACACCTGCGCGCCCGGCTGGAACGCTGGTTCGGGGCGCCGACCGCGGGGTGAGGGGGCGGGGCGCGCGGACCGGTCGGGCGGAGGGGACCGGCTGACGCGTACGCGTGCGGGGTGGACGGTCGTACGCGCGCGGGGGTGGACGGGCATACGGGCGTACGGATGTGGGGGTGGACGGGCGTACGGAGGCTCCGCCGGCCGTCACCGTCCCTCGTACGCCCGTCCAGGGGGTTCGCGCGTCCGCCCGACGGACCCGTGAACACCCTTTCACCGGATCAGGTGACTGGGGACACGGTGAAACGTCCCTCCCGCCCGCGTTCCGGCCACGCTCGACCTGACACTTGGACCCACCCTGTGGAGCGTCCGATGCAGTTGATCCCCCGTCATGTCCCCCACCTCACCGTCCGCCCCGCCGGCGCCCTGACCGTCGCCGTGCTCAGCGGCGAACTGGACCTCGTCCTCGTCCGCCACCTGCGGCCCGAACTCGACGCCCTCGTCCGCGAGGCCGACGGGCTCGCCGTCGACATCCGCCCGCTCGCGTTCTGCGACGCCACCGGCCTCGGCCTGCTCGCCCACTGCGCGCGGAGCACCCGCGCCCGCGGGGCGCACTGGCAGCTCGTCTGCGACCAGCCGTGGGTCCTCCGCCTGATCCGGCTCACCGGCCTCGAAGAGCTGCTCCGCCCCGAGCCCGCGCTGCGCCCGCTGCCCGCGCCGCCGCTGCTGTCCGGCCCCCGCGCGCGGGCGGAGCACCCCGTCTGACCCGGCGGCGGCCGGAAACCCGTGGAACGGGCGGGCCCGGGCGCGTGATGATGCGGGCATGACCGCGCAGACCCTCCCGCCCGTGGACACGCTCCTCGTCGTCGACGTTCAGTCGGCCTTCGTCACCGGCGCCGGCGCCGTGCCCGACGCCGCCCGCCTCGTCGACCGCACCGCCGCGCTGCTCGCCCGCGCCCGCGCGGCCGGCGCGCTCGTCGTCCACCTCCAGAACGACGGGCCGCCCGGCGCGGACGACGAACCCCACACCCCCGGCTGGGAATTGCACCACCCGGTCGTGCCCGGTCCGGCCGAGACCGTCGTCCGCAAGCCGCACGACGACGGCTTCGCCGGCACCGGGCTCGGCGAGCTGCTGGCCCGGCACGGCAGCCGGGCCCTCGCGGTGTGCGGGGTGATGTCGGAGATGTGCGTCCAGGCCACCGCCCGTACGGCGCTGCACCGCGGCTACCGGGTCGTCGTCCCGTACGACGCGCACGCCACCCAGGACTGCCCGGAAGTCCCGGGCGTCGCCGACGCCGTCCCCGCGGCCGTGGTCTCCCGCGTCGCCGCCTACGCCCTCGGCTCCGACGCCGAGGTCACCGTCCCGGCCGCCGCCGTCGCCTTCACGGCGCCGGCGTCGGGCGCGCCGGAGGTCCCGGCGGGCGTGCTGCGAGGAACGCACGCATGACCACACCTCCCCTGCTCGTCCACCACCGCCGGGCCGGCGAGGCCGACCTGGCCACCCTCGTGCGTCTCCGCGACGACGCGGCCCGCTGGATGCTCTCCCGGGGCGTCACCGGCCAGTGGCGCCCCGGCGAACTGGGCGAGGACCACTTCCGCCGGATCATGGCGCACGGCGAGGTCTGGCTCGCGGAGAGCGGCGGGCGGGTGGCCGGCGCGTGGGAGCTGTGGTGGGACGACGAGGCGGCCTGGGGCCCGCAGCCGCCCGACGCCGGGTACGTCCACCGGCTGATGACGGACCGTGCGGCGCCGCCCGGCACCGGACGGCTGCTGCTGGCCGCGGCCGAGCGCCGCACCGCCGAGGCGGGCCGCACCCGGCTGCGGCTCGACTGCCTGACGGCCAACGCGAAGCTGACCGCCTACTACGAGCGGGCCGGCTACCGCGCCGTCGGCCGGAAGGACGGCAAGCCGCAGCCCGGCGGCCCGCCGAAGTCCTTCACCCTGATGGAGAAACAGCTCTGCCCGCCGGCGTAGCTCTTGTCGTAGCGGGCGGCCACGCCGCGCCACCGCATGAGCCAGTTGTCGCACCGTTCGACGGCGTTGCGCAGGTCGCAGGTCGCCGGTCGAAGACGGGCGGACGGACGGCCTCCGAGCCGGCCGGCGCGTTCGCGGTTCGCGGTCTGGTCGGCCGGCCGGCCGCGGAATCACCGCCCGGATTCCGCGCCGGCGGAGAGGGATCCGGATCGCCCGGGACGCACACGCCTTGTCCGCCGGCACCGTCTCCGGTGTGGTCCGACGCCATGGCCCGGCCCCAGGTGCCGGGCTCGCCGGACTGCCGCGAAGCACACCACACTACTCAGCCGACACCAGGCCCGCGCCGTCCTCGCGGAGGACTAGACCCCGCCATGCCTCGTTCCGTCGGCCCGAGACCGAGCTCGACCTCGACCTCGACTGAAGCAGGCGCGCGGTCTGACGGGGCTGGGCTTCATGTCGGACTGGCGCCGGCGTGGGTCCCTCGCGCGGATGCGAACGCCAGCGGTCGCGGAGGAGGCTGCCCGCGTTCACTCGTCGGAGGACTCCGTTGCCGGCGGGATGTCGCACCGCCAGCAGTCGTTCGCGTGGTCGTCCTGGCATACGTAGCCGATGGCACCGTCCACGCACCATTCGGCGGCCTCCTCGGACAGCAGGTCGGGCCCGGCAAGGAGCAGCCGGCGAAATTCCTTGGTGTCCGCGATGTCGGCCGGGCGGTTGGTGAACCACTCGTCGAACCAAGGCTCGTCCCGGTGCGTGCGCCAGTGCGCATGCTCCCGGTCGTCGACAGCCGCAAGGAACCGATCGACGATGCGCCCCCAACTCGGTGCTCCGAACCATCCGTTGTCGGACGCGCAGAGGTATTCGATCAGGGTTCGCAGGCCGAACTGCTTCTCGCGAAGCCGGTACGTTCGCCCCCAAGCGATCGCGTCCTGTGCCATCTCCGCGAGGTCTTCACGCGGATCGTCCTCGTGCGCCGGGTCGTCAGGGTTGTGGCAGGCCAGCCCGAGCTCGAGCACGGACTGCCCGGTCGGTAGAACCCGGGACGGGTCCACGATCGCGAGACCGAGACCGATCCAGTCGACGTGGTCGAACGACAGCATCGAGCGCACGAGTCGGGTGGTTGCCGTGTTGATCCGCATCATCGTTCCGTCGTGCAGCGGACTCTTCCCGGCATGCCAGTTCTCGACGGGTGTGTTGCGCCACACGGCGAGCGTGATGCGGGTCGCAGCGAGCCACAGCAGGGCGTCGTCGTCGAGGTGCCCGAACCGCTTGGCACATTCCTGGGCGCCGTAGGTGATCAACTCTTCCGGTTTCGGCCACCTGTGGCTGTCGGGCCCTTCGGGCGCGTACTCGTAGTCGTCGGCGTACTCGTCGAGGATCGCGGTCAGCTCGGCAGCGCTGTAGGCCTCGTCGTACTCGGAGCCGTCCGGCCCTTCGATGGTGTACATGTCGTGGTCCCAGGAGACGTACACGTCGCCCCAGAGCACGACGTCATCGCCTTCACCGGCGTTGTCCGTCGCGACCGGCCTGATGCTGATCGGGGCAGTACGCCCGTCGGTGCGCTCGTCGTCCTTCTCGGCGGCCCATGCGGTGATGACCTCGAGCGGCTTCGGAAGGAGAGGACCGACCTCGGTGATGCTGAACGGCTCGACGTCGCCATCGGTGTCGAACCGGCTGTTGACGAACGCGACCGCCTCGGAGGCCGAGCTGACGATGGACTCGCTACCGCTCTCGTTGTCCACTACCCGCCACAACGTGCTGTTCTTCACGGTGCTCTCCGATCGGTGAGTGCACCCGGGGCGGGTGCGATGCGCCGGGTCGCTCGGCACTGACTCAGATTATGGGCTGATCAATCCGTCCGTAGTTTCGTAGGTGCTTGGGGGCGCTTGTGGGCTAGGGCGACGGGCCTCACGGCGAGGGAGTGCGCCCAGGCGGCGGCGCGCATCGCTAGGGCACGGCGGTCCGATGCCCAAGACGGTGACCGGCGGCGTACAGGCCCGGGGCATCCACATCAGCGCGCACATCAACGCCGGTCCCATGACTGCCGCGTGCGGCTCCGGAAACCCCGACGCCTGCGACGTCGGTTGCTCGGGCTGGGTCGACTGCGCGCCCACCGGCACCGTCCTGAACACCTGGGGCGTTTCCCCGGAAGTCGCCTGAAACGCGGCGGTGCGGCCGCACGGAACCCGTGTGGCCGCACGGCCGTCCCACTCTGGAGCGCACTCGAGGTGTGCGCCCGGCGAACGGACGGTATGCGATGACGGACCAGGTCGGCACCAGAGCGCGTACGACAGCTCGCGGAGCGGCGACCGCCGCTGCGGGAGTGCTCCTGCTGGCGGGAGTCGCGGGCTGCGGCTCCCCCGGCGATGGCCCTCCACCGACCGCCCCGACCTCGCGGGCGACCTCCACTGCCACCCCCGCCCCCGCGACGACCACGGGCGCGGCCGAGAGCCCCGCGGCGCCACCCCGGATGATCCTGCGGGCGAAGAACGACCCCACGGCCGCGCTCCTGGCGGCCCTGCCGGGAGCCCTGGTGGTCTCCGGCAAGAACTGCGTGGCGGCGAAGTCGTCGCTGGACGGACGCGTCGTCCCCCTCAGCTGGGGGTACGGCTGGACCGTCCGGATCGAGAACGGCAAGGCCGTCGTGCACGAGCCGGACGGCAAGGTCTTCGCCAAGGAAGGCGAGAAGATCACCCTGGGCGGCGGCACGTCCGGCGTGTACGCCGACCACCCCTGCGCGGCGGGCAACCAGGTCTTCGCGGTCAACAACGCCGCGACGGTGTCGGGGGGTTAGGTCCGAAGGGCAGGCCAGGCTCAAGCAGTGGCCCGGCCTGGCCACCCGCTACGACAAGACCGCCACCGTGTACCTCGCCGCGCTCCCCTCGCGACCGTCCTCATCCGGTCGGCAAGACGATCCGGAACGAACGGCCTAGCCTTCGGCCGCCGTCTTCTCCTCGGCGGTGGCCGGCTGGATGCCGGCGAGGAGGTTGAAGGCGCCGGTGAGCAGGTTGAGGCTGACGACGCCGACGACCTCGGCGATGACCCGGTCGCTCCAGCCATGCGCCCGCACCTCGGCGATGTCGGCGTCGCCGAGCGCGCTCGGTTCGGCGAGCACCTTCAGGGCGAGGCCGATGAGCGCGGCCTCGCGCGGATCGACGGAGGTGCCCTGCCGGGCCAGGGCGATGTCCGTGTCGCTCAGCCCGGCCGCCCGGCCCGCGGCCTCGTGCGCCTCGCGGCAGGTGCCGCAGCCGATCCACTCCTGGACCGCGAGCGACAGCTTCTCGCTCAGCGCGCGTGGGATCTTCACCCGCTTCATGGCGCGCGACAGGTTCAGGTAACCCTCGATGACGGCCGGGGAGTTGGCCATCGTGGACACCATCTCGCCGGCCGAGCCGTGCCGTTCGACGATGTCCGCGAGCAGTTCGCGGGCCCGGCCCTGGGCCTGGTCGGGGGTGAGCGCCGGCAGGCGGCGGGTGGGCGTGCTGGTCGTGGTCATGCGTCCTCCTCGTGATACCCGTGGGGGGTATAACGCGGGAGGGGTGGAGATCGTTCCCGGCCCACGGATCCGTGCCGGGCGCGCCCCGGTCCCCGCTCACGCGGCCCGCGCGTCCCGGGCGCGGAGCAGCAGCCGGGACGGGCCGTGGAACACCCAGTCGGGGGCGTACTCCACCTCCACGCGCGGGCGGGCCTCCGGCCGGAGCAGCGGCAGCCGGTCCAGCAGCACCGCGAGCCCGGTCTCGGCCTCCAGCCGGGCGAGCGCCGCGCCCGCGCAGTAGTGGGCGCCGAGTCCGAAGGCGCAGTGCCGGCCGCCGGCCCGCCGGACGTCCAGGACGTCCGGGTCGGCGAACCGGGCCGGGTCCCGGTGGGCGGAGCCGAGAACCGCCACCATCCGGTCGCCGCGCCGGACCGGCCGTCCGGCGAGCTCGCTGTCCCGCCATGCCCAGCGGGTCACCATCTGCACCGGCGGGTCGAAGCGCAGGAACTCGTCCACCGCGCCCGGCAGGAGGCCCGGTTCGGCCCGGAGGTCGGCGGCCGTCCCGGGCCGCGCGAGGAGCGCGAGGACCGCCTTCCCGACGAGCCCGGTCGTCGTCTCGTGCCCGGCGGTCATCAGATGGACGCAGGTCGCCGCGAGGACGCCCGGCGTGAGAGCCGGCTCGTCGCGGCCGGCCGACGCGAGCGCTCCCATCAGGTCGTACGGCGCCCCGCGCGCGGCCTGTCGGGCCCGCAGCTCCGCCGTGAAGTACCGCTCCAGCTCGTCGGCCGCGACGTCGGCGCGGGCGAGCCCCGCCGGCGAGCGGTCGCCCCGCGTGCCGCCCGCCTCCTGGAGCGCCAGCGCCCGCTCCCGGAACCACGGCCACAGCCCCGGCTCCACCCCGAGCACCCGCGCGATGACGAGCAGCGGGAACGGCGCCGCGAACTCACGCACCAGCTCGACGGCGGACCGCGCGGCGAGCGGCCGGGCCAGCTCCTCCGCGATCGACCGCACGGCCGGCCGCAGCCCCGCCACCGCACCGGTCCCGAGCGGCGGCCCCACCCGGGCCCGCAGCCTGGTGTGCAGCGGCGGATCGAGGAAGACCAGCCAGTTCTCGACGACCCGCCGCAGCGTCTCGTACCCCTCCGGTATCGGCGCCGCCCGCCCGTCCAGCGGCGACCGCCGCCGATAGGCCCGCTCCGCCAGCACCCGCGCCGCCTCCGCGTACCGGAAGAGGTACCACGTGGTGAAGCCCGCCCCGGCGCCGCCCGCGCCGCCGGACGGCCGGACCGCGTGGACCGGGTCCCACTCCCGGTAGCGCCGGTAGACCGGGTACGGATCGGCCAGGTCCAGCCGCCCCGGGTCGAACGGCGGCAGTTCCTCCGCGCCCGTCACGCTCCGCCTCCCTTCCGCGCTCCGCGCACCAGGTCGGCGAGGCCGCCCGGGTCACCGGGCGGACGGTCTCCGCACCAGGCGACGTGCCCGTCCGGGCGCACCAGCACGTACGGGTGCCCGTACCGCCGCGCCACCGCCCCGCCGGGCGGCGGCTCCCACACCCGCAGCGGCATCCGCCGGTCGGCGAAGGCCCGCACCAGTCCCTCGGGACTGCCGGGACCGAGCCGCAGCAGCACGAACCCGGGGCCGAAGAGGTCCAGCGTGGACCGCCCGGGCGCCAGCCACACGTGCGGGGCCCGCCCGCCGGGCACGGCCGCCCGCTGCCACGCCGGCTCGCCGTCACCGCCCGCGCTACCGGAAGCGCCGACCGGCGCACCGCCGGACGCGCGGGGCGCTCCGGTGTCCGGGCCGCCCGCGATCACCGGCGACCGGTACCGGTGGGCGAAGTGGGCGTCGGGGGCGTCGAACTCCCGCCCCGGGTCCGAGGCGGCGATCTGCCGCCCGAGGGCGGCACGGGCCGCCGCGCCGCGCGGCGAGTCCTCCAGGAGCGCCGGCGCGAGGCTCCGGTCGAGGGTGCGGCGGAGGTTGCGGTGGCTCTCCTCCAGGCCGGCGACCGCGACCGGGCGGCGCTCGGTCGCGTAGCTGTCGAGCAGGCCGGGACCCGCCCAGCCGGCCAGTTCCGCCGCGAGCTTCCACCCGAGGTCGGCCGCGTCGCCGATCCCGGTGGCCAGGCCGAAGCCGCCCGACGGCGAGAGGGTGTGGGCGGCGTCGCCGGCCAGCAGCACCCGCCCGTCCCGGTAGCGGTCGGCGACCCGGTGGGTGAGGTGCCACTCCGTGTCCGCCAGGATCCGCACCGGCACGTCCACGGCGAGCGCCCGCCGGACCGTCCGCAGCGCGTCGGCCGGGCCCGGCGGGCAGGTCAGCCGGTACAGATCGGTGCCGTCCATGGCGCGCAGCGGATAGCGCAGCCCGCCCGGCTCGGTGACGAAGTGGACCAGCGCCGCCCGGCCGCCGAGGCGGGCGGCGAGCCCCGGCGCCCGGAAGAGGACGTTCCGCAGGGTGCGGGTGGCGTGCCGCTCCGGCACCTCGATCCCGCACGCCTTTCGCACCGGGGAGGCCGCCCCGTCGCAGCCCACCAGATACCGGGTCCGCACCACCGTCCGTACCCCCGCCGCGTCGCTCAGCGAGGCCCGCACCCCGTCGGGCGCGGAGGTGAAGCCGGTCAGCCGGGTGCCGAGCCGCACCGGGCCGTCCGGCCGCACGCCGAGCCGCCGGGTCAGCAGCGGGACGAGCCAGTGCTGGGGGCAGATCGCCTCCGGCTCCGGGGTGTGCGCGGGCAGCGGCCGGCCCGCGGTGGTGCCGTACCGCAGCCGGTGCAGCTCGTGCCCGCCGACCGCCGTCACCCACGCGACGTCCAGGGTGTGCCCGGGCGGCCAGCCCGCGTCCCGGATCGCGTCCGCCACGCCCCAGCGGCGGAACAGCTCCATCGCCCTCGGCCCCACCGTGGACACCTTGGGGTGGGCGATCCGCCCGTCGCCGGCCTCGACCAGCAGGAACCGGACCCCGCGCCGGGCCAGGTCGAGACCCAGCGCGAGTCCCACCGGCCCGCCGCCCACGACGAGGACGTCCGTCTCCTCCTCGGGCCCGCCCACCGCCGCGCGGACCGCGCCTTCCGTCACCGCCGTCATCGGCTCATCGCCTCCCCTCCGCGGCGAAGTACTCCGCGTACCAGGCCATCAGCTCCGGCACCCGGCCGGGGACGCCCGGGCACTCCCGGGCCATCGCCGCCAGGTGCCGGAACCGCATGGCGAAGCCGCGCCGGGCCACGTCGGGCCGGGCGATGTGCACCGGAGGCTCCTCCAGCTCGAACGAGGGGCCCGCCGTCCGCCCCCGCCACCCCGAGTCGAGGGTGACGAGGAGTTCCGCGAGCGGCCGCATCATCCCGGTCATCACGTCGATCGACGCGTTCATCAGCCGCGAGCGGCGCAGGCTCGCGTCCGGGCTCTCGCCGAAGTGCTGGACCATCAGCTGGAGCATCAGGAAGTAGCTGCGGTTGAAGAGCCGCAGCACCTGGAGGGCGTGCGCGTCGAGGACGGCCGCCCGGCCGGGATGGGCGGGGTCCGCCGTCGGGTTCCGCAGCGCCGGGTGGGCGGGCTCCCACGGCGGTCCCTGCCCGCGCGGCCCGTCGGTCCGTTCGGTCATGAGGAGTTCGGCGAGCCGCGTGAAGGTCTCGTGGTGCGAGGGCCCGCCGTCGCCCGGCGCGTCGAGCACCCCGCCCTCGCCCTGCTCGGTGACGAAGTCGATCGCGAACAGCGCGCTCGACAGGTCGTCCACCTCCAGCTGGTAGTCCGGGTGGACCGAGTCGACGGCCGCGCCCAGGAAGAGGTGGTGCTCGCCGCCGCCCCGCCCGCGCTCCACGAGGAACAGGTCGGGCACCCGGGTCAGCCCGTCCCGGATCGCCGCGTACAGCTCGCTCGGCGAACCGAACGGCGCGCCCGCGCGGGCCCCGGCCCCGCCGGGACTCCCGCCGGGGTCCGCGCCTCCCGCGAGCCGTTCCGGCCGCTCGATGGCGATGAACCGCTGGAGGCTGCCGAGGTGCAGCGGCTCCAGGGCGAAGTCCAGCGACAGCGGCAGCCGTCCCGGCGTCCCGAAGTCGAGCGCCGGCACGTGGAACGGCTCGCCCATCGCCGTCAGCACGTTGTTGACGACCAGGAAGTGGACCATCTCCTCGCGGGCCACGTCCAGCAGGCCGTCCCGGATCCCCTTCGCCAGGGTCTCCCCGCCGTCGCCGCAGGCCAGCCGGAGCTGCCGGGGCGTCCACACCCCGCTGCGGACATAGGAGAACCCGGTGCCGTGCGTCGGGACGGTCCACGCCGCGTACAGGTACTGGAGCGAGGTCGCCAGCTCCACCGTGACCGCCTGCCACAGCGCGGCGCGCAACTGGGCCCGGGTGGTGATCCGCGGCCCGGCCGCACGGCGCGGCGCCGGAGCCGCCGGAGTCTGCGGCCGCGCACCGGCCGTGCCCAGGGCCCGCAGGTGGAGCAGCAGCAGCCGCGCCTTCGGCAGCGTCAGGTCCCTGGTCGGCGGCATGTAGTAGGTGCGGTCCTTGTTCGCCGGATCGCACATCTGCCAGACGAGCCGGGCGTACGTCTCCACCTTGCAGCGGTCCGCCAGGCTGAACACCTCGTCCCGCATGAACGGGAACAACTGCTCGTAGTACGCGAACACCTCGCGGTGCAGCAGCTCGAAGCCGACCTCGGACGGCAGGACGGCGTCGAGGTGCCAGTCGTCGGGCAGCACCCGCACGGCGGCCGTCCCCGCCCACGCCCAGAACCCCAGCTCGTCGCCGTCGTCGTAGCAGCCGGCCGCCGAACCGGGCGCCGCCGGGTCGACGGGCGGCACGTCCTCGGGGCCGGTAGCGAACAGCAGCCGGGCGGTGCCCGCCCGCGCTCCCGCGACCGTGAACCGGCCGTGCCCCTCCGCGTCCGTGACGACGCGGCACCGGTCCCCGGCCGTCTCCGCCTCCGGCTCCTTCCGGTCGCCCGCCCGGCCGGCCCGGAGCCGTACCACCCGGACGTCCCCGGTCCGGGCGCGCGGTCCCGACGCCGCCGGATCCAGCGGCAGGGCCCGCGGGTTCGGGTACTGGCGGACCTCCACCGCCGCGTGCGGGGCGGGCTCGCCGCGCAGGAAGCCGCGCACCGGCACCTCGACGGCGTGCTCGTCGCCCCGCTCCACGTCCGGATGGTCGAGGATCAGCGCGGCCTCGTCGGTGAGCACCACGGTTTCCCGCTCCCGCAGCAGAACCCGGTCCGAGCCGGGCCGCACCACCACGAGCCCTTCGCCGACGGCCCGCCGCGCCGCCTCCTCCGACGCCACGGGCACGGTCGCCACCGCCCCGCCCCGGAACCCGGCCGGCAGCACCGCCACCGTCAGCCCCGACCGCGCCGTCCGCACCTCCAGGGCCGCGCCGGCACCGCCGCCGGCACGCGCGTACGGCTCGTTGACGACCATCGTCTCCGGACCGACCCGCACCGTGCACGGCCCGGGCCCCCCGGGGTCGGCGCCGTCCGCCCCGTACGGGACGAGCAGCCGGCCGGCCGGATGACTGCGCGGCTCCCCGGGGCTCCACGGCGCCACCACCCCGGCGAGCCGCCACCGGCCCGGCGCGTCCCCCGGACCGCCTCCCGCGTCCGGCGCGACGCCGCGGGCCTCCAGGGTGAACTGCACGAGCAGAGCCCCGCCGTCCCGCTCCGCCACCGCCGCGCGCAGGGCCCGCACGGCGGGGGAGTCCACCGCGCCGGACGGCCAGTCGAGCCCGTCGTCCGCCCCGGCCACGCACTGGTGGAGCGATCGCGCCACCGGCCGGAACCCCTGCCAGCGCGGCGGCATGAAACCGCTCAGACCGCCCAGGCACACATAGCCGGCGTCATGCGACCTGCCCTCCCGCCCGAACGCGAACCGGCCGCCCATCAGCGTCGTCGTCCACGCCGACGCCGGATCCACGTCGAAGACCCGCGCCCGGTTCACCGTCGTGCCCAGATACGGGTTGTGATGGCCCCACAGGTCCACCGACCGGCCCACCAGCGGGTCCGACCGGTCCACCCGTCCTGCCGTCCGCTCCACCCCGGTGACCCGCGCCTCCCACACCAGGTGCCCGTTCCCCGAGAAGTGCCCGCCGCGCGCCCCCGGCTCCGCCAGGTGCGCGTGGTAGTCGGCGGCCGGCCCGGACACCCCGAACGGCACCGCGGGAGCATCTCCGTCGCCGCCGCGCAGCGCCGTGTTGGTGGCCAGGTCCACCAGACCGGACCGCGGGCCGGTCGGCAGCCGGGTCAGCGCCGTGCCGGCGAAGTACACCCGGGGCAGGTCGAAGACGCTCATGCCGCCTCCAGCCCGGCCGGCACCGCCGCACCCCGCCACGGCCCGTCCCGTCCGGGCCCGTCCCGCAGCCGCTCCTCCCGGGCGATCAGCTCCACCGCTGTCAGCGCCGACTCCACCGCGCCCTCGATCCACGCCGGTTCGGCCGCGCAGTGCTCCCCGGCGAAGAACATCCGCCCCTGCGGGCGCAGCGCCCGCAGCCGCTGCTCCTCCCGGTCCGCCGGGTCCGCGCCCCAGCGGATGGTGCAGCCGCCCCGGGTCCACGGGTGGCCGCCCCAGGCCAGACTGGCGACCCCGCGCACCATCCCGCGCCGCAGCAGCTGCGGATGCATCCGGCCCAGCTCCTCGACGACCGCCCGGTGCCGCTCCGGCGCCGGCATGCCGCCGAGCACGTCGGCGTCCTCGCCGATCGTGTAGCTGGCGAGCAGCGCCGCGCCCAGCGCCCGATCCCCGGTGCCGGCGGCGCCCGCCGGCTCGGAGGACGGGTAGTACGTCTGCCGGATCCGGCCGCCGCTGAAGGAGGCGCCGCCCCGGATGCCCTCGCGCTCCCAGAACGGCTCCCGGCAGTGCACGGCGACCTTGGTGGCCGGGCAGTAGACCACCTCGCGGACCACGTCGAGCTTGTCCGCGTCGAACCCGGCCAGCGGCAGGGTCCGCAGCACCGAGAACGGCACGGTGCAGAGCACGTAGTCGCAGCGGCGGACCCGGGCCGCCCCGGCGCCGCCGAGCCGGACGCGGACGTGGTCGGCGGCGGTCGCGAAGCCGGTCGCCCGCTGGCCCAGCCAGATCGGCCCCCGGATCCGGGCGGCGAGCCGCTGCACGAGCTGGTCCATGCCGCAGGCCAGGCGGACCAGCGCGGGACTCGTCTCGGTGAGGATGTCGTCCAGGAAGCCGTCGAGCCGGCTGCCGCAGCCGGCCCGGATCCCCGGATGGGCCGCGAACAGGCCGTGCACGTCGATCCTGTCCTTGCCCCCGCCCCGCAGATGGGGCGTCAGGTCGATCGCGTCCACCAGACCGAGCAGCCGCCCGCCCAGATCGGCGCGGAGTCCGTCCCGCAGCGCGGGCGGGGCGACGGCGTCGACGACCGCCGCCAGCCACGCGCCGAACACCACCGTCTCCTCCCGGAACCCGGCGAGCCCCAGCGACGCCCGCACCTCGGCCACCAGGTGCCGCGGCGCGTCCCGCAGCCGCACGTGCCCGCCGCCGGTCGCCAGGAAGGCGTTCTCCTCCGACAGCAGCGTCCGGAACGGGCGCAGCTGGTCCGCGAGCCCGAGGTGGGCGACGTACCGCATCGTCCGGTGGTGCGCCGTCGGGATCCGCATCGCGCCGAGCTCCACGAACGGCGCGCCCTCCTGGGCCCCGAACCGGTGGGTGTGCACCCGCCCGCCGAGCCGCGGGCTCCCTTCCAGGACCTCGACGCGGAAGCCGAGCCGCTCCAGTTCGTACGCGGCGACGAGCCCGGCGATCCCGGCGCCCACCACGGTCACGGTGCCCCCGGGACGCGGACGGCGGCGCCCGGACGGCGGCCCGCCCCACCCGACGGGCGACGCGGCGGACGCGGAAGCGGCAGGGGCGGGGTACGGCGGCGGGACGGGGGGTACGGGCGGGCGGGGCTCCGGGAGCCACGGCGTGGCGGAGGCAGGGCTGGTGGACATCAGGATCCGACTCCCGATCGGTTCGTGCGCGGGGCTGGGGACGAGGGGGACGGGCGGCCGGCACCGGGGTGACGGGCGCTCAGGGCCGTACGGCGGTTCTCGTCTGCGCGGCGAGCCCCGCCAGGTACGCGCGGAGCCGGTCGACCCGCCCCAGCGGGGCGACCAGGCCCACGTACCCGTCCGGCCGCACCAGCCGCAGCTCCGCCGGATCCCCGAGCGCGGCGGCGGCCCTCCGGTCGGCGGGCGTCACCGGCAGCAGGCGTACGGGCACGGGCACGGCGGCACGGGCCGCGCGCAGCGCCCCGAGGGTGACGGCGTCGGCGCGCGCCTCCCACAGCACCAGGGACCACGTCCCGTAGGCGAGCAGCCGGTGCAGCCGCACCGCCTCCCCGGGCCGCCCCGCTCCGGGCCCCGGCTCCGCCGGCACCACCGACGCGTCCGGCATCCGGTCGCCGGCCCGCACGCCGCCGGCCCGTCCCGGCCCGGGCACGTCCACCGACAGCGGACTGGCGCGATGATGGCGCCGCAGGTCGCTCAGCCGCAGATCGAGCCGGCGCTGGAAACCGGGCCGGGCCAGCGCGGCCGGCACCGTCGCGGTGAAGGCCCGGTGCCCGAGCGGCGGCAGCGGCAACTCCATGAAGTTGAACCGCATCTCCCGGATGTACCGCAGCGCCAGCAGCCGCTGCTCCGCGTCGTACGTGTCGAGCAGGGCGTCCCCGGCCTCGCCCCGGTGCACCGCCGCCAGCTTCCAGGCGAGGTTGTGGGCGCCGAGCACGCCCACGTTCATGCCGTGGCCGCCGACCGGCGCCCAGGCGTGCGCCGCGTCCCCGGCCAGGAGGCCGCGCCCGCTGCGCAGCCGGGCGGCGACCCGGTCGCTGAACCGGGCGCGGTTCAGCCAGCGGGACGGCGCCGGCGCGAGCCGCAGACCGGGCATGCGGGCCGTCTCCGCGACCAGGTCCCGCAGCTCGTCCAGGGTCGGGGGCGCGCCGAGCGCCGGGTCGGGGTCGTCGCGGAAGCAGAAGAAGCGGTAGCCGCCGTCGGGCAGCGGGAAGACGAGCAGCGCCCGGTGCGGGGCCAGGAAGATGTGCCCGCGGCCGGGCTCCTCGGCCAGCGGCCAGCTGGGCACGGCGTTGCCCTGCACGACCTGGAGGCCGGTGCGCCGCCGCCCCTCGAAGGCGATCCCGAGCCGGTCCCGCACCACGCTGCGGGTCCCCTCGCAGCCCACGATCCACGCCGCCGCGTCCGACTCGACCCGGCCGTCCCCGTGCCGCAGTGTGAACTCGGCCCGGTCGTCGTGCGCCTTCACGTCGGTGACCTCGGCGTTCCACTCGACGCGCGTGCCCAGCCCGGCCAGCTCCTCGGCCAGCAGCCGCTCGATGACGTGCTGCTCGATGTTGAGCGGGCGGGCGAAGGCGGAGCGGGCCCAGCCGGTGGTCAGCTCGCCCAGCGGCCGGCCCCGGGCGTGCACGGTCACCGCGCCCAGCTCCACCCCGTGCGCGTCCAGGGCCGCGCCGACGCCCAGCGCGTCCAGCGCCTCCCGCGCCCGCGCCCACAGCACCAGCGCCCGGGCCTCCCGCTTCGTCTCGGGCGCCCGGTCGACGATCCGGACCCCGAGGCCGAGCCGGCGCAGCCCGATCGCCAGCGCCAGCCCGACCGGTCCGGCACCCACCACGCAGACGTCGGCGCCGCCGCCGTCCCCGCCCCTGTCCCGCTCCACGTGCACCCCTCCCGTTCGCGTTGCCGGAATCAGAGTGCGCTCCGGAAGATCAGCTTCACCAGGGCGTACGAGAGGGCGCGAGACGCACACGACCTGCGAATATCACTCCCTGTGCAACCAATGGCCTGTTTGCGTGACGGAGGGTGAAATTCGGTCATCCGTGCGTCGCCGGGAACCCCCGGCGGCCGTACAGGAGCGCCGTCCGACCGACGACGGCCTGCCGGAATCAGCCACTCCGCCACCCCGGCCCGCCCCGCCCGTCCGATGCGCACCGCGGCGGCTTCACGCCACCCGGACGCCCCGGACGCGGCGAGTCCTCGCCAGGGTCCTGGCGCCGCCTGAACCCGCCCGCACCCGCCCCAGGCCCGCACCCAGACACGCCCCCGGACGCGCCGTCGCCGGCGCGCCGGTGACCGCCGGTCCCCGCGGCTCGTTGACCGGGCATGAACACGCACCTCCCGGCTGCCCTGCTGGCCGCCCTCTTCCTCGCCGCCCCCACGGCCGAAGCCACCCCGCCCGCGGCGACTCCGGTCGTGCCCGCCTCCGTACCCGTCCCGGCCGCCGCCCCCGCCGTCCCGGCCGCTCCCGCCACCACCACCGTCCGGCTCACCGTCTCCGGCCCCGCCCCCAGCACCACAGCACCGTCGCCCGAGGCCACCGCCCCGGCCGCGCCCGCCGCCCGGACCGTCACCCTCCACTGCGACCCGGCCGGCGGCGACCACCCCCGGGCCGAGGCCGCCTGCGCCGACCTGAATGCCAGCCAGGGGCGCGTCGAGCGCCCCTCCGACCGGGCCTGCACCCTCCTCTACGACCCCGTCGAGGTCCGCGCCGAAGGCGTGTGGCACGGGCGCCCGGTCTCGTTCTCCCGCCAGTACGGCAACACCTGCGAGCTGAACGCCCGCACCGGCGCCGTCTTCGCCTTCTGAGCCGAGCCCCCTGCTGACCCACGCCACGGGCGACCCACCGCACGCGCGCCGCCGGTCCCGTTCTTCCCCCTCCGGGGGGGGCCGGCGGTGCGCGGCCGAACGGATGCGCCGCGCACGCCCCCCGTCGGCACCTCGGCTAGGGTGATTCGGTAGGGATTGCCCCCCGGGGCCAGGCCGATGCGTAGGTCGATGCGTGGACGCTCATCAGTCGTCACCGAGCAGGGTTCCGCAGCCGCCGCGAGCGGCCGTCGGGGACGCGGGCGTGCTCCGGGAACTGCTGCCGATCGCCCTCTGGCGCGAGGACGCCGAGGGGCGCATCGTCGAGTGGTCGCTCGCCGCGCAGGACCTGCTCGGCCACCGTCCCGAACACGTCCTCGGCCTCCCCGCGACGCCCCTGCTCGTGCCCGACGCCAACCGCGAGCTCGCCGACCGGCTCACCCGCCGCGTCCAGGCCGGCGAGACCATGGTCGGCACCCTGCCGGTCCGCCACCGCGACGGGCACACGGTCCCCATGGAGATGTGGATCGTGCCCGCCGCCGACCCCGCCGGCCGGCCCGGTGCCATGCTCATCGCCGTGGAGACCTCCGAGGTGCTGCGGATGCGCGAGAACCTCGCCGCGATGGAGAGCCTCTTCACCCAGTCGCCCATAGGGCTCGCCCTGCTCGGCCCCGATCTGCGCTTCCTGCGGGTCAACGACGCCCTCGCCCGGATGAACGGCGTCAGCGCCGCCGAACACGTCGGCCGCCGCCTCACCGAGGTGGTGCCCGGCGTCAACGCCGCCTCGCTGGAGGCCCTGATGCGGCAGGTCCTCGAGACCCGCACGCCCGTCATCGACGCCCGCAGGGTCGGCCGCACCCCCGCCGACCCCGGCCGCGACCACATCTGGTCCTGTTCCTACGCGCCCCTCGTCGACCGCGGCACCCGCTTCGGCCAGACGAGCGCCACCGCCACCGGCACCATGGCCCCCCGCACCGCCCCCGACGCGGAGCGCACCGACGGCCTCACCCGCCCCGACGGCCCGGCGCACACCGACAGCACCATCCGCACCGACCACACCGACGGCCTCACCCGCACCGACCGTCTCGCCCGTGCCGACGGCGCCGCCGACCCCGCGCGCTCCGGACGCCCGCTCGGGCTCATCGCCTCCCTCGTCGACATCACCGAGAGCCAGGAGGCGCACCTGGAGGTCGAACGGGCCCGGCACCGCTTCGCGCTGCTCTCCGAGGCCGGCGCGCGCATCGGCACCACCCTCGACCTGCGGCAGACCGGCGAGGAGGTCGTCCGCTTCCTGGTGCCGCAGCTCTGCGACTCCGCCGATGTGCAGATGCTGGAAGCCGTCCTGGAGCCCGACGACCCGGCCGCCTCCTCCCGGGGCGTGCTGCGCCGGATCGCCGCCGTCTTCCCCGAACCGGTGCCGCCGAGTCCGTTCCTCGACGCCGGCCAGACCTTCCAGCTGCCGCCGGGGTCGGCGTACGAACGGCTGGTCCTCGACGGCCGGCCCACCTTCCTCACCAACGCCGACATCCCGGTCCTCTTCCCCGGCCGCGCCGCCGAACCGCTGCGCGCGTACCTGTCGACCCGCTTCGGCTCCGCCCGTACCGTCCCGCTCGTCGCGCGCGGCCAGGTCCTCGGCGCCGTCACCGTCACCCGGCTCAAGACCCGCGAGCCCTTCGACGACCAGGACGCGGTGCTCATCGACGAGGTCGTCGCCCGCGCCGCCCTCAACATCGACAACGCCCGCCTCTACACCACCCAGCGGGCCGCCGCGCTCGCCCTCCAGCGCAGCCTCACCAACAGCGCCCTGCCCGCCGTCACCGGCCTCGAACTCACCGGCCGCTACCTGCCCGCCAGCGCGCACGACGTCGGCGGCGACTGGTTCGACGTCATCGAGCTGCCCGACGGGCGCACGGGTCTGGTGATCGGCGACGTCATGGGCCACGGCATCCACGCCGCCGCCGTCATGGGCCAGCTCCGCACCGCGGTGCGGACCCTGGCGCGCCACGGCATCCCGCCGACCGAGATGCTGCGCTCCCTCGACGCCGTCGTCGCCGACCTCGGCGAGGACACCATGGCCACCTGCCTGTACGCGGTGCACTCCCCGGCCACCGGCACCTGGACGATCGCCCGCGCCGGCCACCTGCCGCCGGCCGTGGTCTCTCCCGACGGGACGGTCTCGTTCCTCCAGGGACCGCCCGGCACGCCGCTCGGCACCGGAGCCCACGACTTCGGCACCGAGGAGCTGCCACTGGTCCCCGGCGGACTGCTGGTGCTGTACACGGACGGACTGATCGAGGCCCGGGACCGGGACCTCGACGAGGGGATGCGCCAGCTCCGGCTCGCCCTCGGCCGGGCCGACGGCCCGCTGGACGCACTCTGCGACGGCGTCCTGGACCGGCTCCTGGAGGACCCGGCCCAGGACGACGTGGCGCTCGTCCTCGCCAGGACGACGCCCGACGGCCGGACCGGCGCGCGCCCGTCACGCTGAACGCCCATCCGGGCCGGTCAGGGGTGCAGGACCCGGTACAGGTCGCGCAGCAGGGCGATCTCGGCGCCGTGATGGAGCAGTTCCTGGTTCACCCACCACACGATCTCCAGGAACGGTTCCTCCGCGTCGCTGCCGTGCGGGTAGGTGCAGTGCCCGACCGTGTCCAGCTCCGCGTCGCCGACGGACAGCAGCGCCTCCCGCCACGCCCCGGCGGCCCGGTCGAAGTCGGCCACGGCGGTGGCGGCGTCGCCGGCCGGCCGGTAGTCGTCGCGGGTCAGCGAACGGGTGCCGTGGGTGTGGTCGGCCCGCAGTTCCAGCAGTTCGCTCAGGTGCGTGAGCCGCCAGGCGAGGGTGGTGAACGGCGGCGGCACGGGATGCGGATACGGGGCGCTCTCCCGGCCCCACGCGCCGGTACCGGTCAGCAGTGCGCCGGCCGGGCCGGGACCGTCGGCGAACCGGCGCACCGACCAGCAGCCCGGCGCCGGCTCCCACAGGTACTCGGCGTCGGTCAGCGGGCCGACCGGCACGTCCGTGCCGTTGCCGCTGTCCACCACCGGCCCGGTCAGACGGTCCGTCAGGCGCTGGCGGGCGAAGTCGAACTCGGCGAGCAGGGGCGTGAGTCGGGCGGGTATCGCCATGGGACGGCTCCGGTACGCGGGAACAGAACCCCCGTACCCTGCCACGCCGCCACCCGCCCCGCACCGCATTTACGACCCCGCCCTCCGGCCCCACGGGACTCACCGGCGCCCACGGGACTCACTGGCCCCTCACGGGACTCACCGGCCCGGCCCCCATGGGACTCACCGGCCCCCGGCGCCCCGCCGTTCCGCTCCGCCGCGGCCGATCGACTCCACCAGCGGCAGCATCCGGTGCGCGACCCGTTCGCGCAGCGCGATCTCCGTGCGGGTGCGGACCACGCCCGGCAGCTGGATCAGCCGCTGGATGACGTCCTCCAGATGGCCCGCGTCCCGGGCCACCACCCGGGTCAGCAGATCGCCGCCGCCGGTGATGGAGAACGCCTCGACGATCTCCGGCACGGCGGCGAGCGCGTCGCCGACCTCGTCGAGGTGCCCCTGGGTGACCTCCACGTGCACGAAGGCGAGCACCGGGTGCCCGAGGGCGGCGGGGGAGAGGACCGGGCCCGTCGCCGTGATCACCCCGTCCCGTTCGAGCCGGTCGATACGGGCCTGCACGGTGCCCCGGGCGACGCCGAGGACGCGGGCGTACTCGCGCACGCTGGTGCGCGGCTGCTCGATCAGGAGCCGCAGGATGCGGGTGTCGAGTTCGTCCACCGCCATGACGTGCCGGCCTCCCGTGCCGCCGGGTCGGTCCCGGCCTGATGGTCCGCCCCGGCGGGCCGATCCGCCGGAACGTCCTGACTGTACCCAGCGGCCGGGCCCCCTTCCGGAGGGGCACGTTCCGCCGGCGCACCCACCCCCGCCTAGCGCACCCCGCCCGCCCCCGGGGTCGTCCGATCGGCTGATCCCCCGGTCCGCCGGGCGGGGTCCGGCGACCATCCGCGGGGCCGACTGCACGGGCCCCGTACCGCCCCCAGGATGGAGTGCAGAGCGGGACGGCGAGACGGCCTCCCGGTCGTCCGGGCCGGTCACTCCGGTCCGCCCCTTCCGTCCGAGCCCGAGGAGTGCCCGACCATGAAGCAGATCTCGAAGCGTGCCCGTGTCCTGACCGGCGGTGCGGCCCTCGTCGCCCTCGGCGCCGGCACCTTCGGCGCGGTCTCCGCGAACGCCGCCACTCCGGCCGCCGCCCCCGCCGCCGTCGCCAAGGCCGACGTGAAGAACAAGAACACCACCACCAGCACCCACCTGACGATCGACGCCGCCACCAAGGCCGCGCAGGCGGCCCTCGACGCCGCCGCGAAGGAGAACCAGCGCGTCTCGGTCGCCGTCGTCGACCGCAACGGCAACACGATCGTCACCCTGCGCGGCGACGGCGCCGGCCCGCAGTCCTACGAGTCCGCCGAGAAGAAGGCGTACACGGCCGTCTCCTGGAACGCCCCGACCACCGAGCTGGTCAAGCGCCTGGAGCAGGCCCCCAACCTCAAGGACATCCCCGGCACCCTCTTCCTCGGCGGCGGCGCCCCCGTCACCGCGAAGAACGCGCCCATCGCCGGCATCGGCGTGGCCGGCGCCCCCTCCGGCGACCTCGACCAGAAGTTCGCCCAGGCCGGCGTCGACGCCCTCGCCAAGTAACACCCGAACCCCGGCGGCGTCCGGGCCCGCCCGCCCGGACGCCGCCGGCCCGCTGCCCACGTGCCCCGCTTCCCCCGCGGTGCCCACGCGCCCCGCGCCTGCCCCCAGGCCCCCCGCGCCCCGCGCCCCGCTCCACCCCCGGCCCCGAGGAGACCGCCGTGACCGTCACACCCCACCACCGGCTCCTCGGCGCCGCCCGCCGGGGCGACGCCGACGGCGTCCGGGCCGCGCTCGCCGACGGTGCCAGGACCGAGACCCGCGACGCGGAACTGCGTTCCCCGCTGCTCCTCGCCGTCCTCGGCGACCACGTCGACGCCGCCCGCGCGCTCGTCGCCGCCGGAGCCGACGTCAACGCCCGCGACGCCCGGCACGACACCCCCTGGCTGGCCACCGGCGCTACCGGCAGCGTCGCCATGCTGCGGGTGCTGCTCGCCGCCGACCCCGCCCCCGACTTCCGGCTGACGGACCGCTTCGGCGGCACCAGTCTCGTCCCCGCCGCCGAACGCGGCCACGTGCCGTACGTCCGCGCCGTGCTGCGCGACACCCCGGTCGCCGTCGACCACGTCGATGACCTCGGCTGGACCGCCCTCCTCCAGGCCGTCATCCTCGGCGACGGCGGCCCCGCCCACCAGAAGGTCGTCGCCCTGCTGCTCGCCGCCGGCGCCGACCCCGGACTCCCCGACGCCCACGGCACCACCGCCCTGGGGCACGCCGAGCGGCGCGGCCACACCGCGCTGGCCGCACTGCTCCGGCGTACCCCGGCCGCTCCGGCCGGACGCGGCTGAACTGGTCCACTGGCTCGCAAACGGGCCAGTGCGACGCGCGATGACCGGGCCATTGGCCCAGCCTTTCAGCGGCGATTTGAGCCAAGCGCCCGGTCGGTGGTTTTCTTGTGTGCACCAGGTACTTTCGGCGCCGCGCGCCGGGACGGCGACGAGGCCGCCCGGACGGCGGCGCCTTCGTCGTGTCCGTGCGCGCCCCACCATCCCCGGGGCAGGGCGCACGGCGGGCGAGCGGCAAGACGAGGGGGCGGCCGACCGTCGTGAAGAGGATGTTCGTGGCTCCGGATCCGGGGCTCCTGCGGCTCAGGACCAGCCTGCGCGCGGTGCTCGGCATCGCGCTCGCCGTCACCGCGGCCGAGCTGGCCGGGTTCTCGCTGACCGCGTCGATCACCGGGGGACTGGCGGCGCTGCTCGCCCTGTTCACCGTCACCGACGCCACCGTCCGCGGCCAGGCCGGCACCACCCTGCTGCTGCCGCTCGCCGGTTTCCCGGTCCTCGCGCTCGCCACTCTGCTGCACGACCACACGCTGCTGCGCGACGGCGCCTTCCTGCTGGTCGTCCTCTGCGGGGTGTACGCCCGGCGCTGGGGCCCGCGCGGTCACGCGCTCGGCATCTTCGCGTTCATGAACTTCTTCAGCACCCAGTTCCTGCACGCCGTGCCCGGCCAACTCCCCGAGCTGTACGCGGCCGTGGCTCTCGCCCTCGCGGCGGCCGGGGCCGTACGGTTCGCGCTCTGGCCCATCGAGCGGTGCACCCCGCCGCCCGCCGCGCCCGCCCCGCTCCCCGGCACCGGCCTCGCCCGGATCACCACCCGGCAGGCGATCCAGGCCACCGCCGCCTGCGCCGTCGCGCTCGGCATCGGCCAGGTGCTCTCCGAGGAGCGCTGGTACTGGGCCGTCGGCACCACCTGGTGGATCTTCGTGAACACCGTGTCCCGCGGCGAGACCCTGGTCCGCGGCTTCCGCCGCTTCCTCGGCACCCTGCTCGGCATCGCCGTCGGCATGGTCGTCGCGCTGCCGCTGCATGGCGCCCCGCTGCCCACCGCCCTCCTGGTCGCGGTCTGCGTGTTCGGCATCTTCTACACCGCGCCGCTCTCCTACAGCTGGATGATGCTCGCCGTCACCGTCATGGCCGGACTGCTCTACGGGCTCCTCGGCGTCCTCGACCCGGCGCTGCTCGTGCTGCGCCTGGAGGAGACCGTCGTCGGCGCGGTCTGCGCCGCCCTCGCGGTCCTGCTGATCCTTCCCGTCACCACCCACGCGGTGAACGACGCCTGGATCCAGCGCGCCCTGCGGGCCGTGCACGCCGCGACCGCCGCCTCCGAGCGCCGGCTCGCCGGCGACGAGGGCGCCGACCCCTCCCCGCACGTCGCCGAGCTGGACCTGCTGCTCGGCCGGGTGCGGCTCGCGCTCGCCCCGCTGGTCCACCCGCTCAGCCCGTTCCGCGAGCGCAAGGGCCGCGCCCGCCGGGTCCTCGCGCTGCTCGACGAGTGCGCCGCCGAGGTGCGGGGCCTCGCGGCCGTCGCCGCCGACCCGGACGCCAGCCACGACGCCCGGCTCGCCGCCGCCTGCTGGCGGGTCGAGACCGCCGTCGAACGGCTCACCGCGCCCGGCCCGGCGGAGCCCGCCCCGCTCCGGCAGGCGGCCGAGCCCGAGCCCGCGCCCCACCCGGCCCCCGCCGCCCTCGGGCACGTCAGCGGCCTGGAGCGGCTGCTCGCCGCCCTCGACGAGCCGCTGCGCACCCCGCCGGGCTCCCTCGTGATCCGCTCCTGACCCGGCGCCGCCGCCGGCCGGCCCCCGGCTGATCGAACTTGGTCTAGACCGCCTGCTAACGTCGGCCCCGACACGGCCGGTCGGAGCGACCGGCCCCTGGGCAGGGGAGGCGCCCGTGGGCGGGACCGACGAGACACACGAGCACCGGGCGGAGCGGGCACGCGCCTACCTCGGCTCCTTCACCTCGGCCGGCGGCCTCGGCGTGCTCGCCGCCGACGTCGACCCGGAGACCGGCGCGCTCACCGTCACCGGCGCCACCGACGCCGTCGCCGACCCCTCGTACCTCGCCCTCTCCGGCGGCGTCCTCTACGCCGTCTCCGAGACCGAGCCGGGCGCCGTCGCCGCCCTCGCCCCCGACGGCCCCGCGCCGCGCCCGCTCGGCGCCCCCGCGCCGGTCGGCGGCTCCGGACCCACCCACCTCGCCGTCGCCGGCGGCCACCTCCTCACCGCCAACTACACCTCCGGCAGCGTCTCCGTCCTGCCCCTCGGCGCGGACGGCGTCCCCGGCCCGGCCACCGGCGTGCTGCGCCACGAGGGCGGCGGACCGGTTGCCGACCGGCAGGCCGCGCCCCACGCCCACCAGGTGTTGCCCGACCCGAGCGGACGCTGGACGGTCAGCGTCGACCTCGGCACGGACTCCGTGCGCGTCTGCGCCCTCGACCCGGCCACCGGCACCCTCCGCCTCCACCGGGAGACCGCCCTGCGCCCCGGCTACGGCCCCCGCCACCTGGCCTTCCACCCGGCCGGCGGCCACGCCTACGTGGTCGGCGAACTGGAGCCCGCCGTCACCGTCTGCCGCTGGGACGGCCGGCGCGGCGAGCTGACGCCCCTCGCGGAGATCCCGCTCGTCGACGCGGACACCGAGGGCCCGGCGTACCCCTCCGCCGTCGTCGTCTCCCCGGACGGGCGGTTCCTGTGGGTGGCCGTGCGCGGCACCGACACCCTCGCCGTCCTCGTCCTCTCCCCGTCCGGTGACGAGGCGATCCGCTCGGCCACCGTCCCCTGCGGCGGCACCTGGCCGCGCGACCTCGCCCTCGACCCGTCCGGACGGCGCCTGTACGCGGCGAACGAGCGCTCCGGCGACGTGACCTGGTTCGACGTCGACCCGGGGACCGGCACCCCGGTCCGGGCCGGCTCCGTCGAGGCCCCGGCGGTCACCTGCGTCGTTTTCGACTGACGGCCGGGCTCGGGCCGCCCCGGGCACGCCGGAGGGCCCGCACCGGACGGTTCCGGTGCGGGCCCTCGTGCGTTCCGGGCGTCAGTGCGCGGGGGCCGCGCCCTGCTGCGGGAGGCCGAGCACCGCCGCGTACTGCGACAGCACCAGCTTGCCGATGGCCGGGTACGCGCCCAGGGCCTCGGCCGCCGGGCAGCCGGCCTCCTTCGACGCCTCGTCGAGCAGGCCCTCGGCCAGCTCCGGGCCGATCAGGTACGGCGCCAGCGCCAGCTGCACCGCGCCCGCCTCGCGCAGCTGCTCGGCCACGGAGGCGATGGAGCCCTCCTGGTCGAGCGCGGCGGCCATCACCGGCACGGCGAGCCGCGCCGCGAGCAGCATGCCCGTGATGCCGGCGGCCTGCACGGCCTCCTCGCCGCCCACGGTGGCCAGGACGATGCCGTCCGCGGCCGTGGCGACGGTGAACAGCCGGGCCCGGTCGGCGCGGGCCAGGCCCGCCTCCGACAGGCGCACGTGCAGCGCCTCGGCGAGCAGCGGGTGCGGGCCGAGCACGTCGGTCAGCTCCGCGGTGTTGCCGCTGTCCATGACGGCCTGGCGGATCCGGCGCATGACGGCGCTGTCGGGGCCCGCGAGCAGCGGGACGACGATCGCGGCCGGGCCCTCGGGGGCGCCGACCTCGCGGCCGGCGGCCACGGCGATCCGGTACCGCTCCTCGCGCAGCTCCGCCGCGGCGGTCAGCACGCCGGCGAGCGTCGGGTACTCCTCGCCGTCGCCGTCCAGGAAGCCGATCGCGGCCTCCAGGCCGGGCAGCTCGGACCGGGCGATGCTCACCAGCTCGTCGGCCAGGGAGCGTATGGCGGCCGAGGGCGCGCCGGGGACGGCGAGCACCAGGGCGGGAGCGCCCTCGGGCGCCGCCGCCGGGTCGGGGCGGCGGTGCCGCCCTGACGGGCGGGGGCGCGGCATTCGTACAGGCAGGCCGTTGGCGGGCCCAGTGGGGGTGCTCATGGCGCCGCATGCTACTGGCTTTGCGGACGGGAGCGTTCGGTGAGGTGGCACCCCGCGCCTTCTGCCCCTGTATGTCCGGTCCGCCTGGCGCCGGATCGTGGACCGGCCCCCTCCGGACGCCTCCGCACCGCTCCCACCAGCGACGATGCCGGACTCCGGAGCCGGCCGGTCAGACGGTCCGCAGCAGCGCGGGGTCCGCGGGGAGCCGGATCCCGCCGCCTGCGAGGCCGGCGGCCAGCGTCACCGCCCCGTCGAGCGGGTCCCCCGCGGGGGCGACGGCCCGCACCCCGGGCAGCCGTTCGGCGAGCGCCGCCCGCAGGGGTGCGAGCAGCGGCTCGCCGAGCCTGAAGAGGCCGCCGGTCAGCGCCACCGCGGACGCCGGGCCCGGCGGGCAGGCCGCCTCGGCCGCGTCGGCGATGTGCTCCGCGGCCCGCTCGAGGATGGCCGCGGCGACCGGGTCCTCGCCCGCGCAGGCCGCGACGTCGGGCGCGAAGGCGGCGAGCACGGCCGGCCGGTCGGTGCGCGGATAGAGCGCGGCGGGCAGCCCCGCCGCCGGGCCGTGCCGCTTCTCGGCCCGGGCCAGCAGCGCCGCCGAACCGCCGCGCCGGCCGTCGTACGCGCGCATCGCGGCCTCCAGGCCGGCCCGGCCGATCCAGGCGCCGCTGCCGCAGTCGCCGAGGAGGTGGCCCCAGCCGTCGGCCCGCCGCCAGCCGGTGAGGTCGGTGCCGAGGGCGATCAGCCCGGTGCCGCCGGCGACGACGGCGCCGGGCCGGCTGCCGAGCGCTCCGGCGTACGCGGTGACGGCGTCGGCGGCGAGGGCGGTCGCCCGCACCCCCCAGGCGTCGGCGAACGCGCCCGGCAGCACGGCCCGCAGCTCGTCGCCGAGCGTCGCCATGCCGGCGGCGCCGACGGCGGCGGCGCGCACCGGCCGCCCGCCGCCGGAGCGGGCCCGCAGCGCGGCGACGGCGGGCAGCACCGACTCCAGGAAGTGGGCGGCGGAGATCCCGCCCGGCCCCGTCCGTACGGGCCCGGGCGCGTCCGCCCGGTCGAGGACCGTGCCGTCGTCGGCCCGGGCGAGCGCGACGCGCAGCCCCGAGCCTCCCGAGTCGATGCCGACGACCACGGCGTCCGCCGGTCCTGCGGGGTGCTCGCTCCGGTTGTCCACGCTCGCGACCGTCCTCACCGGGTGGGGGCTGGGGGCCGCAGTCTAGGGGCGGAGGGCGTTGTCGGTGTAGGCCGCTAGAGTGACGGACCGTGACTGCGAGACCGTTGAGCGAACTGGTGGAGCCCGGCTGGGCGAAGGCCCTGGAGCCCGTCGCGGGCCGGGTGGCCGAGATGGGCGACTTCCTGCGGCAGGAGCTCGCCGCGGGCCGGACCTATCTGCCGTCGGGGCCGAACGTCCTGCGCGCCTTCCAGCAGCCCTTCGACGACGTGCGGGTCCTGATCGTGGGTCAGGATCCGTACCCCACGCCGGGGATGGCGATCGGCCTGAGCTTCGCGGTGGCCCCGGAGGTGCGGCAGCTGCCGGGCAGCCTGCTGAACATCTTCTGGGAGATGCACACCGACCTGGGGCACCCGAAGCCGTCCAACGGCGACCTCACGCCGTGGACCCGGCAGGGCGTCCTGCTGCTCAACAGGACGCTGACCACCGCCCCGCGCAACGCGGGCGCCCACCGCAACAAGGGCTGGGAGGAGGTCACCGAGCAGGCCATCCGCGCCCTCGCCGCCCGCGGCAAGCCGCTGGTCTCGATCCTCTGGGGCCGGGACGCCCGCAACGCCCGTCCGCTGCTGGGGAATCTGCCGGCCGTCGAGTCGGCGCACCCGTCGCCGCGCTCCGCGGACCGGGGCTTCTTCGGCTCCCGGCCGTTCAGCCGGGCCAACGAGATGCTGGTCGCCCAGGGCGCCGAGCCGGTGGACTGGCGGCTGCCCTGAGCGGGTCGCCGACGGGCGGCGGGCGGCGGGGGGTTCAGATCACCGCCGCCCGGACGCAGAGCACGTCGGGCAGGTGCTCGGCGAGGAGCTGCCAGGTGTCGCCGTCGTCGGCGCTGGCGTACACCTCGCCGTTGCGGTTGCCGAAGTAGACGCCCGCCGGGTCGGCGTCGTCGGTGCAGAGCGCGTCGCGGAGGACCGCGCCGTAGTGGTCGCCCTGGGGGAGGCCCTTGTCGAGGGGTTCCCAGCTCTCGCCGGCGTCCATGGTGCGGTAGACCCGGCAGCGGCGGTCGGCCGGGACGCGGTCGGAGTCGGCCGTGATGGGGAAGACGTACGCGGTGCCGGGGCGGTGGGGGTGCGCGGCGACGGCGAAGCCGAAGTCGGAGGGGAGCGGTCCGCCGATGTCGGTCCACCGGCCGCCGGCGTCGTCGCTGCGGTAGACGCCCCAGTGGTTCTGCAGGTACAGCCGGTCGAGGTCGCCGGCGTCCTGCGCGATCTTGTGGACGCACTGGCCGAACTCCGGGGCCGGGTCGGGCAGGAAGACGGCGGAGACGCCGTGGTTGGCCGGGTCCCAGGAGGCGCCGCCGTCCCGGCTGCGGAAGACGCCGGCGGTGGAAACGGCGACGGTCACGGCGTCGGGGTCGCGGCGGTCGGTGACGATCGTGTGCACCGCCTCGCCGCCTCCGCCGGGCACCCACCGGGAGCGGGTGGGGTGTTCCCACAGCGGCCGGACCAGCACGAAGGACCGCCCGCCGTCGTCGGAGCGGAAGAGCGCGGCGGGTTCGGTGCCCGCGTACACGACGCCGGGGGAGTGGGCGGGCGCCGGGTGGAGCTGCCAGACGCGCTCCAGCGAGGCACCGGTGTCCTGCGGGAACTTGACGGCGGGCGCGGGCGGTTCGGTCCAGGTCCGGCCCAGGTCGTCGGAGTGGAAGACGGACGGGCCCCAGTGGGAGCTGTCGCCGCCGACCAGCAGCCGCGGGGTGTCCGGCCGGGTGTCGATGGCGACCGAGTAGATGGCCTGGGCGGGGAAGTGGGGTTCGTCGAACTCCCACCGCCCGTCGCGCCTGCGGCCGATGAAGAGTCCCTTGCGGGTGCCTACGGTGAGAAGTACGTCGGGCATGGGTGCCCACCTCCAGGACGCCGTTGTCACGGATACGGGCCAGTCTGCACCCGCCCACTGACAACGGCGTCCGGAGACACCCCGTGACCGTCCGGTGACGGTCAGATCGCCCAGGCGTACTGCGGCGGCGCGGAGACGGTGGCGCCGAGTTCGCGCGCGGCCCGGCGCGGCCAGGAGGCGTCGCGGAGCAGTTCGCGGCCGAGCAGGACCGCGTCGGCCTCGCCGTTGGCGAGGATCTTCTCAGCCTGGCCGGGCTCGGTGATGAGGCCGACGGCGGCGACCGGCAGCCCGGTCTCTGCCTTGACCCGGGCGGCGAACGGCACCTGGTAGCCGGGGCCGACGGGGATCCGGGCGGGGCCGCCGTTGCCGCCGCTGGAGACGTCGAGCAGGTCGACGCCGTGCTCGCGGAGCAGTGCGGCGAAGCGCACGGTCTCGTCCGGGGTCCAGCCCGCGTCCTCCAGCCAGTCGGTGGCGGAGATGCGGAAGAAGACCGGCAGGTCCTCGGGCCAGACGGCGCGGACCGCGTCCACCACCTCCAGGGCGAGCCGGGTCCGGTTCTCGAAGGAGCCGCCGTAGGCGTCGGTGCGGTGGTTGCTGTGCGGGGAGAGGAACTCGCCGATGAGGTAGCCGTGGGCGCCGTGCACCTCGACGACCTCGAAGCCGGCCTCCCGCGCGCGGCGGGCCGCGGCGGCGAACTGGCCGACGATCTCCCGGATGCCGTCCTCGGTGAGCTCGGTGGGCACCGGGTGGTTCTCGTCGAAGGGGAGCGGGCTCGGCGCGACCGGCTGCCACGCCTCCTCGGCCGGGGCGGGGCCGCGGCCGAGCCAGGGCCGCTGGGTGGCGGCCTTGCGGCCGGCGTGCGCGATCTGGATGCCGGGGACGGAGCCCTGGGCCTTGACGAAGGAGGCGATCCGGCGCAGCGCCTCGGTCTGGGTGTCGTTCCACAGGCCGAGGTCGGCGGGGCTGATCCGGCCCTCGGGGGCGACCGCGGTGGCCTCGACGAGGATCAGGCCGGCGCCGCCGGTGGCGCGGGAGGCGTAGTGGGCGAAGTGCCAGTCGCCGGCCACCCCCGCGTTCGGCCCGAAGACCTCCGCGGAGTACTGGCACATCGGCGCCATCCAGACGCGGTTCGGGACGGTCAGCGAGCGGAGGGTGTAGGGCTCGAAGAGGGCGGCGCTCATCGGGACTCCGTTTCGGGACGGCTGGGTCGCCGGCCGTGCGGGGCCGGGCGGGATGCTCGTACGATACCCATCGTAGTACGGCGACTGTCAAACTACGAGGATCCTCGTACAATGGGAGCCCGTCCCGGCCGACCCCCGGGAGAAAGTGGAGCCGCCGCCATGACGACCGCCGCCAGCCCCCGCCTCCTGGAACACCCGGCGCGCGAGGAGATCCGCCTGGAGCCGGTGCTGCACGCGCTCTCCGACGCCGTGCGGCTGCGGATCGTGCGCGAACTGGCCGCCGCCGAGACCGAACTGGCCTGCTCGTACTTCGTCCTCCCGGTCACCAAGTCGACGACCACCCACCACTTCCGGGTGCTGCGCGAGGCCGGCGTGATCCGGCAGGACTACCGCGGCACGGCGAAGCTGAACGGGCTCCGCCGCGCCGACCTCGACGCCCTGTTCCCCGGCCTCCTCGACACCGTCCTCGCGGCGGCCGAGGCGCAGTCGGCCCGCGAGGCGGCGCCCGGCGCCTGACCGGGCGGCCCCCGGACGGCCGCGCTCTGGTCTCGCGGAGACCGTGCCCCGGCCTCCCGGAGACCGCGCCCCGGCCGGACGGGCGGGCCGCGGTCAGAGGTCCCGCATCCGGCCGATCTCCGCCGTCTGCTGGGCGATCACGTCGTTCGCCATCTCCTCCACCTGTACGTTGTTGCCCTGGCCGAGCACCTCCGCCGCCATCGTCACGGCGCCCTCGTGGTGCGTCACCATCAGCTCCAGGAACAGCTCGTCGAAGGCCGTCCCCTTCGCCACCCGCAGCTCCGCGAGCTGCGCGTCGGTCGCCATGCCCGGCATCGTGTGATGGGCGTGCGCGCCCTGGTCCCGGGGCCCGCCGTGGGTCTTCAGCCACCCCTCCATGGCGCCGATCTCCGGCTGCTGCGCCGCCGCGATCCGCTCCGCCAGCATCCGCACCGCGGCCGATCGGGCCCGCTCCGGGGCCAGCGCCGTCATCGTCAGGGCCTGCCGGTGGTGGACGATCATCATCTGCACGTACCGGAAGTCGGCGCCGTTCGGCCGCTCGTCGGGCAGCAGGCTCGCCGCCTCCTCCGGGGAGACCCGCCGGGCCGGCTCGCCGGGCCTGCCGGGCACGACGACCGCCGCGGCGGCGTCGGTCGCGGTGGGCTCCGGGGCCGCGGTTCCGGACTCCGACTCGCAGGCGCCCAGGGCGAAGACGGCCAGCGCGGCGAGGGTCGCGGCGACGGCGGAGCGCCGGTGGTGGCGGATCAGCAACGGTACCTCCAGGGGGTTTTGCGGTACAGGGGGCTGTTCCTAGCAGGTTCTTCAGGGGAGTTGAGCAGATTCCTTCATGACATCTGTGTTGCCATCTGTTGGGATGTGCACGCCAAGGAACATACTGCCGTGGCCAGAACCGTTCACCTTTGAACGGAGAACACGGAGGACGGAGTGACTTCGTTGCCTATCCCGCACAGTCCACGGTCCCGGATCAGACGCCTCGGCACCGCCACCGCGGCGGCCGGCCTGCTCGCGGCGCTGCTCGCCACCGGCACGGCCGCCGCCACCCCCGACCCCGGGGACGCGCCGGTCCAGGCGCCGGTCTCGGCGGAGCAGGCCGCCGGGGCGCGGGCCGCCATCCAGAGCGGCGACATACCCGGCGTCGACGAGATCGTGAAGACCGACAACATCGAACTCCTGGCGAACGTCCCCAAGGACGCGCTCAAGAGCCTCAACACGGACATCGCCTTCCAGGGCGACTACGCCTTCGCGGGCAACTACGACGGCTTCCGCGTCTTCGACATCAGCGACCCGAAGGCCCCGAAGACCGTCGCCCAGGTCCTCTGCCCCGGCAGCCAGAACGACATCTCCGTCTCCGGGAACCTCCTCTTCCTGTCCACCGACTCCTCCCGCAGCGACGACTCGTGCGCCAGCACCACCCAGCCCGCCTCCGTCAAGGAGTCCTGGGAGGGCATGAAGATCTTCGACATCAGCGACGTCACCAACCCGAAGTACGTCGCCTCCGTCGAGACCGCCTGCGGCTCCCACACCCACACGCTCCTGCCGCAGCGCAAGGACGTGTACGTGTACGTGTCCTCCTACTCGCCGAACGCGGCCTTCCCGGACTGCCAGCCGCCGCACGACGGCATCTCGGTCATCAAGGTGCCGCGCGACGCGCCCGAGCGCGCCCGCGTCGTCGGCTTCCCCGTCCTCTTCCCCGGTGAGGGCCCCGACGGCGGCGGCAACCCCGGCGCCCCGACCAACCCGGGCGTCTCCAAGACCACCGGCTGCCACGACATCACCGTGCTGCCCGGCAAGGACCTCGCCGCCGGCGCCTGCATGGGCGACGGCATCCTCTTCGACGTCTCCGACCCCGAGCACCCCCGGGTGATCGACCAGGTCCAGGACAACGTCAACTTCGCCTTCTGGCACTCCGCCACCTTCAACCAGAAGGCGAACAAGGTCGTCTTCACCGACGAGCTCGGCGGTGGTGGCGGCGCCACCTGCAACGCGGCCGTCGGCCCGAACCGCGGCGCCAACGGCGTCTACGACATCACCGGCAAGGGCAAGAACCGCAAGCTGGTCTTCCGCAGCTACTTCAAGATCCCGCGCCACCAGGCCGCCACCGAGAACTGCGTCGCCCACAACGGCTCGCTGATCCCGGTCAAGGGCAAGGACATCATGGTCCAGGCGTGGTACCAGGGCGGCGTCTCGATCTGGGACTTCACCGACTCCGCGCGCCCGAAGGAGATCGGCTGGTTCGACCGCGGCCCGGTCTCCGCCACCGCCCTCACCACCGGCGGCTCCTGGTCCGCCTACTACTACAACGGACACATCTACTCCAACGAGATCGCCCGCGGCCTCGACGTCCTGAAGATCTCCGACCCGCGCACCGACGCCGGGAAGAAGGTCCGCATGGACGAGCTCAACGTCCAGACCCAGCCGGACTACTTCGAGGACTTCGGCGACCGGGACTGACCCCGGACGCCTCAGGGCATGCCGTCGGGCGGACCACCGTCCGGCGGCATGCCGCTCTCCCAGGCCAGCCCGTAGCGGTGGAACAGCTCCGCCCGCAGCCGCGCCACCGGCATCGGCGCGCCCGGCAGCAGCACCGCCACCACCGCGCCCATCAGCAGCGCCCGCAGCAGCGGATAGTCCCGGTCCACGTCCTCGGAGCCGTACCGCTCCACCGTGTCCCGCAGCAGGAACGCGAGCCGCTGCTGCTCCTCGCACCGCACGAAGCCCTCGGCCTGGAGGATCCCGGCCATGTGGGTCCGCATCAGCGTCGGCCGGTCCACCGCGAGCCCCAGGATCGCGTCGATCGCCCGGGCCAGCCGCTCCGCCCCGTCCTCGGTGCGCGGCTCCCGCTCCAGCGCCTCCGCCAGCGTGAGGTGCATCAGACGGTGCACGGCGGACTGGAGCAGCTGGCGCTTGCCGGGGAAGTAGTACGAGACGAGCCCCCGGGCCACCCCGGCCCGTTCGGCGATGTCGCCGAGGGTGGTGGCCTCGTATCCGCGCAGCCCGACCAGCTCGACCGTCGCCGCCAGGATGCGCTCCCGCGAACGCCGCCTCAGCTCTTCGTTGACCGATGGGCTACGCGGCGTCATGCTGGGCTCCTGCGTTGACTGGCTCTCGGCCAATATACTCAGCGTGGCCCGCCGCCCCGCCCCCGTGGCGCGACGGCGGGGAGGCCGTCCGTCCTGGGCGACACGGGGGATCGTCCAGGACGGGCGGCTTCGTCACGTCGCCGTCCCGCCGGCCCGTCCGCCGCCCGCGCGGGGCCCCGCGGGGAGCGGCCGCGGGGCGGTGCTCCGGCGGTACGCGAGCACCGCGACGGCCACGCAGCACCAGCCCAGCAGCCAGCCGGCGACCACGTCCGACGGCCAGTGCACGCCCAGGTAGATCCGGGTCCAGCCGACGCCGAGCACCGAGACGACCGCGAGCCCGGCCAGGGTGCCCCAGCCGCGCCACGGCTCCCGCCCGACGACGGCGACCACCCACAGCAGCAGCCCGCAGACCACGGTCGCGGTCATGGCGTGCCCGGAGGGGAAGGCGGAGAACGCGGCCGAGTCCACCGGGTCCCGCCATTCCGGCCGGTCCCGGCCGACCAGCGCCTTCACCGCCTGCTGCACCCCGGCCGCCGCCACCACCGTCCCGGCCACCCACCAGGCGAGCCGGCGGTGTCCGGCCCGGGCGAGCAGCAGCACGGCGGCGCAGGCCAGCGCGCGCATCGTCCAGGGGTCCCACACCCAGTCGCTGAGCAGCCGGTGGGTTCTGGTGACGCCGGGGTGGGCGACCGCGCTGCGGTGCAGCGCCTCGTCGACCGCGCGGTCGAAGGTGAGCAGCGGCGACCAGCCGGCCACCACCAGGACGAGCAACAACAGGGCGAGGCCCCCGGACACCACGGCGGAAGTACGCATTCCACGATCCTGCCGGACCGGCCGCCGCGCACCGCCCCCGCGACACCAGAACCGGCCACGCTTCCGCCGGCGCCGGCTACCCGGCCTGATCCGAAAGAAACGGCCTAGTGACCTGAGTCGGAGATTCGTCGTTAGTTGGGCATGAGTCGCCCTGGTCCGAAGATTCCGCCGTTGTCTGTCACTGATGCCCAGAGGGC